>NZ_JARUXL010000004.1:0-1310047 GCF_031451455.1 Caballeronia sp. LZ024 | reverse complement strand
ATCGAGACCTTCCCTGCTAGCGGCAAGCGATACTTCGCGATTTGACCGATCCCGATGTTACGGAATTCGGGCCTTGGTTTTTTTACGGCTTCAGCCATGCTAGACCCCAACATTGTTATCACACTAATCCGCGATTTTAGCGCCTTTTCATATCGCGCTGCAGCGAAACGCCGCAGAAGATTCCTTTACGAGCCGCGAAAGAAAGGCGTTTGCGAGAGGCGCGCGCACCGGTTGCGGTCCGATGCGCAGCCGTTTGCTCATTGCATTCAGCTCAGGTCGTTCTGATAGTAGTAGCCGGTCGTGACATACCATCCGCGGCGCACTTCGACGGGCCGGTCGCCATAGGTATACGACACGCGCTCGACGGACAGCAGCGGAAAACCTTCGGCGACGTTGAGGAGTTCCGCGACGCCCGCGTCTGCCGCGACCGCGCGTATCTTTTCCGACGCACGAATCATGCGCGTGCCGAACTCCGTTTCGAACATCGCGTAGAGCGGACCCTTGTAGTCAGCCAGACGCTCCGCCGTCAGGCCGCGAAACACCGCGCCCGGCAGCCAGATTTCGTCGAAGACGGTGGTCTCGCCATCGAACTGCAACAGGCGCCTGATAAGAACGACCGGGTCGGCGGGCTTCAGGTCAAGCTGGCGCGCGATCTCGGCGGGCGCGCGCAGGCGCCGGCATTCGAGCAGACGGCTGACGTGGGGATGGACCTCGCCGTCGTCGGGCAACAGGCGCAGGAAACGGAATTGGACGCGGTCTTCGTTGTGCGTCGCAACGAACGTGCCCTTGCCCTGACGACGCACGAGCAGGTTGTCGGCGGCGAGTTCGTCGATCGCCTTGCGCACCGTGCCCTGGCTCACCTTGTAGCGGGCAGCGAGTTCGACCTCGCTCGGGATGATCTCGCCCGGCTTCCATTCGCCGGATTCGAGCCCCTGCGTGATGAGCGCCTTGATCTGCTGGTAAAGCGGACTGAACGTCGGCGACGGCGCCGGTGCGACGTCCGTCGCACCAGCGCCGTTGGGGGGGTTCGTCGTCGCCGGGTTCGAATTCATGCGCGCATTTCATCATAAAGGCCCGCGCCGCGCCAGCGTTTTCCCGTAGATTCCTATGTCTTATATAAGACATAAGATACTGTTGACTTTACGTCCAGCGAATCCTACACTCCTTGGCGAGCAAGGGTTTGCGGGACTTTTGCGGGTCGAAGGAAAGCTCGGCCTCGCGCATCGGGAACAGTAATCGATAGCGCAGCGCAATCGGTCATCCGCGTCCCGCCGCTTCTCGCCTCACGCCGAACGGCTTTCGATTCGCCCGCCGCTGCCTGTGTACTGCCTTGCAACGTCCAGCGTCACCTCGAAACGCCTGTGCGCGACGAGATCCGGCGCCCCGCCACGGCAGACTCCCGCTCCGAAGAAAGATTCCCGGCATGACGGCCGCGCCGCCGCGCCACATGCGGCTGGAACGCCCGACGGCGCGCGCTCGGCAGGCGCGTCCCGACAGCGTTTCGGCATGATCTCGCGCAGCACGGCCGACATGCTTCATCAACGCTTCGCGTAACGCGCATAAAATGGCGTTTTCCCTAGCGTCTCACGCACCGTCCAGGAGAGTTTTCAATGGCTAAGTCCGCAAAGCGCGTTGCCGTCACCGGCGCCGCAGGTCAAATCGGCTACTCGCTGCTGTTTCGCATCGCCAACGGCGACATGCTCGGCAAAGACCAGCCGGTGATCCTTCAACTGCTCGACCTGCCGCAAGCGCAAAACGCGGTCAAGGGCGTCGTGATGGAACTGGAAGACTGCGCTTTCCCGCTGCTCGAAGGCGTCGTCATCACCGACGACCCGAAGGTCGCGTTCAAGGACGCCGACGTCGCGCTGCTCGTCGGTGCGCGTCCGCGTTCGAAGGGCATGGAGCGCAAGGATCTGCTCTCGGCCAATGCGGAAATCTTCACGGTGCAGGGCCGCGCCCTCAACGAAGTCGCGAGCCGCGACATCAAGGTGCTGGTGGTCGGCAATCCGGCGAACACGAACGCGTACATCGCGATGAACTCGGCGCCGGACCTGCCGAAGAAGAACTTCACCGCCATGCTGCGCCTCGACCACAACCGCGCGCTGTCGCAACTGGCGGCGAAGTCGGGCAAGCCGGTGGCGTCGATCGAAAAGCTCGCCGTGTGGGGCAACCACTCGCCGACGATGTACCCCGACTTCCGTTTCGCGACGGTCGACGGCGAATCGCTGACGAAGCTCGTCAACGACGACGAATGGAACCGCAACACGTTCATCCCGACCGTCGGCAAGCGCGGCGCGGCGATCATCGAAGCGCGCGGCCTGTCGTCGGCGGCTTCGGCGGCCAACGCGGCGATCGACCACGTGCGTGACTGGGTCCTCGGCACGAACGGCAAGTGGGTCACGATGGGCATTCCGTCGGACGGCTCGTATGGCATTCCGGAAGACATCATCTACGGCGTGCCGGTGACCTGCGAAAACGGCGAGTACAAGCGCGTCGAAGGCCTGGAAATCGACGCGTTCTCGCGCGAGAAGATGGACGGTACGCTTAACGAACTGCTCGAAGAGCGCGACGGTGTTGCGCATCTGCTCGGCAAGTAAGACCGGTCGAAGAGCCGCGAGCCGGCTCTTCGCGTTACGCGAACGCCCGTAAAGGCGTTCGCGGCCGATCCGAGCGCGCTTGGAAGTTGCCGAGCGCGTTCGAATCGGCCTTTTCACCTCCCCCAATTCGACCGACGCCGACGATGCGCGCTCTCACCCCAGCCGAAGTGCTGTTTGACGGCGAAGTGCAACCTGCGGTCTTGCCGCCGTGCGATCACTATGCCGGCAGCGAGAAGTTGATGAAGAAGTCGCTCGCGTTGCAGGCGCAGCTCGGGCCTGTCTTCGACATCACGCTCGATTGCGAGGACGGCGCCCAGATCGGCCGCGAGGCGGCGCACGCGGAACTCGTGGCGTCGTTCATCGGCGGCGAAGAAGACCGCTTCGGGCGCGTCGGCGTGCGCATCCACGACTTCGCCAATCCGTCCTGGCGCGACGACGTGCGCATCATCCTGCGCAATGCCCGCAAGGCGCCCGCCTACATCACCCTGCCGAAAATCCGCAGCGTCTCCGATGCCGCCGAAATGGTCGCGTTCGTCGAGGCGTCGCGCTGCGAAGCCGGCGTCCAGAAGCCGATTCCCTGTCACCTGCTGATCGAAACGCACGGCGCGCTCGCAGAAGTTTTCGAACTCGCGGCGCTGCCGGGCGTCGAAGCGCTGAGTTTCGGCCTGATGGACTTCGTATCGGCGCACAATGGCGCCATCCCCGACACGGCGATGCGCTCGCCCGGCCAGTTCGATCATCCGCTCGTGCGGCGCGCGAAGCTGGAGATCGCGGCGGCCTGTCACGCGCACGGCAAGGTGCCGTCGCATAACGTGTCGACGGAAGTGCGCGACATGAGCGTCGTGGCGAACGATGCGGCCCGCGCGCGCAACGAATTCGGCTACACGCGCATGTGGAGCATTCATCCCGACCAGATCGCGCCGATCGTCGCCGCTTTTGCGCCGCGCGCCGATGAAATCGAACTCGCCGCCGACATTTTGCTCGCGGCGCAGGCCGCGCAGTGGGGCCCGACGCGTCACGGCGACACGCTGCACGACCGCGCGAGCTATCGCTATTACTGGTCGGTGCTGCGCCGCGCGCAAGCCATCGGACAAACCTTGCCGGAAAGCGCCCGGGCGCTTTTCGCTTCTGACGAATCACCGGGAGGAAGCTGAACATGACGATCACTTCCGCGGGCGCGAACTTCCGCGCCGCCGTCGCCGCTGAAAAGCCGCTGCAACTGATCGGCGCGATCAACGCCAATCACGCGCTGCTCGCCCAACGCGCCGGATTCAAGGCGATCTACCTGTCGGGCGGCGGCGTCGCGGCTGGTTCCCTCGGGCTTCCCGACCTCGGCATCTCGACGCTCGACGACGTCCTCACCGACGTGCGCCGCATCACGGATGTCTGCGACCTGCCGCTTCTCGTCGATGTGGACACCGGTTTCGGTCCGAGCGCGTTCAACATCGCGCGCACGGTGAAGTCGCTCATCAAGGCGGGCGCGGGCGCGATACACATCGAGGACCAGGTGGGCGCGAAGCGCTGCGGGCATCGGCCGGGCAAGGCGATCGTCACGCAGCAGGAAATGGTCGATCGCGTGAAGGCGGCCGTCGACGCGCGCACCGACGACCAGTTCGTCATCATGGCGCGCACCGATGCGCTCGCGGTCGAGGGCCTGCAATCGGCGATCGAGCGTGCGCAGGCGTGCGTCGAAGCCGGCGCGGACATGATCTTCCCCGAAGCGATGACCGAACTCGGCATGTACCGACAGTTCGTCGATGCCGTGAAGGTGCCGGTGCTCGCAAACATCACCGAGTTCGGCTCGACGCCGCTTTTCACCGTCGACGAATTACGCAGCGTCGATGTCTCGATCGTGCTGTACCCGCTTTCCGCGTTCCGCGCGACGAACAAGGCGGCGCAGAACGTCTACGAGACGATTCGTCGCGACGGAACGCAGAAAGCCGTCGTCGATACGATGCAGACGCGCAGCGAACTCTACGAGAGCATCGGCTATCACGCGTACGAGCAGAAGCTCGACGCGCTGTTCAACCAGAACAAGTAACGCATCCACACCGGGAGACTTGGGACGATGAGCGATACCGCAACAACCGACGCGCCTGCCGCCGCGGGCGGCTTCAAGCCGAAGAAGTCCGTCGCGCTGTCGGGCGTGACGGCCGGGAATACGGCGCTGTGCACGGTCGGCAAGACCGGCAACGATTTGCACTATCGCGGGTACGACATTCTCGACGTCGCGACTACGTGCGAATTCGAAGAAATCGCGTACCTGCTCGTGCATGGCAAGCTGCCGAACGTCGCCGAACTGAAGGCGTACAAGATCAAGCTCAAGGCCCTGCGCGGTTTGCCCGCGAACCTGAAGGCGGCGCTCGAATGGATCCCGGCATCGGCGCATCCGATGGACGTGATGCGCACGGGCGTTTCCGTGCTCGGCACGGTATTGCCCGAGAAGGACGACCACAACGTCGCGGGCGCGAAGGATATCGCCGACCGCCTGATGGCTTCGCTCGGCTCGATGCTTCTGTATTGGTACCACTATTCGCACAACGGCCGGCGCATCGAAGTCGAAACCGACGACGACTCCATCGGCGGTCACTTCCTGCATCTGCTGCATGGCGTGGAACCGTCGAAGTCGTGGGTCGAGGCGATGCACACGTCGCTCAACTTGTACGCCGAGCACGAATTCAACGCATCGACGTTCACCGGACGCGTAATTGCGGGCACGGGTTCAGACGTCTATTCGGCCATCACGGGCGCGATCGGCGCGTTGCGCGGCCCGAAGCACGGCGGTGCGAACGAAGCCGCCTTCGAAATCCAGTCGCGCTACGCATCCGCCGATGAAGCCGACGCCGACATCAGGAAGCGCGTCGAGAACAAGGAAGTCGTGATCGGCTTCGGGCATCCGGTGTACACGATCTCCGATCCGCGCAACAAGGTCATCAAGGAAGTGGCGAAGAAGCTGTCGAAGGAAGCGGGCGACATGAAGCTCTTCGATATCGCCGAGCGGCTCGAGTCGGTCATGTGGGACGCGAAGAAGATGTTCCCGAATCTCGACTGGTTCAGCGCCGTGTCGTATCACCAGATGGGCGTGCCGACCGCGATGTTTACGCCGCTCTTCGTGATCTCGCGCACGGCCGGCTGGAGCGCGCACATCGTCGAGCAGCGCGTCGACAACAAGATCATCCGGCCGAGCGCAAATTACACCGGACCCGAGAATTTGAAGTTCATCGCGCTAAATAAGCGAAAATAGCGAGTTGCGCGTTCGGGCCGGCAGGAATCGGCCCAATCCGCGCGGCGCTCGCCATCAACACTCACGAAATTGAAAGGTTTCATCAATGAACAAACTTCTGATCGCTGCAATCGTCGGCACTCTGGCAACTTCCAGCATCATCGTCACGACCGACGCTTTCGCCGCGACAACCGAAGCAGCAGCAACCAAGAAGGCCGCGGCCCAGCGCCCGGCACCGGCGAAGCGCCTGATCAAGCGCAAACCGGCAGCTGTCGCAGCCGCCGCCGCGAAGACCGATCCGGTTCCGGAAGGCGCGGAAAAGTGGTCGTGCAAGGAAGGGCTCGCTTTCTACCTGAAAGGTGACATGAAGCGCGATGCGGTCGTGACCGTGCACTGGGCGCAGAAGGATTACCGTCTGCCGCGCCAGGACACGACGACCGGCGCCGACCGCTTCCACGACACCGCAACGGGCATGGACCTCGTCGTGATCCCGACGAAGGCGATGTTGTTCTCGGACAAGGACGAATCACGTCTCGCCGACGAGTGCATGACGCAGGCGATGGCTTCCGGCGCGCCCGCTCCGACGCAATCGAACGCGCTGATCAAGGACGTGAAGTAAGCCCCTGTTGTAAGCCCCTGTTCGTAGTCAAATCAGGAAACGCTCGATGTCCGCACCGATCTCCAACGTCCGGCCCGATCCGGACAAGGTTCTAATCGACATAGTGGATTACGTGGTCGATTTCGACGTCGACAGCACGCTCGCGCTCGACACGGCCCGCAATTGCCTGATCGACACGCTCGGCTGCGGACTCGAAGCGCTTTCCTACCCCGCCTGCACCAAGCTGATGGGACCCATCGTGCCGGGCACGATCGTCCCCAACGGCGCGAAGGTGCCGGGCACCTCATTCCAGCTCGACCCGGTTCAGGCCGCCTTCAACATCGGCGCGATGATCCGCTGGCTCGACTTCAACGACACGTGGCTCGCCGCCGAATGGGGCCATCCGTCGGACAACCTGGGCGGCATCCTCGCGACGGCCGACTGGCTCTCGCGCAACGCCGTCGCCGTCGGCAAGAAGCCGCTGACGATGAAAGACGTCCTGACCGGCATGGTCAAGGCGCATGAAATACAGGGCTGCATCGCGCTTGAGAATTCGTTCAACAAGGTCGGGCTCGATCACGTATTGCTGGTCAAGCTCGCTTCCACGGCGGTCGTCGGCCAGATGATCGGCCTCACGCGCGACGAGCTGATCAACGCGGTGTCGCTCGCATTCGTCGACGGACACGCGCTGCGCACGTATCGCCATGCGCCGAACACGGGCTCCCGTAAATCGTGGGCAGCAGGCGATGCGACCTCGCGCGCCGTGCGTCTCGCGCTGATCGCGAAGACCGGCGAGATGGGTTATCCGTCGGTGCTGACCGCAAAAACGTGGGGCTTCTACGACGTGCTCTTCAAGGGTAACGAATTCAAGTTCCAGCGTCCGTATGGCTCTTACGTGATGGAGAACGTGCTCTTCAAGATTTCGTTCCCCGCCGAATTCCACTCGCAAACAGCCGTGGAAGCGGCCATGACGCTGCACGCCCGGCTTGCCCAGGCAGGCAAAACGGTCGAAGACATCAGGAAAATCACGATTCGCACGCACGAAGCGGCGATTCGCATCATCGATAAAAAGGGTCCGCTCGATAATCCCGCCGACCGCGATCACTGCATCCAGTACATGGTCGCGGTACCGTTGATCTTCGGCCGCCTGACCGCCGCCGATTACGAAGATTCGGTCGCGCGCGACCCGCGCATCGATGTGCTGCGCGCGAAGATGACGTGCGTCGAAGACCCGCAGTTCACCCGGGATTATTTCGCTCCGGACAAGCGCTCGATCGCGAACGGGCTGACCGTCGAGTTTAACGAGGGCTCGACGTTCGACGAAGTCGTGGTCGAATATCCGATCGGACACAAGCGTCGTCGCGCGGATGGCATACCGCTGCTCGTCGAGAAGTTCAAGACGAACCTCGCGCGCCGTTTCCCGACCAGGCAGCAACAGGCGATCCTCGCGGTATCGCTCGATCAGGCAAAGCTGGAAGCGATGCCGGTCAATGAATACGTCGATCTGTATGTGATCTAGTCAGTCAAACAGAAACGTTGCATCGAAGGTAGCTCCCGTTTAATTCCCACGGAAAAAATCATGGCCCACAATCTCCACAAAACGCTTAAGGAATTCGACAGCGGTGCCGGCAAAGGCAAGTTCTACTCGCTGCCGCAGCTCGGAAAAGAGCTGAACGTCAAGATCGAACGCCTGCCAGTGTCGATTCGCATCGTGCTGGAATCGGTGCTGCGCAACTTCGACGGCAAGAAGATCTCGGAAGAGCACATTCAGCAACTCGCGAACTGGAAGCCGAACGCCGCCCGTACCGACGAAATCCCGTTCGTCGTCGCGCGCGTCGTGCTGCAAGATTTCACCGGCGTGCCGCTGCTCGCTGACATCGCCGCGATGCGTGGCGTCGCCAAGCGCGCGGGCAAGGACCCGAAGGCGATCGAGCCGCTCGTGCCGGTCGATCTGGTGGTCGACCACTCGGTGCAGATCGACCACTTCCGCGAGCCGAACGCGCTCGACCTGAACATGAAACTGGAATTCCAGCGCAACAACGAGCGCTACCAGTTCATGAAGTGGGGCATGCAAGCATTCGACACGTTCAAGGTCGTGCCGCCGGGCGTCGGCATCGTGCACCAGGTGAACCTGGAATACCTCGCGCGCGGCGTGCACAAGAAGTCGGAGAACGGCGACTCCGTGTACTACCCGGACACGCTCGTCGGCACCGACAGCCACACGACGATGATCAACGGCATCGGCGTGGTCGGCTGGGGCGTGGGCGGCATCGAGGCGGAAGCGGGCATGCTCGGCCAGCCGGTGTACTTCCTGACGCCGGACGTCGTGGGCGTCGAGCTGAAGGGCAAGCTGCGCGAAGGCGTGACGGCCACCGACCTCGTCTTGACGGTCACCGAAATGCTGCGCAAGGAAAAGGTCGTCGGCAAGTTCGTCGAGTTCTTCGGCGAAGGCACGGCGTCGCTCTCGTTGCCGGACCGCGCGACCATCGGCAACATGGCGCCGGAATACGGCGCGACGATGGGCTTCTTCCCCGTCGACGAAAAGACCATCGACTACTTCAAGGGCACGGGCCGCACCGACGCGGAAATCTCGGCCTTCGAAAACTACTTCAAGGCGCAGAACCTGTTCGGCATTCCGAAGGCTGGCGAAATCGACTTTACGAAGACGCTCACGCTCGACCTCGCGACCGTCGCGCCGTCGCTGGCAGGCCCGAAGCGCCCGCAGGACCGCATCGAAATCGGCAACGTGAAGAGCACCTTCACGGACCTGTTCTCGAAGCCCGTCGGCGAAAACGGCTTTGCGAAGAAGCCCGCCGACCTCGACGCGCAATACACGACGACCAACGGCGTGAACGTGAAGAACGGCGACGTGCTGATCGCCGCGATCACGTCGTGCACGAACACGTCGAACCCGAGCGTGCTGCTCGCGGCCGGCCTGCTGGCGAAGAAGGCGGTCGAAGCCGGCCTGACCGTCGCGCCGCACATCAAGACGTCGCTGGCGCCCGGATCGCGCATCGTGACCGAATACCTGACGAAGACGGGCCTCCTGACCTACCTCGACCAGCTCGGCTTCACGCTCGCCGCCTACGGCTGCACGACCTGCATCGGCAACGCGGGCGACCTGACGCCGGAACTGAACGACGCCATCACGAAGAACGACATCGTCGCGGCCGCCGTGCTGTCGGGCAACCGCAACTTCGAGGCGCGCATTCACCCGAACATCCGGGCGAACTTTTTGGCGTCGCCGCCGCTCGTCGTCGCGTATGCGATCGCGGGCAACATCACGCGCGACCTGATGACCGAGCCGGTCGGCAAGGGCCGGGACGGCCGCGACATCTACCTCGGCGACATCTGGCCGACCAGCGACGAAGTGCACGCGCTGCTCAAGTTCGCGCTCGACGCCGACGCGTTCCGCAAGAACTACGCGCAACTCACCAAAGAAGGCGACCTGTGGAGCAAGATCGCGGGCGAATCGGGTCAGGTCTATGACTGGCCGAAGTCGACGTACATCGCAGAGCCCCCGTTCTTCGGCAAGGACTTCTCGATGACGCCGGCCGACAGCATCCCGGCCGTGAAGAACGCGCGTCCGCTCGGCATCTTCGGCGACTCGGTCACGACCGACCACATCAGCCCGGCCGGTTCGATCAAGGAAAGCTCGCCGGCAGGCGTGTGGCTGAAGGCGAATGGCGTGCAGAAGGCGGACTTCAACAGCTACGGCTCGCGTCGCGGCAATCACGACGTGATGATGCGCGGCACGTTCGCGAACGTGCGCATCAAGAACCTGATGATTCCGCCGAAAGCCGACGGCACGCGCGTCGAAGGCGGCCTGACGATCCATCAGCCGAGCGGCGAACAACTGTCGATCTACGATGCCGCGATGAAATACATCGACGAAGGCACGCCGACCGTCGTGTTCGCGGGCGAGGAATACGGCACGGGATCGTCGCGCGACTGGGCCGCGAAGGGCACGCAACTGCTCGGCGTGAAGGCCGTCGTCGCGCGCAGCTTCGAGCGGATTCACCGCTCGAACCTCGTCGGCATGGGCGTGTTGCCGCTGCAGTTCAAGGGCACGGACAGCGTGCAGACGCTCAATATCACCGGCGACGAAACCTTCGACATCGAAGGTCTGACGGACGACATCAAGCCGCAGCAGGAAGTGACGCTCGTGATCCGCCGCAAGGACGGCAGCGAGCAGCGCGTGGCCGTGCTGCTGCGTATCGATACGCCGATCGAAGTCGATTACTACAAGCACGGCGGGATTCTGCCGTTCGTGCTGCGCTCGCTGCTGGCAGCGTGATCGACTGAGCTTTGCAGGTGACCGCGCTCGATGAGCGCGGGAACATTGGACCCGGCCTCGCGCCGGGTTTTTTTTCGCCTGCTTTGCCTCAGGACGCCATCACGCGTGCGCCCGACTGCGGCCGGCGCGCCAACCACGCGATCGCGCGTTCGAGCCAGGCCCGGCGCGGCGCGGACACCGACGCCATCGAAAAGCGGCCGCCCTCTTCCGACGCGCTGACCCAGATCGTCGAGTACGGCTGCAATTCGATCGATTCGCCTGCATGCAGCCAGAGGTCGTCGGCTTCGCCTTCGACCGTGACCCACAGTTGGCCGTGCGTCACCTTCAGCGTTTGAGGACGGTCGATGAACCAGCCAGTCGGCACGTCGCGCCGGTCGAGTTCGTATATCCGGATTTCACGCATTTTGCTGCTCCTGAAAAGCGCGTCGCGAAACGGAACGCTTGACGACATTATTGAGATGCGTTCGAATCGAGGGAATGCACAGTACCGAACAGTTTGGCCGAACTGTTCAGTCGATCGAAGCGAACACTTGCGGGCGGCAATCATGATGAAATTTGAAATCGACGCGCAGACGGGCGTTCCGCTGACCGATCAGCTCGTGAACCAGATCGAAACGCAAATCCGCTCGCGCCGCATGCTCGCGGGCGCGAAGCTGCCGTCGATTCGCCAGCTCGCCGCCGACCAGAAGATCAGCCGCTTTCCGGTGATCGAAGCGTATGACCGGCTCGCGTCGCGCGGACTGATCCAGCCGAAACACGGCTCCGGGTTTTACGTCGCGGGGCATGTCGAGGAAGCGGAGCGCGGAAACGGCCGCTGCGATCCGCGACTCGCCGAAGAGGAATCGAATCAGATCCTGCAGCAGTTCAACTATCCCGGCGAGACGCTGAAGCTTTCCAGCGGCTTCATTCCCGAGTCCTGGCGCGACGTCGACGGCATTACGCAGGCGGTGCGCCACGCGTCGCGCATGGACGTGACGAGCGTGATCGACTACGCGATGCCCTACGGCGACGCGAATCTGCGACATCAGGTGCAGATGCGGCTGCATCTGCTCGGCATCGACGCCGATCTGAAGAACGTCATGATCACGAGCGGCGCGAGCCAGGCGCTCGATCTCGTCGTGCGCTACATGCTGAAGGCGGGCGATACCGTGTTCGTCGAGGACCCGGGCTATTACAACCTGTTCGGCCTGCTGAAGCTGCAAGGCGTGCGGCTCGTCGGCGTGCCGCGGCTCGCGACCGGGCCCGACGTCGATGCGGCCGAGGAACTGCTCAAGTTCCATCAGCCGAAGCTCTTCTTCATCAACACAGTCTTCCAGAACCCGACCGCGACGAATGTCGCGCCGCAAGTCGCGTTCAAGCTGCTACAACTCGCGCAGCAATACGGCTTTTCGATCGTCGAGGACGACATCTACGCCGACTTCCAGTCCGTGCCCACACAGCGCCTCGCATCGCTCGATCAGCTGGATCGCGTGATTTACATCGGCGGATTGTCGAAGACGCTGTCGTCGTCGCTTCGGATCGGCTATCTCGCGGCGAGCGCGGAGCTGGTCAAGAATCTCGTCGACGTGAAAGTGCTGACGAGCCTCGGCGGCACGCGCTTCAGCGAAGCGGTGGCGGCGCATCTGCTGGAGCGCGGGACGTATCGCAAGTATCTCGAACGCCTGCGCCGGCGCGTGCGCGACGCGCTATCCGGCGCCGTGCAGCAACTGGAGGCGTGCGGCTGGGACGTGTTCGACGAACCGAGTGGCGGCAATTTCGTTTGGGCGAAGGTGCCGGGAATCGAAGATTCGACAGTGCTCGTCGACGAGGCGCTGAAGTTCGGCGTGACGCTTGCGCCGGGCAACTACTATCGTCCGAACGGCGAGACGTGCGCGTGGGTGCGGATCAATTCGGCGCATACCGGCGACGCACGCGCCGTGCGGTTCTTCGGGCACATGGGGGAAAGAGGTTCGCGAAGAGCCGATCGAAACTAGTTGCATAGCAAATCACTTTGCACTAAGCTGACTTCATGTTCGATCAATGCCTGTACTTCAACACCACCGCGCTGGCTCGCGTCCTTGAACGCGAGTGGACGAAGGCGTTCAAGCCGTTCGGCTTGACGCCGTCGCAAGGCTTCATGCTGCGCGCGATTCTGGATAAACCGGGATTGCTGCAAAGCGAACTCGCGGCGGGGCTCGCCATTTCGCGCCCGACCGCGACGCGCTCGCTCGATGGCTTGCAGAAGCTCGCGTTGATCGAACGCTGGTCGACGGATCGTGACGGCCGCGAATCCGCCATTCATCCCACAGCGCTCGGCGAATCGATGAAGGATGGCCTGAATGCGGCAAGCGCCGAAGTCACCAAACGCCTGAGAAAAAAGCTTGGCGCGTCCCATTTCGAGGACTCGGTGTCGAAGTTGAAAAATATCCGCTCGCTGATCGACTGATTTTTTTACTCATATAGTTGCATAGCTAACTACATTGCCAAGGAGCATGTCATGCCTATTCTCAATGTGAAAGTCAGCGCGAAGAAAACACCCGAACTGACGCGCGAAATCTCGGATCTGCTACTCGATCTCACCACGCGCATACTCGGGAAGAGGCGCGAAGTCACGGCCATCGCGATCGACTTCCTGGATCGCGACAGTTGGGTCGTCGGCGGAAAGCTGTTGAGCGAGCAGAACAAGAACAGCTTCTACTTCGACATCAAGATCACCGACGAAACGAATACCAAGGACGAAAAGGCACGCTATATCAAGGAAGCGTTTGAAGGCTTCGAGCGCATCCTGGGCAATCTGCATGAGGAGAGCTACATCTACGTGCAGGACGTCAAAGCCGCATCGTATGGCTACGGCGGCTATACGCAGGAATATCGCTATCACCATTGAAGCGCGATAATCGGCAGCTACGACGACGCAGCCAAGACCATGCATCTTCTCGACCACGTTTCAATCGGCGTAACCGATCTCGATACCGCGCGCCCGTTCTACGATGCGATCATGCACGCGCTCGGCGCGGCGAAGGTGTACGACCGCGAAAGCGCGCTGGGCTATGGTGAACGCTGCGACTCAGACAATCCCGCTTCAACTTATCTGGCCGTGTATCAAGACTCCGCCGCCATCGGCGAAAACCGGCGGCATTGGTGCTTCAAGGCGGCATCGCGCGCGCAGGTCGACGCGTTTCATCAAGCCGGCCTCGCTCACGGCGGCAGCTCCGACGGCGCGCCCGGTCTGCGCGCCGCCTACCATCCGCACTACTACGCCGCCTTTCTGATCGACCCGGCGGGCAATCGCTTGGAAGCCGTCTGCCACGCGCGCACATAACTAACCGCGCCGCGCGCTGCACCCCGCTTCGACCGCAAGCTCCTGCTGAACCGCCAGCAACCCGTGAATCTGCGCGACCACCGCCGCGCCTTCACCGACCGCGGCCGCGACGCGTTTCGTCGATGCCGATCGCACGTCGCCGATGGCGAAGACGCCCGGCACGCTCGTCTCCAGTCCCGGCGCGCCCGGCGCCTGCCCTTCGTGCGCTTCCGGCCCGGTCAGCACGAAACCCTTGTCGTCGACGCTCACATTACAGCCGCCGAGCCACGAGGTATTCGGATCGGCGCCGGTGAAGAGAAAGAGATGCCGCGCCGCAAACGTGACCGGCCCCTCGGCGCTCTTGCAATTGACCGTCGTGAGTCCGCGTTCGTCGCCGTCGAGCGACGAGATTTCCGTGCGCGTATGCACCGTCACGTTCGGCAGCGACGCAATGCGGTCGACGAGATAGCGCGACATGCTCGCCGCCAGTCCCCGGTTGCGAATCAGGATGTGCACGTGCACGCAATGCGACGCGAGATACACCGCCGCCTGCCCCGCCGAATTGCCGCCGCCGACGAGCACCACTTCCGCGTCCTTGCAGAGCTTCGCCTCCACGGGCGACGCCCAGTAATACGTGCCGCGCCCTTCGAAGCGTTCGAGCCCGTCGATGGCGGGCCGCCGGTACGCCGCGCCGCTCGCGATCACCACCGTGCGCGTCGAGACGACCGTCCCGCTTGCGAGCTCGACCTGCATCGGCGAGCGGTCGCAATGCAGCGCCTTGATTTCGCACGGAATCGCGATGTGCGCGCCGAACTTCTGCGCCTGCACGAATGCGCGCCCCGCGAGCGCCTGTCCGGAGATGCCGGTCGGAAAGCCGAGATAATTTTCGATGCGTGAACTGGCGCCCGCCTGTCCGCCCGGCGCGCGGCAGTCGAATACCGCGACCGAGAGCCCTTCCGACGCCGCGTACACCGCCGTCGCCAGTCCCGCCGGCCCCGCGCCGACGACCGCGACATCGTAGATATGCGCCTCGTCGAATTCGGGCAACCAGCCGAGTTGCGTCGCGACCTGGTTTTCGTCGGGCGAACGCAACACCGTGCCGTCGGGGCAGATCACCAGCGGAAAATCCGCCTTCGACGCCGAAATGCGTTCGAGCAGCGCAATCGCGTCGGGATCGGCGCAGGCGTCGATCACCGTATGCGGATAGCCGTTGCGGCGCAGGAATCCTTGCAGCGCGACGAGCTTGCCATCGTCGGACTTGCCGAGCAGCACCGGCCCGCTGCCCTTTTCGATCAGCCCGACGCGCCGCAGGATCAGCGCGCGCATGATGCGCTCGCCGAGTTCCGCTTCCGCGACGATCAGCGCCCGCAGCCGCTCCGGCGGAATCACGATGCCTTCGACGTCTTCGAGCGCGTAGCCGTCGACGAGACACGGCTTGCCCGACAGTTGCGCGATCTCCGCGAGAAAATGGCCCGGCGTCTGGTCGATGATGAGGTGCACGTTGCCGAGCGCATCGCGCCGGTTGATTCGCACGCGCCCCGACAGCACGACCACCATGCCGCGCCCGACGTCGCCCATGCGGAACATCGTGTCGCCGGCCCGCCAGCGCTCGACCTTACCGAAGCGGCGCATGCGCTCCACTTCGACGTCGGTGAGCATCGGAAACATCTGGTGCGCGCGCGTCTGCAGCGGCGAGAACGGCGCGTCTTCGCCCCCGCTCGCGGCGGGCGCGGAGCCGACGCCAGTCGGCATCACGTTCGGATCTTCCTGCGTCGTGGCGCGCGGGCTCCACGCCATTACGCCGGGTTGAAACGGTGTCGACGGCTCGCCCATACCTGTACTCATGCGTGATCTCCATGTGGAAAACCAGCTTCTTGCAAGGACGCGGAACCGCCCGCCGACTTCACGGGCCACGGGCACATCGCGGCCATTTCGCCGACTTCGTCGGTCATCACCGGGTCTTCGCCGAATTCGGTCAGCCGCGAGACTTCGAAGCCGGCGAGGCGCCAGGCGTCGAGTCCGCCGGTGAGCGGCACGACGTCGCGGAAACCCGCGTTGCGCAGCGTCTTTGCCATCCACGCCGCCGAGACTTCGTTCGGGCACGAGCAATAGATGACGATCTTCTGCGCCGGATCGTATTCGGCGATGATCTTCTGCAATTCGCGCTCGTCGGCGAAAACCGAGCCGGGGATCACGAACGGATCGAGCATGCGCTTTTCGCGCGAACGGATATCGAAAATGGTCGGCAGCGGCCGGTCGTTCATCAGCGCATAGAGCTCGTCGACGGACAGGCGCGCCGCCTCCAGCGTCGCCATCAGCGCGCGCCGACGCCACCAGCGGTACGCGATATAAGCCGCGAGCGCAATCGCGACGACCATGATCGCCTGCCGGCCGAGCCGCGCGATCAGCGCGAACAGCATTTCGAGTTCCGCCGCGAACGCGACGCCGAGTGCGAGCCCGACCGCCGCCCAGAGCGCGATGCCGGCGCCGTCGTGCGCGATGAAACTGCGCAGACGCACGCCCATCGCGCCCGCGAGCGGCACGGAGACGAGCGAGAGCCCCGGAATGAACTTCGCGACGAGCAGCACGCGCACGCCCCAACGGCCGAAGAAGCGCTCGGTCTTCTTGACGCAGGTATCGCGCGACAGCGAAAGCTTGCAGATCGTCTTGAGCGTGCGGTCGCCGTAGCGCCGGCCGCCCTGGAACCAGACGAGATCGCCGAGCACGCCGCCCGCCACCGCGAGCGCCAGCATGCCGAGCAACGGCAGCATCACGCCGCCGCCACGCAGCGACATCACCTCGACGGACGCGCCGACGACGATCAGCGTCGGCATCGCGGGCACGGGCAGCCCGAGCGCCGCGCCCATTACGTTGACGAAGACGATCGCCGGGCCGAACCGATCGACGAGGTCATGCAGCAGCATGGAAGTCTCCCGCACGCGAAATGGCGTCTGCCAAGGATGACGAAAGGAACTATTTGGGATATGTGCGAAAGCGCGAATCGACCTCACGCGCCGATGCAGACTGGCTCCGAGCCAGCTTCGTCACATTAAAGAGATGAGTGTAGCGCGGATTAATAAAACGGTCGCCCGCCCGGATGGGGGGATAGGCGCCGCGCGGGCCGCGGCGCCGTGTGGAGTGAGAGCTTACTGAGGACGTTCGTCGGCGATATAAGCGCGGATCACGTCCGCGAAATTCTTGTCGCCTTGCAGGCCGAGTTGCGTCGCGCGCGCGGTGTCCCACGCGCCCGGCCAGCTTCCGACGATCTTCTCGATGCGCTCCTCCGGCTGCCAGTCGATGCGCGCGACCGCTTCGTCGCCCGCGACTTCGTGCAGCGCGGCGACCATCTCGTCGACGCTCACCGACAGCCCCGGCATATTCACGACCGGCCGGTTGCCGAGCGCCGCGCGATCGATTTCGAGGCCCGCGATCAGTATTTCGATCGCGCTTTTCGGCGACAAGAGCCACAGACGCGTCTTGCCGTCGACCGGGCAGACGGCGCGCTCGCCGTTCAGCGGCTCGCGGATGATCCCGCTTGCAAACGACGACGCCGCCGCGTTCGGCTTGCCCGGCCGCACGCTGATCGTCGGCAGGCGCAGCACGCGGCCATCGACGAACCCGCGCCGCGAGTAGTCCGACAACAGCAGTTCAGCGATCGCCTTTTGCGTTCCATACGACGATTGCGGATTGAGCGCGGTGTCGTCTTGAACGACCTCGGGCAGCGTGCCGCCGTAGACCGCGACCGAGCTCGTGAAGAGCACGCGCGGCGCGTGGCCGCGCGCGCGGCACACTTCCAGCAGCAGCCGCGACGCGTCCAGATTGATGCGCATACCGAGTTCGAAATCGGCTTCCGCCTGGCCGCTCACGATCGCGGCGAGGTGGAAGATGGCTTGCGTATCGGTGTCGATGGCGCGTTCGAGCACGGCGCGATCCGCGATGTCGCCGGTTTCGGCGCGCACGCGCTTGTCGCCGAAATCGGCGGGACGCACCACGTCGAGCAGCACGAGTTCCGTGATCGGCGTGCCGTTCAGTTCGCCGCGTTCGAGAAGACGGCGCGCAAGACGCTGTCCGAGGAAGCCGGCGCCGCCGGTAATCAGGATTTTCATGATCGTGTCAGGTATTTTGGAGATACGGTTTGGCCCAGCCGAGGCCTTCGGAGGTGCCGGCGCGCGGACGGTATTCGCAGCCGATCCAGCCGTCGTAGCCGAGCGAGTCGATCAGGTCGAACAGGTACGGGTAGTTCACCTCGCCGATGTCCGGCTCGTGCCGCTCCGGCACGCCCGCCACCTGGATATGGCCGATGCCCGCGTTCGGCCGCTTCATGTCGCGCTTCAGCTTCACCGCGAGATCGCCCTCGACGATCTGGCAGTGATACAGGTCGAACTGCACCTGCAGATTCGGCGCGCCGACTTCGTCGCAGATCGACTGCGCGTCGTCCTGGCGATTCAGGAAAAAGCCCGGAATGTCGCGCGTGTTGATCGGCTCGATCACGACGCCGATTCCCGCCGACTGTGCCGCCTTCGCGGCGAATTCCAGATTCTGCAGATAGACCGCGCGATGCTGTTCGCGCGATTGCTCCGGCGCGATGAGGCCGGCCATGACGTGCAGCTTCTGGTTGCCGAGCACGGCGGCGTATTCGAGTCCCTTTTCGACGCTCGCGCGGAACTCGTCCTCGCGGCCCGGCAGCGACGCGATCCCGCGCTCGCCCGCCGCCCAGTCGCCGGGCGGGGCGTTGAACAGCGCCTGCGTGAGGCCGTGTTCGTCGAGACGCGCCTTGATGTCGGCGGCGGGGAATTCGTAGGGAAACAGGAACTCGACGCCCTTGAAGCCGTCTTTCGCCGCGGCGGCGAAACGGTCGAGGAACGCGTGCTCGTTGTACATCATCGTGAGATTGGCGGCGAAGCGGGGCATTGCATCTCCTGGTTGGGTTGGGCTGCGCTCAGCGATTCACCAGCTTCGCGGGCGTCAGGAAAACGGCGATCGCGCCGATCACCAGCATACCCGCGAGCACGTACATGCCGGTAGCGGTGCTGTGCGTCAGGTCCTTCAGGTAGCCGATCATGTACGGGCTCGCGAAACCGGCCAGATTGCCGATCGAGTTGATGATCGCGATGCCGGCGGCGGCGGCCGCGCCCGACATGAACGCCGTCGGCAGCGACCAGAAGAGCGGCGCGCAAGTCAGCACGCCCGCCGCCGCCAGCGACAGCGCGACGATCGACACCACCGTGTTGCCCGCGAACGAAGCCGCGATCGAAAAGCCGACCGCCGCCGCCAGCGCCGGCACGATCAGATGCCAGCGGCGCTCGCGATGCTTGTCGGCGCTGTGGCCGAGCACGTTCATCACCACGATCGCGACGAGAAACGGAATCGCGGAGAGCAAGCCGATGTTGAATGCGCCCGAGACGCCCGTCGACTTGATGAAGGTCGGCATCCAGAAGGTCAGGCCGTACTGGCCGGTCACGAACGCAAAATAGATCAGCGACATCCACCACATGCGCTTGTCGGCGAAAACGGCGGCGAGCGAGTGCTTCTTGCCTTCGTCGGCGTGTTGCGGCTGCGCGGCGATTTCGTCTTCGAGCAGGCGCTTTTCGCGCTCCGTCAGCCATTTCGCGCTGCGGATGTTGTTATCGAGATAGAGGATCGTCGCGATGCCGACGAGCACGGCCGGAACCGCTTCGATCAGGAACATCCACTGCCAGCCGGCGAAACCCTTGTGGCCCGCGAACGACTGCATGATCCAGCCCGAGAGCGGATTGCCGAAAATGCCCGACACCGGAATCGCCGACATGAACACCGCGACGATCTTCGCGCGCCGATGCGACGGAAACCAGTACGTGAGATAGAGAATCACGCCCGGATAAAAGCCCGCTTCGGCAAGCCCGAGCAGAAAGCGCAGCACGTAGAACTGCGTCGGCGTCTGGACGAACACGAACGCGGCCGAGAGCAGGCCCCACGTGATCATGATCCGCGCGATCCAGATACGCGCGCCGATCTTGTGCATCAGCATGTTGCTCGGCAATTCGAACAGGAAATAGCCGAGGAAGAAGATGCCGGCGCCGAGACCGAACACCGTTTCGCTGAACGCGAGATCCTGCGACATCTGCAGCTTCGCAAAGCCGACGTTCACGCGATCCAGATAGGCGACCACGTAGCACAGCATCAGGAACGGCACGATGCGCCAGAACACTTTCGAGTAAGTGCGTTTGGTTTCTTCGGCGTCGGGCAGCGCAACGTCGGTCGCGCGCGTGCCTCGCGGCAGCGCTTGGTCAAGGCTCATCGGGTGTGTCTCCAGGAAAGAAAATCGTGACGCGTGACTTACCAGCGCGCGTTGAAAGTGGCGCGCAGATCTTCGATGGCCGCTTCTTCGAGCGGCTCGGGGCGCGGCGTGGACGTGAGCCACAGCCGCGCGGTTTCTTCCAGCTCTTCGAGCGCGTAGGACGCTTGCGACACCGATCGCTCCCAGACAACCGGCCCGAGCCGTTCCAGCAAGACGCCGCGCACCTTCGATGCGAGCGCCGCCACTTCTTCCGCGACGGCCGGATCGCCCGGCTTGCGGTAGCGGATGAGCGGCACGTGGCCGACCTTCATCACGTAATACGGCGTGATCGGCGGCAGTACGTCGCTGTCGCGCCAGACGCCCGCGAGCGTCAGCGCGACGAGATGCGTCGAATGCGTATGGACGACGCCGCGCGCCTCCCCGTTGTTCTCGTAGATACGCCGATGCAGCGCCAGCGTCTTCGACGGCCGCGCGCCCGACACGTGATTGCCCGCCTGATCGACCTTGGCGATCTCGGCGGGATCGAGGCGGCCGAGGCAGACGTCGGTCGGGGTGATGAGCCAGCCGTCGTCGAGGCGCGCGCTGATGTTGCCCGCGCTGCCGACCGTATAGCCGCGCTGATACAGGCTCGCGCCGGTCACGCAGATTTCCTCGCGGATGCGGTTTTCGTTCATCGACATCGTCACGCGCCTCCGTCGAGCGCCTTCAGCGCCTTCGCGAAAAAGTCGACGGTGCCGAAATTGCCCGACTTCAGCGCCAGCGCGAGCGGCGCTTCCTGCTTGCTTGCGCCGATGGATTGCGTCGCCGGCACGCCCGGGTCGATTTGCGGTCCGATGCGCAGCGAGCGGACATCGAGCGCCTGCACGACCGCGCCCGACGTCTCGCCGCCCGCGACGACGAACTTGGCGTAGCCCGCTTCGCGCAAACCGCGCGCAATCGACGCGAGCGCCGCTTCGACCAGATGCCCCGCCTTTTCGACGCCCAGTTCCTTTTGCACCGCCTTCACTTCGTCGGGCGAAGAGGTCGCGTAGATCAGCACGGGCTCGTCGCCATGCTGCTTCGCAAAAGCAATTGCCTGATCGACGACGGGCTCGCCGCGCGAAAGCGCCATCGGCTCGACGCGAAAACCCGGCTTCGACGCGAGCCACTCCGCGACCTGCGCGTTGGTCGCCTTCGATGCGCTGCCCGCCAGCACGACCGACTTGCCTTCGATCTTCGGCAGGTCGCTCGCGTGCGCGGCGTCGGCGAGCTGGCCGAAGTTCTTCGGCAAGCCGAGCGCGATGCCCGAACCGCCGGTGATGAGCTTCAGGTCCGAGCACGCTTCGCCGAGCACGTAGAGATCGGCGTCGGACACGGCGTCCGCGATGGCGAGTCGCACGCCTTCCGCGCGCAGCGCCGCGATCTTTTCCCGCACCGCGCCGGCGCCCTTGGCGATCGTGTCGTAGCGGATCAGCCCGACTTTCGACTTCGTCTGACGCTGCAAGACGCGCACGAGGTTCGGATCGGTCATCGGCGTGAGCGGATGGTTTTCCATGCCCGACTCGTTCAGCAGCACGTCGCCGACGAACAGGTTGCCGCGAAAAATCGTGCGGCCGTTTTCCGGGAACGCCGGACAGGCGATCGTGAAATCGTCGTTCAGCGCGTCGAGCAGCGCGTCCGCGACCGGGCCGATGTTGCCCTTCTCGGTAGAATCGAAGGTCGAGCAGTATTTGAAGAGAAACTGCGTGCAGCCCTGCGCGCGCAGCCATTCGAGCGCTTCGAGCGATTGCGCGACCGCTTCATCCGCGGCAGTCGTGCGCGATTTCAACGCGACGACGAGCGCGTCGGCTTCGATTCCGGTGGCCGCCGCGCCAGAAGGCACGCCGATCGTCTGCACCGTGCGCATCCCGCCGCGCACGAGCATGTTGGCGAGATCGGTGGCGCCGGTGAAATCGTCGGCGATACAGCCCAAGAGCGCCTTCGTCATTGTTTGTCTCCCGTCGGAACGACGATGCCCGGGAAAATCTTGATGACGGCGGAATCGTCCTCGCCGCCGTGGCCGGCCGTCGACGCCATCATGAACATCTGGTGCGCCGCCGCCGACAGCGGCAGCGGGAATTTCGACGTGCGCGCGGTATCGAGCACGAGACCCAGGTCCTTCACGAAGATATCGACGGCGGAAAGCGGCGTGTAGTCGCCCGCGAGGATGTGCGGCACGCGGTTCTCGAACATCCACGAGTTGCCCGCGCTGTGCGTGATGACGTCGTAGAGCGCGTCCGGATCGACGCCTTCGCGCAGGCCGAGCGCCATCGCTTCGGCGGCGGCCGCGATGTGCACGCCCGCGAGCAGCTGGTTGATGATCTTCACCTTCGAGCCCGCGCCGTGCGCGTCGCCGAGGCGGTAGACCTTGCCCGCGATGGCGTCGAGCACGTCCTCGCACGCGGCGTAGGCGGCGGCCGGGCCGGACGTCATCATCGTCATCTCGCCCGACGCCGCGCGCGCCGCGCCGCCGGACAGCGGCGCGTCGAGCAGGTGCAGGCCGGCGGCTTCGACGCGTTTGCCGAGGTCGATCGCGAAAGCCGGCGACACCGTCGCGCAGGCGAGAATCACGCCGCCCGGTTTCATCGACGACACCGCGCCCGAGTCGCCGAACAGCACGGTCTCCGTCTGCGCCGCGTTGACGACGACGGTCACGACCACGTCGCACTTGCCGCCGAGTTCGGCGGGCGTCGCGCACGCGATGCCGCCTTCGGCCGCGAACGCTTCGAGCACCTGCGCGCGGACGTCGCACGCGTGGACCGCGAAGCCGGCGCGCAACAGCGAGCGCGCGACGCCCAGGCCCATTGCGCCCAGGCCGATGACTCCTACATTTCTGGACATGTCGTTTCTCTTGTGGATCGAGCGTTAGCGGATGCCGGCCTCGGCCAGGCGGCGAGCGGCGTTGTAGAGATGCGTCTGGGCGGCATTGCGCGCCGCCATCGGATCGCCTGCGCGGATCGCGGCGGCGATGGCCGCGTGCTCTTCCTTGACCTGCCGCGAGAAATCCTCGCGCAGCGCTTCGTTCTTGCGCGTGACGATCGTGCCGGCTTCCAGGTACTGGTTCAGGAAGGTGAGCGTTTTCAGGAAGTACGGGTTGCCCGTGGCGTTGGCGATCGCGCGATGAAACGCGACGTCTTCCGCGACGCCGTCCTCGCCGTCCGCGACGGCCGCTTCGATCTTCGCGAGCGCGGCGTCGATGGCGGCCATTTGCGCGTCGGTGCGGCGCATCGCGGCTTCCGACGCCACTTCCGCCTCGATGGCACGCCGCAGCGCCAGAATCTGCACGACGGAGCCCGGCTCGACGGCCTGCGCGTAGTCGATGCGCAGCGGCCGGATGCCGACGCGCTCCACGACGAACACGCCGCTGCCCTGGCGCGGCTCGACCATGCCTTCGTTCTTCAGGCGCGAAATAGCCTCGCGGATCACGGTTCGGCTCACGCCGAACTCCTGCGCGAGCACGGCTTCGGTCGGCAGCTTGCCGCTTTTGGCAAAACTGCCTTTTTCGATCTGCTTTTGCAGTTGCTGCGCGACCGTGTCGCTCAGCGCCCGCGCCGGGATTTTCTCGAACATGCGATGCGCGCCGTTTGTTAGGTGATCGGGTCATCATACAAGTTTGAGTCTTCGGCGGCGTATCCGAGATAACCCTTACGCCTTTCGACGTAGCGTGGTGTCGGTCAGTGGGAGAGCGGTTCGTCGATGAGCGCGAGCGCGTCGCGGATTTCGGACGCATCGCCCGGACGCACGAGGCGCGCGACTTCCTTACCGTCGAGCATGAAGACGAGTGTCGGCCAGAGTTTGACCCGGAACGAGCGGCCGAGCGGGCGGCCGCTGCCGTCCTCGATTTTGAGATGGCGCACGTCGGGATGATCGTGGAACGCCTGCGCGATCAGCGGTTGCGCCGCGCGGCAGAAACCGCACCAGCCGGTGCCGAATTCGACGACGGTCGGGCCAGCGAGGTCGTCGATGTCGGCGCGCGGCGGTTCGGCGGCTGCGTAGTGAGTGGTCATAGCCATGTCGAATATCCTTCGATCGGGTATTGCCGGCCATTACAGCAGAAATCCTGCCCGCTCACCGGCTGGGCCGGCGAACGGGCGTCAAGGCGTGCTAAAAGGCGATGAACGGGCCCGGCTGCGCATTGGCGGTCGAGCCTTTCATCACCATGAACACGCTGCGGCCGTAGAAGAATGGCAAGCCCCAGGCGAAGACGCCAGACGAATAGGCAGCGATATTGCCTAACGCCGCATTGCCGCTCGACAACAACGTAAGCGCATTGCCGACAGAGAACGACACGGGAATCGTCGTGCTGCCCGTCGACGAAATCCCCGCGCTGAGTGCCAAAGGTGCCCCGGGCGCGTACCACGAGTTGGACTGGGCGATCGTTGAATCAGGGAAGAAAATGCCGTTCGAACCGGTGTCGATAAAGCTGTTCGTATAGCGCGTCGTGCCGTAAGTCGTCGTCAGCCGGGCATTGGCAGAAAGCGGCGCAATGTTCGCTCCGGACGCGAGCGTATTGTTTGTTCGCGTGCCGACGCCGAAGATGAGCTGGCCCGTCACGGTCGGTGCGCCGCCAGCGTCGACCGCTGGCAACTGGACGACGATGCCGTTGTTGTCGGTGGCGAATACGGACACCGGGTTCGTCACCTGCTTGCCGAGCGGCACGCTGGCACTCACGCATCCCGACGACGTCGGACACATGTAATAGGTTGCCGGCAACACCTGCGTGGCGGCGGAAGGGTAGTCCTGCGGCAACGGCCCCACGCCGAGGATGCCGTTCGCCCCAAGGTTCGCCACCGAATTCAGGTCCTGGCCGCCTCGCGACGAGCAGTCCGACGGCGTGGCAAACCCGCCGTCGCCAATGACCTGGATCGGCAGGTTCGCGGCCTTCTTGTCGCCGATCTTCACGTCGGCGAGCTTGATCGCGCCCCACGTGTAGCCCGATGCGAAGAGCGTGCATTCGGCGATGGGCGCGGTCGAGGTCGAATCGCCGACTGCGCCCGTTTGCGCGGGCAGACTCTGCGTGAGCGCCGAACCGAGCGCGGAGGCCACGACGCGCACGCCGTAGGAGCCGGTGTCGAGCAGCATCTTGTCGATCGTCACGCACTGGGACGAGCCCGTCGCGCCCGGCGGGCACAGCGTCACGCTGACCTGCGGGAAGTTCGGGTACTCGCCGGCGGAATTCTTTACGACGACGGGAACGGTGTTCGAATCGGTGGGGGTGAGGGTGGGTGTGGTTGTGCCGCCGATCGTGCCCGTGCCACTCGACGTGCCCGTGACGCTCGACGTGCCGGTGCCGCTCGGCGTGCCCGTACCACTCGACGTGCCCGTACCACTCGACGTGCCCGTACCACTCGACGTGCCCGTGCCACTCGACGTGCCCGTACCACTCGGCGTGCCCGTGCCATTCGGCGTGCCCGTGACACTCGGCGTGCCCGTGCCGCTCGACGTGCCCGTGCCATTCGACGTGCCCGTGCCGCTCGACGTGCCCGTGCCACTCGGCGTACCCGTGCCGCTCGACGTGCCCGTGCCACTCGGCATACCCGTGCCGCTCGACGTGCCCGTGCCGCTCGACGTGCCCGTCCCACTCGGCGTACCCGTGCCAGTTGGCGTGCCCGTGCCACTCGACGTGCCCGTGCCGCCCGTTGGGACGACGCCGGCCAATGCGCTGCCGCTGCCGTTCGCGGCGCCATTAGTCACCGTCGACGTAGCGCCGTTCGGGTTCGCGCCGCCTGACGAGTTCCCCGTCGATGTCCCGCTGGAAGTTCCATTTGCCAGTCCGCTCGTGGTGGCACCGTTGGGCTTGGTGGCCGCGTCGCCGTTTGCACCGGCGCTCGATGCAGCCGCGTCGGGCTTCGCCGCCGTGTCCGCATCGCTTCCGCCTCCGCCCCCGCCGCACGCCGACAACACCAGGCTGCTGCACATCACCGCCGCAGCCAGCCACGCGCTCCGCGAACGCAGGCCGCCGAACGCCCGCGCTCCGATCTTCAAATCGTTGTTCATTGCAGCGCTCCCGCGTCGACGCTGGCCGGGACGAGCCGCGGCACATAGGCCCTTCCGGAAACATCGCCGGCGTGCCCCGACGACTGCAACACCAGCGCGCCGCTTCGCTCGAAGCGCGACGCCGTGCCGAGCGAATGCCCTGCGTCCGATCGCGTCGCGAAATTCGAAAAATAGCTGCCCAGCAACTCGCGCATGTCGGGCCGCACCGGACCGCTCCACGTCACGGCGAAGACGACATTCGACGGCAGGACGTACTCGCGAACGGTCAGTCCGTAAGTCGTCGTCGATTCGCGGACGGTGTAGCTGCTGGTGGGGGTGCTGGACGCATCGAGCGAGCGGGTCGCCAGGCGCGGCGCGGTGGGCAGGCTCGGCGCCTGTCCGAGCGTGGCGTGTGCAAGAGCGGGCAGTAGCGCGACGCTCAGTAGTGCGGCATGGACGATTCTCATGCTGGGCCTCCGGAAACTGGGGCGCCATACTCGCACAGCTTTTTTTGGGATAGCTTAACAATCTGTCGACACGCCCCTTCGCGAGTCGAGGCGGATCGCCGTCCGCGCGGGCCCTGAAGGCAGGACGGAGGCGACGTTGCCCGCGCGCCGCCCCAAAATCAGACTAGTCTTATCCGCAAAGCGTTCACTGCCCGAACCCCGTCAATCCGACGAGACTTCCCGCCGCCAGCAGCCACAGCGGATGGATCTTCGTCCGGTAAGACAGCACCGCGACGGCCGCCGTGATCGCGCCGAGCATCCACGTCGTATCGGACGCCTCCGCGATCAGCGCCGCGCTCGCCGCGACGAGCCCCGCCGTCATCGGCACGAGCCCGGACTGGATGTAGCGCCGCCACGGCCGGTCCTTGAAGCGCTCCCACGCGTGCATCGCGGCGATCGTCACGAGCGACGACGGCCCGAACTTCGCGATCGACGTCACGATCACGCCCGGCCAGCCCGCAACGTGCCAGCCGATCAGCGTGACGACCATCATGTTCGGCCCGGGCGCCGCCTGCGCGAGCGCGAAGAGTGCCGAAAAATCGGCCTTCGACATCCACTGATGCACGTCGACGACCTGTCGCTGCATCTCCGGCAGGATCGAATTGCCGCCGCCGAACGCGAGCAGCGAAAGCTGGCTGAAGATCGCGGCGAGCGAAACGAGAACGTGGTTCATCGGCGCACCTTCCGCGCGACGAGGACGGAAACCGGCGTGAGGACAAGCATCGTCGGCAGGAGCGGGAAGCGCAGCAGCGCGATGGCGACGAACGCCAGCGCGGCGATCAGCGCCATCTCGGGCTTCTTGCGCAACGGCCACGCGATCTTCACCGCCATCGCGACCAGCAGTCCGGCGGCCGCGGCGGCCAGTCCGGCAAAGAGATGCGCAACGCGCGGGTCCTCATGCGTGCGCTGATACACGACGCCGAGCGCGATCACGATCAGCGACGGTCCGACGATCAGCCCGAGCAGCCCCGCGAGCGCGCCCGGCACGCCGCGAAAGCGCATGCCGATCGCAACCGACAGGTTGATCACGTTGCCGCCCGGCAGGAACTGGCAGAGGCCGAGGAGTTCGGTGAACTCGTCGGGCGCGAGCCACTTGCGGCGCTCGACGATCTCGCGGCGCGCGAGCGGCAAGGCGCCGCCGAACGCGGTCAGGCCGAGCGTGAGGAAGCCGGTGAAGATCTGTGCGACGGTGGGAACGGGCGCGTGCGGCGTCGGATCGGGCGGCATGGGCAGACGGTCTGGGGAAAAGCCGCCAGCGTAACGCGTAACCCTTGCACTTTCCAGACGGCGCGCCGCAACCCGCGGTTTCAGCCGGCGCGCGCGCGCCGCGCTTCATACGCCTTCAGATGCGCGTAGGCGACCGCCAGCACCGACGCCCCGTCGTGCTTCGTCGTGCGCCGCGCCAGCAGGTCGCCGACGATATGATCCGCCTCGATCGCCGCGTTGTTCTCGAGGTCGCGCAGCATGGACGCCGTCAGGAGCGAGCCGCGCTCCGTGAACATCGCGCGTGCGCGCGCAGCGGTTTGCTCGCCCGGACGGTGGTTTTGATCGGCCGCGACCGCGCTACATTCGTCGAAGAGACCGAGCAGCAGCGCCTCGCCGCCTGGCGCCGCGAGAATATCGCCGATCGGCGCGCGCATCAGGCACGTGCCCGCCGCGAGCGTCGCGAGGAACACCCACTTTTCCCACATCGACTGGAGGATGTCGTCGCTCACTTGCAGGTCGAAGCCGGCGCCGCCGAACTCGGCGGCGATCCGTTCGATGCGCTCGGAACGTCCGCCCGCGCGCTCGCCGATCGTCATCGAATGCAGCTGGTTCAGATGGACGATTTCGCCCTCGGCGTCGAGCGTCGCGGCGATCACGCACTGGCCGCCCACCACGCGATCCGCGCCGAAGCGCGTTTCGAGCACGTCGAGATGGCGCATGCCGTTCAGAAGCGGCAACACGACCGTGTCCGGGCCGACCGCGCCCGCGAACGACTCGATCGCGCCGTCCAGGTCGTAGGCCTTGCAACTCAGCAGCACGAGATCGAAAGGCTCGGCGACGTCCTTCGCGAGGATCGTCGGCGGGCATTCCAGCGCCAGATCGCCGTGCGGGCTCCTCAGCTTGAGGCCGCACTGCCTGAGCCGCTCGGCGCGTCGCTCGCGCACGAGGAAGGTCACGTCCCTGCCCGCGTCGAGCAGCCGCCCGCCGAAATAGCCGCCGATCGCCCCCGCGCCCACCACCAGAATCCGCATGTCCCGCTCCTGTGTTCTATGTGTTTACGCCTGCCAGACGCCGTACCCGGCTTCCCGCAGACCGATCGCCAGTTCGACTTCCATCTCGCGCGCGCCGTCGTAAGGCATCGGGTTGTAGACGTCGTACAGATGCGGCAGGAGCCGCAGCCCGAAATCCCGCACGTAGCGATTCGACTGGATGCCGGCCTTGTGCTTGTCGAAGCGCACGTCCGGGTCGATGCCCGTCATGCCGACGTAGACGAACGGCTTGCCCAGCCGGTAGTCCGGATTCGCCCGGCGAAAGCGCGCTTCGTTCCAGACGGAATCGGACAATTCGATCACGTAGACGAAGTAATGATGGCGGCGCGGCTTTCGGGCAAGCGTCATGCGCGGTTCAAGGGCACGGGCAACGGGCGTTCATTCTAGACCGGCCGCGCGGCGCACGCCGGATCGGCGCGCACGGCCGTCCGGACGGCGCGGCGTCCCAGCCAGACGCGTGCCGAAGTGGTAATCTCGGGTCCGTCTGCGCTCGCGCGGCACCGTGACGCGCCCGAGCATCGCACCGCAACGCCCGGCGCGCTCCGCCGCCCGCCGAAAGCAACGCAGGATGCGATGCGTGAGAAAGCCGCGAGCGCCGCCCAATCGACACAACCCGACAACATCATCCCGCGCGCTGTCCGTCACGAGCAGCCAGCGCGCCGGTCATCCGGAGAGAAAGCATGAGCAAGCAAGCAATCGGCGTAGTGGGTCTCGCCGTCATGGGACGCAACCTGGCGCTGAACATCGAAAGCCGCGGGCACGCGGTCTCGGTGTACAACCGCAGCCGCGAGAAAACCGACGAACTGATCGCCGAGCATCCCGACAAGAAGCTCGTGCCGGCCTACACGCTGGAAGAATTCGTCGAGTCGCTGGAAACGCCGCGCCGCATTCTGCTGATGGTGAAAGCAGGCGCCGGCACCGACGCCACCATCGACGCGCTGCGCCCGCTGCTGCAAAAAGGCGACATCCTGATCGACGGCGGCAACACGCATTTCACCGACACCATCCGCCGCAACCAGGACCTCGCGAAGTCGGGGCTGCATTTCATCGGCACGGGCGTGTCGGGCGGCGAGGAAGGCGCGCTGAAAGGCCCGTCGATCATGCCGGGCGGCCAGCGCGAAGCCTACGATCTGGTCGCGCCGATCCTCACCGAAATCGCCGCGAAGGCGCCGGACGGCGAGCCGTGCGTCGCGTACATGGGACCGGACGGCGCGGGCCACTTCGTGAAGATGGTCCACAACGGCATCGAATACGGCGACATGCAGTTGATCGCCGAAAGCTACGACGTCATGAAGCGCGTCGCGGGGCTGTCGAACGAGGAACTGGGCAAGGTCTACACCGAGTGGAACGAAGGCGAACTGGATAGTTACCTGATTAAGATCACGTCGAAGATCTTCGCGAAGAAGGACGAGGAAACGGGCAAGGATCTCGTCGATGTGATCCTCGATCGCGCGGCGCAAAAGGGCACCGGCAAATGGACGAGCCAAAACGCGCTCGACCTCGGCGCGCCGCTGCCGCTCATCACCGAAGCGGTGTTTGCACGCGTGCTGTCGTCGCTGAAGGATCAGCGCGTCAAGGCGAGCAAACAGTTGAGCGGACCGTCGCCGAAGTTCGACGGCGACCGCGACGCGTTCATCGAATCGGTGCGGCGCGCGCTTTATCTGAGCAAGATCGTTTCGTATGCACAAGGGTTCGCGCAGTTGCGCGCGGCATCGGACGAATACAAGTGGAATTTGCATTACGGCGAGATCGCGAAGATCTTCCGCGCGGGCTGCATCATCCGCGCGCGCTTTTTGCAGAAGATCACCGACGCCTACACGAAGGACGAAGCCATCGCGAACCTGCTGCTCGATCCGTATTTCGCGGACATCGCCGCGAAGTACCAGGACGCGCTGCGCGACGTGGTGACCGCCGCGATCAAGGCGGGCGTGCCGGTGCCGGCGTTCTCGTCGGCGGTGGCTTATTTCGATGCGTATCGCTCGGAGCGGCTGCCCGCGAATCTGGTGCAGGCGCAGCGTGATTTCTTCGGCGCGCATACGTTCGAGCGCGTCGACAAAGCGGGAAGTTTCCACGCCGACTGGTCGTGATTCGCTTGACTGAGTAAAGGGCGGTCCTGTTGCGGGACCGCCCTTTTTCATTCGATCGTCACCCAGGCCGCATTCGCCCGGCTGCTCGTCAGCACGGCGTCGATGAAACGCAGTCCCGCGACGCCATCGTCGACGGTGGTCAGCCAGCCATCGCCTTGCGTCGCGCCTTGCTCGATGCACGACGCCGCGTCGGTATAAAGCTGCGCGAACGCTTCCAGATAGCCTTCGGGATGCCCGGCCGGGACGCGCGTCGCGTGCAGCGCTTCCGCGCTTTGCACGCGGCCGCGCGTGATCCGTTCCGACGCGCCGCCGAGCGGCGTGATCCACAACTCGTTCGGATTCTGCTGATCAAAGCTCAAACCCGCCTTCGTCCCGTAGACGCGCAGTCGCAACGCATTCTCCTCGCCCGCCGCGACCTGGCTCGCCCACAGCATGCCGCGCGCGCCGTTCGCGTAACGCAGCATCGCCTGCACGTGATCGTCGATTGGGCGGTTCGGCACGAACGTCGCCACTTCCGCCGATACCTCCGACGGCCGCATCCCCGTCACGTACTCGGCAAGCTGATACGCGTGCGTGCCGATGTCGCCGAGACAGCCGGCGGGGCCCGCGAGCGCGGGATCGGTGCGCCACGCCGCCTGCCGGTTCGACTGATGCTCGACGGGCAGCGAGAGCCAGTCCTGCGCATACTCGACGTTCACGAGCCGCACGTCGCCGAGCGCGCCCGCCTGCACGAGCGCGCGCGCGTGACGCACGAGCGGATAGCCCGTGTACGTGTAGGTGACCGCGAACACCAGCCCCTTCTCGCGCGCGAGACGCGCCAATGCCTCGCCCTCGTCGAGCGACACGGCGAGCGGCTTGTCGCAGATCACATGAATGCCGGCTTCGAGAAACGCCGTCGCGATGCGCGCATGCAGATGATTCGGCGTGACGATCGCGACGGCGTCGATGCCGTCTTCGCGCGCGGCTTCCGTCCTCGCCATCTCGCGGAAATCGGCGTAGCTGCGCGCGATGCCGATCGCCGCCGCGCTCGACGCCGCGCGCTGCGGGTCCGACGACAACGCGCCCGCCACGAGCTCGAAGCGGTCGTCGATGCGCGCCGCGATCCGGTGCACCGCGCCGATGAACGCGCCCTCGCCGCCGCCGACCATCCCCAGCCGCAGACGCCGCGTCACGACCGTTCTCCGATGCCGAGCACGCCGCGCAACTGCTCGCGGTTCGCGCCGCTGCCGGCGAAGTCGTCGAAGGCGCGCTCGGCCACGCGAATGATGTGATCGCGGATAAAGACCGCGCCCTCGCGCGCGCCGTCTTCGGGATGCTTCAGCGCGCATTCCCATTCGAGCACGGCCCAGCCGGGAAAGTCGTATTGCGCCATCTTCGAGAAGATCGCCTTGAAGTCGATCTGGCCGTCGCCGAGCGACCGGAAGCGGCCCGCGCGCTCGACCCAGCCCGAATAACCGCCGTAGACGCCCTGCCGTCCATCGGGACGAAACTCCGCGTCCTTCACATGGAACGCCTTGATGCGCTCGTGATAGATGTCGATGAATTGCAGATAGTCGAGTTGCTGCAACACGTAATGACTCGGATCGAAGAGGATATTCGCGCGCGGATGATTGCCGACCGCTTCCAGAAAACGCTCGAACGTCACGCCGTCGTGCAGGTCTTCGCCCGGATGCAGCTCGTAGCAGACATCGACGCCCGCTTCGTCGAACGCATCGAGAATGGGACGCCAGCGCGCGGCGAGTTCCTCGAACGCCGCTTCGACGAGACCCGCCGGGCGCTGCGGCCACGGATAAAAATACGGCCACGCGAGCGCACCCGAAAACGACACATGCGCCGACAACCCGAGCCGCCGCGAAGCCGCCGCCGCGTGCTTCATCTGCGCGATCGCCCACTCGGTGCGCGCCGCCGGATTGCCGCGCACATGCGGCGCGGCGAAGCCGTCGAAGAGCGTGTCGTAGGCCGGATGCACCGCGACCAGTTGCCCTTGCAGATGCGTCGACAATTCCGTGATGCACACGCCCGCGTCGCTCACGGTCTGGCGCAACTCGTCGCAATAGGCATCGCTCGTCGCGGCTTTTTCCAGGTCGATCAGGCGCGGATCGGCGGGCACCTGGATGCCCTCGTAACCCAGCCCCTTCGCCCATTGCGCGAGGTGCGCGAGGTTGTCGAAGGGCAACTCGTCGCCGAGAAACTGCGCGAGAAAAATCGCCGGGCCTTTGATGGTTTTCATGTCGCTCGCTCCATGAACGCTCGCGCGTTCGCCATCGAACGCGCGCGACGCGAAACAGGCAAACTCAGAACGGCGAGTTCGGATAGTAGAACTGCTTCGCGTTGTCCTTCGTGATCAGCACCGACGGAATGATCGTCGTCGCGGGCAGCTTCTCGCCCTTCAGGCGCGCTTCGGCCGTCAGCTTGATCGCGTCGTAGATGAACTTCGGCGAGTACGAGACATCGGCCTTCACGCGCGGATCGCCGTCCATGATGCGCTTGACCGCCTCCTTCGACCCCGCGCCGCCGAACACTTCCTTGATGTCCGTGCGCTTCGCCTGATCGATCGCCTTCAGCACGCCGATCATCATGTCGTCGTCGGCGGCCCAGACGGCGTCGATGTGCTTGAAGCGCGTGAGGTAATCCTGCATCACCTTGAATGCGTCGTCGCGATTCCAGTTTGCGTACTTCGCGTCAAGAATCTTGATGTCCGGATGCTGTTTCATCACGGATTCGAACGCGGCCCAGCGCTGGTTGTCGAGCGTCGTCGGAATGCCGCGCAAGGCGACGATGTCGCCCTTGCCGTTGAGCGTCTTCGCGAGATATTCTGCCGGCAGCTTGCCGAAGGCCGTGTTGTCGCCGGCGACGTAGGCATCCTGCGCGCTCGTGTCCGTGAGCCCGCGATCGACCACTGTCACATACACGCCCTTCTTCTTCACCTGCGCGACAGGCTGCGTGAGCGACGCCGATTCGAACGGGAAGATCACGAGCGCATTGATCTTGTTGACCGTGACGAGGTCCTGCAACTGGTTCGCCTGCTCGGGCGCGCCGCCCGCCGTCTTCACGATCACTTTGAGGTCGGGATGCGCCTTCTCCAGTTCCTTCTTCGCTTCATTCGCCCACCAGACGATGCCGCCCGTGAAGCCGTGCGTCGCAGTGGGAATCGCGACGCCGAGGACGACCTTGTCGGCGGCGAATGCGGACGATGTGGCGGCGAGCGCGCTCGTCGCGAGGGTCAGGGCGCCGAGCGCGCGAAGCATTTTTTTCATGGTGATGTCTCCAGATTTTCAGCACGCATCGCGCGCCCGGTTGGTTGTCGATTAGTTCGGTTCACTGCCAAAACGATCAACGACGCGATCAACGACGTCCACGCTGCAGGAAAGCCACGAAGATGATCACGGCGCCCTGCACCGCCGCGTTCAGGTACACGCTGATGATGCTCGTGAGGTTGAGGATGTTGCTGATGACCGAGAGCAAAATCGCGCCGATCACCGTGCCGATCACGCGCCCTTCGCCGCCCTTGAGCGCCGTCCCGCCGACGACCACGGCCGCGATCGCCTCCAGTTCCCACAGCAGGCCCGTGGTCGGCGTGGCCGAGCCGAGGCGCGGCACGTACAGCACCGTCGCGACGCCGACGCACAACCCGAGCAGCACGTAAGTGGCGATCTTCACGCTGTCGACGCGAATCGCCGCGTAACGCGCGACCTGTTCATTCGAGCCGATCGCCTGCACATGACGCCCGAACACCGTGCGGTTGAGCAGCAGCGTGCCGCCCGCCGCGACGATCAGGAAGACCCAGATCGGCACCGGCACGCCGAAGAGGCTCGCGTAATAGACAGGCCCGTAGAGATCGGCGAGCGAATTGTCGAGCGTGAGCGCGCCGCCGTCGGCAAGCCACGTCAGAAGCGCGCGGAACATGCCGAGCGTGCCGAGCGTCACGATGAACGGCTCGATGCGTCCCTTGGTCACGAGCAAACCATGCGCGAGACCGAAAAGACCCCCTAGAACAAGGGCTAAAACGATGCCGAGCATCACGATGGTGAGTGGCGCGAACGTGTGTCCGCCCACGCCTTCCTTGAGGCCGTTCATCAGCCAGATCATCGTGCCCGCGATCAGCGCGGCCATCGAACCGACCGAGAGATCGATGCCGCCCGAGATGATCACGAAGGTCATGCCCACCGCGATGATGCCGATGAAAGACGTGCGCGTGAGCACGTTCATCGCGTTGTCGAGCGTGGCGAAATCGCCGTTGAGCAACGTGCCGCCGACGCATAGCGCGATCAGCCCAAGGAGCGGCCCGATGCCGTGCAGCCGTCGCACAAAGCCGCCGACGCGGCTCGTTCGTTCGGCGTCTTCAGTGTGTGCCGGTCGCATGCGCGATCAACCTCTCTTCGGTCAGATGTTCGATGTCGAGCGTCGCGACGAGTTCGCCCGCGCGCATCACCGCGACGCGATGACACAAGCCGATCAGCTCGATCAGTTCGGACGAGATCACGATCACCGCGCGGCCTTCCGCGGCGAGCCGGTGGATCAGGAAATAGATGTCGCGCTTCGCCCCGACGTCGACGCCGCGCGTCGGTTCGTCGAGCACGATCACGCGCGGGTCGGGATGCAGAAACTTGGCGAGCGCGAGCTTCTGCTGGTTGCCGCCCGACAGCATGCGCGCGCGGCTCGCGAGATTGCCCGTGCGGATGCCGAAATCGCCGACAGCCTGCTTCAACGCCTGCCGCTCCGCCGCGCCGTCGACGAACGGATGCGCATAGCGTTCGAGCGTCATCAGCGTGAGGTTGTCCTTGAGCGACATGTCGACATGCAGCCCGCGCCCCTTGCGGTCTTCGCTCAGATACGTGAGGCCGAGCTTCATCGCGTCGCGCGGATCGTGCGGACGGGCCGCCGCGAGCGCTTGACCGTCGAGCGAGATGCGTCCTGCGGTACGCACGCGCACACCGATCAGCGATTCGAACAGTTCCGTGCGCCCCGCGCCGACCAGTCCCGCGAAACCGAACACTTCGCCCGCGCGCACCGAAAAGCTCACATTGCGCGCCCAGCCGGGCACGTAGACACCTTGCACCTGCAACGCGACGGGCGCATCGTCGGCGAGCGCGGGCTTGTCCGGAAACATGTCCGACACCTCGCGGCCCACCATCAGGTTCGCCATCTGCTGACGCGTGACATCGACGGTCGGCGCGCGCGTCACGAAACGGCCGTCGCGCATCACGATCACTTCGTCGGTCACGCGCTCCACTTCGTCGAGCTTGTGCGAGATATAGACGATCGTCACGCCGTCTTCCTTCAGCCGCGCCATCAGCTTGAAAAGACGCTGCGTTTCGGCGGGCGTGAGCGTCGCGGTCGGCTCGTCCATGATGAGCAGGCGTGCCTCGCGCAGCATCGCCTTCGCGATCTCGACCAGCTGCTTCTCCGCGACGATCAAATCGCGCACCTTCGTATCCGGATGCTTGTGCAGGCCGACATCGGCGAGACGCGCGCGGGCGGCTTCGCGCATCGCGGCTTCGTCGAGCAGGAAGCGGCGCCGCTTCTCGTGGCCGAGGAACATGTTCTGCACGATGCTCAGGTGATCCGCGAGATTCAGTTCCTGATGGATCAGCACGATACCGGCGGCTTCGGCATCGCGCGAACTGTCGAACGCGACCGGCACGCCTTGCACCGACACCGTGCCGCCGCTCGCGCGCTCGTAGCCCGCGAGGATCTTCATCAGCGTCGACTTGCCCGCGCCGTTCTCGCCGAGCAGCCCGTAGATGCGTCCGGGCGCGAGATCGAAGGTGACGCCATGCAGCACGCGCACCGGGCCGAACTGTTTTTCGATCGCATCGAAACGCACGGCAAGGCTCATCTCACGCGCTCCTTCGCAGGATCAACTGATGCGGCAGCAGCACGCCGCCGACCTGCACCTTCGGTTCGCGCAGGCGCCGCAGCAGCAGATGCGCGGCCGTCTCGCCGAGTTCCTGCATCGGTTGCGCGACCGTGGTGAGCGGCGGATCGATGTGCGCGGCCACGGCGATGTCGTCGAAGCCGACCACCGCGACGTCTTCCGGCACGCGCAGCGCCACGCCGCGCAAACCGTTGATCACGCCGATGGCGAGCGTGTCGGAGACGGCGAACACCGCGCTCGGGCGGTCGTCGCCAAGCGCGGCGAGTTGCCGCGCGGCGTCTTCGCCCGCCGTGTAGTCGAGGCTGTCGAGTTCGATTTGCCACGCCGGAAGCGGTTCGATGCCCGCGGCCTGAAGCGCATCGCAATAGCCCGCGAGGCGCTGTCGTCCGTAGAGATAGCCGTGGCCCGAATTGATCAGCGCAATTTTGCGGTGACCGCGCCCGATCAGATAGCGCACCACGTCGCCGGCGGCCGCGTGGTTGTCGATGCCGACGAACGGCACGGCCGCCGCCGGATCGAACTCGCAGCACGCGACCCACGGCAGCGTCGACGCCTCTTCGGCGAGCGCCTTCTGCACGGCGGCCGGATCGAGGCAGATCGCGCCGTCGGCACGGCGGCCGCGCAGCAGGTCGAAATAGCTGCGCTCGCGCAGCGGGTCGGCGCCCGTGTCGCAGAGCAGCATGAAGTAGCCGTTCTGGCGCGCGACGCTGTCGATGCCGCGCACGATCGCCGCGTAGAACGGATTGCCGAAATCGGGGACCATCGTGAGCAGCAGGCGGCTCTCCGCGGTGCGCAGATTGCGCGCGAGTTCGTTGATGCGATAGCCGCTTTCGGCCACGGCGGCGAGCACTTTTTCGCGCGTCGGCTGACGCACGTTCGTGTGGCCGTTGAGCACGCGCGATACCGTCGCGACCGACACGCCCGCTCTCTCGGCGACATCGGCAATCGACACTTCCTCAATCGGTCGTGCGGTCTCGGACACGGTCATCGCGGCTCGGCGCAGATGGAAATGTAATGGATTACATTATTGGTTGTGCTGCGCTGCGTTCGCAAGACGAATCGGATAGGGACAAACGCTTAAGACGCAGTTGCACAGGTCATGTCGATTCTGTGAAGCACCGGGCGTCGTAAGGTCGAGAGCGCGCTGTTTCGCCTTCACGCCTTCGATCACAACGACAAGGAGCTTTCAAATGCGATTCATGATGCTGATGATTCCCCACGGCTACGAAACCGCGGAACCCGGAACGATGCCGAGCGCGGACGCCGTCGCCGCCATGATGCGTTACAACGAGGAATTGCAAAAGGCCGGCGTGCTGCTCGCGCTCGACGGGTTGCATCCGCCATCGATGGGCGCGCGCGTTTCGTTCGAAGGCGGCAAGCCGCGCGTAACCGACGGACCGTTCGCGGAGGCGAAGGAAGTCGTCGGCGGATACTGGATGATCCAGGTGAAGTCGCGCGAGGAAGCGATCGAGTGGGCGAAGCGTTGCCCGGGATCGGGCAACGAAGTGATCGAAGTGCGGCAGGTGCAGGAATTCGCCGACTTCCCGCAGGACGTGCAAAAAGCGGCTGCCGGCTTTCCGGAGATGCAGCAACGCAAGCAGTAACGCAGCGCGTCTGGCTCGTTAGCGCGGCACGCCGGTCAGGTAAATCGGCGTCTTCGTCGAAAGCGATTCCTTCACCGCGCGGCCCGTATCGTCGACGAGCACTTCTTCCTGGCCTTGCTCGATCGCCCGCAGCACTTCCTTCACGACGTGCTCGGGCGTCGTCTTCGGCGCGGTGACGCCGGCGGTCATGTCGGTGTCGATGTAACCGGGATGCACCGCGACCACGAGCGTGCCCTGCTCGCGCAATTCCTGGCGCTGCACGTTGGTCACGGCCCACGCCGCCGATTTCGACACGCTGTACGCCCCGCCCGACGGCAGCGCGACCCAACTCAGCACCGACAACACGTTCACCACCGCGCCGCCGCCGTTGCGCTTCAGAACCGGCGCGAACGCCTGCGTGAGCGTGAGCGGCCCGATCACGTTGACTTCGAAGAGATCGCGCACGCCTTGCGTCGACGCTGGATCGATCAGGTCGCCACGCACCGTCGCGCCCGCGTTGTTGATGAGCACCTGCACGTCGGTGTAGCGCTCGGCGGCGGCCGCGACGTCAGCGGGATTCGTGACGTCGAGCCGGATCGCTTCGACGCCCTCGATCTTCACGCTGGCCGGATCGCGCGCGGCGGCGTAGACCTTCGCCGCTCCGGCTTCGACCAGCGACTTCGCGAATTGCTTGCCAAGGCCGCGATTGGCGCCGGTGACGAGTACCACTTTGCCTTTGATCTGCATCTGTTTCTCCAAAGTGCATATGCACTTTAATAATCGAAAAAAGACCCGCGCCGTCGCGGGTCTTGCGTTGCTTCCCGGTTCAAGCCGCCGCAGTCAATTCGAACAGCGACTGACGCAACTGCCGCGCGCGGTCCGCCCCGAACTTCTCCTCGAATTCCGCCTGCGCCGCCTGCCAGCACAGCGACGCCCGCGCGAGCGCTTCTCTGCCCGCATCGGAGAGCCGCAAGCCGACCGCGCGCGTCCCCGACGACTGCGGCGCCGCCTCGACGATACCGTCGCGCTGCAACGGTTTCAGCGCGCGCACGAGCGTCGTGCGATCCATCACCATCGAGTCGGCGAGATCCGCCATCTGGATGCCGGGACTGCGCCCGATCGCGGCCACCAGCGTGAACTGCGCGCCGGTGAGGCCCGCGCCGCTCAGATGGCGCTCGTACAACTGCGAGACGTAGCGCGCCGCCTGCCGGATCGCAAAGCAATTGCAGTCCAGGTAGGTCGACTTGCGCGCGGCAGAAGAGGTTGAACTTGAAGTCATGGTTCCAGCTTAGTTGTGCATATGCACTTTGTCAAGCGAAGCCAGTTCGTCTTACGCACGGACGCGGTTCCGATGTGTCCCCTATGCCGAAATCCGCAGTCGCGGCGCGACGAAAAGCCAAGACGCACGGATTTTGGTTTCCTAAATTGTGAACTTGAGCGGGGAGCCGGATTCGACACGCGCGCAAAGACGCGCCCCGCATCGGTGCAAGCCCTTCTTGCGCCGACGAATCCGGCCGTGTTCCAGTCGATTGCCAATTAAAAGGAGAGGAAACCATGCGTGTTCGCCCGAGCTTGAAACCGCTTGCCGTGATGCTGGCCTGTGCCGGCGCCCTCACCGTCCTGCCGCTCGCGGCATCGGCGGAAGACCTCGCCGTCAAGATCGGCTTTGCCGCGCCGCTCACCGGCGCGAACGCCGGCTACGGCAAGGACTTGCAGAACGGCGTGCAACTGGCGCTCGACGAGGCCAACGCGAAGAACATCAAGATCGGCGGCAAGACGGCGAAATTCGAAATCGCCGCCGAAGACGATCAGGCCGACCCGCGCGTCGGCGTGCAGGCGGCGCAGAAGCTCGTCGACGATGGCGTCGCGGTCGTCGTCGGCCACTTTAACTCGGGCACGACGCTGCCCGCGTCGCGCGTGTACGAGAACGCCGGCATCCCGGTGATCGACCCGGCGGCGACCAATCCGACCATCACCACGCAAGGATTCGCGAACGTCTTCACCGTCATTTCGAGCGACGCGCAGAACGCGGGCAACGCCGGCCTCTACGCGGTGACGACGACGAAGGCGAAGCGCATCGCGATCATCGACGACCGCACGGCCTTCGGTCAGGGCGAAGCCGACGAGTTCGAGAAGGCGGTGAAATCGAAGGGCGGGACGATCGTTGCGCGCGAGTTCAGCGACAACCAGACGGTCGATTTCAGCGCGCAGCTCACGCGCATCAAGGCGACGAACGCGGATCTGATCTTCTTCGGCGGACTTGACCGGCAGGCGGCGGCGGTCGTCAAACGGATGAAGCAGCTCGGCATGAACGCGCAGTTCGTGGGCGGCGGCGGCGTGATGGACGCGGATTTCCTGAAGCTCGCGGGCGATCCGGCCGAGGGCGCACAGGCGTGGGAATATGGCAGTCCGCTCGACAAGCTGCCGCACGGCAAGGCGTTCGACGAGAAGTTCAAGAAGCGCTTCGGCGTGGCGATTCTCTCCTACGCGCCGTTCGGCTACGACGCCGCGTGGGCCGCGATCCACGCGATGCAAAAGGCGAATTCGACCGATCCGAAGGTGTATCGGCCGGTGCTGAAGAAGATTTCGTTCGACGGCATCACCGGCCCGATCGCCTTCGACGACAACGGCGCGCTGAAGAACGCATCGTCGACGTTGTATCAGGTCAAGAACGGCGCGTGGGTGTCGATCGTCACGAAAAGCGGGATGTAAGCATCACGCCGCGTGCAGATAGGCGGACAGGCTGGCGCGCGTTTCGGCCGCCTCGTCCTCGAGCCACGCGGCGAACTGCTGTAACGCGGGCGACGGCGCGGGCCGCTCCGGATAGATCAGGTAATACGCCGCGCCGCTCGGCACGCACAGCGAAAACGGCGTGATGATGCGCTTCGCGCGCAAATCTTCTTCGATCAGAGAAAGATCGCCGATCGTGACGCCAAGTCCCTGCATCGCGGACGAAATCGCCAGATCGAGCGTATCGAAATGCTGCGCCTTCGCCGATGGCAATCCGCGGTAGCCGTATGCCTCCAGCCAGCGCAGCCAGTCGCGGCGGTCGCGCGTGGGATGCAAAAGGGTTTTATCGGCGAGCTCGTCGGGCGTCGCGGCCTGGCCTTTCCTGCCCTTCCAGAGATCCGGCGCGCAGACCGGCGTCAGTACTTCGTCGAACAGATGATGCGTGCTCACGCCCTTCACCGCCGGCTTGCCGAAGACGATCGCGGCATCGAACTGCTCGGCGTTGAATTCGACGCCGTGCGACACCGCCGCCGTCACCTCCACCACCAGCTCGGGCCGCTCGTTCTGCAGCCGTATGACGCGCGGCAAGATCCAGCGCATCGCGCAGGTCGGGCATTTCACGCGCAGCGTGCCGGACTGCGCGCCGCTCTTTCCCAGCGCCTCGCCGATCTGCGCGAACGCCTGCTGCAACGGCGCGAGCAGCATCGCCCCGTGCGGCGTGAGCGCGAGCCCGCGCGCCTGGCGCACGAAAAGCGCGTAGCCCAAATGCGATTCGAGCCCGGAAATCTGCCGGCTCACCGCGCCCTGCGTGAGATTGAGAACGTCCGCGGCGCGCGTGAAGTTGAGCTTCTGCGCGACGACCAGAAACGTTTTGAGCACGTCGAGTGACGGAAGCGGTTTCATCGAGGTTCCAGGCATGAACACGAAGCATGGCTAGTATGACAAACTTTCGATTGTCCGCCCATTATTGCTGCGGTTGAATCGACAAAAGACTCATCGCCAACGCTTCTGGAGCCGTCGTCGTGAAAAGTGCCTGCCTGCCTCAATCGAAACTGCCGAATGTCGGCACCACCATTTTCACCGTGATCGGCCAGCTCGCCGAGGAGCACCAGGCGTTGAACCTCTCGCAAGGCGCGCCGAACTTCGCCTGCGATCCGAAACTCGTCGAAGCCGTCACGCGAGCCATGCGGGCAGGACATAACCAGTATTCGCCGATGTCGGGCGTCGTCGCGCTGCGCGAGGCGCTCGCCGCGAAGACGGAAAAGCTCTACGGCGCGAAATACGATCCGGGCAGCGAAATCACCGTGGTCGCGAGCGCGAGCGAGGGTCTGTACGCGTCGATCAGCGCGCTCGTGCATCCCGGCGACGAAGTGATCTACTTCGAGCCGTCGTTCGACAGCTACGGCCCGATCGTCCAGTTGCAAGGCGCGACGCCGGTTGCGATCAAGCTGTCGGCGGCAACGTTTCAGATCGACTGGGACGAAGTCGCCGCGAAGATCACGCCGAAGACGCGCATGATCCTCGTCAATACGCCGCACAATCCGAGCGGCAGCGCCTTCACCGCGCACGACATCGAACGCCTGACGGCGCTCACGCGCGACACGCAGATCATCGTGCTCTCCGACGAAGTCTACGAGCACGTCGTGTTCGACGGCGCGCTGCATCAGAGCATGGCGCGTCATCCGGCGCTGGCCGAGCGCAGCGTGATCGTGTCGTCGTTCGGCAAGTCGTATCACGTGACGGGCTGGCGCGTCGGGTTCTGTCTGGCGCCGGCCGAACTCACCGCCGAGATCCGCAAGGTCCACCAGTTCATGACGTTCTCCGCCGACACGCCGATGCAGATCGCGTTCGCCGAAGCGCTCGCGGAGGAATCGAGCTATCTCGGCCTCGGACCGTTCTATCAGCGTAAGCGCGACCTGCTCGCGAACGCGCTCGCGGGCTCGCGTTTTGAACTCTTGCCGAGCGCGGGCAGTTTCTTCATGCTTGCACGCTTTGGCGCATTCTCCGACGAAAGCGACAGCGACTTCGTGCTGCGGTTGATTCGCGAGGCGCGGGTCGCGACCATTCCGCTGTCCGCGTTCTACGCCGACGGCACGGACAATCGCGTGATCCGCCTTTCGTTCGCGAAGGACGACGAGACGCTGCTCGAAGGCGCGCGCCGCCTTCATTCGATCTAATACCAAACCGGGAGACTCAGGAATGCTCAGACTGAATCACAAGCTGGCGGCGGCCGTCGTGCTCGCCTGCTCGTTCGGCTGCACCGCGGCGCTCGCCGCCGACACGCTGCGCTTCGGCCTCGAAGCGCAATATCCGCCGTTCGAATCGAAGTCGTCGACGGGCGAGTTGCAGGGGCTTGACATCGACGTCGGAAAGGCCGTCTGCGTCGCGGCGAAGATGACCTGCCAGTGGGTCGAGACGTCGTTCGACGGCCTGATTCCCGCGCTGCAAGGCCGCAAGTTCGACGCGATCAACTCCGCGATGAACGCCACCGACGCGCGCCGCCAGGCCATCGATTTCACGACCGTCGTGTATCGCGTGCCGACGCAGCTCATCGCAAAGACCGGCAGCGGCTTGCAACCGAGCGTCGAATCGCTGAAGGGCAAAAGCGTCGGCGTGTTGCAGGGTTCGATCCAGGAAACGTATGCCAAGGCGCACTGGGCGAACGCGGGCGTGAACGTCGTCGCGTATCAGGACCAGAACCAGGTCTATACCGATCTCGTCGCCGGCCGGCTGGACGGTACGCTCGTGCTCGCGCCCGCCGGACAAACCGGCTTCCTCTCGAAGCCGGACGGCAAGGGCTACAGCTTCGCCGGCGCGCCCGTGCGCGACGACAAGATCCTCGGCAGCGGCATCGCGTATGGCGTGCGCAAGGGCGACGACGCGCTGAAGGCGAAGCTCAACGCCGCCATCGAGAAGGTCAAGGCGGACGGCACCATCGACAAGTACGCGAAGAAGTATCTCGGCGACATCGATATTTCGGCGAAGTAAGCTCGCGCAGGCGGCGTTCGTGCAGCGTTTTATCGGCGCTGGCACACTGGCGGATCGATTTCAACGGACTGACCATGAGTACGCCGCCCTCGACCACCCCCGGAGCGCCTTCCGGCACGCCCGCGCCGCCCCCGCTCGCGGGCGGCCAGCTCGTCCTCGCGACCTTCGCCGTGGCGCTTGCCACCTTCATGAACGTGCTGGATTCGTCGATTGCGAACGTCGCGATTCCGACGATCTCCGGCAATCTCGGCGTCTCGGTCAACGAAGGCACCTGGGTCATCACCGTGTTCGCGGCGTCCAACGCCGTCTCCATTCCGCTCACCGGCTGGCTCACGCAGCGCATCGGGCAGATCAAGCTCTTTGTCGGCGCCATTCTCCTGTTCGTGATTTCGTCGTGGCTGTGCGGGCTCGCGCCGAACCTGCCGGTGCTGCTCGTCGCGCGCGTGCTGCAAGGCGCGGTCGCCGGGCCGCTGATTCCGCTCTCGCAGGCGATCCTGCTCGGTTCGTATCCGAAGGAGAAGTCGTCGATGGCGCTCTCGCTCTGGGCGATGACCGCGACGGTCGGCCCGATCGCGGGTCCGGCGCTCGGCGGCTGGATCACCGACAGCTATTCGTGGTCGTGGATCTTCTACATCAACATCCCGGTCGGCCTCTTCGCGGCGGCCGTGACGTGGATCATCTACCGCAAGCGAGAATCGCCGACGAAGAAAGCGCCCATCGACACGGTCGGGCTCGCGCTGCTCGTCGCGTGGGTGGCGTCGCTGCAGGTCATGCTCGACAAGGGCCGCGACCTCGACTGGTTTTCATCGCCGGTGATTGTCGTGCTCGCGATCGTCGCGGTGATCGCGTTTGCGTTTTTCGTCGTGTGGGAATTGACGGATGAAAACCCGGTCGTCGATTTGCGGCTCTTTGCGGGCCGCAACTTCTTTGGCGGAACAGTGGCGATTTCGGTCGCGTATGGCGTCTTTTTCGGCAATCTCGTGCTGTTGCCGCAATGGATGCAGCAGTATCTGAATTACCGCTCGGTGGATGCGGGCCTCGTCACCGCGCCGCTCGGCATCTTCGCCGTGATCCTCGCGCCGGTGATGGGCAAGGTGCTGCCGCGCAGCGACGCGCGCGTGATCGCGACGATGGCGTTCGTCGGCTTTGCGATCGTGTTCTATATGCGTTCGAAGTACGTGATCGAGATCGACACGTGGCATCTCGTCTTGCCGACGCTCTTGCAAGGCATTCCGATGGCGCTCTTCTTCGTGCCGCTCACGTCGATCGTGCTGTCGGGCTTGCCGCCCTCGAAGATTCCGGCAGCCGCCGGTTTGTCGAATTTCGCGCGCGTGTTTTGCGGCGCGGTGGGCACGTCGCTGTTCGGCAATGCCTGGGACAACCGGATCGCGTTGCACCACGAACGGCTCACCGAGCAGGCGAATGTCTATAACCCGACGTTCCTGCAATCGCTCGGGACATCGCAGACGGTGCTCAACGTGAACGACGCGCAAGCGCGCGGCGTGTTCAACTTCAACGTCAGCACGCAAGCGGCGATGATGGGGCTCAACGACATTTTCTTTATGTCGGCGGTGATCTTCCTCGCGATCATTCCGCTGATCTGGATCACCAAGCGGGCCAAAGGCGGCGGCGGCGCGGCGGCCGGCGCGCACTGAAAGCGGCCGTCGCCCGTACAGGCGCATACGGGCGACGGCGCAACCCTACGATTTCAGCCCGAAGTCCACTCGCGTGGCTGCGCCCTTGTCCTTGATGCCGTCGGTGTCCATCTTCGGCGCGACGACGAAGATCCGCTTGCTGTCGATCTTGCCGTCGAAGTATTCCTGCACCGCCGCCGCGCGGCTCTGCGCGAGCGCCCTGAGCGCGGCGTCGTCGACCGGCGCATTTTCGGCGAGCGCCTTCTTCATTTCTTCGTCCGGCAGCGTCTTGGTCAGCCCGATCATGTTGCGCGGCTTCTTGAAGTCCGCCGACTTGTAAGCCTTCGCCAGATACTTGCTGTATTCGTCGCCGGACACTTTCATCGTCGACGGATCGACGCTCGCGCCGCCGCCCGCCTGATCGCGCAGCTTCGCGATCCGCACCTGCCGCTCGACATACGCGGCCCGCAGCGCCGGACCATCGACCGCCGGGTCCACCCGCGCCGACAGATCGAGCCTGATCGACGGCTTGTCGGCGAGCGCCTTCGCGATCGTGTCGAGCTTTTTCTTCGCGGCGTCGGTCAGGTCGTCCGAGCCGGGGTCGAATTCGACGTAACCCAGTTCCTCGCCATTGCCGCCGAACGCGTGCGCGAGCAGCGTGAACGGCGCGGTCACGGCCTTCTGCACGAGATTGACGATGGCCTGCCAGACGAGCCCGCCGATCGAAAACTCGGGGTTCGACAGCGACCCGGAAATCGGAATGTTCACGTCGATTTCGCCGCGCGAGTTCTTCAGCAGCGACACCGCGAGGCGCACCGGCAGTTTGGTGGCGCTCGGGTTGTCGACGTGATCGCCGAACGTGAGTTGATCGATGAACAGGTGATTGTTCGCGGTGAGCTGATCGTTCGCGAGCATGTAGTGCAGATCGACGTTCAGCTTGCCTTTCGTGATCGGATAACCCGCATATTTCGACGAATACGGCGTGAGATTGGTCAACTCGACGTCGTGCGCGCTCGCCGTCAGGTCGAGCGACGGCTTCTTGATGAGCGGATTCACCTGCCCCTTGATCGACACCGGACCGTTCGCGGCCAGTTTCGCGGCGACATCGACCGGCGCGGGCGTGGTCGAGTGCGTGCCGAATGCGCCGATCGTCCCGGTGATGCCCACCAGGTTCGCGGTGTAATTCGGCTTGATGAAGTTGTCGGTGTAAGTGACGCGCCCGTTCTGCAACACGAGCTGTCCGAAGCGCAGGTTCACGGGACTCTCGGGGCCGCTCGCGGCGGTCACGGTCTGCGGCGCGCTGGTTGGCACCGGCGCCGAGGCTTCGGCGGGCGCGTCCTTCTCGCGCGTGACGGATTGCGCGGGCCCGCTCTGGCTCGCGACCACGTCGCGCAGGTTCAGCTTGCCCTGCGCGTTGAGAATCACGCGCCCGTAGAAGTTCGCGAACACGACGCGCGCCGCCTCGACGTCCGTGCCGCGCTCGCTGTAGTCGGCCTTGACGTTCGTGAGGCCGAGCAGTTTCCAGCCGGCGAACGGGTCGGAGCTCGCCTTGTCGATCATGCGCACGTTCGCGAGCGACACGTCGCCCTTGTACGACGCCTTCAGGTCGCGCCCGCTGCCCGCCATCGCGACGTCGCCGTTCGCGTTCACGAGCGCGCTCGCAATCGCGACGTTGAGCTTGTCGCCGAAATACGGCACGAACGCGGCGGCATCGACCTGATTGCCGTCGACGTGCAGCGCCACTTTCAGCGGATTCACCGTCACCGTGCCGCCCACGCCGAGCGCGCCCTTGCCGTTCAACGTGAGCTTGCCGTCGACGGCGAGCGGCTTCGAGAGGTCCTCGCTCATTTGCTTAACGTTCACGTTCAGCGGCGCGACATGCAGCTTGACGGGCTGCGTCGTGGTTTCGTCGGTGAAGTTCGCGCTCGAATCGGCGAGCGCGATCTGGCCGATCTGATAGCGCCACGCCGGCCCCGCCGCCTGCGCTTTCTGGATCTTGCGCGTGGCGCTCGGCTCGGGCGCCGCTTCGTGCGGGCCGGCGAGCGCCGCGAGGTCGATCGTGCCGTCCTTCCTGCGCGTGGCGTCGACGGAAAGGCCGCTCAACTGCACGCTGTCGATGGCGGCCGTGCGCGCGCCGACATCGACTTTCTGGATCTTCGCGACCGCCGACGCCAGCGCGACCGGCGCCGCATTCGACTTCGGCACGAGTTTGAGCGACTTGAGCGTCACGTCGCCCGCGCCGATCTGGATGGCGGGTTCCGGCTTCGACCAGTCGACGGAAAGCGGCAGGGTCGCGCCGAGCGACCCGTCGGTGACGCGCGCGGCCAGCGCGTTGTCGATGTACGGCTGGAACGGCGGCAACGCGATGGCATCGACGGCGAGTTTCAGGTCGGCGGTCTTCGCGGCGAGCGTGAAGCTGCCCGACGCATCGAGCGTGCCGCCCTTGCCGAGCGCCGTCTTGAGCGTGTAACGCGCGGGCGTCTTCGCGAGCGTCGAGAAATCGTCGACGGTGACTTGCAGGTTCGACAGCGTGTCCTGCGTGCGCTCTGCCAGCAGACGGTCGTCCAGCGCGATCCGCCCGCCGTCGATGCCAAGATGCTTCACCGCGAGATCGAGCGGCGGCGCGGCCTGCTCCGGCGTCTTCGCGTCCTTCGGCGCCGGCGCTTCCGGCTTGGCGGGCGGCGCGAGCTTCGCGAAGTTGAACGCGCCCGACTTGTCGCGCTCGATCGCGACGTCCGGCTGCGAAATGCGCAGGTCGTCGATCCGGTACAGGTTGCGCAGCGGTTCGGCATTGGCGATCTTCACGTGCAGCGCGCGCGCCGCCACGAGCGGCGCGTTCTGCCTGTCGGTCACGGCGAGATCGGCGAGGTCGGCGGTGCCGTCGATGTGGATCGCGGGCGCGCCGTCGGCTATCGAAAAGCGCACGTTCAGATCGGTCGAAAGCTGGCCGCTTTTCACCGCCACCGGCAGCGAGGCCGGCGCGTAGGAGGCCACCTTCGGCACGTCGAGCCCGTCGAGCGTCACCGCGATTTCCGACTCCCGCGACTGCGCGAACGGCTTGGTGCGGCCCTTGATGGAAAGCGGCGAGCCGTCAATATGCGCCTGTAGCGAAGGCGTCACGAAAATGTCGGTGGCGGACGGCAGCGTGGCGATAAACGGAATGCCGAGCGCCCAGCGGTCGATTACGTGGCGCGCGTTCAGCAGCCGGTCGTCGAAATCGATGCGGCCGTTCTCCAGCCGGATGTTCGACACCGAGAAGCGCGCCGGACCTTTCGACGGTTCGGGCGACGGCTTCGAGAATTTCGCGATCAGGTCGGAGAAATTGAAACGCTCGGCGTCGTAGCGCACGAGGGCGAAGCGCGGCGAGTCGATCTTCACTTCGTCGACGATCGGCGCGAGCCGGAACACCGACGACCACGACGTGCGCACGATGAGCCGCTCCACGTCGATGAAGTTCGCGGCGTTGGCCGGTGCGCCTTTCAGGTTCGCCGCCGACTCGCCGATGTGCACGCGGTCCGCCTCGAATTCGAGCGTGTAGGGATTGAGCGCGATGCGTCCGATTGTCACCGGACGGTCGAGTTGCGTGCTCAGTTGCTGCTCGGCGACGTGCCGGATGAGCGGCGGCGCCGCGAAGAATCCGAGGAGCCCGATGACGGCGAGCGCTATCAGCAGGCCGATGCAGATGCGCCGGGTGCGGCGCGCGCCGGCGACGCCGCGCAGGGTTTGTCCGGCCGAGGCCAGCGGTGACTTGGTGACGCTTGCCATGCGATGCGTTGCGCGCGGCTCGGTGCAGCGAAGCACGCGCCGCGCGGTCAGGGAATTGTGATGCCCGAGTATACGACGATGCAGAGCGCAAACGTTGTACTAAAAGGTCGATCGGCGCGCCGCGTTCGCGACGCAGCCTCGTCTCACTGCCGCTCGATGACGGGCGGCGCCCAGCTTCCGTCACTGGCCTGCGGCTTCGGCGCATAAAGGCGCATCACGAGCTGGAAGTCGGCGCCGGGCGCCGGCAGCCAGTTCGACGCGCGCGCCTTGCCCGGCGAACGCTCCGACACGATCACGTCGACCGAGCCGTCGCGGTTCTTCTTCAGCTTGTCGCGATCCGAAATCGACAGGCGCGGCAGTTTCGAATCGGCGAGCGCGCCGTCCTTCGTGTACGCGGTGAGCGTCCAGAAACCGCGCACGGGCGGCACCTGGTTCGGCGCGATATGCAGCACGTAGGTATTCGCGCCGTTCAGCGGATGATCGTCGCTGTCGACGCGCGCGACCGGCCGCACTTCGCTGTCCTTCGTCGGCGTCCACGGCTGGTTGCGCGCGAGGAACGCACGCAGCGTGTAGTCGGAGCCGTAATTGCCGGCGCCGTCGCCGAACCAGGTCCAGCCGTTCTTCGAAAGCGCATTCGACGGCACCGTCGCCAAGCGCTCGCGGGCGTCGGCAAGGCCGGTGGCGAGCAACTCGGCGTCGCTCTTGCGGAACTGCACCGGCTCGCCGGGCACCACACCGAGCTCGCCGAGCTGGCTCATTTCGTGAGCGTCGTCGGGGGCGGGCGGGTTGTCGTCGAGCGCGCGCGCGAGCCGCGCGAAGAACGCGTTGGCGTCGAGCGACGCTGCCTGCTCGGCCGGCGACATCTGCGCGGGAGACGCCATCGTGCGCTCCGCGGCGCCCGTCGGCCAGGCGCCGGCCGTCGCGGGCGTGGCGAGCGCGGCGTTCGCTGCCGCGTCGTTCGCCGTGCTCTTCGCGCTCTTCACGCCGCCGCCCGTGTCCGGCGCGGTCTCGATCTGCATCGCCGTCTGCAGCTTGCGCGCTTCGCGCACGTCGCGCGGACCGTTCACCCGCACGCGAATCGACAGCCAGACGTAACGTGTCGGCGAATCGACGCGCGCCGCGCCCGCCGGCAACACGCCTTTCCACCCGGCCGGGACGAACGCTATCGTTTGCGCTTTCGGGAACGGCATGCGCTCGGCGCTCGAATAGAGCGTGTTGGTCCAGGCGTCGAATGCGCGGGCGTCGTAGTAGCGGCTGCGCGCAGCCGGCAGCGACACCAGCACCGGTCCGCTCGCGACATCGAGCCAGGCGCTCGAATCGATCGTGTCGACGCTCGGGAAACCACGCGCGCCGACCGGCGGCAGCGCGGTCGCGTGACGCAGCGTGTTGAGCGGTGCCTGGCCGGGCCGGCTGGCGTCGCCGCCCGCCGCGCGCTCGCGCGCGAGATCGGTGGCGACGAGCGGGAAGCCGAACGTGTAGGCGTCCGCGACCTGATCCTTCAGCCAGCCGCCGCTCGCCTTGGCCTGCTGCGTTTTCGTGGCGCACCCCGCCATGAGGGCCGCGGCGCCGAGAACGGCAGCCGCGCAGGCAACCGAATGCAACGGGAATGCCCAGCGTCGATTGGTTTTCATTCGAGTTCGATCCGGTTTTTTTACTGTATGTCCATGCGACGCGGTCCGCCGTGGCCCTTGCCCCGCCTCGACGCCGCGCGGTTCTTCCACGCATCTTCGCATCTCGGAATCCGGGTTTTATCTTATCTTTTCAGGATAGGCAAGGAGCACGTAACATCGCGCGCGCCGGCGGCGTGCGAAGGCTCGACAATGGCGGCGCCCGCCTTTCGGCGCCGGCCCGCCTCGCGTACCATCGACGCCTGTCCATCCCACTTTTCGAGCCGACGATGTACCTGCCCGCCCACTTTGAAGAAACGCGCCCGGAGGCGCTGCACGCGCTGATCGCGGCGCATCCGCTCGGGGCGCTCGTCACGTCCGGGCCGAATGGCCTCGACGCGAATCACGTCCCGTTCGAATTCGATGCGAGCAAGGACCCGGGCGCGCCCGGCACGCTGCGCGCCCACGTCGCGCGGGCGAATCCGGTGTGGCGCGAAGTCGGGCCGCAGTCGGACGTGCTGGTGATTTTCCAGGGGCCGACTGGCTATATTTCGCCGAACTGGTATCCGAGCAAGCACGAGGCGCACCGGCAGGTGCCGACTTACAACTATCTCGTCGTGCACGCGCACGGCCGGATCACCGTGCGCGACGACGAAGCGTTCGTGCGCGGCCTCGTCGCGCGCCTCACGCGCAAAATGGAAGCCGGCCAGCCCGTGCCCTGGAAAATGGGCGACGCGCCCGCCGATTTCATCGACCAGATGTTGGGAGCGATCGTCGGGATCGAGATCGAGGTGACGCGGTTCGTCGGAAAGGCGAAGCTTTCGCAGAACAAGAGCGACGCCGACCGGCGCGGCGCGGCCGACGGCCTGCGCACGCGCGACGACTCGCAAACCGACGCGCTCGCGGGCGCGATGCTCGCCGCCCCGCCGCCTATCAAATGACCTCGTTTGACCTTCCAAGCATGGGAAGGTCGATACTGCTTCTGTCGGGGTTCGTCGTTACAGGAATCGCCCCAGTCAGACCGGAGTGAGTTGTCATGTCCAGTGCAGAAGCATCGTCGAAAACGGCGGAATTCGCCGTCGGAGGAATGACGTGCGCGTCGTGCGTGGCGCGCGTCGAGAAGGTTTTGACGCGCGTGCCGGGCGTCGAGCGCGTGTCCGTCAATCTCGCCACCGAGAAGGCAACCGTCCACGCGAGCGCGTCCGTGAGCGACGAGCAGCTCGTCGCCGCGATCACCAAGGCCGGCTACGAAGCCACGCCGATCCAGCCCGAAGCGCCGCCCGCCGCGCCGTCGCCGATGCGCAACGGCGAACTCGCCGCCGTGATCGTCTCGGCGCTCATCACGCTGCCGCTCGTCCTGCCGATGTTCGGCAGCGCGTTCGAACTCACTATGTGGGTTCAGCTCGCGCTCGCGAGCGTCGTGCAGTTCGTGCTCGGCGCGCGCTTTTACGTCGGCGCGTGGCACGCGGTGCGCGCGAAGGCGGGCAACATGGATTTGCTCGTCGCGCTCGGCACGTCGGCGGCGTGGGGACTGAGCGTCTATCAGATGTTCGCGCATCCCGGCGACGCGATGCACCTCTACTTCGAGGCGTCGGCGGTCGTCATCACGCTGGTGCGCTTCGGCAAGTGGCTGGAGGCGCGCGCCAAGCGCCAGACCACCGACGCGATCCGCGCGCTCAACGCGCTGCGTCCCGAGCGCGCGCGCGTGCGCGACACGTCGGGCGAGCGCGAGATTGCGCTCGCCCACGTGCGCATCGGCGACGTCGCGATCGTGCGGCCGGGCGAGCGCGTGCCGGTGGACGGCATCGTGCGCGAGGGCCGCACGCACATCGACGAATCGCTGATTACGGGCGAAAGCCTGCCCGTCGCGAAGGAACCGGGCGCGCGCGCGACTGCCGGTTCGATCAACGGCGAAGGCGTGATCGCGATCGAGACGACGGCGATCGGCGCGGAAACGACGCTCGCGCGCATCATCCGGCTCGTCGAATCCGCGCAGGCGGAGAAGGCGCCGATCCAGCGGCTCGTCGATCGCGTGTCGGCAGTGTTCGTCCCGGCGATTCTCGCGATCGCGCTCGTCACGTTGATTGGCTGGCTCGTGCACGGCGCGCACGCCGAGACTGCGCTCCTGAACGCGGTCGCCGTGCTGGTGATCGCGTGCCCGTGCGCGCTCGGCCTCGCGACGCCGACCGCGATCATGGCGGGCACGGGCGTCGCGGCGCGTCACGGCGTGCTCATCAAGGACGCCGAGGCGCTCGAACTCGCGCACCGGATCAAGGTCGTCGCCTTCGACAAAACGGGCACGCTGACGGTCGGCCGTCCCACGGTGACGGCGTTCGAAACCGCGCCGGGCGTCGATCGCACACAGGCGCTCGGGTTCGCGGCCGCCGTGCAGCGCACGAGCGATCATCCGCTCGCGCGGGCGGTCGTCGCCGCGGCCGATGAAGCGCGCGCGCCGCGTCTCGAAGCGAGCGAAGCGCGCGCGGTCGCGGGACGCGGCGTCGAGGCGCGCGTCGCCTCCGATGGCGCGAACACGCTGGCGATCGGCAGCTCACGCTGGCTCGACGAGTTGAACGCGGACGTGCCGCAGGCGCTCGCCGCGCGGGCGCGCGAACTGGAAGCGCAGGGCAACACCGTGTCGTGGCTGATCGCGATGGACGGCCCGCGCGCGCTCGCCCTGATCGCTTTCGGCGATACGATCAAGCCGACCGCGCGCGCCGCGGTCGAGCGGCTGGCATCGATGGGCGTGAGAAGCGTGCTCGTCACCGGCGACAACGCGGGCAGCGCGGCGAGCGTCGCGGCGGCGCTTGGCATCGCGCCCGGGGACGTTCACGCGCAGGTGCTGCCGAACGACAAGGCGCGCGTGATCGCGCAACTCAAGACGACGACGGACGGCGTCGTCGCGATGGCGGGCGACGGCATCAACGACGCCCCGGCGCTCGCCGCCGCCGACATCGGCATCGCGATGGCGAGCGGCACGGACGTCGCGATCGAAGCGGCCGGCATCACGCTGATGCGCGGCGATCCGGCGCTCGTCGCGGATGCCATCGACATCTCGCGGCGCACGTACCGGAAGATCCAGCAGAACCTTTTCTGGGCGTTCGTCTATAACCTGATCGGCATTCCGCTCGCGGCGTTCGGGCTGCTCGATCCGATGTTCGCGGGCGCCGCGATGGCGTTCTCCAGCGTGAGCGTCGTGACCAACGCGCTGCTGTTGAGGACGTGGCACGCTCAGGCGGGATCGGCCGCCGCCGACGACCGCGCGGGCAGCCCGATCACGCGTCCCGCGTAACGTGCGGCGGGCGCGTCGCTGCACAGCGCGGCGATGCGTCCGGCGATGTCTTCATCGAACGCGGCCGACTTCGGTTCGCTGCTCGAATCGATGTGCAGCAGCATCTGCTCGCTTGCCGACACCGGTTCGCTTTGCTCGCCTTCGAACATCTCCATGTACAGATGAACGCGTTTCGCATCGCGCGCGAGCACCTGCGCGTCGATGCGAAGCGGCGCGCCCTCCTTCATCTCGCGCATGAAGTTCACGTGCGCTTCCAGCGTGTACATGGTGCGATGGCGGGCGCGGCGCGTGGCGTCGTCGAGCCCGATGCGGTCCATGAACGCATCCGTCGCGAGACTGTAGATCAGCATGTAGAACGCATCGCGCAGATGGCCGTTGTAGTCGACCCATTCGGGCCGGACCGTATCGCGGTAGATCGTGAATGCAGCGGCCATCTCGCCTCCGTCGTCAGTCTTCGATTCCGATGCTGCGGCCGCCCGTTTGCCGCGACGTGCGCGGGGCCGAACTGCTGCATGAAGTGTCTCATGCCGGATTCGCCGTCCGGGCATCGCGGCATCACGTTTAACAGCTACGCGTTCGTGGCTCATGCGGGCGCACGCCGACGCCGACCATCAACGCTTTCCGCCAGTGGCTGCTGGACGAATGCGGCGTCGAATGAGCGCCTGACGCTTCCGTTCCAGTGCGACGGCGTTTAGCTTCTATCCGGACGCGGCCCCGGTTTGCTCTACTTCGATCATGCAGTGCCGCGTCCGCGGCCTGGCCCAAACATTGAAGTGGAGAACGCATGCCCGCCGATTCGGTTTCCCGTCCGCATCAACTGGTATTGACCGTCGCCTGCCCGAGCGCGGCGGGCCAGGTTGCCGCCGTCGTCGGCTTTCTCGACCGGCATCAATGCTATATCGACGAACTGACCGTCTTCGACGACGACCTGAGCGAACGCTTCTTCGTGCGCTGCGTGTTTCATGGCGTCGAGCGCGACGAGACGCTTCAGATCGAGGCGCTCAAGCGCGAATTCGAAGCGATCGCGGCGCGCTTTCACATGACCTGGGCGATGCACGACGTCGCCGCGCGGCCGAAGGTGCTGATCATGGTGTCGAAGCTGGAACATTGCCTCGCCGACCTCCTGTTCCGCTGGCGCATGGGCGAGCTAAAAATGGACATCGTCGGTATCGCGTCGAACCACCGGGACCTGGAGCCGCTCGCCGTGCAGCACGGCCTGCCGTTCCATCATCTCCCGATCACGGCGGACACCAAGCCGCAACAGGAAGCGCGCATTCTCGACTTGTTCGACACCTGCGGCGCGGAACTGATGATCCTCGCGCGCTACATGCAGATTCTGTCCGGCGACACGAGCCGCAAGCTCGCGGGCCGCGCGATCAACATCCACCATTCGTTCCTGCCCGGCTTCAAGGGCGCGAAGCCTTATCACCAGGCGCATGCGCGCGGCGTGAAGCTGATCGGCGCGACGGCGCACTTCGTCACCGACGATCTGGACGAAGGTCCGATCATCGAGCAGGAAGTGGAGCGCGTCGATCATTCTTACAGCCCGGAGCGACTGCTCGCGACCGGACGCGACGTGGAATGCATTACGCTTGCGCGCGCGGTGAAGGCGTTCATCGAGCGGCGCGTGTTCATCAACGGCGACCGAACGGTCGTGCTGCAATAACGCAAAACGCCGCTTGGGTATCAAGCGGCGTTTTGCAGCTATTCAACCAACCGATCACTTCACCCAGCTATCCACCCGATCGCCATGCGCGCCGATCCATGCATCGGCGGCGGCGGTCGGCTTTTCGCCGTTCTGCGTCGCGAGCATCACGCTGTCGATCTCGCCCGGCTTCCACTGGAATTTCTTCAGGAATGCGACGACCGGCGGCGCCTTCTTTTCCAGCTCCGGATTCACGACGCTATCTACGTGCTCGGCTTCACCGAACACCTTCTTCGGATCGTCGAGGAACTTGAGCTTGTACTTCGCGAACATCCAGTGCGGCTTCCAGCCGGTCACGATGATCGGCTTGCTGGCCGCTTCCGAGCGCGCCAGTTCGGCCGTCATCGCGCTGCCCGAACTCGGCATCAACTGATAGTCGAGCTTGTAGGCCTTGATCGCCTCGCTCGCCTTCTGCATCACGCCCGCGCCCGCGTCGATGCCGACGATGCGCGACCCGAACTCCGCCTTCTTCGCCTGCAGGTCGTCGAGGCTCTTTACATCGAGGTTCTCAGGCACGATCAGACCGATCTTCGCATCGTTGAAGTTGGGGCCGAGATCGACGACCTTATCCTTGAAGTTGTTCCAGTACGCGCCGTGCGTGACCGGCAGCCAGGCGGAGAGCGTCGCGTCGAGGTCGCCGCGCGCCACGCCCTGCCACATCACGCCGGCCGCGACGGGAACCAGTTGCACCTGATAGCCGAGGCGCTTCTCGATGATGCGCGCGGCCACGTTGGACGTCGCGACGCTGTCGTCCCAGCCTTCCACGTAGCCGATCTTGATGGTCGGTTTCGTATCGGCGGAAACCCCTACGCTCGTTGCAGCCAGCGCCGCGCTTAAAGTACTTAGTACCAGCAGCTTTTTGATCAGTCTCATCGTCGTTCTCCCGTTCGCGGTTCAAGCCGTTGAGCATTCAGAATCGCCAGCCAGAATTGCGCTGTAACGCTGTTTTCCGACATCGAGTTGTCCTGATGCGACGTCGGCTGTTTTCCCTGCGTCCTATTTGTCGACGACGAGATCGGATAACGGCTTGCTGCAACACAGCAGCACCATCCCCTGATCGATTTCGCGCTGACGGATGCCACCTGCGTGTTTCATGTCGACGGCGCCCGACACGAGCTTGACCTTGCACGTGCCGCAAATGCCCTGCGTGCACGAAGCGGCGAGCCTCACGCCCGCCTTCTTCGCGGCGTCGAGCACGTGCTGTCCGCTGCCGCATTCGATCTCGCGATTGCTCTTCGCGAAGCTGACCTTGAACTTCGTTTCGACTTCAGCGGGCGCAGGCGCGAAGCCGACCGATTCCTCTGCCGAATGCCCGTTGCCCTGCAACGCATCGGCGACATGAGCGGTGGCGAGTTGCGCGGCGACTTCGGAAACTGTCTCGAACGAGAAGCTCTCTTCGTGATAGTGCTTGCGGTCGAAACCGCCTTCGTCGAGCAGATGGCGCACCGCTTTCATGTACGGCGCGGGACCGCACGTGAAGATCTCGCGTTCGAGAAAATCCGGCGCGATCAGCTTGAGGAGCGGCAGCGTCAGGAAGCCCGTGATGCCCGGCCAGTTCGTGCGCGCGCCGATCCGCTCGCAGACAAACGCCGTGCGGAAATTCGCCTGGTTGGACGCGATCAGGTCCAGTTCGCGCGCGAAGATGATGTCGTCGGGCGTGCGCGCGCTGTGCACGAACACGATGTCGCTGTCCTCGCCGAGTTCATGGTGCGCGCGGCTCATCGACATCAGCGGCGTGACGCCAGACCCCGCCGAGAGGAACAGGAACTTGCGCGCCGGATGCCGCGCGCAAGTGAATTCGCCGGATGGCCCGAGCACGCGCACGCTTGCTCCGGGCTGAAGATTGTCGTGCAGCCAGTTCGAGACCTTGCCGCCCGGCACGCGCTTGACCGTGATCGAAATCGTATGGGGACGCGTGGGCGGTGACGAAATCGTGTAGCAGCGGTTAATCGTCTCGCCGTCGATGTCGAGTTCGAGCGTGATGAACTGCCCCGGCTCGAAGACGAACGCGCGTTCGCCCGGCGCGCGGAAGAAAAAGCTCTTCACGTCGTGCGTTTCCTGCCGGACGTGACAGCAGACGAGCGTGTCGTCGGTGTCGCTGTCCCACCGCGCGGGCAGCGTGCCCCAGAATTGCGGCTGGGTCACGCGGCTCGTCGCCTCGAAGATCGCCTGATCGCGCATCATGTGTTTCTCCTGCTTCTCGTTTCAGGCGGCGCCTTTAGCGCATGAAGGACACGACTTTTTCAACATACGATGCCGGCACGGCGCCGGGCGCATCGGCGTAGTCGGCGAGACGCGCGATGTACCACTCGCAGAACTTCTCGACGAGACCTTCCGTGAACGGCGAGTAGGGGCCCGGTTCATAAGCGCTGCTCGTCGCGCCACGTTGCGAGTACTCGACCAGCGTGCGGTCCTGGTCGTTCGTCGCGCGCCACACGGCCGTGAGGTTGTTCACATCGTAGTCAATGCCCTCGCGCGCATCCTTGTGCACGAGCCACTTCGTGCGCACGAGCGTCCTTCCTGCCGACAGCGGAATCACGCAGAACGTCACGATGTGATCGCTCATGAAGTGATGCCACGAGTTCGGCTGCGTCCAGAACGACAGGCCGCCGAGGTCCGCCTGTTCGAAGCCGCCGAGCAGCTTCTTCGATGCGACCTTCGCGTCGAGCGTCTGCGATTCGCCGTCGCGGTCGAGCGGCAGGCGTTGCGTGCGAAAGCCAGTGACGAGATCGGCAAGACGTTCGATTTCCGCCGACGGCAGGTTCATCGCTTCCCACTGCGCGGTGCGTCGCGCGACGGTCTCTTCGAACGCGGCCATGCCTTCTTCGTTGGCTGGCGTGCGCTGATAGCCGAAGCCGTATTCGTAGAGAGAAACCGTCAGCTCGGGATGGTTCGCGACGCAGTGATAGCACTCGCGGTTGTTCTCCATCGTGAGCTTCCAGTTGCCTTCTTCGACGATATCGATCGATGCGGCGATCTTCGTGTCCTTGAGACCGTGCGGGAGCATGTACGGCTCCATCGCGGCGCGCATCACGCTGAAGTCGGCGGGAGGCTCGTCGGCCAGGCAGATGAAGATGAGGCCCGCCAGATTCTCCACGTGAACGCGCTTCAGACTATGCTTGCAACGGTCGAACTGGTCGCCCATGTGCTCGGCGAACATCAGGTCGCCATTGAGGTTGTAGGTCCAGCTGTGATAAGGGCAGACGATGTTGCCGAGCGAGCCTTTCTCCGAATTGCACAGGCGTGCGCCGCGATGCCGGCAGACGTTGTGATATGCGCGGATCTGCATGTCGTCGTCGCGCACGATCAGCGCCGAATCGTTGCCGATCTCGACCGTCATGTAGTCTCCCGGCTCGGGGACGTCCGGTTCCACCGCGACCTGAATCCAGTGCTTGCGGAAAATCGCGTCGAGATCGAGCGCATGAATGTCCTCGCTCGTGTAGAACGGCGCTTCGAGCGTGTAGCCTTTTTTGCGGCGTTCGATCATTGCGCGAACGTCTGCCGAAACTTTCATCGTGTGCTCCGTTGTGCCTGGGTGACCCGCTCGAGCGTTCGTGCCGGCAGGTTGTCTGCGAAACGAAAAATCAGTAATCCACGAGTTGATGCTCGCGCAAATACGCCAGGATCACTTGTGCTTTTTCGACGGAACTCCCTTCAATTACGACGCTGCCGCCGCGGCTCTCGGTCGTCGTCGCGGAAAGCATGCGCGCGTGGCCGGAGCGCTTCTCGGCGGCGGCGAGCCTGACCGGTTTCGCGGTCGCGGGACGCAGCGTCCAGTGCGCCGATTCGGCGTCCGCCGGCGCGCGCATCAGTACGGGCGCGACCGTGCCTTCCCGCAGGCGCGCATAGGCGTAGCGCGGCGCGGCGTTCGCCATCGGATGCACGGCGACGAGCGCGGGCAGCGAGGCCTCGACGCGGCGGCGCAAGCCCTTCGGCATGAACTGCCGCGCTTCGACCGCCGCGTCCTTGACCGTCACATCGACCGCCGAGCCGACGAGCGCCACGCCAAGCGCATCGGCGAGACGGTAAGGCAGCATGCCGCTGTCGAATGCGCCTTCGGCTCGCGTGCCGGTCATCACGAGGTCGTAGCCTTTCAGGCGTGTGGCGAGCGCCGCGATGGCGTCGCCTTCGACGTCGAGCACTTCGACGCGCGCCGCGCCCAGCGCCAGATATTCGCGTAGCGCGGGACTCGACGGATCGCCTGCATGCAGCACATCGAGCGTCGCGCGGCGCGCCTTCGCGATGGAAAGCGCCATGGTCAGCGCGGCGGCATCGTTGCGGCTGTAGCGCGCGGTGCCGCTCACCGGGTGTCGTCCGATGGAAACCAGTACGGCGATCTTCATGCCAGTGCTCCTTCCGCGACGGGCTTCGTGTTCAGCAACGCCGCGCTCGTACCCTTCGATTGGCGCGCGGCCGACGCCGCTTCGGTCAGCGCCGCGATGGTTTCCTGCGTGTCCGCGATGATCGTCAGGTTGGCGCGCTTGGCAATCGGCGAACTGGCGTCGAGGTTCACGGCGATCACATGCCGGCAATCCTTGATGCCCTGCAAGTGCTGAACCGCGCCCGAAATGCCGAACGCGATGTACACGCTCGCATCGACGGTCTTGCCGGTCGCACCGATCTGCTTGTCGCGTGTGAACTTGCCGTCGTCGACTGCAACGCGGCTCGCGCCGATCGCGGCGCCCAGCGTGCGGGCGAGGCGCTCGAACGCGGGCACGTCCGACACGCCGTTACCCGCCGACACGATGAAATCCGCCTCTTCCAGCGCGACCTGCGCGGCGTCGATCTCTTCGATGCCGAGATCGCGATACGCGCCCTTCGACGCCGCCACACCGATGCTTTCGACCCGCTCGCCCGCGCCGACGAACGGCAGCTTCGGATCGACGGCGTTGGCGCCAAGCAGGATCACTTCGGGCAGCGCGCGCGTCGCGAACGCCTTGCCGCCTTGCGCATACGTCGCGACATGCTTCGCATCGATTTCGACGACGTGCGTCGCGACGCTCGCGTTCGCGCGCGCCGCGTACCGGCGGCCGAGGTCGCCGTCGCCGGTTGCGTTGTCCGGCAGGAACACGTGCGCCGGAGAAAACGCGGCGACGTAAGCGGCCAGCGCGTTCAGTTCGTCTTCGGGCGCGAAGCCGCGCCGGTCGAACGCGGGCAACGCGATGAGTTTGTCAGCGCCGAGCGCGGCCGCGTCGTCGTTGAACTCGCCGAATGCGAGCAGCACGACTTCTGTGTGCGCATCCGCGATCAACGCGGCGGCGGCGAGCGTCTGGCGGGCGTGATCGTCGAGCGCACCGCGGTCCGTGTGCGCCGCGACCAGCAGCGCGCGCTCTGCAACGGCCGTCGTGCGACGCTGCTTCGCCTGCTCGCGATGACCGCCGTGAAGCATGGCCGCCATGTCGATCATGCCGCCGCCGGTCGCGCCGAGCGTGATGCGCCTGAGTCCATCGGCCGTGATCGTGAACGGCCGGCGCGGGTCGATTCGTTTGATGGTGTCGTTCATCGCTTACTCCAGCGCGGCCGCAACGAGTTCCGCCACGTCGAGCACTTCCGGACGCGGACCCACGACGCCTTCGAGCATCGCCGTGCAGTTCGGGCAGCCGACCGCGACGATCTCCGCGTCGATGGCGCGCGCGTCGGCGATACGGATGTCGGGAATGCGCTGCTTGCCGGGGATGTCGGTGAGCGGCGCGCCGCCGCCACCGCCGCAGCAGCGACCGCGCATGCCATGCCGCTCCATCTCGACCACCTTGATGCCGATGGTCTTCAGCAACTTGCGCGGCGCTTCCGTCTCGCCGTTGTAGCGGCCGAGATAGCACGGATCGTGATACGTGACCTTCTTTTCGGCGAGCGCGGCGGCGGCACGCGGCGAGAGCTTGCCGCTCGCGACGATCTCCGCGATCAGCGACGTGTGATGCTGCACGTCGTAAAAGCCGCCGAGCGCGCGATACTCGTTGCGCAGGCTGTGCATCACGTGCGGATCGGCGGTCACGATCTTGCCGAACGAGTACTGCGCGAGCGTGCCGATCAACTGCTTCGCGAGCTGCTGGAAGGTCGCTTCGTCGCCGAGACGACGGGCCGTATCGCCCGTGTCGGTCTCCACGCCACCGAGCACCGCATAGTCGATACCCGCCTGGTTCAATATCTTGACGAGCGCGCGCAGCGTGCGCTGATAGCGCATGTCGAACGCGCCTTCGCCCGCGAACAGCAGCACATCGACGTGACGTCCCGGCTGCGCGACCTGCACCTGCAAGTCCACGGCCCAGTCATAGCGCGCGCCGATGTCGTAGCCGTTCGCGCTGCCCGTCTCTCTCAGGTTCGCCAGCGTGATCGGTCCCTTGCCCGGCACGATGCCTTCGACGAGCGTCTGGTTGCGACGCATGTCGACGATCGCATCGATGTGCTCGATCAGCATCGGGCACTCCTGCACGCACGCGCGGCAAGTGGTGCAGGACCAGATCGTGTCCGCTTCGATCAGGCTCGACATCAGCGGCTTGCCCGGCGCGCCCGCATGACGGCCGACCGGAATGCCGGGCGTCGGGCTGCCTGCGTAGGCGGCGTCCGTTCCGCCGACCATGCCCGTCACGAGATCCTGAATCAGCTTCTTCGGATTCAGCGGCTGGCCCGATGCGAATGCGGGGCACGCGGCTTCGCACTTGCCGCATTGCACGCAGGCGTCGAAACTCAGCAACTGGTTCCAGCGAAACTCCACTGGCTTGCCGACGCCATACTCCTTTGCATCGAGGACGGGCATCTTGAGCGCGGTCGGCGGCACGACGTCGTTTGCGTGGTCCTTGTTCGTGAAGCGCTCCTGACGCGGATGGAACGCGAGATGCAGGAGACCCGCCATCGCGTGCTTCATCGGACCGCCGCGCGCCGCGCCGAAGGTCATCGCGAAGGCGCCGGCCGCGATCAGCAACGCGACGATGACCGCGAGCGCACCCGACATCGCGCCCGCCGGCAGCGCGACGAACAGCGCGAGACCGAGCGCGAACGACCCGAGTAAGAGCGGCAGGCTGTCCCACGGACCGCGCGACAGCCGCGCAGGCACGGCTTTCGCGCCATGCCGCCTGCGCCACACGAACACGGCGCCCACCAGCATGATCAACGCAGCGAGGAAGATCGCCTTGTCGAGCCACGGCGAATAGATCGCGAGTCCGTAGTTCAGGAACACGAGCGCCATCGCGAGGATCGCGCCGCCCGCAGTCGCGACATGCGTCTTCGCGATATACGGATCGCGCGCGACCACATGATGCAGGTCGACGAAATAGCGCTTCGGGATCGACAGCAGGTTGGCCCAGCCGTAGGCGCCCGCAGCGGTCGCGCGCCCTTCGCGCCAGTACGCCGCGCGCTTCATCACGGCGAACGCGAGACCGGCCACCGAAACCCACAGCAAGACGGTGATGACAAACACGGGGCTCATCGTCAAAAGTCCTTGCAAAGACGCAGCGCGTCGTAGATCGCGCCGTGGATGTTGTGCATGGAGATGCAGTCGCCGACACGAAACAGCAGGAAGCGGCCATTGCCGAGTTCTTCCGACAGCGAGGGCTGCGGCTCGGACGCGAAGAGCTTGTGCACGTCGGTTTGTCCGCGATTGACCGACTCGGGCTTGAGCTTCCAGTAGAGTTCGTCGTTGGGCGTGCTGCCGTTCTCGATCACCACCTGATCGACCGCGCGCTCCTCCTGCTCTTCCGTGTACTCGTTGCGAAGCACGGCGATCTTCTTGCCGTCTTCCTCGTACACCTTGTCGAGCCAGTAGTTCGGCGTGTGGACCACGCCTTGCGCATAGAGGCGTCGATAGAAAATCGGGAACGTCGTGCCGCCGACGTCGTCCGCGACCTTCACGTCCGGCGTCACGATCTCGACATTCGATCCCCGGCTCGACATGTAGTCCGCGACGCCCGCGCCGGCATGCGTGCTGACGCCGTCGTAGACGAGCACGTTCTTGCCCGGCTCGACCTTGCCCGAGAGCACGTCCCACGCACTCACGGCGAGCCCTTCCTCCACGCCCCACGCGGGAACGTGCTGCGTGAACGCCGAGCCGCCCGTCGCCAGCACGACGATGTCCGGCTTCTCGGCCATGATCGTCTTGTCGTCGGCGGCGACGCCCAGACGTCGATCGACGCCGAGGCGCCTCGTCTCCATGTCGAACCAGCGCACGATGCCCGCCATCTGCTCGCGCTGCGGCGCCTTCGCGGCGATCATGATCTGGCCGCCGACGTAATCGTTCTTCTCGAACAGCACGACGTCGTGTCCGCGCGACTTCGCCACGCGCGCCGCTTCCAGTCCGGCCGGACCCGCGCCGACCACGACCACCTTGCGCTTGGGTCCGCGCGTCTTTTCGATCACATGCGGCATCGTCGCTTCGCGCGAGGTCGCGGCGTTCTGCACGCACAGCACGTCGAGCCCGTTGTACTGGCGGTCGATGCAATAGTTCGCGCCGACACACTGCTTGATTTCATCTTCGCGGCCATCGCGAATCTTGATGACCATGTGCGGATCGGCGATCTGCGCGCGCGTCATGCCGACCAGATCGATCATGCCGCTCGCGAGCAGACGCTCCGCCTGACCCGCATCGCGGATGCTCTGCGCATGCATCACCGGCAGCTTCACGACCGACTTGATGCCGGCCGCGAGATGCACGAACGGCTCGGGTGGCAGCGCCATCGGCGGCATGCAATTCGCGAGCGTATTGTGAGTGTCCGCGCCCGATCCAATCACGCCGACGTAGTCGATCAAGCCCGACTCCGACATCGCCTGCGCAATCTCCTTCAACTGTTCGTGATCGAGGCCGTCTTCGTGGAATTCGTCGCCGCACATGCGCAGGCCGACGCAGAAGTCCGCGCCCACCGCTTCGCGCACCGCCTTCAATACTTCCGTGCCGAAGCGCAGGCGGTTTTCGAGCGAGCCGCCCCATTCGTCGGTGCGAAAGTTCGTGCGCGGGCTCCAGAACTGGTCGATCAGATGCTGGTGCGCCGCCGAAATCTCGATGCCATCCATGCCCGCATCCTTCACGCGCTTCGCGGCAGCCGCGAAGTCCGCGATGATGCGGCGAATCTCTTCCACTTCGATGATCTTCGCGTTGCCGCGATGTACCGGCTCACGCACGCCCGAGGGCGACATCAGATGCGGCCAGCTCTCGCCATGCCACGCCGAGCGGCGGCCCATGTGCGTCGCCTGGATCATGATCTTCGCGCCGTGGCGATGCATCGCTTCGGCAAGACGCGCAAGCGGATCGATGATCTTGTCGGTCGAGAGATTGACCGACTTCCACCAGCCTTGCGGACTGTCGATCGAAACCGGGCTCGACCCGCCGCATACGGCCAGACCCACGCCGCCCTTCGCCTTCTCTTCGTAGTAGCGGATATAGCGGTCGCCCGGCAGACCGCCCGGCTCCGCATAGACCTCCGCGTGAGCCGTGCTGACGATGCGATTGCGCAGGGTCAGCTTGTTCAGCGTGAGAGGCTTGAAAAGGTTCGGGTAACGCATCGCGATCGACCTCGGAATGATTGTGCGTAGATGCTCAGGCGGCCAGCGGCGACACTTCGAACACGCAGTGATCGTGTCCTTCGGCGGCGCATTGCGTTTCGATGGAATGCGAGCGCGGACCTTGCTTCGCTTCGGGCGCGGCCGTGTCGTTCACCCAGTCCATCGCGCCCGCAAACCAGCCTGCGAACATGTAGCAAAGCTTGCCTTCCTTGCCCGGCTGCGCGAGCACGAACGACGAGTTGTGCAGCTCGATGCGCGCACGCGATGTCGAAGGATCGGATTCGGTGATCGTAAAGAGGCCCCAGCCGCGTTGCGACAGGCGCTTCAGATAGTGTTCGAATACAGCCATGCCGCTGATGCCGTGCTTCTCGGCTTCCTTGGCGCACCAGTGATACGCGGACTTGTACCCCGCCTTGTAGAGGATCTCGGCGTAGGCATCGCGGCCGAGCGCTTCTTCCACCGCCGTGTGGTTGTTCGTGAAGAAGTGGCGCGGCACGTAGAGCATCGGCAGCGCGTCGGTGGTCCAGACGCCGGTATTGGGATCGACGTCGATGGGCAGTTGAGGTTGCATCGTGAGGTTCCTTTTTATAAGCGTCGATCAGACGTTCCAGACTTCGCCGAACACACGCATCCAGTTCTCGCCCATGACTTTCTTGATGCGCGACTCGCTCCAGCCCGCGCGTTCCATCGCGGCGGTCAGGTTTGGGAATTCGCCGATCGTGCGAATGCCTTCGGGATTCACGACCTTGCCGAAGTTCGTCAGGCGGCGATAGCGGCCCTTGTCGTGCGTGATCCAGTCGAAGAACTCGGTGGAGTAGCCTTGCGTGAAATCCGTGCCGATGCCCACTTTGTCTTCGCCGATCAGATCGACCACGTATTCGATCGCTTCGAGATAATCGTCGACGTTGGCTTCGGCGCCGCGCTTCAGGAACGGCGCGAACATCGTCACGCCGACGAAGCCGTTGGCGTCGGCGATCTCCTTGAGTTGTTCATCGCTCTTGTTGCGCGGATGTTCCTTCAGGCCCGACGGGCAGCAGTGCGAATACGTGACCGTCTTCTTCGAGCAGGCGATCGCATCGGAAGACGTCTTGGCGCCGACGTGCGAGAGATCGACCAGAATGCCGACGCGGTTCATCTCCTGAATCACTTCGCGGCCATAGCCCGACAAGCCGCCGTCCGCTTCATAGCAGCCGGTGCCGACGAGGTTCTGCGTGTTGTAGCAAAGCTGTACCACGTTCACGCCGAGTTCCTTGAACACTTCGATGTAGCCGAGGTTGTCCTCGAACGCATACGAGTTCTGGAAGCCGAAGATGATGCCGGTCTTGTTTTCCTTCTTCGCGCGCAGGATGTCGTCGGTCGTGCGCACGAGCGTCAGGATCTCGCTGTATTCGCGGATCTGCTGCTTCATTTCCGCGATGTTGTCGATGGTCTTCTGGAAGTCTTCCCACACCGACACCGTGCAGTTGACAGCGGTGACGCCACCCTTTCGCATGTCCTCGAACACCGAGCGCTCGAACTTCGAGATGTTCAGTCCGTCGATGATGATGCTGTTTTCGTGCAGGTTGCTCATCTGAATGCTCCAGGCGTTCTCAGTAGATGGGGAAGCGTTCGCACAGCGCGAAGATCTTGCGGCGCACGCGCTGTTCGGTGGCGGCATGACCTTCCGGGCTGTCGCGCAACGAATCGAACACTTCTACGATCAGGCGTCCGATCTCGCGAAACTCGTGGACGCCGAAGCCGCGCGTCGTGCCCGCCGGCGTGCCGAGGCGAATGCCCGAGGTGACGGTCGGCTTCTCGGTATCGAACGGAATGCCGTTCTTGTTGCAGGTGATGCCCGCGCGCTCCAGCGCGTGCTCGACCTGGTTGCCCTTCAGGCCCTTCGGACGCAGGTCGACGAGCAGCAGATGGTTGTCGGTGCCGCCCGTCACGAGATCGACGCCGCCTTGCTTGAGCACATCACCGAGCGCCTGTGCGTTGGCGAGCACGTTGTCTATGTAGGTCTTGAAGTCCGGCCGCAGCGCTTCGCCGAACGCAACGGCCTTGCCCGCGATCACGTGCATCAGCGGGCCGCCTTGCAGGCCGGGAAAGACGGCGGAGTTGATCTTCTTCGCGATGTCTTCGTCGTTGGTCAACACGAAGCCGCCGCGCGGGCCGCGCAAGGTCTTGTGCGTCGTGGACGTCACGACGTGCGCATGATCGACCGGATTGTCGTGGCGGCCCGCCGCAATGATGCCGGCGATGTGCGCCATGTCGACCATGAGCTTGGCGCCGACGTTGTCCGCGATCGAACGCAGGCGCGCGAAGTCGAGCTCGCGCGGATACGCGGAGAAACCCGCGATCAGGAGCGACGGCTTGTGCTGTTGTGCCAGTTCCTCGATCTGTTCGTAGTCGATCAGCATCGACTCGCGATTCACGCCGTACTGGACCGCGTTGAACCACTTGCCCGAGAGCGCGGGCTTCGCGCCGTGCGTCAGGTGGCCGCCCGCGTCGAGCGACATGCCGAGCACCGTGTCCCCCGGCTTGGCGAGCGCGAGCATGACGGCGCCGTTGGCTTGCGCGCCGGAATGCGGCTGCACGTTCGCGAACTTCGCGTTGAAGAGCCGCTTGATGCGCTCGATGGCGAGCGCTTCGATTTCGTCGACGAATTCGCAGCCGCCGTAATAGCGCTTGCCCGGATAGCCTTCGGCATACTTGTTGGTCAGCACCGAACCCTGTGCTTCGAGCACCGCGCGCGACACGATGTTTTCCGACGCGATCAGTTCGACTTGCGATTGCTGGCGCTCGAGTTCTTTCAGTACGGCGCCGCGCACGAGGGCATCGCGCGTCGCCAGCGACTCTTCGAAGAAAGGATTCGGATTCGACATGTAGGGTCCGTGGATCAAGGAATTGGAACGGTTCCGAGGCGCCGCGGCCTAGCCCGGCGGGCCGTCCGTTACTGCGCTTCGATGCGTCTATTCTTGTCTCATGCCCGTCGTGTCAATTTACGAATTCAGACGCGTTCTTGGCCTTTTCCGACATGCACGTCCTTTTTCGACAAGTGGCGTCGCGCGATTTGAGGTAGCGGGTTTGCGCATTGCACTGCCGTGAAGCGCGGATGCCCGCGCGGCGGCCGTCTCAACCCGTTTGCGGTGCGACCTTAGCGCCGCCGTGGGGCACGGCCACGCCTCGCTCAGGGTTTAGCCTTATGGCATGGTAGTTGCACAAGAAATCAAAATGAATAAGCCGTCGCTCCCCACGCCGGCCTCAAACTACAGATTCCAAGGAATCACGGCTCCCATGTCCCCCGATCGCACGGCGTCGCTGTCGCACTTCGCATTCATGCCGCTTCCCAACTTCACGATGATCGCGTTCACCAACGCCATCGAAGTGTTGCGCATGGCGAACTATCTGACGGGACAGCCGCTTTACCGCTGGTCGATCGTCAGTCCCGATGGCGGACCCGTCACGGCGAGCAATGGTTTGTCGGTCGATACGGGACCGGTCGAATGCGTCGGGCAGCCGGACATAGTGTTCGTGGTCGGCGGCATCGACGTGCAGCGCGAGACCACGCCGGCGCATCTTGCAGCGCTGCGTCGCTTCGCGCGGCTAGGCAGTGTGCTTGGTAGCCTTTGCACCGGAACGTATGCGCTCGCGCGCGCCGGTCTGCTTGCGGGCTATGCGTGCGCGATCCATTGGGAGAACATGTCCGCGCTCAAGGAAGAGTTTCCGGACACGCGCTTTCTTAAGGAACTGTTCGTCGTCGATCGGGATCGTGTGACGTGTACCGGCGGCGTCGCGCCGCTCGACATGATGCTGAACCTGATTGCCGCGCGTGTCGGCACCGCGCGCGTGACGCAGATCGCGGAGCAGTTCATCGTCGAGCATGTGCGGGATACGAGCGCGCAGCAGCGCATGCCGCTCGTGGCGCGATTGGGATCGGCGAACAAGTCGCTCTTCGAGGTGATCTCGCTAATGGAGAACAACATCGAAGAGCCTTTGTCGCGCGAAGAACTCGCGCGGCTTGCGGGGATGTCGCAGAGGCAGTTGCAGCGGATCTTTCGCGAGCATCTCGGCATGACGCCGACGCATTACTATCTGATGTTAAGGCTGAGACGCGCGCGGGAGTTGCTGCTCCAGACCGATATGTCGATCATGCACATCACGATGGCTTGCGGATTCCAGTCCGCGTGTCACTTTTCCAAGAGCTATCGCGATGCGTTTGGGACGGCGCCCACGCGGGAGCGGCGCAAGCAGGTGCCATCGCTTGCCGTGGTGCCGGCGATGGTGGCTTGAGGCTAGGGCTGCGAGGCTAACGTCCAAGCGGTCCGCTACGATCCCTTCCCCGGCGCCTGCACGCGCGCCTTCCACTGTCCGCCTTTGCCGCGCCAGAACCTCACCGCCGACCCGACGGTCGCGCTCACGTAGAAGAGCGCGACAAGCGGCAAAACCGGCGCCCACAACAACGAGCGACGGTAGTACCGCAACATCGGCGCATACGCGATGCACATCAGCGCCCACGCCGCGCACGCCGGCCACGCCCGAGGCCCGAGCCACAACGCCAGCACCGGCGGCACGATATAGATCAGCACCATCCCCAGCACGGTCCCCGCGAGCAGCCACGGCGAATACCGCAACTGCGTGAACGCCGTGCGCGCAATCATGTTCCAGATCTGGCGCCAGTCGTCGTAGGGACGCAGCGACGCGCTGCGCTCCGCCAGATCCAGCCGGATCGGGCGCGTCTCGTCGCGTCCGTCGCGATGCTTCAGGCGCGCGGCGAGACTGCAATCGTCGATCAGTTCCGCACGGATCGATTCGATCCCGCCCGCCGCTTCCAGCGCGTCGCGCCGCACCATCATGCAGCCACCCGCGGCACCCGCCGTCGGCTTCTTCACGTCGCTCACCCAGGAAAACGGATACAGCTTCGCGAAGAAAAAAACGAACGCCGGAATCAGCGCCTTCTCCCACGGCGAATCGCAACGCAGCCGCACCATCAGCGACACCAGATCGCGGTCTTCGAGAATCGCCCGCGCGACGAGCTGCGTCGCGGCCTCGGCGGGATGATGGATGTCGGCGTCGGTGAGAAGCAGGAACTCCGCGGGCAGGCCGAGCTTTCCGATCGCCCCGATACCCTGCGACTGCGCCCACACCTTGCCCGACCAGCCGGCCGGCAACGGCGCGGCCGTCAGCACCGTCAGCCGGTCTTCGAGGCCAAGTTCGTGGGCGGCGGACTGCGCGGCGTCCGCGGTGCCGTCGGTGCTGTGGTCATCGACGACGACCACGTGAAACGACCCCGCGTAGTCCTGCTTGAGCAGCGAGCCGACGGCACGCCCGATCACGTCCGCTTCGTTGCGCGCCGGCACCACGGCGACGAGCGCGGGCCACGCGCCGTGCCGCGCGATCTCCGCATTCCCGACGGCGTGCAACGTGGTGTCCGAGAGCGGCGCGGCGGGCTGCACGCGCCAGAACCCGCCGCGCGCGAACACGAGCACGAGCCAGATGAGAAACGACAGCCAGGCGATCAGTAACATGAATGAATGAGCCTTCGGAAAATGCGCTTGCGCGCAACGGCGGCGACGTGGCTGAACACAGGGCGCGGCAGCCGAAAACACCATCCGCATTCGGCCGGAATCGCCAGAATCGACGCGCAGGAGTAAGACGAAAACCGGTCAGCGCCGGAACGCCGGACAGTTTACTGGGTTCTACGATTCGCAGTAATTGATCTATTTCGCGGCTCGCCGCGTCATAAGCGCGTAACAAGCATCCAAAAAGCGAACGCGTTAGAATACGCGGTCAACTTCGACGCGAAGTTTGAAAGAATTGTTCCTTTATTACCGATCGTCTTCGTGAGTCCGTCAGCCGCCCGACTCGTCGGACGAGACGGACTCGAATGGCCGCGCGCACCTGCGCCGGCTCACCCGAAACCCGCGCCAGTCGGAGTTCGCCCGAATATGCGTATCATCCTTGCTCAGCCCCGCGGCTTTTGTGCGGGCGTGGTCCGTGCGATCGAGATCGTCGATCGGGCGCTCGAACGGCATGGCGCGCCCGTCTACGTGCGCCACGAGATCGTTCACAACCGCCACGTCGTCGACAATCTGCGGAACAAAGGCGCACGATTCGTCGAGGAACTCGACGAAGTGCCGCACGGCGCGGTCGCGATCTTCAGCGCGCACGGCGTCGCGCAGGCCGTCGAAGCCGATGCGCAGGCGCGCGGTCTCGACGTGCTCGACGCCACCTGTCCGCTCGTGACGAAAGTCCACGTTCAGGGGCGCCAGTATGTGTCGCAAGGCCGCACGCTGATCCTGATCGGCCACGCGGGGCACCCGGAAGTCGAAGGCACGATCGGCCAGATTCCCGGCAAGGTCGTGCTGGTGCAAAGCGAAGCCGAAGTCGCCACGCTCGACTTGCCTGTCGACACGCCCTGCGCCTACGTCACGCAAACCACGCTCTCGGTGGACGACACGCGCGGCATCATCGACGCGTTGCAGCGCCGCTTCACCGATATCGTCGGCCCGGACACGCGCGACATCTGCTACGCGACGCAAAACCGCCAGGCCGCCGTGCGCGAGCTGTCGACCCAAGTAGACGTGCTGCTCGTGGTCGGGGCCACCAATAGTTCCAACTCGAATCGTCTGCGGGAGATCGGTGCCGAGAGCGGCGTGCCGAGCTATCTCGTCGCGGACGGTACGGAAGTGAAGCCGGGCTGGTTTGCGAACGCGCAGACCGTCGGCATAACCGCGGGCGCTTCGGCGCCCGAGGAAATGGTCAACCATGTCATCGACGCCTTGCGCGCGCTCGGTCACGTCGACGTATCGACGATGAGCGGCCGCGAAGAAAAGGTCGAATTCAAACTCCCCGCGAAACTGACGCAACCGCTTGCCGCGGTCGATGCGACGGCCGCGCGCGACGATTAAGGAGCACCCAATTGTCTATTCCGATGCTGCAGAAAGTCCGGGTTGGCGCGTACATCGCGCGTCAGCATTTCATGCGCAACAAGCGTTATCCGCTCGCGCTGATGCTCGAACCGCTGTTCCGCTGCAATCTCGCCTGCAACGGCTGCGGCAAGATCGACTATCCGGACCCGATCCTGAATCAGCGTCTGTCGCTGGAAGAATGCCTCGGTGCCGTCGATGAATGCGGCGCGCCGGTCGTGTCGATCGCGGGCGGCGAACCGCTCCTGCACAAGGAAATGCCGCAGGTCGTGAAGGGCATCATCGCGCGCAAGAAGTTCGTGTATCTCTGCACGAACGCGCTCTTGATGGAAAAGAAGATGGACGACTACGAGCCGAGCCCGTACTTCGTGTGGTCCGTCCACCTCGACGGCGACCGCGAGACGCACGACCATTCGGTCTCGCAGGACGGCGTGTACGAAAAGGCCGTGAAAGCGATCAAGGAAGCGAAGCGCCGCGGCTTTCGCGTGAACATCAACTGCACGCTCTTCAACGATGCGAACCCGGAACGCGTCGCCGCGTTCTTCGACACGCTCGGGCCGATGGGCGTCGACGGCATCACGGTGTCGCCGGGCTACGCCTACGAGCGCGCGCCGGACCAGCAGCACTTCCTGAACCGCGACAAGACGAAGACGCTCTTCCGCGAAATCTTCAAGCGCGGCAACAACGGCAAGAACTGGTCGTTCAGCCAGTCGGGCATGTTCCTCGACTTCCTCGCGGGCAACCAGACGTACCAATGCACGCCGTGGGGCAACCCGGCGCGCACGGTGTTCGGCTGGCAGCGTCCGTGCTATCTGCTCGGCGAAGGGTATGCGAAGACCTTCAAGGAACTGATGGAAACCACGGAGTGGGAAAAGTACGGCACGGGCAACTACGAGAAGTGCGCGGACTGCATGGTCCACAGCGGTTTCGAAGCGACGGCGGTGATGGATACCGTGGCGCATCCGCTGAAGGCGCTCGGCGTGTCGCTGCGTGGCCCGCGCACGCAAGGCGCCTACGCGAAGGACCTGCCGATCGACAAGCAGCGTCCGGCGGAATTCGTGTTCTCGAAGCACGTCGAGATCAAGCTGGAAGAGATCGGCCGCGCGAGCAAGAACAAGGGCGCGAAGCAGACGGCGACGGCGCACTGAGCGTCGTCACCATGCGATGAGTTCGCGGGCAGAAGAGGTCGCCGTAACCGGCGGCTTCATCTGCCCGTTGGTTTTGGTGTCGCGGATCGACGCATGCGACGCTTTCGTTTTGGTGCTTTTTGTCGATGCGTCCGGGTGCGAGGCGCCGACCGATGTACGATTCGCGGCTCTTCGACAGGATGCACGGGAAGTCATGGCTCAATTCAACATACTGATCAACCTCGGCAAGGCCGATCTCGACGACTACTCGCTGCTCGGCAGGACGTTGCGCAAGCTCGGATTCAGCGAGACGAAGGCCGCGCAGGTGGGCGGCGACTTCCGCCTGTTGCCGGCGAGCTATCGGTATTCGAGCGAGGTCGAAGACATGACCGCCGTGCGCGACAAGGCGCTCAGGTCGGCGAAGAGCGTGTCGGCGAAGGCGGTGGTGCTGGTGTCGGAGGTTTGAGGCGCTGCCCTTCGCACCGCGGATAAAAAAAGCGCGACGGCTTTCGCCGTCGCGCTTTTTTATTCCAGACGCGGATAGCTATTGCCTCAGCAACACTTCCCCGCTCCCGACCCATACCGCGCTTCCTGTCTCTCGCGGAAAAATTCCTCGTAGGTCATCACGGGCCGGTCCGGGTGCGTCGCCTGCATGTGCGACACGTAGGTGTCGTAGTCGGGCAAGCCCACCATCAGACGCATTGCCTGCCCGAGATACCGTCCTGCCTGTCGAAGATCGGTGAACATGGTGTTCTCCTGTCGATGTCGATGCCGCGCCGTCAATGTCCCGAGCGGATCGCGGCGCCCGTCGGCGTGCCGGCGGGGATCGCTTCGAACGGCGTTTCGCGCACGGTCGGACGCGTTTCGCGACGCGCGCGCATCACCGCCATCACACCATACACCACGATCGCCACCACCACGAAGATGAACAGCCCGGCGAGCGCCGCGTCGATGTAGTCGTTGAAGATGACCTGCTTCATCTGATCCAGCGACTTCGCCGGTGCGACGATCTTGCCTGCGTCGAGCGCCTCGTTCAGCTTCGACGCATGCGCGAGGAAGCCGACCTTCGGGTTCGGATGGAAGATCTTCTGCCAGCCGGCCGTCATCGTGCAGATGAGCAGCCACACCGTCGGCACGACCGTCACCCACGCGTAACGCTCGCGCTTCATCTTGAACAGCACGACCGTGCCGAGCGTCAGCGCAATGCCCGCGAGCATCTGGTTCGAGATGCCGAAGAGCGGCCACAGCGTATTGATGCCGCCGAGCGGATCGACCACGCCCTGATACAGGAAGTAGCCCCAGGCCGCGACGCACAACGCCGTCGCGATCAGATTCGCTGGCAGCGACTCCGTGCGGCGCAGCGCCGGGTTGAACGTGCCGAGCAGGTCTTGCAGCATGAAGCGGCCGGCGCGCGTGCCGGCGTCGACCGCCGTCAGGATGAAGAGCGCCTCGAACAGAATCGCGAAGTGGTACCAGAACGCCATCATCGCCGGACCGCCGATCACCTGATGCAGGATCTGCGCCATGCCGACCGCCAGCGTCGGCGCGCCGCCCGCACGCGCGACGATCGTCGTCTCGCCGACCGCCTTCGCCGTCGACGTCAGCATGTCGGGCGTGAGCATGAAGCCCCAGCCGGTCACCGTCTGCGCGACGGCTTCGGGGGTCGTGCCGAGCACGGCCGCCGGGCTGTTCATCGCGAAGTAGATGCCCGGCTCGATCACCGAAGCGGCCACCAGCGCCATGATCGCGACGAACGATTCCATCAGCATCGCGCCGTAGCCGATGAAGCGCATGTTGACTTCGTTGTCGATCAGCTTGGGCGTCGTGCCCGACGAGATCAGCGCGTGGAAGCCCGACACCGCGCCGCACGCGATCGTGATGAAAAGGAACGGGAACAGGCTGCCCGCCCAGACCGGGCCGGTGCCGTCGACGAATTTCGTGAACTGCGGCATCTTCAGTTCCGGCGCGACGATCAGAATGCCGATCGCAAGGCCGAGAATCGTGCCGATCTTGAGGAACGTCGAGAGGTAATCGCGCGGCGCGAGCAGCAGCCACACCGGCAGCACCGAAGCGACGAAACCGTAGCCGATCAGAATCCACGTCAGTTGCGTGCCGGTGAACGTAAAGAACGGCGCGAGCGTCGCCGATTCCGCCACGTGCTGGCCGTACACGATCGCGAACATCAGGCCGAAGAAGCCGATGATCGACACCTCGCCGATCCGTCCCGGCCGGATATAGCGCGTGTAGATGCCCATGAAGATCGCGATTGGAATGGTCGCGGCGACGGTGAACGTGCCCCACGGCGAACCGGTCAGCGCCTTCACGACGATCAGCGCGAGCACCGCGAGAATGATCACCATGATGAGGAACGCGCCGAACAACGCGATCACGCCGGGCACAAGGCCCAGTTCCATCTTGACGAGGTCGCCGAGCGAACGGCCGTCGCGGCGCGTCGAGATGAAGAGCACGACGAAATCCTGCACCGCGCCCGCGAACACGACGCCCGCGAGAATCCAGAGCATGCCGGGCGTGTAGCCCATCTGCGCGGCCAGCACCGGCCCGACGAGCGGCCCCGCGCCGGCAATCGCCGCGAAGTGGTGGCCGAACAGAACGTATTTGTTGGTCGGAACGTAGTCGAGGCCGTCGTTGTGGCGCACGGCCGGCGTCATGCGCAGGCCGTCGAGTTGCAGGACCTTGCTGGCGATGAAGCGGGAATAGAAGCGGTAAGCGATCAGATACACGCAGACCGCGGCGATCACGACCCAGAGCGCGCTGATGCGCTCCCCGTGCGCGAGCGCAATGGTGCCGAAAGAGAACGCGCCGAGCAGCGCGATCGCGATCCAGACCAGGAATCCGGAAGCCCGATTCATGGTGTCTCCTGTCTTTTAGTTTGAAGTACCCGCCGTATCCGATTGACAAAGCGGACGTAGTGCGCCAATGGCGCCATGGGCGTGTAGTATTCGCCTTCGCCGCGGCCCTTACAAGCGGACAACTACGTAAGTCAACTACGTAAAATTACGTAGGAAGACGGAACGCGCCGTCCATCAAGCTCGACATGAATCTCAAAGCCAAGATCTTTCTGCTCGCGATCGTGCCGTTCGCGCTCGCGATCGGCGGCATCCAGTATGGCGTGCGCCAGCAAGCCACGACCCTCGCGCAGTCGCAACACGCGACAATGCAGTCCGCGTACATGTCGAGCAAGGAAATCGAATTGCGGCATTACGTGGAGATCGCGAAGAGCGCGATCGCGCCGTTCTACGACGCGCCCGCCGGCACGCCCGCCGAAGAAGAACGGCGCCAGAAGCAGGCGCTCGACGCGCTGCAGCAACTCGATTTCGGCGCCGACGGCTATTTTTTCGCGTACACGATGCACGGGACTTCGCTGATGCATCCACGCCAGCCGGATCTGGTCGGCCGCGATCTGTGGGAAATGCGCGATCCGGCGGGCGCGCTCACCATCCAGAAGCTCGTCACCGAAGCGTCGCGCGGCGGCGGCTACGTGCGCTACGTGTGGCGCCGGCCGTCGACGGGCAAGCTCGCGCCGAAGCTCGGCTATGTCGTGCCGCTCGAACGCTGGGGCTGGATGATCGGCACGGGCATTTATCTGGAGGATGTCGAGACGACGCTCGCGCGCATCGACGAGCAAGCGGCCGCGCATATCGAGCGCACCGTGATGTGGATTTTCACGATCGCGCTGGCGGCGCTCGGCGTGATCGCGGCGTGCGGCGCGGTGCTCAACATCAGCGAGCATCGAAGCGCCGACGCCAAGTTGAAGCGCCTCGCACGGCAGGTGGTCGATTCGCAGGAACAGGAACGCGCGCGCCTTTCGCGCGAACTGCACGACGGCATCAGCCAGATGCTGGTGTCGGTGAAATTGCTGCTGGAGTCGGCGCTCGCGCGCTTCGAGAACGGCGAAACGCGCGTGCCCGCCGCCGAAGCCGCGCTCTCCACCAGCCTCGGCCGCCTCGCCGACACGCTGCGCGAGGTGCGTCAAATCTCGCACGCGCTGCGCCCCGCGATGCTCGACGACCTCGGTCTCGCCGCCGCGCTCCAGCAGCTCGCTCGCGAACTCGGCGAACAGGGCGCGCTCGACGTGCGCTTCGAATCGGTGACGCACACGCCCGCGAGCGCGGCGCCCGCGTTGCCCGATGCAGTCAACACGGTGCTGTTTCGCATCGCGCAGGAAGCGCTCACGAACATCGTCCGGCACGCAAGGGCGACGCGCGCCCTGCTCACGCTCGACCTCGCGCCGGACGCGGTCACGCTCACGATCGCGGACAATGGCGAAGGATTCGACGTCGACGCCGCGCTCGTCGATCCGAAGAGCGGCGTCGGCCTGCGCAACATGCGCGAGCGGCTCGATGCGCTCGGCGCGACGCTATCGATCGCGTCGCAGCTCGGGCGCACGGTGATCGCCGCGAAGGTGCCGCTGCCGCTCGCCGTTCCCACCCTGCAAGGATTGACCGATGACCACTGATCCCGCGCGCCTCGTGCTGATCGACGACCATCCGCTCGTGCGCGACGGCCTCCGCGCCCGGCTGGAAGCGGCGCCGCATCTTACCGTGATCGGCGAGGCGGGCAACGCGGCCGAGGCGCTCGCGCTCGCCGCCGACGAAGCCAATCCGCCCGATCTCGCGCTAATGGACGTCGGCATGGCGGGGATGAGCGGAATCGAACTGGCGGCGCTGTTTCACGAGCGTTTTCCGGCGATTCGCGTGCTGATGCTGTCGATGCACGACAACGCGGAATACGTGACGCAAGCGGTGCGGGCGGGCGCGAGCGGCTATGTGCTGAAGGATTCGCCGGCGACCGAAATCCTCCAGGCGATCGACGCCGTGCTCGCCGGCAAAACCTTCTTCAGCGCGGGCCTCGCGATGCGGATGATCCAGGCGCGCTACGCCGAGACGCCGCTCGAACGCCTGACGCCGCGCGAGCGCGACATTCTTGATGCGCTCGCCGAAGGGTTGTCGAGCAAGCAGATTGCGCAGCAGCATGGGTTGTCGGTGCGCACGGTGGAAACGCACCGGTTGAACCTGAAGCGCAAGCTCGACATCGACGGTCAGGCGGAACTGATCAAGTTCGCGGTGGAACACCGCCGCACCTGAACGCCGATGCGCCTCATTCGGAGCGCGCGTTGTGCTCGGTCAGGAACTTGATGAGCCCATCCACGCCGCCTTTCGACAACTGGCCCGCGAACTGCTGTTGATAGACCTGAACGAGCCACGCGCCCATCATGTCGATGTCGTAGATTTTCCAGCCCTGGGCGCCCTTGGCGAGGCGGTAGCGCACCGGGTTGTCGCCGCCCGTGGAAATCACGTGGGATTCGACGACGACGTCCTTCGCGCTCGCGTCAACCTTGGGGGTATCGAAGACGAATTTGACGTCCTGATCGCGCAACTGCGCGAGCGACGAAGCGTAGGTGCGCACGAAGAGCTTCTGGAACTGCTCGTAGAGCTGCTTTTGCTGCTCGGGCGTGGCGGTGCTCCAGGCCTTGCCGACGGCGATGCGCGTCATGCGCTCGAAATCGGTAGCGGGCACGAAGCGCGTCTCGACGAGTTGCGTGATCTTCGCCATGTCGCCGCCGCGGGCTTGGGGGTCGGCTTTCATCGCGTTGACCGTGCCTTCGACGGCGGTTTTCACGACCCCGTCGGGGCTCGCCTGGGCGAAGGCTTCGCCGGAAAAGAACAGCGAGGCGGCAAGGAAAGCGAAGCAAACAGACAGATAGCGTTTCATGGAACCCGTTCTCTATATGGAAAGTTGAACGCGCGGGCTTGATGGGTTTTCAGCGCGGCGCGGCTTGCGGCAAGCCGGCATGCGGCACGGCTGCAAGCCAGTATATCGACTCGCCCGCGCGCCGACAGTTCACCGGAGCGCTTCCTGCCCCGCCCGGTATACTTGCGCCGTTCCCGGCTGTGCGCGCTCGCGGTTTTCCGAACGCGCGGATTTGTCCAGCACATCCCGCACTTTAAAAGCAGCACCAACGGTACCCGTCTTCATGCTGACGTCCCACCTCACCCGCCTCGTCACGATTTCCATTCGCCGGCCGGCGTGGATCATCGTCGTATCGCTGCTCTTGGCCGTGCTGAGTTCGATCTACGTCGTCCATCACTTCAAGATCAGCACCGACGTCAGCCAGTTGATCGAAACGGAGCCGGAATGGGCCGCGCGCAGTCACGCGATCGACCAAGCGTTCCCGCAGCGCGGCTCGACGCTGCTCGTCGTCGTCGAGGCCGAAGCGCCCGAATTCGCCGAAGCCGCCGCGAACGATCTCGCTGGCGCACTCGAGAAGCATCCGGACCGCTTCAAGTCGGTATCGCAGCCTTCGGGCGGCGACTTCTTCGAGCACAACGGCCTGCTTTATCTGTCGGCCGAGAAGGTCGCGCAAACGACGCAGCAGCTCGGAGAGGCGCGGCCGCTCATCAACGCGCTCGCCCACGACCCGTCGCTCACCGGACTCGCGCAGACGCTCAACACGAGCCTGAACCTGCCGTTGCAACTCGGACAGGTGACGCTCGGGCAGATGTCGAAGCTGCTGAACCAGAGCGCGACCGTGCTCGACCGCGTGCTCGCAAACCAGCCAGCCGCGTTTTCGTGGCGCAATCTCGCGGATTCGTCGGCTTCGCCGGGTTCGGGCAAGCTCGCATATGCATTCGTGACCGTGCAGCCGATGCTCGATTACAACGCGCTCGAAGCCGGCGCGGGCGCCTCCGAAGCGATCCGCGCCACCGCGAACGAACTCGGCCTCGCGCAGAAATACGGCGCGGCGGTCCGGCTGACGGGCGCCCAGCCGCTCGCCGACGAGGAATTCGCCTCGGTCAAGGACGGCGCCGTGCTGAACGGCGTGGCAACTTTCATCGTCGTGCTGGTGATCCTTTGGCTCGCGCTGCGCTCGGGAAAAATGATCGTCGCGGTGTTCGTCACGGTGTTCGTCGGGCTCGCGATCACGGCCGCGCTCGGTCTCCTGATGGTTCATGCGCTCAACATGATCTCGGTCGCGTTCATGGTGCTGTTCGTCGGGCTCGGCGTCGATTTCGGGATCCAGTTCGGCGTGCGGTATCGCGAGGAACGCCACCGGCATCGACGGCTCGATGTCGCGCTCGCCGAAACCGCGCGGCACGTCGCCGTGCCGCTGACGCTCGCCGCCGCCGCGACCGCCGCGAGCTTCTTCTCGTTCCTGCCGACCGCCTATCGCGGCGTGTCGGAACTCGGGCTGATCGCGGGCGTCGGGATGATCGTCGCGTTCGTGACCAACATGACGCTGCTGCCGGCGCTTCTGAAAGTGTTCGCGCCGCCTGGCGAGCCGGACGCGCCGGGCTTCCCGGCGCTCGCGCCCGTCGACGAATATCTCGACCGCAACCGCAAGCCCGTGCTGATCGGCACGCTGATCATCGTGATCGGCGCGTTGCCGCTGCTGCTGAACCTGCGCTTCGACTTCAATCCGCTACATCTGAAGGACCCGCACACCCAGTCGATGGCGACGCTGATCGCACTGAAGGACGCGCCCGAGGCGTCGGTCAACGATGTCGCCGTGCTCGCGCCGTCGCTCGCGGACGCGAAGAAAATCGGCGAGAAACTCAGCGCATTGCCCGAAGTCGGCCGCGTGACGACGCTCGATTCGCTGATCCCCGCCGACCAGCCGAAAAAGCTCGACCTGATCCGCGCGGCCGCCGCGCAGTTGCTGCCCGCGCTGAACCAGCCGGTCGCGGCGCCGGTCACGGATGCGGTGCGGGTTGCGGCGCTGAAGCGCCTGTCGAGCCAGTTGTCGCTCGCCGCCGACGAGCATCCCGGTCCCGGCGACGAACAGGCGAAGCATTTGTCCAGGACGCTCGCGAAGCTCGCAGAGGCCGACGCCGCCACGCGCGAGCGCGCCGAGCACGCGATGGCCGAGCCGCTGCGGCTCGCGCTCGCGCAATTGCGCGCGCTGCTGCAGCCGACGGAAATTACCCGCGCGACATTGCCGCACTCGCTCGCCGAGAGCTTCGTGACGCCGGACGGCCAGGCGCTCGTCGAGGTGTCGCCGAAAGTGCCGCCGGGCGTCGACCAGAACGACGACCGCATGCTCGCCCGTTTCGCCGATGCAGTCCAGAAAGCCGAGCCGGACGCCATCGGCGGGCCGATCTCCGTCCGCCATTCGGCCGAGACGATCATCAAGGCGTTCCAGCAGGCGGCGGCGCTTTCCCTGCTCGCCATCGCGGTGCTGTTGTGGATCACGCTGCGTCGTCTTGGCGACGTTTTAAGAACTTTGATACCTTTGCTCGTCTCCGCGATCGTCACGCTGGAACTGTGCGTTGTCTTCGACATGCCGCTCAATTTCGCGAACATCATCGCGTTGCCGTTGATGCTCGGGGTCGGCGTGGCATTCAAGATCTATTTCGTGATGGCGTGGCGCTCCGGCCAGACGCGTCTGTTGCAGTCGAGCCTCACGCACGCCGTGATGTTCAGCGCGGCGACGACGGCGACCGCGTTCGGCAGCCTGTGGTTTTCGCATCATCCGGGAACGTCGAGCATGGGACGGCTGCTCGCGCTGTCGCTCTTCTGCACGCTGATCGGCGCGGTGGTGTTTCAGCCGGTCCTGATGGGCAAGCCGCGCAAGGTCCGCGCGACGGAGCGGGCCAATCTGCGGGCCGCCCAACGACACGATAACTTAAGAGGAATTGAAGAATGAGAAGGGCTTTGGCTGCCGGAACGATCCGCACGCTCGGGGTGAGCGTCGCCATCGCAGGTGTTCTGGCAACCGCCGGGTGCGCAACCGGCGCGGACCGCCATCCCGGCGATCCGCTCGAACCGATGAACCGCGCGATCTTCGGCTTCAACGACGGCGTCGACAAATACGTCGCACGCCCCGTCGCGCAGGCCTACGTGAACGTCACGCCGAGCCCGCTGCGCACGGCGGTGAGCAACTTTTTTTCGAATCTCGGCGACATCGGCAATTTCGCGAACAACCTGCTGCAATTGAAGATCACCGACGCCACGCAGGATTTCGTGCGCTTCGCCTTCAATTCGACGTTCGGCATGGGCGGGCTGATCGACATCGCGTCGCAGGCGGGCTTGCCGAAGCATCACCAGGATTTCGGGCTGACGCTCGGGCACTATGGCGTGCCGTCAGGGCCGTATCTGGTGCTGCCGATTTTCGGGCCGAGTTCGTTCCGCGATGCGACGAACTGGCTCGTCGCCTTTCGGCTTGATCCGGTCACGTATCTGGACCCGCTTCCACGTAATCTGCTGTTCGGCCTGAACTTCGTGAGCGCGCGGGCCGACCTGATCGGCGCGACCGATATTCTGTCGCAGGCGGCGCTCGACAAATACGCGTTCGTGCGCGACGCGTATACGCAACGCCGGCAGTATCTGCTGACGGGCGGCGGCAGCGCGACCCTGCCCGATTACGGCGACGACACGGGCGCCGCCGCGCCGGAAGGCGGGAGTGCGACGGCGGTGCCGGGCGCGCCGGGTGAGTCGGGCGGCGGCAGCAAGGCGCAAGGCTTGCCGACTTACGAAGACCCGGGTGCGGCGCCGGCTGCGAAATGACGCGACGCTGATTCGGAGCAGAAAGCAAAAAGCAAAGGCCCGACTGGCGAAACGCCAGCCGGGCCTTTCGCGTTTCTGGGCCTGAACGGCTCAGTGCATTACTTCGGCCGTTTCGATGCGGCGCGCTTCGTCGTCGGATGCGCTGGGCGCCTCGATCGCACCGTCGCGGCCGCGCCGGTACGCTTCGAACAGCTCGTCGGCATAGCGGATTTGCGTGCGGCCGTGCGGCGCGGGTTCGCCGTTCTCATCGAGGTTGACGAACACCATCTTCTCGACAGTCAGGATGCTCTTGCGCGTGATCTTGTTGCGCACTTCGGCGCGCAACGTGAGCGACGTGCGGCCGAAATGCGTCGCCGTCATGCCGAGTTCGATCACGTCGCCTTGCTTTGCCGAACTGACGAAGTTGATCTCCGACATGAACTTGGTGACCACGCGCTGATTACCGAGCTGAAGAATGGCGTAAATGGCGGCTTCTTCGTCGATCCAGCGCAGCAAACTGCCGCCGAACAGCGTGCCGTTGGGATTCAGGTCTTCGGGCTTGACCCACTTGCGGGTGTGAAAATTCATTGCGGTACCTCTCTCTGCCATTGAACGCCGACAAGCATCTTGTCGCACGTCACGAATAAGGGTTTTCCCTGATTATACAGATATGAGGGTTAACCCGCAGAAAGCAAGACCGCCCGCGCTCATGGCTTAGGGGGCTTCCCGGACATGACTCCGGCTCATAACGAGGCGGAAAAATCATCGATCCAGCCTTCGTCGTCTCTTCTCGCACAATCGGTTCACCTCATTTCGAACCGAAACGGAACCGTGCGATGTCAGGAAACGACCAGTCAGCAAAGCTTTTCATCGGCGAGGGCTTCGAAGGCCCCGGCGTCAATCTCGCTCATATCAACGTGCTTGTCGGCCCGCGCAGCGGACCGGCGGGCCAGGCGTTCGCCACGGCACTCGCCACGCCTTCCGCCGGCCACGCGCCGTTCGTCGTGATCGCGCGCCCGGGCGTGCCCGCCAAGCCGCTCACGCTGTACGTCAACAAAGCGCAGATCAACGGCGAATTTCACGGCAACGCGACCTGGGGCGCATCACAGGCGGGCATCGCGAAGGCCGTCGTCGAGTCGCTGGAAGACGGCACGCTGCCGCCCGAAGCGGAGAACGAATGGGTAGTCGTGTCGGCCAACTGGGTCAACCCGAAAGCCGACGATCTCGACGCCGTCTATCGCAACAACTTTCTCGCCGCGAAAACCGCCATCAAGGCCGCGATGTTCGGCCTGCCGAAGAAAAGCGACGTATTCGCGGCGGCACGCGACGTATCGAATCCTTTCTACACGCCCAATGTGCGCTGAAGCGCAACCGGACCACACTAGCCGGAACGCGTTCCGGCCTCGGAGACAGCAATGGAATTTGTTCGCCTGGGCCATTCGGGCCTGAAGGTGTCGCGTTTGTGCCTCGGCACGATGAACATGGGCACGCCGCAGTGGAAGCCCTGGATCTTCGACGAACGGCAAAGCGAACCGATCGTGCGTCACGCGCTGGACGCGGGCGTCAACTTCATCGACCTCGCCGATTTCTACTCCACGGGCGTGGGCGAGGAAGTCGTCGGGCGGATTCTCGGGCGGCTCGCGCGGCGCGAGGAAATCGTCGTGACGACGAAGGTCGGCTATGACATGGGCGCGTATCAGAACGCGGGCGGCCACTCGCGCAAGCACATCATGGACGGCATCGACGGGTCGCTCAAACGCCTCGGCATGGACTACGTCGATATCTACATGCTGCATTACTTCGACGTGCACACGCCGATCGAGGAAACGATGGCCGCGCTCGACGACATCGTGCGTGCGGGCAAGGCTCGATACATCGGCGTGTCGACGATGTTTACGTGGCAACTGGCGAAGATCATGCAGGTGTGCGAGCGCAACGGCTGGCACAAGCCGATCAACATGCAATTGCAACTGAACCTCGCCTACCGCGAGGAAGAGCGCGAGATGATGCCGTATTGCGCGGACCAAGGAGTGGGCGTTTCCGTATTCAGTCCGCTCGCGCGCGGCCTGCTCACGTGCGAAGCGTCGTCCACGCGCAATCAAACCGACTTCTTCACCGCGCAGATGTATGGCGACGCCGCTTCTCGGGCGATCGCGGCGTCGGTGGCCCGCGTCGCGGCACGGCGCGGCGTGAGTCCGGCGCAGATCGCGCAGGCTTGGGTGCTGCGCAAGGAAGGCGTTGCGAGCGTGCTGGTCGGCGCGGATTCGCCGGCCCAGTTCGACAGCGCGCTCGCGGCGCTCGGCACCGAACTCGACGCCGACGAAATCTTCGAACTCGAGCGCAATTACACGCCATGCGACCTGATCAACGACTACACGGCGGGACGCCGCATCGCGCGCGAAGCGCGCCCGGCCGAGGGCATGTTCGCTCACGCACTGGAGCAGGCGGCATGACGCTGGTTCGCAAGGGTCATTACATCGACGGCGCCTGGATCCAAAGCGCGGAAACCTATCCGGTGCGCAATCCGGCGACGGCCGAAATCATCGCGGACGTCGCTAAGGCAGGCGCACGAGAGACGCGGCAAGCCATCGACGCGGCGCAGAAAGCGTTTCCCGCATGGCGCGCGTTGACGGCAAAAGAGCGTGGCGCGCGCCTGAAGCGCTGGGGAGAGTTGATGCTCGCTCGCCGCGATGCGCTCGCCGAACTGCTGACGCGCGAGCAGGGCAAGCCGCTCGCCGAAGCCAAAGGTGAAGTGGCCTATGCGGCCAGTTTCTTCGAATGGTTCGCGGAAGAGGCCAAACGCAGCTACGGCGACGTCATTCCCAGCCCGAAGCCCGATTCGAAGATCATCGTCACGCGCGAGCCCGTCGGCGTCGTCGCGGCGATCACGCCGTGGAATTTCCCGCTTGCGATGATCACGCGCAAGGCGGGTCCGGCGCTCGCCACGGGCTGCACGATGGTGCTGAAGCCATCGGAGGAAACGCCGCTCTCGGCGCTCGCGCTCGCCGTACTCGCCGAAGAGGCGGGCATTCCGCCGGGCGTTTTCAACGTCGTCTCCGGCGATCCCGTCGCGATCGGTGCCACGCTCACGGCGTCGCCGGTGGTCCGCAAGCTCTCGTTCACCGGCTCCACGCGGGTTGGCAAGCTGCTCGCCGCGCAGTCGGCGGAGACGCTCAAAAAGCTTTCGCTCGAACTAGGCGGTAATGCACCTTTCATCGTTTTCGACGATGCCGACCTCGACGCTGCCGTGCAGGGCGCAATGGCATCGAAGTTCCGCAACACGGGGCAGACGTGCGTGTGCGTGAACCGCTTCTACGTGCAGGACGGCGTCTACGACGCGTTCACGCGGCGCCTCGCCGAAGCGGTCACTAAGCTGCGCGTCGGTGAGGCGCTGAAGGGCGAAGTGGACCAGGGGCCGCTGATCAACGAAGCGGCGCTTGCGAAAGTGCAAAAGCATGTAGACGACGCGCTCGAGCATGGCGCGACAGTTCTGACCGGCGGCCGGCCGCATTCGCTCGGCGGCACATTCTACGAACCAACCGTCCTCACGGAAGCGAACGAAGAGATGCTCATCGCGCAGGAGGAAACCTTCGGTCCGGTCGCCGCGTGCTTTCGCTTCGAAACCGAGGCGGAAGTCGTCGAACGCGCCAACGACACGCCATTTGGCCTGTCCGCGTATTTCTACACACGCGATCTCGGCCGGACGTGGCGCATCGCGGAGGCGCTTGAAAGCGGCATGGTCGGCATCAACGAAGGAATCATTTCGACGGAGGTCGCGCCGTTCGGCGGCGTCAAGCAGTCCGGCCTCGGCCGCGAAGGATCGAAGTACGGGCTCGATGAATACGTCGAACTGAAATACATGATGATCAGCGGTCTCGGCCGCTGAGTCACCACGGCTGGCGCCGCGCTCCGATGCGTGGGCGTCCGTCGCATGAACGCAATATAAGGAGACGCCGATGAGCCAACAAGACAGTCCAGTCACCACGCCAGGAATGGTCGCCCAGCGGTCCATCGCCACGTTGGACCCGCATCATCCAACCGATCCCGTCGCGCTCGACGATCTGCCGCTCAACCGTTTTCACATCAAGATCGCGGGATTGACGTTCGGCGCGCATTTCACCGAGGGGTACGCGCTCGGCACGGTGGGTTATGCGCTAGCCTCGCTGAACCGGCAAATTCCGCTCGATTCGTTCTGGATGGGCGCGATTGGCAGTTCCGCGCTGATCGGCATCTTTCTGGGCAGCTTGCTGTTCGGTTGGCTTTCTGACCGTCTGGGGCGGCAACACATTTTTTTGACAAGCTTCGTCATCATCACGCTCGCTGCGTTTTTGCAGTTCTTTGCCACCTCGCCAGTCGAACTGTTTTTGCTGCGCGTCCTGATCGGTATTGGCATGGGCGGCGATTTCACCGTCGGTCACGCGATCCTCGCGGAATTCTCGCCGCGCAAGCATCGCGGCGCGCTGCTCGGTTCGTTCAGCGTCGTCTGGACGATCGGCTACGTGGCCGCGAACGTGCTCGGTCTGCGCTACGGCAACGCCGTTCCGGACGCGTGGCGCTGGCTGCTGGCATCGGCGGCGGCGCCCGCGCTGATCGTGCTCCTGTTGCGCATCGGCACGCCGGAGTCACCGCGCTGGCTGCTCGGCAAGGGACGCGCCGCCGAAGCGAACGACATCGTTCGCAAGCACTTCGGCGCCCACGTCACGCTCGACGCAGACAGCGCAATCGACGAGCACAACAGCAAACGCGGCTATGCGCGTCTGTTCGGCCGCGATCTGATCCGCCGCACGGTGTTCAACTGCGCGTTTTTCGTGTGTCTCGTGATTCCCTATTTCGCGATCTATACCTTCCTGCCGGCCATTCTGAAGGTCGTCGGACTGAGCGAAGGCTTCGGCGCCGACCTGCTGCTGAACGCGATCCTCGTCATTGGCGCGGTGCTCGGCATCTGGCTCACGATCAAGCTGCCGCGCAGGCACTTTCTGATCGGCTCTTTCGCCGTGACGTGCGCGATGCTCGTGGCGCTGAGCGTGTTGCCGTCGACGGCCGCGCTCGCGATGATCCTTGCGTTCGCGGTCTTCACGCTGACAATGTCGGCGTTCAGCAACCTCGTCGGCGTGTTTCCACCCGAGTGCTTCCCGACGGAAGTGCGTGCATGCGGCGTCGGACTGGCTATTGCATGCAGCAGGCTAGGCTCCGCGATCGGCACGTTCCTGCTGCCGGTCGGCATCGCGCGATTCGGCTTTCACGCGACGATGATGGCGCTGGCGGGCGTCCTGTTGATCGGGATGATCGTGTCGATTGCGTGGGCGCCGGAGACAAAGAACCTGACGCTGCGGGATGCGAGCCACGGCTGAGCGGGCGAAATGGCAGGCGCGAACAGCGCCGCCATTCATCCACCTCAGTTCATTTCATTCTTTAGGGACCTGCGAAAGCAGCCACGCGGCCACGGCGCTCACGTGCGGCGAATCCATGTTCCGCGCCGGCACGTCAAGCCAGTAACCGAACGGGCCGCTCACCTCGACTTCCGACATCTTCACGAGAACGCCTTCAGCGAGTTCATCGACGATCATGTTCAAATCGACGACAGCAAGCCCGACGCCTCGTTTCGCCGCCTGGATCGCCTGTTCGAGGTTGGAGAATTCGATGCCGTTCTCCGCGAGTCGCTGTGGCCAATGCGCCGCAGCAAGCCAGTTGGGCCAGAGTTCGAGGCGGATATCGTCGTGAAGCACATGCAGCGCGGGCAGATGTTCGAGCAGCGTTTCGACGTCCTGTCCCGCGAGCGACGCTGAACCGACGAGCGCGTGGCGCTCTGTTATCAGCAGTTCGGAGTGGCCTTCCGCAAGCGGGTCGCGCCCGAATCGAATCGCGCAATGACACGCATCGCTCGGTTGCGTTCGCAGCGATAGCTCGACGCCCGGCAACTGCACGGCCAGCAAGCTGAGGCGTGGGGAAAGCCACTGCGTCGCGAAAGTGGGAGGCAGGCACATGATGAGGCGCTTCCGGTTCGACGAGCCAGCAAGCGCGCACGTGCCGCGCTCGATGGCATCGAATGCTTCCGCGACGGATGCGTTCAGCAACACACCGGCGGGCGTCAACCGAACGCCGCGTTGGTCGCGTTCGAACAACTTCACGCCGAGCGACTGCTCCAGTTGTCGAATCTGCCGGCTGACCGCGCCCTGCGTGACGTACAGCGCGCGCGCCGCGCGATTGAAGCTGAGCTGGCGTGCCGACTCCTCGAAAAAACGCAATCCGACAAATTATGGCAATCGCCGCATGTTTTTCCCACCCCCGGCCTGACCTTGTTTCCTGAACTGCAGGTTCGCACGGCCGAGCGCGGTTGTCGCCTCGTCCGAACGGCCAGCGTACGGTCTTGCGACGCGCAGCGCCGAGCCGGAACGAAACCCGTTCCATCAACTACTCAGTTGAATTTTATTCTAAACCGGGGGAAATCAGGGAGCGTCTGGAGGAATTTCGCTCACCAGGCGGAGAGAAGCGCTCAGTCGAACGCCAGCGCCCGCGTGGCGTCGAGTGCATGCCGCGCCTGAACGAGCGACGTGCGCGCGGCGCGCGCGTCGGAAGCGAGCCGCAGGAGCGCGCGGAGCTGCGACGGCTGGCGCAGCAATTCCCGCAGGATCGGCGCGATGGCCGTGTGACCGTCGTCGCGCAAGCCCGCCGTCGCCGCGCTCGGCAAGGTGCGCCACGCCGGATCGACGATCGAGCGGCACACGGCGAACGGCAAGCCGCGCGCCGTCGCGATCGCGCCCGCGATGTGCGATTCCATGTCGACGGCGAGCGCGCCCGTCGATTGGTACAGCGAGCGCTTCGCCTGCTCGCTCGTGACCGGCTCGGTGACGGCGGCGATCGTTCCGCGACGCGTCAGGGCCGCGAGCGGCGTGCCGGCGAAAGATTCGGCGATGCGCTCGGACCAGTCGATGTCGGTAACGAGCCGGCCGAACGGACCCGAAACGGCATCCGCGACGACGAGCGTCCCCGGCTCCAGATCGGGCGCGAGGCCGCCCGCCGTGCCGAAGCTGACGATGCCCGAGCAGCCGCGCGCCACCGCTTCGGAAAGCGCGCGTTCGAGCCAGTCGGCGCGCGCCGCGAACACGACATCGACGCCGCGTCCGCGCACGATCTTCGCCTCGAACGCCATGCCCGTGACCGCGACGACGGGCACGCCGCCCGGGCCGCGCGCATCGCGAAAGCGGCGCACGTCGCGCGCGCTCACATCGCCGCCGTCACGCGCGAGAGGCCTTCGCGCGTCAGGTTGCGATAGCGCGCGAGCGCCCACAGCGGAAAGAACTTGCGATAGCCGTGATAGCGCAGATAGAACACGCGCGGAAAACCGGTCGCGGTGAAGCGCGTTTCGTCCCAGAGGCCGTGTTCGCGCTGGGTCGATTGCAAATACGCGACGCCACGCGCGACCGCCGGATGATCGACGAGACCCGCCGCCATCAGTCCGAGCAGCGCCCACGCGGTCTGCGACGCCGTGCTCGGCGCCTGCTCGTAGCCGCGATAGTCGAGCTTGTAGCTATCGCCGTCCTCGCCCCAGCCGCCGTCCGCGTTCTGAATGCCGATCAGCCATTCCGCCGCGCGCCGCACGCGCGAATCGGTCGGCGGCAGGCCGGCCGCGTTGAGCGCGCAGAGCGCCGACCACGTCCCGTAGACGTAATTCAGGCCCCACCGGCCGTACCAGCTTCCGTCGCGCTCCTGCCCGCGCAGGATGTAGTCGAGCGCGCGCCTGGCCGGCTCGCTGTTCGACGGCGTCTCGCCGAGTTCGGCCAACATGGACAGACACCGCGCCGACACGTCGACCGTCGGCGGATCGAGTAATGCGCCGTGGTCCGAAAACGGGATGTTGTTCAGGTAGTACTGCGTGTTTTCCGGCTCGAAAGCGCCCCAGCCGCCGTCGCTGCTCTGCATGCCGACGACCCACTCGCGACCGCGCGCGATCGCTTCGTCGTACAGGGCGGTGCCGTTCTCGCGGTCGGCCCGCTGCATCGCCATCGCGACGACCGCCGTGTCGTCGACGTCCGGATAGTGCGGATTCGCGAACTGGAACGCCCAGCCGCCCGGACGCACGTTCGGACGGCGCGAGATCCAGTCGCCGCGCACGTCGAGAATCTGCAGCGGGCGCAGCCATTCGAGCCCGCGCGACACCGCCGCGCGCGCCTTCGGCATGCCGGTTTCGAGCAGCGCGTGCGCCGCGAGCGACGTGTCCCACACTGGCGAAAGGCACGGCTGGCAATACGCTTCGCCGTCGGGCGATGCGTCGACGACCAGCAGCTTTTCCAGCGAACGGCGTGCAATCGCGCGATTCGGGTGGTCGGCGGGGTAGCCGAGCGCGTCGTACATCATCACGGAATTCGCCATCGCCGGGAAAATCGCGCCGAGGCCGTCCTCGCCGTTCAGCCGCTCGTCGACGAAATTCACCGCCGCCTGGATCGCGCGTTCGCGACTGTCGTGCGGAAACAGGCCGTCGACGGCGCGCAGCACCGTATCGACGCAGCGAAAGAACGCGAACCAGCCCTTCTTCTGATGCGGCGCGCGGTGGAGCAGACCCGTGTTCACGGGCGCGTCGTCGAAAAGCTCGTCGATGCGCACGCCGCGCGGATTGCGCGCCACCGGCCGCCGCGCGTTCAGCACGAGCAGCGGCACGATCACCGTGCGCGCCCAGTACGACACCTTCGACAGGTGGAACGGGAACCACATCGGCAGCAGCATGATTTCGACGGGCATCATCGGCACCGCGCGCCACGGCACCACGCCGAACAGCGCCAGCAGAATGCGCGTGAACACATTCGCCTGCTCGGCGCCGCCCGCGGCCAGAATCGCGCGGCGGGCGCGCTGCATGTGCGGCGCCTCGGGCGAATCGCCGATCATCTTCAACGCGAAATACGCCTTGACGCTCGCGCTGACGTCCATCGCGCCGTCGGCGAACAGCGGCCAGCCGCCGTCTTCGCGCTGGATACGGCGCAGATAGCGCGCGATTTTCGCTTCGAGCGCGACGTTGGCCGTCTCGCCGAGGTAATGCACGAGCAGCACGTACTCGGCGGGAATCGTGGCGTCGGCTTCGAGTTCGTACAGCCAGTAGCCGTCGGCGTGTTGCGCGGCGAGCAGCGCGTCGGTGGCTTTCGCGACCGCCGTTTCGAGCGCGGCGGGGGAAACCGGCCGGGGCCGGTCAGGGCCCGGCAGGGAAGTATCGTTCATCATCTATCCATCGATGGGTTCATCAGCGCGTCCGCGGCCTTCTGGCCGGAGCGGATCGCGCCTTCGATCGTCGCGGGGAGGCCCGTGGCCGTCCAGTCGCCCGCGAGCATCAGGTTCAGCCAGCGCGTGCGCGTGGCCGGGCGCAGCCCGTCTTGCGCGGGAAGCGCGGCCAGCGTCGCGCGCGGCTCGGCGGCGACCTGCCAGGGCGGCATCGGCGCGGCGGCGATGCCGGCGGCTTTCGCCGTCTCGGCCCAGAGCGTGCGCGCCAGTTCGTCGTGCGGCGTGTCGAGAAAACGGCCCGCGTCGCAGACCGTCACCGAAAGACGGCCGTCGAATGCGAAGAGCCAGTTGGCCGTGCCGTTCAGCAGGCAGGTCGCGGGCGCGAAGCCGAACGGCGGATCGACGGCGAAATGCGCCGTGACGATCGCCCGGTATCCGGTCGGCGCGGTGAGCCCCGGCACCAGCATTCGCGCGACGTCGGGCGGCACCGCGAGCACGACGCCGTCGCTCGGCGCCACCGCGATCGCGCCGTCGGCGAAATCGAGCGCACTCACGCGCTGTTTCGAATCCGCGCCGTGAAAGCCGATGCCGGACAGACGCGCGCCGAGCCGGATGTCGGCGCCGCCATATTGCAGATGGCGCAGCGCCGGATCGACGAACGCATGGCCGAGTCCGCTGCCCGCCACGAGCGGACGGCACGCCTGCCCGCCCGCGAGCAGCGTCTCGCGCAGCAGGTTGCCCGCGACGAGCGCGCTGGCTTCGGCCGGATCGGTATTGAGCGCGGAGAGCAGCAGCGGCCGCAGCAGCGCGTCCCAGACGCGGCCGTGCGCGCGCAGCGACTGCGCGACCGTCCGGCCGGGCTTCGCCCAAAGCAGCGGCGCGAGCGACAGATAATCGGCGGGCTGGGTGCCGGGCACGCGCGACGCGGGATCGAACACCCACTTCGGCAGCCGGCCCGGCGACAGCCGCACGGTCCAGCGCGCGTCGTTCTTCAAGTCGACGAACGGATATTCCGGGCGCGTCGGGCCGAGGAGATCGTCCGCGGCGCCGATCGCGCGCGCGAAGCCGAGCGTCGAGTAATTGCCCGACAACACGAGATGGTTGCCGACGTCGACGGTCGCGTTGAGCTTGGCGTCGAAATACGAGCGGCAGCGTCCGCCCGCGTGCGGCGCCGCTTCGTGCAGCACGACCCGCGCGCCGCGACGCTGCAATTGGACCGCCGCGGCGAGGCCGGAAAGGCCCGCGCCGATCACATGAACGAGCCGGGACATCAGAACACGTTACGCGCGACGATCCACAGCAGGCGCGAACGCGGCGTACGGACTTTCGTGCGAGGCTGGTCGAAGCCGCGTCTGAGATTGGCGTCGAGCACACACCGGTATGCGCCCGCCATGATGCGCGGCGCGCGAACCTGCGCGCGCGGCGAGGCGGCCATGATCGCGTCCGACTGCGCGAAATGGCCCTTCGCGCGTTCAGCGAGGACGGCGCACACGCGCGGCAAACGCGCGTCGGCGACGATCGAGGCGGGATCGGTGGTGGAAATGCCTTCGCGCGACAGCAGTTCGCGCGGCAGATAGACGCGGCCGATGGCGGCGTCTTCGTCGATGTCGCGCAGGATGTTGGTCAGTTGCAGCGCGCGGCCGAGATGGTGCGCGAGACGGCGGCCAGCGTCCTCGTGCATCCCGAATATTCTCACCGACAGCCGCCCGACCGCGCTCGCGACGCGATCGCAGTAGGTATCGAGCGTGGCTTCATCGGGCGCGACGATGTCGCCGGCGGCGTCCATCGCCATGCCGTCGATCACGGCGTGAAAGTCGTCGAGCGAAAGGTGGAACGCGCGGATATGGCGCGTGAGCGCTTCGAGCGATTTTTTCGGCGTGCCGGCATAGCAGGCGTCGATGTCGGCGCGCCAGCGGTCGAGCGCCACCGCGCGCTCGCGGCGCGGCAAGGTGCCTTCGTCGGCAATATCGTCGACCGCGCGGCAGAACGCGTAGATCTGGTACATCGCGTCCCGCTGCGCGGCCGGCAGGATGCGCATCGCGAGGTAAAACGAGCTGCCCGACGTCACCTTCGCGGCATCGGGTTCGGCATCGTCGACGATCAGGTTGGAAACAGCCAAGACGGACTCCGCTGTGGCGCCCCCAAGGGCAATGTTAGGGATTGGCGCCGGCTGTCGGGCGGGCCGCAAGCGGCGCGCGTGGGTGGCGCACCGCACGGTCAAACCGGCGCTCGCCGGCTCTGTACGGCCGGAAGCGGCAAAAAGTATAGCAATCTTTGGCACCCGCCGCGCTGATGGCCGCGGGGCAAGGCGGAGCGGGCGGCGTCAGCAGAAGCCGATCGAGCGGTTGCGCCCCTGGCGTTTCGCGCTGTAGAGCGCGGCGTCCGCTTCGTTGATGAGCGCCTCGTAGGACGACGTGACGTCTTTCTTCGCCTGCGCGCCGCCGAAGCTCGCCGTGACCGGCACGCGGGTGCCCTGCACGTCGATCGGCGTCTCGCAGATCGCCCGCCGCACCTTCTCGGCGACGGCCATCGCGTCCGGAAAGCCGGTGCACGGCAACAGAAGCGCGAATTCCTCGCCGCCGAAGCGGCCGAACAGGTCCTGCACGCGGATCGTCTCCGCGACGCGCCCGGCCGTCACGCGCAACACCGTGTCGCCGACGAGGTGGCCGAATTCGTCGTTGATGCGCTTGAAGTGGTCCAGATCGAAGAGCAGCAGCGAAAGCGCGCCGCCGTAGCGCTGCCAGCGCGCGAATTCGTCGGCGAGGCGCAGTTCGAAATAGCGGCGGTTCGCGATGCCCGTCAGGCCGTCGCGGTCCGCGTATTCCTGGAGTTTCGCGACGGCTTCGTCGCGGGCGCGCTGCATCATGCTCGCGTGCGTGACGTCCGAAATCGTGACGCACACGGCGACCACTTCCCGCTCGCGCACGAGCGGCATGAACGTGCAGTCCTGCTGCATGTAATCGACGCCGCCCGTGATCGGCCGGTCGTGATCGAACTTGAAGAGATACGGGCGCTGCTCCCACGAACTGAACGCGAAGCTGCCGAGCTGAAAGACGCTTTCGACCTTGCGCGTGAGCCACACGCGCGGCAGTTCGGGAAAGCTCATGAAGATCGAGCGGCCGATCACCTGCTCCGCCGTCCTGCCGCTGTGATCCTGCATGAAGCGGTTCCACATCACGACGTTCAGGTCGCGGTCGAGCACGAAAATCCCGAACCCGACGCGTTCGACGACCAGTTCGGAGAGCACGTGCCGCAAGTCGTTCATAAGCTGGAGAGGAGCGCGTCGAGCGCCTCGTTCATGCGCAAAATCGAGTCTTCCGCCATCAGCATCACGAGATGCGCGCGGAAACTGTGATCTTCGAGCGCGAAGTTCACTTCCAGCAGCAGCGCCGTCTTCCACGCGAGCGAGGCGGGATGGAACACGTCGTCGAGCGCGAGCGCCGTGCCGAGCATGCCCGGCGGCGAGAAGATCGGCGTGCGTCCGAGCCGGTCGAAGATGCATCCGACGCACGCGCCCATCAGCACGTTCGCGACGTCGAAGATCAGCTCGGCCTGCGAGGTCGCTTCGTAAGTTGACTTGGTGTACGGGTCGTCGACGAGCGCACAAAGCTGCTCGACGCTGCCGCTGCGGCACAGCACGATTGCCTCGCCCTTGATGTCCGAGCGAAAGCCCTGACGCACGGCGGTGACGGTATCGGTGATGCCGGTCATCGCGGCGAGCGCACTGGACGCCTCCGCGACGCCGACCACCCGCACGCGCGGCACCGACAATTCGATGAACGTGCCGAGCAGTTTCGACAAGCGCGTCGCGGCCTGCCCCATCGCCATGTTGGCAACTTCCTGCAGCGCGTCGCGCTGATCTTCGTTCATGGCTGGTTCAGACAAGACCGAACTCCTTCAGGACGGGGCGCAAGGCCTCGGGCGACACGGGCTTCGGCAAGAACGCAATGGCGCCGAGCGCGCGCACGCGCTCCTGCGCCATCGGCTGCACGTCGGCCGAGACCACGATCACGAACGTGTTCAGGTCCTCGTGCTGGAGGACGTCGAGCACCTGATAGCCCGTCATGTCGGGCATCGTGAGATCGAGGAACATGACCGCCGCGCGGCCCGCGCGATAAAGCTCGAGCGCTTCCCGGCCGTTGGTCGCGTAGGAAATCTCGACGTCCCAGTCCTCGGGCAGCGCGCGCGTCAATACCTTGCGGGCAAGCAGGGAATCGTCGGCAATAACAATCGGCAAGGGCATGGTCGGCGGGATCGATTAACGGTTTATCGGGCTGTGCGCACCCGAACGACGCGCTTTACGCATTCGTTTACGGCGCAATGACGATGTTCTTTATAGGAATCGAATGAAAAACGCGAATCGAAACGCGCTAAAAATGCGCCGGAAACGCCGACAACGGCCGCTCGTGGAAATTGCGCAGATTCAGCGGGACGCCTGGATAAATCCGTCGCTGTCGTGCGCAGGCGGTCGCGCGCGCGTCGGTGAAAGCGCGTTGCGTGCGGCGCAAATGCGCATACGCGCGCCATGCGGCAGGCGTGCGCGGCGTGGTCGGCGCGCGCGCAGCAATGACGGTTTCGTTCGGCATCATGGAAGCCAGCCCCGTACAGGATTCGCGCCTCGTGGCCGAATCGTTTCTCGTTTTCCCTCGCGCTGGCGCGGCGCTGGCGGTTCCAACCGCTTCTAGCCGTCATTTCCCCGGAACGCCCGCGCGAAGTCCTCGCCCTGCGGTGTGCGCTCTTTCAGGCGCATGACCATCAGACAATTCAATTGTCCGGCCAAAGGGATGTCAAAGCAACTCACCAAAACCCCAAGACCATCTGTTTTTCATCGTCTCAGCGGGAACTTGAGTAAATTTTTCCCACATATCAGTGTGCAGATATTTTTCATTCTTTTGTGTACGTTTGCGCTTCCGGAAATCTCGCTGATTTCAGCTTTTACGGCAATGCCATTTTATTTGCGCCGAATCACAGACAGGTTTTTTCGGCACGCTTTATGCGAACAAATAAAATTCCGCTCGTCCGATTGCAGTATTTTCGCGAAAATCATAGCCAAACGTTTGCCTCGCGTTTGTAATCGGTGCGTATCGGCTTTGCGTTTAAGATGACACGCCCGAATTTGAATAAAACCTGCACCCATTTCCAATGACGCCGCCACGTGACGAGCCCGAGGCCGGGCCTGCCGCCGAGTCCTGGGAGGACGAACCGCCATTTCCGGTGGTGCCCGAGCGCAACTTCGCGGCCCAGCGGTTCACGCTCTATGCGCTTCTCGTCGCGGCCATCGTGCTGCCGTGCATCTATGTGGCGATGACGGCTTACAACGACTACCGTGGGCGCATCGCCGCGGCGACGGACGTCGTGTCGCGCAATGCACGCGTCGCGGAAGAGCATGCGCTCAAGGTCTTCGACATGAACGTGATGCTCAACGAGCGCGTGCTCGATCTGGTCGACGGCCTCGACGACGCCGCCATCCGTCACGACGACGTAGCGATCTACAATCGGCTCCGGGCGATGGGCGGCACTTACCCGCAGGTCGCGGCGGTGTCGATCTTCGGTGCCGACGGCAGCCTCATCGCGACGAGCCGCACCTATCCGACGCCGCCCGTCTCGATCGCGAATCGCGAGGACTTCGCCGGCATGCAGCGCGGCCATCCGATGGAGCAGTTTTCGCGCGTGATGCAGGGCCGCGTCGCGGGCGAGAGCGTCTTCAACACCGCCGTGACGCGCCGCAAGATCAACGGCAACTTCAACGGGATCGTGTCGATCGCGCTGCGTCCGGCGTACTTCGGCGCGTTCTATCGCGAACTGCTCGGCGACCAGCCGACCGTCACGCTCGGCCTCACGCGCGCCGACGGCGAAGTGCTCGCATGGTATCCGCCGCGCCCAGCCGGCCGAAACTCGCTCTCGCCGACCTCGCCGCTGCGCGCGGCCTACGGCCAGGGAATGCGAAACGGCGTCGTCGAAATGCGCTCGGGGCTCGACAGCGAGATGAAGATCGTCGCGTTCCGGCGCGTCGGCGTGTATCCGGTGTACGTGTCGAGCGGTTATCCGATTTCGACGGTCTGGGCCGAGTGGTATCGCCACGTGAGCGTGCTCGCGCTTTCCGTGTTCGCGCCGTGCATCGTGCTGTGGGGCGTGATCTGGCTGTCGCTGCAACGGCTCGCCACCGAAGAGGACGCGTGGGAGCGCTGGCAGGCGGAAGCGTCGATGCGTCGTTCGATCGAATCCGCCTATCGCCAGGCGCGCAAGATGGAAGCGCTCGGCAATCTGGTCGGCAGCGTCGCGCACGATTTCAACAACCTGCTGATGATCATATCGACCAACGTGCAGATCGCGCGGCTACGCGGCGCCGCCAGCCTCGAACGCGAACTCTCCGCGATGGAACGCGCGCTCAAGAGCGGCCAGTCGCTCACGCGGCAACTGCTCGGCGTCGCGCGCAAGCAGCCGCTGCGCATCGAGAACATCGCGATCGGCAAATGGGTGCCGGCCGCGCGCGAACTGCTGCGGGCGTCGCTCGGCGCGAAGGTCGCGCTCGGCATCGAGGTGGAGGCCGACATCTGGCCGATCCGCGTCGATCCCGCCGAACTCGAACTCGCGCTGATCAACGTCGCCGTGAACGCGCGCGACGCGATGCCCAATGGCGGCACCTTCACCGTTCACGCCGACAACATCAGCTTCCGTCACGAAGACGGCTTTCCGATCGTCGGCGATTTCGTGCAGCTCTCGCTGGAGGACACCGGCGCCGGCATGAATTCCGACGTGCTGAACCGCGCGTTCGAGCCGCTCTTCACGACCAAGCCGAAGGGACTGGGCACGGGCCTCGGGCTACCGCAGGTGTTCGCGTTCTGCGAGCGCGCGGGCGGACTCGCGGCCATCGATAGCGCGATCGGCGCGGGCACGTCGGTGCGGCTCTATCTGCCGCGCGCGGGCGCGGTGAGCGCGCCCGCCGTGGTGGTCAAGGAAGAGGCCGCCGTGCCCGTCGAATCGCACGCGTTGAATGTGCTCCTCGTGGAAGACAACGAGGAAGTCGCCGCCGGCACCGAGGCGCTGCTCACGATGATGGGCCATCGCGTCACCTACGTGTTCAACGCCGACGCCGCGCTCGCGCTGCTCGAAACTCATCGCGACGCCGTGCCGCCCGGCAGCACGCTGCCCTTCGACGTCGTGCTGTCCGACATCCACATGCCGGGCAAGCTGAACGGCATCGACCTCGCTGAAATCCTGCAGTCGTTCGAGCCGCGCGTGCCGGCGATCCTCGTCACCGGCTACGCGGAGGAACTCGACCGCGCGCGTCACGTGGATGCGCGCGTGCTCTCGAAACCCTTCGACATCGCGTTACTCGACGCCTTGCTCCAGTCGATCAAGGAAGGCGGCACGGCGGCGAAACGCGCGGCGCGTTCCGCCGACCGCGCGACGGGCAGCGCCGCGCTCTGACGCCCGGCCGCGCGACGAATCCCCCGCGTTTCACCTTTCTACCGGTTTTGTAAAAACAGCGCATTTTGCGAAATCCCGCCCGACGCGGCCTCCGCGCACGGCCGCGCCGCGCCTGGCGTCCGGCACGCGAGTTGCGTGAGAGCACTGACATACGCCGCACCGGTTCGCGCGTGCTGCGTCCAGAGATCTCACCCATTCGAAGGAGGCAACCATGCGACATACCGTCATCGGTGTTTTCGACACTTACGCGCAAGCCGAGCAGGCGCGCTCGGCGCTCACGGTCGCGGGCTTTTCGCACGGCGACATCGAACTACAGGCCAACCCGAAACGCGACGACGCCGCCGAACCGTCGCTCGCGCCCGACGCCGAGACGCATGCCGAACCGGGCGTGCTTGCGAATATCGAGCGCTTTTTCTCGATGCTGTTCGGCGGCCGCGATCAGCCGCCCGAAGTCGCGCATTATTCCGAAGCCGTGCGGCGCGGCGCCGTGCTGGTCGCGGTGGATACCAACACCGAAGCCGAAGTCGATATCGCGCGCACGACGCTCGCGGATCAAGGCGCCGTCGACATCGACGAACGCGCCGCGAGCTGGGGTGCGCTCGCGCATGGCGCAACGGCCACGGAGGACGATCGCGATCATTCCGTGCTCGACGAACTCGGCCTCGGACGCGGCAGCGCCGTGCCGGGGCGCGATCCGCTGGACGCGGAGCGCTCCGCCGCGCGCGCCGACCTGAACCGGGCGCGGGCTTATCCGCGTGCGGATGTCGGCGATCCGGCCGTCGAACCGATGCTCGATCCGCTGGGGGATCCGCTCGGCAATCCGCTGCGTCCGCAGGACCCGGCGACGCTCTCCTCGCGCGACATCTTCACCGAAACGCCCGCCGAGCCGCTCGGACCGCTCGACATGCCCGCCACCCGCGAAGACTCGCTCGCGCGCGGCACGGCCGGCCGCGATCCGCTGACGGCGGAAAATATCGGCTCGCCCGCCCAGCGCGACACGCTGTCGCCCACTTCGCTCTCCGAGCGCGATGCGCTCGTCGGCGCCGATCCGCTCGCGCCGCTCAAGCCCGCCACGCCGGCAAGCGACTCGTTCGCACGCGACGCGCTCGGCGAACGCGATGCGCTGACGGGCCGCGATCCGCTGTCTGCGGGCAACGTCGGTACGCCGGCGCAGCGCGATCCGATATCGCCGGCATCGGGTTCGCCCGCGACGCCGGCGAGCGACGCGCTCGGCGGCCGCGACGCAACGTATCGCTACGACCCGCAAGCTCAACGCGATATGCCGAGCGCGCCCGATCGAACGACGGAGGGCGCTTCCCTTCCAGGCGGCCCGTTGGCGGGCGCGAGCGCCGAGTCGGCGCGCGACTGGCGTCCGGTCAGTTCGCTCGACGAAACCGATGCGGCCGCGAACGATGCCTTCGCGCCGCGCGTATCGGAGCCCGACGCGCCGGATGCCGCGCGCATGGGCGCGCCGTCGGCTTCGGGCCAGGCGCCCGGAGCGCTCGGTCCGCAGACCATCCCCGACGAATACATGGAGTATTCCGACGACTTCCGCAGCGATTACGACTCCAAGTACGCGGCGACTGGCTCGCCCTACGAGGATTACGAAGGCGCCTATCGCTATGGCGCGAATCTCGGCAACGACGAGCGCTTTCGCAGCCGCCAGTGGGACGATCAGATGGAGTACGAGCTGCAGCGCGACTGGGAAAGCCGTCATCCGGAAGGCGGCGATACCTGGGATCGCTTCAAGGCCGCGATCCGTCATGGCTGGGATCGCGTGACCGGACATCATCACGTCTGATCCTGTTTTGCAGCTTGTGTCGTGCAACGGCCCGCTCGCGCGGGCCGTTTTTTTGCGCGCGCGTCAGGCGTCGCCTCAGACGTTCGCGTGGTCCCTCACCCACGCGACGTATTTGTCCATGAAGCCTTGCAGATACTTGCGCGTGTCTTCGCTGACGATCTTCCCGCTCGCATCGATACGCTTCTCGTCGTGCTTGATGTACATCTCCGGCTGGCCGAGCAACGCGATGTCGAGGTACGCGCACACGACGCGCAGGTGCGATTGCGCAAGCGCCGTCCCGATCGCCCCGACCGAGGTTCCGATCACCGCGCCGGGCTTGCCGCCCCAGGCGCTGTGTCCCCACGGCCGCGAACCCCAGTCGAGCGCATTTTTCAGCACGCCGGGCATCGAGCGGTTGTATTCGGGCGTGACGAAGAGCAGCGCGTGCGCTTCGGAAATCTTTTGCTTGAGCGTGCGCGCGGCTTCGGGGAAATCGGCGTCGTAGTCCTGGCTGTAGAGCGGCAGGCTGCCGATGTCGAGGAACTCGAATGAGAAATCGCCCGGCGCGAGCGAGATGAGCGCGTGCGCAAGCTGCCGGTTGAACGACTCACGACGAAGGCTTCCGACGACAACCGCAACTTTGTAGGTCATGACGCGTTCCCTTGATTGAGTGAATCGAGGCATCGATGGAAGGCTGTCCGCCAGCGGGCGGCGCAAAAGGCCGGGCCGCGCGGCGCGGCCGTCATCGCGATCCGCCCATCATAGGCGCCGGATTGCGAACCTGCCACGCACAGACGCCCGCCCGATGCGCAAGCGCGGTGCAACCCGGTCGATGGCGCGAGCGCTCGCCCTTCAGACGTCGATTTCCACACAGTTATGCACAGAAAATGTGGATAACTTGGGGAGATGTCTCCGTATCGTTTAGTTCGGGATCGGTAAACGCAAGCGAGAGCGCTTGCCGGCGCGCTCGCATTCGATGTGATGCAAATCGGCGGATATGGCGCGTCTTATTGTCCGAAAAACACGTTGCATTGCGATGCCGCACCCTGACAGCTTTGCGGCTGTGAATCGGCGGCTTGAGCGGCGCCTGCGGAAAATCGCGTTCGGGCCAACTTGCTGCGCGTGGCCGCGTGCCAGCATTTCGCGCCAGCCAGACAACAATCTGTTCGCTCAATCGCCATTAATGTTCGATAGCTTCTCTCCTACACTCCGTCCATCGATGCATTCAGGAGAGTCGACATGAAACGCGCACTGATCAACGGATTGCTGATTTCCGCGCTCGTCGCGGCCGCTCCGGCTTTCGCCGGCGATGTCGTTCAATCGTCCGGCGCGGTGACTTCAAGTGTCACCGGCAAGACCCGCGCAGAAGTCAAAGCCGAACTGGCGACCGCGCGTCGCAACGGTGATCTCGAAGCGGTCAACGAGCGCACCTATCCGCAATTGCTGCCGTATCAGCAACGCCGCGCCCAACTCGTCGCCAGCCGCGCCACGAAGACCCAGTAACGCAGAACGAAACCGGCCTCCTCCACCCATCGTTCGATGGTGGTTTCGCCCGCCGCATCGCGCCGGGCGTTTTTTCGCCGGAACGCGCTTCAGAGCATCGCCGCCAGACACAGCGTCACGGTGACGAGCGATACAAGCGTCGAAAAGAGAATCGCGCTCGATGTCACCGCCGCCTCCCGCCGATAAAACTCGGCGAGCATGAACGGTCCGGTACCCGTCGGCAGCGCGCTCAGGATCACCGCCGTCTTCGCCCACAACGGCGGCAGGGCAAACACGTGAAACGCGAGCCACCACGTCAGCAGCGGCTGCGCGACGAGCTTCAGCGCGACCAGCGCGCTCGCGGTCTTCGCGTGGCCCACGCCGGCCTTCTCGCCGAGAAAAAGCCCCAGCGCGACGAGCGCACACGGACTCGCCGCGCCGCCCAGCAGCTTCAGAAACGCTTCCGCGCCGCCCGAAACATGCATCCCCGCGCCGCTCCACAACGCGCCCGCGAGCGGCGCGACGAGCAGCGGATTCGTCGCGAGCGACTTCGCGACCCGGCCGAGCGTCGCACCGATATGCCGCTCGGTCTGCAGGCCGAGTTCGATCATCACGATGGCAACCGCGAACAGCACGCACACCGTCATGATGGTCGCGATGACGGCCGGCGCGAGGCTCGGCTGGCCGAACGCGAGCAGACACAGCGGCAAGCCGATGAAGCCCGTATTCGGATAGGCCGCGTTGAGTCCGTCGATGCTCGCATCGGCGAGATGGCGCGACTGCCTGAGCCGCACGAGCGCGGTCGCGGCGAACACGACCCCCGAGCCGATCCCGAAGACCGCGATGAACGCGGGCTGGTCGAGCATGCGCCACGGCGTTTTCGCCATGATGTCGAAGAGCAGCGCGGGCAACGCAAGATAGACGACGAAACGGTTCAGTTCGGACGATGCGCTGGGTCCGAGCTTGCGCAGTCTCGCGGCGGCGAAGCCCGCGAAGATCAGCCCGAAGATCGGCAGGATGATGGTGAGAAGCGGCGTGAACAGCGATGAAACCAATGGCGGCATGAAGGGAAACGGCCAGGCGGCGGATGGTTGGGTGGAGGCAAGGATACCGTCTGATGCAGCCGGCCGCAGGTCGAGACGCGGCCAAAGGTGAGACATTTCGGGAGCCGCCGCAGGGTGAGTCGCCAGGACTCACCGAAGCTCACGATTGCGCGATTCACAGTATTTCTAAGCATCCGCGCGAGCCGTCGACAGTTTCTGTCGTTTGCCATCAAGCCCTTGTTTCATAAGGCTTTGCGCGATTTTGCAAAGCCCGCGTGACACGCCGCTATACCGATCGTTGCATACGCAACGGTTTTTTCCGCGCCGCGCATGCGCTCGCTTGCTGACGCTTCAGGTGAGCTAATACGGGACCCGCGTTAGGTTGCCGGACCCGCCCGTCGCATGCTGGAAAAAGCGTTTCTCGCGCGTATGCGTAAATTCAATCGGATCAATGGTTTGCACGATTCATTCGAAGTGCTTTACGCAGATTGGAATGTGTTCGCGCACACACTCCGGACAGCCCGCAGGCCGCAAAGGTGAGCGCTTTCGGGAGGTCGGAACGAAGCTTGCTGCACCGGAATTCTCTTCGTCCATCAGCGCGGAATAACGATGACCCTGAAACGTCCCTGGCTTTATGGCGCCGCGGCGGTGCTCGCGATCGGCGCCGTCGGCCTCCTTGCGGCCTGCGCCACGCAAGGCGCCAGCAAGAGCGGCAACGCAAAGGTGCCGGAACCGGCGAAGCCCGTCGATCTCGACCGCTACCTCGGTCAATGGTATGAGTTTGCGCGCTATGAGAACCGCTTCGAGCGCAACTGCGAAGCCGTCACGGCCAACTATGCCAAACGCGACGACGGCCTCGTTTCCGTCGTCAACGCATGTCGCGTGGGCGGGCTAACGGGACCGTACAAAGCATCTGAGGGACGCGCGAAGATCGTTGCGGGGTCGGAGAATGCGAAGCTGAAGGTGTCGTTCTTCGGACCGTTCTATGTTGGCGATTATTGGGTGCTGGATCACGCCGACGACTATTCGTGGTCCATCGTCGGCGAGCCGAGCGGCCGCTACTTGTGGATACTGACGCGCGAGGCGCGGCCCGCTGCCGCCGAACGCACCGCGCTGATCGAGCGGACACGCGCGCTCGGCTACGACGTGACGATGTTGCGCGAGACGCGGCACGACTGACGGCTTTCGCGCGCTCGCACCGGCGCTATTCGATCAGGAAGCGTTCCTTGTTCTTCCCCGCGAGCCATGCGGGCGTGCGTCCGCGTCCGCTCCAGGTTTCGCCCGTCTTCGGGTTGCGGTATTTCGGCGGCAGCGGCGCCTTTTTCGCAACGGCCGCGCCGCGGCCGCGCGTCGCGCGAAAGCCGAGTTCCTCGGCGGTCAGCCCGTATTCGGCGATCTTCGTTTTGATTTCTGCGATAGCGTCGGCGACTTCCTTTTCGCGCGCCGCCGCGACTTCGGCTTGCAATTTTTCGAGTTGTGCCGTGAGTTGCCTGTAGGTCGCCATGAATCCTTGCTCCGCAGTATTCGAATGATCAGCAGACCGCTAGCGGCTAAAAAAGTGCCGGGATTCGTCAGTTCTTTTAGTTTAGTCGTCGATGGCGTCGTAAAGCAGACGTTCAAACTGCTGCGCCATTGGGAACGGCTCCTCGGCGCGCCGCTGGATCATGAAGATGCCGATCATGTCTTCCACCGGATCGGCGAACCAGCTCGTGCCGAGCGCGCCGGGCCAGCCGAAGGTGCCCGGCGAACGATAGCCGGCGCGCAGTTGCCGCGCGGCGTCGTCGACGATCGCGAGGCCCAGGCCGAAACCCTGGCTCGACCAGACGGGAAAGCCGAACGCCGGAATGCGGCGCTGCTCGGCGCTGAGAAAGTTCGAGCGCATCAGGTCGATCGACTTGTGCGAGAGCAGGCGCGGGCCGCGCATGCGTTCGTCGGCATCGCCTTGCAGCCGGCCGCGGCCAAGCAGCATGCGGGCGAATCGCAGATAGTCGTCGGCGGTGGAAACGAGCCCGCCGCCGCCGCCCTGGAAACGCGCGGGGTCGATCCAGCGGCTCGTCGCGGGATGATCTTCCGGCGCCTGCCGGCGGCTCGCAGTATCGACGGCGTAAGAGGTCGACAGGCGGCCGACCTTCTCCTGCGGCACGACAAAGCCGGTATCCGGCATGCCGAGCGGCTCGAAGATGCGCGTGCGGAAGAAGTCGTCGAGCGACATGTCCGCGACGCGCTGGATCAGCACGCCGAGCACGTCGGTCGTGATGCCGTAATGCCAGCGCGCGCCCGGCTGATACATGAGCGGAAGCTCGACGACATGTTCCAGCCAGCGCGCCGGATCGACCATCACGTCGAAGCCGTTGAACACTTTCTCGTAGGCGTCGGCGAGCGCGCCTTCCGCCGTGAAGTGATACGCGAAGCCCGCGCGATGCGTGAGCAGATCGAGCAGCGTGATCGGCGCGGCCAGCGGCTCGGTGCGGTCGAGCGGCGCGTCGGGCGTGGCGAGCACCGCGAGCTTGTTCAGTTCCGGCAGCCACTTCGACACCGCGCTGTCGAAATCGAGCCGCCCTTCTTCGATCAGCATCAGCGCGGCGACGCTCGTGACCGGTTTGGTCATCGACGCGATGCGAAAGAGCGTGTCGCGCGTCATGGGCGTTCGGGTGTCGAGATCGCGCCAGCCGAGCGTGTCGGCGTGAGCGATCTCGCCGTGGCGCCACGCGAGCGTGACGATGCCGGCGACATCGCCGGAGTCGACGAAACGTTGCAGCGCGCCGGTGACGCGCGCGAGGCGTTCTGGGGCAAAGCCGGCTTTCGACATCGGTTCTCCTGTCGGGTTGGCACAGTCAGCGTGCAACACGAGCGCCGTTCGTCCCGCAGCTTAGGCCAGGGCCCTTACTGCGGCTTGCAGGCGATCAACAGTCCGTTCTGGCCGTTGTCGAGCGACTGTTCGAGCACGTCGTAGTTCCCGCCCTGACAGGTGGCGCGCGCGTTTTGCGTGCACAGGCTCCAGCCGCCGGCAGCCGGGCACTGGATCAGCGTGGTCGGGCGGCCGTCGGCGGAAAAGAGCGGCGGCGCGCTGCTGCAACCGGCAAGCACCGATGCCGTCGCCGCAAGCAAAACCGAAACGCCGAACCGTATCCCGATCTTCATGCCAACCCCTTGTTCACGCTGTATTTTTTGATCCCCGGAGTATGCCACGCGGATATCGACGTGCGCGGCGCTACACGTCGATCCCGAGCGCCACGATCTTCTTGTAAAGCGTCGCCCGGCCGATACCGATCCGCTTTGCCGTCTCCGTCACGCGGCCGCCGCTCACGCGGAGCGCATCGACGAGGAAGGTCTTTTCGAAGTTCGCCATCGCGTCGGCGTAGGACATGGCGGGTTCTTCGACGCTCACCGGCTGCTCGCCCGCAGGCTGCACGCGCGCCGAGCCGATGAACGGCGCGAGCGCGCGGGCGTCGATATGCTCGCTGTCCGACAGCATCAGCGCGCGTTCGAGCGTGTTGCGCAACTCGCGCACGTTGCCGGGCCACGGATACGCGCAGAGAAGCCGCAGCGCATCGTCCTGCAGCACGGCGTGGCCCGCGTGGCCGGGACGCGCCTCGGTCGCGAGTTCTTCGAGGATCGCGTAGGCAAGCGCTTCGATGTCGCCGAGCCGTTCGCGCAGCGGCGGCGCGTGGATCGTCAGCACGTTCAGGCGATAGAACAGGTCCGCGCGAAACCGGCCCGCCGCGACCAGCGCGGGCAGATCGGCGGAGGTGGCCGCGATGATCCGCACGTCCGCGCGCACGATGCGGTTCGAGCCGAGCGGCTCGAACTCCTTGTCCTGCAACACGCGCAACAGCTTGCCCTGAAGCGGCAGCGGCATATCGCCGATCTCGTCCAGAAAGAGCGTGCCGCCGTCGGCCAGCTCGAATTTTCCCACGCGCCCCTTGCGATCCGCGCCCGTGTAAGCGCCCGGCGCCGCGCCGAAGAACTCGACTTCGAGCAGCGTGTCGGGGATCGCCGCGACGTTCACGGTGACGAGCGGCCGGGCGGCGCGCGTCGAGGTGCCGTGGATCGCGTGCGCGAGCAGTTCCTTGCCGGTGCCGGTTTCGCCGAGCAACAACACCGGCGATTCGACCTGCGCGGCGCGGCGCGCCTTGCGCTTCACTTCGAGGCTCGCCGCGCTCGTGCCGACGAAACTCGCGAACGTGTACTTGGCCCGCCGCGCCTGCGCGAGCGACTGACGCGTCGCGATCAGTTCCTGCTGCACGCGCGAGTAATGCGCGAAGAGCGGCGTGAGCGCCTTCATCTCGTCGAAGAGGGCGAAGCCGATCGCGCCGACCGTCGCGCCGTGGTCGTCCTTGAGCGGCAGACGCGTGACGACGAGCGGCTCGCGGTCGGTTTCCAGCACGTCGAGCAGGATCGGCTTGCCGGTCGTCACGACTTCGCGCATCAGGCTGTGCGGAATCACGGCTTCGCAGTCGCGGCCGATCGCCTGCGCCGGATCGGAGAAGCCGAAACGCGCCGCATAGCGCTTGTTGATCCAGACGACGCGCGCGTCCGCATCGACGATAAACGTGCCCTCGCTCAGGTTCTCGAAGGTCTTGAAAAGCGATTCCATCGCGCGCCGCAGCACGTCGCTGTAATTCGCCGGCACGGTGGTCCAGTCGTTGTGCATCGATGCGTGTCTCATGTTTATCGTTATCGCGATCTCTTTATCGAGACAGAATATCTCATAACGGAGACAGCCCGCAATGCCATGTTCATGCTTTGAATGGAGCATTCACGGGTGAGATTTCGTCACGCACGGCTGTCTCGCTTCGTGGACATTTCAGTACAATCGCTCATCGACTGGCGCGGGGGTAAGCCCGCGAGGCGCGCGGAACCGACGCTGGCACGGAACCTGCCTACGGTGACGCCCGTCGCGTCATCGTCCGCACACTGGCTTTCACGAGAAGCCGCCCACAACAACATCAACGGAGACTCAATGTCCTTCATCATCGTGCTCGCCGCCCTGGCGTTCCTGATGCTGGCCGCCTATCGCGGCTACAGCGTCATTCTCTTCGCGCCGATCGCAGCACTCGGCGCGGTGCTCCTCACCGAGCCCGCCGCCGTTGCGCCGGTCTTCTCCGGCATCTTCATGGAGAAGATGGTCGGCTTCGTGAAGCTGTATTTCCCCGTCTTCCTGCTCGGCGCCGTGTTCGGCAAGGTGATCGAACTGTCGGGATTCTCCGAGTCGATCGTCGCTGCGGCGATCCGCTACATCGGCAGGTCGCGCGTGAATGCGGTGATCGTCGCGGTGTGCGCGCTGCTCACCTATGGCGGCGTCTCGCTGTTCGTGGTCGTGTTCGCGGTCTATCCGTTCGCGGCCGAGATGTATCGCCAGAGCAATATTCCGAAGCGCCTGATGCCCGGCGCGATCGCGCTCGGCGCGTTCTCGTTCACGATGGATTCGCTGCCCGGCACGCCGCAGATCCAGAACATCATCCCGACGACCTTTTTCAAGACCACCGGCTGGGCGGCGCCGTGGCTGGGCGTGATCGGCTCGCTGTTCATCATCGTGGTCGGGCTGACGTTTCTCGAATGGCGCCGCCGTTCCGCGATGGCGAAGGGTGAAGGCTACGGCACGTCGCTCGTGAACGAGCCGGAGCGCGTCGAGGCGAAGTCGCTGCCGAATCCGCTGCTTGCGATCGCGCCGCTGATTCTCGTCGGCGTGGCGAATTTCGTGCTGACCAAGTGGATTCCGACCTGGTACGGCGCGAGCTATACGGTCGCGCCCGACGTGCTGCCGGGCGTCCACGCGCCGGTGACGACGGCGGTGAAGACGGTCGTCGCGATCTGGGCCGTCGAGGGCGCGCTCTTGCTCGGCATCGTGCTCGTGTTGCTGACGGCGTTTGGCCGCGTGAAGGAGCGTTTCGCGGTGGGCACGCGCGCGGCGGTGTCGGGCGCGCTGCTCGCGGCGATGAACACGGCGTCGGAATATGGTTTCGGCGGCGTGATCGCGGCGCTGCCGGGATTCATCGTCGTGAGCGATGCGCTCAAGAACATTCCGAATCCGCTCGTGAACGCGGCGGTGTCGGTGAGTTCGCTCGCGGGCATCACGGGATCGGCGTCGGGCGGGATGAGCATCGCGCTCGCGGCGATGTCGGATACCTTCATCAAGGGCGCCGAAGCCGCGCACATTCCGCTGGAAGTGCTGCATCGCGTGGTCGCGATGGCGAGCGGCGGCATGGACACGCTGCCGCACAACGGCGCCGTCATCACGCTGCTCGCGGTGACGGGGCTCACGCACCGCGAGTCTTACCGCGACATCTTCGCGGTGACGATCATCAAGACGCTGGCGGTGTTCTTCGTGATCGCGGTGTATTACATGACGGGGCTGGTTTGAGGTAAGGCCTGCGTATCTCCGAAGCAATGTATGCCCGCCGTGATCGCCTGATTCATCCCATTACAGGAACCGCCATGACCCCTGCAGCAAACCCGTCTCTCAGCGGCAAGACCGCCCTCGTCACCGGCTCGACGAGCGGCATCGGACTCGGCATCGCGACCGCGCTCGCCGCAGCCGGCGCCAATCTCGTGCTCAACGGCTTCGGCGACTCGCAAGCTGCCGTCGCGCAGATCGAAGCCCTCGGCGTGCAGGTCGCCTACCACGGCGCCGACATGTCGAAACCCGACGAAATCGAAGCGATGATCGCCTTTGCAGCCGAGCGCTTCGGCGCCGTCGACGTCCTCGTGAACAACGCCGGCATCCAGCACGTCGCGACCATCGACACCTTTCCGGTCGAGCGCTGGGATTCGATCATCGCGATCAACCTCAGTTCCGCGTTCCACACGATGCGCGCCGCGTTGCCCGCGATGCGCGAGCGCGGCTGGGGCCGCGTCATCAATATCGCTTCGGTGCACGGGCTGGTCGGCTCGGCGGGCAAGTCGGCGTATGTGGCGGCGAAGCACGGCATCGTCGGGCTGACGAAGGTCGCCGCGCTCGAAAACGCGCGCACCGGCGTGACCGTCAACGCGATCTGCCCGGGCTTCGTGCTCACGCCGCTCGTGCAGAAACAGATCGACGACCTCGCCGCCCGCGAATCGCTCTCACCCGACGACGCGCGGGCGAAACTGCTCGGCGAAAAACAGCCGTCGGCGCAATTCGTGACGCCGCAGCAGATCGGCGAGATGGCCGTGTTCCTCTGCTCGAACGCCGCCAGCGAAATGCGCGGCGCGGCGCTCCAGATCGACGGCGGCTGGAGCGCGCAGTGAGCCTCGCGCAAGACTGAAGCCCTCGTTTACCCGAGCGCGTTAGTCGGATACCCCTTAAGAATGTGGGGTTAATCGCCGTTATGCCTTGTATGCACAAGCCAGCGCGCCGCGGTCGCGGCGCGTCAGAACGACGATACAAGGACATCCGCATGCGCAACAACCAGCCCGTCAGCCAGCACGAATACGACTATCCGGCGTCGCAGATGCTCGTCTCCGCGACCGATCTCTCTGGCAACATCCAGTACTGCAATCCGGCCTTCGTCGCCGTTTCCGGCTATTCGAAGGAAGACCTGACCGGTCAGCCGCACAACATCATCCGCCATCCCGACATGCCGCGCGAAGCGTTCGCCGATCTCTGGTCGACGATACGTACTGGCCGCTCGTGGACCGGGATCGTCAAGAACCGGCGCAAGAACGGCGATCACTACTGGGTGCGCGCGAACGTCACGCCGGTTCTGGAGAACGGCAAGGCGGTCGGTTATCTGAGCGTGCGCGTCAAACCCGGCCGCGACGAAGTGAAAGCCGCCGATGCGCTCTACGCGACGATGCGCGCGGGAATGCTGCACGGCGCGCGGCTCGAACACGGCGTACTGAGGCGAACTGGCATCGCGGGAACGTGGCAACGGCTCAGGCAGATGCCGCTGGCATCGCGGTTGGTCGCGAGCCACGCCGCCGCGCCGCTCGCACTCGCGGTGGCGGGCATGGTGGAGTGGCGCGGCGCACCGCCGCTGCCGTTCTGGATCGCGCTCGCGGCGGGCGCCGCCGCCGCCGCGTGCGGCTGGCTGTCGCTCGCGCGCCAGCTCGACACGCCCGTGCGCGCCATGTCCCGATTCGCCGCGCGCATGGCCTCGGGCGATCTGACCGCCGATACGCAGGCCGGCGCCGAAGGCGATCTCGGCGACGTGCAGCGCGCGTTGAATCAGTTGAAGGCGAATCTCTCGGCGATCGTCTTCGACGTGCGCGGCCAGATCGGCGGATTGCTCGACTCCGCGCGCGAAATTTCGACCGGCAACACGGAACTGTCGCGCCGCACGGAATCGCAGGCGCACTCGCTGCAGGACACGGCCTCCGCGATGGAGCAGATCACCGCCACCGTCGAGGGCAACGCCGACGCCAGCGCGCGTGCGCTCGACGTCGTCAGGGAAGCGCTCGCCGCGGCCAACGACGGCGACCGGATCGCGAGCCAGGTCGAAGAGAAGATGGCGGGCATCAACGCGGCTGCGAGGCGCATCGCCGACATCACCGGCGTGATCGACGGCATCGCGTTCCAGACCAACATCCTCGCGCTGAACGCCGCCGTCGAGGCCGCCCGCGCGGGCGAGGCGGGGCGCTCGTTCGCGGTCGTCGCGAGCGAGGTGCGCAATCTCGCCCAGCGGTCGGCGGCGGCGGCGAAGGAAATCGAAGGCGTGGTGAAGGCGAGCGCCGCGCAGATCGAGGCCGGAACCGGGCTCGTCGCGCGCACGACGAGCCAGATGCGCGCGATCGACGCCGCCGTCAACCGCGTCTCGGCGATCATTCTCGAAGTGGCGAACGCGAGCAGCGAACAGGCGCTCGGCATCCGCCAGGTGAATGAGGCAGTCGCGAATCTCGACGACGCCACGCAGCAAAACGCCGCACTCGTGGAACAGGCGGCGGCGACCGCGCAGAGTCTCGTCGACCGCGCGGGCGTGCTCGACGCGGCCGTGCGCCTGTTCACGGTCCCCAGGATCGAGGAGCGCCCGCGCGTCGGCGCGTAGAGGACGAAGCAGCGCTGACGCAGAGCCGGAGTCGGCATCGCTTGGTACTATCGGAGCATTACCACCGAGGAGTATTCGATGAGCGCTGAAAATAATCGCGTAGAAGAAGCGCGGGCGATGGAACGCATCGTGAACGCGACGAAGCAGGTGCAGACGGCTTTCACCGCGCTTCAGACGCAATTTCCGCCGGAAGGCGACGGCCGCCCGTCGCAGATGGCGCTGCAGACGTTCGACGCCGCGCTTCAGGAACTGGAAGAAGCGCAGGCGGCCTTCGACACCATGCTGAACGATCTCTTCGACGGCAACCGCTGAGCGCGCGCCGCGTTCAGGCGCCGCGCAACACGGGCACGCGCGGCGCCTCTTGCGGCTTGTCCTCGGCCGCTTCGTCGGGCGGATTGAGCCCGGCCCACGACACGCCGTCGTTCGACTGGCGGCGCGCGGCGGCGACACAGGCATCGACGAGCTCCTTGAACGACGTCGCCGCCGAGCTGGTGCGCACGAGCGCTTCGCCTTGCAGCGAACTTTCCGGCACGACGAGCCCGACGATCAGTTCCGCCGACGACGCCCGCTGATGCAGCCGCCGCAGCAAGTTACGCAGATACGGCGGCGATTCGGCGGCATCGAACGAGACGACGCACATGATCGACACGCCGCTCAGGTCCACGTCCGCAAAGCGGTTGCGCGAGAAACGCTCGTAGGGCGCGAGGTCGGCGCTCATGCCGTGCTTCCTGAAAAGCTGCACGGCGATGGTCGCGGCGAGATCGTCGAGTTCGCCGCGCCCCGCGATGCACAGCACCGACGCCGTGTGCCCTTCGCGCGCGGCATCGAAGCGCTCGGGAGGCGACTCCGACGCAACGCCCGCGCGCTCGCTCGCGCTTTCGAGACTCGCGGGCGGCTCCTCTTCGGGCGCGCGCGCGGTGACGAGATCCTCGGCGTCTTCCAGACCTTCGATGATGTCGAGCGCCGATTCGTTGATCCGCCGCAACTGGTCCACCGTCACCACGCCGCGCATCACGTCGTTGTGCGCGAAACGCAGGCCTGCGAGCGCGACTTCGTCGTAATACGCCGTGAGCGAGCGCTCTTTCAGCAGCGACTCCGCCTGGATCAGCGCTTCGTCGGGATCGTTCGCCAGCAGGCGCTGGTAGAAATTTTCGGCTGGCGTGAGCGCGGGCCGGTCGCCGAACAGCACGTCGAGGAACTCCAGCCGGTCGACGTGGCGTCCCAGAATCACGAGACAGAGCGTGAGCGGCGTCGAAAGCACGAGGCCGATCGGCCCCCAGATCCAGCTCCAGAAAATCGCCGCGACGATCACCGCGAACGGCGACAGCCCCGTGCTGTGCCCGTACAGCAGCGGCTCGACCACTTGGCCCGCGAGCACGTCAGTGACGCCGAACAGGACGATGGTCCAGATCAGCATCGACCAGCCTGGACCGACGGCCGCCGCGAACACGACGGCGATCAGCGCGGCGATCCACGTGCCGACGTACGGCACGAAGCGCAGCAAGGTCGCGATCACGCCGAACAGCAGCGCGCCGGGCACGCCGATGATCGCAAGCCCGATCGCGATGACGATCCCCACGCCCACGTTGATGCCGAGTTGCGCGAGGAAATAGCGCGAGAGCCGGCGCGCAGCTTCGTCCATCGCGGTGGTCGCGCGGTGCAGGTCGCGCGAGCCGAAGAGCCGGATCAGCCGGTCGCGCAGGTCTTCTCGCTGCAACAGGATGAAGATCGCGACGACGAGCACGATGCCGGTCGTCTCCAGCGGACTGATCACGGGCGAGAGGAAACGCTGCGCGAGTTCCAGCGGCGACGGCGACGGCTCGTGCACTTCGACCGGCATCGGCTGATCGATCGGCGAGACGGTCTGATCGTTTTCGTCCTTGCGCGCCTCCTGCTCGCGCGCGGGCGAGAGACGCTTGAGCGCGTGCGAAGCCTTGCCGAGAAACTCATCGGCGCGACCGACGGTCATCTTCTGCACCGCGTCGACCTTGCGCTCGACCGCGACCTGATACTTCGGCAAATCGCCGGCTAGCTGCGCGATCTGCGCGCCGATCAGCGCGCCGACCGCCGTCAGCACGGAAAGCGCCAGCAGCACCGCGACGATCACCGAAGGCACCTGCCCGAACTTGAAGCGCCGCAGCAGGTCGACGAAAGGCGCGAGCAGGAAACTAAGGAGCACGGCGAGGATGATCGGAATCATGACCGCGCGCCCGAAGTAAAGCGCGCAGATCACGACGACGCCGGTCACGAGCGACGTCAACGCCCGGATGCTCGGCACCTCGGGCGGCAGGACCTTGGCGGGCGGCCGGCGCGAGCCGGGCAGTTGCGGCATGGAGTCGTCCTCGTAGGGCGGCGGGAAGTCGCGGCACAAGCAGTGAAGCAAGCAACGTGCCGCTTCTTCGGCAAGGTGAGCGCCTGCGGGATAGCGACGGTGAGACAATCCGGGAGCCGCGTCGCCCCGCGTTATTGCGGCGAGGGCGTCGCGACGATGCGCCGGATGCGGCTCGCCATCGATTCCAGCGTGAACGGTTTCGTGATCAGTTCCATGCCGGCGTCGAGAAAGCCGCTGCCGCGCGCAGCCGCTTCGGCGTAGCCCGTCATGAAAAGCACTTTCAGCGACGGCCGCGTGGCGCGCGCGGCATCGGCGAGCTGGCGGCCGTTCAGGCCCGGCAGGCCGACATCGGTCACGAGCAGGTCGATGCGCGCGGGCGAATTCAGCACGGCGAGGCCGGCCGGTCCATCGACGGCTTCCATCACTTCGTAGTCGAGGTCGCGCAGGATTTCGCAGACGAGCTCGCGCACCGAAGCATCGTCCTCGACGACGAGGATCGCGTGCCGCTCCTGCGCGCGATGCGCTTCGCTCAGTTCGCCCACGGCTTCGACGCGCGCGGCGCCGCCCTGATGGCGCGGCAGGTAGAGCCGCACCGTGGTGCCGGCGCCGGGCGCGCTGTCGATCGTCGCGATGCCGCCCGACTGCCGCGCGAAACCGTAGGCCATCGAGAGCCCGAGTCCCGTGCCCTGCCCGAGCGGCTTGGTCGTGAAAAACGGGTCGAAGGCGCGCTCGCGGACGTCGTCGGGCATGCCGCTCCCCGTGTCCGACACCGACACCGCGACGTAGGACCCCGGCAGCACCTCCGGATGGCGCGCGGCGAACTCGGCGTCCAGTTCCGCGTTGGCGGTTCCGAGCGTGAGGCTGCCGCCATCGGGCATCGCGTCACGCGCGTTGATCGCGAAATTGAGCAGCGCGTTTTCGAGCTGGTTGGCATCGCAACGGGTGAGCCACAGTTGCTCGTTGCGGATCACCTTGACGTCGATCGCCTCGCCCATCGTCCGGCGCAACAGGTCGTCGATGGAATGCAGCAGCTCGTCGGCGTTGACTGGCTTGGGGTCGAGCGGCTGGCGCCGCGAAAACGCCAACAGCCGATGGGTGAGCGAAGCCGCGCGACTGGCCGCACCCATCGCCATCGTGATGAAGCGGTCGATTTCGTCGATGCGCCCCAACTGCACGAAGCGGCGAATCAGTTCGAGCGGCCCGGTGATGCCTTGCAGCAGGTTGTTGAAGTCGTGCGCGATGCCGCCCGTCAGTTGCCCGAGCGCTTCCATCTTCTGCGCCTGCCTGAGCACCTCTTCGGTCTGACGCAGCGCGCGCTGCGTCTCCTTCTCGCGCGTGATGTCGCGTCCGTTGCCGTAGAGCGCGCCGCCTTCGCGCGTCACGACCCACGACACCCAGCGATACGTGCCGTCCTTGTGCCGGTTGCGGTTTTCGAAGCGCGCAAAGCCCGCGCCGATCGCTACTTCGAGCGCGGTGCGGGTCGCGTCGGCGTCTTCGGGATGCACGATCGACTCGAACGTGCGGCCGACCAGTTCATCCTCGGTGAAACCGAGAATCGACGTCCATGCCGGATTCATCGCGCCGAGCACGCCGTCCTCGCTTGCCACCATGAAGAGATCGCGCGAATTGCGCCAGATACGGTCGCGCTCGCGCGTGCGCGCCTCGACTTCGGCCGCGAGCGAATCGTTCAGGCGCCGCAACTGCGCCTCGCTCACGCGCAGCCGCTCCTCGACGCGCTTGTGCTCCGTGATGTCGTAGGACACGCCGAGATAGCGCTTGCCGAGCGCGCCGTCGATCGCCTCGCCGCGGCGGCCCATCCAGCGTTCCTCGCCGGTATCGGGGCGGCGGACGCGGTATTCGAGGTAGTCGAGCGCGTGATTCGGCACCTCGGGCGTGCCCGTCAGCACGTGCGCGCGATCCTGCGGATGAATCAGCGCGATCAATTCGGTGATGTCGAATTCGGCGAGCACCGGCAGACCCCACTGCCGGCAGAATTCCTCCGACAACGCGACGCGCCCGCGCTCCGGAAACAGCTCGAAGGTGCCGACACGGCCCGCCTGCTGCGCGATGCGCAACCGCTCCTCGCTTTCGCGCAGCGCGCGGTCGCCGTTATAGCGCTCGATGGCGAGCGCGGTCACGCTCGCGACGAACGCGATCTCTTCGAGATCGTCGTTCGACGGGCTTTTCGGAATCGGATAGTAGTTCGCGAAGGTGCCGAGCACGCGGCCGTCGGCGGCACGGATCGGCGCCGACCAGCACGCGCGCAGGCCGTGACTCAGCGCGAGATCGCGGAAATTCTCCCAGAGCGGATCGGTCTCTATGTCGTCGACGATCACCGGCACCGCGTTGTACGCCGCCGCGCCGCAGGAACCCGTCATCGGGCCGAATTCGAGGCCGTCGATCGCCTGGTTGTAGCTCGCGGGCAGGCTCGGCGCGGCGCCGTGCACGAGATGCTTGCCGCTTGCATCGACGAGCAGGATCGACGCGTACATGCGCTCGCCCGAGAGCGCCTCCACGCGATGGATCACGTGCGCGAGCACCTCGGCGAGCGGCATGCCGGCCACGACACGGCCAAGCACCGCACGCTCGAATTCGAGCCGGCTCAAGGTTGAAAAGACAAGTGGTCGCCGCATGTCATGAAGTGCCAGAGCGCACCCGGCCGCGTTTGATCGCGCGTTATCACGCGATGGATAATGCGCGCATCTTAGCATCGGAGAAAACGGCTTACCTGCGCTCGCGATGCCTCGACCGGCCGCCCTCGCCTATGGACGCCATTGAAACAATCAGTTGGCCGGGCGGGCACGCGGCATGCGAGATTGACCGTCCCCAAGCCGACAATCCGAGTGAACCGTTCATGGCCGTGGAATCGCCCTGCATCAGCATCTGCAAATTCGACGAGAAGACGGGCTTTTGCATCGGCTGCCTGCGCACGAAGGACGAATGCAAGCAGTGGAAGAAGATGAAGGACAAACACCGGACAAGAATCATCGACGAACGCGGCAAGCGCAAACACAAGCTCAAGAAGCACGGCAAATGAAGGCGCGCGCCAAGACGGTGGACTAGACTGGTCTCAATGACCACGCCGCGGCAAACCGACCGACACGACGCGTGGACCGGACACGAACCTCGTCATCTCCAGGGAGTTCAGTCATGAACGCTATCGTGCGCACGGCCCTCGCCGTGTCGATGTCCGCTGTTGCCTGCCTGTCGATTCAGGCCGCGAGCGCCCAGTCGCTGTCGCGGCCCAATCCCGAAACCGACATGTCCGCGCCCGAGAACAACCCGAAGCTTCAGCCGAACGCGGCGCTCGGCAGCCAGTATCCTTCGCACGGCAACCAGCAGGCCGGCGAGCTCAACCTCAATCCGACCGATCCGCGCGCGCAACTCGCCAACGGGCTGCCGAACAATGCGCTCGGCGGCGGTTATGGCTCGCCGCTCGCGGGCAGCAAGGTGAACGTCAAGCCGGACGGACAAACGCCGGACTAAAAGGCGCCCGCATCGCTCACCATTCTCGTTTCGAGAATGGTGAATTGAATTTCGCTGGTATTCAACAACGCAGGCCGCGACCCCACACTTCGATCCAGCGCCAGGGAAACGCCCCGGCCCATCCACCGATCGAAGGAGTCGCCCATGAAGCTCTATCACCACCCGCTGTCCGGCCACGCTCACCGCGCCCGCCTGTTCCTGTCGCTGCTCGGCGTGCCGCATGAGATCGTTCACGTCGATCTGGCGGCGGCCGAGCACAAGTCGCCCGAGTTCCTGCGCCTGAACCGCTTCGGCCAGATTCCCGTGCTCGTCGATGGCGACACGGTCATCGCCGATTCAGCCGCGATCCTCGTCTATCTCGCGAAGAAATACGCCAAGGAAGACTGGCTGCCGACCGCACCCGCCGATGCGGCCGCCGTGCAGCGCTGGCTGTCGGTCGCGGCGGGGCAGATCGCGTTCGGCCCGGCGGCCGCGCGCCTCGTCACCGTGTTCGGCGCGCCGTTCAACGCGAAGGAAGTGATCGCCCGCGCGCACGCGGTCCTCAAGCTGATCGACGAAGAACTGGCCGGCCGCGAATGGCTCGCGGCCGACCACCCGACCATCGCCGACGTCGCGCTCTACAGCTACATCGCGCGCGCGCCGGAAGGCAACGTCGATCTCTCCGGCTATCGCAACGTGAATGCGTGGCTCGCGCGCATCGAGGCGCTGCCGGGCTTCGTCGAGTTCCAGCAGACGCCCGCCGGGCTCACCGCGGCCGCCTGAGCGCGTCTAGCCGCGTCTGGCCGCTTCATTCACGTCGAAAGGCGAATCATCATGTCCAGCATCTTGAAAGCGAGTCTGCGTTCACCCTGGCACGATGGCGAACTCGCGCTGCAGCGCAACGCGGGTGTCGTCGAGCGGATGGACGGCCCCGGGCGCCGCTTCGTGCGCGATCATCTGCTTGACCAGCATCGGCAGTTCTATCCACTGCTGCCGTTCATCGTGGCGGGCGCGGTCGATGCCGAAGGCGACGCCTGGGCGACCGTGCTTGCGGGCCAGCCGGGCTTCCTGCAAGCGCCGACCCCCGCGATGCTCGACGTGCACGCAGCGCGCGATCCCGACGACCCCGCCGATGCCGGTTTCGGCGACGGCGCCGCGATCGGCCTGCTCGGCATCGACCTCGCCACGCGCCGGCGCAATCGTCTGAACGGCGTGATCCGGCGCGACAGCGACGCGGCGTTCGGCGTCGAGGTCGTGCAGAGCTACGGGAACTGTCCGCAGTACATCCAGTTGCGCGACTTCGAGTCGATTCGCGATCCGGCCGTGCGCGCGTCGACTGCGCCCGAACGGCTCGACCGGCTGTCCGCACGCGCCGCGCACATGATCGCGAACGCGGACACGTTCTTTGTCGCGTCCTACGCGGACCGCGAGAACGGCGAACGGCAAGTCGACGTTTCGCATCGCGGCGGCAAGCCGGGCTTCGTGCGTCTTGCGCAAGACGGCGTGCTCACGATCCCCGATTTCGCGGGCAACCTGTTCTTCAACACGCTCGGCAACATCCTGGTGAACGGCAAGGCGGGTCTGGTCTTCGCCGATTTCGACACCGGCGATCTGCTGCAACTCGCGGGCGACGCCGAAGTCATCCTCGATTCGCCGGAGATCGCCGCGTTCCAGGGCGCGGAGCGGCTGTGGCGCTTCGCGCCGCGCCGGATCGTCTATCGTGCCGACGCGCTGCCGCTGCGCTGGCACGCCGACGCCGCCGGCCAGTCGCCGAATTCGCTTCTGACCGGAAACTGGAACGAAACCGCCGAGCGTCTGAACGCGGCCTCGCTCGCCCGCGCGTGGCGGCCGTTTCGCGTCGCGAAGATAGTCGACGAGAGCGACGCGATCCGCTCGTTTTATCTCGAACCGGCGGATGGCGCGGGCATCGTCGCGCACGCGGCCGGCCAGCATCTGCCGATCCGCGTGACGACGGCTGAAGGCGGTCCGCCCGCGATCCGCACGTACACGCTGTCCGTCGCGCCGTCGGACGGTTTCTATCGCATCAGCGTGAAGCGCCAGGGGATCGTGTCGGCGCATCTGCACGACACGCTGCGCGCGGGCGGCATCGTCGAGGCGCGCGCTCCGGCCGGCGACTTCACGATCGACGCCAGCGAGACGCGCCCGGCCGTGCTGATCGCGGCGGGCGTCGGCGTGACGCCGATGCTCGCGATGCTGCGTCACCTCGTCTATGAAGGAGAGCGCAAGCGGCGCGTGCGGCCGGTGTGGTTTTTCCACGCGGCGCGTTCGCTGGCAGAGCGCGCTTTCGCCGATGAAATCCGCGGCCTCGCCGAACGCGCGGGCGGCGCCGTGCACGTGATCCGCTCACTGACGAATACCGAAGACGCGCGTGAAGGCGCCGATTACGACATCGAAGGCCGCATCGACATCGACATGCTCAAAGGCATCCTTCCCTTCGACGACTACGACTTCTATCTGTGCGGCCCCGCCGCCTTCATGCAGGCGATCTACGACGGCCTGCGCAGCCTGAACGTCGCCGATGGACGCATTCATGCCGAAGCGTTTGGCCCGTCCGGGCTCGCGCGCAAGCGGGACGAAGGCGCATCCAAGTCGCCTGCCCGCCTTCCCGCGACCGAAGCCGTGCCGGTGGCGTTCGTGAAGTCGTCGAAGGAAGCGCGCTGGACGCCCGCCGCCGGCACGCTGCTCGAACTCGCCGAAGCGCGCGGCCTCGCGCCCGAATTCAGTTGCCGCGGCGGAAGCTGCGGAACGTGCAGGACGCGCGTCATCGAGGGCGAGGTCGCGTATCCGGTCGCGCCGTCGTTTCAGATAGGCGACGACGAGGCGCTCATCTGCTGCGCCGTGCCCGCCGCCTCGCATGCGGGGCCGCTCGTGCTCGATCTGTAAAAGCGCCTCGCCATTGCTCCGCGGCGTCGCATGTCTGAGAATGCACGTCACCGCGGGCACAGAGAGAGCGAGATGGACCGATTCCAGGCGATGGCGACGTTCGTGACCGTAGTCGAAACCGGCGGCTTTGCGTCCGCCGCGCGCAAACTAGACGTCTCGCCCTCGGTGGTGAGCCGCGTCGTGACGGAACTGGAAGAGCGGCTCGGCGTGCGGCTCCTCACGCGCACGACGCGCGTCGTGCGGCTGACGGAGGTCGGCACGGCCTATTTCGAGGACTGCCGCCGCATTCTCGGCGAAGTCGACGACGCCGAACGCTCGGCGACCGGCACGCACTCGACGCCGCGCGGCCAGTTGACGATCACCGCGCCGATGCTGTTCGGCAAGTACTTCGTGATGCCGGTCGTGATCGACTATCTGTCGCGCTATCCGCAGGCCGACGTCAACGCGTGGTTCATCGACCGCGTGGTGAATCTGGTCGACGAGGGGATCGACGTCGCGGTGCGCATCGGCGAGATGCCGGATTCCACCTTGCAGGCGATCCGCGTCGGCCGCGTGCGGCGCGTGCTGTGCGCGTCGCCTGGTTATCTGAAGGAACACGGCACGCCGCGCCGCCCGGAAGACCTGAGCGGCCACACGACGATTCTCGCGAGCGGCATCTCGACGACGCCCGAATGGCGTCTCTTCGACGACGGCAAGCAAACGGTCGTGCGCCTTCAGCCGCGCCTCACGACCACCACCAACGACGCCGCGATCACGGCCGCCGTCGCGGGCTTCGGCATCACGCGCCTTTTGTCGTACCAGATTGCGCAGCACTTGCGCGACGGCACGCTCGAGATCGTGCTGCCGGATTTCGAGCCGCCCGCGCTGCCGATCCAGGTCGTGCATCGCGAAGGGCGGCATGCGACGCAGAAGGTCCGTGCGTTCCTCGACCTCGCCATCGATACCCTGCGCGCCGACCCGTCGCTGAATTAACCGGACGCAGAGTCGGTCTCGACTTTTTGAAAGACTTCCGGCTCACGGTCGCGCCACGCGGCGCGCAGGCGGCGTTGCGTGCAAAAAAAGCGCAAAGCATGCAACATAGCAATCTTCGGACCGTTCTGATCTTGCCTCTTCAATCGGCCTTTCAGGGCCCCTTCAACCGGCGACCCCTACGCACCATGACGACACAGAACCCATCCGCCACCGACCGTCCCGTCGACATGATCATCTTCGGCGGCGGCGGCGACCTGTCCGCCCGCAAGCTTTTGCCCGCGCTCTACATGGCGCATCTGCACTGCAACCTGCCGGCCGAGACGCGCATCATCGCGATCGGCCGCAAGGACTGGTCGCGCGACGACTACCTCGCGTTCATGGAAGAGCACTCGCGCCCGTTCGTCGACGCGAAGGCGCTCGACGCCCAAGCGTGGGACAAGTTCCTCGCGCTCTTCGACTACGTGCGCATCGACATCGACAGCGCCGCCGACTTCGAGCGGCTCGCGCAGGTGTCGCGGCCGAACGCGCTGCGCGTCTTCTATCTCGCGACCGCGCCGGATCTCTTCACCACCATCTGCGATAACCTCGCGAACGCGGGTCTCGTCGACGAGCATTCGCGCGTCGTGCTCGAAAAGCCGCTCGGTCATGATCTCGCTTCGGCGCAGGCGATCAACGCATCGGTCGGGCGGCATTTCAAGGAAGCGCAGATCTATCGCATCGACCACTATCTCGGCAAGGAGACCGTGCAGAACCTGATGGTGCTGCGCTTCGGCAACGCGATCTTCGGGCCGCTGTGGCAGGCGCCGTATATCAAGAGCGTGCAGATCACGGTGTCGGAAACGGTGGGCGTCGGCAGCCGCGCGGGCTTCTACGACCAGACGGGCGCGCTGCGCGACATGGTGCAGAACCACTTGTTGCAACTGCTGTGCATCGTCGCGATGGAGCCGCCCGTGTCGCTCGATCCCGATGCCGTGCGCGACGAAAAGCTCAAAGTCCTGCGCTCGCTCAGGCCGATGTCGGTCGCCGACATCGCGCGCGATACCGTGCGCGGCCAGTATGCGGCGGGCGCGATCGGCGGCGAGCCGGTGAAGGGGTATCTCGAAGAGGCGAACGTGCCGCAGGACAGCCGCGCCGAGACCTTCGTCGCGATCCGCGCGCATATCAACAACTGGCGCTGGGCCAACGTGCCGTTCTTCCTGCGCACCGGCAAGCGGTTGCAGAAACGGCAATCGGAGATCGTGATCGATTTCGCCGACCTGCCGTTCTCGATCATCCCGAGCGGCCCGCGCAACTACGGCAACCGGCTCATCATCCAGTTGCAGCCGGAAGAGTCGATCCAGCTTCAGATGCTCGCGAAGGAACCCGGCAGCGGCATGCACATGCTGCCGGTGAACCTGAACCTCGACTTGCAGCAGGCGTTCACCGAGCGTCGCGCGGAAGCCTACGAGCGTCTGCTCATCGACGTGATCCGTGGGCGTCTCACGCACTTCATGCGGCGCGACGAACTCGAAGCCGCGTGGGCGTGGGTCGAACCGATTCTCGGCGGCTGGAAGGAGCTGAACGACCGGCCGCGCACCTACACGGCGGGGACGTTCGGGCCGGCGGCATCGTCGGCGCTGATGGCGCGCGAGAACATGGCCTGGGCCGAAGAGGCCTGAGCCACGTCCCGCGGCGGCGGCAACTACAGATATTCGACGTTGCCGTCCACGCTGATCGCCTGCCCCGAGATGTTGCGGCCCGCGGGCGATGCGAGAAACAGCGTCATCGCGGCGATGTCGTCGACGGTGACCATGCGCCGCAGCGAGATCTTTTGCAGATACGCGTCGCGCATGGCGTCGACTGAAATGTCGAGCGATTGCGCGCGCGCCGCGATCACGCGGTCCATTCGCTCGCCTTCGACCACGCCGGGAAGGATGGCATTCACGCGAATGTTGTCCGGCCCGAGTTCGACGGCGAGCGACTTCATCATGCCGACGATCGCCCACTTGGTCGCGGCATAGGGCGTGCGAAACGCGTAGCCGAGACGGCCCGCCACGGAAGACATCGCGATGATGGCCGGCGCGTCGGAGGTCTCCTTCAGCACGGGCACGGCCTTTCGCAGGAAGTAATACTGGCTGTTGAGATTGGTCGCGACCGTGCGCTCCCACTCGGCGGGGTCGATCGACTCCACCGCGCCCGTCGGACCGGCGATGCCCGCGTTGTTCACGAGAACGTCCAGCCCGCCAATCGTGCGGCGCGCATCGTCGATGACGGCGTCCACCTGCTCGCGATTCGCGACATCCGCGACGCCCGCGCGAAGGCGCGGATGGCGCGCCTTCGCGCGCTCGACGGCGGCGGCGTCCACGTCGCAGATATAGACGGCTGCGCCCGCTTCGAGGAAGGCCTCTGCGATGGCCGCGCCGATGCCCGTGGCGGCGCCCGTCACGAGAACGCGAAGGCCCGGCGCGGGCTTGAGAAGATCGAGTACGCTCATAGCGACATGCCTCCCGATGCCTCGATCACCGCGCCATTGATGTAGCTCGCCTCGTCGCTTGCGAGGAACGCGTAGATGCTGGCGATTTCCTCGGGTTTGCCGAGACGGCGCAGCGGAACCTGCTCGCGCATCTTCGCCATGACTTCGTCGGGCACGGTCGAGAGAATGGGCGTGTCGATGAAACCCGGCGCGACGGCGTTCACGCGGATGCCCTTTGGCCCGAGTTCGCGGCTCCACGTTTTCGTGAAGCCGATCACGCCGAACTTGGCCGCCGCGTAGTTGGTCTGGCCGTAGTTGCCGTAGATCCCCACCACCGAACTTGCGTTCAGGATGACGCCGCTTCGCTGCTCCACCATCGTATCGACCACAGCCTGCGCCGCATGAAAGACGCCGCGCAGATTGACGTCGATGACGTCGTCGAACTGTTCGAGCGACATCTTCTGGAGCCGGGCGTCGCGCGTGATGCCGGCGTTGTTCACCAGCACGTCGATCCGGCCGTGCGTCGCGAGCACGCGTGCCACCATCTCGTTGACCGACTTCCGGTCCGCGACATCCACGACGAAGGCCTCGGCTTCGCTGCCCGCTTCACGGCAGGCCTCGACCACTTTCGACAACGCCTCGCGATTCACGTCGCATGCCGCGACCACCGCCCCTTCGCGCGCGAACTTCAGCGCCGTCGCCGCGCCGATTCCCTGGCCCGCGCCGGTCACGATCGCTACCTTGCCTTTCAGTCTCATTTCCTGCTCTCCGCTCATTTTGAATTTGAACCCCGCGCCTCGTCACGCATCCACTTCGAGCGCGGGCTGGCCGAGCGCGTCCGGGCGCGCTTCGAGCCGGATCGCCTTTGCGAGCAGCGGCACGAGCACGAGCCCCAGCACCGCCGCCGCGACCACCACGGTGAAGCCGGAGGCGCTTCTGCCCGACGCCGTCTCGGCCATGCCGAAGACATACGGACCCACGAAGCCGCCGATCAGCCCGATGGTATTAATGAACGCCAGCCCCGCCGCGGCCTGGATGCCTTGCAGCCGCTTCATCGCGATGGCCCAGTAGGAAGGCAGCACGCCGCCGCCGAAGAAGGCGGTAGCCACGAAGAGCGCGATCTGCACGACCGGACTCGTCGACGCAATGAACGCCAGGCCGCTCGCAACCAGCCCGGCCGTCAGCACGCCGAGGTACAGGCAGTCGCCCTTCATGCGGCGATGGATGCGCGGAAGGATCAGCACGCCCAGCAAAAAGCCGATGCCGACACTGCTCGACAGCAGCCCGACGACGATCGGCGTTTTTACCTGCATCTGCTGGATCATGGCCGGCGTGAAGAACACGAGCCCGACGAACGCCACCTGGTTCAGAAAGTAGATGAGGCCGATGAGGATGGTGCTCGGACGCTTGAGCGCCGCGACCCAGTTCGCGGACGAGAGGTCGGCGTGACCGTGCGTGTCGATGACCGCGTGCGTTTCGAGCGAGTGCGCTTCGGCTGGAGTGAGCCAGCGGGCGTCGCGCGGCCGCTCGGGCAGCTTGAAATAAAGCAGCACGCCGACGACGATCGTCGGCAGGCCTTCCAGCAGGAACATCCACTGCCAGCCGTGCAGACCGCCCATGCCGTCGAGCTGCATCAGCGCGCCGCCCAGCGGATTGCCGATCACGAGCGCGGTGGCCGGCGCGGTGTAAATCCACCCGACGGCCACCGGACGGTCCTTCGGCGCGAACCAGAGCGTGACCATGTACATCAGCGCGGGAAACAGACCCGCTTCGGCGATGCCGAGCAGCACGCGGATCGCGTAGAACGAATACTCGCCTTTCACGAACATCATCGCGGCGGAGAGCGCGCCCCACGTCACCGCGATACGCGCGATCCAGCGGCGCGGCCCAACCCGGTGCGCGGCGAGATTGCTCGGCACCTCGAGCAGCGCATAGCCGAGGAAGAAGATGCCCGCGCCGAGCCCGTAGGCAGCGGCGCTGATGCCCAGATCGGCCGCGAGTTGCGCCTTGGCGAGCGCGACGTTGGTCCGGTCGAGATACGACATGAAATAGATGGCGCACATCAGCGGGATGAGCTTCTGCATCGCCTTGAGCGTGGCGATCCGATGCGTGTCGTCCGTGCCGTGTCCGGTGGAATGCGTAGTCATGGTGTCTCCTGCAAGGAATCTGCTTGTATGCAGCTTGTTTGTATTGCGCAGCGGATGTCAGAGCGAGGTCTTGCCCGCACCCTTCAAGCCGAGCATCTGGCGGGCGTCGGCGGGCGTCGCGATCTCGAACGAGAGTTCTTCGAGGATCCGCCGGATCTTGCGGACCTGTTCCGCGTTGGTCTTCGCCTTCACGCCCTTCTCGAGGTACACGCTGTCCTCCAGCCCGACGCGCACGTTGCCGCCGAGAATCGCGCCCATCGTCACGAGCGACATCTGGTGGCGGCCCGCGCCGAGAATCGAGAAATGGTAATTCTCGCGACCGAAAAGCCGGTCGGCGGTCGAGCGCATGAGCGCCACGTTTTCCGGATCCGGGCCGAGGCCGCCGAGAATCCCGAACACGGACTGGATGAAGAACGGCCCCTTGATCAATCCCTGATCGACGAAATGCGCCAGGTTGTACAGATGCCCGACGTCATAGCATTCGAACTCGAAGCGCGTGCCATAGTCCTGAAACTCCGTGAGGATGTTGCGGATGTCCCGGAAGGTGTTGCGGAAGATCATGTCCTCCATGCCTTCGACGTAGCCCTTTTCCCAGTCGAAGCGCCACGTTTCGATCTTCGCCGCCACCGGATGCAGGGAAAAATTCATCGATCCCATGTTGAGCGAACACATCTCGGGCCGCGCGATACGCGGATAGGCGAGCCGCTCGTCGAGCGTCATGCGCGTACTGCCGCCCGTCGTGATGTTGATGACGGCGTCGGTCGCCTGCGCGATCGCGGGCACGAACTCGCGGTAGACGTCGGGGCTCGGCGTCGGCCGGCCGTCGCGCGGATCGCGCGCATGCAGGTGAAGGATCGCGGCGCCGGCTTCGGCCGCTTCGATCGCCTGTGAGCGGATGTCCTCGGGCGTGATCGGCAGATAGTCGGACATCGACGGAACATGCGCGGAACCCGTCACGGCGCAGGAAATGATGACCTTGCGGCTGGTAGTGCTCATGGCTGAATGCTGTCTCCGGTGTTTTCTGTGAGCGGTAAGCGGCGTGCGGACCGCTCCCTTGTGATACCGATGGTAGTGGGATAGCATGGCGCCGGTAAGGTCATTTCCGGACAGATGGGTAGCTGTCGGGGACATTCTCGGAGGCAGGCCGTGTCGTCGAAATATCCGCTGCTCAATGAGCGCATTTACGCGCCCTACAAGATCGCAGCGCTGGTGGAAGTGCTGGCGGAGCAAGGCATCGCGCCGGAGGACAGCCTGAAAGGCAGCGGCGTGAAGGCCGAGGAGATCTACGACGCAGCCACGCTCACCTCGGTGCGCCAGTACGCGGCCGTGTGCAAGAACGCCATCCTGTTGTCCACCGATCCGGCCACGCCGTTCGAAGTGGGCTCGCGGCTGCACCTGTCCGCTTACGGCATGTACGGCTACGCGCTGATGTCGTGCCTGTCGCTGCGCGATTACTTCAGGCTCGGCGTGAAATACCACCAGCTCGCGACGCCCACGGTCACGATCGCCTGGACCGAATATCCCGACAGAGGCGTCTGGACCTTTCCCGATGCGTTCATCTCCAGTCCGTCGCGCGAACTGCGCGAGTTCGTGATCGAACAGCAATTCACGCAGCACGTCACGCATCTTCAGGATGTCGCCGGCCGAAGCTGCCCGCCCGTGAAGGCCCGCTTTTCGTATCCCGCTCCGGCCCACGCCGATCTCTATCCGAAGTATCTCGGCTGCCCGTGCGAGTTCGATCAAGACCAATGCGAACTGATCTACGACAGCGCGATCCTCGACCAGAAGCCGCAGCTCGCGCATCTGCATTCGGCGGCGCTGCTCCAGGAAACCTGTGACCGTCTGATCGGGCAGGCGAAGACGTCGGTGGGCGCGTCCGGCGAGGTCTATCAGGTGCTGATGCGCGAACCCGGTGTCTTCCCGAGCATGGAAGTGGTCGCGCAAGTCCTGAAGATGACGAGCCGCACGCTGCGGCGCCGTCTGGAGGTGGAGGGAACGTCCTTCGTCGCGATCGTCGACGACGTGCGCTGCTCGCTCGCGACGGAATATCTGAAGACGACCAAGATGAGCACCGACGATATCGCGATGCTGCTCGGCTTCAGCGATGCCGCGAACTTCCGGCGGGCGCTCAAACGCTGGACGGGGAAAGGACCGGGGGAACTGCGTCACTGATTCGCCGGGCCGTTTCGAAGCAGAATTTAACAATGACGCCGGGCTTGCCGACCGTATTGATATGCCATGTTTAATATCTCTCCGTCACGCCTATACGCTCCGCAAACATGATCCGAAAGCTCCGCAGGCAAGCGATCGCCTTCTGCTTCGTCGCGCTGACGCCCTGGGCGGCCGCGCAGGCGCAAAACGCGTCGCCGGGTGCCGGCCGTCACCTGGATATCGAAGCAAAGCTGCCGCTGACTGACATCGGCAAGCACTACGCCGTGCCGGTCGGCTTCAATGGCGAAACGCGCCTGTTCATGCTCGATACCGGTTCCGACAAAACGCTGCGCTCCGCCGAGGCGGCCGACGCGCTGCAATTGCCGCGCAATATCGCGCACACCGAGCAAGTGAACGGTCTCGGCGAGAGCGCGGAGCACGACTATCCGCGCATCGTCGATTCGCTGAAGCTCGGGCCGGTGGAATGGACCCGTCTCGTCACGCCGACAGCAAAAATGAGCTTTACCGCGCAAGACACGAAGGCGTCCGTGATCGGCATCCTCGGGAACGACGTCCTGTCGCGCTTCGACGTCGAACTGGACTTCCCGGCGAAGACGATGACGCTCTATTCCGCCCGCAACTGTCGCGGCCGCTTCGCGCCGTGGAGCGGCGACTACCAGGCGTAATCGGCGGAATACACGCCGCGTCATCGTTTCATCCTGACGCTCGGGCTCGATCGTCACCGGATGCGGGCGCTGCTCGATACCGGAGCGCAATCCACGGTCGTGTCGCGAAAGGCGGCACTCGACGCCGGCGCCGACATCAACGCGAACGATCCCGCAAGCTCGGGCCAGGGCATCAGCGGTAAGCCATTGGACGTTCGCGTTCACCGGTTCAGGGAGATGACGGTGGGCGACCGTGCATTCGAAAATGCACGTGTCGGCGTGATCGACACGCCCATGTCGACCGACATGCTGCTCGGCATGGACTTCCTGCGGTGGCGCCGCGTCTGGCCGTCTTATTCGACGGGATGGGTCTTCATGCAGTTGGGCTCGGGCCGCGGCGAGTTCGGCGTGGTGGCGGCAAGGCCCGAACCGTCGCCGGCCGTGTCGCTCTACATGCCGGGCCAACTGGCCGCTATCAGCAAGCAGGACGCCGTGTCGGACGCGCTACCGGCCGATCGCCTGCGCGTGTTTTCAACTCACTCGCACATCACGTATCAGGTGATGCCGCGCGTGGTCGAAGTGCCGCGCCTGTCGCCCGAGGCGCACGCGCCCGCATCCTTCGTGCCGATCCATTAGCCGCCGCGTTCAGAGCGCGTCGCTGCTTTCGCGCGCGAGCGGCAGCCGGCTCATCGCGAGCATCACGGCGGCGAGCACGACGACGCCCGTCAGGATGCCCGACAGGCGCATGAGCGCCGGCAGCGGATTGGCCGACCAGCGATGGTCCTGCACGAACACCATGATGAACGCGATGGTGAACTGCCGCCCGACATAGCTCGCGCCCTCCTTCCCGGTCTGCACATGGCAACCGGACCACACGCCGGCCGACAGCGCGATCATCGAAAGCCAGGCGTGATCGCCCAGCAGCGGCAAAAGCGCCACGCCGATCAATCCCGCCAGCAGACAGCCCGCGAAGCGCTGGACCATCCGTTCGGCGACGGGTCGTCGCGTGTGACCCGCAAGCGACGCCGCCGGCAGAATGAGCACGGCCATCGCGGTGACCATCGCCTGCGCGAAACCGGGCAGCTTCAGGATGTAGATGAGCGCTGCCAGGATCGCGATCGATACCGCGCCCTGCCACGCGAGCAGCTTGCGCGCGGCGCGAATCGACTTCGGCGACGGCTGTGCGACCGTCGCGGCGAGCGCCTCGACGGCGGCCAGCGGGCGATATCGACGATACTGCCGCTCGCCCGCGTGGAAGACGCCCGACACCGCCACGCAGGCCAGCGTCCCCACGAAGACCTCAGACACGCGCAGCGTCGCGAACGAGGCGGTCGCCGCGAAGGTGGGAAGCGTGTGCGCCTCGAAGATCACCATCAGCGCGGTGGCGCCGCCGAGCACCCACGCGTAGCTGAATTCCGACGCCAGCGCCCGGTACACGGCGACGCCTCCGATCGCGCCCATCGCCGGCACGAAGAGCCACGGCAGACCGCCGAGCGCGGGACCGGCCAATGCGCCGAGCAGCCCGCCGAGCACCGTGCCGAGCATCCGATGCAGCCCGCGTCGCGCGGACGCGGCGAAGCTCGTCTGCATGACGGCGAAGCCGCTGATCGCCGCCCACCAGGTGTTCGACAGGTCGAACGCCCGCGCGAGCGCCACCGCGAGGGCGACCGACGCCATCGCCTGCGCGGCGAAGCCCGCGCGCTCGGACGAAGGCTTCCATGCGGCGAGTTCGCGACCGAGCGCCGTCGCGGCGTCGCGGGTGATGCGGATGAGCGTCGCGAACGGCGAAGGGCGCGGGTCGGGCGGGCGAGCGTTCATGGTCAGCGTGCGTCGATCGACTGTCACCGAAGGATGGAAAACGCAAACTCTGCGCGCGGGATGCGTTGCGGCCTTACATCATCGTCAGCGCCGCCACCGCGACGTACCGCCCCGTCTTCGCGATTGCGACGATCAAGAGGAACGACGGCAGCGGCTCGCGCAGCACGCCCGCGATCATCGTGAGCGGGTCGCCGATGACGGGCGTCCATGACAGCAGCAGCGTCCAGCGACCGTATCGACGATACCAGCGTTCCGCGCGATCGAGCGCGGCCGGCTTGATCGGAAACCATCGGCGGTCGCGGAACCGCTCGATCGAGCGCCCGAGTACCCAGTTGATCGTCGAGCCCGCGATGTTGCCGACGCTCGCCACCACGACCAGCAGCCACGCCGGATGTCCGCCGTGCAGCAGCAAGCCGACGAGCAGCGCTTCGGACTGGAGCGGGAAAATCGTCGCGGCGACGAGCGCGACGACGAAAAGCCCGCCGTATATCGACAGATCGGTCATGAGGCATGGCGGCGTTCGCGGAACATGCACGATACACGCGTTCGCGGCGTCGTTCGGGGTTAACTCCAATCAGCTGGATATGAAAGACATCGCCATTGGCGTCGCCAACGTTTGCGTAAAAGATCGATTAGTTTCGGTAAAGAAATTCTTACCGGACTGCGTTTGTTATCCAATGAAATTGCATGCTGGACTTACTCCGCTGCGATATGGCGGTGCTATTCTTGACGCACAGTTCCTGGTATCGCACGCCGTACGCAAATTCCAACAAGCCTAATTGATTAGGAGTCACGCGATGTTGCGAAGGGTGGTCGATCGGGTAAGACAATTCCGGCACAGCGAAGGATTCAAGCATTCCGTCGCCACGCCGATCCGGTTCTCGCTGCATGCGCGGCAGCGATTGAACCGCAGCGTATTCGCCATCGAGATCAGGGAAAACTCCGGCTTCTTTTCCGTGATGCAAATGGTCCTGTTCATTCTCATGCATTGCGAAGAGAAGCGGCTGACACCGCGCATCTCGGCGCGCGGCGGCCTTTACGGCGATCCGGAAGGCAAGATCGACTGGTTCTCTGCACTGTTCGAAACCGTGCGGCCGTTGCCCGGCGCGCCCTCGCCGCGCAAGGTGCGCACTTCCACCGTGCGCGATCTGGTTCAACTGGGTTTTCGCCAGCGTTATGAGGCGGGACTTCGCCTGCACAGCGCGAGCGCACTATTCCGGTCGTATTATCGGCCGGCGGCGCCTGTTCGCGATGAAGTCGAATCGATATGTAAAAGACTCGACATCGGCAAATCGACTTTGGGCGTGCATTTCAGAGGCACCGATAAAAAGATCGAGGCGATGACGGTGCCGTGGGGCGATTTTTGCCGCCTGGTCGAACAGACGCTCGCGCTCAATCCGCAATTGACGAACATATTCGTTTCAAGCGACGAACAGCCGTTCATCGATTTCTTTTGCGCGTGGCCGTTCAGCCGCCCCATTAAGATCGCACCCGCGAAACTGCTTTCGGACGGCGACAGGCCGATTCATTTCAGCGGTTATCCAGGACTCGAAATCGGACGCGAAGCGCTGGTATCGAGCCTGCTGCTTTCGAATTGCGGTTATCTCGTGAAAATGCCGTCGTATTTATCGGCGTGGTCGAAGATATTCAATCCCGATTTGCCCGTCACATTGGCCGCGCCGCCGAGGCCGGAAGCGTTCTGGTTTCCCGACAGCCAGATCTGGGCCGGGCAGGACGTCGGCGGCAAGGCGGCCTGAAGCGCGCTAGACGAAACCGAACAACTGCGCGGGCGTGTTCGCCAGCACGGCGTGCCGCTCGTGCACGTCCGGAATGAGCGTGTGCAGGACGCGCAACGCGTCGTCGAAGCGCTCCGCCCGCTCGAACTGCGTGTGCGGCCAGTCGCTGCCCCACACGAGACGGTCCATCCCGAACGCGGCTTTCAGCGCGTCGGTTGCAGCCCGCGCCAACGCGAGCCCGCCGATCCGGTAGACGCCGGACACCTTCACCCACACGCGCCCCGTGCGCCCGAGCGCGAGCAGATCGCGAAAACCCGGATCGCCGACGCCCAGCGACGGCTCCGGCCGCCCGAAATGATCGACGACGATGCGCACGTCGTAATTCAGGAGTGGCCGCGCGATGCCCGCGAGCCGCGCCGCCTCGACATGCAACTCGACATGCCATCCGAGCCGCGCGATCTGCGCGAGCGCCGCGCGCCATGCCGGATCGTCGAAATGCGGATCGGGCGCTTGCAGGAGATTCAGCCGGATGCCGACGACGCCCGCGCGATCCATCGCCTCGAAAATCGCGGGCTCACACGACGGGTCAATCACGGCGACCCCGCGCAAACGCCCGGGCGCGCACGCCAGCGCGTCCAGCAGATAGCGGCAGTCGGTGCCGAGGAAGCTCGGCTGCACAAGCACGCCGTGCGAAATGCCGTGGGCGTCGAGTGTCGCGAGATAGTCCGCGAGCGTCGCGTCGTAATCCGGCGCGTAGCGGCGCCGCGCCGCGAGCGGCAGCCCGCGCTCGAAGACGTGCGCGTGAGCATCGATGGCGGTGATCGCCGCGTCGTGTTGCTGCTGGTTCGCCATGTTGCGTCGGCCCCGCTTCAGCGCCGATGCGCGCGCGGCAGCGGCACGATCGTCTCGGGTTCCGGCAGGTCGTCGGCGAGCATCCTGCCGCGCGTTTCCGGCAGCATCAGCACGGCCACGACGACGATCGAATACGCGATCGCCGCATCGATGCCGATCGCCATGCCGAGCGACATGTTCGCGGACATATGCCCGACCAGCACCGGAAAGCCCGCCGAGACGACGCGCCCGAAGTTGTAGCAGAAGCCCACGCCGGTCCCGCGCGTGCCGCGCGGATAAAGTTCCGAGAAGAGCGCGCCCATACTCGCCGGAATGCCGGCCGCGAAGAAGCCGAGCGGAAAGCCGAGCACGAGCATCGCGACATTGCCGAGCGGCAGAAACAGATAGACGACGACCGTCGCCACGCAGCAGATCGAGAAGAGCAGGATCGTCGCGCGCCGGCCGATGCGGTCGAGCAGTTGCGCGCTCACGAGACACCCGCAAAAGAACGCGACGATGATCACCGCGAGATAGCCGCCGGTGCCGAGCACGGAGAGATGGCGCTCGGTCTTGAGGAACGTGGGCAGCCACGTCATCAGCGCGTAATAGCCGCCGTGCGCGCCGACACCCAGCAATCCGCCAACGAGCGTCATGCGCAGCACCTGCGGCGAAAAGATGCCGAAGAGCGGCATGCCCTTGGCGTGCACGTCGCGGCGCGCCACCGGTTCTTCGACGCCGCGCCGCACATAGAGGATCAGCAGCGCCGGCAGGATGCCGATGCCGAACATGACGCGCCACGCGGTGTCGGCGGGGACGAGCGAGAACATGAGCGCATAGAGCAGCACGGCCGCCGCCCAGCCGACCGCCCACGCGCTCTGCACCGTGCCCATCGCCTTGCCGCGATGCTCGGGGCGAATCGTTTCGGCCATCAGCACGGCGCCGGCAGCCCACTCGCCGCCGAAGCCGAACCCTTGCAGGCTCTTGAGCACGAGAAACATCGGATAGGTCTGCGCGAACGCGCAAAGGAACGTGAAGACCGAGAAGAACGCGACGGTCCACTGCAACGTCTTCACGCGGCCGATGCGGTCCGCGAGCATGCCCGCGACCCATCCGCCGATCGCCGATGCCACCAGCGTCGCGCCGCCGACCAGGCCCGCCTGCGTGCGGCTGATCGACCATTCCGCGATGATCGCCGGGATCACGAGGCTAAACATCTGCACGTCGAGCGAGTCGAGCGCCCAGCCGCCGAAGCACGCCCAGAACGTGCGCTTTTCGTTGCCGGATATTTCCCTGAACCATCGGAACATCGTTGACTCCTGGCTGCGCCCGCGCTGGATCAGCGGATCTCGGCGGTGTAGATGAATTCGCTCGCCGGACCGCGCGAGCGTCGCCATTCCAGCGGCTGGCGATCGTAGCCATAGGCAAGACGCTCGATGACGACCGTCGGCGTGCCCGGCTCGATGCGCAGCAGGCGCGCATGCAACGGCCCGATCGACTCGACGGTCAGCGTCTCCGTCGCCGATGCGATGACCTGGTTGCACTGCGCCTCGTAGACCGGATAGAGCAGGTCGCCGATGTCGTCGATCGGCAACTGCGCGAAGGCCGCGAAGCGCTCGAACGGCAGCCAGATTTCCTCGGCGAGCATCGGCACGTCGTCGATCAGGCGCAGCCGCGACAGGCGGATCACGCGTGCCTTCGGCGCGATCTGCAGCGCCGCCGCGACGGCCGACGGCGCCTCGGTGATTTCGCGCCGCAGGATCCGGCTCTCGGGGATGCGCCGCTCGCCTTGCTTCGTCTGAAAGCGGAAGAAGCGGAAGAGGGAACTGTCGAAGCTCGCGCGCCGCACGAAGGTGCCGCGGCCCTGAAAGCGCTCGAGCATGCCTTCGTTCACCAGCAGATCGACCGCCTTGCGCACCGTGCCGACGGCGACGTCATAGCTTTTAGCGAGCGCCTGTTCGGTCGGAATGGCTTCGCCCGGACGCCAATGGCGCGCGGCGACCTGCGCGACGAGTTCGTCGCGCAGGCGCTGGTAGCGGGGGAGTCGGTTGTCGGCTTGCATGACGGTCTGCGTCGTGAATTCATGTATATGTTTGCATGTGTTGGTCGTCGATGTCACCTTAAGACAAACCCTAAAAAGCTTTCTCGCCGGGTAATCACTGATTGTCGGCCCGTCAAATTCCACCAAACATATATATGAATTTCACGGAGACACCGTATGACCACGACGACTTCCCCCAGCGAACAGCAGGTCGTGACCAAGACCGCATGGCGATTGATGCCCTTGTTGATCGTCATGTTTTTGATCGCGTTCATCGACCGGCAGAACGTCGGTTTCGCCAAGCTGCAAATGGTGCACGACCTCGGCATGACCGAGGCGTCGTACGGACTGGGCGCCTCGCTCTTCTTCATCGGTTATCTGCTGTTCGAGGTGCCGAGCACGCTCGCGCTGCATCGTTTCGGCGCGCGGCTGTGGCTCGCGCGGATCATGCTGACATGGGGCGTCATCACGGTCCTGATGGCCTTCACGCATTCGATGGGCCTCTTCTACGTCTTTCGCTTCGCGCTCGGCGTGGCCGAAGCGGGCTTTTATCCGGGCGTGATCTTTTATCTGACGCTGTGGTTTCCGCAGAGCCATCGCACGCGCATGCTCGGGTTCTTCACGCTCGGCAGCGCGCTTGCCAACATGCTCGGCTCGCTCGCGGGCGGGCTGCTGCTCTCACTCGACGGCAACTTCGGCCTCGCCGGCTGGCAATGGGTGTTCGTCGCGACGGGCGCGCCGGCGATCCTGATCGCGGGCGTCGCGTTGCGTTTTCTGCCGAACTCGGTGGACGACGCGCCCTTTCTCTCCGAAGACGAAAAGCGCGTGATGAAGAGCGCGTTGCTGCGCGAGGCGTCACCCGAGGCGACGTCGGCACATCCGTGGCGCGCGCTGATCGATCCGCGCGTGTTGATGTTCGCCGCCGCGTACATGCTGATGTCGACGTCGTTGTACGGCGTGACCTACTGGATGCCGACGCTGCTCAAAAGCGGCGGTGTACCGTCGTCGCTCAATGGCTTGCTGAACATGATTCCGTGGGGGATCGGCGCGCTGCTGCTGCTGTGGCTGCCCGCGAAACTCAAGCGCGAGGGCGTCGTGCTGAAGGCGATGGCGATCGTCGCGGGCGTCGGCGTGGTGGGTTTCGCGCTGAGTCTGGCGTTGCCGACGCTGCCGCTGCGCTTTGCCGCGCTCGTGCTCGGCGGGGCGTGCATTCCGCTCTTGTATCCGTGCTTCTGGTCGCTGCCGCCGCGCTTCTTTTCGGGCGCGCGGGCGGCGGCGAGCGTCGCGGCGATCAATTCGATCGGCAATCTCGGCGGGTTCTTCAGCCAGAATCTGATGCCGTATGTCGGGAAGGTGGCGGGCAACGCAGGCGCGCCGATGGTCGTGCCGATGGTGTGCCTCGCGACGCTCGGAATCGGGATGACGGTGGCGTGGGGGATGTCGCAGCGTCGGGGAATGGTGCGGGCGGCGGCGGGGCGGTGAGGGTTTGGCGTTTGGGGCGTTTGGGCGTGGGTTATCCATTGGCACAGTTTCCGGATTGCGGGCTTGAGGTTTGTGCCTTCGTTTGATGGTCTTCCGTATGTGAACGCGTCTGTGTTTGCAAACGCGGGGAACCAACTTTGGATCATGTCGCGCGGTGGTCGATGGGGGCTATCTCCGCGAAGGCGGAGGAACCGATCGGCTAAGCCTCACACGGTGCGCACTCGGCGGCCCATCTCCGCGCACGCGGAGGAACCTCTCCCACATAACCCCTTGATCCACCAAAGAATTCGCCCTTCCCCACTCCAAATTTTCAAAGAGCCCGCCGCACGGCTCACCAGCCCGCGTCACCCGCCACGACGTCGGGTAATCAACATCCCGTCCGCCTCGACGAGCTCGCGCGGCGGCGTACCCAAATGCATCAGCCCGACGCCGCCGGTCGCATCGAGATCACGCCAGATCATCACGACACTGCCGCGCGGTTCGCGCCCATGCCAATCCGCCAGCACCGACCACGTCCTCTCGCGCACGCCCTTGCTCATGCGCGGCGAAACATACACGCCCGGCGCCACCTCCAGCATGACCGAAGCGATAAATCCGCGGAAACGATCCGCGACGTCACGCGTCACTATCACCACGAGCGCCATCGTCTTCCCCCAGTCGCAACATCAGCTTGATCCTGTCGATCATCGACGGAATCACGCTGCGCTTGCGGAACACGCGCGACGCCTCCCGACGCACGAGCCGGTCGATCGTCTGGTCGCTGCCGGCCGCAGCTTTCACTGCCGCGAAGGCGATGGACAACGTGATGTCATCGCGAAACAGGTCCGCCACATCCAGTACGAAAGCCTGTCCGGAATCCTCGTGGATAAATCCAAGCTGCGGCACCGCCGCGAGCGTTGCACCGCGATGGCGGCCGCAGCCTGCACCGCAGTCGCAGCATGATTGATCGCCTGATTGGTCAGGTCGGTGGCGTCGGGATTGAAGCGATCGTACCTGCGTCCCTCCCACGCGATGCCGAACTCCTGCGCCCTCAGTTTGTAGATCGCCTTGACGCGGGCACCTTCGATGCCGCGCAGCGTATCCAGATCGCGATGCGGCAACACTTCGCCCAGCCGCAGCGCATACATGTGCCGCGCGACGCTGATGCGCCGTCGCGGACTCCCCAAAAGTTCGGCTTGACCGCGCGCCACGTCTGATCGGTCCGGCAGCAGCGGCGGCGCAGTGTAGCTGCGCACGCCATCGGTGCCGACTGCCGCGAGCAAGGTGCCGTGACGCGCGAGCAAACGCAGCGCGTCGTGCGTCACGCTGCTGCCAGGTCCAAGCAGGATCAAAATGCAGACACCCGTCGACCACGCACAACGCTCCGCGCTCGAGCCACACGAGCCCGTGACGGTCGGCGTGAAGAATGCGCGCCGTTTCCAGCCCGAGTCGGCCTTTCAGCACCCGGCTACCTCGAAGCGGACGCCGGTTTGAGCAGCAGCATGCCGAAACCAAACGCCCGATGCCGCCCGACCCCGCGCGCGACGAGATCCGCGAACGCCCGCGGGTCTCCGATTTGCACATCCCCCTCGAACGTCGCATCGGGACCGCAGACGGAGCGCTTCGTGCGTCCTGCCGTCGACTGTTCCGTGACCTGCGTGCGCAGTGTCAACTCGGCGAGCTGAAACGCGGTCATCCGCGCATCGACGACGCGAGCCGCGCCGTGCGCGCCGAATTGCTGCTCGAGCCACTGGCGGTACACAGCTTCGCGGATCACGTTGGTATGCGCGCCCGTCCTGTCCGCCCTTTCGGCCTCGGCGAGAAAAACGTCCCGCTCGCGACCGTCGAGGATGCTGCGTCGAACGGGACGCACGCGCACGCTGAAGCCAAGCGTCTGGCGCTCTCGCCAGTCTTGCGGAAAGGGACGCGCGCTCAGCCCGGTCCGCGCCGGTCCCTCGTCCAGTCCGAGCGCACCGGCGACCCCACAGCGCCGCCTCGGTCTTCCCGCTGCCGGTCTCCGATTCCAGAATCAGCAATGGCCCAAGCTCCGTGTCGCCGAGCGCGCGCCGGACCGGGCGCGGCTCGGACATGCCGAATGCGCTCGCAAACGAAGGCGCTTCGGCTCGAAGCTGTCCGCGAAGCCTGTGCACGTCCAAGCCGATCGCATCCACTGCCTTGCGCGCCATGTCGGGAGCCGTGCTCGGCCGATGCTCGCCTGCCTCGGAATAGGGAAAAAAGCGCTCGTCGGAACCGAGCCAGTCTGCGAGTTGCACGAGCCCCGCAAACAAGTGAACGAATGCCGGCGCATCGGGCAATTGCGCGCCGCCAGGTTCGAACGCCTGGCGGAACACCTCTTGTACCTGCTCACCAATTTGCCGGAGAGTGTGCGCGGGGTCATACGAAGGTCCAGCCGTTGAGGCGCGCACGGGTTGCCAGATACGTGAATCAAGATTGACGGGTTCGGGAAGCGGCCCGCCATGATGGCTGAGGCTCGCTCGCACGAGTGCCCACCCCGCATCCGCGCCCCACTGCGCCGCTATTTCGTCAAACGAAAGATCAGAAAGCACACCGTTTTCAAACGTCAGCAACGCCTCGACACCGTGACCATGCGATGCAGGCCAGCCCGGAGGCACCTCGCCGGCGCTCCAATACTTACCCTGAAAACCCGCGTTCGCTTTGCCAAGATCATGCAGATAGGCGAAGACTGCGAGTCGGTCCAGATCCCGCGGGCTCAATGCGCGACCTGCGGTGGCCCGCAGTGCGCCGTTCACCCGATCACATTCGACGATCCGACGAAAGCACCACGCAACGTCGAGCATGTGGTCGCACAAGGGATGTATCCGAATCCCCCCTTGCGAATCGCGACGCAGTTTGCCCCACGGGTAAAACCTTATCCTTCGTCATACTTATTATTATGCTAGTACCAGACCGGTGGCACATTGTCCGCCGCAATGGAACGCCGATGCTCAGGGTTTGCGCGGCTGCTGTCGCGCATGGAGCGACGGCCGGTTCCTCTTCACGTTGAGTCAGTCTAATTCCTATGGAAGCCAGGGACAGGTTAGACAACGCATGTAGTTAACCACGATCAACATTTTCGTTTCGATTCCTAATTTATTTGCGCCATCAATTCTTACCAATTCGTTCATGCCCTGTGCAATCACAGCGAGAGGGAGGCCGAGTATCTCGTCGATAAAAACAACCCTGCAGATTGAGTTCGGACGATTCCAAAGACTCCAGATGTCCGATGGCTCAGCAAGGACGCTTCTGATCGGTCCAGCAAGGAATGACTACACGGACCTGCAAATAAGCTCGCGAAAGCGGCTTGCCGTAAGGCAAGTGATCAATAGCCGAACAACCTCCGCGGCGTCTCCCACCACACACGCCGCCGCTCCCCCGCATCGGGAACGATCTGCGCGAACACTTCAACCAGCGGCCCATAATCCAGCCGCGACGTCGCGCGCAGAAACGGCCAGTCCGATCCCCACACGCACGCATCCGGCCCGAACGCGCGCAGCAGTTCCCTCGCGTAAGGCTGCGCGTCTTCGTAGGGATGATCCTGCTTCGAGAACTTCTGCCATCCCGACAGCTTGACCGTCACGCGCCCGCTATCCGCGAGACGCAGCAGCGCCTGAAACCCCGGTTGATTTAAGCCGTGCTCGACTTCCGGCCGCCCGCAATGGTCGATCAAAACCCGCATCCGCGTGCGTTCGATCATCGGCAGCAACGCCACCAACTGATCGCCGACGACCTGAATCTGCGCGAACATGTCGAGGTCGGCGAGCAGGTGGAGCAGCGCGCCGGCATCGTTGAAAACCGACGCGCCTTCCATCGCCGGATTGAACGCGACGCCGACCACACCCGCCGCCTTCAGCGCTTGAAGTTCGCTTCGGCCGATATCGTTATCGACCACCGCGATCCCCTTGAACCGCCCCGCTCCCTGCACGATCGCATCGAGCATGCAGCGGTTGTCCGTGCGATAGCCGCTTGTCGGTCCGACGAGTAGCGCGTGACGCACGCCGTGAGCGTCCATCACGCGCAGGAACTGGCTGGCCGTGCCGATCTCCTGGCCCGAAGGCCGGTAGACCGTGTCGTCACAATAGGGAAAGCGCGCCGGATCGAAGATATGGTTGTGGCAATCGATCTTGTCTTCTTCGCGGATAGCCATGCTCACGCGCCCATCACCTCCGGCGGATGCTTCGCCACGTAGCGCCCCGGCGCGGGCTCGATCGGCTTGAACTTCGCGTTGCCGAGCTTCTTCGGCGCGGCGACCTGCTTGCCGGCATGCGACTGCAACCAGGTGCTCCAGTGCGTCCACCAACTGCCCGGCTGCGACGTCGCCGACGCAAGCCACGCTTCCGGATCGTCGTCGAGCTTGCCGTCGGTCCAGTAGGAGCGCTTGTTCTTCGATGCCGGATTGATCACGCCCGCGATATGCCCGCTTGCGCCGAGCACGAACTGCGTCTCGCCGCCGACAAGTTGCGTCGAACGATAGGCGCCCTTCCACGGCACGATGTGATCCTCCTGCGTGCCGAAGATATAGCTCGGCATGTCGATGCGCGAAAGGTCCACCGGCGTGCCGCACATCGTGAGCCGTCCCGCCTTGCACAAGTTGTTTTCGAGGTACATGTTGCGCAGATACCAGGCGTACATCGGTCCAGGAAGATTGGTGCCGTCGGCGTTCCAGTAGAGCAGGTCGAACGCCTGCGGCGCGCCGCCCTTCAGATAATTGTTCACGACATACGGCCAGATCAGGTCGTTGGCGCGCAGCGTCTGGAACACGAAGCCAAGTTCGCTGCCCGCATAGATGCCGCCCTTTCCGATGCTCTGCTCGCGTTGCGAAACGCCTTGCTCGTCGATGAACACGCCGAGGTCGCCCGGATCGCTGAAATCGAGCATCGTCGTGAGAAGCGTGAGGCTCGCCACGGTGTCGTCGCCGCGCGCACGCAGCACCGCGAGCGCCGACGACAGAATCGTCCCGCCGACACACCAGCCCACCGCGTTCACCTTGTCGGCGCCGCTGACCGCGCGGCCCACTTCGAGTGCCTTGAGCGCGCCCTGCTCGACGTAGTCGTCCCACGTGATATGGCCGAGGCTCGCATCGGGATTGCGCCACGAGACGAGGAACACGGTATTGCCCTGCTCACACGCGAAGCGCACGAACGAGTTCTCCGGCTGCAAATCGAGGATATAGAACTTGTTGATGCACGGCGGCACGATCACGAGCGGCCGCTCGGCGACCTTGTCCGTGAGCGGCGAGTACTGGATCAGCTGGAACAGATCGTTTTCGAAGACGACCGAGCCCTTGGACACCGCCACGTTGCGGCCCACTTCGAAGGCCTTTTCATCGGTGATGGAAATGCGCCCGCGCTTCAAGTCTTCCAGCAGGTTCGCGAAGCCCGCGCGCATGCTTTCGCCATGCGTTTCGAGCGCGGTCTTCATCGCCTCGGGATTGGTGGCGGCGAAGTTAGCGGGGCTCATGGCATCGATGAACTGGCGCGCGTAGAAGCGCAGCTTGTGCTTCTCCTTCGCGCCGACGCCCGACGCCTCGACCATGTCGTTGATGAGCTTCGAATTAAGCAGATAGGTCTGCTTGAGCAGGCTGTACCACGGGTTGTCGCGCCACATGTCGGCGGAAAAGCGGCGGTCGCCGCGCTCGGGCTGCACGGCGGGCTCGGTGGCCTGTCCGGTGGCGCTCGCCATCATGCCCATATAAAGCGCCATCTGCTGCTGCCAGTAATGCGCCTGCGCCTGGGCCAGCGCGAGCGCGGGCATCTTGGGAGCAGCCGCCGGCTGAACGCCGGTTTCTCCGGCTGCGCCCGTATAGGCTTGCAACAGCGTCTGCCCCGATTTGAAGAAACCCCGGACGAACTCGTCCGGCATGTTGAACGGCGCGGTCATGCTTTCTCCTTGGGGTTGCAGAGTCAAAAGGCCTCCTGCGCGCCGCCTCGCGCGACGCGCTTCGCACCGGCGCCGGATCGCCTTCAGCGCGACGCCGGCGTGGGCCCGCGCTATTTGCGCTGCAGCATCTTCTTGATCTCTTCCATGTGCTCGTTGGCGCGCTGCGTGATGCTCGTCATCGCATCGGTCTGCGATTTGCGCGCGATCTCGGCGAGATCCTTGATATCTTCGAGCGCCTTGACACACGCGTTGCGCGCCACTTCGGTGTGTTTGGTCGGATCGGCGCCGGCGGTCGCGGCTGCCTGGATGTCCTGCATCGCGCGGGTCAGCATCTCGGTCTGCTTGCGGGCCACCGCCTGCATCGAGTCATAAGCGGATTTGTTCGCCTCGACGATCGCCTCGATGTCTTTCTTGCGCGACTCCATCAGCGCGGACATGTCGACGCCCGGCACCTTGAACTGTTCGAGCATCTTGGTCAGATCGCCAAAGGGATTCGTTTGCTCAGCCATGACTGTCTCCTGGGTTCTCGCGTGGGCCGCGAGCGATTCGCGTGGGATGATGCATTCGAGCAACACTCATGCCGCTCGCCGGGCGTCGCGGGGCCGCGTCACGAATGCGGTGCCGCGCCAACACTTTACCCCGGCCGCGCGAAGCATGGTCGGCACGGTGCGGCGTTTTTTCCGCTTGCCCGCGGCAATGGCCGCGCACGGTTGTTCAGTAGCTGCTGGGGTCGGCGGTGAGCAGAATGGTCTGTTCGATCGCCATGCGCCTGAGCAATTGCTCGTGATGCGCGAGCATTTCCTTCAGCAGGTCGCCGATGGAAAGCATCCCGATCACCTCGCCGTCCGCCACCACCGGCAGATGCCGGATGCGCTTGCCGGTCATCAGTTCCATGCATTGCGGAACCGTGTGCTCGGGGCTGACGAAATGGACCTCGGCGGACATCACGTCGGCGACCGGCGTCTCTTTCGACGTCTTGCCGGTCAGCACGATCTTGCGCGCGTAGTCGCGCTCGGAGATCACGCCGACGAGCCGCCGCCCGTCCAGCACGACGAGCGCGCCGACATCCTTATCCGCCATCGTCTGCAGGGCGGACAGCACGGACGCGTCCGGTGCCACCGTGTACGCGCCGGGCGGCTTGCCCGCCAGCAGTTCACGAAGCGTCTTGTAGCGCAGCAATTGCTCGGGGCTCGTAACAGTCTGCTTCATGATGCCGGTTCCTCCGGGCGCGCAAACGCCCCGCGTGGCCCGCTCGCGCGCGGGACTGCGCTTATCGTCGAAGGAATGGCGATGCGGGCGGCCATGCATCGACATTAGACCATCGGTGCACGACTTTCCATCCGAGGAAGCCTCATGAACCGGCCGCCGGCGCGCTCTGCAAGCCGTGCAACCACAGCAAGGGAGGATAACCGCCAAAGGGTAGCGACTTTCCGCCAGGTGGTTCAACCGACGTGCGGCCTAAGTCTGTTCTAAGTCTGGCCGGACAAAGTGGAATTTGCGGAGGCGCTGCGTATCAACGACCACGCGCTTCGAAGCCATACACCCACGCGGACGGCCGCGGCCTCGGAATCGTGACCGTCCTCTTCAGCCCGGCGAAAGCCGGGCTTTTTTTGCTTGCGCAGGACCTTTCCCGAGTGTGTTTGTGCGCTTAAGCGTTCCTCAACTACGGGCGAGACAGCCTTTCGACTCGCCCGCAACCCGTAGGCTATGCTCGGGCGTGGCGATCATGAACAAGCGGAGCAGCGCGATGAGGGTATTGCTGGTCGAGGACGACCTGATGATCGGTGAGGCCGTGGCGAGCGTGCTAAGGGACGCGAGCTACGCCGTCGACTGGGTGTGCGACGGACAGACCGCGCTCGCGAGCATCGAGACGCAGGTGTACGACGTCGTGCTGCTCGACCTCGGCTTGCCGAAGCGCGACGGTCTCGAGGTGTTGCAGACGGTGCGCGCGTCGATGAATCCGGTGCCGCTCGTCGTCATCACGGCGCGCGATACGGTGGAAGACCGCGTGCGCGGCCTCGACGGCGGCGCCGACGATTACGTGCTCAAGCCGTTCGAAATGACCGAGCTGCTCGCCCGCATGCGCGCGGTGATGCGGCGACGCGGCGGGCTGGCGGCGCCCGTCATGACGAACGGCACGCTCTCGCTCGATCCGGCGACGCGCGAGGCGATCGTCAACGGCCAGGCGACGCGCCTTTCCGGCCGCGAGTTCTCGCTCTTGCAGGCGCTCATGATCCGGCCCGGCGCGATCCTCTCACGCGCCGAACTCGAAGACCGCATCTACGGCTGGAACGAGGAAGTGGAAAGTAACGCGGTCGAATTCATCATCTATTCGCTGCGCAAGAAGCTCGGCAGCGACGCCATCAGGAACGTGCGCGGCGTGGGCTGGATGGTGTCGAAGGAAGGATGAGGCGCGCGTCTTTTTCACCGCGTCCTTTCACCGCGTCTCTTTCACCATCCCTCACACGCGGTAACGGCGAGTAAGAACCCCCGGAAACCGCGCGTTTCTCGCTTCATCGGGGAGACGGTCCCTACGTGAAGATTCATGCATCGACGAGCCACCCGGCGCTTCGATCCAGACAATCACTCTTCACGGAACAGGCCATGACCGTCAGCAACCCGATCGGCAATCACGCCCCGCAATCGCCCGCGCGCACCCTGCCGCTTCAGCGCAACACCGGCACGTCCAGCGCGGCATCGACCAAATCGACGACGACCCCGGCGACACCCACTCGCTCGCTGCCTTCGCATCTCGGCACGACCATCGACACGACCGCCTGATCCGCCGATGCTCGCCCGATACGCCTTTCGCGCCGCATTCGGCGGCGCGCTGATCGCCTGCACGCTGATGCTCGACGGCTGCGCGCTCGCCGCGCTTCCGTGCCGCCTGACTTCCGCGACGCTGAAGATCGTGCCCGTGGTCGGCCACGCGGCGGCGTCGCCGTTCGACGTCTGCGCGAACGCCATCGACTGAGCGCGTGAACCCATGCTTGCCTTCAATACGACGCTCGCCGCCTGCGCGTTCGCGGCCTGCGCGCTGATGCCGTCGGTGGCCGAAGCGCAGAAGCCATTCGAATTTCGCGGCCTGCCGCTTGGCATCACCCTCGACGCGTTCCGCCGCCACGAGGCCGCGCGCGCGACGCCCGCTGGCAGCATCGCGATCTGCGAGACCGATCCCGAAGCCGCCGCGCTCGGCATGAACCTGCGCAATGCCGAGAGCCTGTCGATCGCGTGCAAGTGGGCGCATCGCGCCGACGATGGCTGGCATGCGTCGCAAGCGGTGGTCGACGGCACGCCCGCGCGCGATCACGTCCTGCGCTTTCTCGCGTTGCCGGGCGAAGCGTCGCCGCGGCTTTATCGCATGTCGTTCGTCGTCGATGCCGCCGTGTTTGCCGATCTCACCGATGCGCTCACGTCGAAGTACGGCGCGAGCCGCGTCGAGCGCGAGTACGGCGCATCGAAGCGCGTGTGGGAAAACGCCTCCAGTTCGATCACGCTGGAAACGAACGGTGTCGCCGCGACGGGCCGCGTGATCTATCGCCTGAAGGATCACGAAGCGTACCTGCGCGACGTGATGAACCGATGGCGCTCCGCCACTGCATCGCTGAGTGCGCCATGACCTCGCGACCGACCTTCCTCCTCACCGACATGATCCGACGCAACCGAATCCTTGTTCTTTGTGCCTCCCTTGCGGCAAGCGCCTGTACGTCTTCGCCGCCACGCTCGATCGTCGAGATGCCGACGTTCGCGCCGGCGGTCGCGCAGCCGGTCAACGTCAACACGCAGGGCGCGATCTTCCAGGCGAGCAGTTCGCTCTCGCTCTATGAGACGCCGCGTGCGCAGCGCGTCGGCGACGTGCTGACCATCCGGCTCTCAGAGAACTACGAGGGCAGCAGTTCCGCCGATGCCGCCGCGAGCCGCGCGAGCAGCATCAGCGCGGAAGCCGCCGACAAGTCGACCGGCGCGGCCGCGCGGCTCGCGCGCCTGTTCAACATCGGCTCGGCGAACACGACGTTCAAGGGCGAAGGCAACACGAAGAACGTGAGCGCGATGAACGGAACGCTCGCGGTGTCGGTGATCGGCACGCTGCCGAGCGGCAACCTGATCGTCGCCGGCGACAAGGTCATCGCGATGAGCGGCAACAACGACCGTCTGCGGCTCTCAGGCATCGTGAACCCGAAGGACATCGAGGCGGGCAACTACGTGCCGTCGAATAAGGTTGCCAATGCGCGCATCGAGCAGGCGGGGGTCGGCATGCTCGCCGACTCCACTACGATGGGCTGGTTGCAGCGGCTCTTCTTGAGTGTGCTGACTTTTTAGGGGCGGGCGCGTCGGGAAGCCTACGCGTGCCCGCGAACGCGCTCGGCGGCCCCCGTCTCACCGTGCGGCACGAAGATATACCCCTGCCCCCACACGGTCTGCACATAGCGCGGTTCCGAAGGATCGGTTTCGAGCAGCCGCCGCAGCCGCCAGATCGACACGTCGAGACTCCGGTCGCGATACGACCCCGCCTGTCCGCGCAGCTTCTCGTTCAGTTGCGAGCGCGTGAGCACCATCATCGCGTTCTTCACGAAGATCTTGAGCGTCGCAAACTCGCCGGAACGCAGCGGCACGCGCTCGCCTGCGCGCCGCAATTCGCGCGCGGCAAAGTCCACTTCGAACGGTCCGAAACGATACGGCGGACGATTCTCCGGCGCGCCCGGCACGGCCGCATGACGGCGCCGCATCACCGAGCGGATCCGCGCCACCAGTTCGCGCGGATCGAACGGCTTCGCGAGATAGTCGTCGGCGCCGAGTTCCAGGCCGATCACGCGATCAACCACATCGGCGCGCGCAGTCAGAAAAATCACGGGGATGTCCTCGCCGCTGTCGCGCAATTCGCGCAACGCGCTGATGCCGTCGCGCTCGGGCATCATCACGTCCAGCACGACAATGGAGGGCCGCTCGGCTTCGATACGGCGCTTGAGGCTCGCGCCATCATGCAGCACGGAGACCGCGAAGCCATGCGATTGCAGATATTCGCGAACGAGGTCGCGCACCACGGGGTCGTCATCGACGATCAGTACTTGTTGAGTCATGCGATTCATTTTAAGACGCATCGCGATCTTTCCGCGATACCGAATCGCTTTCCGATTCTTACTGCGCCTGTCTCGCCTGACGTATCCGCACGCACCCGCCCGAACCCGTGCCACTTGGGCCGACCGTAGTTTTTACCGCATGAAACAAGCGCTATTTTCGCCGCGGGACGAAGCGCGCAAACGCTTTCCACAAGACTGCGTAAGATTCCGTAATGCGTTCGCGGCCGCGAGATGTCATTAATTTCGAGATGCGGTAATAAAATTTCGGGATGACTACATCGGTTCTGATCGTCGACGACGACCCCACGGTGCGCGACCTGCTGTGCCGATTTCTGAGAACGCGCGGCTTCGACGTGTCGGTGCTGCACGACGGCGGCGGCCTGCGCCGGCGGCTCGAACTCGAGCGGCCGTCCATCGTCGTGCTCGACATCATGATGCCGGGCACGGACGGATTGCAGACGCTGCGTCAGTTGCGCGCCGCCGGCGACGACATCCCTGTGATCCTCGTCACCGCGTGCGGCAGCGTGACCGACAAGGTGAGCGGCCTCGAAGCCGGCGCCGACGACTATCTCGCGAAGCCCTTCGACCCGCGCGAGCTGCTCGCGCGCATCGAAACGGTGCTGCGCCGCCGCGCGCCCGTGGCGAGCAAGCCGGAGCCGCGCGCGCGCGAGCGCTTCGGCCGCTTCGAAGTCGACTTCGTGACGCGCTCGCTGATGTCGGGCGACGAGCGCATGCCCTTGCGCGACAGCGAGTTCGCGTTGCTGAAGGTGTTCATCAGGCACCCGTACAAGGTGCTCTCGCGCGTGCTGATTCACGATCTGGTACACAGCGACGATCTCGCGTTCCGCGATCGCGGGCTGGACGTGCCTATCTGGCGCCTGCGCCGTATCGTCGAGGACGATCCGTCGAACCCGCGCCACATTCAGACGGTGCGCGGCCAGGGCTACGTGTTCGTCCCGGACGCCGACGGCGCCGCCTTCCCCGGCACGGACGCGCCCGACCGATGACCCTGCGAACGTCTCTGTGCCGCCCGTTCAATTCGCTGTTCGGGCGCATGGCGCTGATCTCCGTGACCGTGCTCGTCGTGGTGCAGGCGGGCTGGTTCACGCTCCTGGCGATCGAGCGTCCGCTGCACGATGCCGACGGCTACGCGCGCGGTCTGCTGCTCGTGATCGAAGCGGCCAACAGCGACGCGACGCTCGGCGGACGCCTCGCGCGCGCGATGCGCGTCCATCTCGTGCCGGTGTGGAACATGCCCGCATCGGTCGCGTTGCGCGATCCCGCGAAGACGCCGCTCGCGCCGCTTGCGCGTCAGCTCGCGGGCGACCTGCCGCCGGGCACGCAACTCGCGGTCGACGGCAATGAGGAGCGCGAGCCGCGCCTCTGGGTGCGCTATCCGACGAGCAGCAACTGGATCGTCACGCCGATCGACCTGCCGCCCGCGCCGCCCTTCATGATGGAATCGATCGCGATGCTCATCGGCGCCGTGGTCCTCTCGCTCTTCGCGACGTGGCAGTTGCAGCGCCCGCTCTCGCGCGTCGCGCACGCGGCCCGCCGCTTCGGCGCGGGCGAGCGGCCGGTGCCGGTCGGCGAGAACGGGCCGCGTGAATTGCGCGATCTGATCGGCGCCTTCAACCAGATGATGCGCACGATCAGCGAGTCCGATGACGACAAGGCCGTGATGCTCGCGGGCATCGCGCACGACCTGAAAGCGCCGCTCACCCGGCTCAAGCTGCGCACGAGCATGCTCGTCGACGACGACGCCGAGCGCAGTCACTTCATGCGCGACATCGATTCGCTCACGCGCATCGTCCAGCAATTTCTGGAGTTCGCGGCGCGCTCGCCCTCGCACGGGCCGGAAGTCGGCGTCGATGCGTTTCTCGCCGAGCAGTTCTCCTTACCGGAGGACAGCGACGCGCCGCTCTTCGCGCTGTCGCTCGAAGCGGGCGACGCGTTTCGCCTGCCGCGCACGTTCATCGACCGGCTGATGACGAATCTCGTCGACAACGCGCTCGAACACGGCGAGCCGCCGGTCGAGATCCGCACCGCGCGGCAGGCGGGCGAGTGGATCGTCGAAGTGCGCGATCACGGTCCGGGCATTCCCGCGGACCGCATCGAGGAAGCGCTCAAGCCGTTCGTGCGGCTCGATCCCGCGCGCAGCGGCGACGGCCATTGCGGGCTCGGCCTCGCCATCGTCGGGCGGCTCGCGGGCGAGCACGGCGGACGCTGCGAAGTGCGCAACGCGACGGGCGGCGGGCTGCTCGTGCGCATCGCGATGCCCGCCGCCGCGCGCCATGAATCACGCGTAGCCGAAATCGCCTGAAGCGATTGCCCGACCGATCACACCATCGACGACGACATGCACCCACTTTTTCTGCGCGACGCCCCGCTTTCGCGCCGCGCGTTCCTGCGCGGCGGCGCCCGTTCGGCGCTCGCATCCGCCGCGGCCGGCGGCTTCGGCACGAGCTTGCTCGCGGCTTGCGGCGGCGCGAACGACAACACGCAGGCCGTCGACACGCCGCGCCTCGTTTCGGTCGAAAACTTCCGCGACATAGCCGGCGATGCAAACGGCTATCCGACCGCCGATGGCCGTCGCCTGCGACGCGGTGTGTTCTATCGCTCGGGCGCCCTCGCGCCCGACGACAACGACGCCGCCACGCTGAACCGCCTGCAGATCCAGGCGGTTCACGACCTGCGCACGCTCGACGAGGCATCGCTCGCACCGGACCGCGTGCCGGCCGGCGCCACGCGCGATCTCGCCGAGATCGCGCCGTTCGACTTCGCCTCCGCCGCGCCCGCCAGCGCAGCCGCCGCGAGCGCGTGGATCGCCGAGGCGCAGCGTTCTCTCGTACTCGATGCGACGGCGCGCGCGCGGCTCGGCGTCGTCTTCACGCGCCTCGCGAACACGGCAGGACCGCAGATCGTTCACGGCGCGGCCGGCAAGGACCGCACCGGTTGGGCCGCCGCGCTGCTGCTCGCGATCGCGGGCGTGCCGCTGGATGTGATCGTGCAGGACTATCTGCTGACCAATAGCGTCGCGGCCTCGGCGATCCAGTCGCGCATCGATGCGCATGCGGCGCGCACGGGCACGGTCGCGGCCAACGTCGCGCCGCTCTTTCGCTCGCAAAGCACGACGCTCGAAGCTGCGTTCGACCAGATGCAGCAGCGCTTCGGCACGTTGACCGACTATCTTGTGAAGGGCCTGGGCGTCGCGCGGGCGGACATCGAAATGCTGCGCGCGAGACTCGTGCTCTGAAGGCAAGAAGCGCCGCGCGGATAAAAAGACGGTCCGTCCCGGGAAGACCCGGGCGGACCGAAGAGGGATCGATATTGAAGCAACTACGAGGCGAAGATAGCAGCGTCTGCACGCCGACATTGGCCGAAGTAAGGCTCGGGAAGGAAGCAGGGATAGCCGGCGAGTGCGCCGTCGATTAATCCGCCCGCGCGACCACCATCTTGTCGACGAGCGCAGCGAGCTTCTGGCGCGCGCTCGCGAAGCGGTCGACGTTCAGTCCGCGCGTCTCGTAGCGCGCCGTCACCAGAATCTGGCCTTGCTTCACGAGCGTGAGGTCGATGGCGGCGAGATAGGAGGTCGGTTCGTCGCTGAACGCGCGGCGGTCCCAGTCGGTGGTCGCGGCGTACACGAGCATCGCTTCGCAGCCGGGCGGTGACGTGCCAGGGTTGTAGACCATCGAGTTCACGCCGCGCCGCTGCAACGCGAGTTGCAGGGTCGGCACGAAGTCGCTCGCGTTGACCGTCTGGTTCAGTTCGATGCAGACCGAGCGCAGCGTCGCAGGCGTGCCCGTGACGAACGACGGCGACGAATAGTTCGATGCCACCGTGAAGCCCGCCTGCACAAGCGAGCCGGCGGCGTCGGCGGCGGAGATGAGCGTCCACGCGCAGCCCGAGAGCAGGTTCGCGCCCACGACCGACACGCACGCCGCCGCGAACTTCGCACGATTCATCGCACGCATCGCGGGCGCTTCAGCGCACGACGCGAAGGCGAAGCACGTTCGGGCCGTCGATGGTCGCCGTCAGCGCGACGGGACGCACGGCGCGGACGCCGCCTTCGTTCGCGCGAATCACGAAATGCTGGCGCGTCGCGGTGTTGACGTCGTGCCTCACGTCGGGAAAGCACGCGGCGATATCCGCACCGAGTTCCTGCAGCGGATCGGCGACGACGCCGTCCGCGCCCCAGTGCGCCTGCCAGCGGCAATCGTATGCATGAGCGCTCGCGCGGCAGGTGCCTTGTCCGGGCGCGCCAGCGGGCATCGGCGGATGCGCGGCATCGAGTGTGCTGAAGGACTTCGCCGCGACGATCGCCTTGAGCGCGGAGCAGACGTCGGGAAGATCTTCGGCGAAGGCATGCGTCGGCGTGGCGAATGCCAGGAACGCGACGGAGGACGCGGCGAGCGCGCTCTTGAGCGCGGAGGAACAGGAACGGATACGAAGACGTGCTTGCATGGCTTGACGGTGCGTTTATCGAGGGTTGGTTCACATGGCGCAATCGATTGATCGCGCATCGTCATGTTCGGGCAACCTTGCACCGCGCAAAGCGGCAAGCAACGTTCGTCTTCGCGAAGTCCTTTCGAGGTGTTATCGGCTATTGCAGCAAGTTTCGCTCAGCAATCGAGCGCGAGGCCCACGCGGGCGCGTTGCAGCATCCGCTGGCAGCGCGCGGACAGGTTCGTGAGCGTCAACTGTTTGCCGGCCTTTTCGTAACGCTCGTTGATGGCCTCGACCGCCGCGATGGCGGAATGATCGGCGAAACGCAGATGACTGCAATCGATCGTCACGTGTTGCGGATCGTTCAGCGGATCGAACAAGCCCTGGAAATGCGCGCTCGATGCAAAAAAGAGCGTGCCGTGCGGGACGTAGGTTCGCGCGCCCGCCTCGTCTTTCCTGTCGCTGCGGATGTCGCCCGCGTGCTGCCACGCGAAGTTCAGCGCCGCAATCACGACGCCGCAGAGGACGGCGATCGCCAGGTCGGTGAACACGGTGATCGTCGTGACCGCGACGATCACGAGCGCGTCGTTGCGCGGCACCTTGTTCAACACGCGCAACGAACCCCACGCGAACGTCTGCTGCGCCACGACGAACATCACGCCGACGAGCGCGGCGAGCGGAATGCGCTCGATCAGCGGCGAGAAGAACAGGATGAAGAGCAGGATCATCACGCCGCTCGTCACGCCCGACAGGCGCGAACGTCCGCCGGAACTCAGGTTGATCATCGTCTGGCCGATCATCGCGCAGCCGCCCATCGCACCGAACAGGCCCGACACCACATTGGCCGCGCCGAGCGCGATGCATTCGCGGTTCGGCTGGCCGCGCGTTTCGGTCAGTTCGTCGGTGAGGTTGAGCGTGAGCAACGTTTCGAGCAGCCCGACGACCGACATCAGCACCGCGTAGGGGAACACGATGGAGAGCGTCTCGAAGTTGAACGGCACGCTCGGGATCGCGAAGGTCGGCAGGCCGCCCGCGATGTGCGCCATGTCGCCGAGTGTTCGCGCCGGCAGGTGCAGGAGTTGTGCGAACACGCCGACACCCACGATCGCGACGAGCGCAGGCGGCACCGCCTTCGTCAGGCGCGGCAGCAGGTAGACGATGCACATCGTCAGCGCGACTAGGCCGCACATCAGCCAGAGCGCGTCGCCGTGAAGCCAGGCGACGCCGGCGGGCGTCGTCTCCTTGAAGTGTTCGAGCTGCGCCATCGCGATGATGATCGCGAGGCCGTTCACGAAGCCGAGCATCACGGGATGCGGCACCATGCGGATCAGCTTGCCGAGCCGCAGCAGCCCGAACAGGATCATCAGCGCGCCGCCGAGGAGGACGGTCGCGAGCAGATATTGCACGCCGTGCTGTACGACCAGCGCGACGATGACCACCGCCATCGACCCGGCCGCGCCCGAAATCATGCCCGGACGACCGCCGAAGAGCGCCGCGATCGTGCAGATGAAGAACGCGCCGTAGAGGCCCATCAGCGGGTTCAGTTGCGCGACGAGCGCGAACGCGATGCACTCGGGAACGAGCGCGAATGCGGACGTGAGGCCCGCGAGCACATTGCTGCGCATGTCCGCAAACCGGCTGGTTTCGGCGGTGAGAACTTCCATGAGATGTCCGGGAACTGTTGGGGCGAAGCGGGGAACGCGATGGGCTGGCGTCGCGATGAATCGACTGCGGAGGCAAGGATTTTACATTAGCCCGTCATTGCGCGCTGACGGCGCGATGGCCGGCGCGGCGCGTATCATGGGGTATCCGGTTGTCCTTCAAGCTCCAACGCCATGCCAGTCTACGATTACGCGTGCGCCGACTGCGGCGCTTTCGAAGTGGTCCGCCGCATTGCCGAACGCGACGATCCCGCTCTTTGCCCACGATGCGGAACGGCCGCGACGCGCGTCGTGATCGGCGCGCCGACGCTCGGAGGCGACTCGTCACGCATGCAGGACGACTCGGCGGGCAGCTACGGAATGCGTCATCGCGGCGGGTGTTCGTGCTGCGGATGAAGCCAAATGCAACGGGGACCCGCCGTGAGGCCGGGTCCCCGCATTGATTCAAGGCCGAAGCGAAACGCGCCTTAAACCGCCATCACCGAAACGGCCTTGGTGACGAGATACGCTTCCATCGCTTCGGGTCCGCCCTCGGACCCGTATCCGGAATCCTTGACGCCGCCGAACGGCATTTCCGGCGAAGGCGTGGCGGGCTGGTTGATCCACAGCATGCCGACTTCCAGCTGCTGCGACAGCAGATGCACGTTCTTGAACGACTTCGTGAACGCATAGCCCGCCAAGCCATACGGCAGACGATTCGCTTCGCCGATTGCCTCTTCCAGCGTGTCGAAGCCGCGCACGGCCGCCACCGGACCGAACGGCTCGTTGTTGAACACGTCGGCGTCCAGCGACACGTTGGTCAGCACCGTCGGCGCAAAGAAGTTGCCTTCCGACCCCACGCGCTCGCCGCCCGTTGCGACCGTCGCGCCCGTTGCGCGCGCGTTTTCGAGCACCTTGTCCATTGCCGTGAGACGGCGCGCGTTCGCGAGCGGCCCGAGCGTCGTGCCTTCCGCGAGACCGTCGCCGAGCTTCAGGCTTTCCGCGTGCTTCACGAGCGCCTGCACGAATTCCTCGCGGATGCTGTTATGCACGAGAAAGCGCGTCGGCGAAATGCAGACCTGCCCCGCGTTGCGGAACTTCGCGCCGCCGGAAGCCTTGACGGCCAGCGCGACATCCGCGTCCTCCGCGACGATCACCGGCGCGTGGCCGCCCAGTTCCATCGTCGCGCGCTTCATGTGCGAACCCGCGAGCGCGGCAAGCTGCTTGCCGACGGGCGTCGAGCCGGTGAACGTCACCTTGCGGATGACCGGATGCGGAATCAGGTAGCCGGAGATCTCGGCGGGGTCGCCGAACACGAGGCCGACCGTGCCGGCCGGCACGCCCGCATCGACGAATGCCTGCAGGAGGCCGGCGGGCGACGCCGGCGTTTCTTCGGGCGCCTTCACGAGGAACGAGCAGCCGCTCGCGAGCGCCGCGCTCAGCTTGCGCACGACCTGGTTGACCGGGAAATTCCACGGCGTGAACGCGGCGACCGGCCCGATCGGTTCCTTGATGACGAGCTGCTGCGCGGACAGGTTGCGCGACGGCACGATCCGGCCATAGACGCGGCGCCCTTCGTCCGCGAACCATTCGATGATGTCCGCGGCCGCGAGCACTTCGACGCGCGCTTCCGGGAACGGCTTGCCCTGCTCCTGCGTCATCAGGCGCGCGATGTCGGCGGCGCGCTCGCGCACGAGGGAAGCGGCTTTGCGCATCGTCGTGGCGCGCTCGTTGGCCGGCACCTTGCGCCATGCCTCGAAGCCCTTCTGCGCGGCTTCGAGCGCGCGGTCCAGATCGGGGATGCCGGCGTGCGCGACCTTGCCGATGGGCTTGCCGGTCGCCGGATTGACGACGTCGAGCGTCTTGCCGCTCAGGGCGTCGCACCATTCGTTGTTGATGAGGAGCCGGGTGTCTGTGTAGCCTGAAGTAGCCATGTCGTGTTCCTTACGGTTGAAGGGTCGCCGCTCATCGGATGCAATCGGGACGCGGCGGCCGGTGATGCGGGACCACCATCGATCTTATCCGATTAAGCAGAAATGCTCAGGATCGCCATGCGGATCACATGGAGGCGTCGAGCATCGTCAGATAGTCGTCGGGCGAAGCTTCGCGCGGATTGGTCTTGTGGCTGTGGTCCTTCAGCGCGCCCGCGACGATGCGCGGGAACATCTCGCGCGTCACGCCCAGTTCGGCGAGCCCGGCCGGCAGTCCGAGCTTCGCGGTCATCGCGCGGATCGCCGGGCCGACTTCCTCGCCGCTTGTCAGACTCATGGCCTGCGCAATGCGTTCGAGCTTGCCCTCTTCCTTCATCGACGAAGCCGCGCTGTTGAACGCGATCACGGCGGGCAGAAAGATCGCGTTGAGCGTGCCGTGATGCAGGCGCGGATCGATGCCACCGAGCGAATGGCTCAGGCTGTGCACGCAACCGAGCCCCTTCTGGAACGCCAGCGCGCCCTGCATCGACGCGCTCATCATGTTCAGTCGCGCTACGCGGTCGCTGCCATCGCGCGTTGCCCGCTCGATGTGACGCCACGCGCGCCAGAGGCCATCGAGCGCGATGCCGTCGGCGGGCGGATTGAACGCAGGCGCCATGAAGGTTTCGAGGCAATGCGCGATCGCGTCCATGCCGGTGGCGGCCGTGAGCATCGGCGGCAGGCCTGCCGTCAGGTCCGGATCGCAGATCGCCACCTTCGGCACGACATGGGGCGAGATCACGCCGACCTTGCGGCCGTCGTCGAGAATCAGGATCGCGCCGCGGCCGACTTCGCTGCCGGTTCCGGCCGTCGTCGGGATCGCGATGACGGGCGCGGTCGCCGACGTGATGCGCGCCGCGCCGCCTTCGATCAGCGCGAAACTTTGCAGCGGGCCTTCGTGCGTCGCGCAAACGGCGACGCCCTTCGCCAGATCGATCGACGAGCCGCCGCCGACCGCGATCACGCCGTCGCAATCACCCGCGCGGTACGCCGCGACGGCATCGCGCACGGCGGATTCGTTCGGATTCGGCGGCGTGCGGTCGAATACCGCTACGGGCGTCGCGTCCGGGAGTGCGGCGAGCACGGTATCGAGAATGCCGGCGGCACGAATGCCCGCGTCCGTCACGATGAGCGGACGACGAATGCCGATGCGCTCGCATTCGCCGGCAAGCAGGCGGATCGCGCCGCAGTCGAACTGGATCTGGGTGATGTAGTTGATGAGGGACATGGATGGCTGACGCGAAGTTATACGAGCGGGAGATTCACCCAGTATAGTGAGCAAACGCTCGCCCCGATATTGACGACTTTTGATACCGTTATAACTTTCTCTCAAGGCAGGCGCTTCAGGCCGTATTTCCGCATGACACCCACGCTCAATTCGATCATCTCCCGGTTGCACGTCAAGCAACTGCGGCTTCTGATCGCGCTCGGAGAACATGGCTCACTGCTCGGCGCCGCGAAGCAACTCGCCCTGACGCAGCCCGGCGCGAGCAAGGCGCTGCACGAGATCGAAACGACCTTCGGGACGCCGCTCTTCGTGCGCACAAATCGCGGACTCGAACCCAACGCGGCCGGTCATTGCGTGCTTCGTTACGCGCGGCTCATCCATACCGATCTCGCGCATCTGCGCGAGGAGATCGTCGGCATCATGCGCGGCGCGGGCGGTCGGGTCTCGGTCGGCGTCATCATGGGCGCCGTGCCGCTCCTGACGGACGCGATCACCGCCGTGATGGAGGAGCAGCCGGAGATGTCGGTGGAAATCGTCGAGGACACGAGCGCCACGCTGCTCAGCCTGATCGATGCCGGCCGGCTCGACCTCGCCGTTTGCCGCACCAGTGTGAGCCAGACGCCGTATCTGTACGACAGCGTGTTCGTGCAGGACGAGACGCTCGCGGTCATCGCGAACACGACGCATCCGCTTGCGCGGCGCCGCCGTCTTTCGCTCGGCGATCTCGCGCGTTACCGGTGGATCGTGTACCGCGCGAACATGCCGATGCGCGTGTTGCTCGAACGCGAATTCCACGATGCCGGGCTGCGGTTTCCCGCGCATCTGCTGGAGACGACGTCGGCGTTCGCGACGCTTTCGCTATTGCAAAAGAATGCGGCACTGGTCGCGCTGGTTTCGGTCGACGTCGCGAGGTTTTGCACGGAGCATGGCGTTGCGTGCACGCTGCCGCTGAAGCTGTCGTCGCAGAGCGAGGCGTATGAGCTGGTGACGCGGCGCGATGCCCCGCTGTCGCCGGGGGCGCGGATGTTGATGGGGGCGATCGTGGGGGCGCGCGATCCTAGCGTATAGCGGCCACTCGCCTCTTCGCCAGCCACCTCACCGCCAGCAAACATCCGACCATCACGGTCAGCGACAACACCGTCGTCATCGTCCCGAGCGCGTAGATCACCGGTGTGGTGACCGATGTCGTCAGCCCCTGGAGTTCCAGCGGCAGCGTGTTCTGCTCGCCGATGGCCTGCGAGGTCCGCGCGATCTCGTCCCATGACAGCGTGAACCCGAACATCCCGACGCCGATGACCGAAGGCCCGATGATCGGCAACACGACATGTCTGAACGTCTGCCACGGCGTGCTTCCGAGATCGCGCGACGCTTCCTCGTAAGCCGGATTGAAGCGGTTGAACACCGCGAACATCACCAGCAGCCCAAAAGGCAACGTCCACGTGAGATGCGCGCCCAGTGCCGACGTGAAGAGCCCCATCGACGTCGTATAGCTGTCGGCAAACGACTCGAATCCCCAAGCCGCGGCGAGATACTTGATGCCGTTGTCGAGCAACCGGAACGTCAGCCCGATCCCGAGCGACACGATGATCGAAGGCATGATGAGACTCGCCACCGACACATAGAACACAGCGGTATCGCCACGAAAACGCCGTCTGAACGCCAGCCCCGCCGCGACCGAGAACAGCACCGTCAGCACCGTCACCGCGAGCGCGAGGCGCACCGAGCGCCAGAACGCACCCCAGATGTCGATATCGCCGACACCGTTGCGAAGCGCCTCGAACCAGTGCAGCGACACGCCGCGCATCGGAAACGTCAGACCGCCTTCGGGACCCTGAAACGACAGAATGAAGATCGTGATGACGGGACCATAAAGAAACAGCACGAAGAGCCCGAACACGAGCGCGAGCCAGTAGAAGCTCGCCGGCCGATGCTCGCGGTGATGCCTGAGCGCACGCGTCGTCATGTCAAAGCTCCTTTCGAATATCGACGACGCGCGTCAGCGCCCAAACGATCATCAGCACGACCGCGAGCAACACCACCGCATTGGCCGCCGCCGCGGGAAACTGCAGATAGCCCGTCTGCACCTGAATGATCTTGCCGACCGATGCGATCTGCTGGCCGCCCATCACGCCGACCGTGAGGAAGTCGCCCATCACGATCGTAATGACGAAGATCGAACCGATCACGATCCCCGTCTTCGAAAGCGGAAGCACCACGTCGCGGATCACCTGCCAGCCGCTTGCGCCCGCGTCGCGCGCGGCTTCCAGCAGCGAGCGGTCGATGCGCATCATCGCGTTGAAGATCGGCACGATCATGAAGAACGTGTACAGATGCACGAACGCGAGGGCCACGGAGAAGTTCGAATACAGCAGCCATTCGAGCGGCTGATCGATCATATGCGCGCCGATCAGCGCCTGATTGACGAGCCCGTTGCGGCCGAGCAGCGGAATCCACGAGATCATGCGGATCACGTTCGAGGTCCAGAACGGAATCGTGCAGACGAGAAAGAGCACGGTCTGCATCGCGGTCGTGCGCACATGGAACGCGAGGAAATACGCAAGCGTGAAGCCCAGCAGCAGCGTGACGGCCCACACGATCGCGCAGAACTTGATCGTCGACCAGTAGGTCTTGAACGTGACGCACATATCTGTCATCGACGAGCAGCCGTCGAAGATCGCCGCGTAGTTCTTCAGCGTGAATGCCGGGATGATCTGGTACTCGTTGAAGTCCCAGAAGCTCACGATCAGCGTGATCAGAAGCGGCACGATGAAAAAGAGCGCGAAGGTCAGCGTGAGCGGCGTGGCCTGCAGCCACGCGCTCACGCGCCGGTGTCGCACGGGCGCATCCCCGGCGCGAGGAAGGAACTCGATCGAAGCCATAGGCGGTGTTCGTCCGGAGACGGCCGGCATCTCGCCGGCCGTGAGTCAAATCAGGCGGCGATGAACTCGTTCCACTTCTGCACCATGTAGATGTTTTCGTCCATCACGGCGTTCCAGCAGGCGATTGCGCCCATGCGCTGCGTGTACGAGCCGCCGTCGCGCACGGTGCCGGCCTTTTCGAGCAACTGGCCGTCCGGCGCCTTGATGTCCTGCGCGGCCGGCTTGCCTTCGATCCAGTAGTCCCATTCGTAGGGCTGCATGTGCGTCTTCGCCGTCTCAAGCACGCCCGAGTAATAGCCCTGACGCATCAGATACGCGCCCGCCCAGCCGTCCTGGAACCAGTTGACGAACTCATACGCGGCATCGAGCTTCTTGCCCTGCAACGAGCGCGGAAAGCCGAAGCCCGACGCCCACGAGCGATAGCCTTCCTTGAGCGGCTGAAACGTGCAGGCGACGCCCATCGTGCGCACCTTCGTGACCGCCGGCGACCACATCGATTGGATCACGACCTCGCCCGATGCCATCAGGTTCACGCTCTCGTTGAAGTCCTTCCAGAACGCGCGGAACTGTCCCGCGCGCTTCGCCTCGATCAGGATCTTGATCGTCTGGTCGATCTCGGCCTTGGTCATGTTGCCCTTGTCGCCGTACTTGACCTGACCCATCGCCTCGATCGCCATCGCCGAATCCATGATGCCGATCGCCGGAATGTTGAGCAGCGCCGCCTTGCCCTTGAACTGCGGATTGAGCAGGTCGGCCCACGTCGAGACCGGCCGCTTGATGAGGTCCGGGCGAATACCGAGCGTGTCGGCGTTGTACGTCGTCGGGATCAGCGTCATCCACTCGGTCGGCGTCGCGGAGAACTCGGTCGAGCGCGCGCCCTTGAGGAACATCACCTTCTTCGGCGCCGTGCCCTGATCGCCGATCTTCTTGCCGTTGATCTCGCCACGGGTCAGCACCGGCGTGATCTTGTCGGCGAGCTTGATCCGCTTGACGTCCATGCCCGCGAGCGTGCCGGACGGAATCAGTTTCTTGAGCGAGAAGTACTCGGTATCGACGATGTCGAACGAGTTCGGCTGCGTGATGATGCGCTTGGCGACATCGTCCGTGGTGACGGGGATGTACTGGATCTCGATGCCCGTGTCTTCCTTGAACTTCCTCGCGATGTCCGCGCTCTGGTTCACCGCGGTGCCCAGATAGCGCAGCACGATCTTTTCCTGCGCATGCACGTACGGAAAGCCGGCGATGCCCGCCGCCGCGACCGCGCCCTTGATGAACGTGCGGCGCGACAGCCCTTTGCCCGTCACGTCGGATTCGGGCGTTGCCGGGCTCTCTTTGGATTCGCTCATTGCTCTTTCTCCTCGTTGAAATCGTCTTGGGGTCCGGCGTTTTTTGCGTGCCTGTTCGCTCATGCCGCAAGCGGATGCGCGTTCTGCTCGTCCCACCAGACGGTCACGCGCGCCTCCGGGCCGAAGCGGTGCGGATCGTAGTCGGCGTCGCTCACGAGCGACACTAGTTCCGGCGAGCCGTCGAGCGGATCGAGCGTCATACGCAGATGGGTGCCCTGGTACTCGGCCTCGCGCACGGTGCACGCGATCCCGCCGATGCGGCTCAAGCCGCTTTCGCCCGCGGCCTGAACGGGCGTCACGCCATGCGGCGCGATGCGCAGATGATCGGCGCGCACGGTGAAGAGCCGACCGTTCGCGCCGAGCACGTTATGGCCGCCGAGAAAGCGCGCGACGAACTCCGTGCGCGGCCGGTTAAAGACGTCGTGCGGCGTGCCGCTCTGTTCGATGTGACCGTGGCTCATCACGACGACGAGGTCGGCGAGCGCCATCGCTTCTTCCTGCGAATGCGTGACGTGCACGAACGTGATGCCGAGTTCCTTCTGCCAACGCTTGAGTTCCGCGCGCATCTGCACGCGCAGGAAAGGATCGAGCGCGGACAGCGGTTCGTCGAGCAGGAGACAGCGCGGCTGGTTGAGCAGCGCACGCGCGAGCGCCACGCGCTGCTGCTGCCCGCCCGACAACTGCGCGGGTTTGCGCTCTGCATAAGCCGACATCGCGACGAGTTCGAGCAGTTCGCCCGCGCGCTTGTGTCGTGCGTCCTTCGCGACGCCGCGCATCTTGAGGCTGAACGCGACGTTATCGAGCGCGCTCAGATGCGGAAAGAGCGCGTAGCTCTGAAAGACCATCGCGGTGCCGCGCGACGCGGGTTCCTCGCGCGTGACATTGCGCCCGCCGATGAGGACGTCGCCGTCCGACACCGACTCGTGGCCCGCGATCATCCTGAGCGTCGAGGTCTTGCCGCATCCCGATGGTCCGAGCAGACAGCAATACGCGCCGCCGGGAATGCGCAGGTCGATCGAATCGACTGCGAGCGCGTCGCCGTATTGCTTGGAGACGTGGACCAGTTCGATATCCGCGGCCGAGGTGTGTACCACTGTTGATGCCGGCTGAACCATGAAGGGCATGTCCTTGAGGGCGGAACGTTGGGAACGCGTGCGGACGCAGTGTTTGCAAGAGGTATGCCATTGCGTGCGGTGCGATGCCTCTGACATGCCATCGACTCGTGAGGGCGCGTGTCAGCGAACTGGCTCGCATATTGCACACGATCCGCTGCCCCGATCGTTGGCGATTCAACGCACGATTCTGTGCGATGGCGGTGCGAATCGCGTCCGCATTGGGGCACGTTCGGGCCAAACCGGTTCATCCCTATCGACAACGTCCACCGGCTTCTCAAGATGAACGACTCACGCATCGCGCCATTGGATTCGCGCAGCGGCTTCGGCCCGCTCGCGACGCATGGCCGCTTTCCGTACCGTCCGATCGTCGACAGCGACGGCTTTCGCTGGCCCAACGGCAGCGGCCTCGCGGTCTATCTCGGCTTCAACATCGAGCACTTCGCGTTCGGCGAAGGACTCGGCGCGGCACTCGGCCCCGTCTCGCCGCAACCGGACGTGCTCAACTACAGCTGGCGCGAATACGGCAATCGCGTCGGCGCCTGGCGCTGCATTGATCTCTTCGACGACCTCGACCTGCCGTCGGGCACGCTCATCAACACCTCGCTCTACGACCATTGCCCCGAGCTGATCGATGCCTGCGCCGCGCGTGGCGACGAACTGATCGCGCACGGGCATACGAACGCCGCGCGGCAAAGCGATCTCGACGAGGCGGCCGAGCGCGCGTTGCTCCTGCATTGCCGTGAACGCATCGCGGCGCACTCGGGCATCGCGCCCGCGGGCTGGCTGTCGCCGTGGATCTCCGAGTCGCATGCGACGCCCGACCTGCTCGCCGAGACCGGCTACCGCTATACGCTCAACTGGTGCCACGATGACCGTCCCGTGCGTATGGCGACGCGCGCGGGTGCGCTCTGGTCGATTCCATATCCGCAGGAACTGAACGACTTGCCGATGATCGTCGCGCGCCAAATGGACGGCTGCGCGTTCGCCGACGTGATCGTCGATCAGTTCGACGAGATGCTCGAACAAAGCAATCGCAAGCTTCGCTCAGGAGCCGCGCCGCAAGCGCTCGTGATGGGTATCGCGCTGCATCCGTACATCGTTGGGCAGCCGTATCGGCTAAGGCATCTTCGGCGTGCGCTCGCGCATATCGCGGCAGCGCGCTCGCGCGGCGACGTATGGATGACAACACCCGGCAGGATCGCCGCCTTCATGGACGAAGCGACGCATCGACCCGCATGAAGCACGCGAGGAACAGCGTGGACGTCGACGCGCGCATCTATCAATCCATCTTCGACGGAGTGCTGAACCGTCGCCTGACGCCGGGCACGAAGCTGCCCGAACCCGAACTGTGCCAGCTGTTCGGCGTCGGGCGCGCGGTCGTGCGGCGGGTGCTGGAGAAGCTCGCTTATGACGGCATCGTCGTGCTTCGGCCGAACAAGGGCGCGGTGATCGCGGAGCCCACGCGCGAAGAAACGCGCGAGATCTTCGAGGCGCGTCGCGCGGTGGAACGCGCGTTGATGGAACTCGCGGTTGCGCGTGCAAAGAGCGCCGACATCGCCGCGTTGCGCGAACGGCTCGCCGAAGAGCACGACGCGATGCATCGCTTCGATCAGCCTTCATGGGCGCGGCTCGCGAGCGGCTTTCACCTGGCGATTGGCGCGCTCGCGGGCAACACGATCCTGCTCGACTACCTGACGGAGCTGGTCTCGCGCTGTTCGCTGATCGTCGGCGTGTACGAGCCAAAGGGCAACGCGCCCTGCGAGCACGACGAACACACAGCAATCCTCGATTGCATGGAAAGGCGCGATGCCGCAGGGGCGGCCGCGCATATGGACGCGCATCTTCGGGGACTCGAAGCGCGCATCGAAACGTCGCGCATGCCGGGCGAGAAAAGCCTCGGCGCATTGCTCGGCCTCACCGGCACATAGGCGGTCCACATGGAAATCGACTTCGAAGCCATCACGGAATATCAGCGCTACAAGCTGATGGCGAGTCTCATCGTGCCGCGTCCCATCGCGCTCGTCACGACGCTCGGCGAGGACGGCACCGTGAACGCCGCGCCGTTTTCGATGTTCAACATGCTCGGCGAGGAACCGCCCATCGTGATGATCAGCGTGAATCGCGTCGCGGACGGCACGCTCAAGGACACGGCGGTGAACATCGCGCGCACGGGCGAGTTCGTCGTGCATCTGTCCGACGAGGCGATCGCGGAGAAGATGCACCGATGCGGCGAACGCTTCCCGCCGAACGTGAGCGAACTGGCCTCCGTCGGGTTGACGCCAGTGGCAAGCTCGCATGTCGCGCCGCCGCGCATCGCGGAAGCGCCGGTCGCATTCGAATGCACGCTATGGGAGACGCTGGAGACGACGAGCCGGCACATCTTCATCGGCAAGGTGCACCGGCTGCATGCACGCGATGAATTGATCGACATCGACACGTGGCGCGTGCGGCTTCAGCACTACTTTCCCGTGGGGCGTTTCGGCGCGAGCGACTATGTGACGACGCGTGACCGGTTCACGCTGGGCTGAGCGAGAAAGACAGGCAAGCTGGGAAAGCGAGGCGTTTCGCGTTGGCGTCGCGAGCGGGTTTGGCGGTGCTGCGTTTTTCTTCCGAACGCAACGCCTAAGACTGCTTGCCGACGGCCAAGCGAAACGACATCCGCAAAACCGTGCTTGTTGAGGGAGCCGGCCGCTTTTAAGGAGGGCCGCCGGTCCCTCCGCTAGCCGGGATCGTGAGGCGCTTCCTAGCGCCAGTCGAGCAGCGTGAACTGCGCCGCCACGATCGCGAGCCAGTGCGCGTTGTTCTCGCGAAGCAATTGCAGCAATTCGGCGAGCATGGCCGCGTGATCGGCGTCGGCGCCGCGCGCGTCGAGTTGCTTCGGATACGCCTGCAGCGCGCGGCTTCGCACGAGGTATTCGGAGGTCGCCGTCTCCACCTTCTCGGAGAGCGATTTGTCGAACAGCATCTGGAACGCCGACACACCGGGAATGCCGATCTTCTTCGACTCGTCCTGCACCTCTTCATATTCCTCGAGCACCGTTTCGACCATCGCCACGCATTCCTCGCGGGACGGCGCGTGGTATTTCGCCTCCAGATAGCGCGGTTCGAGGATGTCGAAGCGAATCCGCAAAATCAGCCTGACGAGCAGGACGAAGGTTGCGAGCTGGCCGGGCATCGCGTCCGGCATCTTCCATTCGAACATCGGCCGCAGCTTCTGGCTGTTCGCCTCGACGAACAGCACGGTCAGGCGCCGCAGCAGCGATTGCACGACCTCGCTCTTCGAGATCAGCGGAATGAAGATGCCCTGTTCATTGGCAAAGGGCGAGAGATGCGGCGGCAGCGCGCCCGACACGAGCGACGGAATCTCGCGCTCCAGTTCGGCCGGCCACTCGACCGAATCGCCCAGCATCGCCGAGAGGGCCGACCAGCTCACCGTCGCGTCGGGCCGCATGCCGATCAGCTTCATGCCCTCGCCGTTGCCCTCCACTTGCGACTGCGCGGGATCGAGCTTGTGGTTCCTGTCGTAGGCAAGCGAGAGCTGGATGCGCCGCGTGTAGTACTGCGGCTTGATCGACGCGTTCGCGAACAGTTCCGCGAGTTCGCGGGCCGCCGTGCGGGCCGTGTCGTAGTAATCTCCGGCGACGTTGCCGACCTCGTCGTTGAGCGGCTCGCCGCGGCTGAACAGCCCCTTGACGAAGACATCGCGGAAGAACTTGAGGATGCTTTCGTCGGTGGCTTCGTAGCCCTGATACTGGTCGAACATACCCGGCAGCTTCAGATCGGGATTGCGGATCGACACGACCGTCTTCTCGTCGACGACCGTGAAGCGCGCGAGTTCATACCCGGGCCAGCCGTTGTCGACCGCCGCGCTCGGGTAGAGATAGATGAAGGCGTCGGCGTCGCGCGTGTTCAGGTTGATCCACTCGCGCCACTTCGTGCCGCCGGGCATCTCCTCGTTCACGCGCACGTCGATCAATCCCGGCGACGGACACAGCGCGAGCATCGACATTCTCAGGCTCTTGGCGATGTGCGCGAATTCCGATGTATGGCTGAGGAAGATCTTGGCGGGCATCTGCGTCTCCTGGGTCGCCCTGCTCGCCTGCCGATGCGCGAGCCAGTGCGCGGCGTTCGCCGGCCTTCCTACCATAGTATTGCCGGGCAGCGTCCATACGCCAAAATCGCGCTCCCAGACGCAATCGATTGCGACGGCGCTTCCCGGTTATCTGCGCTAGCATGTAAATGCACCCCAGCTTCTCCCATCCATCGTCAATTCGTCCCGACCCTCATCATGTCCGAACGACGCCGTTATCGCCGCAAACCAGATCAGTTCGTCGTCGCCGTCCCGTTGCGGCTGGAGACCGACGGCTTCGTATTTCGCAAATGGGGAGGCGAGCAGCGCTGCAAGCAGGGCGACTGGATCGTCGACAACAACGGCGAAATCTATACGGTCGATGCGCAGGTGTTCGCGCAGACCTATCGGGAGGTTCATCGCGGCGCGTATCGCAAGATCACGCCGGTGTGGGCCGAAGTCGCGGAAAACGCGGGACAGGTGTCGACCAAGGAAGGCCAGACGCATTACGAACCCGGCGACTATCTCGTCTCCAACAACGAAGATGGCACCGACAGTTACGCGATCAAGGCCGAAAGATTCCAGTCGAGCTACGAACTGGACGAATAAGGCGGCGCCACGCTGCGCGCCGCCCGTCACTTCAACTCATCCGCTCAGGGACTCACCGCACTGCCGCCCTCGGCCGCGCGCCCATCCTGCGGACTCGACACCTTTTCGAGCGCCGTATCGTGATGCAGCAGCAGCACGGCCGCCACGCCGACCAGCCCCGCGCCCGACAGACACAAGAGACCCGCGCCGAAGCTGCCGGTGCTGTCCTTGATCCAGCCCATCGCGTAGGGCCCGAAGAAGCCCGCGAGATTGCCGAGCGAATTGATGGCCGCAATCCCGCCCGCCGCCGCCGCGCCCGAGAGGAACGAAGCGGGCAGCGTCCAGATCACCGGCAGGCAGCCGAAGATGCCGAAACCGGCGATCGAAAGCGCGATCATCTTCATGACCGGGTTGTCGAGCCCCGCCGAGGCCGCGATGCCACCCGCCGCGACCAGGAGCGCGATGGCGACGTGCCATCTGCGTTCGAGCTTGCGGTCCGAATGACGTCCCCAGAGCACCATGCTGATCACGCCGACGATATACGGCAGCGACGTGACGAACCCGGTCTGCACGTTGGTCAGCCCGAACGCCTTGACGATCTGCGGCAGGAAGAAGCTCAGGCCATAGTTGGTCGCGTTGGCGCCGAAGTAGATGAGCGCGATCGCGAGCACGCGGCGGTTCAGGATGGCTTCCTTCACGCTGAAGCTATGCACGGACTCGCGGTGCGCGCGCTCGTGCGCCTGGCGCGCCACTAGCCATTCGCGTTCGTCGGCGGGCAGCCAGTGCGCATCGGCGGGCTTGTCGGTCAGGTAGAAGAACACCACGAAGGCGAGCAGCAGCGCGGGCATCGCTTCGATCAGGTACATCCACTGCCAGCCCTGCATGCCGGCGATGCCGTCCATCTGCAGCAGCGCGCCCGAGATCGGCGCGCCGATCACCGTCGACAGTGGAATTGCCGCCATGAAATACCCGACGACGCGTCCGCGATAAGCAGCCGGAAACCAGAGCGTCAGCAGGAAGATGATGCCGGGGAAGAACCCCGCTTCGGCCACGCCGAGCAGCACCCGCAAGCCGTAGAACACATACGCGGGAGACAGACCGGTATAGCGCGAAATCTGCGGGATGTACGCCATCGCGGCAGCGAGGATGCCCCACGTGAACATGATCCGCGCAATCCAGCGTCGCGCGCCGAAACGTTCGAGCAACAGGTTGGACGGAACCTCGAAGAAGAAATACGCGATGAAGAAAATCCCGGCGCCGAAACCGAACTGACTTGCCGAGAAGGCCAACGCCTTGTTCATCTGCAGTGCAGCAAATCCGACGTTGACGCGATCGAGATATGCCACGAAGTAGCAAAGGATCAGAAACGGCACGAGCCGGATCATGACGTGCCTGATTGTGCGGTTCTCCAACTCCATCGGTGTCTCCTCCGAAATGGGTTCGCTGATTGTTTTGAATCTCGTCGAGACTACTCTTTCAGCGCCGATTACAGAAGGGGTTTTTGCCCGGGCTGCACACGCGTTCCAGTAACTGGGAAACCGCTATTTAGCCGACATTGACGGTCGCCCGGACCCCAAACGACAACGCCCGCCGATGGCTCGGCGGGCGTCGGAATGCACGCGCTGCTCGCTCGTTTTTATCGCACGAGACACGGGCGCTTGTTGTCGAACTTCCAGTTCGGGATCAGGTATTGCATCGCGACGCCGTCGTCGCGCGCGCCTAGGCCATGCTGCTGATAGAGCGCATGCGCTTTCTTGATCTCGTCCATATCCAGTTCGACGCCGAGCCCCGCCTTTTGCGGCACTTTCACTTTGCCGCCGACGATCTGCAGCGGATCGCGCGTCAGGCGCTGCCCGTCCTGCCAGATCCAGTGCGTGTCGATCGCGGTGATCCTGCCGGGCGCCGCCGCCGCGACGTGCGTGAACATCGCGAGCGAGACGTCGAAATGGTTGTTCGAATGCGAGCCCCACGTGAGGCCCCAGTCGTTGCACATCTGCGCGACGCGCACCGAGCCCTGCATCGTCCAGAAATGCGGATCGGCAAGCGGAATGTCGACCGATTGCAACTGGATCGCGTGGCCCATCTGGCGCCAGTCGGTCGCGATCATGTTGGTCGCCGTCGGCAGGCCCGTCGCGCGGCGGAATTCCGCCATCACTTCGCGTCCCGAATAGCCGTTCTCGGCGCCGCACGGGTCCTCCGCGTAGGCGAGCACGTCGTGCTGGTCGCGGCACAGGCGGATCGCTTCGGCGAGCGACCACGCACCGTTCGGATCGAGCGTCACGCGCGCGTCCGGGAAACGCTCGGCGAGCGCCGTCACCGCTTCGATTTCCGCATCGCCCGCGAGCACGCCGCCCTTCAGCTTGAAGTCGTTGAAACCGTAGCGCGCCTGGGCCGCTTCCGCGAGACGCACGACTGCCTCGGGCGTCATCGCCTCTTCGGTGCGCAGGCGCTCCCAGTCGTCGCGGCCGTCTGCGCCGCTCGCGTACGGCAAATCGGTCTTGCCGCGATCGCCGATGTAAAACAGGTAGCCGAGCATCTCGACTTCCTCGCGCTGCTGCCCCTCGCCGAGCAGCGCCGCGACGGGCACGCCGAGATGCTGTCCGAGCAGGTCGAGCAGCGCCGCTTCGAGCGCCGTGACCGCGTGGATGGTCGTGCGCAGGTCGAACGTCTGGAGGCCGCGGCCGCCTGCGTCGCGGTCGGCGAATTGCGTGCGCACCGTGTTCAGCACCGCCTGCAGATTACCGATCGACTGTCCGACGACGAGCGCGCGCGCGTCGTCGATGGTCTTCCTGATCGCCTCGCCGCCCGGCACTTCGCCGACGCCCGTGTTGCCCGCGCTGTCCGTGAGGATCACGATGTTGCGCGTGAAGAACGGACCGTGCGCGCCCGAGAGGTTCATCAGCATGCTGTCGCGGCCGGCGACCGGGACGACGCGCAGTTCGGTGACGGTCGGCGTGGCGTGGCGTTGGATCGTGTTCGTGGTGGGCATGGAAAGTACCTGTCAGGTTGAATGCTGGGCGGCGCTTCTGCGTCGCGCATGTGTTACGTTGTCTGACGACAGTCTACTTTTTCCCTCAACAATTTCCAATCGCGCGTTTACCCTCGTCACCGAAATCTCATACCGGATAAGGACTTGAGCGCGATAGCGATAGATGAACGCCTATCGGAACAATCATCGGCAAGACATCAGATGACTCTACGCCGTGCTGGCACGACGGTTGTATGACGTCTGAACGTTGAACGCGAAGGTTCTTTCCAAGGCAAACCAACAAAGACCGATTGCGCTTGTCGCCTCTGCGCCATCTGTTATACGATGACTGATGTTGATACCATCGAATTCAGGAGACGAAATGCAGATTACCGGCGAAATGCTGATTGGCCGTCAGGCCGTGCGCGGCACCGACAAACCCCTGCGCGCGTTCAATCCCGCGACGGGCGAAGACATCGCCGCGCCGGTTTTCGGCAGCGGCACGCAGGACAATGTCGCAGCGGCGTGCGATCTGGCAGCGAAGGCATTCGACGCATACCGCAATCTGCCGCTCACGGTGCGCGCGGAATTTCTGGAGCGCATCGCCGACGGCATCGCCGCGCTCGGCGACGCGTTGATCCAGCGTGCGCAAGAGGAATCCGGCCTGCCGAAGGCGCGTCTCGAAGGCGAGCGCGGCCGCACGATCGGCCAATTGAAACTGTTCGCCCAAGTCGTGCGCGCCGGCCAGTGGCTCTCGGCCACGCTCGACTCGCCGCTGCCCGATCGCAAGCCGCTGCCGCGCTCGGACCTGCGCATGCAGAAAATCGCGCTCGGTCCCGTCGCCGTGTTCGGCGCGAGCAACTTCCCGCTGGCATTTTCGGTGGCGGGCGGCGACACGGCCGCCGCGCTGGCCGCGGGCTGTCCCGTCGTCGTGAAGGCGCATAGCGCGCACCTCGGCACGTCCGAGCTGGTCGGCCGCGTGATCCAGCAGGTCGCGCGCGACATGGATCTGCCTGAAGGCGTGTTCTCGCTGATCGTCGGCGCGGGCCGCACGGTCGGCGAAGCGCTCGTCGCGCATCCGGCCATCAAGGCGGTCGGCTTCACGGGTTCGCGCGCGGGCGGCACGTCGCTGATGCAGGTCGCGGCACGCCGCCCCGAACCGATCCCCGTCTACGCGGAAATGAGCAGCATCAACCCGGTGTTCCTGTTGCCGACGGCGCTCGCGACGCGCGGCGCGGCCATCGCGCAGGGTTTCGTCGATTCGCTCGTGCTCGGCGCCGGACAGTTCTGCACGAACCCCGGACTCGCGATCGCCATCGACGGACCGGACCTCGCGAAGTTCGTCGAGGCGGCATCGGCGGCACTGAGCGCGAAGCCCGCGCAGACGATGCTCACGTCGGGCATCCACGCGGCGTACCGCGAAGGCGAGAGCCGCCTCGCGGGCACGGCGGGCGTCGAAGCGGTCGCGCACGGGCAGGCGGCGAGCGGTCCGACGCAGGCTTGCGCGGCGCTCTTCGTCACCGACGCCGCGACGTTCCTCACCAAGGCCGAACTGGAAGACGAGGTGTTCGGACCGGCGTCGACCATCGTGCGCTGCAAGGACGAACAGGAACTGGCGCGGGTCGCCGAGCATTTCGTCGGCCAGTTGACAGCGACGATCCAGATGGACCGCGACGACTTGCCGGCTGCGAAGAAACTCGTGCCGGTGCTCGAACGCAAGGCCGGGCGGATTCTCGTGAACGGTTTCCCGACGGGCGTCGAGGTGTCGCACGCGATGGTTCACGGCGGTCCGTTCCCGGCGACCTCGGACAGCCGCGTGACCTCGGTCGGCACGACGTCGATCGAACGCTTCCTGCGTCCGGTGTGCTATCAGGATTTCCCGGCCGACCTGTTGCCCGAAGCGCTGGCCGATGCGAATCCGCTCGCGCTGTGGCGTCGCCGGGATGGCGAGATCGTGAAGGGCTGAGTGCTCTGTGCTTCAGACGAAAAAGCGGCCTCGGCCGCTTTTTTACATTGGACGCGCCCCGCTCTGCCTTGACGCGACTCGCACCGTCGCCGAGACTGCGAGTCATCGGACAACTGCGGCGGCGAGCGTTCCATTGCCCTTCGCGACGTCCGATCACCGTTCAACCGCATTCGACATCATCATCCATGAGCAGTCTCACCGATAAAGTCGTCACTACGCTGCGCGAGCAGATCGAGCGCGGCATGCTCCGCCCCGGAGACAAGATTCCGACCGAAGTGGCGCTCATGAAGGAACTGTCGGTGAGCCGTTCCGTGGTCCGCGAGGCGGTTTCGCGCTTGCAGGCGGCGCATGTCGTCGCGACGCGCCACGGCATCGGCACCTTCGTTCTTGCGCCGGCGGACAAGGAAGACGCGCTGCGGCTGCCCGAAGCCGATCTCTCCAGCATGCTCGACGTGATGGCGATCATCGAGTTCCGGATCGATCTGGAGGCCGCGGCGGCCGCGCTCGCCGCGCAGCGCCGCACCGACCAGCATCTGAAACAGATCGCGCAGGCGCTCGGCCGCTTCGAGGCGGAACTCGCGAACGGGAGCACCGACACGCTCGCCCACGACGTCGAATTTCATCTGCAGATCGCGCGCGCGAGCGGAAACCGCTATTTCTTCGACGTGCTGAGTCAGATGGGTCCGGGCGTGAGCCCGCGCACGCGGCTCGGCAAGGCCGAAATCGCGCAATTGGATCAGATCGAACGGCTGCGCAACGTGCTCAACGAGCATCGACTGATCTATCAGGCGATCGTCCGGCAAGACGCCGACGACGCCCGCGCCGCGATGCGCATGCACCTGAGCAACAGCCGCGAACGGCTGCGGCGCGCGCACGAATCGACGGCGAGCTAGGCCCGCCGCCGCTTTGACGCCGCTCGTTACGCCGCTTCGCGCTCTTCCTGCGCGAGATGCAGTCCGTCCTTGCGCACCTTGTGCTCGTCGATCAGCCGGTAGACCGTCTCGCCCGGCACCGTCTCCGATTCCAGCAGGCGTTCCGCGATGGCGCGCAGCACCGGCTCGTTGTCGCGCAAAAGCGCCTGGCAGGCCTCGTTCAGATCCTTGAGCAGGATGTTCGCGTGCTCGATGGCCGCCTTCATCTGCAAGCCGGCGTACTGGGGCGGCAGCGCGGCCAGGCTGAAGAGATTGCCGTCGGCGTTGAAGCCGAACTTCGACACCATGTCGAGGCTGATCCGCGACGCCTCCTGCAAATCCTGCGCGGCCCCGCTCGACGCTTCCGAGAACGTCAGCAGTTCGGCATTCCGGCCGCCGAGCAGCACCTGGATTTCGTTGCGCATTTCGGTTTCGCGATACAGATGCTTGTCCTGCATCTTCGTGATGAGCGCGACGCCCAGCGCGCCGCCGCGCGGCAGGATCGTCACTTCTTCGAGCACGCCCGTGCCGAGCAGCGCGGCGACGAGCCCGTGACCCGCCTCGTGGACCGCGATCCGCGTGCGCTCGTCCTCGTTCAGCGCGCGCTCGGCGCCGCTCACATCGCCGATCCGGGCGATTTTGATCGCTTCCAGGAAATGCTTCGCCGCCACCGTGGTCTCGCCCGCCTTGCGCGCGACGAGCCCGGCCTGATTCACGATCATGGAAAGCGTCGCGGGCGACAGTCCCGTGGAGAGGCGCGCGAGCTGGTGGAAATCGACGTCGTCGGCTTTCGATTTCAGCTTTTCGGCATAGAAACGGAAGATTTCGGCGCGGTCGTCGAGGTCGGGCAGGCGCACATGCACCGTGCGATCGAAACGGCCCGGACGGCGCAGCGCTTCGTCGATATTGTCAGGATGGTTGGTCGCCGCGACGATGATCACGCCCTCGTTCGACTCGAAGCCGTCCATCTCGGCCAGCAACTGGTTGATGACGCGGTTGCTCTCCGCTTCGGCCGGGCCGTTGCCCGTGTCCGTGCGCTTGGCGAGGCCGTCCGCTTCGTCGATGAAGATCACGGTCGGCGCATTCTTGCGCGCGAGCTCGAACAGGTGCTTCACCTTCTGGACGCCGACGCCGTAGTACTTCGCGCTGAAATAACTGCCCGTAATGGAAATAAAGTTCGCGCCGCATTCGCCGGCGAGCGCCTGCGCGAGCCGCGTCTTGCCGACGCCCGGGCCGCCGACCATCAGGACGCCGCACGGCGCGCGCACGCCCATGCCGGTGAACTGCTTCGCGTTGGAGAGATACGCCTGGATGTCGGAGAGCGCGGCTTTCGCTTCGCCCGCGCCGATGACGTCCTGGAACGAGAGCGTCGGCGCTTCGCCGAGCAGCTTCGCGCCGCCCGTCATCTCGCGGCGCATGAACCAGACCATGCCGCCGATCAGCAGCAGCGGCAACACGAGGCCGAGCACGTCGCGCGTGCGGTCGAAGGTATCCATCCAGAGCGCGGCGTCCGAACGGATGTTCGCATCCGGCAGCCAGACGAGCTGATACGGCGGACGCGCATCGACTTTCATCTCACCGAGCAGGAGCGCGTTCGAGAACGCGCCGTTGTGATCGGTGACGAAATACTTCGCGCCCGCGCGCGTCGAAACGAGGATCGCATTAGGGCTCACACCGATGGCGGTCACGTCCTGCGTGCGGATATCGCGCAGCATTTCGGATGCGTCTTTTTCCTGACGCGTCCAGAGCGCGGTGTCGGTGCGCATCTGGCTCGCGACGCCGTCGAGCGCCGAATCGAGTTGCGCACTGCGATTTTCGTGGCGCCAGAGCGCGAAAGTGAGGATGCCGGCCAGAGCCGTGGCGGTCACGCCGAGTGTCACGTAACGTCCATATCTGGACCAGAACGAATTTTTTGCCGGTTTCATTCCTTGAATCCTAAAGCGGGCCATATCGCGGCGGCTGACGCGCGGTCAGCGTTGAAGAGGAACGCGGGACGACGATCGAAACGGCTTTTGTCAGTCGAAAGCAGACAATCGCATTGATCGATGCAGACAGGCGCCCACACGCGGCCGGAAGAGGATTCGCTTGTGCTTACCATTTAACCGACCCGGTACACCTAAGGCATTATGCACGGCTTACTTTCTTTTCAAATCGTCGAAACGGTACTCAGTTAGGTGTCAATTCGGCGGTCGGTAAATTTGGGATTTTGGGGAAGGAGTCACGAGCGGGTTTCACTAGCCGTCGCCCGCCCGTCTGCATAATCGTCCCTTCGTTTCGCGCTCAAAAGCCGCTTCACAAGCCCACACCGCCGACAATCCGTCATAATTTGGGTTTTTCGATCTTTCACAACGATTTGGCGGCATCTACATGACCACGATTCTTGAAAGTCTTCCGACCGGCCAGAAGGTCGGCATCGCGTTCTCCGGCGGTCTCGACACCAGCGCCGCGCTCCACTGGATGCGCATCAAGGGCGCGGTTCCCTATGCCTACACCGCCAACCTCGGCCAGCCGGACGAGGACGACTACGACCAGATTCCGCGTCGCGCGACCGAATACGGCGCCGAAGGCGCGCGCCTGATCGACTGCCGCGCGCAACTCGTCGCCGAAGGCATCGCGGCATTGCAGTGCGGCGCGTTCCACATCTCGACGGCCGGCGTCACCTACTTCAACACGACGCCCATCGGCCGCGCGGTCACCGGCACAATGCTCGTCGCGGCCATGAAGCAGGACGGCGTCAACATCTGGGGCGACGGCAGCACCTATAAGGGCAACGACATCGAGCGCTTCTACCGCTACGGCCTTTTGGTGAACCCGGATCTCAAGATCTACAAGCCGTGGCTCGACCAGACGTTCATCGACGAACTCGGCGGCCGCGCGGAAATGTCGGAATTCATGAGCAAGGCGGGTTTCGCGTACAAGATGTCGGCGGAAAAGGCCTATTCGACGGATTCGAACCTGCTCGGCGCGACGCACGAAGCGAAAGACCTCGAAAGCCTGGAAAGCGGCATGCAGATCGTCAATCCGATCATGGGCGTGGCGTTCTGGCGCGACGACGTGCAGATCGCCCGCGAAACGGTGACGGTCCGCTTCGAGGAAGGCCGTCCGGTCGCGCTCAACGGCGTGGAATTCGCGGATGCCGTCGAACTGCTGCTGGAAGCGAACCGCATCGGCGGGCGCCACGGTCTCGGCATGAGCGACCAGATCGAAAACCGCATCATCGAGGCGAAGAGCCGCGGCATCTATGAAGCGCCCGGGCTCGCGCTGCTGTACATCGCGTATGAGCGGCTCGTGACGGGCATCCACAACGAAGACACGATCGAGCAATACCGCGAAAACGGCCGCCGTCTCGGCCGCCTGCTGTATCAGGGACGCTGGTTCGATCCGCAGGCCATCATGCTGCGCGAAACCGCCCAGCGCTGGGTCGCGCGCGCCGTGACCGGCGAAGTGACGATCGAACTGCGCCGCGGCAACGATTATTCGATCCTTTCGACCAAATCGCCGAACCTGACGTATCAGCCGGAACGCCTGTCGATGGAAAAGGTCGCGTCGACGTTCTCGCCGCGCGACCGCATCGGGCAACTCACGATGCGCAACCTCGACATCACCGATACGCGCGACAAACTGCGCATCTACTCGCAGGTCGGTCTGCTGAAGACCGGCGAGGCATCGGCGCTGCCGAGCCTCAAGGACGAGACGGAGTAACGCTCGTCGCGCAAAAACGCCGCCTTCGGGCGGCGTTTTTGTTTCTGCCGCCCCTTCCGTTCTCCCGCTGAATCCCATTCGGCGCGGCCGCACATACCGCCTCCCATACCAAAATCGGTATCGCCGATAAGAAAAAAGGGATTGGACCGTCATGTGCCCGAGGGCTACGCTTGCGAGCAGGGTCGACCACGCACCCTCAACCGATGACCACAAAAACACATGGACCAGAGTCGGCGCCAAAAAAGGCCAACGCTGGTCGACAGGAGACGACAATGAAATCCAATCGACGGGCAGTTCTCGGCACGCTTCTCTGTTCCACGCTGATTCTCACGACCGGCCTCAGCGCCCGCGCCGACGAGAAGAAAATCACGCTGGGCTTCGCGCAGGTCGGCGCGGAAAGCGCCTGGCGCACCGCGAACACTGTCTCGGTGAAAAGCGCGGCGCAGGAAGCCGGCATCAACCTCAAATTCTCCGACGCCCAGCAAAAACAGGAAAACCAGATCAAGGCGATCCGCTCGTATATCGCGCAGAAAGTCGATGTGATCGCGTTCTCGCCGGTCGTCGAAACCGGCTGGGAGCCGATCCTGATCGAAGCGAAGAACGCGAAGATTCCGGTGATCCTGACCGACCGCAATATCGACGTGAAGGACAAGTCGCTCTACGTGACGATGATCGGCTCCGACTTCCTCGAAGAAGGCCGTCGCGGCGGCAAGTGGCTCGAAGATCACTATAAGAACGATCCGGGCCCGATCAATATCGTCGAATTGCAGGGTACGGTCGGCTCGGCGCCGGCGAACGACCGCCGCGCGGGCTTGCTCGAAGTCATCAAGAACGATCCGAAGTTCAAGGTGATCGCCTCGCAAAGCGGCGACTTCACGCTCGCGGGCGGCAAGCAGGTCATGGAAGCCTTCGCCAAGACCTACGGCAAGCAGATCAACGTGGTTTATGCGCATAACGACGACATGGCGCTCGGCGCGATCCAGGCGATGGAAGAAGCCGGCATGAAGCCGGGCAAGGACATCACGGTCGTCTCCTTCGACGCCACCAAAGGCGGCTTCGAAGCCATGGTCGCGGGCAAGATCAACGTGGACGTCGAATGCAGCCCGTTGCTCGGGCCGCAGTTGATGAGCGCCGTGAAGGACGTGGTCGCGGGCAAGCAGTTGCCGAAGCGCATCGTCACGGAAGAGACGATCTTCCCGATGAGCGTCGCCGCCCAGACCTTGCCGCAGCGCAAGTACTGAGCGCCTGCCCGAACCAGGCCCGCCGCCGCGCGCGGCGGGCGCCTTCGTCCTGCTTCTTCCCACGCGGAACTCGCACATGAGCGGCGCTGCACTGCTTGAAACGATTGGATTGTCGAAGACCTTCCCCGGTGTGAAGGCGCTGAACGCCGTCGATTTCCGCCTCTTTCCCGGCGAGATCCACACGCTGATGGGCCAGAACGGCGCCGGCAAATCGACGCTCATCAACCTTTTGACCGGCGTTCACGAGCACGACGCGGGCGAAATCCGCCTGGCCGGCGCGCCCGTCAGTTTCGCGACGCCGCTGGACGCCGAAGCTGCCGGCATCCGCACGCTGTATCAGGAAGTGAATCTGTGCACGAACCTTTCGGTCGCGGAGAACGTGTTCGCCGGGCGTCACCCGAAGCGGCGCGGCGCGATCGACTGGAAGACGATTCACGCGCGCGCCGAGGCCGCGCTCGCCGAGCTGAACGTTTCGCTCGACGTCACCAAGTCGCTCGATACCTATCCGATCGCCGTTCAGCAGATGGTGGCGATCGCGCGCGCGGTGTCGGTGGACGCGCGCGTGCTGATCCTCGACGAACCCACGTCCAGTCTCGACGACGGCGAAGTCGCGCGGCTCTTCACCGTGCTGCGCAAGCTGAAGCAGTCGGGCATCGCGATTCTGTTCGTCACGCATTTTCTCGAACAGACCTACGCCATTTCGGATCGCATCACGATCATGCGCAACGGCGAGCGCGAGGGCGAATATCTGGCGAAGGATCTGCCGGTCGAACTGCTTGTCGCGAAGATGGTCGGCCATGAACGGATGACCGAACGGCTGAAGCGCGCCGAATCGGAGCAGCCCGCGGAAAAATCGGCGGTGCCGCCGTTTCTCGAAATGCACGGCGTGGGGCGGCGCGGCCTGATGAATCCCGTCGATATCGACGTGCAGCCCGGCCAGATTCTCGGCCTCGCGGGTCTGCTCGGCTCCGGCCGCACGGAAACCGCGCGGCTTCTCTTCGGCGCCGAGCGTCCGGATGCCGGCACGATGACGATCGGCGGCAAGGACGCGCGGCTTCGTTCTCCGCGCGACGCAGTGCGCCACGGCATCGGTTATTGCCCGGAAGACCGCAAGAAGGAAGGGATCATCGCGGATCTGTCGATTCGCGAAAATATCATTCTCGCGTTGCAGGCGCGGCGCGGCTGGTGGCGGCCGATCCGCCGCGCGAAACAGCGCGAAATGGCCGACGACTGCATCAAGCAGCTCGGCATCAAGGCGCGCGACGCCGAACAGCCGATCGGCCTTCTGTCGGGCGGCAATCAGCAGAAGGCGCTGCTCGCGCGCTGGCTCGTGATCCAGCCGAAAATGCTGATCCTCGACGAACCCACGCGCGGCATCGACATCGGCGCCAAGTTCGAAATCATGGATCGCATGCTGGCGCTCTGCGCGAAGGGACTCGGCATTCTGTTCATCTCGTCGGAAGTGAGCGAAGTCGTGCGCGTGAGCCATCGGATCGCCGTGCTGCGCGACCGGCGCAAGGTCGCCGAAGTCGCGGGCAACGAGGCGTCGGAGGATCAGGTGTATCGACTCATTGCAGGAGAACAGCGATGAAACGGCTCGCAGCCCATCCGCTCGTTTGGCCGTGCGTGACGCTCGTGCTGCTCGTGCTGCTCGATCTCTCGCACAACCCGGCTTTCCTCTCGATTTCGGTCCTCGACGGCCATCTGTTCGGCGCGCCCATCGACATCCTGAACCGCGCGGCGCCGCTCGTGCTGGTGTCGCTCGGCATGACGCTCGTGATCGCGACACGCGGCATCGACATCTCCGTCGGCGCCGTGGTCGCGATTGCCGGGGCGGCTGCGGCCAGCATCCTCGCCGCCGATCCGTCGCAAATCGGCCTGGCGATCCTGGCCGCGCTCGCCGCCGGCTTGCTCGCCGGCATGTGGAACGGCTTGCTGGTCGCGATCGTTGGCATGCAGCCGATCATCGCGACGCTGATTCTGATGGTCGCCGGACGCGGCGTCGCGCAATTGCTGACGGGCGGTCAGATCATTCCGATCGGCGCGCGCGACTATCTCTTTCTCGGCGGCGGCTATCTCGCGCTGATCCCGTGCGCGATGTGGATCGCGGCGGCGGCCATCGCGGTGACGACGCTCCTCATGAACCGCACCGCGCTCGGACTTTTCATCCGCGCGATCGGCATCAATCCGGTCGCGACGCGGCTGGCCGGGCTGCGTTCGAGCGCGATCGTCTTCGGCGTGTACACGTTTTCCGGGCTGACGGCGGCGATCGCGGGCATCCTCGCCAGTTCGAACGTGCGCAGCGCCGACGGCAACAACGCCGGCCTGCTGCTCGAACTCGACGCGATTCTCGCCGTGACGCTCGGCGGCACATCGCTGCTCGGCGGCCGGTTCAGCCTCGCGGGCACGGTGCTCGGCGCGCTCATCATCCAGACGCTGACTTACACGACGTACTCCATCGGCGTGCCGCCCGAAGCGACGCTGGTCGTCAAGGCGGCGGTCGTGCTGATGGTGAGCGTGATCCAGTCGACGAGCGCGCGCGCGTTCATCGCACGGCAGGTGCGGCGCGCGTTCCCGGTCGCGGCGAAGAGAACATTGACGGAGGGCGCGCAATGAACAAGCTCATCGATCCGCGCACGCTGCCCATCGTCGTGACGATTGCGCTGTTCGCGGCGCTGCTCGCCTTCGGCTCCGTGATGTACACCGGATTCTTCTCGCTGCAAGTATTCGCCGGCCTTCTGATCGACAACGCGTTTTTGCTGATCGTCGCGATCGGCATGACGTTCGTGATCGTGTCGGGCGGGATCGATCTGTCGGTCGGCTCGGTCGTCGCGCTGACGACGATTCTTTGCGCGCTCTTCACCGAACGGTTCCACTGGCCCGTCTGGATCATCCTGCCGCTCGTGCTCGCGTTCGGCGCGCTGTATGGCGCGGCGATGGGCGCGCTGATCCACTTCTTCCGGCTGCAACCGTTCATCGTGACGCTGGCCGGCATGTTCCTCGCGCGCGGCGCGTGCTTTCTCATCACGACGCAGTCGATCACGATCAACGATCCGACGTTCCGCGCGCTCTCCGCGTTTCATCTCGACCTCGGCGGGGCGTCGCTGACGACGGGCGCGCTCGTCGCCATCGCGGTGCTCGCCGCCGCGGTGTTCGTCGCGCACTACACGCGCTTCGGGCGCAACGTCTACGCGATCGGCGGCAACGAGCGCTCGGCCGTGCTGATGGGCCTGCCGGTCGCGCGCACCAAAGTCGGCGTCTACGCGCTCTCGGGATTCTGCTCGGCGCTCGGCGGCGTCGTGTTCACGCTCTACGTGCTCTCGGGCTACGGCTTGCAGGGACAAGGCATGGAACTCGACGCCATCGCGGCCACCGTGATCGGCGGCACGCTTTTGACGGGCGGCGTAGGCTATGTCGTCGGCACGCTGTTCGGCGTCGGCATCCTCGGGACGATTCAGACGCTGATTACCTTCGACGGCACGCTCAGTTCGTGGTGGACGCGCATCGTGATCGGCGCGCTGCTCTGCGCGTTCTGTCTGTTGCAGCGGCTCATCGAACGTCACGCCGGGCGCCGCAGGTCGAACGGCACGTCGCTCGGCGAACGCGCGGAAACCACGCGAGCGCGCCGCGCGCCACTGTCGCCCGATGTCGAAAACAACGCCGCCGAATCGCTGACACCGAAAGAAAGCACCTGAAACTCCACCAAACGATAGACGGAACTCCGCATGTCCAGTGACGAAAAACGCCCTCTCCGCTCCGCCCGCTGGTTCGGCACGGCCGACAAGAACGGCTTCATGTACCGAAGCTGGATGAAAAACCAGGGCATCCCGGACCACGAGTTCCAGGGAAAGCCGATTATCGGCATCTGCAATACGTGGTCGGAACTCACGCCGTGCAACGCGCATTTCCGCAAGCTCGCCGAACACGTCAAGCGCGGCGTGTCGGAAGCCGGCGGCTTTCCGGTCGAGTTTCCGGTGTTCTCGAACGGCGAATCGAACCTGCGCCCGACCGCGATGTTCACGCGCAATCTCGCCAGCATGGACGTCGAGGAATCGATTCGCGGCAATCCCGTCGATGCCGTTGTGCTGCTGGTCGGCTGCGACAAGACGACGCCCGCCCTCCTGATGGGCGCGGCGAGTTGCGACGTGCCCGCGATCGTCGTGAGCGGCGGTCCGATGCTGAACGGCAAGCACAAGGGCCGCGACATCGGCTCGGGCACGGTCGTCTGGCAACTGAGCGAGCAGGTGAAGGCGGGCAAGATCACGTTGCACGAATTCATGTCGGCCGAAGCGGGCATGTCGCGCTCGGCGGGCACTTGCAACACGATGGGCACCGCCTCCACGATGGCGTGCATGGCCGAAGCGCTCGGCGTCACGCTGCCGCACAACGCTGCGATTCCTGCCGTCGACTCACGTCGCTACGTGCTCGCGCACATGTCGGGCATGCGGATCGTCGAGATGGCGCTGGAAGATTTGCGCCTTTCGAAACTGCTGACGCGCGAGGCGTTCGAGAACGCGATCCGCGTGAACGCGGCGATCGGCGGATCGACCAATGCGGCGATTCACCTGAAGGCGATTGCGGGGCGCATCGGCGTGAATCTCGAACTCGACGACTGGACGCGCATCGGCCGAGGCACGCCGACGCTCGTCGATCTTCAGCCGTCCGGGCGCTTCCTGATGGAGGAGTTTTATTACGCGGGCGGTTTGCCCGGCGTGATCCGGCGGCTCGGCGAGGCGGGTCTGATTCCGCATCCCGACGCGCTGACGGCGAACGGCCGGTCGCTCTGGGAAAACGTGAAGGAAGCGCCGATTCATGACGAAGAAGTGATTCGTCCGCTCGACAAGCCGCTCGTCGACGATGGCGGCCTGTGCATCGTGCGCGGCAATCTGGCGCCGAACGGCGCGGTGGTGAAGCCATCGGCGGCGACGCCTGCGCTTTTGAAGCATCGGGGGCGCGCGGTCGTGTTCGAGAACTTCGACGACTACAAGGCGCGCATCGCCGATCCTGATTTAGAAGTGGATGCCAGTTCCGTGCTCGTACTGAAGAATTGCGGACCGAAGGGTTATCCGGGGATGGCGGAAGTCGGCAACATGGGATTGCCGCCGAAGCTGCTTGCGCAAGGCGTGACGGACATGGTGCGGATCTCGGATGCTCGCATGAGCGGCACGGCTTACGGCACGGTGGTGCTGCACGTCGCGCCTGAAGCGCGCGCGGGCGGGCCGCTCGCGGTGGTCAGGGAGGGCGACTGGATCGAACTCGATTGTCTCGGCGGCACGGTGCATCTGGACGTGAGCGATGCCGAACTGAGCGCGCGTCTCGCCGACTGGGCGGAGTCGCAGACGGCCGTGCCCGAGGATGCGAGTGGGTATCGGAAGTTGTACGTCGAGCACGTGCTGCAAGCCGATCAGGGATGCGATTTCGACTTTCTCGTCGGGTGTCGGGGCGCCGACGTGCCGCGGCATTCGCATTGAGGGGTTTTGGTTTCGCGAGGTTTTGGTTTCGCGAGGTTTTGATGTTTCGGGACGTTTTTGGAGAACGTGCTTTCTTAGCGAGCTGTTAGCACCGCCCCTGTCCGGGGCGGGACTTATTCAGCAGACGGTGCCAGGACGTGACCGCAATCGCGGTACTGAGCGAAAATACCGCCTAAGCGTCGCCCTCCAAGGCCTTAGCGCCTTGGTTCGATTGACCACGGTGTCATCACATAGCGAACTGCTTGGCAAGGCTCTCATCCATCCGTCCTCACTTCGCGGACGAGAACCCCAACCAAAAACCGTCGGTTCACAATCGCAACCACGAAGATGTCCACGGTTGTTTGCGATTAGGTCGTCGTCGCCCCGGCTACAAGCGGCCCGTTAGATACTCGCTCAACGGGCAGGTACCGTCTCCATGACAATAATTCACAAAACTTAGGATTGCCAATCCTTGTGGCAAGACTATCCCGATGGTATAACGCGGAACGGACCTAAAAATGGTCCCGCATCGCGGCCTTCTTAACCTTTGCAGTCCTGATGCACCAGGCCGCGCCTCTCAAAATAACGGCAAGGAGGCCAGCCTATGGCGGACCTGCAAGGCGCACTGCGAGCCATACCGGGAAGGCAGGCGTATCACCTCGAGGTGCCCGGCACAGAGGCCGCAGCGGCGCTTTCGGTCGTGTCGTTCACGGCCACCGAAAAGATGGGCGAACCCAACGTCGTCCAAATCGAACTGACCCACCCGCATCAGCTACCGCGCGGCGATTATCTGAACCGTGACGCGGTTTTCAGCATCGAGGCCGACGACGGGACCGTGCGGCGCTTTTCCGGATTCATTGCACGCTTTTCAACGTTGCAGACCACGAAGGATTTCGTCAAATTCGAGATCGAGTTGAGGTCGCATCTGGCACGGCTGAAGGCCGTCACGCGCAACCGGATTTTTCAGCATGGTTCGACGCCGGACATTCTGAAGGCAATCCTGCAAGCTCATGACGTGCAGGACCATCAATTCCGGTTTCGACTGCGCCGATCGTATCCCCAGCACGCGTTTCGCATGCAACACGGGATGACGGACTTCGATTATGGGCACATGCTCCAGGAGAAATCCGGCGTGTATTCGTATGTGGTCGAGAACGAACACGGCGATGAGGTGGTTTATGGCGACGATATCGACCACTACATTTACGACCCGCAACTGGTGGTGCCGTACCGCGAAGCGGCGGGACTCGACGCGAACGGCGTCGAAGCCGTCACCTCACTGAAGACCCACACGAAGACGGTGCCGCAGTCGTTCACAGTCGCGGATTACAACCCGGATGCCGCCTGGGAGCGTTTCAGGGACGAAGCGAACATCGCGCCGCAAGACCCCACGACTTACGGTCGGCCGTATGTCTATGGCACGCATCACCTCGACCAGGCGGGCGCGCAGTGGGAGGCGCAGCTTCGGCACGAAGCGGCCATCGCCCGGCAGGTCGTGTACGAGGGCGAGAGCAACGTGCTCGCGTTGCAGTGCGCGCGCGTGTTCGAAACGGACATGGTATTGCCCGACGCGCCCAAGGGCATGGTCATCATCGAGATCACGCATCGCGGGGCGCGTGACAAGGCTTATTCCAATACCTTCAAGGCGATTCCCGCCGACCGGCGTTTCCGTCTGGAACTGGAGCCGGACAAATGGGCCAAGGTGAGCGGCACGCTCAGCGGTCGGATTTGCAGTCCGGACAGCTACACCTACTCGTACATCGACAAGGACGGGCGCTATATCGTCCGCTTCGATTCGGACTTCGAGACGTGGCCCAACGGCGGCGAGAGCGTACCGCTGCGCCTCGCGAAGCCGTTCGCGGGCAAGGGGCAAACCGGCATGCACTTCCCCGCGCTGGACAACGATGAAGCCGTGATTACCTGCCGCGATGGCGACCCGGACAAGCCTGAGATCAGTGGGTTCCATCATCACAGTCAGGCGCGTGACCTGGTGACGAACGACCGTCGCTGGCTGTCGCGCAACATGATACGCACGCAAAAGAATAACAAGATTCGCTTTGAGGATTGGGCAGGCCAGGAGGGCATCAAGCTCAGCACCGAGCATTCGGGCAAGTCGCAACTGAATCTCGGCTATCTGGTGAACAGCAAGCTCGAATACCGGGGCGAAGGCTTCGAGGCGAGAACATCGGGCTGGGGAGTGCTTCGCGCAGGCAAGGGCGTGATGGTCACGACCTACGACCGTCCCGGCGCGAGCGGCAAGCAACTGGACATGCAGGAAACCATCGCGCAGCTCGAAAGCGCATTGGCGACTGCGAAGGCGCTGGCGGCGTCCGCCAGCAGCGCAAAGGCCGAGCCAGCCGACACCGACGCGCAGCAGCAGATGAAGGATGGTTTAGACGGTTTAAAGAAGCCGGGGCTGTTGATGAGCACGCCTGCCTCGGCGGCCATCGTCGCAGGCGGAGGCGTGCAGCTTTCGGCGCAGGACAGCATCTCGACCGTAGCCGGAAAGAACGCCGACTGGAGTGTGCTGAAACGCTTCACGGTTGCAGCGGGCGAAAAGATATCGCTGTTCGCGCAGAAGCTCGGCATCAAGATTTTGCGGCCAAAGGCCCCGTCGAATTCCAGGCCCAGGACGGCCCGATGTCGTTCATCGCAGACAAGGACCTGAACGCCGCCAGCGTCAACGGCAAGGTCAATCTGTCTGCCGCGAAGGAAATCATTCTGGAGTGCGGTGGCGCGTTCATCCAGATGAAGGACGGCAGTATCACGCTCGGTGGTCCCGGCGATCTGTTCCTGAAGACCATTACGGTCCAAAAGAAGGGCAAGGCGTCGATGAATACACCGATGCCGTCCCTGCCACGCGGCGCGCCTGCCGTGACCGATCTGGAATTCCGGCGCATCTACCCCGACGGCTCGCCGGTCGCGGGATGCGGCTACGTGGCCTGGATCAATGGCCGCTCGCAGCGGGGCACGCTCGACGCCGAAGGCTACATGCGCCTGAGTGGCGTGCCTGCTGGCCCCGATGCGAAGGTTCGGTATCTCGATGACCCGAATTCGCACAGCAGCATCCATACGGTCACCGCAGACGATGACCTGAACGATGTGATGCAGCAGGCAACGCCGGGGACGAAGGCATGAGCATACTCGGAGAAGTGTGGGACGAAGCCGTGGGGGCGTACAACTGGCTGAAATCGCTGACGTTAGGGGAATTCGCGGAGGACCGGCCCACGAGCGTGATCGTTGCGGACATGCTGTTGGCCATGACAGTGCCGGGCGCGGTGGTCGTCACCAGCGCGCGCGATCTGGCAGCGGTGTCCCTGCGGCTCGGCAGGCGGTACGAAGGCGTATCGACCGGTGCGCAGAATGCCGCCCATCCCGAATGGCAGGAATGGGTGATCCTGATCGCTTCCGCGTTGGGCGTATTTGGTCCGGTGATCTGTGCGGCGGTGGGTTCGCTGGTTGGCGCAATAGTCGGTGATGAAGCCGCAGCGGTGATCCGCGCGGTGTGTCTGCTGCTCATCGAAAGGGGCGGCAAAGTGCTGGAAAAGGTGGTGGGTTTTCTGTCGCGCTTCACGAAGGGCAACATCGTCAAGCTGCTGGAGAAGATTCACTTCGCCGCCTACGGCGACGCGCTGCTGAAGAAGCTGATGGAATTTTTTCAGGGCATGCAGGCGCTTATCACGAAGGTCAAAGGGCTGCTCAGCAAGGTCGAGTACATTGGTCGGGCGCGGGCGCTGCTGGTGGAACTGGAGCGCATGGAGAAGGCGTTCTACGCGGTACAAGTGAATTGCGCGAAGGAGATACCGCAGGCGCTGGCGAAGCTGGACGAGGCGTTACAGAAGCTGCTGAACGACAAGCTGCCGCCAACTTACCATCCGGCCTATGCGGGTGTCCCGGCCCCGAAGGCCGAGGTGGTGAAGCCGCCGAAGGTGCGCGTGAGTTCGGGTATCGGCGAGCCGCCGAAGCAGCTGCCCATGAAGCGTGACGGTGTTGAGGGTGCCGGCAGCGCTGGTGGCGGCAAGTTGCCCGAGCCGCAGGAGCCGGTGCCGGGCAGCAGCAACGTGCATCGCGACGACGTGGCAAAGATGAGCCGCGCCGAGAAGGGTATCTTTGGCGAGAAGGTCAGCGACGATTTCATGACGGGCCGGGGCTACAAGTCCGAACTGTCGGCGGATCGGCAGATGCGTTTGCTGGAACAGCAGCCGACGGGCCGGGGTATTGACGGCGTGTACATGAACGGTAAGCCGCCCCCGCCATACGTGATTACCGAGACGAAGTTCAGGACGGGCGGCAATTTCGATGCTGACGATTTGCGACGTACTCGGGGTTCAAAGGGGTACCCTGCTGCAAAACAGATGAGCGATGACTGGATTGTTCCGAGACTACGCCAAGCAGTAGGTGAAGAAAAAGCTAGGGCGATAACAAAGACGGATTATGAGCGATGGCTGATGGTCGTTGACGAATCTGGCGAAGTTACAGGCATTACGAAACTAGATGAAAATGCAGCCGCACTGCTGGGCGCAAACGGGAAGCCGGTTACAGTACCTGTTAAATAGATTGGGAACTTGAAGGAATTAGATATGAATGAATCGTTTGAACAAAGGCGTCGGGAGCCTTTATTACAGGAGCTGTTCTATCAGAAATCGGTTAGCTTTAAAGAGAAGGAATTAGCTGACCCAGAAGTCGCTGCCATGCTGGTAGATTCATCCGTTGATAAAGCGCGGCGAAAGCGAAATAGCTGGTGGTGTGCCTTTAATACGCTTGAGTTGCTGATTCAACGCTATTCAGGTGGCGATTCATTAAATAGCCTCGTTGCATACGGTACACGAGCGTTTTCTCAATTTCAACGGCACTATGCAGCATTTCCGGATGCGAAGCTTAAGTTATGGGAACCTGATGCGTGTCAGTACGTTATGTGGCTGCTGTCGCTGGCGGTACTACTTGGCCAGAAGGAATGGGTGCCGACCATAGCAACGTGGATCAGCGCCAATCCCGAGGATGGCCAGGACGTGCTGGTGAGTCGCTTGTTTGCTCGCCTCGGCGTGTCGCTGCCTGGTGAATCGCTGATCCACGAGAAGCCCTACACCGACCTGCTGCGTGCCACCGAGACGCACGGCGAGGCGCAGCAGCAGGCGCTGGCTGCCTACCTGAAACGCTGGTACGGCGGCATGAAGAATTGCTATTGGTACGACAATCATAAGCATCTCGATAGCGGTTTTTTCGGTTACTGGTCATTCGAGGCCGGGTTGGTGACGCTGCTCTGGAACATCGACGACAGCAGCTATCGCGACATGCGCTTCTACCCAAAGGACCTAGTGGACTTCGCGCGCGAACAGGCGAAGGCTCCGCAGGGCGAAGTGCAGAAGCCGCATATCTCGCGCAAGACCGGCGAGCGCTGCCCGTATGCCGGACGCTGGGGCGTGCTCGAATCGCCGGGGGCGTTCGTTCAGGAGCGCATGTTCAAGGAGGGCGATATCTTCCCTGAAGGCATCGGCCGCGACCGCAGCGAAGGACCGGTGACGTGGATCGTGATGGGCCGTGAGGACGGTGGTCCTACCCGCGAAGCGTAAGCAAATGATTCTTGGCGGCGGCTGGAAATGGCCGCCATCTTTCATCGGCTCAGTGCGGGAGGACTTACGCCGCCCACGCTTGCATTATTGCGGCTTGCGCTCGTGACGCCGGTCAATTCGCCGTGGCTGAAGGGCATCTTTGGCGAGAAGGTGAGCGACGATTTCATGACGGGCCGGGGCTACAAGTCCGAACTGTCGGCGGATCGGCAGATGCGTTTGCTGGAACAGCAGCCGACGGGCCGGGGTATTGACGGCGTGTACCGGAAACCGCCCAAGTCGGACCCTCCGCCGTATGTGGTGACGGAGACGAAGTTCAGGGCGGACGGTAAGGTCAAAGGTTTGCCGACCACCAAGGGTTCAAAGGGGTATCCTTCGGCCAAACAAATGAGCACCAGATGGATCACTGATCGACTGCCAGATGCTGTTGGTCAAGTTCAGGCTCGTAACATACTGAAGGAAAAGTATGAAAGTTGGCTAATGGTCGTTGACGAAACGGGTGCGGTCGTTGACATTACAAAATTGGATAAAGCTGGTAATGCACTGCTTGATGATGCCGGGAAACCGATCAAGGTTTCTGTGCAGCCAGAGACTATTAATTAGTTTCATATCAGTTAAATTGCGAGATATTCGTGAATCAATCCTTTGATGAAGTGAAGCGCGAACCGTTACTTCCTGAGCATTACTATCGGGAGACGCTAAAGTTCTATGAGGACGGTTTGGTTGACCCGGAAATCGATGCGATCTTGGCGTCTCCAGACGAGGAGTTTGACCACAAGATTCAGTTGTTGTGGAGTCGAGTCGGTGATGCTCTGAAAATTTTGATTGTGCGCTACTCCGCGGGTGAAGGTGTTCAATCTCTTAGAGCCGATGCGGTCAGAGCGTTTGAATACTTTAAGAAATATGATCAGTTTAGTAAGGACAAGTTCAAGCTTTGGGAGCCGGACGCCTATCAGTACGTTATGTGGCTGCTGTCGTTGGCGGTGCTGCTGGGACTGAAAGAATGGGTGCCAACCATTGCAACGTGGATCAGCACCGATCCCGATGACGGACAGGACCTGCTGGTGAATCGCCTGTTTGGCCGCTTGGGCGTGTCGTTGTCTGGTGAATCGTTGATCCACGAGAAGCCGTACTCTGACTTGCTGCGCGCAACAGAGGCGCAAGGTGAGGCACAGCAAAAGGCGATGGCCAGTTACCTGAAGTGTTGGTACGGCGGCATGAAGGATTGCTACTGGCATGACCGTCATAAGCGTCTTGAGGCGGGATTTTTCGGCTACTGGTCATTCGAGGCCGGGCTGGTGACGCTGCTCTGGAACATCGACGACAGCAGCTATCGCGACATGCGTTTCTACCCAAAGGACCTGGTGGACTTCGCGCGCGAACAGGCGAAGGCTCCGCAGGGCGAAGTGCAGAAGCCGCATATCTCGCGCAAGACCGGCGAGCGCTGCCCGTATGCCGGACGCTGGGGCGTGCTCGAATCGCCGGGCGCGTTCGTCCAGGAGCGCATGTTCAAGGAGGGCGATATCTTCCCTGAAGGCATCGGCCGCGACCGCAGCGAAGGCCCTGTGACGTGGATCGTGATGGGCCGTGAGGATGGCGGACCGACTCGCGAAGCGTAAGCAGATGATTCTTGGCGGCGGCTGAACTTGCCGCCATCCTTCATTAGCTCAGTGCGGAAAGACATACGCAGCCCAAGCTTTCATCATCTGGCGGCGTTGTTCCAGCCGATCCATGCGGATAGGCTACAACCTTGTTCGCGACGGTATTCAAGCCCCACCCGAAAGACTCTGTTCGGATGTTCGTAGCGGAAATCGAACGGTTTCTCGCGATGTTCTACCCCATCGTTAAGTCTCCCCAGCAGCAGTCCGCTGCTGACGCACGATGACGACGATTTCCCGTACATCAAGCGCCAGCAAGTCAAACGGGCTCCATCCCATGCGCAAGCTTGGCCGACTCGGCCGAGTCCGACGCAAGAAACGCGAGCAACGCCCCAGCCGCGTCCGGCAGCGATGACGCCGTACAGATCGCAGCCGCAAAAACCGTCATCACCTGAATCGCGGGCGGCAGCGCGCCGACCACCTCGATGCCCGGCAGGTGCATCAGTTCGCTCATCTGCTGGAATCCGAGTTCCACTTCGCCGCGCGCGATGAGCGCGCCGACCGGCACGCCAGGCGGCGCCTGCACGATGCGCGGCGCGATGGTCCCGGCGATGCCCCAGCGCTCGAAGAGCCGCGTGAGATGTGCGCCGCTCGGCCCGGTCGAATAGCCGATGCTACGGGCGGCCAGAATGGCGTCACGCACGGCCGCTTCCGATCCGATCTCCGGCCGCGCCGCGCCCGCAGCCACGGCAACCGCGACACCCGAACGTGCCAGATCGACGCAACTATCGGCATCGACGCGACCGGCCGCCGCGAGCCGCGCGATCACGTCCGCCGCGAGCACGACGATGTCGAACGGCTCGCCGTCCTGAACGCGCGCAAGCGCCGCGACGCCGCCCACCGACTCGACGACGACCCGCTGTCCCGAGCGCCGCTCGTATTGCTCGACGAGGTCGGCCAGCACGAGACGCGTCGCCATCGAAGAGATGCCTGTAATCATGGTCCGAAGCCGCTCAGTCGATATAGCGCAGACCGGCCTCGCGCAACGGCTCGCGCATGCTGTACATGTCGAGGCCGAGCACGCCGGAAGCCAGCTTCGCGCGCTTCTCGCCTTCGTTCGCCTCGCGCGCGAGCGCCTTGTCGAGCACGTTCTGCGCCACAGCCGCCGGCACCACGACCACGCCGTCATCGTCCGCGACGACGACATCGCCCGGATTCACCAGCGCGCCCGCGCAAACCACCGGAATGTTTACCGAGCCGAGCGTCGCCTTGACCGTGCCCTTCGCGGAGACAGCACGGCTCCACACCGGAAATTGCATCTCGCCCAGCACGCGCACGTCGCGCACGCCGCCGTCGATGATGAGCCCGCGCGCGCCGCGCGCCTTGAAACTTGTCGCGAGCAGATCGCCGAAGTAGCCGTCGGTGCAGTCGGTCGTGACCGCCGCCACGACGACGTCGCCCGGCTGGATCTGTTCCGCCGCGACATGCAGCATCCAGTTGTCGCCCGGCTGCAGCAAGACCGTCACGGCGGTGCCGCTCGCCTGCGTGCCGGCATGGATCGGCCGCATGTAGGGCTTCATCAGGCCGACGCGGCCGAGCGCTTCGTGGACCGTCGCGGTTCCGAGCGCGCCGAGTTTCGCGGCGACGTCGCCCTCCGCGCGTCGAATGTTGCGATACACCACTCCGAGTTCGTACATGATCAACGTCCCTTGGTTTTCAGCGCGGCATCCAGACGCGGGTAGACGCGTCGCGCATTGCCTTCGTAAATCTTGAACCGCTCTTCCGCATCGATGTGAGCGGCGTCGATGTAGCGCTTGGTATCGTCGAAATAGTGGCCCGTTTCCGGATCGATGCCCCGCACGGCGCCGATCATCTCGCTTGCAAACAGGATGTTGTCCACGGGAATCACGCGCGTAAGCAGATCGACGCCCGGCTGGTGGTAGACGCAGGTATCGAAGAAGACGTTGTTGAGCAGATGATCCTTCAGCAACGGCTTCTTCATCTCCTGCGCGAGGCCACGAAAGCGTCCCCAGTGATACGGCACCGCGCCGCCGCCATGCGGAATCACGAAGCGCAGCGCCGGGAAATCGCGGAACAGGTCGGAGGTGAGGCACTGCATGAAGGCGGTCGTGTCCGCGTTCAGATAATGCGCGCCGGTCGTGTGAAAGCAGGCGTTGCAGCTCGTGCTCACGTGGATCATGGCGGGGATGTCGTACTCGACCATCTTCTCGTAGACCGGATACCAGTAGCGGTCCGAGAGCGGCGGGCTGGTCCAGTGGCCGCCCGACGGGTCCGGGTTCAGGTTGATCGCCACGTTGCCGTACTGCTCGACGCATTTGACGAGTTCGGGGATGCAGCTCGCCGTATCGACGCCCGGGCTTTGCGGCAGCATCGCGGCCGGAATGAAGTGATCGGGAAACAGCTGGCTCACGCGAAAACACAGCTCGTTGCAGATCGCGGCCCACGTGCTCGACACCTCGAAATCGCCGACGTGATGCGCCATGAAGCTCGCACGCGGACTGAAGATCGTGAGGTCGAGACCGCGCTCGCGCATCAGCTTCAACTGGTTGCTTTCGATCGACTCGCGCAGCTCGTCGTCGCTGATGTGCAGTTCCGATACCTTCGGCCGCTCGGACGGATTGCCGATCGCCGCGATCTGGCGGTTGCGCCATGTTTCCAGCGCTTTCGGTGCGGTCGTGTAGTGGCCGTGAATGTCGATGATCATCGTCTTTCCCAAAACTGATTCGATTGCCGGCGCGCGGTCTTCACGCGCGCCAGCGCTTCTAGTGCGCCGTGTTCGGCTGCGGCGCCGCTTCACTGGCGTTCGTGCGCTGGGCCAGCAGGATCGCGATGGCGGCGAGCGTCGCGGGTACGGCCAGCATCGCCAGGATCGCGCCGAACTGCCAGCCGAGGCCGAGCAGCGCGCCGCCGATCGCGGAGCCGAAGATGCTGCCGAAGCGTCCCATGCCGAGCATCCAGCTGACGCCGGTGGCGCGCGCCACGGTCGGGTAGCGGCTCGGCGCGAACGCGTTCAGGCCGGTTTGCGCGCCGCTCATGCAGAAACCCGCGGCGAACACGAGCAGCGTGAGCGACGACGACATCGCGCCGATATATCCCAGCCCGAGCACGCACAGACCGCCGCCGAGATACGCCGCGCTGATGACGGGCGCCGGCCGGACCTTGTCCATCATGAAGCCGACCAAAATCGCGCCGACCGTGCCGCCGACCTGGAACATCGCCGTCACGTTGGCCGCCGAGGTCACGGTCAGTCCGGCGTCCTTCATGAGCGTCGGCAACCAACCGGTCAGCAGGTAAATCACGAGCAGGCCCATGAAGTACGTGATCCAGAGCGCCGCCGTCATCAGGCCGTAGCCTTGCGAGAACAGCACACCGATCGGCTTGCGGGTGGGCAGCGGCGGTTCGCTGGAGACGAAGACTTCGTCGCCCTGGAAGCGCGCGCCGCAGACCCGGCCCAGCACCGCGCCGATCCGGGAGGCGGGTGCGCCGCGCACCGCCAGAAGACGCGCGGACTCCGGCAGCAGCCACATTTGCAGCGGGATCAGCACGAGCGGCAGCGCGCCGCCGAAGATCAGGACCGAGCGCCAGCCGTGCACCGGAATCAGCCAGCCGGCCGCGAACCCGATCAACGCCGAACCGAGATTGAAGCCCGTGAACATGATCGTGATCATCAGCGCGCGCTTGCGCTGGGGCGCGTATTCGGAGAGGAGCGTCGTCGTGTTGGGCATCGCGGCGCCGAGACCGATGCCGGTCAAGAGGCGCAGCGCGGCCATCGACATCGGCGTGGTGGTGAACGCGGTCGCGATCGTGAAGATGCCGAAGAGGAACACCGACGTGATCAGCACCCACTTGCGGCCGATGCGGTCCGAAGCCGGCCCTGCCGCCAGCGCCCCGATCACGAGGCCGATCGGCGCCGCGCTCATCACCAGACCGAATGCGGGACGCGAAATCCCCCAGTCGTGAATGATCGACGGTGCGACGAATCCCATGATGGCGACGTCCATGCCGTCGGCGGTCACGATGAGGAAACACAGCGCCACCAGCAGCCACTGGTAAGGCGAAATCGGGCGCTCGTCGATAAAGCCCTTGATGTCAATCATTTTCCCGCTTGCCATTGTTGTCTCCACATTGCCTATGATTTTCTGGCTCGGCCGCAAAGGTCAGTTCTTGCCCTTTTCCGCGCCTTCCCAGTCGAGCTTGCCGGCGCTCTTGCCCGCCACAGAGTAGAGCGCGCCCGGCGCATTGCGCGTGCGCTGGAACTCTTCCAGTGTTTGGCCGCGCATCGCGGCATAGATGTGCAGATTCGACACGCCGGTGACCGCGCCGAGCTTTTCGAGCATGAAGAAGATGACGCCGTAATGCAGCAGCGCGCGCCAGTCGCGGCGGCGGATCATGTCGCGCTCTTCCTCGCTGAGGCTCGCGGCTTCGAAGCTCGTTTCCGGGTCGCGCATGAACGCCTCGCGATGCGCCGGCTCGACCATGCGATGCAGGTAGTCGTTGATCCGGTACGCGCGCACGGCGGTTTCGATCGAGAACGGATATGTGCCTTCGAGCTTCTCGACATCGGTCAGCTGAATCGCCATGCGCTGCCGATGACGCTCGACGATGGCCGGCTTCGTCTCGCTGTCCTCGCCTTCGTAGATGGCCGTCGCGATGCCCGCCATCGACGGCAGGTAGTAGCTGCGGTGCCTGCACACGACGTTGTTCGACAGCGCGCCGCGCATCGTCAGCCACATCACGACTTCCGCGCCTTCGTACCCGCCGAGTTCCGCGTATTCGGCGATGGTCATGTCGGCGAGTTGCTCGGGATCGCGTTCGAACAGGTCGAGAAAGCGCTGGTCCCACGGCGTGTTGTTGAAGCCCGCCCGTTCGCCATGCACCTGGTGCGAGAGGCCGCCGGTCGCGAGCACCGCGACCTTGATGTCCTCGGGATAGCTTTCGATGGCGCGGCGCAGCGCCTGTCCGAGCTTGTAGAAGCGGCGCGCGCTCGGAATCGGCAGTTGCAGCACGCCCATTTGCAGCGGCACGAGCTTCACGGGCCACTCCGGCTTGTGCGGAATGAGCATCGACAGCGGCGAGAAACAGCCGTGATCGAGCGGCTTGTTCTGGAAGAACGACATGTCGAATTCATCGGTCATCAGCGACGTGCCGATGTGCGCGGCCAGCGCCGGATGTCCCTTGATCGACGGCAGGTCGCGCGCGCCGCCGCCTTCGTCCGCGACGTGCCATTCCGGTCCGACGCCCAGCGTGAACGCCGAGTAGTGGTCGAAGAAGAACGACGTGACGTGATCGTTGTAGATGGTGAGAATCACGTCCGGTTTCTTGTCGGCGAGCCAGTCGGCGACGGGCGCGAAGTTCTCGAAGATCGGCGCCCAGACGGGGTCGTCGCGCTTGTTCTTGTCGAAAGCAAAACCGATGGTGGGCGTATGCGAGGCGGCAATGCCTCCGATGATGCGTGCCATGCTTGTACTCCTTCAAAACTCGTTTGAACCGGGCTTCGACGCTTTGCAGGTCTTTCGGTCGATCCGGCCGGCCGCTACTGTGAATCGCGACGATAAGAGAAAGCGTCCGCCTGTCGACAGCCGGTGTAAACCAGATGTCCGCCGCGCCTGCGACGCTGTGCGATCCCCTTTCCCGCTCTCCGGTCCCCGCTGGATGCGGCTCGGCCCCGGATCATCGCTATTACGTCTGACATAAACAAATTAGATGGATCGGGAAAGGAGTCGCAAGACGGGTGGAAGGACCATGCTGCGCGTCAAACCCTGGCGTCCGCCATTTGCGCGTGCTTTCTTCTTTTCGGCGATGATGGCGCGTGCTCGTCGAGCGGCGTCTCATCAGGCGCGTCGAGGCCGGTTCTCGGCGCGCCCTCTTCTCCAACCCTTCTCAGATTTCCCAAACATGATGAAAGCCCACGCATATGCAGCGCAATCGGCGGAGTCGCCGCTTGCGCCCTTCTCGGTCGAGCGTCGCGACGTCAAGGAACACGACGTGCGCATCGACATCCTCTATTGCGGCGTGTGTCATTCCGACCTGCATATGGCCCGCAACGAATGGGGCGCGACTCACTACCCGCTCGTGCCTGGACACGAGATCGTCGGCCGGGTGTCGGAGGTCGGCTCCGAAGTGACGAAGTTCAAGGTGGGGCAACTCGCGGGCGTCGGATGCATGGTCGATTCGTGCCGGACCTGTGCCGCCTGCAAGGAAGGCCTCGAACAGTATTGCGAAGGCCCCGAAAGCTTCATCCAAACGTACAACTCGCCCGACAAGCACTCGGGCGGCGTAACGTTCGGCGGCTATTCGACATCGGTCGTCGTCGACGAGGCTTTCACGCTGTCGATTCCGGAAAACCTCGAACTCGCCGCCGTCGCGCCGCTCTTGTGCGCGGGCATCACGACTTACTCGCCGCTCAAGCACTGGAACGTGCAAAAGGGGCAGAAGGTCGGCATCGTCGGGCTGGGTGGCCTCGGGCACATGGGCGTGAAAATCGCGGCGGCGCTCGGCGCGCATGTCGTTCTGTTCACCACGTCGCCGGGCAAGATCGAGGATGGCAAACGCCTCGGCGCGCATGAAGTCGTGATCTCGAAAGATCCCGCTCAGATGGCCGCTCACGCGAACAGCTTCGACTTCATCCTGAACACGGTGGCCGCTTCCCACGATCTCGATCAGTTCATCGCGCTGCTCAAGCGCGATGGCACGATGACCCTCGTCGGCGCTCCCGAACATCCTCACCCTTCGCCGTCTGTGATGAGCATGATCTTCAAGCGGCGCTCGCTCGCGGGATCGCTGATCGGCGGCATTGCGGAAACGCAGGAAATGCTCGACTTCTGCGGCAAGCACGGCATCACGTCCGACATCGAAATGATCCGCATGGATCAGATCAACGAAGCGTATGAACGCATGCTCAAGAGCGATGTGAAGTATCGCTTCGTCATCGACATGGCGTCGCTTGCCGGCTAAGGCAATCCGCTCGCGAGGCGCGCTCGGTAAGGCGCCTCGCTTCCTCTTTTCAGACCACGTTGATGACGACGTCGATGTTGCCGCGCGTCGCCTTCGAATACGGGCAGGTCTGGTGCGCGGCGTCCGCCAGCGCGCGGGCGACTTCGCGATCCACGCCCGGCAGGCTCACGTTCAAGCGAGCTTGAAGGAAGTAGGCGCCATCGGTCGTACCGAGATCGACTTCGGCGTCGACGGCCGTATCGGCGGGAAGGGGCAGCTTCATCTTCGCGGCCGCCAGCCCCATCGCGCCGATGAAACACGCGGACCAGCCGGCCGCTAACATTTGCTCGGGATTCGTGCCGCTGCCCTTCGAGCCGGGCGCCGAGAGCTTGACGTCGAGGTGTCCGTCCGAACTGCGGGCGGCGCCATCGCGGCCGCCGGTGGTGTGCGTCTTGCCGGTGTACAGCACTTTGTCGATCTGGGTCATGATGAATTCCTTGCGTGATGGATTGGCTTAGTGATGCGCGAAGAGCGAAGCGGACCCGTTCGATCCCACGAAGACGCCCGATTGCGATGTCGTATCGCGCACGCCGCCATACGATTGCCTGCCGGTGTCGGCCTTCGCGAATTCAGCGTTGATCGTCTGATTGCTCACGCCGCGTTGTGATGCGGGCGCACCGGCCGTCGGGTTGTAATGCGGCGCGGGGCCATAGCCGCTGCTCGCGAACACAGAGCCGGCGGCGGCGAGTCCAACGGTGACGACAGTCGCGGTGATAAGACGTTTGAACATGATCGATCCTTTATGAATGAATGAGGTTGCGAGGCCGGTCGATGCGATCATCGGACCGGCCTTTCGGCTTTCAGCTACCGCGATACAGGTTCCCGAGCGACGCAATCTGACCATCCTTCTGCGCCTGCACCAGTTCTTGCCGGACGTCGGCGCGCGTCTTCGCCATCACACTGTCGCGGCTCACGGACACGATGGCCGTCTTGTCGGCGCCATCGGGCGCGGGCACGGCAGCGTGAGCGATGCCCGTGAAGGCGGAAGCGGCGAGGGCCAAAGCGATGATCGAGGTTTTCATGGTGTTCTCCTGGAACGATTAAAAGGTAAGACGCCGGGATTCCATCGGGTGCTGCGGGCTTGTCGTGTGGAATCCGTCGTTGATGCAATTTGAACCCCCCGATGTATCCGGCTCATGTCGGGGAATCGGTGTTTTGCAATGTTGTGTATCGGCTGAGACGCTGGATACATTGCGATACGAATCCACCCGAAAAGCCCGGCGGCTACCGCCCTACTTCTGCGCGAGCAAGGTCTTGATCGCGGCCTCGGTCTGCGCGTAATCGCCTTCGCCAAAGTGGCTGTAGACCACCTGACCTTTCTTGTCGATGAGATAGAAGGCGGGCCAGTACTGGTTGTCGTAGGCGCGCCAGGTCGCATAGCGATTGTCCTGAGCCACCGGGAAAGTGAGGCCGTAGCGCTTGACGGCCGACTTCACGTTGCCCGTGTCGCGCTCGAACGGAAACTCGGGCGTATGCACGCCGACGACCACGAGCCCCTGATCCTTGAATTTCTGATTCCAGCTCTGGACTTGCGGCAGCGTATGAATGCAGTTGATGCAGCTATAGGTCCAGAAGTCGACCAGCACGACCTTTCCTCGCAACTGGTTGAGCGTCAGCGGGTCGCTGTTGATCCACGAATCGATGCCGGTGAATTCCGGCGCGGGCTTGCTGTTCACCGGCGCGCCTGCGATGACGGCGCCGCTGGTCGCGGCGGCCACGGCGAAGACGGTCAGGGCAGCGACGTTCTTGAGTCGGGAGAGCATGTCAGGTCCTTTGGATACGGGTTGGAATGACCGTATTGGACCGTTTGCGCGTATCCGGCTTGTGTCGTTGTGGGGTGGTTTGTGCAATGTTATGTATCGTGCGAATGGCGGGATACACTGGGATACAAAACTCCGCCCGACCTGCGCTATAACGCAGTCATCGACGATCACGGAGAATCACATGAGCACGAATGCCCAGCTGTTGCAGGGAGCCTGTCATTGCGGCCGCGTCCGGTTCGAAGTCCGCACCGCACTCGCGCCCGCGTCGCGCTGCAATTGCAGCTTGTGCCGCCGCAAGGGCGCGCTGATGACGCCGCCGTTCGCCGCCGCCGAGCTTGCGATCCTGAGCGGCGAAGACGCGCTCACGCAGTACCAGTTCAACACGCGCGTGGCGAAGCACTATTTTTGCAAACACTGCGGCATCTATCCGTTTCACCAGACGCGCAAGGACCCGCAACGCTGGCGCGTGAACATCGGTTGCCTGGAAGGCGTCGATCCCTATACGCTTGACGCTGGTCTCTCGGACGGCGCGAGTCTGTCGGTCGTGGAGGACGCATGAGACGGCTGCTTTCGATCGTCGCGTTTCTCGCAGGCGGAATCGCGGCCGAACTGGCGCATCCGGTGCAGTGTCGTCTGATCGACGCTTGCCGGGTGCAGGTCAAGCGCAACAAACCATGATCCGATGATGGAAACCATTGACCACGTGCTGATCGTCGACGACGATCGCGGCATTCGCGAACTGCTCGCCACGTATCTGGAGAAGAACGGCATGCGCGTGTCGCTTGCCGCGAACGGGCGCGAGATGCGCGCCGCGCTCGAACAGGGCGCGCCCGATCTGATCGTCCTCGACCTGATGATGCCCGGCGAAGACGGACTCGTCCTGTGCCGCGAATTGCGGGCGGGCAAGTTCCGCGCGGTGCCGGTCGTGATGCTCACCGCGCGCAACGAGGAAGCGGACCGCATCGTCGGTCTGGAAATGGGCGCCGACGACTACCTGCCGAAGCCGTTCGCGGTGCGCGAACTGCTGGCGCGCATTCGCTCGGTGCTGCGTCGCGCGCGCATGTTGCCGCCGGGTATGCAGGTCGTGGAATCCGCGCCGATACTCAGCTTCGGCGACTGGCGGCTCGACACGACCGCGCGTCATCTGCTCGATCCGGACGGCACGATGGTCGCGCTCTCGGGCGCGGAGTACCGGCTGCTGCGCGTGTTTCTCGATCACCCGCAGCGCGTGCTGACGCGCGACCAGTTGCTCAACCTGACGCAGGGCCGGCAAGCGGACCCGTTCGACCGTTCCATCGATTTGCTGGTGAGCCGGCTGCGTCAGCGTCTGAACGACGTCGCGCGCGAGCCGCGCTACATCAAGACGCTGCGCAGCGAAGGCTACGTGTTCTCGGCGGCGGTCGTTCCGCTCGAAGGTCCGCAATGAACGCGCGCTCTTTGCTGCGCTGGCCGCAGAGCCTCTTCGCGCGGCTCGCGCTGATCCTCTTCGTCGGTCTGGCGATCGCGCAGACGCTGTCGTTCTGGCTCACGATGACCGAGCGCGACCAGACGATGACCAACGTCATGATGGGTTATATCGAACGCGAGGTCGCGAGTTCGGTCGCGCTGCTCGATCATCTGCCGCCCGCCGAGCGCGCCGGATGGCTGCCCCGGCTGGCGCGGCGCACTTATACGTTCGAAGTCGGACCAGGCATGGGGGGCGCACCGCCCGATGCGGAACTGTCGGAGCGCGTGGCCCGCTCGATTGCGGAAGGCATCGGCAAGCGCTATCCGCTGACGGCGAACGCCGTTCCGGGCGATCCCGAACGTCTGCAAGTGCATTTGAACCTGAGTGACGGCACGCCGCTCACGATCGACTATCGGCCGATGCCGGGCGCGCCGCTGTCGCGCTGGCTGCCGCTCGTGCTGGCACTGCAACTGGCGGTGCTCGGCGCGTGCTGCTGGCTCGCCGTGCGCCTCGCCACGCGGCCGCTCATGCAGCTCGCGCGGGCCGCCGACACGCTCGGACCCGACCTCAAGGCGGATCGCCTGCCGGAAGACGGTCCGGACGAAGTGGCGCGCGCGGCCCGGGCCTTCAACGCGATGCAGGATCGCGTCGCGATGTACATGACCGAGCGCATGCAGATTCTGGCCGCGATTTCCCACGACCTGCAAACGCCGATCACTCGCATGCGTCTGCGCGTCGACGTGATGGACGACAACGCGCAGGGCGCCAAGCTGCAACAGGATCTGCGCGAGATGGAAACGCTCGTCAAGGAAGGCGTGACGTATGCGCGCACGCTGCACGGCGCGAGCGAGGTGCCCTGCCGCATCGATCCGGATGCGCTCTTCGACAGCCTCGTCTGCGATTATCTCGACGCCGGGAGCAAGGTGTCGCTGCAGGGTCGGGTCGGGCGGCCGCTGGTGACGCGTCCGCAGGCGCTGCGGCGGATCGTCGGCAATCTGGTCGACAACGCGCTGAAGTTCGCCGGCGCGGCGGAAATCAGCGTGGAGGCGCGCGCGGACGGTCAGGTCGTCATTGCGGTGCTCGATCGCGGGCCGGGCATTCCGGCCGACGCGCTGGACGCCGTGTTCGAACCGTTCTACCGCCTCGAAGGCTCGCGCAACCGGCACACGGGCGGCACCGGGCTGGGTCTGGCGATCGCGCGGCAACTCTCGCTCGCGATGGATTCGACTCTGACGCTGCAAAACCGTGCCGGCGGCGGGCTGGAGGCGCGGCTCGTGCTGAAGAAAGTCGGCTAGCCGGCGCGCCGACGCTCAGACCGGATTCGCCGCGACGAAATCCCTGAATGCGGCGTAAGCGGCATTCTTCGACTTGCCGTCCATCTGGATCAGCCCGTAGTTCGGGTCGATCAAGCAGTACATCATCACCGATTCGATGTCGTACTTGTCCTTGATCGACCGGTATTGTTTGAGCGCCTTCGTTACGTAGTCGGCGGCCGACTGCTGCGTGTCCCCGCTGCCGGCCCAGCCCCATTCCGTCAGCCAGATCGGCACGCCGAACGAATCCTTCAGTACCTGCAACACGTCCACGCACGCGTTGAAACGTCCGCCGCACTGGATGTCGCCGGAACTCTTGTACCAGTGATAGCTCGTGAAATCCCAGCGCAGCGTCGCCGCGCCCGACACGCCAGCGGCGCTGCCATCGGGCGAAACGCCGTTCCACAACATCTGCAACGCGCGATAGGCCATGGGAATGCCGACGTTGACGCCGCACTTGATAGACGAATCGATCGACTTCACGCCGTCGATCATCCCGCGCAACGCGCCGCGAAACGACGGCCAGTAAGCCGGGTTCCAGTCGGACGAGAGACTGCCGTCGCCGCCGATCTTAAGCGGCACGTCGAGTTCGTTGCCGCACTCGATGTGCGTCACGAGCCCCTTCAGCGGCCGTGCGCAGTTCACGCCCAGGTCGTAGCCGAGCGTGTACGCCGCCGCTTCGGAACTCGTGCAGTCCCAACCGGCGGAAAACGGATTGAGCACAGGCAGGATCGAGACGCCGCTGCCCGCGAACGCCCCGGTCAACGCATCGGCGAGCACTTGCGACATGACGCTGCCCGCGATGTCGCAGCGGTAGTTGGTCACGCCCAGATCTTTGAGGATCGCGAGTTGCTCGGCGGCCGACATCGATTTGTAAATGCCATTGCCGTAGGCCATGTGGCCGTTCATGCCGTAGAAGAGAGTCGAGGCATTCGAAGACGATGCGACCGTCTCCGGGACTGTCTCCGGAACCGACACCACGGCCTGCGACGCGGGACTCGGGTCAGACGTCGCCTTGCCGACACTGCCCACGGCCTGTGTTCCACCGCCGCCGCCGCACCCTGACAGCATCGCTCCGCCCGCGGACGCCAGCATCATCAAGAGGAACTTGCGGCGCGAAGTCGGCGTGCCGACGCGCCCGTTTTCGGCGGGGATGCGTCGCGCGATGGCGTCGTCGGGGTCGAACATGGCGGTGGCTTTTCGGGCGGGAATAACCTCCGTTTACGGCTAAAGGACAGCGACCTTGAATCGCGGGAATGATTTCCGGGACCGCGTGGAGACGCGTTTTCGCCAAGCGCGCTATGCGCTCTCCCAGCCCGTTGCGCGGGCACCAGCGCGAATCCCGATGGCGAGGTGAACGTCATCCAGGTCGCGACCGTCGTGACGGGCGCGCGGACCGGCCTCGATACGAACAATGACAAGATGGTGGGTCGCGATCCCTCGACGAGCAATCCGCTGATCACACTCGTGCGCGACCGCACGAGCGGCGCGGACCGGATCGCGCACTAGCAGTCGTGCGCCTCGCGGCCAGGAAATAGCGATTCGCTGCAACGTGCGACGCACCTCTTGCAGCTTGCGCTTCTCGGCCGTCTCAGATTCCGCAGCGCTTCAAAACTTAACCTTGAATTGAAACCCGATCGTGAACGGCAGATCGCTCGATGGAATCGGCGGAATCAGGATGATGTTCGCCCCGACGCGCCGGTACTCGGCCATGATGAGCGGCGCGATCACGGGCCCGATCGTGTGATCGTGCCCGAAGCCCCAGTTGCCGTACGGATAGCCGGAGATCAGGCCGCCCATCGCGGCCAGCCGGATAAGTCCCCAGTGCGCGAATTCCGGCGCCCAGACGCCGCCGCCGTACAGCGACGGCTTCGACAGCGAATTGCGAAAGTACCCGCCTGTCAGCGCCCATTCCGGCGCGATCCAGCACTCGACGCCGATGCCCGGATTGAATTCCTCGAAATCCTTTTTCGGGTGGATGTGATGCGAGCCGATCATCGCGTCGATCCACACGCCGTTGCTGCACCAGTCGCCGGCGCGGGCTTCCGGCGCCGCCGCAAGCGATGCGCAAGTCGCAAGCACGAGCCATGTCGCGCGTAACGCGCCGAGTCGGGTCAACCATGAACGCATGTATTTTCCGCCGTCGCATTTCGCGAGGACGCCTTTTTCGAGACAGGTTTTTCGACCGGAACTCTACCTGAAGGCGCGTGTATCGTGTGGGGCGTAATCGCGGCGCAACGCGTGTTGCGTCGCTTCTGCAACCGTCATTCGAGTGAAACACGATGATGAGCCGACATGCATCGAACCGCGCGCGCGCCTGGGCCGCCTGCGGCGCCCTTCTCGCCCTGATCGCCTGTACGCCGTTGCAGGTCGTGACGCACCGTGTGTCGCCGAACGAGGCCAGCGTGCCGGCCGGGCGTTACGTGCTCGATCCGCACCACTGGAACGTGAGTTTCGATGTCGATCATTTTCACTATTCGCGCTTCGTCATTCGCTTCGACAAGGTCGCAGCCGTGCTGGACTGGAACAGCGGCGGTATCGAGCAAAGCACGGTGTCCGCGACGATTGACACCGCAAGCGTGAACACGAACGTCGCCCTGCTCGACCGGCTGGTGAAAGGCCCAGACATGTTCGATACCGCGCGCTATCCGGAGCTTCGCTTCGTGAGCACGCGTTTCGTGCGCACCGGTGACGACAAGGGCACGCTGACCGGCGACCTGACCCTGCACGGCACGACCCGCCCGGTCACGCTGAATGTGACGTTCAACGGGCACGCGCCCAACCCGCTGACGAAACAGGAAACGCTCGGCTTTTCCGCCGACGGACATTTCAGCCGCGCGCAGTTCGGATTGTCGAAGTGGTATCCGGCCGTCGGCGACGATGTGCACGTCGCCATTCAGGCCGAGTTCGTGAAGACGCCGGCAGACGCGGCGCCGTGAGCGGAAGCGATCGCGCGCGCGGGATCGCTCAGGCCGCGGTCCAGTCGAGCACGACCTTGCCGCTGTTGCCCGAGAGCATCGTGGCGAACGCGCGCTCGAAGTCGTCGACGGGATAGGTGTGCGTAAGAATCGGCGAAAGGTCGAGTCCGCTCTGCAGCATCGCGACCATCTTGTACCAGGTCTCGAACATCTCGCGCCCGTAGATGCCCTTGATTTCCAGTCCCTTGAAAATCACCTGATTCCAGTCGATCGCGGTTTGCGCGGGCGGAATGCCCAGCAGCGCGACCTTGCCGCCGTGGTTCATCGCTTCGAGCAGCCCTGTGAACGCGCTCGGCACGCCGGACATTTCCATCCCGACGTCGAAGCCCTCGGTCATGCCGAGTTCGCTCATCACGTCGCGCAAATTTTCGCTCGCGACGTTCACAGCGCGCGTCGCGCCCATCTTGCGCGCGAGTTCGAGCCGGTATTCGTTGACGTCCGTCACGACGACATTGCGCGCGCCGACGTGCCGCGCAATCGCGACGGCCATCACGCCGATCGGTCCGGCGCCGGTAATCAGCACGTCCTCGCCGACGAGATTGAACGACAGCGCCGTGTGCGTCGCGTTGCCGAACGGATCGAAGATGGCGGCGAGGTCGTCGGAGATGTCGGCGGGAATCTTGAATGCGTTGAACGCGGGAATCACGAGGTATTCCGCGAACGCGCCCTCCCGGTTCACGCCAACGCCGACCGTATTGCGACACAGATGGCGACGCCCTGCCCGACAGTTGCGGCAGAACCCGCAGGTGATGTGCCCTTCGCCCGACACGCGGTCGCCCAGCGAAAATCCGCGCACCTCCTGCCCCATCTCGACGATTTCGCCGACGTACTCGTGCCCGACGTGCATCGGCACGGGAATCGTCTTTTGCGCCCATTCATCCCACTTCCAGATATGGATGTCGGTCCCGCAGATGGCCGTTTTCCTGATGCGGATGAGGACGTCGTTATGGCCGACCTCTGGACGCTTGACGCGCGTCATCGTCAGGCCGGGCGCACGTTCGAGTTTGGCTAAAGCTTTCATGGGTGGCGATCCTTAAGCGCGGTCGACGCGCGGCTCGGTGTTTGGTCGTCGATAGTGATGAGCGATGCGCGCTTGCTACGAGGCGATTCGAGGCGATTCGAGGCGAACTTTATGCGCATCAAGTTTTTGGGTGCTCGCCCGGACGCCGCTCAGATCACGCCGAGCGATCGTCCGACTCGCGCGAACGCGTCGATCGCGCGGTCGATCTGTTCGGGCGTATGCGCGGCGCTCATTTGCGTGCGAATCCGCGCGCGCCCTTTCGGCACGACCGGATAAGAAAATCCGATCACATAGACGCCTTCTTCGAGCAACGCGTCGGCCATCTTCGAGGCGAGTTGCGCGTCGCCGAGCATGACGGGGATGATCGGATGGTCGCCGGGAACGAGCGTGAAGCCGAGCGCGCTCATTGCCGCGCGAAACCGCGCGCCGTTTTCGTGGACACGCCGCCTGAGCGCGTCGCCTTCCGCGCTTGCGAGCAATTCCAGCACTTTCAGCGACGCCGACGCGATGCTCGGCGCGAGCGTGTTCGAAAACAGATACGGCCGGCTGCGCTGGCGCAGCAATTCGATGATTTCCTTGTGCGCGGCGACATAGCCGCCTGACGCCCCGCCGAGCGCCTTGCCGAGCGTGCCCGTGATGATGTCGACGCGGTCGAGCACGCCGCAGTGTTCCGGCGTGCCGCGCCCGTTCGGGCCGATGAAGCCGACCGCGTGCGAGTCGTCGACCATCACGAGCGCGCCGTAGCGGTCCGCGAGATCGCAAATGCCGGCGAGCTCGGCGATGATGCCGTCCATCGAAAACACGCCGTCGGTCGCAATCAGCTTGAAGCGCGCGCCGGCGTGGTCGGCTTGCTGCAATTTCGCTTCGAGATCGGCGAGATCGTTGTTCCGGTAACGCAGGCGCTTCGCCTTCGAAAGCCGCACGCCGTCGATAATGCTCGCGTGGTTCAACTCGTCGCTGATGATCGCGTCTTCTTCGCCCAGCAACGTCTCGAAAAGACCGCCGTTCGCATCGAAGCAGCTCGAATAGAGAATCGCGTCGTCGGTAAGCAGGAAATCGGCGAGCGCCTTTTCGAGCGTCTTGTGCACGCTTTGCGTCCCGCAGATGAAGCGCACCGACGCCATGCCGAAGCCGTCCGCATCGAGTCCCGCCTTGGCCGCGTCGATGAGACGCCGGTCGTCGGCCAAGCCGAGGTAATTGTTCGCGCAGAAATTCAGCACTTCGTCGCCGTCGGCGAGCCGAATGTCCGACGATTGCGGACTCGCGATCACCCGCTCGGTCTTGTAGAAACCCGCCGCGCGGATTTCGTCAATCGTGTGCTGCACGTGAGACAGATAGCGCTCTTTCATCGTGGACTCGTGTGGTCGGTGGCTAGGCGGTTCGTCGCGTCGATTACGCGGGGCCTCAAGCCTGTTATAGTCGATCCGTCCGGATGGACATATTCGATATTTCGAATTTATTTCCGATATACCGAACACTCTAAGGGATAGACGCTTCGATGGCAAGCTCGGGCACGAGAGAGAAAGCAGGCGCGCTGGCGCCGCCGACGGTTGCGGCGCCGCCGCGGGTCGGCGAACAAATACAGCGGTTGCGCAACGAAAGAAAATTGACACTCGACGATTTATCGCGCGCAGCGGGCGTATCGAAATCGATGTTGTCGGAAATTGAACGCGACAAAGCCAATCCCACGATCGCGGTGGCCTGGCGTTTGACGAACGCGCTCGGTATTAGCCTCGATCAGCTGTTCGCGCAACAGAAGCAAACGGACACGATTCGCGTCGCGGGACCGCACGAGATCCCGACCTTGAGCGGCGACGAAGGCGCATACCGGTTGCGCGTGTGGGGACCCATCGAGCTGGCCGGCAAATTCGAATGGTACGAACTGACGCTGCAGCCGGGCGGGGCGCTCGTCTCCAATGCGCACGAGCCCGGCACGCGCGAACATCTCACGGTGCTCAATGGGACCATCGAAGTGGATGCATCGGGGACGACCCGGCGCGTGAAGGCAGCCGAAACCGCGCGCTATGCCGCCGACGAACCCCACGCGATCCGCAACGTCGGGCGAGCGGAAGCGAAAGCGCTATTGGTCGTGATTCACGGGTGAACGTCGCGAGGTGGCAACACGCGCGGGCCGGCCGGAGCGCAGCGAAACTTGATGCGCATAAAGTTTCAGGGGTCCGTCAGCGCGGAGCGGAACGACGCAAAAAAAACGGGACACGCGTTAAACGTATCCCGCCTCTCAGGCCACGGCTAGGCGGCCGAACAACTCGTCACGACCCTTACGGGTTCTTCTTCACGCTGTCCTTCACGTCCTCGCGTGCATCGCCGACTCCTTTCTGTACCTTGCCGGCCGCCTGCTGCATGTCGCCCTTGGCTTCTTGCGCAGGGTCATTGGTGACTTTGCCGACAACCTCATTGACCTTGCCCTTCGCCTGCTTCAGTACGCCGTCCGTCTGATCCTTATTCATCGTCGATCTCCTTGAAGTGCATCGGGTTTTAGGCGCTTGGCGCAGTGCGCCCCGACACTGTCGCGCCTCGCCGGGAGCGTCCGTGAAGACGTCGCCGAACATGACTCTACGATGCGCTCCGTGGCGCGGCGCGCATAGCCGCGCATGTCTGATAAGCGCGTAGGCGGAATCGCACATACAGACCGCGTGAGTAGAGCGACGCTAATCTCGTTGCCACAAATACTGTATGTATGTACAGTACACAAGACGTGTAGAAGGGGAACAAGATGGACTCGAACGGCGAAAATCTGAACAAAAAGCAGTTTGCCCGGGCAGTGCGTGATCTCGAGCGCATTACCCGCCAGATCGCGGCGCGCTACATCGAGCAGGGTGTGCCGCTCACGTGGCGACTGCTGCACGCGATCGAAGGGGAAGCGGTGGCGGACCTCGGATTCGCCGGCCGGCACGAAGCGGCTTTGCGCGAACTGTTCGCGCGTCCGGACGCGTTCCAGTATCCCGAGACCGACGACGTCGTCGATTTTCGATCGTCCGACGCGCTGCCGGCGGTTTTCGCGTTTGCCGTCGATGCCTACGAGCGCGCCGCGCAACACGGGAAGCCGAAGCTGGCGCTGGCGGCGGGGCACTGAGACGAAGCGAACACGCGACACGCGTGCTTTGGGGCGTTCAAGACGTTCAGGGCGCGAAATCCGCGGCCATGTCGGCATCCGAGCGCGCTTCGAGTCGTCCGTCGCGACATGCCGCGCGAAACGCGTCGTAGTCTTTTTCGACCTGGTCCGCATAGGCGCGGCCGTAGCGCACGAGCGCGTCCGCCATGCGCTGGCCGGAGCCGTGATACCCGGCGATTTCGAGCGCACAACCGCTCGCTTTCGCGTGCGCACGGGCGAGCCCCCATCCGCACAGCGCCGCGTAATCGCGAAACGCGTCCACGCCGAACGTCTCCAGTTCCGCCGATATCTTCATGTCGCGCAGCTGGCGCACATAGAGTGCACGGCCGAGCGGGCCGGTCGACCAGCCGAGAAAGGGATCGGTCGCCGCCTGCATCAGCCGCTGGCCGTGAACGACACGCCTCCCGGCATGCGACGGATCCGCAGGATCGTCCCGGACGCCTTTGAAAAACATCGATACGACCGACTTCGACGCTTCTTTCAACTGCAGGAAAAGCGGCTTTCCGTGCGGCTCGATGAGCAGCAGCACCATGCAACGCGTGCCGACACTGCCCACGCCGACCACCTTGAAAACCAGATCCTGAATCGTGAATTGCCTGAGCAGCGCCGCGCGCTCGACCGTCAACGACGCGAAATATTCGCTCAACACGGGCGCCAGAATCTCGTCGCGATGAGCGGTGAGAGACATCACATCGTCATTCTGATCGAACAGCGTGTTTTTGCCGCCAATATGGAAGATCGCCGGCGGCGCATCGCGGATCCGCCAGTCGTGCTCGGTGCGGTCCGCGAGCTTCGGCAGCATCGTTTCGTGCGTGCGACGCGTCGCGCGTTCGACGCCGCGTTTGATGCGACGGCGCGCGTCATCGGTCTGCACGGCGTCGTACATCCGGTCGAACGTGATGCGCTCGTACCAGAGATCGAGCACGCCCATGTCCGCGTACTCGCGCATGCGCGTGCGATAGCTTTCGGCGGCGCAAAACGCGAATTCGTCCGCGGCCGCGTCGCCGTGGCCCAGGTGCCGCCCCGCGATGGTGAAGCTCGCGACCAGCCGCTTGACGTCCCATTCCCACGGACCGATGGCGGTTTCGTCGAAATCGTTGAGATCGAAGATCAGCGAGCGCTCGGGCGTCGCGAATCCGCCGAAATTCGAGAGATGGCAATCGCCGCAGATTTGCAGATGGATGCCGCTGTCGGGCGTGCCCGCCAGATCGTGCGCCTGGAGGATGGCGCTGCCGCGATAGAACGTGAACGGCGACACGAGCATTCGGCCGTAACGCAGCGGCACGAGCGCCTCGACGCGCCCGGCGCTGCTGTGCTTCAGCAACTCGACGGGATCGCGATCGACATCGCCGATTGCATTGTGCGTGCTGCGTGGCGCCTGCTGACGCGCGGCCCGTCCGCGCGCCCGGCGTTCTTCACCCATCGGCAAAGCGGACATGGCTCGCTCCTTGTTTTGCTTATGTTCTGGAAGGCAACCGTCGAATGGACAGTATCCGATTACGTGCGACGCACAAGGAAAAATATCGTGTGCCATCCGACGAACTTGACGAAATGAAGCGGAACAATGAAGCTTCCTGGAGCAACTAACGGTAATTCAACCGAACCCGGAATCCGCCCGTGCCGAACAATCCGAACTCGTCCGATTTCTTCGACCGGCAACGCGCCGACTGGCATTCCGATCCGCAGATCGCCTTCGACGCGTGGCTCGCCAAGCAGGACTTCCGCGCTTCGTCGGCGGATGTGTATCGCGCGCAATGGGGACTGTTTCTCGACTGGCTCAAGGTTAGGCGCACGACGCTGCGGACGGTGGAACGGCAAGTCATCGAGGAGTTCGTCACGCAACTCGACATTCGGCGGCCCCAGCGCGTGCGCTATCTGCGGCTGATCGAGCGCGTGCTCGACCACGTTCGCGAGATCGAAATGGCGTCGACGAACCCAGCGCGTTTCATCGCTCAGGATGGCGACGCACCGTGGCGCGACGCCCGCGAAAACGAGCCGACCGGTTTTCTCGCGCATGGCGAACGGGCTCGGCTGATCGCGCATCTTTTTGCGCCGCTCGGCGACTTGTCGAACGGGCAACGCTGGCGCGAGCGGCGCGATCGCGCGCTGGTCGCCGCGTTTCTCGGAGGAGGCGTGAAGACCGGGGAAGCCGCTGCGTTGACGGTTAGTTGCTATACGTGGGGCCAACCGTGGCTCACGATGGACGCCGAAAACCCGGCGTTCGTGCGTCAAACACGCTTGGCGCCGTTCGCCATCGCGCTATTCGACAACTGGATCAGCGAGCGCAAGACGGTCGGCATCGCGGGCAATCTGCTGTTCCCCGCCGCGCCCTCCGGCCGGCCCATGCACAAAGCGACGATGCTTCGCGCGATCGACGCCGTCATCGACGCGTCGGGGATTGCCGCGTCACGGACCGCGCGGGCCAGTCCGCAAACGTTGCGCAACACGTTCGCGGCGGAATTGTTCGAGGGCGGCACGGACGCCGAGCACGTCGGTCAATGGCTCGGCTTTCAGCAGCCGATTTCCTCGCATCGGCTGCACAGGGCTTGGCAAAACTGGATGGGTGAGGAAATACGGGAGCGCGATATCGCCCGCGCACGCGAGAGCGGCGACGAGAAAAGCGCGTGAATCCGCGCGTCATCGCGCTTGGGCGGCTGCTCCCGAAAACCCTCACCTTTCGCGTTTTCCGACCGTTCAGGACGTTTCGGCTCGCGCCGGCTTCCCGAAACCGGCCAGCGCGGCCAGTTTCGACGACGATGCACCCGACGTGTGCTCGCACTCCGGGCAAGACAGTTCAAATTCGTCCTCATGCCGCGACAATTCAGGCTCGCCCACCTCGCAGACCGGACAGCGCGCGGGAAGCGCGACGTACGCATCGGCGAGCGTGCCGAGCGTTGTCAGTTCGTCCGAGGACAGCCGGCCCTGAGCGGCGAGCGCGCAAAGCGTGCCGCCGACTTCATCGCTCATTGCGCCCCGCGATCGCAACGCGTCGCGCTCGAGGGCGAGCGCATCGATTTCGTCCGATTGCTTTCGAACCTGGATCTCCAGCCGGTCGGCACGACCTTTCGACGCGCTAAGTTGTTGAATAAATTCGAATTCCTTCTGACTGGCGTCGCGCACGCCGGCCTGGTAGGTCGCGGACATCGTGCGTAGCGAATCAAGTTCGACCAGCATCGGCTTGACGCGGCGTTCGGCCTCGCTGACGGCGTCCTTGATCTGTCGGGCGTAGTGTTCCGTGTTCTCGCGCAGTTCGGTTTGCAAGGCGTCGAGCCGGTCGCGCAATGCGGCGTTCGCGGTCTGCTCCTGTTCGATGCGCTTCGAGAGCGCCTCGTTTTCCCGTTCGAGCCGCGCTATCAGCGTTTGCAAGCCGTGGTGCGCGTGACTTTCGTGCCCGCGCAACGCCGTCAACTCGGCTTGCAGGGCGGCGATGCGCGACGCCGACGCCTCGGCTCGCGATTCGCTGCGCTGGTAAGCCTCTTCGATCGCGGCGTGCCGGACGTCCGCGTCATGCAGACGGCTTTCGGTCGCTTCAACCATCGACTGGATGTGCTGCCGTTCGACTGCGAGCGCAGCGCGGGCGCATTCCTGGGCTTCCGAATAGAGCTGGCCGAGCAGTTCTCCAGCGCGTTCCTGCAATGCTTCCGGGATCGCGCCGCTTTCGATCCGAACGCGGGACGCGGAACGGACACGCGCCCAGAACGCCTCGATGTCTTTGGGGATATCGCTCGCGCTGCCAGTCTGCGTGAAGTCGCGAACGGTAGCGATGGACGGTCGGATTCCGAAATCGAAGAACAACCGCTCGCACGCGTGCATGGAAAGTTCTCGCCGGCGCGCGCCTTTTGTCCGCAGGTCTTCGATTTCATGACGTAGTTTGTCGCGATCTACGGTGTTCATCTGGATGAGTTCGGGATTTTGCCGGAGAGATCTTAACGTTTTACGTATTCTTCGTTACATTTTTGGCGTTGCTTCGATCATAGCAATGTACGGCACGCGGGTGCGATGCATTTTCGGAGATTCTACGACGCTCAGACCATGATTCCGTGAAACATAATCAAGTTTGGTGTCTAACCTCATGATTGTATTCGCAATTTGTCGATCCATCTGTATCTTCCGGATGTTTCACGTGTTTCCTCGTTGGCGGATCTCTCAGCTGTGCACTGTCGACTCGGTTGAGAGTATTAGAAGTAAACACCTTTGAACCCTTGTTAAAGACGTTAACGCCGCCGCAAACCCGTATGGGACGGGGCTTTGCGCCATGCAAGGTGAAGCTTTTCGGGAGGCATGGTGAGGGAGTGCGGGAAGCATCGGTGACGGGGTTCAGGGATACGTGTGAGGATATCCGGGACACATCGTGAGTGCGTTCAGGAGGACCACGATCGCGTCGGTGAGGAAATGCAGGACACGCGCGCGCGCAGAGCGAGGCGGTGCAAGGGCCGAATCAGATCGGCCTGACGCGAAACGTGAGCTTCTTCGGGACACACTTATTCGCGCTCTTTCGGCTCTAAACTAGGTACATTTTACCTATAGGTGAGACTTTACGGGTCACCAATGGTATTCCGAGTGAGCTTATACGGGACCCGAAGACTGTTTCCGAGCATTTTCGTGCCAAATTCCTCAGTATGGTGAGGGAATGCGGGAACTGGCCTGCTACGCGTAGCGCATCCGAGTGCGAGGTAGACAAAATTCACGCTGGAAGACGCCAAAATCGCCCTAGACAGACCTCAAGGTGAGTCTTTACGGGAAGTGTTATTGCCTGCGAGGCCGCTCATTTTGTCCTCGAGAACAAGTCTTGAGGTGAGCGTTTGCGGGAGACGCGCGGCAAGCCGCGTTGCGCACACGACGGGGCAACTTCATGCAGAGGCCTGCGAATGACAAAAAAAAGGCTATTAATCAATGGTCTACACGAATCCAGGTTGGGGTCGATTTGGCAAAGGTGAGGTTTTTCGGGGGCGGCCCACGTGTCGTAGATGAGCCGCTGGTTCGCACGACGAGCTCTGAAGGTGAGAATCTACGGGAACGCATCCTTCGAGGCTTCGAAACAGGTTTCCCGTCTAAGCACCGGAAAGATAGAGCCATTTTCGGGCGCGAGCCCGTGAGGTGAGCTTTTCCGGGAGCACACCAGGGCATCTTCCACATCATCCGCCGCTGCCTCGGATCGCAAAGGTGAGGTTTTTCGGGATCGCGCGCATGCTTCGCGCCCAATGGCTGCGGGCAGGAAGACCATGCTCTGCGGTGCTCGTGCAGGGAAAGGTGAGAGTTTTCGGGAGCGGATGCGCAGCTATCTTTTCGATCCAAGGCAGTTTTCCGAAGCGAGTCGGAAAAACGCCCGTAAATTGACCATCCGCATCGCTGTCTTAGCCTGTGCCAGCGCCACAACAACAAGAAGAAGATCAAAAAAATTTCGGGTGAGGCTTTTCGGGAGAAGAAACGAGGGCGTAATGAAAGCGGTAAACCGAGCGCAATCCGTTTACCCGCGTGGAACTTGAGCATCCGAGTGGTGCGTGAATGGTGAGCGGTGAGACTTTTCGGGAGCGCACCGCAGTGAGGCAATACGGCAGTTAGCACTTCACCGCACGATGGTGAGAGTGCACCTCTAGACGGACATCACCGCAATCAGTATCCTCATCGCAAAATCCATCTGGCCTGACGCATGGCAACCAAGCGCGCAAAGAAAACCGACGTAGTCAGCCCGAGTTCCGCAGAGTTGCGCAAGGCCGTCGAGGCCATCGCGATCCAGCCGAAAAGCGGGAAAATCACGCTGCTCACGCGCAAGCTCTTCAACGTGCTTCTCGCCGTCGCGCAGCAGGCCGACGAATCGGGCGACACATACCGCGCCTTGTTGTCGGACATCGTTGCAAATTCTGCGTTCGATTCGAACGACACGGCGCTCGTAAAAGAACATTTGCGACGCATGGTCTCGGTGCAGGTCGAATGGAGCACCGGTACGTCGAGTCAAAAGCCGGGCCGCAAGTGGGGAATCTCGACGCTGATCGCAGATGCGGAAATTCTCGAGGATCCGGCGACGCGCCGCGTGTGGGTGGAGTTTTCGTTCGCGCCGAAAATCAAAAAGAAACTGCTCGACCCCGTCCAATATGCGCGCCTGAGCCTGCAGTTTCAGAGTCAGTTGCGCAGCAGCGCGGGGTTGGCGCTGTACGAAATTTGCGTGCGCTATCTGACGAATCCAAGCCACCTTACGATGCGCGAGACGTGGGAATGGTGGCGGCCGATCTTGTCAGGGACGCCCGACACCGAAGCCGGCGATGAGGCGAAGCGCGAATACAAGTACTTCAAGCGCGACTATCTGCGCCCGGCGATCGCCGAAGTGAATGCTGTCACGAATATCGTCGTCGAATTGATCGAGCATCGCGAAGGGCGACGAGTGGCGGAGATTCAGTTTCGTGTGACGGAGCAAAAGCAGCCGATGCTGGCGCTCGATGAGCATCCGAACGTCTTCGACAGTACGCTCGTCGATCGCATGGTGAAGATCGGCATTTCGCTGAAGGACGCGCAAACACTTTACGCCGACAGCGAAGAAAATCGGATCCGTGCGGCGCTCCAGATGACCGAACAGCGCATGCGGAGCACGTCGTTGCCACCGGTGCGCAGCGCGGCTGCGCTCTTCAAGGATGCGTTGAAGAAGGGCTACGCGCCGCCGGTCGAGGCGCTGCCGGCCGTCCCCGCGGCTTCCGCGCGCAACGGCGGTGCGCCTGCGGACGACCTGAAGGCTCGGCTGCTCAGCGAATTTTCGGCCTATCGTCGCAAGGAGGCGCGGGCGCTCTACGACGAACAGGGTGAGGAAGAACGGGAACTCGCGCGCCAGACGTTCGAGGAAGATGTGTTGCCCGAACTCGGCACTCATATGCGCGACGACTGGCGCAAGCGAGGACTGGAGTCGAAGCTGGCCGAAACGTCGTTCTTTGACTGGCTCGCCCGGAAGACGTGGGGAGAACCCACCGATGGCGATCTGCTCGCTTTCACGCTCAATCAATCACGCGCCGCCTGATCGGCGGGCGTGATGTCTAAAACCTAAGCTTGCCTATTGCTTCGCTGCGTTCGATTGCAGCATCTGCTCGATTTGCTCGAGCAGTTCATCGCGCTTTTGCTTTGACAAGCCGCGCAGGCGCAATTCGAGCCGGTCGTCGCCATACGACTTCAGGTCTCCGACCGAGATACCGTCGAGCTTGATCTCCAGTCGCTGCGCGTATCGCTGGCGTCCCGCCACTTTGGGTGCGTCCAGCGCGGTCGCTCGTCCTTTCACGATGTCTGCCACCTGGCGGGTGCTTAGATCGTCGGAGAGAATCTTGTTGATGAGCCGCAGGGTCGCGTCTGTGCCGCGCGCCGTGTGGTACCGCGTCACCTGATATGCCATGTTCGAACCGAATCGATCGGGTCTTGCCACCATTTCGTGCATGACGTTCTCGGGCAACTTCGCAATTGAAAGAGCAACCGCAATGGTGGATTCGTCGAGGCCGAGATGATCCGCGAGTTCGCGTTGACTCTGAAAGTGCTGATCGTCGAGGAATCGCTTCCAGACGATTGCGTTGTCGAACACCGTCTGGGAATCCCGCTGCACGTTCAGGTCGTAGCCGAGCTTGTAGCTCTCGATGCCAATCGGGAGGTCGACGACCACCGCCTTCACGGTTTCCTTATTCGCTTCTTTCAGCGCGCGGACACGTCGCCCGCCGTCGCTGACAAAAAATGTGCCTGGGCTTTCATAGTCAGGAATGACATGGATGGCTTGCTGCTGACCTTGCTTCGCGAGGTTCACGGCGAGTTCGGCAATCGACGCCTTCAAATAAAAATGACGCGGATTGAACGGACTTGGCTTGATCGCTTTTAAAGGCAATTCGATGACTTGCCCGGCGGCATATCGATTCGAACGACGCCACGTTTTGAACTCGTCCGATTCGAGAATCGCTGACGAGTCCGGGTCCTGGTCCGGCGTGAAGGCGCTTGAGCGACCGTTGGCGGCAGGCTGATTGACCTGCTCGTTACTCACAATGCCATCGATGGCATTCAGGCGGTCCAGAGCGGTTCTCTTTTCACTACTCGTGGTATCGGGTCTGGCTTTAAAGCCTTTGGCGAACTGGGACGGTTTCATTCAGGGACCTTTATGCGCATAAAGTCAGGGGAGCATCGCGAGAATTTCGTCGGCACAGGCTCGGATTTCGGCGGCTGCAAGCCGCGAACCGCGGTCTGTCATCTGAAGGACGGTTTGGCCGAGTGCCATCGCCTGTTTGTAGCACTCGCGCGTAGGTATCTGCGTTTTAAGGAGCGGGAAACCGAGTTCCTCGAGTGCCACCTTGAGCTCACGCGTCAGCATTCGCTTCTCTTCCGTCTTGTTCAGCAGAAAGACCGCCTGCAAGTCTTCGTTCATCACCTGTGCTTGCTGAATGAGCTTGACCAGACCGACGCTCGACCAATAGTCGGCGGGTGATGACGACGTGGGAATCACCGCGACAGTGGCGGCAAGAAGGACAACACCCGAGACTTTCTCAGTGATGGACGGCGGGCAGTCGACCACGATGATGTCGTAGTCGCCGACGAACTTCTTGATCTCTCGATGGATCTGTCCGCCAGCTTCGGAAAGATTGACAACAGGGAACGGGATGCCGCCGGCCCCTTCCGACGAAGCGCTTGTCCAGTGGACCAAGGTATTTTGCCCGTCCGCATCTACGACCAGGACGCGCTTCTTCTTTTCATGAAAAGCAGCACCCAGGTGCATCGCTATCGTGCTCTTTCCGACCCCGCCCTTCTGTTGCGTGATCGCAATGATTTCCGCTGCCACGTCGTTCACTCCTGTTTTTTGAGGCAAAAGAATTCTACTTTGAATGTTTATATTTTTTAAGTAGAAAAGTGATAAAGCGGCGCGCGTTAGCCATTCGGACGATTTTGGAAGCAGGATTGTGGTGAGCCGACGACATATCCCCTCTACGCCCGCTTCCGCGCGTACACGCCACGAGTCTAACGAGGGCTCGGCACCCGGGCCGGCGCGAAACTTTATGCGCATAAAGTCTCGCGAGCATCGCGGAGCGTCCGCAGCATATGAGCCAGCCAAGCGCGTCCTGCGCGCTCCGGGAAAATCGTTGACGCGAAACAGAGGTTCAGAAGAAAAAAGCCAGTCGATCTGTAATTTCGGACTTATCTCAGGGTAATCCCGAAATAGTCTCCGTATGATGCCGGTCATCGCAGACAAACACCCTCGCTCCTTCCGAGCGGTAAAGCTGAAGGCAAAAAGGTGCACGACTGCGCTGCGGCATAAGTCATATCCGGCTGAGCTGCCGCGAATAACCTTCCTTACTTCGCTATTTATTCTTTGGAATTGTCATGAAATCCCTTATCTCCACGCTGACCGGTATTGCGGCGCTTAGCGCCATCGCACTCGCATCGACGGGCGCGCAAGCTGCCGACGGCACGATCAGCTTCACCGGCCAAGTGTCGGATACGACGTGCTCGATCGACACGCAAGCCGGCGGCGCAGTGAACAAGGCTATTACGCTGCCGACCGTTTCGAAGCGCACGCTCGGCGCAACCGGCGCGACCGCCGGCACGTCGGCGGCAACCGATCTGACTTTCGCGCTGACCGGCTGCACGAGCGGCACGAAGGCACTCGCCCACTTCGAGAATGGTCCGACCGTCAATCAAGCGACGGGCAACCTCGCGAACCAGTCGACGAACTCGCCTGCCACGAACGTCGAAGTGCGTCTACTGAACGCGTCGCTTCAGCCGATCAACGTCGTCACCAGCGTCAACAATGATTTCACGACCGATGGTGTGGACATCAGCAGCGGCTCCGGAACCATGAAGTACTTCGCCCAGTACATCGCGACGGGCGCAGCGACGGCCGGCGAAGTGAAGACGTCGGTTCAGTACACGATGCAATACCAGTAAGCACTATCAGCGGGTATCCGCCATCGCGGATACCCGGTTTTCCCCTAAATTTAGAGACAGGTTTTCACGGAGATACATGATGAAGTTGCTTACTCGAATGGCATGTGCCCTGGGCGTGGTTGCTGCGCTGTATGCAGGCTGTGCCGCGGCCAGCGTCACGGTAGGCGGCACGCGCGTGGTGTATCCCCTTGAGAATCGCGAAGTCACGGTAAAGCTCGACAACGACCGGGCCGAACCCTCGCTCGTCCAGGTCTGGATGGACTCGGGCGACGCCAACGCGAAGCCCGACGATGCCAGCGCGCCCTTCGTGCTGACACCGCCGATCTTCCGGATGGACGGCCACAAGGCGCAGACGCTGCGCATGATGTACACCGGCGATGCCTTGCCTAAGGATCGCGAATCGGTCTTCTGGCTGAATGTGCTCGACGTCCCGCCCAAAGCCAAGCCGGGCACGGAGGAGAACACGCTCCAGTTCGCTTTCCGCACGCGCATCAAAGTATTTGCACGTCCTAAGGATTTGCCCGGCACGCCTGCCGATGCGGCCCAGACGCTGACATGGAAAATCGTGCCTGCTCCGGATAACAAAGGGTATGCGGTGGCCGCGGCGAATCCGAGCGCTTATCACGTGTCGTTTAGTGAAATCGATGTGGTGAGCGGCGACCAGACCTTCAAGAATGAAGCGGGCGGCATGGTTGGACCGAAGAGCAGTGCCGTGTTTCCGGTCAAGCATCTCACCGCGATTCCTGCAGGCGCCAAGGTGAAATTCATCACGATCAGCGATTACGGCGGCGCAACGCCGCACGAAGCGTCCCTCGGCGAATAAGTCAACGTGTCGTCGCCGGCTCAGGCGGCGCACCTCAAAGCGCCCAAGTTTTTCAGGGCGCAACAAACAGCGCGCTTACAGCGCGGACCGCATCAGGCGGTCCGCTGGGACAACTCGCGCCTGATTTTCACCGAATGATCGCAGGCTTGACCATGAAATCCCCGCCATCCCGCATCTCGAATCAGGACGACGTCGCTTTTCGCCTTAAGCCGTTGGCCGCCATCTCGTTGGTGATGATGACGTGCGCCGCATTGCCCGAAGCAAATGCAGCGAATGTGAACGCAGACACGACCCGGCCGGGCGCCGCAGATGAAGTGCAGTTCGACGATACATTTCTGCGAACGCAAGCGGGTCAGTCCGTCGATGTCGGTCGCTTCACGCGGGGCAACCTCGTGTCGCCGGGGACGTACATGGTCGAGCTCACCGTCAACGGTGCGCGGGTGTCGCGGGAAGAGATTCGCTTCGCGTCGAAGGGCGGCGGCGCAGGCGCGCGTCCTTGCCTGAGCCGCGCATTGCTGCAACGCATCGGCGTCGATCTGGGCAAAGCGGATGCGGCATCCGGCCACGCCAACGCGGCCGCAGCCGAGGCGGAAATATGCGGTGATATCGGTGGCGTCGTTCCGGGCGCCAGCGTCGACTTCGACTTCGAGGAACAACGCCTCGACGTGAGCGTGCCGCAGGCGTACATGCGCAACTCGGCGCGCGGCTATGTCTCGCCGGACCTGTGGGATCAGGGCGTCAACGCCGGCTTCCTCAGCTACAACGCCAATACGTTTCGCACCGGCGGCTCCGGACTCGACTCGACGCAGAGCTACCTCGGCCTGAACGCGGGCGTCAACGTCGGCGCGTGGCACTTCCGGCATCAATCGTCGGTGACTTCGACGGTCGGCCGTTCGACCCAGTTCGACAACATCGCCACTTACGTGCAGCGCGACGTCGAAAAACTGCGCGCGCAGGTGACGCTCGGCGATGCCTACACGACGGGCGAAATCTTCGACAGCGTGTCGTTTCGCGGCGTGCAGATCGCCACCGACGATCGCATGCTGCCCGAATCGCTGCGCGGCTACGCGCCGGTCGTGCGTGGCACGGCCGAATCGAATGCGCGCGTCACCGTTCGTCAGAACGGCCAAGTTCTGCTGGAAACCAACGTGGCGCCCGGGCCGTTCGAGATCAACGATCTCTATTCGACCGGCTACGGCGGCGATCTCGTCGTCACCGTGACGGAAGCCGATGGCCGCACGAAGACGTTCACCGTGCCGTTCGCGTCGGTCGCGCAACTGCTGCGTCCGGGCGTGACGCGCTTTAGCGCCACGGCGGGCGCACTGCGCAACGATTCACTCGAAGACAAGCCGATCTTCGGCCAGTTCACGATCCAGCGCGGCCTGACCAACGTGGTCACGGCATACGGCGGCGCCGTCGCCTCGACCGGCTACGGCGCGGTCAACCTCGGCGCCGCGCTGAACACGCGCGTCGGCGCGTTCTCGATGGACGTGACCGGATCGCAGACCGACGTCCCCGATAATCCGTCGATGCACGGCGCGAGTCTGCGCCTCGGCTACAGCAAAGCCTTCGTGCCGACGGACACGAACGTCGCGATCGCGGCGTACCGGTTCTCGTCAAAGGGCTTCCTGAGCCTGAACGACGCCGCATCGGTGCGCGACATCGCGCATCGCGGCGGCGACATCGACGCGCTCTTTCGCCAGCGTAATCGCGTGCAAATCACCGTGAACCAACGGCTCGGCGAACACGGCACGGTCTATCTGACAGGTTCGTCGCAGAACTACTGGAACCGCAGCGGCACCGACACGCTGTATCAGGCCGGTTACACGAACAGCTTCAGGTACGGCACCTACAGCGTGACGGCGGGCCGCACCCGCACGATGGACGGACGTCTGTCGAACGAATTCATGTTGAGCACGACCTTGCCGCTCGGCCGCTCGTCGCATGCACCGACGCTCACGACCAACATCACGCACAACTCCGACGGCGCCACGAACACGCAGGCGAACATCGGCGGCTCGCTCGGGGAGTTCAACCAGTTCTCCTACAACGGCTACGGCAACTACAACGCAGGCGCCGGCGCCAGTTCGGGCACGACCGGCGTGAGCGGCACGTATCGCGCGCCTTACGCGACGTTCAATGCATCCGCGAGCGGCGGCAGCGGCGTGAACCAGCTGTCGGCAGGCGTGGCGGGCACGGTCGTGGCGCACCCCGGCGGCGTGACGTTCTCGCAGACGGTCGGCGATACCTTCGGCATCGTGCAGGCGCCGGCGGCCAAGGGCGCAAACGTGCTGAGTTCGCCCGGCACGAAGATCGATTCGCATGGCTACGCGGTGATTCCGTACCTGTCGCCGTACAGCATGAACGTCGTGGACCTCGACCCGAAGGGCACGTCGACGGATGTCGAATTCAAGTCGACGTCCGCGCAGGTCGCGCCCCGCGCGGGATCGGTCGTGATGCTGAAGTACGACACGGTGACGGGTCGCGCGGCGATGATCCGCGCGCCGAAGCTGGGCGGCGGTGCGTTGCCCTTCGGCGCGAGCGTGGAAGACGTGGCGGGACGGTCGGTGGGTGTCGTCGGGCAGGGCAGCCGGATTTTCGCACGCGGACTCGAGGACAGCGGCGTGCTGAACGTGACGTGGGGCGAGGGCGTGAAGGAGATGTGCCAGATCAGCTACACGCTGCCGAAGCAGATCGAAGGGACGACAGCGTATTTGTCGGTGGAGTCGAAGTGCATTTCCGGGCCGGTGCTCATGACGCAAAGCGGCGCGCAGGCGCAAGTAAGTACGTCTGCGCATTGACGACATTCGAGTGCAAATGAATATGTCGCTCTGAGCCAACGCTATTCGCGTGCTGCTGCGCGCCGTGCGTCGGACGATCCGTTTAAGAATCGATACGGATGCCTCCACCGTTACACCCGCGTCGAACTGCGCACCGCTCGGGCGATTCCTCACTTTCCTATCCCATCCAGCCGATGGAGCGCCCCGCCGGAATCGCCTATCCTAGGCGAACCGATCGCACACACGCGATCTGCCGCCCGGAGCGACCATGACTGTCCGCAACCTCGATGTCCTGTTTCGCCCGAAGTCGATTGCCGTCGTCGGCGCGTCGGAGCGGCCACGCAGCATCGGCGCGATGGTGTGGTCGCGGCTGTCGCAAAGCGGTTTCGGCGGGCCGGTCTGGCCGGTGAATCCCAAACACGAGCGGCTGGGCGAACACCCCGTTTTCTTCGACGTCCGCGAACTGCCCGAAGCGCCGAGCGTTGCCGTGCTGTGCACGCCGCCGCCCACGTGGCCGCAGATCGTCGAGCGGCTCGGCGAACGCGGCACCAAAGCCGTCGTCATTGTCGGCGCGGCGGGCGGACGGCGGCACGCCGGCGCGTCCGCGACCTGGCGTGCCCACGACCGCGACGACTGGACCGCCCGCACGCTCGCCGCCGCGCGCCCGTTTCTGCTGCGCGTGGTCGGTCCGGCGAGCGTCGGCGTGATGACGCCCTCGCTCGGCGCGTGCCTTGGCGCGCCCGCCTGCTCGATCAAACCGGGCGGCGTCGCGTGGGTGTCGGGGTCGAACGCGCTGACGAACGGCGTCCTCGGCTGGGCGCAGGCGCGCGGTCTGGGCTTTTCGCGCGTCGTCGCGCTCGGCGACGAAGCCGACGTCGACGCGGGCGACATCCTCGATTTCCTCGCGAGCGACCCGACGACGCGCGCCGTGCTGCTCGCGATCGAATCGGTGCGGGCCGCGCGCAAATTCATGTCGGCGGCGCGGGCGGCCGCGCGCAACAAACCCGTTCTGGTGCTGCGAACCTGTCAGGACGATCCGTTCGACGCTCTCTACGGCGCCGCGTTTCGCCGCGCGGGCCTGGTGCGGGTCGCCTCGCTCGACGACCTGCTCGACGAGATCGAAACGCTCGGCGTCGGCCGGGTCGCGGCGGCCGATTTCGCGACCGTCATCACGAGCGATCCCGGCGTCGGCGCGCTGGCCGCCGACGCCTTCGATGCCGCCGGCGCGAGCCTCGCGCACTGGCCGGCGCCGGCGCGCGACGCGCTCGCGGCCGCGCTGCCGCACGCGCAGGCGGGCAATCCGCTGTTGCTCGGCGATTCCGCCGCGCCCGCCGATTTCGGCGTCGCGCTCGAAGCGCTGGCCGCGCATCGCGAGACGGGCACGGCGTTCGTCGTCCATGCGCCGACGCACAGCGCGCCGGTAGCCGACGTGGCGCGCACGCTGATCGCCTCGCGGCAGCACGCGTACCGCGGTTTGCTGGCGTGTTTTTTCGGTTGCGTCGATGCGGCGACGCGCGACGAACTGCACGCAAACGGCATCCCGGTTCATACGACGCCGCATCGCCTTGCACGCGGTTTCGCGCGTCTCGTCGACTACCGGCTCGGCCGCGAACTGCTGATGCAGACGCCGGAAGGGCTGCCGGCCGTCGTCCCGGAAGACATCGAGGCGGCGCAGAACGAGGCGTGCACCGCGCTCCAGAGCGGCATCGCGGAACTGGACGGCGAGCGGGCCGCGCGGCTGCTCGCGCGTTACAGCATCGTGGTGAAGCCTGGTCCGCCGCCACCACGCAGTCACGAAGCGGTCGAGGTCGAAGTGCGGCTGCTCAATCACCGCGTGTTCGGTCCGGCCTTCGAATTTCGCGCCGAGGGCGCGCTCGGCCTGCCCGACGCGCTGCATGAATTCGCGCTGCCGCCGCTCAATCCGGTGCTCGCGCGCGATCTCGTGCTGCGTTCGCCGCGTGCGCGCGAACTGCCCGCGGAAACGTTGCTTGCCGCGCTGACCTCGCTTTCGCAACTCGTCTGCGACGTCGAGCAGATCGTCGCGCTGAAAATGACGATGCGCGTCACGCGCGAATCGGTCGCCGTGCACGAGCCGCATCTGACGCTCGGCGCGCGTCGCAAGCCGCTCGCGATCGTGCCGTATCCGCGCCGCCTCGAAGAAACGCTCGACTGGCGCGGCCTCAACCTGACCGTGCGGCCGATCCGTCCGGAAGACGAAGCGGCGCACCGCGCGTTCGTCGCGGCGAACACGGCCGAGGACCTGCGCCTGCGCTTTTTCGGCGCGGTGCGCAGCTTCGACCACTCGCAGCTCGCGCGCATGACGCAGATCGACTACGACCGCGAGATGGCGCTGATCGCATGCCGCCCGGACTCGACCGGCGCGACGGAGACGCTCGGCGTCGTGCGCGCGATCGCCGATCCGGATAACGAGACGGCCGAATTCGCGGTCGCGGCGCGTTCGGACATGAAAGGGCGCGGACTCGGCTCGCTGCTCCTGTCGCGGATCATCGACTATTCGCGCAATCGCGGCACGCGCTGGCTCGTCGGCGAGGCGCTGCGCGAAAACACGCCGATGATCGAACTCGCGCGCCGCGCCGGATTCCAGGTCACGTCGACGGAAGATCCGGGCGTCGTCGGATTCCGGATGCGTCTGTGCGACGCGAAAACCGACGTCGCGCGCGACGCGGCGCCGTAAACGACAAATCGCCGCCCGAAGGCGGCGATTTTGGTCTCGCTGCGAGAAAAATCAGGCCGCGAGCTTCGCGAGCGCTTCGTCGATGTGCGCACGCGTGAGCGTCAGTTCGTCGAGCCACGCGTCGGCGTAGGTACTGCCGGTTTCGCGTTCGAGCCGCGCGATGGTGGCGGCGCAGCGCGTCGCGTCCTTCGGCGTCGCGATGAAACCCTTCACCGACGCGCCCGCCGCGAACGCCTCGAACAACGGCACGCGGATGTCGTCGGGCAGCGCGCGCGATGTCCACTGATACGGCTTGCCGTTATGGGTGAGCTGCGGCGGGAGCGCGCGTTCCTTCTTCGCGGCCGGAATCAGCCCGTAAGTGCGCGCCGCGTCGCCGATCTGCTCGGGCGAGAAGAGCTCGTCCGGGCCGATGTCGAACTGCTGGATGAAGGTTTCGATCGACTGCATCGCGGCCGCGCGGTCGTCGCGCTTTTTCTGCGCGCGAGCGACGATGTCGCGCAGTTCGTCGGCTTCTTCGGGCGTGATCGTGAAGCTCGCCTGCTTTTGCTGAAGCTCGGTGAAGCGCTGGAATTCGGGATCGGACAGGAGTTTCGCCATTGAGATTGCTAACGTCGGAAGCGGCGGACCGCTAAAACAGCCGCCCGCCTTTTTGAGAGGGCCGCCATTCTAACGCGTCAGCGACGCGCTTCAATCCGATTCCTGTCCCGGCGTATTTCCCGCCATCGACAAACCGGCCGCCGCGTCTTTCAGCATCGCGGTCACGTCCTCGATCGACGGCGCGACGTATTCGTCGATTCGCCGCATGTAGGGACACGTCAGCGCCGCGATCGCCTGACCCGACGGCCCGAGCAGCGGAAACGTGATGTCCGTCACGCCCACCGTCTGAAGGCTGTCCTTGCGCGAAAAACCGTCCGCCTGAATGTGCGCGTAGGCCGCGTCCAGCACATCGCGGTCGAGCACGTGTTCGCCCTTCACCCTCGTGTGTTCGGCAAGCATGTGCTCGCGCTGCTCCGCGCTCTGGAACGCGAGCATCACGCGCCCCGAGCCGGTGTCGATCAAACCGACGCGCGAGCCGAGCCGCACCGAAATGCCCCACGTCCCCGGCCCGTCGACCTGCGCGATCACGAGCAGATTGCCGCGATCGTAGACGGCGAGATGCACCGACTGTTCGGCGGTATCGGCAAAACGCTGCATCACGGGCAGCGCCTCGGAGATCAGCCGGTTCATCGGCGGATGCCGGTGCGCGAGCGCATAGAGCTTCAGGCTCAGCGAATAGCGGTCGCCGGCGGGCGAGCGCACGACGTATTGCCGCGCGACGAGCCGCTCCAGCATCCGGTACATCTCGCTTGCGTTGCGCCCGAGCAGCTTCGTGATTTCGGCGCGCGTCAGCCCGTCCTTCTGTTCCGAAAGCAATTCGAGGATGTCGAGCCCCTTGTCCAGCGCGGGCGCGCGGTAGCGGTCGGCGTCGTTGGTGTCGTCCACGTCCATTCGGGTTCTGGGTCGATTCATTTCTGTTGGGCCGCGCCGAGTGTAAGCCGTCCGCGGCGCGGCGGGCAGGCGCCGCGCGCTAGGGAAACTACCGACCGATGCTGCAGCGCACTTTCCTTGACTTCGGTTTATCCGTATATGAATAATACGTTCACTGATGAATGAGCGCATTAAGGCAAACCCGAAGCAAGAACGGTCGGAGTGAAAAGGCCGAACTGGACCGAAGTCCATAGCAATCCAACGAGCACATCAGGAGACACGCATATGACGTTCATCAAGGGGCTACCCACGGCCCGTCGTTTCGTTGCGGCCGTCGTGGCCGCGAGCGCGGGGCTGGTCGCCACCGCCCACGCCGCCGACGCCGGCAAGGTCGGCTTGGGCCTTCCGCTGCTGACTTCGCCGTTCTGGCAGTCGTACAACAACTACCTGCCGGTCTACGCGAAGCAGATGGGTCTCGACATCCTCGCGCCCGTCAATTCGAACGGCGATCCCGCGCAGCAGATCACCGACATGAACAACCTGCTGAATCTCGGCGCGAAGGGGATCGTCGTCGGGCCGCTGGATTCGGCCGCGATCAGCCGCGCGCTGGAGACGTCGTCGGCGAAGAGCGTGCCGGTCGTCGCCGTCGATGTCGCGCCGACGCAAGGCAAGGTCGCGATGGTCGTGCGCGCCGACAACCGCGCCTACGGCTCGAAGGCGTGCGATTACATCGGCGAGCACGTCAAGTCGGGCAAGGTCGTGCAGATCATGGGCGATCTGGCTTCCGTGAATGGCCGCGACCGCTCCGAGGCGTTCCGCGCGTGTCTCAAGAAATATCCGGGTCTGTCGCTGCTGGAAATTCCGGCGGCCTGGAAGGGCGACGTCGCCGCGACCGCGCTCGACAGTCTGCTGACCGCGAATCCCGACGTGAAGGCGATCTACATGCAGGCGGGCGGCGTCTATCTGTCGCCGACGCTGCAAACGCTGCGCCGCAAGCAGATGCTCTTCAAGGCGGGCGATCCGAAGCACGTCGTGATCGTCAGCAACGACGGCATTCCGCAGGAATTCGACGCGATCCGGCGCGGCGAGATCGACGCGACGATTTCGCAGCCCGCCGACCTGTACGCGAAATACGGCCTCTTCTATATCAAGGCGGCGCTCGCGGGCCAGACCTTCCAGCCCGGCCCGACGGATCACGGCAGCACGATCGTGCAGCGCGCGCCCGGCATCCTCGAAGACCAGTTGCCCGCGCCGCTCGTGACGAAGGCGAACGTCGACGACAAGTCGCTGTGGGGAAATACCATCAAATGAACGTTCCAGTGGTGGAGGCGCGCAATCTGACGAAGCGCTTCGGCTCGACGGCGGCGTTGAACGACGTGAGCCTGCGCGTCCTGCCGGGCGAATCGCATGCGCTCGTCGGACGCAACGGCGCGGGCAAATCGACGCTCGTCTCGATGCTCACGGGCCTGCGCAAACCGGACACGGGCGAAGTGCGGTTCAACGACGCGCCCGCGCCGCCCATCGCCGACCGCGACGCGTGGCGCGAGCGCGTCGCGTGCGTCTACCAGCACTCGACGATCATCCGCGAACTTTCCGTCGCCGAGAATCTGTTCATCAACCGTCAGCCGGTCAGAGGCAGCGTGATCGACTGGCGGACGATGCGCCGCGACGCCCGCGCGCTGCTCGATCACTGGAAGATCGACGTGCGCGAGGACGCCCGCGCCGGCGATCTGACGGTGGAAGCGCGGCAACTGGTCGAGATCGCGCGGGCGCTGTCATACGGCGCGCGCTTCATCATCCTCGACGAACCGACCGCGCAGCTCGACGGCGACGAAATCAAGCGGCTCTTTCGGCGCATCGAGGAATTGCAGCGCGAAGGCGTGACGTTCCTGTTCATTTCGCACCACTTGCAGGAGGTGTACGAGATTTGCCAGGCGGTCACGGTGCTGCGCGACGCGCGGCATATCGTGAGCGCGCCGGTCTCCGCGTTGCCGCGCGAAAAGCTGATCGAGGCGATGACGGGCGAGCAGGGCGGCCTGGCCGTCGCGGATGCCGCCGCGCGTCCCGCATTGCCCGCCGATACGCCCGTCGCGCTCAACGTCGATGCGCTCTGCGGCGAGGACTACGAAGGCGTGTCGTTCAGCGTGAAGCGCGGCGAAGTGGTCGGGTTGACCGGCGCGACATCGAGCGGCCGGACGAGCGTCGCGGAGGCGATCGCTGGCTTGAGCGCCCAGCGCGCGGGCACGATTCGCGTCGATGGCCGCGCGCTGCCGCCGGGCGACGTGCCCGCCGCGCTCGACGCGGGCGTCGGCTGCGTGCCGAAGGACCGGCATCGCGAGGGACTCGTGCTGTCGCAATCGGTGGCGGAAAACGCGTCGATGACGATTGCGCGCACGCTCGGGCGCTTCGGCGTCGCGTCGCCGGGGAAGAAGAACGCGTTCGGTCGCCGCATGATCGACGCGCTTGGCATCAAGACGCAGGGACCGGAGCACGCGGTGTCGGGCCTGTCGGGTGGCAATCAGCAGAAAGTGGTGATGGCGCGCGCGCTCGCGACCGACCCCGACGTGCTTGTGCTGATCGACCCAACGGCGGGCGTCGATGTGAAATCGAAGGAAGCGCTGCTCGGCGTCGTCGATCGCGTGCGCGACGAGGGCAAGGCGGTGCTGGTGGTGTCGGGCGAACTGGACGATTTGCGCACCTGCGACCGCGTCCTCGTGATGTTTCGCGGCGCGGTCGCCGCCGAATTTCCTGCCGGCTGGCAGGACCATGAACTGATTGCATCAGTAGAAGGAGTGAGTCTCCATGAAGAATAACGTCCCGAGCGCCGCGATGGCCGGCAGCGCGCCAGGCGCGGGCGTCGGCGTGCGCGAGCGGCGTGCGCGCCTCGACCTCGCGCGTTTTCGCGACCTGGCGCTCCTGCCCGCGCTCGCGTTGCTGCTCGCGATCGGCGCGTTCGTCAGCCCGAGCTTTCTCACGAAGGCGAATCTCATCAGCATTCTCGGCGCGTCGGCGGCGCTTGCGCTCGTCGTGCTGGCCGAATCGCTGATCGTGCTGACGGGCAAGTTCGATTTGTCACTCGAATCGACGGTCGGCATTGCGCCTGCCGTCGGCGCAATGCTCGTGATGCCGGCGGCATCGGCGGGATTCGGCTTCGAATGGCCGGCGTGGGCGGGATTGCTCGCGATCGTCGCGGTCGGCGCGGCCGTCGGCTTCGTCAACGGCTTTCTGGTCGTGCGTTTGCGGCTGAACGCGTTCATCGTGACGCTTGCGATGCTGATCGTGCTGCGCGGGATGCTCGTCGGCGCGACCAAGGGCGGCACGCTCTTCGACATGCCGCCGTCCTTCTTCACGCTCGCGACGACGCTCGTCGCCGGATTGCCGGTGTCCGTGTGGCTCGCAGCGGTGGCGTTCGCGGTCGCCGCGTTCATGCTGCGCTATCACCGGCTCGGGCGCGCGCTGTACGCGATCGGCGGCAATCCGGAAGCGGCGCGCGCGGCGGGCATTCGCGTCGAGCGCATCACGTGGGGCGTGTTCGTGCTGGGCAGCGTGCTCGCGTCGGTGGGCGGGCTGATCGTGACGGGTTACGTCGGCGCGATCAACGCGAACCAGGGCAACGGGATGATCTTCACGGTGTTCGCGGCGGCGGTGATCGGCGGCATTTCGCTCGATGGCGGCAAGGGCACGATGCTCGGCGCGTTGTCCGGCGTGCTGTTGCTGGGCGTCGTGCAGAATTTGCTGACGCTCGCGCAGGTTCCGTCGTTCTGGATTCAGGCGATTTACGGCGCGATCATCCTCGGCTCGCTGATGGTGGCGCGGCTCGCGGGCGGCGAGGGGCAGAACTGAGATGACGTCGATGAACGAAACCGACCCGCGATTGATCTTGCTGAGTCCCGAGGACAATTGTCTGATCGCGGGTGCGCGTCTCGCCGCGGGCGAGGCTGTACTGATCGACGGCGAAAGCGTCGTGCTTGCGCGGGCCGTCGATCTCGCACACAAGATCGCGCGGTGCGCGCTCGTGGTCGATCAGAAAGTGCTCCGGTATGGCGCCGTCATCGGGCATGTCACGCACGACGTCGCAAAGGGCGAGCATTTGCATACTCACAATCTCGCCAGCGATTACCTGCCCACTTATACGCACGACGCCGGGAACACATTCGTGCGGTAAAGCATCGCCCCGACAACGCAAAACAACTCCGCGAACCATGCCAACGACATCCTTTCCCATGCTGGGTTATCAACGCTCCGACGGACGCAAAGGCATTCGCAATGTCGTGGCCGTCGCCTATCTGGTCGAATGCGCGCATCACGTGGCGCGCGAGATCGTCGCGCAATTCCGCCCTTCGTTCGACGCGTTCGATCATCACGAGCACGAACCGCCCGTCCACCTGATCGGCTTCCCGGGCTGCTATCCGAATAGCTACGCCGAAAAGATGATGGAACGCCTGACGACGCATCCGAACGTCGGCGCGGTGCTGTTCGTCTCGCTCGGTTGCGAGAGCATGAACAAGCATCATCTCGTCGATGCCGTGCGCGCGAGCGGCCGTCCCGCGCAAGTGCTCACGATCCAGGAAAAGGGCGGCACGCGCAGCACGATCCAGAACGGTCTCGACTGGGTGCGCGAAGCGCGCGCGACGCTCGCCGCGCAGCCGAAAGTGCCGATGGCGCTCGATGAACTCGTCGTCGGCACGATCTGCGGCGGCTCGGATGGCACGAGCGGCATCACGGCGAACCCGGCCGTCGGCCGCGCGTTCGACGCGCTGATCGAAGCGGGCGCGACGTGCATCTTCGAAGAAACCGGCGAACTCGTCGGCTGCGAATATCACATGGAAAAGCGCGCGGCGCGGCCAGAACTCGGCGCGGAAATCGTCGCGTGCGTGGCGAAGGCGGCGCGCTATTACTCGATCCTCGGCCACGGCTCGTTCGCCGTCGGCAACGCGGACGGCGGTCTCACGACGCAGGAAGAAAAGTCGCTCGGCGCGTATGCGAAAAGCGGGGCGTCGCCGATCGCGGGCATCGTCAAACCCGGCGACGTTCCGCCGACCGGCGGCCTGTACCTTCTCGACGTCGTCCCCGACGGCGAGCCGCGCTTTGGCTTTCCCAACATCAGCGACAACGCGGAAATCGTCGAACTGATCGCGTGCGGCGCGCATGTGATCCTCTTCACGACCGGGCGCGGCTCGGTGGTCGGCTCGGCGATCTCGCCTGTCATCAAGGTCTGCGCCAACCCGACCACTTACCGCAACCTGTCCGGCGACATGGACGTCGACGCGGGCCGCATCCTCGAAGGCCGCGCGACGCTCGACGAAGTCGGACGCGAAGTCTTCGATGCGACCGTCGCGGTGGCGGCGGGCGCGGCGTCGAAGTCGGAAGGATTAGGCCATCAGGAATTCATCCTGACTTACAAGACGTTCGAGCCGGTCGGGCCGGCTTGCCTGCCGGCGCATTTGCCGCGCGCGGCGACCGCGCGTAATGTGACAGGCGGCGTAACAGTTGAACGCTTGCCAACTTGATCGCAGCAATGAGGCCGCGCAGATGAATAACGAAGCAGGAGACGCGGCGGTCGGTCGCCGCCGCAAGATCGGCCGCACGGCGCTGGAAGTGACGGCGCTTTCGCTCGGGACCGCGCCGCTGGGCGGGCTGTATCACGAGTTGTCGGAAGAGGCGGCGATGGCGACCGTCGACGCCGCGTGGCAAAGCGGCATCCGCTTCTTCGATACGGCGCCGCACTACGGCCATACGAAAGCGGAGCACCGCCTCGGCAACGCGCTGCGCCGCTATCCGCGCGCCGACTACGTGCTTTCGACGAAAGTCGGCCGCCGCTTCGTGCCGCGCGTGCATCCCTACGACGGCAGCGAAGGCTGGGCGAATCCGCTGCCCTTCGAAGCGATCTACGACTACAGCTACGACGGCATCCTGCGCTCGTTCGAGGACAGCCAGCAGCGTCTCGGCATCGTGGATATCGATATCGTGCTGATTCACGACATCGGCCGCGTGACGCACGGCGAAAAGAACGCGTTCTACTGGCGGCAACTCACCGACGACGGCGGATTTCGCGCGCTCGACGAACTGCGCCAGACGCGCGGCGTGAAGGCGGTCGGACTCGGCGTGAACGAAGGCGCGGCGATCATGGAAGCAATGGCCGAATTCGACATCGACTGCGCGCTGCTCGCCGGACGATACACGCTGCTCGAACAAGCCGTCCTCGACGACTTGCTGCCGGAGTGCGCGAAACGCGGGGTCAGCATCCTGCTCGGCGGCGCGTTCAACTCGGGCATTCTCGCGCGCGGTCTCGACGCTGGCGCCGAAGGCGATCTGAAGTTCAACTACGGCGATGCGCCCGCCGCGATCGTCGAGCAGGTCGGCAAGCTTGAACGCGTCTGCCGTGAGCACGGCGTCGCGCTGTCGAGCGCGGCCCTCCAATTTCCTTATGCGCATAAAGTTATTGCGACCGTGCTGATGGGCGCGCGCAGCGCTCACGAAGTGGCCGAGAACGCGGCTTCGTTCGCCGAGCCGCTGCCCGCCGCGCTGTGGGACGCGCTGCGCGCGAACAAGTTGCTGCATCCGGACGCGCCGGTGCCGCGATGAATATCGACGCGCATCAGCATTACTGGGACCCCGCGCGCGGCGATTACGGCTGGCTCAAGCCGGAGATGAAGGCGCTGTATCGCGTTTTCGGTCCCGACGAGCTCAAGCCATTGCGCGAAGCGGCGAATGTCGCGCGGACGATCGTCGTCCAGGCCGCGCCGACCGTCGATGAAACGCGCTATCTGTTGAACCTCGCGCACAACGAGGAATCGATCGCGGGCGTCGTCGGCTGGGTGCCGCTCGATGCGCCCGACGCGCCCGCGTTGATCGAAACACTCGCGCGCGATCCGAAGTTCAAGGGCGTGCGCCCGATGCTTCAGGATTTGCCCGACGACTGCTGGATCGAAACCGCACCGATCGAACCCGCTATTCGGAAGCTCATCGAACTCGATCTCGCATTCGACGCGCTGATCTTCGCGCGCCACGTTCCGTCCTTCACGAAGTTCGCGCAGCGCTACCCGGAGCTGAGAATCGTCGTCGATCATGGCGCAAAGCCGCCGATTCGCGACGGCGCCGCAGGCTGGCAACCGTGGGCCGACGGCATCGCGCAACTGGCGGAACTGCCGCAAAAACCGTATTGCAAGTTGTCCGGACTCGTCACCGAAGCCGCGCAAGAATGCGACGAATCCGTATTGAAACCCTACGTCGACCATCTTTTCGAACATTTCGGCGCGCAACGCCTGATGTGGGGCAGCGACTGGCCGGTACTAAACCTGAATGGCGACTATGCTGGCTGGCACGACGCGGCCCGCGCGCTCTGCAACCAGCGTCCTCATCTTGAAAAAACAGACGAAGCGGCGATCTTCGGCGCGAACGCCCATGTGTTCTACCGCCTGTGACGGCGCGCAAACCGCCGAAATACCCGACATGTCTCAAAAACACTTTTAACCGGAGCTGTAGATGATACAAAGACTGGCAGGCAAGACCGCGCTGATCACGGCGGCGGGACAGGGAATCGGCCTCGCGACCGCCGAGCTGTTTGCGGCCCAGGGCGCGCGCGTGATCGCGACCGACATCCGCACCGAGTCGCTCGAAGGCAAGCCGTTCGAGTTCCGTAAGCTCGACGTGCTCGATACGCAAGCCGTCAACGACCTGGCGAGCGAAATCGGCGCGATCGACGTGCTGTTCAATTGCGCGGGCTTCGTGCACGCCGGTTCGATCCTCGAAGCGAGCGAGGCGGACTGGGATCTCGCGTTCGATCTCAACGCGAAGGCGATGTACCGTACCATCCGCGCGTTCCTGCCGGCGATGCTCACGAAGGGCGGCGGGTCGATCATCAACATGTCGTCGGCGGCGTCGAGCGTGAAGGGCGTGCCGAACCGCTTCGTGTATGGTGCGTCGAAGGCGGCCGTGATCGGCCTGACGAAGGCCGTCGCCGCCGATTTCGTCACGCGCGGCATCCGCTGCAACGCGATCTGTCCGGGCACCGTCGATTCGCCATCGCTTCAGCAGCGCATCGCCGAGCAGGCGAAGGCGCAGGGCGCGACGATCGAGCAGGTTCAGGCGGCGTTCGTCGCGCGTCAGCCGATGGGGCGCGTGGGCAAGCCGGAGGAAATCGCGGCGCTCGCGCTTTATCTCGGGTCCGACGAGTCGTCGTTCACGACCGGTCAGATCCATCTGATCGACGGCGGCTGGTCGAACTAGGCTGCAAGGCAACCGAATCACCTTTTGAAACACGAGGATCAAACCAGATGAAACTGCTTCGTTTTGGGCCGAAGGGTCAGGAAAAGCCGGGTCTTCTCGACGCCGACGGCAAGATTCGCGATCTGTCCGGCATCGTCGACGACATCGCCGGCGCCACGCTGACCGACGCGGGTCTCGCGAAACTGCGCGCCGTCGATCCGTCGACGCTGCCGGTCGCGTCGGGCGAACCGCGCATCGGCCCGTGCGTCGGGCGCGTCGGCAAATTCGTGTGCATCGGCCTCAACTACGCCGATCACGCCGCCGAGTCGAACCTGCCGGTGCCGACCGAACCCGTGATCTTCGGCAAATGGACGAGCGCGATCTGCGGTCCGAACGACGACGTCGAAATCCCGCGCGAGTCGAAGAAAACCGACTGGGAAGTGGAACTCGGCGTGGTCATCGGCAAGGAAGCGAAGTACGTCGACGAAGCCAGCGCGCTCGACTACGTCGCGGGCTATTGCGTGATCAACGACGTGTCGGAGCGCGAGTGGCAGCTCGAACACGGCACGCAGTGGGACAAGGGCAAGGGCTTCGACACGTTCGGGCCGATCGGGCCGTGGCTCGTCACGAAGGACGAAATCGCCGATCCGCAGAAACTCGACCTGTGGCTCGAAGTCGACGGCCATCGCTATCAGAACGGCAACACGCGCACGATGGTGTTCACGGTCGCGCAACTGGTGTCGTATCTGTCGAAGGTGATGAGCCTGCAACCCGGCGATGTCATCTCGACCGGCACGCCGCCGGGCGTCGGCATGGGCGTGAAGCCCGCGGCCGTGTTCCTCAAGGCCGGGCAGACGATGCGCCTCGGTATTCAGGGCCTCGGCGAACAGCAGCAAAAGACCGTCGCCGCGCAGTAAGGCGAAAGCCGTTGCGCGTTCGCGCGCAGCGGCTTTTTTTCGCGCCGACGCAAAAGTGAGCTTTTACGGGAGCGTGCGAGGCAAACAAAAACCTCGCGATCGGGCGAGGTTTTTCGCTTCGATGCCGCCACAAACGCGCAAACGCGCTCAGGCGTCGAACATCATCGGTTCCGGCGCGCCTTCGACGATGCGGTTGATCGTGCCCTGCGCGACCGCGACGAGCCGCTCGGCGTTGCCGTCCGTCACGTAGACGTCGCACTGGCAGGTCGCCTGCGTCATGCCGGCGTGGATCACGCGGGCCCGCGCCATCAGCGTGCCGGACACGGCCGGCCGTAGATAATTGATCTTGTATTCCCCCGTCACCACCTTCGGGCCGAGCCTCAGCGCGCCCGCGAACGTGAGCGCATTGTCGACGAGATAACTCACGACGCCGCCGTGCACGAAACCGTGTTGCTGCCTCAGGTCGTCACGAATGGTGAGACACAGCGTGAGACTCGCTGCGTCGACCTGCATCAGTTTCGTGCCCAGCAAGGCGCTGAACGGTTGCGCGTTCAGCGCACCGCGAGCGATATCGACGATTTCGGCCATTCGGACACTCCTTCGTGGGTTCGGTCCTGCAAAGACTTTAGGTAGCGTTCGTCCACTCTGCAAGGAAGTTCGCCAAAACCCGCCGAAAAACTTTCGTCATTGTTTCAGAAAGCTTGCGACGCGCGTGGTCGAAGAGAAAAGTGCGAATTCCGTTCAAGTGCGCGTCCCCGATTGCCGTAAACCCGCACATTGCCGCAGTCATGGGCCAATACATGAATTCGGGTGTCAGGATGTTGGGAAAAGTCAAAGTTGCTTCAGGTTTGCTCGCAGTATTGCTGGTGTTCTGTTTGTTTCAGGTAGTGACGGAAGGGCTCGGTTTCTGGTCGTTGTCGAACACGCATGACGACGTCGGCAACTTGTCCAACATCGCGCTCAAGCAGGTCAACATGGTCAACGAGACCACGCAGCGTCTGATGGACGCGCGCATCAACCTCTCGCGCGCCGGGACGCGGATGGTGCGCGGTGGCGCGGAGCCGGTCGAGATCGTGCAGCACGCGCGCGAACAGATCGCGCTCGCGGAGAAGTCGTTCGGCGCGTTCGTCAGCGCGCCGAAAACGGGCGACGATAACCAGGCGCGCGTCGCGGCGCTGCAGGAGAAGTACGCGGCCTATTCGAAGGCGCTAAGCGAACTCGTCCAGTATCTCGATTCGGGCAATATCCAGGCGTTCCTCGACCAGCCGACGCAAGGCTTCCAGGACCGCTATCTCGCCGAGCAGCAAAAATTCATGCAGTTCGGCGACGCCGCCGGCCGCGCTTATCTCGAATCGATCGATCAGCGCTTTTTCCTGTTCCGCGCGGTGGGCGCGGGCATCTTCATCGCGCTGGTGGCGGGCATCGTGCTCGTGCACGTCGCGCTGCGCCGCGGCCTCGTCGCGCCGCTCGAAGAAGCCGGCCGTCACTTCGACCGCATCGCGCAAGGCCGGCTCGACGAGCGCATCGCCGAGCGCGGCAGCAACGAGATCGGCCGTCTGTTCGCGGGTCTCGCGGTGATGCAGGCGAGCGTCGCGCGCACGGTTGCGACGGTGCGCGAGACGTCGGATTCGATCAACTACGGCGCCGATGAAATCGCCACCGGCAACGCCGACCTGTCGGCGCGCACCGAGAACCAGGCGGCGTCGCTCGAAGAAACGGCGTCGAGCATGGAGGAACTCACCGCGACCGTGCGCCAGAACGCCGAGCACGCACGCGAAGCGAATTCGCTCGCGGGCGACGCGCTCAGCGCGACCTCGCGCGGCACGGGCGTGGTGGAGGATGTGGTCGAGAAGATGCGCAGCATCGCGCAAAGCTCGGACAAGATCGCGGAAATCATTTCGGTGATCGACGGCATCGCGTTCCAGACCAACATCCTCGCGCTCAACGCGGCCGTCGAAGCGGCGCGCGCGGGCGAACAGGGACGCGGCTTCGCGGTCGTCGCGGGCGAAGTGCGCGGGCTCGCGCAGCGCAGCGCGCAGTCGGCGAAGGAAATCAAGGAGCTGATCAGCGAGTCGGTGTCGCAAGTGAGCGACGGCTCGGCGCTCGTCGAGCGCGCGGGGCAGGCGATGCGCGAGGTGTCGTCGTCGATTTCGCGCGTCACGCAGATGATGGCCGAGATCAGCGCGTCGTCGGCGGAGCAGAGCACGGGCATCGAGCAGGTCAACCAGGCGGTCACGCAAATGGACGAGATGACGCAGCAGAACGCGGCGCTCGTCGAAGAGGCGGCGGCCGCGGCGCAATCGCTGCACGAGCAGACGCGCCAGTTAAAGGCGGCGGTGGCGGTGTTCCAGATCTCCGACGCGGTGCTCGAAGGCGCCGCGCGCGACACGCGCGAACCGGCGCCTTCCTTCCGCGCGACGCTACGCTCGGCGGTTTGATCAGCGCAACGCTGCGTAGGCGGTGGCGAGGTGGTACGGCGTGGTCGATGGCATGTCGGCGCGCGTCACCACGCCTTCCGCCGACTGGCATTCGATCCAGCCGCGCGCGTGCAGGAAGCGCTCGCTGAAGCGCGCGATCTGCAACGGCAGTTCGGCGCGGCTGGCTTCGCTGTCGTGCGTCGCCAGCGCGCGCAAATATTCGGTCTGCGCCCAGATGCGCTGCGTGCCATCGATCACGCGGCCGGTTTCGTCGAGCGCGGCGAACACGCCGCCCGTCGCCGGATCGACGCCGTAGCGGCGCGCGAAGTCGAACGCGCGCGCGAGCGGCTCGCGCAGGCCGGCCGCTTCGAACGCCGGATGGCGGCTGCCTTCCACCAAAAAATACCATTCGAACTGATGGCCCGGCTCCAGGCGATTGCCCGCCGCGCCAATCGGCAATTCCGCGATACAACCGCTTTCGCCATGCACGAACGTCCGCGCGACTTCGTGCGCGAGCGTTTCGAGTCGACGGTCGAACGCGGCGTCGCCCGTAGCGTCGCGCGCGGCGAGCCACGCTTCGGTCAAGTGCATCAGCGGGTTCTGCAAAGGCGTTTCCAGCACGCCGGCAAAGTCTTCCGACATCACCGCGTTCAGCGCGCCGCTTCCCGACGCGAAGCGCGTTTCGACCCGCGCCGACGTCTCGTTCAATAACGCGATTGCGTCGGCCGAGCCGCTTTTCTTTGCGTATGCCGCGCAGGCGAAAATCACGAACGCGTGCGTGTAGAGATCCTTCTGACGCTCGAAAGGCGCGCCATCCGCGTCTACGCTATAGAACCAACCGCCGTTTTCCTTGTCCTGAAAATAGTGCCGCAACGATGCGAAGAGCGTGGCGGCATGCGCGAGATCGCCCGCGAGCGAGAAGACGAACAACTGGCGCGCGCAAGCCATCGCCCGATAGCGCGTCGGCGGCAGCGCGGCGTGGTCGTCCGGCGATACCGCTTCATACGCGAGGCCGAGCTTCGCGTTGAACCCGGCGCCGCGCCAGATCGGCAGCACGACGTTCGCGTAGTGATCGCGCAGCGCGGCGCCGTTTGCGGCCGGCGTGGCGGACTGGCGGGATGCGTCATGCGGTTTCTGGTCTTGCATACGGTGAAGTCTGGGTGGTTGGCATGCGGCACGCGTCGTGCGCGTGCGAGGCGCCAAGCATAGCAAACCCGCATCGGCGGACGCGGGACGACCGGCGCGGGCACACATCGACAACGAAAAGGAGGACCGACATTCATGTTAGGCAATCTGGAACTCGTCTCGCGGCTCGTGATGGCCGCGGCGCTCGGCAGCGTGATCGGATTCGAGCGCGAGCGCCTCTCGTGGGCCGCCGGCCTGCGCACGCACATGCTGGTGTGCGTCGGGTCGTCGCTGATCATGATCGTGTCGGCGTTCGGATTCGCCGACGCGCTGAAAGGCGATCGCGTCGTGCTCGATCCTTCGCGGATGGCCGCGCAGGTCGTCTCGGGAATCGGCTTTCTCGGCGCCGGCTCGATCCTGCTGCGCAACGAGATCGTGCGCGGGCTCACGACGGCGGCGAGTTTGTGGTCGGTGGCGGCGATCGGCCTCGCGGTCGGCGGCGGGCTCTACACGGCGTCGATCGCTGCGACCGCGATCATTCTGATCATCCTCGCGGGCATCAAGCCGCTCGAACGGCGCTTCATCTCCGTGAAACAGCGTCGCCAACTGACGATGCTGGTCGAGCGCGGCTCGCTGAGTTTTCACGCGCTGCATGAAACGCTCGGGCCGGGCAGCGTGCGCGTGAAGCAGTTCGTCGTGCAGCAGAGCGACGATTCGCCGGAACTCGACGAAGTGCAGGTCGTGTTGTCGCGCGTGTCGTCGACGGAATATCAGGCGATCTGCGACCGGCTGCGCACGCTGCCGAGCGTGCGCGAATTCAGGGAAGAAGACGCGTCGTGACTGGCTTCGTTCGATGACGTTGCGGACGTATACGCGCGTCGCGCGGAATCGGCGAAATCGCGCAGATTACCGCCAGATAAGGCGCTGCGCCGTGCGACAATGCGCTCTCGAAAAAACGCTGATCCGCATTTTCTTTCCGCGCGCCGTCTTTTCCGGCCGCCGCTCTCCGACCTTATGCCAGATTCCGCTGTAAAAACCGCATCCCGATCCGACCCGACGACTCAGCCTTCGCGGCCGGACAGCATCGCTCCCGCCGTGTCCACTGATGCCGAAAAGAAACTCGCCCGCGCCGCGCGCTCCGCGCAGCGGCTCGCGCAACTGACGAGCGCGCCGCGCGGCGATGCCACGCCGGATCTATTCGCCGAAGACATCGAGCGCGCGACGTTTCAGGCGATGAACACAGATATCCGGCAGGGCACGCTCGCCGGTTTCGAGCTGCCGGAAGTGTTCATGGCGGTGGTGCAGTCGGGCGCGGGTGCCGAGGGTGCACAGGCGAGGCGTGCGATCCGCGCGGACGGCGCTCCGCTCGACGCCGACTCGCCGGGTCCGGCGGCGCAGGCGCGCCGAGGCGGCAAGGCGGCGAGTGCGTCGGCTTCAGCGACGCGGTCCGCCGCCGCTGTGACGAAACCGGCGTTGAACGAAGAACTGGCGCTGGCGATCGATACGATGCCGGAGGAAAACCCGGCCGCCGACCCGAATCCGCATGAATCCGCCGCGCCGGCGCAGGGCGACGTCGCCGAGGGGCGTCTGGCGCCGTCGCCGCTGGCTGCTGCGCTCGTCGATGCCGATCGGCGGAATCATCGCAGCAGCGACACCGCCGCGCCCGAACTCGACCGCGCCCGCGCGACGGCCTTCGCCGACACCATCGACGCGCTTTACGCCGTGACCGCCGATCAGCGCGTGTCGTCGACGGCGCACTCGCGCCGCATGAAGACGATGCTGACGATCATCGTCTGCGCGATGCTCGTGACGGTCGCGACCGGCGTCGCGCAGACGCTCCTGCTGATGCGGATGAGCCGCGACAGCGCGTTGCGGCAGCAGCGCATCGAGCAATTGATGCTCAACCAGCAGGCGACGCTTTCCTCCCTGTTCGACACCGATTCGGCGAACGTCAGCACGCTCAACGCGCTAAACACGCCGAAGGAAACCGCCGATGCGTCGCCGATCCAACCGGTGAGCGCCGCGCGCAACGACGCCGCGCCGAAAAAGCACGCGCCGAAGCACGCCCACCACCGCACGCACGTGACCGCGCGCTGAACGGCGCGGGCCCGCCATTCTCCATTCCGTGATTACGGTCATTTGCGCGCGTCCGTAACGCGCGCGCCACAGCGCGCCCGTTCTCGCGACGGCCCCGTTTCGGCGGCACAAGCCCGCCGGGTGGCCGTCCCAAACCTGTCCCCTTATCCATGCGTGGCGTTGTTCGAACGGTGTTGTAGAAAAACTACCTGTTTTTAGCGGCGAAATGCTGCATTGCACTAGATATCGGTAGGGGGAAACCCTATAATTCTTCTTAAGGGAAAACCCTGCAACATTAACCGGAGTCTGACATGAGCTACCTCTTCGCCCTGCTGCAAAAATTTGCTTCGCTGTTCGAATCGCCGCACCTGCCGCTCGACTCGGATTACTCGTACCAAGCGCGTCACCGCGAAGCCGAGCGCATTCGCAAGTCGCGCGGAACGGCCTTCGGGATTCGTCTGTGAGCTTGAACGAAAGCGGTGCGGGACAGGAATAACAGCATCTGAACAAGGTCCATCGACCGGTTTTCTCCGCCCGCTTTCACGTAGTCTGAAATGTAGTTTTTCTAGCTTCACCATCAATTACTCGACGGACTCTCTGTCGACGTCCACATCGGCGCCATTCGGCGCTATTTTTTTGTCCGCGCCTGTTGGCCGTCGCCGAAAGCGAGACGCGTGGCGTAGTCGCGAACATCGCACGGCCATGCGCCGATCTGTTCGGCGAACCGCGGTGCGTCATCGGCGAATAATGCGCGCGTCGCTTCCTCGAAGCCGGGCAGGTCGCCCGCGATCGCCGACATGAAGCGATACGCCCGCTGATGCGCCTTGCGCGTCCTGTCCTGATCGCCGTTCGCGCGCCGCGCTTCCTCGACCAGTTTTCGCAATGCCACCGATGCGCCGCCCGGTTGCGTCGCGAGCCATTCCCAGTGGCGCGGCAGCAGCGTCACCTCGCGTGCGACCACGCCCAGCTTCGGGCGTCCACGCCCGCGAGGTTCATCCGCGACAGCCGATTCCGCGCCTTCAGGCAGCCGAGCCGCCTCGTTTTCCGCCGGCGCTTGCATGTCGATGTCGATCACGCGGCCCGTTTCGTCCTCGAAGATCAGGACGGGTTTGGTCGCGCCGTCTCCGATCGCACGTCTCGCCGCCAAGGCGTTCGCCTGAAGCGAGCCGGCGGAGATGCGTCGACCGCCCTCGAACGTGGTGTAACGACTGTCAAAAGCCGGTGTCATGGCACAACTCGGATGGAAGAAGAATGACCGAATATTATCCGGGTATAAATAGAAGGTCAATTAAACCCGGATAAAAATCGTCCTGCCGACATCGCCGCCCTCGGCTATGCTTGGGCTCCATCGCCTGGCACACCTCAAACGCACATGACCGACGACGTTCATTTCTACCGTCCCGACGAAGGCCACGGCCTGCGCCACGATCCGTTCAAGGCAATCGTGGCGCCGCGCGTGATCGGCTGGATTTCGAGCCGCGACGCCGACGGCCGCGTGAACCTCGCGCCGTACAGCTTCTTCGGCGCGTTCGCGACGTTCCCGTACATCATCGGATTTTCGAGCGAAGGCTATAAGGACAGCATCCGCAACATCGAAGCGACCGGCGAATTCGTGTGGAATCTGTCGAATCGCGAGCTGGCCGAACGAATGAACCGCACGTCGGCGCCCGTCGCACACGAGGTCGACGAATTCGAGCTTGCCGGGCTGACCAAGGCGCCGGGGCGCAACGTGGAGGTGCCGCACGTTGCGGAGTCGCCGGCCGCGCTCGAATGCAAGCTGTTGCAGATCGTCCGCCTGAAGAACCTGGACGGCGAGCCGATGAACAACTGGCTCGCGCTCGGCCAGGTGGTTGGCGTGCATATCCGGCGCGAATTCCTGAAGGACGGCATCTTCGATACCGCCGCCGCCCGGCCGATCATGCGCGCGGGTTATCGCGGCGACTACGCGGAAATCGGCGAGATGTTCGAGATGATCCGGCCGACCGCGTAGCCGATCGACATGAAAAAAGGCGCTCCGCAAGGCGCCTTTCGTTCTGGCAAAACCGCCGGAATCAGACCCTGAACACGCTCACCGCCTGCGCGAGCCGCTCGGCCTGATCGCGCAAATCGGCGGCCGAATGTTCCGCCTCGCCGACGAGCGCCGCGTTCTGCTGCGTCGCCTCGCCGATCTGCATGACGGCGACGTTGACCTGCTCGATGCCGCTCGACTGCTCGCGCGACGCCGCGCTGATCTCGCCAATGATCGCGTTCACGTGCGCCACGCGCTCGACGATGCCGCTCATCCGGCCGCTCGCCTCTTCCGCGATCCGGTAGCCGTCGGACACCTTGCCGACCGAATCCGCGATCAGCGACTCGATCTCCTTGACCGCCGCCGCGCTGCGCTGCGCGAGCCCGCGCACTTCCGAGGCGACCACCGCGAAACCCTTGCCGTGCTCGCCCGCGCGCGCCGCTTCGACGGCCGCGTTGAGCGCGAGGATGTTGGTCTGGAACGCGATGCCTTCGATGACCGACGTGATGTCCGCGATCTTGCGCGCCGACTTGTCGATTTCGCTCATCGTCGCGACCACGCGGCCGACCGCCTCGCCGCCCGCGCGCGCTGCATCGGACGCCGAGCCGACGAGCTTGTCCGCCTGCGTCGTGTTGGCGGCGTTCTGCTGCACCGTCGACGTGATTTCCTCCATGCTGGCCGCCGTTTCCTCGAGGCTGCTCGCCTGCGTGGCGATGCGCAGCGAGATGTCGCTGCTGCCCGACGCGATGCGCTCGGTCGCGTGCGACATGTCCGCCGACGCGTGGCGCACCTGCGAGACGATCCGCGCGAGTCCCGTCGCGATGCCGTCTATCGCGTGCATCAGGCGGCCGATGTCGTCCTCGCGCGCGGAATCCATGCGCACGGTCAGGTCGCCCGCCGCGATCCGCTCGGAGGCCTTCGTGACTTCGTCGAGCGGCTCGCCGACGAGGCGCCGCACCGCCACCAGCAGCGCCGCGACGAGCGCTGCGACCACGACGAGCCCGATCAGCAGGAAGCGGTTGCGGCTCGCGTTGACATCGGCGAGCAACTCGTCGCGATACGCGACGCCGCCGACGAGCCATTGCCATTCCGGCACTGTCGTGAACGCGATTTCCTTCGCGCCGCCGTGCACTTTCGGATCGGCGCCGGCGATGTCGGCGCCGTCGAAATCGAGCCGTCCCTCGCGCTTGTCGAGCATCTGCGCGAACGGCGCGACGTGTTCATCGGCGGGCTGGCCTTCGGCGCCCGGATGCACGATCAGCTTGCCGCGATTGGCGCCGTTCGACGCATCCACGACGAAGTAGTAGCCGTTTTCGCCGATCTTCAGGTCGCGGATGTTCTGCTGGAGCTTCGCAAAGGTCTCGCTCACGTCCACGCCGACGAAAAGCGCGGCGATCACGCGGCCCGACGCATCGGTGACGGGCTTGTACTCCGTGATGTACTGCTTGCCGAACAGCGCCGCGATGCCGATGTAGGGCTTGCCCGCGAGCACCGGCGCGTAGGCCGGGCCCTTGCGGTCGAGCAGCGTGCCGACCGCGCGCGTCCCGTCCTGCTTCTTGAGCGAGGTCGTGACGCGCACGAAGTCGTCGCCGGTGCGGGCGAAGATCGTCGCGATGGCGCCGCTCTTTTCGAGGAACGCGTCGGGAATCGAAAAATCGAGGTTGAGCGGCGTGCCGCCGGCCGTGAGCGTCGGTGTGGCGACGCCGCCGATGTCGACGCTCTTGCTTTCGTCGAGCGCGAAATCCTTCGGAACGACGGTCGTGAAGATCGACATAAAGCGCTCGGCTTCGGCGCTGACTGCCTTGTTGTAGAGGCCGATCATCGAAGCGATCGAGCGATTGTCGCTTTCGACGCGCGCGAGCGCGTGGTCGTTGACCTGTTCGCCGGCCGAGCGGGTCACGGCGATCGTGAAGGTCGCGATGATCGCGGCGGCGAGCGCGCACGCGAGAACGGCAAACTTGGTGCCGACATTCGCGCGGCGGAGCTTGATAAATATCATTGACTTGCGGATCTGGTGGAGATAGGGACTTACTACGGTTTACGGCGCCGAGTTGCGTTTCTTTACGGCCGATCGTTCGTTTTGCCGCGGGAAATTTGCCCCGACTTGCCTCAGGACGACACGCCAAAAACCTCATGCCGGCGCGTTCGCGTCGCCCGCAAACCCTTGCCGCACAGGGCTCCGGCTAGCGTGGTGCGAGTTGCACCGCAAACGGGTGTCGTATTTCCTCATGTGGTTGTCGCAAATAGTCGGCTAGGCGCACTTTTTTCTGGCAACTATGTATGCACGGCGCGGACGCACGTCCGCCACGCTAGGAGAGCATTCAATGAATTCCCCCAAGGTCGTGGTCGAAGGGCTGTGCAAGGTGTTCGGCACGAGTCCCAAACAGGCACTCGATATGCTGGCAGGCGGCGCGACGAAGGAAGAAGTCTTCGCGCGCACCGGTCAGATCGTCGGCGTGCACAACGTGTCGTTCGAAGTGAAGGAAGGCGAGATCTTCGTGCTGATGGGGCTTTCCGGCTCTGGCAAGTCGACGCTTATCCGCCTGATCAATCGTCTCGTCGAGCCGACGGCCGGCAAGGTGCTGATCGACGGACGCGACGTCGCGGCGGTGCCGCGCTCGGAACTCACCGCGCTGCGCCGCAAGGACATGAGCATGGTGTTCCAGTCGTTCGCGCTGATGCCGCAGCGCACCGTGCTGTCGAACGCCGCGTTCGGGCTCGAAGTAGCGGGCATCGGGCGCAAGGAACGCGAGCGGCGCGCGATGACGGTGCTCGAACAGGTCGGCCTCGCGCCGTTCGCGCAGAAGCTGCCGGCGCAGCTTTCGGGCGGCATGCAGCAGCGCGTCGGGCTTGCGCGGGCGCTGGCGGTCAATCCGTCGCTGATGATCATGGACGAAGCGTTCTCCGCGCTCGATCCGTTAAAGCGCAAGGAAATGCAGAACGTGCTGCTCGAATTGCAGCGCGAACAGCAGCGCACGATTCTCTTCGTGTCGCACGATCTGGAAGAGGCGATGCGCATCGGCACGCGCATCGCGATCATGGAAGGCGGGCGTGTCGTGCAGATCGGCACGCCGCAGGAAATCATCACGAATCCCGCCGACGACTACGTGCAGGCGTTCTTCGACGGCATCGACACGAGCCGCTATCTCACCGCCGGCGACCTGATGCAGACCGACGCCGTACCGCTGATGAAGCACTCGCCGCAGATCGACGCGTCGTCGGTGGCGGCGACGCTCAACGGCAGCGCCGACTATGCCTTCGTGCTCGACGGCGAGCGCAGGATTCGCGGCTTCGTGTGCCGCGATGCGACGGGCGGCGCGTCGCCGCTCGTGAACCAGATCGAGTGCATCGATCGCACGACGCCGCTCGACGACGTCGTTACGCGCGTCGTCGCGAGCCGGGCGCCGCTGCCGGTCGTCGAGGCCGACGGTTCTTATTGTGGTTCGGTCAACAAGACGAACGTGCTGAAGGTTTTAACGCGCCATCGAGGTTCCCATGTCTGAAATGATTCCGCTCGGTAGCTGGGTCGATCACGGCGTCCACTATCTGCTCGACCACGACGCCAAGACGTTCGATTCCATCGGCAAGGTCATCGAGAGCTTTGCCGCCCTGGTCGAACACAGCCTGCAGGCCATTCCGATGTGGGCGCTGATGGCGCTCTTCGTCGGCATCGGACTGTGGCGCGTCGGCTGGCGCTTCGCGTTCTTCACGTTGCTTTCCATGCTCCTCATCTACGGGACCGGCTTCTGGGATCAGATGGTCATCACGCTCGGCCTCACGCTTTCGTCGACGTTGATCAGCCTCTTGCTCGGCATTCCGCTCGGCATCTGGACCGCGAAGAGCAAGTACGTCGAAATGGCCGTGCGCCCCGTGCTGGACCTGATGCAGACGATGCCCGCGTTCGTCTACCTGATTCCAGCCGCGATGCTGTTCGGACTCGGGCGCGTGCCGGGGATTCTCTCGACCGTCATCTTCGCGATGCCGCCCGCGGTGCGTCTCACGTCGCTCGGCATCAAGCATGTGAACCGCGAGATCGTCGAAGCGGGACAGGCCTTTGGCTGCACGCCGTGGCAGTTGCTCTACAAGGTGCAGTTTCCGAACGCGCTGCCTTCGATCATGACCGGCGTGAACCAGACGATCATGATGGCGCTCTCGATGGTGATCATCGCGTCGATGGTGGGCGCGGGCGGTCTCGGCAACGATGTGCTCGCGAGTATTCAGCGGCTCGATATCGGGCTGGGATTCGAAAGCGGCTTGTCGGTGGTGTTGCTCGCGATCATTCTCGACCGCATCACGGAAAGCTTTGGCCGCTCGCCGGGCATGGCACGCGCACCGCTGCTCTCGGGCATTCGCAGCGTCATGAAGGTGCGCCGCGCGCCGGCGGCGCAGCAAGGCTGAGCGGCTCATGAAGCGCGACGCGATCACGCCCGTCACGAACGATTCGCCGTTATCGAAGCTGGCTCACTACGGCTTCCTCACGCTGCCGAACTTTTCGATGATCGCGTTCACGAGCGCGGTCGAGGTGCTGCGCATGGCGAACTACGTGGGTCGCGCGCAGCACTACACATGGTCGGTGATCACGCCGGATGGCGAACCGGCGCGCGCAAGCAACGGCATCACCGTCAAGCCGACGACGACGCTCGCCGAAGCGGGCATGCCGGATGTGCTGATCGTGTGCGCGGGCTGGCATGTGCGCGATTACGTGGACGAGAAAGTGATTTCGTTGTTGCAGGAAGCGGCGGCGCAGGGTGTGCCGCTTGGCGGCATCTGCACGGGGCCTTATGCGTTGCTCGCGGCGAACCTGCTCGATGGGTATCGATGCACGGTGCATTGGGAGGATATGTCGCCATTGCACAAGAGCTATCCGCACGTGCGTTTCGCCGATGAGCTGTTCGTGATTGATCGCGATCGCGTGACGTGTACGGGCGGGACTGCACCGCTCGATCTGATGCTCAATCTGGTTGGCATGCGGCTCGGGCAATCGCATGCGGCGCAGGTGTCGGAGCAGTTCATCGTCGAGCGGATTCGCGGGTCAAGCGATTATCAGCATATTCCCGTCGATGCGCGGGTTGGGTTCTCTCGTGCCGAGTTGATCGAAGTCGTGCGGTTGATGGAGGCGAATATCGAAGAGCCGCTTTCGCTCGAGGAACTCGCGCGGCTCGTCCAGTTGTCGCAAAGACATTTGCAGCGGATGTTCAAGGCGTTCCTTAGCGTTTCGCCGACGCACTACTACTTGACGTTGCGCCTGCGGCGGGCTCGCGAGTTATTGCGCAATACCGATGCTTCCATTGCCCGTGTTACCGCCGTTTGCGGGTTTCACTCGCCTTGTCATTTTAGTAAGGCGTACCGCGCTCAGTTTGGGCATGCGCCCAGTGTCGAAAGGCGGCTTTCTGCGTAAGCCGGGCTTGGTTGTGCTTCTATGGAACTGGTTTTCTTAGTGGTCTATTAGCATTGTCCCTGTCCGGGGCGGGACTTACTTTCTTTGCTGCTGCAAAGAAAGTAAGCAAAGAAAGCAGCTTTTTCAGGCAGCAGTCACAGCACGTCAACACACTCGCAGTACTGAGTGGACATACCGCCTAAGTGTCGCCCTCTAAGGACTTACCCGTCCTGGTGCGATTAACCACTGTGCCATCGCACAGTGAACGAATTGGCACAGCAGTCATTCATCCGTTTCCGCTTCGCTAACGAGCGGTAAATCGGGTCGCGCGGCGAAGCTTAGCGGTTGAGGCTGCAAACCGCTGGTTCTTAGTTTTGCCTTTCGTCCAAGCGAAGCACGGACGGAGCTGAACGGAGCGCATACCACTTTGTTGAAGTAGGCTCCCGTGGCAGGCAAGTAACGACGTCAGCTGCGGTAATTGGTCCCGCTTCCTTCGATCAGCCGCAGCGCCGCCTGCCATTGCAGACTCACGGTGTTGTCGGATTCGTCGCGAGCGAATTGCTGCGCCGTCAACCGGCGCACCGCTTCCGGCGGAAACGAAAGCTCCGCGTTGCCGGCAAGCGCGCGCACCTGTATCTCGCAGGCGCGCTCAAGGAAATAGATGTCCTGGAACGCCGCCGGAATCGACGTGCCGCCCACCAGCAAGCCGTGATTCCGCAGGATCATCGCGTTGTGCGGGCCGAGATCGGCAACCAGCCGCTCGCGTTCGCCGAGGTCGAGCGCAATGCCTTCGTAATCGTGATACGCCATGTGCTCGTAGAACTTCAACGCGTGCTGGCTGATCGGCAAAAGACCTTGCTTTTGCGCCGACACTGCCGAACCCGCGGACGTATGCGTATGAATCACGCAGACGAGATCGGGCCGCGCCATGTGCACCGCCGAATGAATCGTGAAGCCCGCCGCGTTCACGCGATAGCGCTCGGGATGCATCTCGGCATCGGCTTGCACGACGCGCCCCGCGCTGTCGATCTTCACGAGGTCCGACGCGCGCATCTCATGGAACAGCACGCCGTATCGGTTGATGAGGAAATGATGCTCGGGGCCGGGCACGCGCGCCGTGATGTGCGTGTCGATCATGTCGGTCATGCGAAAGTGCGCGACCAGCCGATACAGCGCCGCAAGCTCGCAGCGCACCGTCCATTCTTCCTGCGTCGGGGGCATGGGATTCGTCCTCTTGCTAAATTGCCTGTGCGCGGCCGGGGAAGGTTTCGTCGTATTCGGCTGCGTCTTCGGCTTCCGCGGTGCCGCGCTGCTCGCGATACATCATCGGCGGCAGGCCGAACTGCTTGCGAAACTCGCGACCGAGATGCGACGCATCGGAGAAACCGCAGCTCGATGCGATGTCCGCGACGGTCTTGTCCGAACTCGTCAGCAGCCACGCGGCCGTGCGCAGGCGCACCTGCTTCGCATACGCTTGCGGCGCCTTGCCGGTCTCGGCCTTGAAGAGCCGTTCGAGCTGACGCGTCGAAAGATCGAGCTTGTGCGCGAGTTCGTCGAGCGACAGCGAACGGCCGACATGCTGTTCCATCAGAAGGATCGCGCGCTTCACCTTGGGATGCGTCGCGGGCGCGAGACCTGGCGGATGCGGCTGCGGCGCGTTGCCCTTTTGCATGTCGTCGACAAGCAGGATGCGCAGCGCCTTTTGCACCGTCGCCGTTTCGAAGTGGCGCAGCAAGATGGCCGCCGCCACGTCGATCGACGCGCGTCCGCCCGAACACGTGATGCGCCGCCGGTCGATTACGAAGAGGCGATCCGCGACCAGCAGTTCTTCATCGACTGCCGGAAAGCGCTCGACGAAATCCCAGTAGTGGAACCAGCTCACGCAGACACGATGGCCGCCGAGCACGCCCGCGCGCATCAGCGAGAATACGCCGGTGCACATGCCGACGAGCGTCGCGTCGGTCGTGGCGGCGCGGCGGATGAATTGCAGCGTGGCCTCGCTCGCGGACGGCCCCGAATGCAGCAGTCCGCCGACCACGACGACGTAATCGAACGGTTCGGCCTGATCGAAGGTTTCCCACGGCGTGATCTGAATGCCGCAACTCGCGCGCACCGGCGCGAGGGTTTCCCCGATGACGCTCCACGAGCAGCGCACGGGCTTGCTGAAGTCGCCTTCGTCGGCGGACAGCCGCAGCAGATCGACGAAACCGGAAAATGCCGTCAGCGTGAAATTCGGCAGCAAGATGATGCCAAAGCGGATGCGCTCCTTCGATTTGCCGTCGATGGATTGCGGAGGGATTGCTTCTGCGGAGTTCATGCGCCAAGCCGGAAAGCCGAGTTGCGACAAGCATATCACCGGGGCCGTCGCGCCGATTTACCGCGTGCAATATTCCGGGCGTTTGCGCGGACCGGTCGAAATGTTGGGAAAATCGCTCACGCGTGGCGAATATATGACGGCTTGCTTGCCCATGCGCAGTTAGTTAATTGTAACCAGACGTCAGAATGGGAGTCTTAATTTCGCCTTCAAATTCTATAAAATCATTGAATGTTCTCCTTTTACGCTGGACGCAGCCTGTCGTCTGGTTAAGATGCCGGGTAAACCTCGGATTTTATTCAGAATATCCGATCGCGCAACGCACATGATCTCATTATCATTCCGGCGCTTTTTAGAAATCACCATCAAGGTGAACAAAACCAGAGAGGCCGGTTATGAGAGAACTATCAGTATTAGACGAGAAGGAAATTAAAGTGCTTTGTGAACGCGTAAAAACGATAATCATGGCGCATCCCGCGCCGCTGATTCGATTAGCGCGCGATATTGAGAACATTCGGGAATTCGATACACAAGGCGGACCGACGACTCCGCAATTCGATCTGTTGTGCGCCTCGCCGCCTTTCATTGCGGTGTCGGCGCAAATCGTCGAAAGATTCGTGCGCGATTTCGGGCGCGGGCTGTTTCGGCCGCCGTTCAGCTTTTTGCTGCTCGCGCTCGCTGCGACCGGTCCGGTCGCAGCCGCGGAAACGCTCGTGCTACGCGGTCCGCCCATTCATCGGCGTGATCCGCTGCGTGCGCTGATTCGCGGGCTCGAAGCGGTGTTCGCGAACCATCCCGAGGCGCTGTCGATCCCCGTGCGCAAGGTTCTCGCCCCGTACATGCTCAACCCTCCAAGTCCGACCGGGACCGCCTGATCGTTAGGCATCCACGGCGCGCACGGCGCCTCGCAGGCGGTCCGATGCCGCCTGCGCGTTTTCAATAAACGCTTCGACAATTATCGTCAATCCGTCGCCGTATCGCCGTGTGAGCGGTCTGACGTCGCCGTCCCATTCGCATGCCGTTTTTGTTCTATCAGCCAAAACGCTGCGCTGGTGCAATAGCACCATACCCGGAACCCAACGCATCGCAACCAGCAAAGGAAGCCATGAACGTCAGCGTCTTCGATCTGTTCAAGATCGGCATCGGACCGTCGAGCTCGCATACGGTCGGTCCGATGATCGCCGCATGCCGCTTCGCGTCGCACATCGAAGACGCCAACCTGCTCGCTTTCGTGCGTCGCGTGAAGGTCGAGCTGCTGGGCTCGCTCGGCGCGACGGGCAAGGGCCACGGCACCGACAAGGCCGTGCTGCTCGGCCTCGAAGGCAATCTGCCCGACGTCATCGATCCGGACATCATCGAGCCGCGCCTGCTCGCGATCCGCGAGACGAAGCAGCTAACGTTGCTCGGCAAGCACGTCGTGAAGTTCGACGAACGCGAGCATCTCGGCTTCTTTCGCAAGCTGATGCCGGGCGCGCCCGGATCGAGCATCGTGCATCCGAACGGCATGCGCTTTCAGGCGTTCGACGAGAACGGCCAGTTGCTCGTCGAGAAAGAGTATTACTCGGTCGGCGGCGGCTTCGTGATCAATCGCGAAGGCGATCGCGTGAACGGTCTGCGCGCGGGCGCCGAAGTGCCGCATCCGTTTCGCACTGGCGACGACCTGATGCGCGTGTGCCGCGAAACGGGTTTGTCGATCGCGCAGGTCACGATGAAGAACGAATGCGCGTCGCGCACTGAACAGGAAGTGCGCGACGGCATGCTGGCGATCTGGCGCACGATGGCTGCGTGCGTCGAGCGCGGCTGCAAGGTGCGCGGCGAACTGCCCGGTCCGATGAAGGTGAAGCGCCGTGCCGCCGATCTCAGCACGCAATTGCGCTCACGTTCGGAAGAGTCGCTGCGCGATCCGCTCTCGATGCTCGACTGGGTCAACCTCTACGCGATGGCGGTCAACGAAGAGAACGCGGCGGGCGGGCGCGTCGTTACGGCGCCGACCAACGGTGCGGCCGGCGTGATCCCGGCGGTGCTGCACTACTACGTGAAGTTCATGCACAACGCGAACGACGAAGGCATCGTCACGTTCCTGCTGACGGCGGCCGCGATCGGCATCATCTACAAGGAGACGGCGTCGATCTCGGGCGCGGAAGTCGGTTGCCAGGGCGAAGTCGGCGTCGCGTGCTCGATGGCCGCCGCCGCGCTAGCCGCCGTGATGGGCGGCACGCCGACGCAAGTCGAGAACGCCGCCGAAATCGGCATGGAGCACAACCTCGGCATGACTTGCGATCCGGTTGGCGGGCTCGTGCAGATTCCGTGCATCGAACGCAACGCGATGGGCGCGATCAAGGCGCTGAACGCAGCGCGCATGGCGATGAAGGGCGACGGCCAGCATTACGTCTCGCTCGACAACGTCATCAAGACGATGCGCGAAACCGGCGCGGACATGAAGACGAAATACAAGGAGACGTCGCGCGGTGGTCTCGCCGTGAACGTCATCGAGTGCTGAATCCAGCAAGCCCAAGCAAGCCACGAAGGAAAGGAAACATCATGAGCCGTTATTCGATCTTCAGCCTGTTGCGCAACGGGATGTCCTATCACGAGAACTGGGAGCGTCAGTGGAAGAGCCCGGAGCCGAAGCGCGAATACGACGTCGTGATCGTCGGCGGCGGCGGTCATGGGCTTGCCACTGCGTATTACCTCGCGAAAGAACATGGGATTCGCAACGTCGCGGTGCTGGAGAAGGGCTGGATCGGCGGCGGGAATACGGCGCGCAACACGACCATCGTGCGTTCGAACTATCTGTGGGACGAATCGGCCGCGCTGTACGAGAAGGCGATGAAGCTGTGGGAAGGGCTTTCGCAGGACCTCAACTACAACGTGATGTTCAGCCAGCGCGGCGTGATGAACCTCGCGCATACGTTGCAGGACGTGCGCGATACCGAGCGCCGCGTGAATGCGAACCGGCTGAACGGCGTCGATGCCGAGTTCCTTACGCCCGCGCAGATCAAGGAACTCGAACCGACTATCAACCTGAACAGCCGCTATCCGGTGCTGGGTGCGTCGATCCAGCGTCGCGGCGGCGTCGCGCGTCACGATGCGGTGGCGTGGGGCTTCGCGCGCGGCGCGGATCAGGCTGGCGTGGATATCGTGCAGAACTGCCAGGTCACGGGCATCCGTCGCGACGGTAGTCAGGTGACGGGGGTCGAGACGACTAAGGGCTTCATCAAGGCGAAGAAGGTCGCGGTGGTCGCGGCGGGCAACACGTCCACGCTCGCAGACATGGCGGGCATTCGTCTGCCGCTCGAAAGCCATCCGCTTCAGGCGCTCGTCTCCGAGCCGATCAAGCCAGTGGTCAACACGGTGGTGATGTCGAACGCGGTGCACGCGTACATCAGCCAGTCCGATAAGGGCGACCTCGTGATCGGCGCGGGCGTCGACCAGTATGCGGGCTTCGGGCAGCGCGGCAGCTTCCAGACGATCGAAGCGACGCTCGAAGCGATCGTCGAGATGTTCCCGGTGTTCTCGCGCGTGCGCATGAACCGGCAATGGGGCGGCATCGTCGATCTTTCGCCGGACGCCTGCCCCATCATCAGCAAGACCGACGCGAAGGGACTCTACTTCAATTGCGGCTGGGGCACGGGCGGCTTCAAGGCGACGCCGGGCTCGGGCTGGGCATACGCGCACACCATCGCGAAGGACGAGCCGCATGCATTGAACGCGGCGTTCTCGCTCGACCGCTTCTATACCGGTCATCTGATCGACGAGCACGGCGCTGCTGCCGTCGCCCACTAACGCGAACGCACAGGAGCATACACATGCTGCTGATCGAATGCCCCTGGTGCGGGCCGCGCGCCGAAACCGAATTTTCGTGCGGCGGCGAAGCCGACATCGCGCGACCGCTCGACACCGACAAGCTCACCGACCGCGAATGGGGCGACTACCTCTTCATGCGCAAGAATCCGCGCGGCGTGCATCGCGAGCAATGGATGCACGCGCAAGGATGCCGCCGCTGGTTCAAGGTGCAGCGCGACACGGTGAGCTACGAGATTCAAGGCCATGAGACGTTCGACCGTCCGCTGGCCGTCATGGATAGCAACGAGGGCACGACGAAATGAGCCAGAAAGACCGACTCGCCACGGGCGGGCGCATCAACCGCGCGAACCCGCTGACCTTCACGTTCAACGGCCGCACCTATCAGGGTTTTCAGGGCGACACGCTCGCGTCCGCGTTGCTCGCGAACGGCCAGCACTTCGTCGCGCGCAGCTGGAAGTATCACCGGCCGCGCGGCATCGTGACGGCGGGCGTCGAGGAACCGAACGCCGTCGTGCAACTCGAAACCGGTGCCTACACGGTGCCGAATGCGCGCGCGACCGAGATCGAGCTGTATCAGGGACTCGTCGCGACGAGCGTGAACGCGAAGCCGAACATCGAGAACGATCGCATGGCGGTCAATCAGAAGATCGCGCGTTTCATTCCGGCGGGCTTCTACTACAAGACGTTCATGTGGCCGCGCAAGCTCTGGCCGAAGTACGAAGAAGTGATCCGCGATGCGGCGGGTCTCGGCCGCGCGCCCGAGCAGCTCGACGCCGATCGCTACGACAAGTGTTTCGCGCATTGCGACGTGCTGGTGGTCGGCGGCGGACCGTCGGGGCTGGCGGCAGCGCATGCGGCGGGGATGTCCGGCGCGCGCGTGATGCTCGTCGACGATCAGCACGAACTCGGCGGCTCGCTCATGTCCTGCCGCGCGGAGATCGACGGCAAGCCGGCGCTGCAATGGGTGCAGCGCATCGAAGCCGAATTGCGCAAGATGCCCGGGGTCAGGATTCTTTCGCGCAGCAACGCCTTCGGCTATCAGGACCACAACCTCGTGACGATCACGCAGAAGCTCACCGACCATCTGCCGGTGTCCATGCGCAAGGGCACGCGCGAGCTGATGTGGAAGGTGCGCGCAAAGCGCGTGATCCTCGCGACGGGCGCGCATGAGCGCCCCATCGTCTTCGGCAACAACGATCTGCCGGGCATCATGCTGGCGTCGGCCGTGTCGACTTACCTGCATCGGTTTGCGGTGCTGCCGGGGCGCAACGTCGTCGTGTTCGCGAACAACGACGACGGCTACCAATGCGCGCTCGATCTGAAAGCGGCGGGTGCGCAGGTGACGGTCGTCGATCCGCGCGCCGGCGAGTCGAAAGGCACGCTGCCCGCGCTCGCACGACGCCACGGCGTCAAGGTGATGACCGGTGCTGTCGTCACGGCGGCGCATGGCAAGCTGCGTGTTGCATCCGCCGATGTCGCCGCGTACTCGAACGGCACGGTCGGCGCGAAACAGGCCGAACTGAACTGCGATCTGGTTGCGATGTCGGGCGGCTGGAGCCCCGTGCTGCACCTCTTCGCGCAGTCGGGCGGCAAGGCACACTGGCACGACGAGAAAGCGTGCTTCGTGCCGGGCAAGGCGATGCAGGCGGAGAGCAGCGTCGGCGCATGCGCGGGCGAATTCACGCTGGCGCGCGGCATCCGCTTCGCGGTCGATGCAGGCGTCGACGCGGCGCGCGCGGTGGGTCACATCGTGACGCGTCCGAACCCGGTGCATGTCGCCGAGATCACCGAAGCGCCGATGCAGCCGCTGTGGCTCGTCGGCGGACGCGAACTCGCGACGCGCGGGCCGAAGCAGTTCATCGACTATCAGAACGACGTCTCCGCCGCCGACATCTTCCTCGCCGCGCGCGAAGGCTTCGAATCCGTCGAGCACGTGAAGCGCTATACCGCGATGGGCTTCGGCACCGATCAGGGCAAGCTCGGCAACATCAACGGCATGGCGATTCTCGCGCAGGCGCTCGGCAAGACGATTCCCGAAACCGGCACGACGACCTTCCGCCCGAACTACACGCCGGTCACGTTCGGCACGTTCGCCGGGCGCGAACTGGGCGAGTTCCTCGATCCGGTGCGCAAGACGGCGGTGCACGAATGGCACGTCGAAAACGGCGCGGCGTTCGAGGATGTCGGCAACTGGAAGCGTCCCTGGTATTACCCGAAGGCGGGCGAGGACATGCACGCGGCCGTCGCGCGCGAATCGCTCGCGGTGCGTCAGAGCGTCGGCATACTCGATGCCTCGACGCTCGGCAAGATCGACATTCAGGGCCCGGATTCCGCGAAGCTGTTGAACTGGGTCTATACGAATCCGTGGAGCAAGCTGGAAGTCGGCAAGTGCCGCTATGGCCTGATGCTGGATGAGAACGGCATGATCTTCGACGACGGCGTGACCGTGCGCCTCGCTGACCAGCACTACATGATGACGACCACGACCGGCGGCGCGGCGCGCGTTCTCACGTGGCTCGAACGCTGGCTGCAAACGGAATGGCCCGACATGCGCGTGCGCCTCGCCTCGGTGACGGATCACTGGGCGACGTTCGCGGTGGTTGGTCCGAACAGCCGCAAGGTATTGCAGAAGGTCTGTCACGACATCGACTTCGCTAACGTCGCTTTCCCGTTCATGAGCTATCGCGAAGGCACGGTCGCGGGCGCGGCATCGCGCGTGATGCGCATCAGTTTCTCGGGCGAACTCGCTTATGAAGTGAACGTGCCGGCGAACGTCGGACGCGCGGTGTGGGAAGCGATCATGGCGGCGGGCGCCGAATTCGACATCACGCCATACGGCACCGAAACGATGCACGTGCTCCGTGCGGAGAAGGGCTACATCATCGTCGGCCAGGACACGGACGGCTCGATGACGCCCTACGACCTCGGCATGGGCGGCCTCGTCGCGAAGTCGAAGGACTTTCTCGGCAAGCGTTCGCTCACGCGTTCGGACACGTCGAAGGCGGGGCGCAAGCAGTTCGTCGGCCTGCTTTCCGACGATCCGACGATCGTCATTCCCGAAGGCTCGCAGATCATCGCGGGTCCTTTGCAGGGCGAGACCGCACCGATGCTCGGACACGTCACGTCGAGTTACTACAGCCCCATTCTTAAGCGCTCGATCGCGCTTGCCGTCGTGAAGGGCGGCCTCGACAAGATCGGCGAATCGGTCACGATCCCGCTCGCGGGCGGCAAGCAGATCGCAGCAAAAATCACCAGCTCGGTGTTCTACGACAGCGAAGGAGCACGTCAACATGTGGAATGAAACTAGAGGTTCGTCGACGGTCGTGGATCGCGCCATCGCGGGCCAGGGTGTGTGGCAGGAGTCGCCGCTCGTCGGTGTGGACGCGCTGCTGAAGAAGCATCAGGCGACTTCATCGAAAGCGTTTCGTCTTTCCGAGCGGCCGTTTCTCGAACTGGTGATCGTGCGCGGCGACACGCGCGATGCCGCGTTCATGAGCGCAGCGGAAAGCGTGATCGGCTGCCGTCCGCCGGAGAAGCCGAACACGATCGCGCAAGGCAATGGCTACGACGTGCTGTGGCTCGGCCCCGATGAATGGCTCGTGCGTTCGGCCACGGCGCACGATGCATCGCGCACGGCACCGTTGCAAGGTAAGCTGATTGCGGCGTTCAAGGGCGTGTTCGCGTCGGCGGTGGATAGCGGCAGCGGCTACACGGTGCTCGACATCACCGGCACGCGCACGCGCGAGGTGCTGTCGCGCGGCTGTCCGCTCGACCTGCATCCGAAGCTGTTCGCTCGCGGTCAATGCGCGCAGAGCCATTACTTCAAGGCATCGCTGACGCTCGTGCCGACTGGCGACGACAGCTTCGAACTGGTCGTGCGCCGCAGCTTCGCGGACTACTTCGTGAAGATCATGCTCGATGCGGCCGAGCCGCTGATGTCGTGAAGCCGTTCGAAGCGTTGTCTACGGGAGGACGCGGCTGGCGCATCGTCGTCGATGAGCTGGTGGTGGAGACGCGCGTCGGGCTTTACGAGCACGAATACCGTGCGCCGCAGCCGGTCGCGATCGATGCGAGCCTGATCTACCGCGGCGCGCCCGACGAGGCGTGTTCGCATCTGCTCGACTATGAAGCATGGTGCGAGCGCGTGAGCGCGTATCTGACTGCCAAGCCGCATACGCGCCTGCTGGAGATGCTCGCGTTGGAGATCGCGGCGCTGTCGTTCGAAGCGTTTCCAGCGCTCGATGCGATCACGCTGTTGCTCTACAAGCCGAAGATTCGCGAGGGCACGCGGCGGCTGGGTATCGAACTCGACTGGCGGCGCGCGGACTTCGAGGCGTGGTCAATGCGGGAGCGTTCACGTCATGCTGTCGATGCGCATTGAAACGTCGCGGCTCTCCGAGCTTGCCTGCAAGCAACGCGACGTGCGTGCGGCGGTGGCCTTGCTTGAACAGAGCATCGCGCTCAAGCATCGGAAGATCGCGTTGATCCGGTATCTGCATGCGCAGTATCTCGGGGCGCCGCTCGACGAGCGGCATCACGAGTATGCGCGCAGGGTGGCCGCGCGCCTCAGTCATGAAGCACTGGCGCGGGTCGCGCTCGCCGCGAGGGCGCGCCTCCGTTGATGTCGCATGAACACTAGCCGGCGACGCATTTCTTCCATCACCCCCTTTAATGTCGGCATCTACTGAACAGGCCCAACTTGTCCGCGGCGCGCGTCCGCAAAAGGAAAAGCCATGTCAACTGCCGTCCCGCCGCGCGCAAGCGCCGCTGCCCGACTCGAACGTCTGCCGCTTTCAGGCTACCACCGCACCATCTTCATCATCATCGCCATCGCGTTCTTCTTCGACTCCGTCGACCTCGGCACGATGACGTTCGTCCTCGGTTCGATCAAGACGGAGTTCGGCTTGTCCACCGCGACCGCCGGCCTTGTCGCGAGCGCCAGCTTCTTCGGGATGGTGATCGGCGCGGCTGTGGCCGGCCTGCTCGCGGATCGCTTCGGACGCCGCCCCGTGTTCCAGTGGAGCATGGTCCTGTGGGGCCTCGCGTCGTATCTCTGTTCGACCGCGCATAGCGTCGAGGCCCTGATCTTCTATCGCGTGCTGCTCGGCGTTGGAATGGGCATGGAGTTTCCGATCGCGCAAACGCTGCTCTCCGAGTTCGTGCCCGCCGCCTCGCGCGGACGGCTCATCGCGTTGATGGACGGCTTCTGGCCGCTCGGCTTCATCGCGTCGGGCGTGGTCTCGTACTTCGTGCTGCCGCAGTTCGGCTGGCGCACCGAGTTCGCGCTGCTCGCGATCCCGGCCGTGTTCGTGCTGATCGTGCGGCGCGTCGTGCCGGAGTCGCCGCGCTGGCTCGAACATTGCGGACGTCTCGCCGAAGCGGACAAGGTGCTCGCTGAAGTCGAAGCGAAGGTGATGAAAGCGCGCGGCCTGCGCGCGCTGCCCGCACCCGCGATGCTGAACGAACCGCCGGCGCCGAAAGGCACCGGCGCGTTCCGCGAGATCTGGAGCGCGGCGTATCGGCGGCGTACCGTCATGGTGTGGATGCTGTGGTTCTTCGCGCTGCTCGGCTTCTACGGCCTCACGTCCTGGCTCGGCGCGCTGATGCAGCAGGCAGGCTTCGCCGTGACGAAGTCGGTCCTCTACACGGTCCTGATCTCGCTCGGCGGCGTGCCCGGTTTTCTCTGCGCGGCGTGGCTCGTCGAACGCTGGGGACGCAAGCCGACCTGTATCGCATCCCTCGTCGGCAGCGGCGTGATGGCCTACGTGTACGGACAGACCGCCTTGCACGCGGAAACGCGGACGCTTCTCATCTGCGCGGGCCTCGCGATGCAGTTCTTCCTCTTTGCGATGTGGGCGGTGCTTTACACCTACACGCCGGAGCTCTACGGCACTGGTGCACGCGCGACGGGGTCCGGTTTCGCGTCGGCGATCGGCCGCGTGGGTTCGCTGATCGGACCGTATGTGGTGGGCGTCGTGTTGCCCGCGTTCGGGCAGGGCGGCGTGTTCTCGCTCGGCGCGCTCTGCTTCGTGATCGCGGCGGCGGCGGTGTGGGTGCTCGGCATCGAGACACGCGGACTCGCGCTGGAGACGCTCGTATCGGAAGCGGTCGAGTCCGATGCGAGCGGCGTGCTGAGACCCGCGCGCGAATAAGACAAGGAGCCGCTCCGCCAGCGGCTCTTTCGACATTCAAAGCACAGCGAACTCCTACTTCGTCGCCTTCGCCCCGTTCGCGACGAAGTAGGGCGTCTGAATAAGAATTTCATATTGAACGTCCAATCAATAAAAACGCAGAGGATCGCGCGTGTCGCAATCGTTCAAACCCGTGTCGCGTTGCGCGTAACTCTTATGGTGCGTGCGGCGCTACGCTCGTTGAACGGGGCGTGACGTGAAGTCGCGTCGGCCGTCCACGAGACATGGAGACGAACAATGAGCAGCAATCGCGGCGTCGTGTATTTAGGGCAGGGCAAGGTGGAAGTGCAGTCGATCGACTATCCGAAGATGGTCGATCCGCGTGGCCGCGACATCGGCCACGGCGTCATTTTGAAAGTCGTCAGCACCAATATCTGCGGCTCCGACCAGCACATGGTGCGCGGCCGGACCACGGCCGAAGTCGGCCTCGTGCTCGGGCACGAAATCACCGGCGAAGTGATCGAAATCGGCCGCGATGTGGAAACGCTCGCCATCGGCGATCTGGTCTCGGTGCCGTTCAACGTCGCCTGCGGACGTTGCCCGACGTGCAAAGCGCAGCACACCGGCGTGTGCCTGAACGTGAATCCGTCGCGGGCGGGCGGTGCGTATGGCTATGTCGACATGGGCGGGTGGATCGGCGGACAGGCCGAATACGTGATGGTCCCGTATGCCGACTTCAATCTCCTGAAGTTCCCCGACCGCGCGCAGGCGATGTCGAAGATCCGCGACCTGACGTGCCTCTCCGACATCCTGCCGACGGGCTATCACGGCGCGGTAATGGCGGGCGCGAAGCCGGGCGCGACCGTCTATATTGCGGGCGCGGGGCCGGTCGGGATGGCGGCGGCGGCTTCGGCGCGTCTGCTCGGCGCGGCGTGCACGATCATCGGCGACATGAACGAGGAGCGTCTCGCGCACGCGCGCAAGATGGGCTTCGAGACCATCGACCTTTCGAAGGACGCGACGCTCGGCGAGCAGATCGAGCAGATTCTCGGCAAGCCGGAAGTGGACTGCGCGGTGGATTGCGTCGGCTTCGAGGCGCACGGCCACGGCAGCAGCGGACACAACGAGGAAGCGCCCGCGACCGTGCTCAATTCGCTGATGGAAATCACGCGCGCAGCGGGCGCGATCGGCATTCCGGGCCTTTACGTCACCGACGATCCGGGCGCCGCCGACGCCGCCGCGCGCAGGGGAAGCCTGAGCATTCGCTTCGGACTCGGCTGGGCCAAGTCGCATTCGTTCCATACGGGACAGACGCCCGTGATGAAGTACAACCGCAACCTGATGCAGGCGATCCTGTGGGACCGGCTGCCGATCGCGGATATCGTGAATGTGTCGGTGGTGTCGCTCGATGAAGCGCCGGAAGGCTACCGGAAGTTCGATGGCGGCGCGCCGCGCAAGTTCGTCATCGATCCGCACGGGCTGCTGAAAGCCGCCTGAGCGGCGCGCGGGCGGCCGCGTTCGCGGCGGCCCGCTTGAACGCGCGTCTTAGCGCTTGGTCAGCATCGCATACATTTCGATGACCGTATCGGGCGAGAACGTGAACGGCACCCAGCCGTGGCCGGTGTGACGCAGCACGAGCAGACGGTCGCCGTTCGACTGCTTCTGCGTCGCCATGGCCGGATTGCGCGTGGCGGCGAAACGCCAGCCCGGCGCCAGGCCGCCGGGCTGTTCCACCGTCATCGAAGCGCGCGCGTTCGCGAGTTCCTCGATCAGGCGCGACACGCCCTCGGGATTGAGCAGCACCGACTGTCCGCCGATCGACATTTCGATTACGTCGCGGTCCGGGCGCGACACGTTCAGCATCGGTTTTTCGTCGACAGCGCTTTCAGCGCGTGTGACGTCGGCTTCGGTTTGTGCGGCCGGACCGGCGGATTCGGTATCGACAGGCGTGGTGGCGGCCTGGATGAGTTCATCGAGGCTCAATTCCAGTGCGCCGAGCTGGTCTTCTAGTTTCATGCGATTGCCTTGCGTCTCGTGTGCCTTGCTATCCAAGGCCGCGATTTTACCCGCTGCATCCCCGCGTCGTCCCTACACGTTGTAACAAAATGCGCGTAGCGCCTTGATCCGAGGCAGTCCTTACGCGCCGTCAGGGCAGAACTACCGACGCGTGCGCGATAGCCTCAGGACGATCGGTCGGGCCCCGGATTCACCTCGCGGCAAGTCGGACTGTCTGTGCGTAGTCGCACAATGGGTGCCATTCTGATCCGTTAGCCTTTTCTGGTCATCAACCCAAGCCGCACGCTTTCCTGTTGCAGCCCTGCACGAAACAACTGGCACGAAAAAGGGGCACGCCGGACGGGAAGCTGCGGCGACCGGAGACCGAGATTGCCCAAGCTCATGTCAGTTATCGTGCCGGCCTACAACGTCGAGGGATTCATTACCGCCGCGCTCGATTCGCTTCTTTCGCAACCGAGGGCGGCGGAGGTCGAACTCATCATCGTCGACGACGGCGCCACCGATTCGACCTTCGAGCGCATCGAGGAAGTCCGCCACCGCCATGCCGACAAGGACATCAAGGTGATCCGGCAGAAGAACGGCGGGCTGAGCGTCGCGCGCAACGTCGGCATCGCGGCGGTGACGACGCCGTACATCGGCTATCTCGATGCCGACGACCTGCTGCACCCCGATTTCTGCGAGATCGTCCTGCCGCTGGTCGAGCAGCAGGCGGCCGACATCATCGAATTCGATGTTCGCGTGATGAATCTCGAAGGCGAACTCGTCGATCACCTCAAGCTGCTGCCGCCGGGCGCTTCGGGGTTCATGCCGGGCGGCACGCCCGCGCTGATGGAGTTTGCCAACGTCTGCCAGAACTTCGCGTTTGCGCGCGTGTATCGCCGCGAACTGTGGAACGGCGTGCCTTTTCCGCCCGGCCGCGTGTACGAGGATTTCGCGGTCATTCCCGGCATCTATACGAAGGCGCGCAGCCTGTATCGCGTGCCGGAGGAGCTTTATATCTACCGGCGCCGGCGCGACAGCATTACTTATCGGGCGAGCAGTTTCACCGTGCATTGCCTCGGCCTTTGCGCGGAAGAAGCCCTCGAACGCAGCGACGAAGACAAGCCGAACGAAGCCTACTGGATGACGATCTTCGACAAGGCGTTTCGTTACATGTGTCTGGAGGCGTCGAAGACGCCTGGCAAGGATCAGCGGGAGGCGGAAGCGCGCGTGCGCAGCGTCGCGGACAAATATCGCGAGCATGCGGCGGGGCGGACGTTGCCGCCGGTCGTCAAGTATCGCCGCAAGCTGTTTCTGGACCGGCGCGTCTTTCAGGCGAAGCAGATCGTGAAGCGGTTCGTGCTGCGGGCGGCGTGAAGGCGGCGTGAGGACGCGATACGAAGGCGCATCGCGCATAACGATTGTCTGAGGCAACGGGTATTCCTTGACTAGATTACTGCCGAGGCGAGTCGCTCGCCCGCCGCAACGATCGAACCGGCCGATCCCGACACCGGGCGTCGGCGGGGCAAAGGAGTACACGCTATGCGCGCATTCATCGTTCGCCCCTTCGGCACGAAGCGGGGAATGGACTTCGACCTTGTCGGCGAGTCGCTCATCGGGGCCGCGCTGACGCAATGCGGCATAGAAGGCCGGACGACCTCGGAGATCATGAGTCCCGGCAACATCCGCGAGTCGATGTTCGAACTGCTCCTGACCGCCGACATCGTCATCGCGGACATGACGCTGCACAACGCGAACGTCTACTACGAACTCGGCATCCGCCACGCGTTGCGCGACCGGATCACGGTGCTCTTGCGCGGCGTCGGCGGCGAGCTTGCCGAACTGGCGCCCGACGCCGTGCCCTTCGACCTGCTGACCGACCGCTACGTGGCGTACCCGATCGGCAATCCGGCCGAAGCGCTCGGCAAACTCGTCGCGGCGATCAGTCAGGGCTCGGCCTCGTTCGCGTCGGACAGCCCCGTCTTCAAGCTCCTGCCGAAACTTCGCGCGCCCTCGCCGGACGACTTCCTCGCGGTGCCGGTCGGCTTCAAGGAATGCGCCGATCGCGCCATCGAGCGGGCGAGCAAGTATGCTGGAACCGATACGCGCGATCTCTACTGGGGCGACCTCGCGCTGCTGGCCCGCGAAGCGCGCTCGTTTCCGTGGGCGAGGGCGGGTTTGCGCCTGATCGGCCGCAAGCAGTTCGATCATCAGCGGCACGTGGGTGCGCGGGCGACCTGGGAGGCGATCCTTCGCAACGACGAGTCCGACCTCGAAGCGAACCTGAAGTTGAGCACGATCTATCAGAAGCTCGGCAACTACAACGCGTCGAACGATGCGGTCGAACGCATTCGGGCGCGCACCGATCTGGCGCCTAACCTGCGCGCCGAAAAGCAGGCGCTGCTCGGCAGCAATCTGAAGGTGCAATGGCTGGAATCGCTCAAGGCTTCGCCGCCGGAGAGCACGCTGGAGTCGGCGCTCTTCGCCGATTCGCTCAAGGCCTACGAGGAAGGCTTCAGGGCGGACCGCAACCACTACTACTCGGCGATCAACGCGCTTGCGCTCACGGTGATCCGGCGCGAACTCGCAGAGCTTTATCCGCAGCAGTGGGAACTGGGTCAACCCGACGACGACACCCTCGAACCGGGCGAGATGGCGTCCCGGGAATTCAATCGGGTGAAGGAGCGGATCGAGTGCCTGAAAGCCGGCGTCGCGCTCGCGCTCGAAAGCGCGGACGAGTTCGAATCAGAGCAGAACGCCGTCTGGCGCGCCTTCACCGCCGCCGACCTGCGCTGCCTCGTCAGCAGCGATCCGCGAAAGGTTGGGCTGGGCTATCGGCAGGTCATCGAGAAGTACAGGGACGCTTTTCCGTTCGCGATCGACTCCGCGCGGGCACAGCTCAACTTGTTGCAAACGGTCGGCGTGCTGAAGGACAACGTCGCCGCGGGGCTCGCGGCTTTTCCGCCCGTCGTGAAAGCTGCCGCCGGGGCGCCGGCCAGCGCGCGCGGCCGGATCGTGCTCTTCGCGGGCCATTGCGTCGACCCATCCGGGCGGCAGAATGCGCGCTTTCCGCGCACGCCGGAGGCGAGGCAGGCGGCGGCGCAGGCCATCGATGCGAGATTGCAGCGCGTGCGCGCGCGCCCGGCCGGCGTGGCACTCGGGATGGCAAGCGGGCGCAGCGGTGGCGACATCCTCTTTCACGAAGCCTGCAAGGCAAGCGGTATCCCGACATGGCTATATCTCGCGCGGCCGTCGGCGTACTTCACGAATCTGGCGGTGAATCCCGCCGACGACGACTGGGCCGGCCGCTTCTACACGCTGCTCGACGAGCGCGGCGAGGCGTGTCGCGTGTTGCAGGATCTCGACCCGGACGCCGATCCGCAAGCGGGCGTGCCCAAGTGGTTCGCACAACAGCCGCCCTACGACGTCTGGCACCGCAACAGCGCCTGGATGCTGTTCAATGCGCTCGCCTTTGGCCCGGACCGCGTGACGATGATCCTGCTCTGGGACAAGGACCCCGCCGGCAACGACTCCGGCGTCACCGGGCGGCTCGTCGATCTTGCGGAGGAGATCGGCGTCGAAGTCGACGTCATCGACAGTAAGACCGTGTTCGGACTCGCCTGAGGCCTGCGTCAGCGAGCGAGATAGCCGTTGCTTCGGAACCAGTCGAGCGCGTCGCGCAGGCCTTCGCGGTACGGCCGCGCGCGATAACCCAGATCGCGTTCGGCTTTCGCGGACGTGAAGTACATCTTGTTCTTCGACATGCGCAACGCGTCGATGGTCACGAGCGGCTCGCGTCCGGTGAACTTCGCGACCATCTCCGCGCCGATGGCGAGCGGATAGAGCGGGCCGCGCGGCAACTTGATGGTGGGCGGCTTGCGGCCCGCGAGCACGGCGATGTCGGCGAGCATCTGCTGCAGCGGCAGATTCTCGCCGCCGAGGATGTAGCGCTCGCCGATCACGCCGCGTTCGAGCGCGAGGAAATGGCCCGCCGCGACGTCGTCGACGTGCACGAGATTCAGGCCCGTGTCGACGAACGCGGGAATCTTGCCGGTCGCGGCCTCGACGATGATGCGCCCGGTCGGCGTCGGCTTGACGTCGCGCGGGCCGATCGGCGTCGACGGATTCACGATCACGGCCGGCAGCCGGTCGTTCGCGACCATCCGCTCCACCGCGCGCTCGGCCAGCACCTTGCTGCGCTTGTACGCGCCGATGGTCTGGCCCGGATCGGCGGGCTTCGTCTCGTCGACGATCACGCCCGCGCTCGTCACCTTCAGCGTCGCGACGCTGCTCGTGTACACGATGCGCTCGACGCCCTCGGCCAGCGCCGCGCGCATCGTGGCTTCGGTGCCGGTGAGGTTCGCGCGCTCGATCTCGCTCGGGTCCGGCGCCCAGATGCGGTAGTCGGCGGCGACGTGAAACAGGAAGCGCACGCCCTTCAACGCGGCGCGCATCGACGCTTCGTCGCGCATGTCGCCGAGCACGACTTCGGCGTCGAGCGCTTCGATGTTCTGCCGCGAACTGGTCGTGCGCATCAGCACGCGCACGTCGAAACCGCGTTCGACGGCGATCCGCGCGACCGCCGATCCGACGAACCCGGACGCGCCGGTGACGAGCACGCGGCCCCTTGAAAAATCGGTCATTCTTTCCTCTTCTGTGCCTTCCGCTAATGGTCTGCGGGTAACTTCTGCGGACCTCCGGCGCCCGTTGAAACGCCCGCGGACCTAGGTGTGACAAGGACTTGCGGGACGTGCTATGGTCCGTGCCTGCCGCTTCCGGGCCATGCGCGCGGTCCCAAACAAAAAGCCAACAGCCTATGTCCAAAGACAGTCGAAACCTCTCCGTCTGGCTCTACTTCGCCATTTCGATCCTGCTCGTCACGGTCTTCCTGATCGACTGGCTCACGCCGATGCGCGTTGCGATCTGGGTGTTCTACGTCCTGCCGGTCGTGATGTGCATGTGGACCGATCGCCCGATCGTGCCGGTCGCGACCGCGAGCGCCGCTTCCGTGCTGGTCGTCGCGGGCTATGTGCTCACGAACAGCAGTGAGGCCGCCAACACCGACGTGCTGTCGATCAACCGCGCGATGGGCATCTTCGTGCTGATCGTGCTGGGCGCGGTGGCCTACCTCTATATCAAATCGCGGCTGAGCGTACAACGCATCGCGTGGCTGCAGCAAGGCGTCGCGCAGATCGGCTTGCAGATGCGCGGCGAGCAGTCGCCTGCTTCGATCGGCGCGAGCATCCTGCGTTCCCTCGTGCCATACGTCAATGCGAAAGTCGGCGTGATCTACGCGCTCGACGGCGACGAACTCACGCGCATCGCGTCCTGGGCGCTGCCGGGCGAAGACGCCGCGCCGCGCACGATCAAGCGTGGCGTCGGGCTCGCCGGCCAGATGATCGACGACAAGCGCGCGCTCGAGTTGCGCGACGCGTCGGGCCATTATCTCAGGGCGGGCTCGGCGCTCGGCTCGGCGAGCGCGTCGAAGATCGTGATGGCGCCGCTCTTCGCGGATGGCGAACTGGCGGGCGTGATGGAAGTGGGCTTCCTCGGCGACGACAACCGTTTCGACGATACGCGCGAAGTGCTGGAGATGGCCTCCGAAAGCATGGGCATGGCGCTGCGCTCCGCGCGTTACCGCTCGCGGCTGGTCGAGCTGCTCGAGGAAACGCAGCGTCAGAGCGAAGAGTTGCAGGTTCAGCAGGAAGAACTGCGCGTGTCGAACGAGGAACTGGAAGAGCGCGGGCGCGCGCTGCTCGATTCGCAGGCGCGGCTCGAAACGCAGGCCGCCGAGCTCGAACAGACCAATGTGCAGCTTGAAGAGCACGCGCAGCATCTGGAGCGTCAGAAGGCGGAACTGCTGCGGGCGCAGCAGGAACTGTCCGCGAACGCGCTCACGCTCGAACGCGCGAGCCAGTACAAGTCCGAGTTCCTCGCGAACATGTCGCACGAACTGCGCACGCCGCTCAATAGTTCGCTGATTCTCGCGAAGCTCCTGCAGGACAACAAGCACGGCAACCTGACCGACGAGCAGGTGCGCTACGCCGCGACGATCCATTCGTCGAACAGCGATCTGCTCGCGCTCATCAACGACATCCTCGATCTTTCGAAGGTCGAAGCCGGGCAGATGGACGTGCAGTTCGCGCCCGTCGCCGTCGATTCGATCCTGCAGTCGCTCAGGCAGTCGTTCGCGCCGATCGCGCAGAACAAGGGCGTCGAGTTCGTGACCGGGCACGGCGCGGGCGTGCCGCAATACTTCGTCACCGACAATCAGCGCCTCCTGCAAGTGCTGCGCAATCTGCTGTCGAATGCGTTCAAGTTCACCGAGCGCGGCCAGGTGACCGTGGCCGTCGAAATGGCGGGCGACGACGCCCTGCGCTTTGACGTGCGCGATACGGGCATCGGCATCGCGGCCGAAAAGCAGGACCTGATCTTCCAGGCATTCCAGCAAGCCGACGGCACCACGAGTCGCAAATACGGCGGCAGCGGCCTCGGCCTCTCGATCTCGCGCGAATTCTCGCGGCTTTTGGGCGGTTCGGTGAAGGTATCCAGCGAAGTCGGCAAGGGCAGTGTGTTTTCCGTGACCCTGCCGATCGAGGCGCGCTCAGGCACCGTGACCGCGAAGGTCGACACGAGCGGCAATTCGATGCAGCCGGCGGCCGGCGTCATGCAGTCCGCGCCCGTTTCCGCGCTCGCGGCGATGGCGTTCGCGCCTGCGCCTGCGCAGGCCGCGCCGGTTCGCGATGCGCCGCCGGCACCCGCGCCCGCACCCGCGACGCCCGCGCCGAGCCCGATCGCCGACGACCGCGCGAATCTCCAGCGCCCGGACCGCGTGATTCTCGTGATCGAGGACGATCTGCCGTTCGCGAACATCCTCTACGATCTCGCACACGAACTCGACTTCGACTGCGTGCACGCGACCACGGCGACGCAGGGCGTGGAACTCGCGCGCGACCTGCAGCCGAGCGGCATCCTGCTCGACGTCGGCTTGCCGGACCAGTCGGGCCTGACGGTGCTCGAATGGCTGAAGCACGATCCGCTCACGCGCCACATTCCGATCCACATCGTGTCCGCGACCGATCACGCCGACGTCGCGCTGCATCTTGGGGCGATCGGCTATACGCTCAAGCCGAGCGCGCGCGAGACGCTCGCGGGCGCGATCCGCAAGCTCGAGGCGCGTTCCGCGCAGGGCATGCGGCGCGTGCTGGTGGTCGAGGACGATCCGGTGCTGCGCGAGAGCATCCATGCGCTGCTCGCGAGCGAGACGGTGGAGATCGTCGAAGCGGGCACGGTGGCGGGCGCGCTCGACGAGATGGCGCGCGCGACGTTCGATTGCGTCGTGATGGACCTGGCGCTGCCGGACGGCTCGGGATACGAATTGCTGGAGCGTGTCTCGACGAGCGGCGAGCACGCGTCGCCGCCGGTGATCGTCTATACGGGGCGGATGTTGTCGCAGGAGGAGGAGCAGCGTCTGCGGCGATATTCGAAATCGATCATCATCAAGGGTGCGAAGTCGCCGGAGCGCTTGCTCGACGAGGTGACGCTCTTCCTGCACAGCGTCGAGAGCGCGTTGCCGCCGGAGCAGCAGCGGATGCTGCGGGCGGCGCGCCAGCGCGACGACGTCTTCGAGGGACGCACGATTCTTCTCGCCGAAGACGACGTGCGCAATATTTTCGCGCTGTCGCATGTGATCGAACCGCTCGGCGCGAAGCTGGAAATCGCGCGCAACGGACGCGAGGCGCTCGAAGCGCTCGCGCGGCATCCGGATATCGACCTCGTGCTGATGGATATCATGATGCCGGAGATGGACGGGCTGACTGCGATGACCGAGATCCGCAAGCAGCCGGAGCATGCACGTTTGCCCATCATTGCGCTGACTGCGAAGGCGATGCCTTCGGATCGGCAGAAGTGTCTGGGGGCCGGCGCCGATGACTATATTTCCAAACCGATCGATGTCGACAAGCTGGTCTCGCTGTGTCGGGTCTGGCTGCGGTGAGGTTTGGGGCTCGTCTGCCGTTCAACACCGTTGAGCAACCTGACCACCCAACAACGAGCGCCAACGATCGATCAAGTGTCAGAAAACCACGAAGCAACGACGACCTCGTCCACATTCGACATCGAGCTGAAGCTCGTGCTGGAGGCGATCTACCTGCGCTATCAGCACGACTTCCGGCACTATTCGGTCAGTTCGGTGCGGCGGCGCCTCACGCAGGCGCTCGCGGACCTCGGTATTCCCACGCTCTCGCAACTGCAGGAGCGCATCCTGCGTGACCCCGCGCTTTTCGCGCGCCTGTTTCAGTACCTCACGGTGCAGGTGAGCGAGATGTTCCGCGACCCGCAGTACTTCCGCGCGATCCGCGAACAGGTCGTGCCGATTCTGCAGACCTATCCGTCGATCAAGGTTTGGGTCGCCGGGTGCAGCAGCGGCGAGGAACTGTGGTCGCTCGCCGTGCTTTTCGCCGAAGAGAAGATCGCCGATCGCACCGTGTTCTACGCCACCGACATCAACGCCGACGCCCTGCGCCAGGCCGAAAGCGGGATCTATCCGCTCGACCGGCTGGCGGGCTTCAGCCAGAACTATCTGGCCGCGGGCGGCAAGCGCTCGCTGTCGGACTACTACCACGCGGCATACGGCGCGGCGAAGTTCTCGCAGACGCTCAAGTCGCGCGTCGTGTTCGCAGACCACAGCCTCGCCACGGACAGCGTGTTCCTCGAAGCGCATCTCGTGTCGTGCCGCAACGTGCTGATCTATTTCGACCGCGCGCTGCAAGACCGCGCGCTCGGGCTCTTCAGCGAATCGCTCGTGCGGCGCGGCTTTCTCGGCCTCGGCAGCAAGGAGAGTCTGCGCTTTTCCACGCACGCCGCGAACTTCGCCGAGTTCAACGCCCGCGAACGCATCTACCAGAAGGTGTAACGATGAGCCCGACATCCGAAGCGTCCGCTTTCGATCCCGCCTCGGTCGAGGCCGTGGTGATCGGTGCGTCGGCGGGCGGTATCGAGGCGCTCAACCGCCTGCTGCCCGAACTGCCGGCCGATTTCGGCGCGGCGATGCTCGTCGTCGTGCACATGCGCGCCGACGTGCCGAGCCTCCTGCCGGAACTCTTCGCCTCGCGTTGCAGGCTCGCGGTGGCCGAGCCGAACGACAAGGACGCGATCGAACCGGGCACCGTCTACGTGGCGCCGCCCGGCTATCACATGCTGGTCGAGCCCGACCGGACGATCGCGCTGTCCATCGACCCGCCCGTGCGCTTTTCGCGGCCGTCGGTGGACGTGCTGTTCGAATCGGCCGCGTATGCCTACAAGAGCGCGCTGCTCGGCATCGTGCTGTCCGGCGCGAACGACGACGGCGCGCGCGGCGCGCTCGCCATCCGCGAAGCCGGCGGCCACTGCTGGGTGCAGGACCCCGCGACGGCGGGCGCGTCCGCGATGCCCCAGGCTGCGATCGCCAACGGCGCAGCCAACCAAATAATGACGCTCGACGACATGGCGGCGCTTCTCTCCGCCGGCGTCGGGCGCGCGCGACCTGGAGCCAACCGATGACGCAACCCATCCACGTCCTGATCGTCGACGACATCCGGAACAACATCACCGCGCTGGAGGCGTCGCTGGCGCGGCCGGACGTCTCGGTGCTCAAGGCGGAATCCGGGCCGGCCGCGCTCGAACTGCTGCTCAAGCACGAAGTCGCGCTCGCGATCCTCGATGTGAACATGCCCGGCATGGACGGCTTCGAACTGGCCGAACTGATGCGCGGCAGCCCGCGCACCGCGCGCGTGCCGATCATCTTCCTGACCGCGACCGCGCAGGACACGGGCCGCACGTTTCGCGGCTACGAAGCGGGCGCGGTGGACTTCCTCTACAAGCCCTTCGATTCGCGCATCCTCAATTCGAAGGTCGACGTGTTCATCCAGATCGAGCGCCAGAAGCAGCAGCTCGCGGCCCAGCTCTCGACCGTGCAGCAACTGCTCGATGCAAACGAGATGCTGATGGCCGTGCTCGGCCACGATCTGCGCACGCCGCTGTCGGCGGTGATCGCGTCGGCGGAATATTTGTCGCGCTTCGTGCAGGACGAGAACGTCGCGAACATCGGCACGCGCATCAAGTCGAGCGGCATGCGCATGGTGCGCATGGTCGACCAGCTGCTCAACCTCGCGCGCCTGCGCGGCGGACGCGTGACGCTGCAACCGCGCCCGGTGGAACTGATGACGCTCGCGCGCAATATCGTCGACGAATACGAGGCGCGCGTCGGCAAGGGGCGCATCTTCATCTTCCGCGACGGCGACACGCTCCTGCAAGGCGACGGCGATCTGCTCTCGCAAGTGTTCTCGAACCTGATCGGCAACGCGCTGCAGCACGGCCGCGACGGCTCGGCGATCCAGGTGCGGCTCGACGGCAGCGCGGCCGACGAACTTGTGATTTGCGTGCAGAACGCGGGCGAAATCCCCGCCGACGTACTGCCGACGATCTTCGCGCCGTTCCGCTCCGGACGTTCGCAGCAGGAATCGGGCGGGCTCGGGCTCGGTCTCTACATCACGCACGAGATCGCGCTGATGCACGGCGGCAGCGTGAAGGCGCGCTCGACCAACGACTCGGGCACGACCTTCGAAGTCACGCTGCCGCGCGCGCCGCGTCCGCGCGTGGGACGCACGGAGCCGGCGCAGCCGTTCAGGCTCAGTTGAAGCCGGCGGCGGGGCCTGTTGCACGCGGATCGCGCGCCTTGTCTAAAATGCCGCGTTGAAACGCGACTATGCGACTACGCGGCAACGACTCTGGAGAATGCACCATGCCCGGCCCCGATCTCGACACGAAAATCGAAACCTACTACGTACACGTGCGAGGCGTCGTGCAGGGCGTCGGTTTCCGGCACCACACGGTGCGGCGCGCGCACGCGCTCGGCGTGCGCGGCTGGGTCGCGAATCTCGATGACGGCTCGGTCGAAGTGATGGTGCAGGGCGCCGCCAACCAGGTCGACCTGATGCTCGAATGGTTGCGACGCGGGCCGCCGCATGCCCGCGTCACCGAATTCGTCAGCGAAGAGCGCTTCATCGAAAAGCGCTTCGAGCGTTTCGAGCAGCACTGACGCCAGCCGACGGGCCGACGATCAGGCTTGCGCCACCAGCAGGCTTTCCGCGAATCCCCAGGCGTCGTCGCGCCATTGATGCGCGCAATCGAAGCCCGCGTCGGCGGCAAACGGCGCGACTTCTTCAGCCGCGTACTTGTGGCTGCTCTCGGTCCAGATCGTCTCGCCTTCCCGGAACTCCACCCGCAAGTCCGACGCCCGCACGTGCGCCGTGAGCGCGCGCTTCGCGCGCAAATGCATCTCGATGCTGCGCGCATCCGGATTGAAGCGCGCGACGTGCTCGAATGCATCGAGCGGGAAGTCGCCGTCGAGTTCGCGGTTGATTCGCGCGAGCAGGTTCAGGTTGAACGCCGCGGTCACGCCGACCGGATCGTCGTAGGCGGAGATCAAGGTCGGCAGCGGCTTCATCAGGTCGGTGCCGAGCAAGAGCGCGTCGCCGGGCTTGAGCATGCCGCGAATCGAGCACAGGAAGCGCGTCGCCGCGAGCCGCGAGAAATTGCCGATCGTGCTGCCGAGAAACAGCACGAGCAGCGCTTCGCCATCGCGCCGCTTCGCGCTCACTTCCGCGAGGCCGGCCAGATAATCGCGTTCGTAGCCGACGATCGAAATGCGTTCGATATCGCCGAGTTCGCGATGGCACAACTGCAACGCGGTGCGCGAAATTTCAATCGGGTAGTAATGCGTGGGCTGCTTCTTACAAAGCGCCTCCAGAATGCGGCGCGTCTTGCGCCCGCTGCCGCTGCCGAGTTCCGCGACCTTCACATGCTGCGGCAAGGCTGCGACGATATCGGCGGCGTGGTCTTTCAGCACACGTTCCTCGGCGCGCGTCACGCCGTATTCGGGCAGCGACGTGATGACTTCGAAGAGTCCGGAACCGATTTCGTCATACAGATACATCGACGGCAGTTCTTTCTGCGGATGGTGCGTGAGCCCGTCGTGGACGGCTTCGGCAAAGGCGTTGGGGAATTGCGGGGATCGTGCGGGCTGGATCATGACGTCTCCGTGATGCTGCGTTTTTTTCCGGCCGGCGGGGCGAACCGTGACGATTTGCCCGGCGCACGACGCGGCGCGGCTTGGGTGTTCAGACGTGAGCGGTGGCCCGTGGGCGCCGGCTCCCGGAATGCGGAAGCGGTGAAGCTGCCGCGCAAAGCTGAAGATTTCCGCTCGCGATGCCGACGCGGCGAACGGCCAAAGTCATCCGTTGAAGCAAGAAGCGGGCACGATCTGGCGACGGCTGCCGGGCGTGTGGAGAGAGCGTTTAAAATGGCGGACCTTCGCCCCTTCCACTTCCTTCCCGCAAGCCACGCAATGAATCAACCTGTCCTCGGGCGCGGCATCGCGTTGTCGGTGGCCGCGTCCGCGCTTTTCGCGCTGATGTCCGGCTATTCGACGTGGCTCGCGCCGCTCGACGGCCTCGACATCTTCGCCTGGCGCATCGTGGGGACGCTGCCCGGCGCGCTCGCCCTGGTCGCGTTGACGAAGCGCTGGCCGACACTATGCGCGCTTCTCGCAAAGCTTGCCCGATCGCCGCTTTCGCTTGCCGGATTCGGCGCGGCGGCGGCGCTCCTCGGCGTGCAACTGTGGATTTTCCTGTGGGCGCCGCTTCACGGACGCGCGCTTGAAGTCTCGCTCGGCTACTTCCTGCTGCCGCTCGTGATGGTGCTGGTCGGGCGCTTTCACTATCGCGAGCCGCTCGACGGTTTCCAGTGGGCTGGCGTCGCTTTCGCTACTGTCGGCGTCGTGCATGAACTCGTGATGACGCACGCGTTCTCCTGGCCGACGCTCGTCGTCGCGCTCGGCTATCCGCCATATTTCATGCTGCGGCGCAAGCTCCACGCGGACCCGCTCGCGTCGTTCGCCATCGAAATGATGCTGCTCGCGCCGTTCGCATTCGCGATGCTCGTCGTGCGCGATTCGCTGGCCGTCGTCGAGGCACGGCCGGTCCTGTGGCTGCTTCTGCCGGGACTCGGCGTGCTGAGTACCATCGCGCTCGGGTCCTATTTGCGCGCGAGCCGCTATCTGCCGATCGCGCTGTTCGGCGTGCTCGGCTACGTCGAGCCGGTGTTGCTGGTGGGCGTCGCGGTGCTGTTGCTTGGCGAACCGTTCTCGATGCAGCAGATCGGCACCTATGTACCGATCTGGATCTCGGTGGCGCTGACCGCCGTGCACAGCGCGCGTCTCGTGCGACGCGAACGCGCGCGGCGGCGCGAACTGCCTGTCGCGGAACAGCATTCGAGCGCGGAACACGAAAGCGGCGCCGTGCTCGAACCGGTGGAATGAAAGGCCGAAGCGGCTAGTCGGAGACGTGCGTCCCGCGTGCGAGCCGCGCCTCGATCGCATCGTGCAGCGGGCGCCGCATGCCGAAGCCGAACAGCGCTTCGGCCAGCACGAAGAGCGGACCGATCAGAAGGCCGACGATATCGTCGACGAAAGCGGGCTTGCGATGCTCGTAGCGGACATGTCCGACGAACTGGAACGCCCAGCCCACCACGAACAGCCCGACGCCGATGGCGAGCCAGAGCGGCGTCGGCTGCGCTGCCGTCCATTGTCCGAACGCCGCGCAGCACGCGGCAAACACGCCCATGCCGATGCCGAGCGGCACGTCGAGCGCGAGGTAGTAGAACGTGGCCGTGGCAAAGAGAAGCCACGCGGGCGTGAGGGCGAACGTGCCGGCAAGCGGCCACGAAGGTCGCGAGAGCAGCGCGGCGAGCGCGAGCACGATCATTGGAATGCCGACGAAATGGGTCGCGACATTGCGTCGGTCGCGATGATAGGCGGCGTATTGCGCAAGCTGGTCGGCGAGCGTTCGCATGAAGTCTGTCTCCTCATTTTGTTTGTTTGCTCAGATCATAAGGCAGGTGCGCGCTGCCAATGCCGCTTCACCGGCGCGTTTTTACATGGTCTTTCCCGAGTTTCCCTGCCGCCCGCTCCGTGCACGGCCGCGCGCCCATTGTTCGCGCGGCTCGACAGTTTTTTGTAATGCTGGCGCACTGCTTGCTTAGACAACCGGTTACTCCTGCGGAGCGCGGTCCGACTACTGCGCGCCGTCAGCCGCCACACCCTGATCCGACCGTTTGAATGACCGATTCGTCCCATTCCGACCCCGCGACGGCGCGTCTCGACGCGGACCCGCTCAGCTTTTCGCCGACCCAGGCTCCGGACGAAGCCGCTTTCGCCGTTCTCGAACCGTCTGCTCATCCCTCCGCGCGACCGGCTTCGCCTGCGTCCGCGGACCCGGCCTTCGACGCGTTCTTTCGCAGCATGCTCAGCGGCAGCAGCGACTGCATCGAGATCGTGCGGCGCGACGGCACGCTGGATTCGATCAACCCGCGCGGCCTGCATCTGAAGGAAATCGACGATTTCGCGGCGCTGCGCGGCAAGCCGTGGGTCTCGCAATGGCCCGACGAGGCGCGCGAACTGGCGCAGGACGCCGCCGATGCCGCGCTGGCCGGCCGTCATTCACGCTTCGAGGCCGTCTGCCCGACCGCGCGAGGCAATCTGAAGCACTGGGAAGTGACCGTGTCGCCGGTGCCCGATGCGAACGGCGACGTGCAATGGCTCGTGTCGGTCGCGCGCGACGCGACGCAGCGCGTGCTCGCTCAGCGCTCGCTCGACGCCGCGATGCGCGAGCAAGAGGCCCACGCGGGTAAGCGCGACACCCACACGGGGCTCGCGCAATCCGAGAAGATGGAAGCGATCGGCAAGCTCACGGGCGGCGTCGCGCACGACTTCAACAACGTGCTGCAAGTGATCGGCGGCAATCTGCAACTCGCGACGCAGCACGCGCACGACGATGCCACGCTCCTGCGTCGCCTTGAAAGCGCGCACGAAGCCGTCGAGCGCGGCGCGATGATCTCCTCGCAACTGCTCGCGTTCGCGCGGCGCCAGCCGCTGGAGCCGGTTCCCATCGACGTCGGCCGGATGCTGCACCGATGCTCCGATGCGTTGCGACGCACGCTCGGCGAATCGATCGAACTCGACATCGAGATTGCGGACGGGCTTTGCAACACGCTCGCTGACCGCAATCATCTGCAAAACGTGATCGTGAATCTCGCGATCAACGCGCGCGATGCGATCGACGGCGCCGGCAAACTCGCGATCGTCGCATCGAACGCGCATCTCGATGCGGACCGCGCGCTCGGCGACGAACTCGTTCCGGCCGGCGACTACGTGATGCTCACCGTGTCGGACAACGGCTCCGGCATGACGCCCGCCGTGCTCGAACGCGCATTCGAGCCGTTCTTCACGACCAAGTCGGACGGACGCGGCACCGGCCTCGGCCTCAGCATGGCCTACGGCTTCCTGCGGCAGACGGGCGGTGCGATCCATCTGGAAAGCGCGATCGAGCGCGGCACCACGGTCACGCTCTATTTGCCGTGCACGCCGGAAGAAGAAACGCTCGCGCCCGACACGGCAAACGAGCCCGTCACGGGCGGCACAGAGACGATCCTCGTCGTCGAGGACGATCCGGACGTGCGCGCGACCGCCGTCGACATGCTCGCGCAACTCGGCTATCACGTGCAGCAGGCATCCGACGCACAGAGCGCGCTGACGATGCTCGAATCCGCCGACGGGCAAATCGACTTGCTCTTTTCCGATGTCGTCATGCCGGGACCGCTAACGAGCGTCGAACTCGCGCGGCGCGCGAAGGAGGCGATTCCGTCGATCTCTGTGCTCTTCACGTCGGGCTATACGGAGAACGTGATCGTGCACAAGGGGCGGCTCGATCCGGGCGTCGCGCTCATCAGCAAGCCGTACCGGCGCGATGCGCTCGCGCGCAAGGTCCGCGCAATGTTCCGCGACAGCCACGCGCCGAGCAACGAAACGCCCGATCCGCTGCGCGTGTTGATCGTCGAAGACGATGTCAACACGCGCGATGCCACGCGCGAACTGCTGCAACTGCTCGGCGCGCAAGTGTCGGCGGCGGATGACGCACAGGCGGCGCTCGCGCTCTTCGACGCGCAGTCGTTCGACGTGCTGCTCACCGACGTGCGCATGCCGGGCATGTCGGGTATCGAACTCGCGCGTGCGGCGAAGCGCATGCAGCCGGGGCTGCGCGTGGTGTTCGCGTCGGGCTACGGCGCAGGCATCGCAGCCGAACTCGACGACGACATGAGCGGCGCCACGCTGCTGCCCAAACCCTTCGACCTCGACGCGCTCGAAAAGGCCGTCTTTATTCGCACCGACGCATGAAAAGGGGCGAGTCGCGAGACTCGCCCCGAGACGCACATCATGAGCCGCTGCGCGACGCGTGCGTTAGCGGTCCGATGTGCGCGATGCGCGTGACGTTCGCCCCGTTACTTCTTTGCAGCGTCGACCTTCGCATCGGCGGCCGTCTTGTTAGCGTCGCTTTGAGCCTCGACTTTTTCCTTGTCGGCCTTTGCTTGCGCCACATCGGCGTCCTTGGCGGCATCGTGCTTCTTCTTGTCGGCCTTGACCTGAGCATCGTGCTTCTTCTTGTTTGCCTTGGTTTGCGCCTTCGCGGCATCGCCCCGAGCGTCGGAGGCTTGCTCCGGCGTGGTCGCCTTCGCTACCTTCGCGGCTTTCTTGTCGGCGTCGGCCTGTGCCGATGCCTTGTCTTCATTCGCCGACGCCTGCGCCTTTGCGGCGTCACCCTGCGCTTCGGCCTTCTTCTTGTTGGCCGTTGCCTGTGCTTCACCCATTTCACTGTTGGCCTTCATCTGAGCCTTGCCGGTCTCCGTTGCCGGCGCGGCCGTTTGCGCGAATACCGTGGTAACCAGCATGGCGGATGCGAGAGCAGCGACGATCTTCTTCATGGTTTTAGACTCCTTTGAAATGTGCACTGCTTGTGTCAGTGCTGTCCATATCAACGTCGAACGTTTGACAAGCGTTGACGATCATCTGGTGACAAAGGGTAACCAGTCGCGACCAATTGCAACGCAGCTCCGGTAAGAACATCCGGCGGGCTCTTAGCCTATGGCGCGTGCTTACCGATCGCGTGATTTCGTCGGCTAACAATGATACGGAATCCGAACAGATGACTTGAAGCACAGTCGTATAAAGCCTCAAGTCGGTTTGGACGACAGGGTTCTTGGCAAAGGCGATTGTTCCTTGCGCAAATGTTTCCGCTGAAATGTGCCGTTACCAACTGCTGCAGATATTTCTTCGCGGTCCGCTTAATATCCGCCCCATATCCCGACGACCGGACCTGGAGAACCTCATGAAACGCGCAGCAGTTGCTTTGGTGATGATCGGCAGTTTGTCGGTGGCGGGACAGGCGTCCGCGCACGGCCACGGAGGCGGCGACGGTGGCGCGATCGTCGGCGCGCTGATCGGCGGCGCAGTGCTGGGTGCGATCGTCGGATCGGCTGCGAATGGGGCGCCGGTGTACCAGGCGCCCGTCTACGCCCAGCCGGTGTACACGCAACCCGTCTATGCAGAGCCGGCGTATGCGCAGCCCGCGCCGCCGCCACCCGGATACTGTTTCGACAACTATCGGCGCGCCTACGTGCCGTGCGGCCCCGCCTACGCGCCGGGCTATTAATGGGCGCGGTCGTTCGTCACTGGAAGCCTTCGTCGAAGCCCGGATGCGGCACGCGGTTTGCAAAGAAGTGAGTACGGGCGCTGCGACGACCTCGTTGCCGCGCCTGACATGCACACCTATGGAGGCTGCAATGAAAGCGACGAAAACGATTCTGATTTCCGCACTCGTGCTGGGTCTGTCGGGGGGCGCCTATGCGCAAGGGGCCGGCGGTGGCGGCGGGACGGGTACGGGCGCAGCGGGCGGCGCAAATACTGGCGGCATGGCGGGTAGCACCGGGGCTCCGGCTGCGGGGATGAACGGCGGCGCCGGGATGAACGGCAACGGCATGGGTGGCTCGACGGATGGCACGAGCGGCACGGGAGCCGCGAAGAGCGGGATGGGCAACGATGCGTCGTCGGGGACCATGCAAAGGAAGGCGCCCAATTCGAGCGGCGGGATGAACTCGAACGGTACGAGCGGCACGTCCGGCGGCACGCAGAAAGGCTACTAAGACTTTAGCGCCTTAGCGCTTGTAGAAACGTAAGAACGCGCGCGCCTTTGACTGTCCATCGCCGGCTTCATGCGGCATCGATATGGATCGGGCGCGCGGCGATATCGAATGAGACGTTAGTTGGAAGGCAGGCTGTCAGCCGATGCGTCGACGGAAGGAGCGACGGGCTCGAAGCTCTTCGCGCGCAAGCTGACCTTCTCTGCGTAGGCCTTCGATCCGCCATAGCTTTTCAAAGCAGAATCCAGATCGCCTTGCGCGGACCTCAGGTAGCCGTTCAGTATTGCCGAGCCTACCTCGATGTTCGCTTCCGGTTCCGTCAGATCGACATTGCGCACGAGCCGCTTGTGCGCCGCCGGAACGACCTGCATCAGACCCGTCGCGCCGTTAGCGCCTTTGGCCTTTTCCTTGAAGCGCGATTCGATGGAAATGATCGCGAGAAGAAGCGCCGGAGGAAGCGAATATTTCGATGCCGACGACATCACCGCCACCGAAATCTGCTGGGCCTTTTCCCGGGCCACGCCGAATTTTTGCGAAATGACGCGCGAAATGCGCTCGCTCGCCTGTTGTTCAGCGGGGTCGGCTTGCGCGTTCTCCTGCGCAGCGACGCCTTGCGTCAGACTGAGCGAAACGAGCGAAATAAGGAGAAGACGGCGCATGACAATGGGGCGGGAAAGCAAAAGCGGCATTATACAGACAATAAAATTCCTTGCAAATCATGGGGTTGGTGAAATTCCGTCGCCGCTTGGGCGCCCCGGTGCGACTTCGCTAACGCGTTTCCGTGTGGCTAGCAGCCTTGCGGCCCGGCGTCGAGATGCCAGCGCCCGCTTCCGGCGAGAGTCGCGCGAACATCGGCAGTGAGCCGAGCACGATGGCCGCCGTGACCAGGAATCCGCACGCAAGCTGCCAGCGCTCGGCACGCGCGCTGCCTGAAATCAACATCGTGACCTGGATCGTGCCCGCCGCCACCGTCACGCCGACCGCTTTCATCAACTGCTGCGCGGTTCCCTGAAACGAGGTCGCGGCGGCCAGTTTCGGGCGCGGCACGTCGGCGAAGGCGAGCGCGCCCATCGTCGCGAACGAAAGCGAACGGCTCAGGCCGCCGAGCAACAGCAGCACGAAGATCGCGGCGGCAGGCCACGCCTGCGACATCGTCGAGCAGATGGCGAGCACGATCGCGAACGAGACGCTCCCCGCGCACAACACGGCTCGCACGGAAAAGCGGCGCAGCGCGAGCGCAGTCATCGGCCGCATGCAGAACGAGCCGAGCGCGCTCGCGAACGTGATGAGGCCGCTCGCCGATGCGCTGTAGCCGAAGCCCGTCTGCAGCGTCAGCGGCACGAGAAACGGCAGTGCGCCGGCGCCCGCGCGAAAGAGACTGCCCGCGATCGTCGCGGCGTGAAAGGTCGGAATCCCAAGCAGCGAAAAGTCGACGGCCGGGTCCGGCACGCGTTTGCAATGCCGCACGCCGAGCCAGAAGAGCAGCGCGCCGCACGCGGCGAGCAGCCACGGCAAGCCGCGAGGCAGGAAGCCGCGTCCGGCGCTTTCGATGCCGATCATGAAGAGCGAGAGCGACGCGCCGATCAGCACCATTCCGCGCACGTCGGGTGGCCGCTTGTGTTCGGGATGCGAAGGCGGCAGGAGTCGCCATGTCAGCAGCAATCCCGCGATCCCGACCGGCACGTTGACCCAGAAGATGCTGCGCCACGACAGCGTATCGGTGAGAAAGCCGCCGAGCGGCGGTCCGAGCAGCGGGCCGATCAGCGCGGGCATCGTGAGCCAGGTCGTCGCTTGCAGCAGTTCTTCGCGCTTCACGCCGCGAAAGAGGATGAGCCGGCCGACCGGCACCATCATCGCACCGCCGAGTCCTTGCACGATGCGCGCGGCGATGAGCGTCGCGAGACTCGTCGACGCCGCGCACGCGATCGATGCCAGCGTGAAGGTGGCGATGGCCCACATGAAGACGCGCCGCGCGCCGAAGCGGTCCGCGACCCAGCCGCTCGCCGGAATGAACACCGTGAGCGCGACGAGGTACGCGGTGATCGCACTGGACAGATGCACGGGATCGACGTTCAGATCGCGCGCCATCGACGGAATGGCGGTCGCGACGATCGTGCCGTCCATGTTCTGCATGAAGAGCGCACTCGCGACGACGGCCGCGGTGATGCGAAAGTTTACTGACTGGTTCACGGGCTTGTAGGTGCGTCGAGTCCATCGACGAATGACGGGCGAAGGCCAGTCTACTTGAACGCGCGCGAGCAGGTGTCGGCGCTTTGCGCGCGGAACGGTCTTAACGGGCGGCGAGCGCTCGCGATACCATAGGCGGCACATCCGCCACCACAAGAACCGATGACCGACGACACCGGCAGCACCGCGCAACGGCACGAAGCGACATGGACAGCATCGGACCGTGCGGCGCGTTCTCGCAAAGAGACGCTGGCGCTCGCGGTGTGCCTGTCGCTCGGCAGCGCGATCGCGCTCGGGCTCACGCGCTTTTCCTATGCGCTCTTGCTGCCTTCGATGAAGGCGGACCTCGGCTGGACGTTCGCGCAGGCCGGCGCGATGAACACGGCCAACGCGCTCGGCTATCTGCTGGGCGCACTCGTCTTTCCACTTTGCTCGCGACGCTGGACGGCGGGCATGTCGTTCATCGCGGGCTGTATCGTCACGGCGATCGTGATGGCGATAAGCGGCGTGCTCGCCGACACCGGCGCGCTGCTCGCACAACGGGTCGCGACGGGCATCAGCAGCGCGTTCATCTTCATCGGCGGGGGCGTGCTGGCGGCGCGGCTCGCGTCGTCGCATCCTCGCGACGCGGGGCTCGTGCTTGGCCTGTACTACGGCGGCGCGGGATGGGGGATCGTGGTCTCCGCGCTGCTCGTGCCATCGAGCATACGAAGCGGCACGCATGGCTGGCAGCTCGCGTGGTTCGCGCTGGCGCTCGCGTGCGCGGTGTTGTCGGTGTTCGCGGCCGGTGCGGCGCGGCGCATCGAGGCCGGCGAGCCGACGCAGCCCGGCGGTCAGGGCGCCGCCCAGACACTCGCCGATGCGCCTCGCTGGCCGAGCTTCGCTCGCATGCTCGCCGGCTATTTTTTCTTTGGCGTCGGCTATATCGGCTACATGACGTTCATCATCGCGATGCTGCGCAACGGCGGCATGAGCGCTTCTGCCGTCACTGCGTTCTATGTGCTGCTCGGGCTGGCGACGGTGGTGTCCGCGCGGCTGTGGTCGCGGCTTCTCGACCGAATGCGCGGCGGGCAGGCGCTTGCAACGCTCAACGGTTTGCTCGCGCTGGCTACCATCATGCCCGTGGTTTTCGGCTCGACCGTCGTCGCGTTCCTGTCCGGCATTCTCTTCGGGGCGACGTTCCTGTCGGCCGTCGCGTCGACGACGGCTTTCGTCCGGCACAACCTGCCGGCCGCGCGCTGGGCTCAAGGGATCAGCGCTTTCACCATCGTGTTCGCGTTCGGGCAGATCGTCGGGCCGATGGTCATCGGGTTGATCTCCGATGGCGCCGGGCTCGCGCGAGGGCTTGTTTATTCGGCAGCGTTGCTCGCTGTGGGGGCGGGGTTCGCTGCGACGCAGAGAGCATTGTTGGTTCAGCGGTGAAGGTGTTTTGATATACACGACGGTCGACGCTGTCGGCGATCGCGAGGAAATGCGCGAGCGTGGGTGTCGAACGCGATGCGTCTTTCGCGAGATCGTCCCAGCGTCGCAACGACATCGCGTCTTCGGCGAAGGGCTTCGCGAGGAACGCCTGCGCTTCGTCTTCGCTAAAGACGCCGCCTTGCAGGCGCAGACTGCGCGCTGAGTCCGTGGACAGATTCGCGCGATACGCGAGATCGATCGCGCACAGGCAGCGCTTTGCGTCGACGTGAAGGCGGATCGGCTCCAGCACCGCGTCCGCGAAGAGCGGGCGCAGGAAGGGCAGGGCGTAGTACTGATGCAGGTCGTCGATGCCGCGCTCGGTCGGCGTCTCGCCTTGCCGGTTCAGCAGGTGCCCGAGGTCGTGCAGCAGCGACGCCGTGACGAGCTCCGCGCTCGCGCCCGCCTCGTGCGCGAGCGTCGCTGTCTGCAAGGCGTGCTGGCATTGCGTGACGGGTTCGCCGCTGTAGGCGAGCGCGCCGTGTGAATCGAAGAGATGTTGAATGTCGGCGATCGAAAGTGCCATCGTGTGTCGCGAGAGGGGAATAGAGCGCCGCCCTTGAAGGTCTGTGCGGGATCATAATGCCCGCGTGTGTCGATCCCGTGTCGCCGGAGCGGCACGGTCCACCGAAGCTGGAGAATTCGATGCCCCCTGCATCCGATGGCAGGCACGCACCGCTCGCGGGCCTCGACCGCGCATCGAAGCGCGCGGTGCGGCGCCTTGCATGGCATTTCGCGCAACGGCATTGGGGGCTGCATCTGCCGGCCGTCGTGTGGATCGCGCTCGTCTTCGCGCATACATGGTATGGCGTGCTGCCCGGCCGTCGCGATTACCTCGTCGCGACCGTCGCGCTGTTCGCGGTGGCGATGCTCAACATCAGGCTGCACATCCGCCGCCAGCTTCCGGCAGCGCGCGCCGTCTTCGACCGGCTCGGCGCCGAGGGCGTGAGCCACCTCACGGGACGCCGGATGCCGTGAAGTGGCTCATGCTTCGCGCCGTCGCGAGGCTGCATTTTTCGCATGTTACGATGATCCGCGACCCGAACACGAACCGAACGCACGATGGCAACGCTATACGAAACGCTGGGCGTCGACGAGCACGCCACCGACGACGAAATCAAACGTGCCTACCGCAAGGCCGCGATGCGCTGTCACCCGGATCGCAATGTCGGCAGCGAGGACACTGCACGCGCCGCGTTTCAAGAGATCAAGGAAGCGTACGCGATCCTTTCTGACCCGGCGCAGCGGCAAGTCTACGATTCGATCTTCGCGGAAGAGATGCGCCGCTGGGAAGCGCAGCGGCAGCAGGAAGAGGCCGAGGAAGCCGAACGACGCGCGGCCGTGCAGGCGGCGGCCGAGGCCGAGTATGCGGAGCGCGTGGCGCTCGCGATGCACTTTGCCACGCAAGGCTACAACCGCGATGTAGTTTTCGGCGTGCTGCTCGGCCAGCGATGCGACGCGCAAACCGCAGGTCAGATCGCCGACAGCGCCATCGCGTTGCATGTCTCGCGGCAGCAGACAGCAGGGGAACAGGAAGAAGCGCAGACGGAAACGAAAGATAAGGAGAAGGAACCTGCGCACGCCCATCATCTCGGCGCGCTGTGGTTCCAGTTTCTCAACGGCCTGAAGTTCTAGCCGCAAGATTTAGGCTGCGAGCCTTTCGACATGCATCTTCACGCGATCGCTGTCGGGCGGGAAGACGCACCAGAAGCCGTCGTCATGGCGAAAGAAAAAGAGTGAACGCGTACCCGTTGGCTGCGAAGTCTCGACGCGCACATACCGCCTGTGGCCGACCCGCGTCCGGCTGAATTCCATCACGTGAACCGGCGCAGAGCATCCAGGTGCAAGCCACTTTTCGACCTGATACCGCAGAGACCGCTCACTCGTGCTTTTCATTTCCACTCTCCGTCTCACCGGTTTCTGCCGCCTTGCGCGGACTGCGCGCATCGCGTAACCGAGCCGGCTGCCGCGTCGCACCACACACTTGAGAAAGCACTTTAACTCTACGCTTCGAAAGCTTCGGTGTGCGTTTTTTGGCGAAATAGCAACAGACCGGTACTTTCTTTCGATGCGTGCCTTCAGCGTGCGCGTGAGCGCAGCGCGGGTCTGTGCGCCATCATTCATAGGGTTCGAGAACGTCGCGGGAAAGACCCTTGACGGAAACAGAGCGAATCTCGTGCCGGGAAGGATCGCTATGAACCGAGCGGACGCGCGAAGCTGAGTTCGTGGCCGTCGGGGTCGATGACGTGGAAGTAACGCTCGTTCCAGGGCGCGTCGCGTGGTGCGAACGACGGCTTGATGCCCGCCGCCATCAGCTTGCGATAAAGCGCATCCACGTCGGACACATAGATGATCACGCGTCCCCATCCGCTGACGGGTTCGTGCGCCTCCGCGATCAGATTGAGGAACGATCCGCCGATCGCAAACGACGTGAACGCTTCCTGCGGACCGCCGTAAAGAAGCGTCAAGCCGAGCGTCTGATAGAAGCGCACCGCGCGCTGCATGTCGCGGGTCACGAGCGTGATGGCGCTCAGGCTTTCGAAGCTCGGCTCGGTCAACAGATTCATCGTCGGCGGTCGTCGGGTTGTCAGTGATGATGGTGCTGCGACACGAGCGGCAACACGGAAAGATCCGGATGCGTGCCGTCGATGATGGTCTTGCCCACGTGCCGCGCGTCGTCGACGGCATCGTCGGCGGACTTGAACTCGTCGTTGCCGTCGGCGTGGAAATGCACCGCCTCGCCGGGCATATTCGCGTTCGCGCCGTGCCGGCACACGTGGCCGATATACACATAGCGTTCGATCGTGCGCGGCGGCGCGTGCTCCGGAGCCGTTTTCAATTGCGGCAGCACGTGGATTTCGAAGCCTTCGTATTCAAACACGTGCCATTGAGCAGGTTCGTCGGGCATGAGCGCCTCCTTGTTGGCGAATGTGCGGAGCGAACGTGCGTGTTGAACGCCTCGCGAAATGAGCAGCGAAACGAGCAACGAAACGCCGGGCCGCTCCGGTCCAACGTTACTCCAGTTGATGGTTCGAATCCATCGAAGGGTGCGGCCGCGAGCGGTCTACCATTGTTCGATGCGGATCAGCCGCGCATTGAGCCGCCGCGCGAGCGCATGACCGCCTTCGCGCATGATGACGTCGTGGTTCCAGCGAAAGAGCGGGCGCGCGAGCGGCGCGAGCAGGTTCATCCAGAAGCGTGTGGTGCGCACGTGCCAGTCATAGCGGATCTGCGTTCCTTCGGCTAGTGCGCTAAAGCGCCAGCAGCCGGTGCCTTCGACCGTGCCGCTCGCTTCGCCTTCGAGCGCACTCAACGGCTCGACGCGGGTGACGCGCATATCGAAGACCACGCGGTACGGCAACACGCCGCGCCAAACATAGCGATGCAGCGCGCCGACGCCGTCGCGGTCGCCGCGCTTCAATTCGACGGTGCGCTCGACGTTCTTCCACCAGTCGGGCCAGCGCGCGGCATCGTGGATGACGTCCCACACGCGCTCGATGTTCGCGTCGATGCACCAGACGGTCGAGAAGCGGTACTCGGTGAGTGGCATGTTCGTGGTTTTTTTGTTGCCTTCCGCCCGCGTCGCTAACCGTCACGTCAGACGAAACGGACGAAGCGCCTCGCGGTGTTGTCTCTTCAGTGTAGGTCGCGGGGTTCGCCCGAGCGTGCTTGCCGCATGCGTGACGTTGGCGCTGCTCTACGGGCGCGAGAGCTGCGTGCGCATGGAGTTTGACGGCAGCACGCGAACCTCGAACGTCGAGCGCACCATCGCGCAGGCCGAACGCCTCAAGGAGCATGGCGTTGTGAACGATGCGGTGACGCGTCGAAGGGTCACCGCACGCCGCGCAGGCTTCAGATATACGTCCCCTTGATGCGGCCCTCGAAGATGGCGGTGTTGATCTCCCAGTCGTCGACCGTGCCGACGCCGTTGTTGTCGACGCGCACCCGAACGGCCCGGCCGCCGGTAAGCTGCTTCATTTGCTCGCGGTTCAGGGTGGCTTCTTCTTCGGAGAAGGGAAGGTCTTTGATGATGAGGGCGCGTTCCATGATGGGCTCCTTGAGGTCGGACGCAAGCACGGCGTGTGCTCGTCCGGTATTTTGCAAGGCCTGTGCCAATCGTGCGAAGCGGGGTCGTCGCCCGCGCGAAGCGAAGCGGGATAAGGCTCGCGCCCTTCACGCGCGATGTATTCGATGCCGCTCATGTTGGCTTCGGTCGAACAGGCAGCGCACCGCAGTTGGTCCGCGTGCGACGCATGCGCGTTGAATTCCTGGCCGCGTTGATTTAACGTCGATCCGTTGCGCAGTCGTCTGGAAAAGGAGAACCCATGACCCGGCAGACCATCGCCTGCACTCTTGCCGCGTGCTTTTGCATCCTCGCTTCGCCGGCGCACGCTGCGCCTCGCTCGATCGCGGTCGTCAATTGCGCGCTGATCGACGACAACGCCGCCTACAACGACGCCGAACTCACGCGCGTCCAGAACGCGCGGCTCGGCATGATCAGCGACGAATTACGCGACCAGTTGCGCTCGCGCGAACTCTTCCGGGTCGCCGACAACGCGCCGGCCGGCAAACTCATCGCAAGCCTCCAGGCATCGCAGGATCTCAACGCGTGCAACGGCTGCGAACTGGAAGTGGGACGCACGCTTGGCGTCGATCGCGTGGGCGTCTGCTGGGTGCAGAAAATCAGCAATCTGATCCTCAACATCAACCTGCGCGTCGAAGATGTCGCGACGGGCAAGGCGGTGTTCCAGCGCTCCGTCGATATTCGCGGCAATACCGACCAGTCCTGGCGGCGCGGCGTGAAATCGCTCGTCGATCTGCTCGCCGCCGACGCCGGCGCGCGTTGACTCGTCCGCGCGCGGACGAATCGGGAAAATCTCCCGCCCTCTGCCATTGTCAAGCGAACGCCTGATGGGCTAACTTGCCTATCGGGGCTCGCGCATCGTGGCGGCATCGCCTGCGCGCGGCAAAGAACAATACGCCGGAGACGAACATGCAAGATAGATACAAGGCGGCGCGCCTCGCGCTGCTTTCCGCGACGACGCTTGCCGCAAGTGCCTTCAACGCCGCCCACGCCGCCGCGCCGGTCGCCTACGTGACGAGCGAGACGGCGGGTGTCGGCGTGATCGACCTCGACAAGATGACGCTCACGAAGACCATCTCGCTCGGCAAGGACGGTCCGCGCGGACTGAGTCTGAATGCCGACGGCACGCGGCTCTACGTCGCGAACAAGGCGACGGGCGATCTCTCGGAGATCGATACGTCGTCGGGACAGATCGTGCGCCGGGCGAAGATCGGCCAGAACCCGGAGTTCGTGCGCGTGTTCAAGGGCTATGCCTACGTGACCTACGAGCCGGGCGAGAGCGGTCCGCCGGGACAGCCGCCGCAGGAAGAGAAGGAAGACGAGAACTCGCCGCCGGCGGAGGTCGCCATCGTCGATCTGAAAAGCCTGAAGGTCGTGCATTCGGTGAAGAGTGGTCGTGAGACGGAAGGCGTCGAGTTTTCGCCTGACGGCAAGGAAGTTCTCGTGACCAACGAGGGCGACGATACGGTGTCGGTGTATCGCGTGGGGACGGGCAAGCCCTTGCGCACCGTGAAGCTCGCGAAAGGATCGCGGCCGCGCGGGATCAAGGCTTCGCCGGATGGCAAGCAGTATGTCGTCACGCTGGAGAACGCCAACAAGTTCATCGTGCTCGATGGGCGCAATCTGAAGACGGTGAAGACCGTCGATACGAAGACGGGGCCATATGGGGTCGCGTTCGGGCCGGACGGCAAGCAGCTTTTCGTGGCCGCATCGCGAGACAAGACCTTGCAGGTGTTCGATGGCAAGACTTATGAACACGTGAGCGATGTTCCCGTGGGGCAGCGGTGCTGGCACTTCAGCTTCACGCCGGACGGGGCAAAGCTGCTGCTCGCGTGCGGGAGGTCGAATGCGGTCTATGTGCTCGATGCCGCGAACTACCAGACGATCAAGCAGATCGACGAGTTGCCGTTGGCCTGGGGGATCGTGACTTTTCCGCCTTCGGCGGGGTCGATTGGACGGTGAGGTTTTGCTGGCGCTTGTTTCAAACAGGCGCTAGCAGCCATTCACTTCCATGCATACCGCATTCCGACCCAGGCGCCCCGCGGCGCCCCCAGTCCGAGAAACTGCTCATTGACGGTGTCCGCTCCGTTGAACGTATGGTTCGGCCCGTTGAAGAAGTTCTCGCCGAGAATCCCGAACGTCGAGTACTTCTTGTTCAGCAGATTCTTGACCGTGGCAAACACCTGTAACTGCTTCGTGATGTTGTACGTCGTATCGAGGTCGATCAGGAAATACCCCGGGATCTTGCCGTTCGTGTCTTGATTGTTCTCGTCGCCGCGAGCAAAAATACTGCCCCGATATGACAGGTTCGTACCGATGTTCCACTTCGGCGTCGCCGAATAGTCGAGCCTCACCTTCACCGTGTTCGCCGGAATGCCCGGAATGCGGTCGCCTGAATGCACCGTGATGTTGCCGTCGTCATCCGCGCTGGAATTGCTTCCGCTGCTCTCCGTCCACGTCGACCGATACGTGGCGCTCACATAGCTGTAGCTCGCCGCAATGCCGACAGGTCCGTACTGCGTGCGCCCCGCCAGTTCCAGCCCCTGCCGCCGCGTCTTGCCGACATTCTGGAAATAGCCCAGCGTGCTCGCCGCGCCCTCGCTGCTCACGAACTGGATGTCGTCCGTGAGATTCGTGCTGTAGACGGCCGCGCTCCACGTCGTCGCGTTGCCGAGGCGTCCGCGTGCGCCCACTTCGAACGTCTTGGAGATCACCGGGTTCAGCGGCGGGTCGGCGATGAAATCGTTCGGCAAGGAACAGGGCGCCGCCGAGTCCGCGCACGCCAGCTCGATCGCCGTCGGCGAACGCATGCCTTCGTTGTAGGTCGCGTAGGCCGTGAACGCGGGCGTCGGGTTCCAGTTGAATCCGATCGCCGGATTGAAGCGCGAGAACGTATGGTTCCCGTCGAGCAGCGGCTGCACGCCGCTCTCATCGGCGATCACGGCCTTCGACCAGTTGTAGCGCCCCGCGAGCGTCATCGACCACTGCTCGTTGAACGAGAACGTATTCTCGAAGTAGATGCCCCAGTTCTGGTTGCGCGTCTTCGCATCGGTCTGCGGATTGAAGCCGCCGATGCCCACGGTCGCGCGCGTGTCGGTGAAGAACGCATCCTGCGATGCCTGCGTGAAGTGCGAGTTCGCGAAGTCTCCGGCGGCGCCGAGCACCAGCTGGTTGTCGCGCCCGAAGAGCTTGTTGAGCAGCGTGAGCTGCAAGCTGCCGCCATAGCTGTCGGTGACGATCACCGACTGGTCGTTCGTCGCCTGAATCTCGTCGATGTCGCCGTCGTCCTCGACCGAGCCGAACTCGTCGTTGACGTTGCTGCTCGTGTTCTTGTTGCGGTAATGACGGTAGTACAGGTTGCCGGAAAGCTGGACGTTCGGGCTGAAGTAGTGATCGCCGGAAAGCGTCAGGTAGCCGACCTGATTCTCGTTCGTGTCGGGATACGTGTAGGCCTGTTTGCGGTTGTCGAGGAACGATGTCGGGATCGTCTGGCTGCCGTCGAGCGTGTTGTCGGCGGCACCCATCGAAAGGGAAAGCGTGGTGTCGGCGTCGGTGTAGCGCAGCTTGCCGAAGGCCTGGCGCAGCTTGCTCGCGTTGTGGTCCGCCCAGCCGTTGTCGTTCGTGACGTTGGCGGTGAAGTAGTAGTCGAGGTTGCTGCCGATCACGCCGCCCTGTTCGATCTGCGCGGTCTTGCGCCCGAACGAGCCGAAGCTCGCTTCGACATTGCCGCCCGGATTGGACCGGCCGTTCTTGGTCGTCACGACGACGGCGCCGCCGAGCGTGTTCAGGCCGAAGGTCGGATTCGATCCCGGCACGATCTGGATCATGTTGATCGCGGCCTGCGGAATCAGGTCCCAGTTGACGACGTCGCCGAACGGTTCATTGACGCGCACGCCGTCCAGAAACACCGAAAGCCCTTGCGGCGTGCCGAGCAGCGGCGACGCCGTGAAGCCGCGATAGTTGATGTCGGCCTGCGAGCCGTTACCCTGCGCGTCGTTGATGTCGACGCTCACGACGTTGGCCGCGAAGTAATCGGAGATCGTCTGCGGATGCTGGGCGTCGATGTCGCGTCCGCGGATCGTCTGCACGTTCGCGGGCACTTTTTCGAGCGGCGTGCCGACGCCGAGCAAAGGCGTCGTGCCGACCACGACGATCGAGGGCAGCGCCTCGGCCTGCACGGGTGCGGGCGCGGCCTCCGATGCCGCGACGGGCGCGGAAGCCGCGGACGCCGCCGACGGCGCTTCGGCCTGTGCCCACGCGCTGACCGTGATGCTCGCGAGTGCGCCGCCGAAGCAGAGCCGCAACGCGGATCGGGGTTTGAACGGATGCGCTTGCCATGTCTTGCGCGTCATGCTCTTCATCGTCGTCTCCACACGCTTGTTTTATGGGCTTGAGCCTTTGATGTAAGCGTCGCATAAGATTTCAGCAGCGCCCCGGGAAGTTCTCCCGATCGCGCTGGGAAACGTTCCCAAACGAATCCGCACGTACCCGAGAGAGGCGAGGCCCATGCGTACAATGCCTTCCGTGATGCCACCCGACTCCCTGCCATTGCCCGCGAAACGTGCCATGCCTCGCTCGACGGTGCGGCGCGATCTCGCGTTCGTCTTCGCGCTCACCGCGCTTGCCGGTGTGCTCTTCTCCGTCTTCGATTTCAGCGAGCTGGCGTATCACTGGACCCGCAGCGCCGAGCGCTTTCAGCTCGATGAACTGCCCGGTACGCTCGTCGTGCTCGCAAGCGGGTGCGCGTGGTTTGCGTGGCGGCGCTATCGCGAGTCGCAGCAGGAATTGGGACGTCGTCGCGCGCTGGAGGAACAAGCGGAGCGGCTGCTCGCCGACAACCGGCGTCTCGCGATGCAGGGGCTCGATGCGCAAGAGTCCGAGCGGCGGCACCTCGCGCGCGAACTGCACGACGAACTCGGCCAGTATCTGAATGCGATCTCGCTCGATGCCGGTCGCATCCGCGATTTGTCGGTAGAACGCGAGCCCGAGATTCATCGCCTTTCGCTCGCGCTGATGCAAAGCGCGAACCACGTGTACCGCGAGATCGGCGGAATGATCCGTCGTCTGCGTCCTATCGGCCTCGACGAATTCGGCCTGCCGACCGCCATCGAGCATTGCGTCGAAAGCTGGCGCGAGCGTCTGCCGCACGCGAGCTTTGCGCTCGCCGTCGACGGCGATTTTTCCGGGCTTTCCGACGCGCTCAACATCACGCTCTACCGGCTCGTGCAAGAGGGATTGACCAACGTGTCGAAGTTCGCGCGCGATTCGCGCGTCGAGATCTATCTGGTGCGCGCACCGGGCGGCGACGCGACTTCGAGTGCGGGCGAAATCGTCGTCACGATGGCCGACGACGGACCGGGCATGGACCTCGCGAAACCGCGCCGCGGCCTGGGTCTGATCGGAATGCGCGAGCGCGTCGAAGCGCTCGGCGGCGAGTTCCACATCGCGAGCCAGCCCGGCGACGGCTTTCTCTTCTGCGCGCGCGTCTCAGCTCATGCAGGCGTGCCGGAGCCGAGCGAGCCAAACGAGGGTGTGCCGCCCGCGAAATCGGAGAAGTGAAGTCCGAGACGGCTCGCCATCTGCGCGAGCTGCACACCGTTGTCGGCGCCGAATTTTTGACGGATCGTCGACTGATGGTTCGCCACCGTCTTCTGGCTCAGGCCGAGTTTCTCCGCGATGCTGGGCAGCGTGTAGCCCTGCACCAGAAGACGCAGCACTTCGAACTCGCGCGCCGAGAGTTGCCGCCCGGGCGGTCCTTCCTGGAACGTCGTGCGCAAGGCGAGTGCTTGGGAGACATCCGCGCTCAGGTAACACACGCGCCTCGCCACTGCGCGCACCCCTTCGACCAGCACATCGGGCGCGCTTGCCTTCGTCACATAGCCGCGCGCGCCGGCATCGAGTGCGCGGCGCACGAAGATCGCTTCCTCGTGGACGCTGAAGATGAGCACGTGCGCATCCGGTTCGCGCGCGAGCATGCGCCGCATCGCTTCGATACCGCTCGCGCCCGGCAACGCGAGATCCATCACGACGACATCCGGCCGCAGCGCGCAAAACCGCTGATACGCTTCGGACGCGTTGGCGGCCTCGCCCGCGACGCGCACGTCGGGGCTGAGTTCGAGCAGACGCCGGTAGCCCTCGCGCACCACCGCGTGATCGTCGACGAGCAGAACCGAGATGTCGGCGGTGATCATGTTCGCGCTCCCTTGGGCGGATCGTCGGACGCGGCGGGCTTCGACGTGAAGCGCCGCGAATTGGCATCGTTGCGAAAGACGACGGGATGCTCGTTCGGCTCGCGCGCGGCGGCGGCACGCACGACCTTGACGACGCTCTCGTGATGCGGTGACTTGTCGCAAACCGGATCGGCGTTCGCAGGGTCTTGCGTGAGCAGATACGCCTGGCAGCGGCAGCCGCCCAGATCGATGGTCTTCTCTTCGCAACTGCGGCATGGTTCCTTCATCCAGTCGAAGCCGCGAAAGCGGTTGAACGCATCGCTCTCGTACCAGATCTCGCGCAGCGGCATGTCCTTCACGTTCGGGAACGTGAGACCCGGCAGCGAGCGCGCGGTGTGGCAGGGCAATGCGGCGCCATCGGGCGCGACGCCGAGGAACACCGAGCCCCAGCCGTTCATGCAGCGCTTCGGACGCCGCTCGAAGTAATCGGGTACGACGAAGAAGATCTTGCACCGGTCGCCGATCTCGCGGCGATAGCGCTCGACTACCGCTTCCGCTTCCTTTAGCTGCTCGGCGGTCGGCATCAGTTGCGCGCGGTTCGTGTGCGCCCAGCCGTAGTACTGCGTGTTCGCCAGTTCGAGATACTCGGCGCCCATCGCGAGCGCCATGTCGATGATCTTGTCGACGTGCGGCAGGTTGTAGCGATGCAGCACGCAGTTGAGGACCATCGGGAAGTCGTGCGCCTTGATCGCCTGCGCGACACGGTTCTTCAGGTCGAACGTGCGCGTGCTGGAAAGGAAGTCGTTGAGTTCTTGCGTCGAGTCCTGAAACGACAACTGGATGTGATCGAGTCCCGCGTCCTTGAGCGCGTCGAGCCGCTTGTCGGTCAGACCGATGCCCGACGTGATGAGGTTCGTATAGAACCCGAGCTTGCGCGCCTCACCGACGAGTTCTTCCAGATCGTCGCGCAGGAGCGGCTCGCCGCCGGAAAAGCCGAGCTGCGCCGCGCCGAGCGCGCGCGCTTCGCGCAGCACGTCGATCCACTGTTGCGTCGTGAGTTCGCTGCTGTGGTCCGCGTAGTTCACGGGGTTGTAGCAGAACACGCAATGCAGCGGACAGCGGTAGGTCAGTTCGGCGAGCAGCCACAGCGGCGGCGCGATTGCCGCTGGCGTGGCTTCGGTCATCGGTTGCGAGAGATCGGTCATGCTCTTACTCCAGCCAGCCGCGCGATTGCGCGCCGGCGACGAACGCGCGCACGTCGGCATCGAGCCCGGTTGCGTTGAACGCCTGTTCGAGATCGGCGACGAGCGCGGGCAGATCGCGCGTGCCGTCGCAGCGCAGAAGAATCTGCGCGGCGCTCTGGTTCAGCTTCACCATGCCTTCCGGATACAGCAGGACGTGCGCGTCCTGCGCCGGTTCCCACTGCAGGCGGAACAGCTTCTTGAGCTTCGGGCGATGGGCTTCGTCGTTCATTGCGGAAACGCCTTTTCGATGGAATCGAGCATGGTCCACAGGATGTCGAGCTTGAACTGCAGGATTTCCAGCGCGCGTTCCTGCTGCTCGCGGCGCGTGAAATGGTCGAGTGTCACTTCGAGTCCATGTTCGACGTCGCGCTGCGCGAGCGAGATGCGCGAGCGGAAGTACGCGAGGCCCACCGGTTCGATCCACGGATAGTGCTCGGGCCACGTCGCGAGCCGGTCCTTGTGGATTTGCGGCGCGAACATTTCCGTCAGGGACGAGCAGACCGCTTCCTGCCACGGCGCACGGCGCGCGAAGTTCACGTAGGCATCGACGGCGAAGCGCACGCCGGGCGTCACGTGTTCGAGCGACCAGAGTTCGTCGCGCGTGAGGCCGACTGCATCGCCGAGGCGTGCCCATGCTTCGATGCCGCCTTCATTGTCGCCATAGCCGTCGTGATCGAGAATGCGCAGCACCCAGCGGCGGCGCGTTTCGCGGTCGGGGCAGTTCGAGATGACGGCGCCATCCTTCAGCGGAATGTTGATCTGATAGTAGAAGCGGTTCGCGACCCAGCCGCGGATCTGTTCGCGCGAACAGCCGCCGCTATTCATCTTCACGTTGAACGGATGATGGATGTGATACGCCGTGCCCTTCGCGCGCAACTGCGCTTCGAATTCGTCGCGGGTCCAGGCGGCTTGTCTCTCTTTCTGCATCGACGATTCTCCCTGCCTCTTCATAGTTCGAACGACATGCCGTCGCTCGCGACCTCGATACCGTGTTCAGCGAGGATGCGCCGTTCGGGGCCGTCCTCGACGAGTATCGGGTTCGTGTTGTTGATGTGGATCAGCACCTTGCGCGCGCCGGGCCGGTCGATCGAATCGAGCACTTCGATCATGCCGCCCGCGCCCGATTGCGCGAGGTGTCCCATGTCGGCGCCGGTCTTCTTCGAGAGACCCAGGCGAATCATTTCGTCGTCGGTCCAGAGCGTGCCGTCGACGAGGATCAGGTCCGCGTTCGACATCGCCTCGTACACATGCGGCTCGATCGCGCCGAGGCCCGGCGCGTAGAACAAGCGCCGGTTAGATACCGTATCGGTGAAGACGAGGCCGATGTTGTCGCCGCGTTCGGGTGCTTCGCGATGCGGCGAATAGGGCGGTGCCTTGCTCGTGAGCGGCAGCGCGTCGATGCGCACGTTCGGCAGAGCCGGCACCGAGAGCGCTTGTCCGTCGAGCGCGATGCGATGGCGTTCGACGCCGCAGTAGTGCGCGAGGATCGACGTGACCGGGAAGCCGGTTGAGAGGTCTTGCCACACGGGATCGGTCACGTAGAGCGGCAGAGGCGTGTCGCGTTCGCGCAGCATCAGGAGACCGGTGACGTGATCGATTTGCGCGTCGATGGTGAGCACGGCGGCGATGCCCGAATCGCGCGGGCGGCGCGCGGGTTGCAGCTCAGGGTTCGCGGCGATCTGCGCGAGGATGTCGGGAGAAGCGTTCACGAGCAGCCAGTCGTGGCCGGTTTCGCTGATCGCAATGGAGGATTGGGTGCGCGGAATCGCCTTCAGCGTGCGTTTGCGCACGCCGTCGCAGTTGCGGCAGTTGCAGTTCCATTGCGGGAAGCCGCCGCCGGCCGATGAGCCGAGCACTTTGATCTTCATTCAGACATGTCCTTCGTTGGAAATGGGTTTAGCACGACAACACAAGCGCGACCAAAACATCACGTCCACATGCGCCGCAAGAGCCCATCGCGATCGATGAAGTGATGTTTCATCGCCCCGGCAAAATGCAGCAGAATCAGCGCGATCAAGACCCAGGCAATCGCGCCATGCGCGGTAAAGAACGCTTCCCTCAACTGCGGATCGTCGCGTCCCCACTGCGGCAGCGGCAATCCCCAGAACTTGGTCCCGTACTTGTTGAACGACGAACCCAGATACCCGGTCAACGGCATCGCCGCCATGCCGACATATAAAAGAGCCTGCGTGGTGCTCGCGGCGGCGCGTTGCCACGCTCCCATCGGCGGCAGAGGCGGTCGACCGTAAGCCATGCGTACCATGATGCGGATCAGCACCAGCAGGAAAACCGTCATTCCCAGTGACTTGTGGAAGTTGATTACCGTCGACTTGAACGGCAGCCCCTTCGGCAAGCCGACCATATACAGTCCGACGCCAAGCATCGCGATGATGCACAGCGCGATCAGCCAGTGCAGCACGACAAGCGGCCGGGCAAAGCGCTGTGTGTCAGCGCTCGTCCGTCCGTCCGGTTCGCGCGTCGCACCGGGCGATTGCGCAGTGTTCATGTCGAGGCTCCTCGTCGAATGCCGCAGGTTTCGCCAGCGCTCGCGCGCTCGTTCACTTCCTTATCTGACGCTCGTTCCATTCTTATCGCGTGAGAACGATTACGCGATCAGCAATTCCCCTCGTCCGTCCACCGCGAGGTCGCCGGCATGACGCCGCGGCGGCACGCGCGGATCGAGCGCGGAAAACGGCGCGATCTGCGCCCCAAGCGCGCGAACGAACAGCGACCAGAACACCTCGAAGCCGTGGCCGCCTTCGGTGAAGGTCGGCGGCAGGCGCCCGGGATCGCGCATCAGCAGTAGTGTGCCGCGCCGCATGCCATAGCCATAGTGTGCGCCGACGCGCCCCGCGATGCAGACCGTCCCCGCGATCAGGCGCGACGCTGCAAAGTCGCCCGCGTCGCCGCCTACCAGCACGAGTCCGCGACGCATCCGGTCTGCAAGACGCGCGCCAGCGTTGCCGTGGATGGTGAGCGTGCCGCCCGTCATGCCTTCCATGTCGCCCGGCAGCGCGCCGGCGGCGAAGTCGCCCGCACGGCCGGTGACGGTCAGCCGCCCGCCGCTCATCTCGCAGCCCGCGAATCGGCCCGCGTCGCCCGCGATCCGCAACTCGCCGCCTGTCATGCGCAAACCCGCGTAGTCGCCCGCCGCGCCGTTCACGGAGAGCCGCCCTTCGCTCATGTTCGTGCCGAGCCGGTCGATCAGGCGCGCATCGCCTTCGATGACGAGCGCCGGCGCTTCGCTTTCCTCGCGAGCGATATCGAACAGGTCGCCAAGCACGCGCGTCTCATTGCCCGCACGCAGCGCGACGCGCCTGATTTCGTCGACTGAAAGCGCGGCCAGCGTGGCAGGCAGTAAGTTCGACCCGTCGATGCGCGTGTCGAATGTACTTTTTACGGCAAGCGTGACCGTGCTCATGCGCGCGCTCCATCGATGCTTGCCGCGAGTTCGCGCAGACGGAAGTGATAAGGCCCGAGCTTGCCGCCATAGTTGCCCGCCGATATGCGCAGCACGCCGTTGGCGCGTCCAAGTTCGCACGCTGCCGCGATTCCCGCCGTCATCGCGGCGCCGACGTCCGCGTCGGTCAAACCGTCGATCACGATTTCCAGCACGCACGCGACGTCCGGCGTGAGTTCGCTCTTGCGCGAGAGCCCGATGAGCGTCGGGCAGAACGCGTCGTTGGTCGAGGCGGTCGCGCCTGCGTACTTCGAGCCGATCTTCGATCCCGAGCGCACGACGCCGCCCGGAAACGGCGTGATGACGTTCGGCAGCCGGTGCATCGCGGTGACGGCGGCTTCGGCGGCGCCGAGCGCCGAGTCGATGTCGCGCGCGAGAAAAAGAAGGTTGCCGCCGCCGACCGCCTTCACCGTGACCGTGCTTTCCTCGCAGACGAACTCGCCGTCCATCACCGGCACGCGCCAGTAACGTGTTCCGTCGAGCATCTTCGAGATCTGCCAGCCGTCGCCGAAAAAACGCAGGCCGCTGCCGAGCGGCGCGTTGTCGGAGAGCGGCGCGCGGCTCGTCGCCGGGTCGATGCCGCTGTAGACGGCCGTCGTCGGGCAGGTGAGCACGCACTGGCCGACGCGCCGTCCGATCTGCTTCGCCAGTTCCTTCGACGACACCGCGAATATCAGCACCGAAATCCCCGGCCGGCCGTCGGGCGTCTCGCTCGCGGCGAGGTCGCGTTCGATGCCCGCCTCGCAGCCGCAGTCGATCACCGAGGTCGCGAAGCCCGTCAGCGAGAGCGCCGCGTTGCGCGCCCACGCCGGCGTATGCGCGGTGATGACGAGACGCGTCGCCTTCATCGGGAAGGCTTCCGCGAAGGTGTCGTCGATGAGCGTGTCGTTGATCTGCATGGCGCTCACGCGGGGTCGAAGCACGCGACCGGCAACAGGCGCCCGCCGCGGCAGCAGGCGCAGATTTCGTCGTCGCTGATGGCGGCGTGCGCGAAGTTGCCCGCGAGGTTCGCTTCGCTGAAGGCGCGCAGCGTCTTTTCGATGCCGCGATCGAATTCGGGCGCGATGAAGTGGATGCCGCCCGTCGGCGCGGCGACCAGCGTGCCGTTCTCCGCGACGAGTTGCCCGTCCTTGAACACGTAAGCCGGCGACGTGAACATGCGCTCGCGATCCGGCTCGTCGCGATAGACGGCGATGTCGGCGGCCGCGCCCGCGCCGAGATGTCCGCGATCCTTCAGCCCGAGCAAACGCGCCGGACCCGCGCGCGTGATGATCGCGATGTCGTACAGCGAGAACTCGCGCCTGAGTTCGGCGAGCGCGCTTGCGACCTTCGCTTCCGGATGCAAACGGTCAAGCTGTTCGTCGCGGAAGCTCTTGTCCATCAGCAACCGGATCAGATGGGGATAGCTCGTGAACGGGCCGCCGTTCGGATGATCGGTCGTCATCGAGACGCGCCACGGGTCGTCGACGAGCAGGAAAATCTCCAGCCCGATGATCCATTGCAGCGCATTCACATAGCTCTGTTCGCGATAGCGGAACGGCACGATGCCGCAGCCCGCGTCGCATTCGATATCGCCGACGATCCACTTGCGCGGATTCGCGAGCGGCGCGTTCCTGAACTGCATCATCGTGTCGCCGGAAGCGGTGACGGTCTGCCCGAAGATGATCTGGCCGACGTCGATCGAGACGTTCGGCCGCGCGTTCACCGCGTCCGCGATGGCCCGCGCGCCCGACGAAAACTTGCGCGGACCTTCGGTGCCGTAGCTGTGGAACTGGATGTGCGTGAGGTGGATCGGCAGGCCGTCGGCGGCGTCCATCGTCGCGATCGTCGAGTCGATGTTGCCGGGCACGCCGAGGTTGCTCGCGTGGACGTGCAGCGGATGCGGCACGCGCAGTTCCGTCAGCGCGCGCGTGAGCGTGGCGAGCACTTCGCGCGGCGTGATGCCGTAGTGGACGTGTGCCTCGTCCACGTTCAGCGAGCGTTGATTGAACTTGAACGCCGAGATGCCGCCCGGATTCACCACCTTCACGCCGAGCGCCTTGCTCGCGTGGATCGTCCAGCCGACGTAGTCGCGCAGACGTTCGAAGTCGTCGCGCGCGGCGAGCATCTGCAGGAACAGTTCGTCGTTGCCCATCATCACGTAGGCGCCGTGATCGATGATCGGCGTGTCGCCCATTTCGAGGTGCGTGTGACGCGCGTTCGACGGCATCATCGCCGGCTCGAAGGCCGCGGTGTAGCCCATCTCGGCATAGCGATAGCCGGTCGCGAGCGTGCCCGGCGTGCAGACGCCGCACGACGGCAAGCGCAGATATTTGCCGTTGGCATCGGGCGCGGCATCGGCGCGATGGTCTTCGGGCAGCAACAGGCGCGAGAGGTTCGTCTTGCCGCCGCCGATGTGCGAGTGCAGATCGATGCCGCCCGCCATCACGACCATGCCGGACGCATCGTAATCGTGATCGACGCTCGCGTTCGCCGCGACATCGACGATCCGTCCGTCGCGGAAGTACACGTCGCGGCGCTCGCCGTTCACGCCGTTCGCGGGATCGTAGACGATGCCGCCCTTAAGCCGCGCGAGGCTCATGGCCGGCTCCTTTGCGCGAGCTGCTGCGCGATGGCCGCGACGGTCGGCAGCGCGGCACGGCGCGCGGGCTGAAGCGGCGCGACCACCGTCGCGTCGATGCGAAAGAGATGCCCGCCGCTGTCGATGCCGGGCGTCGCCACGGGAATGAACACCGTAGGCGCGCTGCGCTTGCCGAGCATTCCCGCGAGCGCCGGATGGCCAAGCACGATGGCCGGCACGTCGTCCGCGAGCGACGCGGGCAGCGGCTGCGGCCCGAAGCTCGCGATCCACAGGAGCGCGTCGGCTTCGCCGTCGGCGAGCAGCGTTTCCGTGCGATAGCGATACGGATCGTAGTCGAGCGGCGCGGTCATCGAGACGTGCGTGCGCAGCGGAAAGCCCGAGAGCCACGTCATCGCCTGATTGACGGTGAGCGCGCCGTCGTCGCCGCCGAGCGCGAGGCCGCCGGCGCGCGTCGTGCGATTCACGGCCTTGACGATGCGATTGAGCGCTTCGATCAAGAGCGCCGCGTGCGGCTGCGGCAACGCAGCGGGCTCGTAGACGAACACCGTGTAGCGCGCGGCCGCGACCCGGTCGGCGAGCGCGGACACGTCGCGTTCCGCGATGCCGCGTCCTTCGATGAGCGCGGACCATTGCGCGAGCAGGTCGAACGGATCGGCATCGGCGAGGATCGAATCGGTGCTGACGTGAGGCAGCGCGGCCGCAGCCGGATCGACGGAACAGGCGACGAAACAGGCCGCCACGTCCCGCTCGACGCCGCCCAACGCGCGCTCGTAAAAGCGCGGATAACGCCGCGCGGGCTCGCAGGCGAATACGACCATGAGATCGGCGCGCGATCTCACTTCGGAAAGCGTCGTGAAGAACGCGCCGCGATCCTGCAGCGCGAGCGTCGATGCGGCGAGCGCGTCGCCGTGCAGATGGTCGAGCACCGCGCCCTCGCGGGCCGCGAGTTCATACAGTGCGCGGGCGCCGGCTACGTCGGTCGCGAGGCCGCCGAAGAGCGGCCGGCCCGCGCGCGACAGGATCTCCCCGGCACGCGCGAGCGCCGACGCGAGATCGGTGGACGCGCCGTCGATCGTCGGCGTGCACGCGGCATCGGCGGCGCCGAAGCGCGCAATCGAGCGGGCAAGACGCGGGCAGTCGGTGTTCGATGCGGCGAGGCTGTCGTCGCCGTGCAAGTCTAACGAGATGTCGTCGCATAGCAGCGGGCAAAACGGGCAGGTCCAGTCGCCTTTGGCCGCGCGTGTGACCGGGTCGGACTGCGCAGGCGACGATGAAGGTGACGGCGCAGGCGCGACAGCGGCGCCCGGTTGGCCGGCACTCGAAGTAGGGGGAGACGGTTCGTGCATGGCGCCCCTTTGAGCAAGGTCCATGCCGGTTTTCGCACGGCACGCTCGCGCGCTGCGTGCGTCCGCTCGGGGGCTTCGACGCCCGGGATCGATGCATGCCTGGCACATCGGCCGGTGCGCGAACGGACGAATCGCGTTGGCCGAACATAATGTGCGTCCTTCTGGAACACAGTGTCACCCGCCGGACACGCGCTGCAACAGTGCCTTGCAGATGGATGACAGCCCGCCGATGCCTATGACGCGCCGCACCACATGGCACGGATATTGTGTGAGCCGTCCACAATCGACAACCGGCATCACCTGCGATGAGGTCTCTCGTTTTGACCAGAATCTTCGTTTTCGAATATCTCACGGGCGGCGGCATCGACCCGCAAGTCGCGGGCGCGGGCAGCCTCGCGGACCTGAGTGCGCTGATCGTGGAGGGCCGCGTGATGCGCGATGCGCTCGTCGCCGATCTGCGCGAGCTGGACGGCGTGGAGGTTTCCTACGCGAGTTCGCGCTTCGAATCGGCCGGCGCGGACACGGACACCGTGCGCCACGTCGCCGAACCCGGCGAGCCGATGACGCGCTTCGTCGCCCGCATCGCCCGCGAGCACGACTACGCGTGGATCATTGCGCCGGAATGCGACGGCCTGTTGCTGCGGCTCTACGATGCGGTCGGCGCGTCGCGCTGGCTCGGCTGCTCGAAGGAGTCGATTCGGGTGACATCGAGCAAGAGCGCGACGGCGACGTGCCTGGCCGCGCGCGGCATCGTCACGACGCCCGCGCTCGAACCGGTTGCGGCCACCGCTGTCGACGGCGGCAAGTGGGTCGTCAAGCCCGACGACGGCGCCGGCGGCCTCGACACCTACGTCTTCGACGATCTCGGCCACGCCGTCGCGGAATACGAGGCGCGGGCGGAGGCGGGCCGCAATCCGGTGCTCCAGCAATGGATCGACGGCGAGCCGCTGAGTCTCTCACTCCTGTGCGGCGAGCGCGGCGCGACGCTTCTCTCGATCAACCGCCAGCGCATCGGCTTGCCCGACGCCGCCGCTCCGGGCCGCAACGAACGTGTCGTCGAGTTCAGCGGCGTGGACATCGACCGCATCGACCGGCGCGGCGTGCAGGGGCGCACGCTCGATGCGCTCGCGCAACGCGTCGTCGGGGCGCTGCCGGGTTTGCGAGGCTTCGCCGGCATCGATCTCGTGTGGCATCGCGAGCGCGGACCGGTCGTGATCGAAGTGAATCCGCGCCTGACGGTCGCGTATGCCGGGCAGTCGCGGGTCCGGAAGCACAATCTTGCGCGCGACCTGCTCGCCGTGCACGGCGTCGCGGGCTTCGAACCCGACGCCCAGCCGCGCTTTCGCGCGTTCGGAGGACTTTCGTGAGCGCCTCGGACGCACCGGTCTTCGGCTGGGACGTCGGCGGCGCGCACGTCAAGGTGTCGATGGCGAACCGCGCGGGCATCGTGGCCGACGTCGCGCAATGGGCGTGTCCGCTGTGGCAGGGACTCGCGCATCTGGAGCGCGCGATCGACGCCGTGTTCGAGCGCTGGCCCGCCGCGGGCGATGCCGCCGCGCGCCACGCGGTCACGATGACGGGCGAAATGGTCGATCTCTTCGCGAGCCGCGCCGAAGGCGTGCGCGTGCTCGCGAGCACGCTCGCGCAGCGGCTCGGGCCGCGCACGCTGTTCTATGCGGGCGCGGCGGGCTGGCTCGCGCGCTCGGCCTGCGCGGACGGCTGGCGCAAGGTGGCGTCCGCGAACTGGCACGCGAGCGCGCAATGGGTCGCGACCCGCGTTCCCCACGCGCTTTTCATCGACATCGGCAGCACGACGACGGACATCGTGCCGATCGTCGGCGGCCAGGTCGCGGCGCGCGGCTCGAACGATGCCGAGCGGCTCGTGACGGGCGAACTCGTGTATCAGGGCGTGGTGCGCACGCCGCTGTGCGGCATCGCGCATCGCATCGCGTTTCGCGGCGAGGCGACGAGCGTGATGAACGAATGGTTCGCGACGAGCGCGGATATCTATCGTCTGACGGACGAACTGTGGCCGCCGCACGACCAGCATCCGAGCGCCGACAACGGTCCGAAGACGAAGCCCGCGAGCCGTGCGCGCATGGCCCGCATGATCGGCCGCGATGCCACCGATGCGAGCGACGCCGACTGGCGCCGTTTCGCCGACGAGTGGCGCCGCGAGCAGTTGCGCGCGATCGAGGCCAACCTCGCGCGCGTGTGCGCGGCGCATCCGGACCTGGCGGCGGCGCCGATCGTCGGGGCGGGATGCGGACGTTTCCTGGCGGCGGCGCTCGCGCGCCAGGACGCGCGCAGCTACGTCGATTTCGCGATGCTGGCGGGCGCGGCACGCGGTGTCGCGGGACAAGCCGCCGACCTCGGCGAGTGGGCGTCGACATGCGCGCCGAGTGTGGCCGTCGGATTGCTAGCAGCTTCAGCGACCTCGACGGAACAGCCGCGCGCGGGCGGCGAGGGAGAATCGATGGCGGCGTGAAAACAGGAACGCTTACCGGCGCGAATGGCCGCGCGCGCAGCGGAAAAGGCGCGCGAAGGCAGCGGGAAAACGACAATCGAACGGCAGGACACGCGGTGCGCGGCATCGAAGTAGTCACGACAATGCGAGGACACATGTCATGTGGGTGGTGAAAATCGGCGGAAGCCTGAGTCACGACCCGGCGCTGCGCGAATGGCTCACGCAGCTTTGGGAAATAGGAGGCGGGCGCGTCGTGATCGTGCCGGGCGGCGCCGATTTCGCGGACGCCGTTCGCCAGTACCAGCTCGACTGGCGGGTCGACGATCTCGTCGCGCACAACATGTGTCTGCTCGCGATGGCGCAGTACGCGATCCTGATGCAGGGCATCCTGCCGGAACTCGTGCTGGCGTCGAGCGAGGAACGGATCCGCAGCGCGTTGCGCGACGGCCATGTCGCGGTGTGGGTGCCGACCGGCCTGATGCGCATCACGCCGGATACGACCACCAACTGGGACACGACCTCTGACAGCCTCGCGGCGATCCTCTCGACGTCGCTCAACGCCGAGCGCCTGATGGTCGTGAAGTCATGTCCCGTCGACGCGGGCGCGCCGCTGGAGACGCTCGCGGCGAGCGGCGTCGTGGACGCGCGTTTCGTCGGTCATGTGAAGGACGCGAACTACGTCGTCGAGATGTTCAACAAGGGCGACCTCGCGGTCATGCGCGACAGGCTGTTGAACGTGCCGGTGGTTTGAGGCCGCCTTACACCGCGCTCGCCGCCTGCGCCGGGTGATGCAGCGCGTCGGCCAGTTGCGCGACGCGCTTCGGGTCGAGCCTTCCCGCGCGTCCTTCCGTCTCGTCGCAGAGCGCTGTGCGGAACCCCGCGATATCCGGCCCGAGCGCGCGAATCTGCGCGAGCTGCGCCCAGCCGAGCGATCCCGCCACGCACGTCATCGATCCGCGCGCGCCGGCCGCGCACAGGCAGCGCGAGAGCGTCGGCGCATCGACGCAATCGAAGAGCGTGCGGCCGTCCTTGCTCGCCGTATCGAAGACGATGCCCGCGAAGCCGAGGCCTCCCGCGAACGCCGCGAGCGCTTCGTCCGCGCCATCGTCCGAGAGCAGCACCGGTACGACCGACGCGGGCAGGCTCGCGAGCAGGGTGAGACAGCGCGCCGCATCGGGCCCCGGCGTCACGCCGACCTTCACGTAGTCCACGCCCGCGTTGCTCACGTCGATCACGCGCGCGGCGATTTCGTCGAAGGCGTCGGTCGGCAGGTCGCCGATGGTCGCGCTGATCGGTTTCACCGGATAGTGCGCGCGCAACTCGCGCACGATGCGCGCGATCTCGTCGACGGCCACGCCGCCGAGCGCGCCCGCGCCCGGTTCCTTCAGATCGATCAGCGCGGCGCCGGCATGTGCGGCATCCAGCGCTTCAGCGGACGAGCGCACGCTCGCGAGCAAGGCGGTCATGGGTGTCTCCGTTACTGCGGGTTCGAGCTTCGATGCCGCGCGACCGCTTCCGTCAGCCAGTTCCACGCGATGCGTTCGGCGTCGCCAGCGGTCTTGTCGATGGCGATCTGAAGATAGGCCATCTCGCTGTCCACCTTGTCGGCGGGCAGCATGAAAAGCCGGCTCACGAGGATCGCGCCTTCCACGACGGCGTTCTGCGCGCGATTGAAGCCGCCAAACGGCGCGTGCGTCTCGCGATGCACGCACTTCATTCTCAGCATGGGACGCTGGTCGTCGTCGCGCACTTCGTCGAGGCGCAATTCCATGTGCGCGAGCGAGCCGTCGAGCCGCACGCTTTCGACGCGGCTCGCGGGCAGCGTCGGCCAGTCGCGCTGCGCGCCCGTCACGCAGCCCGCGAAGAGGCGCACATCGGTCGTGAGATTGATCACGGCGGCGCGCGTGGCAAGGATGTTGTCGAGCGTCGTCGAGGGACGAAAGGGCGCGAGGATCGCGAAGTCGTCCTCGAAGCGCACGCCCATCGGCGCAATGTGAGGCCGGCCATCGCGCGCCGCGGTCGTGACGATCGTTTCGAAAATCATGGCGGGGAACGCTGGTCGTAGCGGCAGGCTTTGAGCCGGCAGGTTGGACTACGGATGAAACGATCCCGCACGAGAGCCGCTCATCGCGGCCAGTGCGGGATTAACGGGTGGCGATATACATCGTGATTTCGAAACCAAAACGCATATCGGTGAAGCTCGGGGTAGTCCATTGCATACACGTTCCTCCTCGTTGGTGATTCAACCGATGCCCTTGCGCCTCAGCGATCGCTCGCTGCAACGCGCAGGCGACGATCATGACGCAAGCGTCATGCCAATGCGATCGCGAGCGACGGCGAATGGAACGGGCGCACGTTTTCGACGACGACTGTCGCGGAAACGCAGCAAAGTGTTCCATTCGCATCATAGGCAATAACCCGCGATAAAAGGATCGCTTAAGGCCGCACAAGAAATTCGTGAATTCACTTCGAGAGAGGCCGCGCTTACGCTGCAGTCTCAGCAGGCAGACAGGGACCACCACTCTCGAGGAACCGCAATGAACGACTTCAGCAAAGCCGCCGTCGAGGCGGTCCGCAATCCGCAGGACCCGCGTTCGCGTTATGCGGCAGGCGTCATGAAGTATCGCGAGATGGGCTACTGGCAGCCCGACTACACGCCGAAGGACACCGACGTCATCGCGCTCTTTCGCATCACGCCGCAGCCGGGCGTCGAGCCGGAGGAAGCGGCGGCAGCGGTGGCGGGCGAATCGTCGACGGCGACCTGGACCGTCGTCTGGACCGACCGGCTCACTGCCTGCGACATGTATCGCGCTAAGGCGTATCGCGTGGAGCCGGTGCCCGCGTCGGCGACCGGCGAGCCGCAGTTCTTTGCGTACATCGCTTATGAACTCGATCTCTTCGAGGAAGGCTCGGTTGCCAACCTGACGGCATCGATCATCGGCAACGTGTTCGGCTTCAAGCCGTTGAAGGCATTGCGGCTCGAGGACATGCGCATACCGGTCGCGTATCTGAAGACGTTTCAGGGGCCGCCGACGGGCATCGTGGTCGAGCGCGAGCGGCTCGACAAGTACGGACGGCCGCTGCTCGGTGCGACGGTCAAGCCGAAGCTCGGGCTGTCGGGCAAGAACTATGGGCGCGTGGTGTATGAGGGATTGAAGGGCGGTCTCGACTTCCTGAAGGACGACGAGAACATCAACTCGCAGGCGTTCATGCACTGGCGCGACCGGTATCTCTTTTCGATGGAGGCCGTGAACCGCGCGCAGGCCGAGACGGGCGAAGTGAAGGGTCACTATCTGAACGTGACGGCCGGCACGATGGAGGACATGTACGAGCGCGCCGAGTTCGCCAAGGAGCTGGGTTCGTGCATCGTGATGATCGACCTCGTAATCGGCTGGACGGCGATCCAGTCGATGTCGAAGTGGGCGCGCAGGAACGACATGATCCTGCATCTGCATCGCGCGGGACATGGCACTTACACGCGACAGCGCAACCACGGCATTTCGTTTCGCGTGATTGCGAAGTGGCTGCGCATGGCCGGCGTCGATCATGCGCATGCGGGCACCGCCGTCGGCAAGCTGGAAGGCGATCCGCTTTCGGTGCAGGGCTATTACAACGTGTGCCGCGAGGCGCGCAACGATGTCGATCTGTCGCGGGGACTTTTCTTCGATCAGCCGTGGGCCGGACTGCGCAAGGTGATGCCGGTTGCGTCGGGCGGCATTCATGCGGGGCAGATGCATCAGTTGATCGATCTCTTCGGCGACGACTGCATCCTCCAGTTCGGCGGCGGGACGATCGGGCATCCGGGGGGGATTCAGGCTGGGGCAGTGGCGAATCGCGTGGCGCTTGAGTCGATCGTCAAGGCGCGCAACGAAGGACGCGATATCGCTAGCGAAGGGCCCGAGTTGCTCGAGGCCGCGGCGCGCTGGTGCTCGCCGCTCAAGCAGGCGCTCGATACGTGGCGCGATGTCACGTTCAACTATGCGTCGACCGATACGCCCGACTTCGCTGTCACGCCGACTGCGGTATAGAGACCGGTTCTGAACCCCTCACTCAAGGACGCCAGTCATGCACATCACTCAAGGAACGTTTTCCTTCCTTCCGCCCCTGACGAACGAAGAGATCAGCAAACAGATCGACTACGCGCTGGGTCAGGGCTGGGCCTGCTCAGTCGAGTTCACCGACGATCCGCATCCGCGCAATACGTACTGGGAAATGTGGGGCCTGCCCATGTTCGACCTTCACGATGCCGCCGGCGTACTGCAAGAAGTCAACGCTTGCCGCACGACTTATCCGCAGCACTACATCAAGGTGAACGCCTTCGATTCGGTGCGCGGCTTCGAGACCATGCGGCTCTCGTTCATCGTCAACCGCCCCGCCGTCGAACGAGGCTTCAGGCTCGAACGCCAGGAAGGCCCCGGCCGCGCGCAGCACTATGCGATGCGAACCTACGCCACCGATCGCCCCGCTGGCGAACGCTACACGGAGCGATGAACGATGTCCGCCGAAGCCATCCTCGACCGGTCGGAAGAGACAGCCGCAACAGCGCCGCACGTCGATCTCGTCGCGCTGTTTCGCGACTCCGGCATCGGCGACGTGCTCGCGGAACTCGATCGCGATCTCGTCGGCCTCGTGCCCGTGAAGACGCGCATCCGCGAGATCGCCGCGCATCTGCTCGTCGAGCGCGCGCGCGATACGCTCGGCCTTGCGAGCGGCGCGCCCACGCTGCACATGTGCTTCTCAGGCAACCCCGGCACCGGCAAGACGACCGTCGCGCTGCGCATGGCCGAAGTGCTGCACCGGCTCGGCTATATCCGGCGCAATCATCTCGTCTCGGTGACGCGCGATGATCTCGTCGGCCAGTACATCGGCCATACCGCGCCGAAAACGCGCGACGTGCTCAAGCGCGCGATGGGCGGCGTGCTCTTCATCGACGAAGCGTATTACCTGTATCGCCCGGAGAACGAGCGCGACTACGGACAGGAAGCCATCGAGATTCTGCTCCAGACGATGGAGAACCAGCGTGAGGACCTCGTCGTGATCCTCGCGGGCTACGAAGACCGCATGGACACGTTCTTCAGGAGCAATCCGGGCTTTCGCTCGCGCATCGCGCATCACATCACGTTCCCCGATTACGAGGCCGCCGAACTGCTGCAAATTGCAGAACGCATGCTCGATGCCATGCACTACCGGCTCGACGATAGTTCGCGCGGCGCGTTCGAGGACTACCTCGCGCATCGCATCGCGCTGCCCAACTTCGCGAACGCGCGCTCGGTGCGCAATGCGCTCGACCGCGCGCGGCTGCGTCAGGCGAACCGCCTTTTCGCGGATGCGCTGCAAGGCGGCAAGCCGACCGGCAGCGACGCGCTGACACTCATCGCCGCAAGCGACGTCCGCGCAAGCCGCGTGTTCGATACGCCGCCGCCCGACCCGATTCGATAGACCTCCAAGGAGAGTGCCATGCAGGACGGACGAACGACCCTTTCGAAATTCCTCATCGACACGCTCGACCGCAAGCCCGGGCCGCAATCGCAGAGCGGCTTATCGGCACTCCTGATCGATGTCGCCGCGTCGATCAAGACCATCTCGGCGGCGCTCACGAAAGGCGCGCTCGGCGGCAACTACGGGTCGGCGCAAAGCGTCAACACCCACGGAGAAGAGCAGAAGAAACTCGACCTCGCGACCAATGACATCTTCCTTCAGCACTGCGAGTGGGATGGCCTGCTTGCGGGCATGGTGTCCGAGGAAATGGAGAGCGTCTATGAGATTCCTGAAGCCTACCCGCGCGGCGAGTATCTGCTCGCATTCGATCCGCTCGATGGATCGTCGAATATCGACATCAACGGCGTCGTCGGTTCGATCTTCTCGGTGCTGCGTGTGAACGGCGAGTCCGGCGAAGCGGGTTTCTTGCGCCCGGGCCGTGAACAGGTCGCCGCGGGCTATGCGATCTACGGCCCCTCGACAATGCTCGTTCTCTCCGTCGGGAACGGCACCCACGGGTTCACGCTGGAGCGCGATGTCGGCAACTTCGTGCTCACGCATTCCGATATCCGCATCCCCGAGGACTCGTGCGAATTCGCGATCAACGCATCGAACGAGCGCTTTTGGGAGCCGCCCGTGCGTCGCTACGTGCAGGAGTGCAAGGACGGCAGAAGCGGCTGCCGCGAGCGCGACTTCAACATGCGATGGATCGCATCGATGGTGGCCGAAGTGCATCGCATCCTGATGCGCGGCGGCGTGTTCATGTATCCGCGCGACTTCAAGACCCCCGCGATGCAGGGACGCCTGCGCATGCTTTACGAAGCAAGCCCGATGAGCTTTCTCGTCGAGCAGGCGGGCGGCATGTCGATCACCGGGCGCGAACGCATCCTGGACGTGACGCCGCGCGCGCTGCATGAACGCGTGCCGGTGATTCTCGGATCGAAGAACGAAGTGGCGCGCATCGGTCGCTATCACGGCGAATACGATCGTGGCGAGGACAAGCCTTACACGTCGCCGCTGTTCAACGAGCGGTCGCTGTTTTTGCCCGATCCGGTGTGAGATTGCAAACGCGCGAATGAACCACTAGACAAGGGAGACAGCGCATGTCAGTCAAGCATCCGATCATCGCAGTGACCGGTTCGAGCGGCGCCGGCACGACCACGGTCATGAAAAGCTTCACGCACATCTTCAGGCGCGAGCGCATCAACGCGCAGATCGTAGAAGGCGATGCGTTCCATCGCTACGACCGCCTCGGCATGCGCGAGGCGATGAAGCAGAGCGAGCGCGATGGCCTCATCAACTTCAGCCACTTCGGCCCGGAAGCGAACCTGCTTGAAGAACTGGAGCAACTGTTCGCGAGCTACGGCGAAAGCGGCACCGGCAAGCTCCGCCGCTATATCCACGACGACGCCGAAGCCGCCCATTTCAAGCAGGACGCAGGCACCTTCACGCCGTGGGAAGACATCGCGCAGGGCACGGACCTGATGTTCTACGAGGGCTTGCACGGCGCCGCCGTCACGGAAAAGGTCGATGTCGCGCGTCACGCCGATCTGCTTGTCGGCGTCGTGCCGATCATTAACCTCGAATGGATTCAGAAGCTGCATCGGGACCAGACGATGCGCGGCTATTCGCACGAAGCGGTTGTCGATACGATCCTGCGACGCATGCCCGACTACGTGAACCACATCTGTCCGCAATTCTCGCGCACGCATGTGAACTTCCAGCGCGTGCCGACCGTGGACACTTCGAACCCGTTCACCGCGCGCGAGATTCCGCAGCCCGACGAGAGCTTCGTCGTGATCCGCTTTACGCGGCCGAAGGGCATCGACTTCCCGTATCTCCTCACCATGCTGCACGACTCGTTCATGTCGCGGCCGAACGTGATCGTCGTGCCGGGCGGCAAGATGGGACTGGCGATGCAACTCATCTTCACGCCGATGATCCTGCAGTTGCGCGACCGCTGCGCCCGCGCCTGAACCGATTTCTTCGACTCGTAGACAAGGAGGCATTCATGAATGCCGTGGCTGAAACACTCGACAGGCCAGAGACGCGCAACGACACGCGGTCGATGGCGAATGCGCTGCGCATGCTCGCCGTCGATGCGGTCCAGCAGGCGAACTCCGGGCATCCCGGCATGCCGATGGGCATGGCCGAGATCGCGGTCGCGCTGTGGGACCGGCACCTGAAGCACAATCCGCGTAATCCCGACTGGCCCGACCGCGATCGTTTCGTGCTGTCGAACGGACATGGTTCGATGCTGCTCTACGGCCTCTTGCATCTGACGGGATATGACCTCTCCATCGACGAACTGAAGCGCTTTCGACAGTTGCACAGCAAGACGCCGGGACATCCCGAGGTGGGCGTGACGCCTGGCGTCGAGACGACGACCGGACCGCTCGGACAAGGCTTTGCGAATGCGGTGGGCATGGCGCTCGCCGAAGCGCTTTTCGCACGTGAGTTCAACCGGCCGGGGCATGAGATCGTCGATCACCGGACTTATGCGTTCGTCGGCGACGGATGCCTGATGGAAGGGATTTCGCATGAAGCGGCGTCGCTCGCGGGCACCTTGGAACTCGGCAAGCTCGTCGTGCTTTACGACGACAACGGCATCTCGATCGACGGCCATGTCACGCAGTGGTTTGCCGACGACACGCCCGCGCGCTTCGCGGCTTACGGGTGGAACGTGCTGCCCGAGGTCGACGGTCACGATGTCGATGCCATCGACCGAGCGTTGCGTAATGCGCGCACATCGCAGCAGCCGACGCTGATCTGCTGCAAGACGGTGATCGGCAAGGGCGCGCCGTCGATGGCGGGAACGCATGACGTGCACGGCGCGCCGCTCGGCGCGAAGGAGGCCGCCGCGACGCGCGAAGCGTTGGACTGGCCGCATGCGCCGTTCGAGATCCCTTCGTCGATACGGCATGCGTGGGATGCGCGCGAGGAAGGCGCGGCAGCCGAATCCGACTGGACACAGCGCTTCGAAGCGTACCGTGCACACTATCCCGACCAGGCCGGCGAGTTCGAACGGCGCGCGCGCGGCGCGTTGCCCGCCGGATGGCGCAAGGCGGCGCGTGCGTTGGTCGGCGACGCGAATCGCGAGGCGCAATCCATCGCGACACGCAAGGCATCGCAGAACGCGATCGAAGGACTCGCACGCGCATTGCCGGAACTGCTCGGCGGGTCGGCGGATTTGACGGGATCGAACCTCACGCGCTGGAAAGATGCCGTCGACCTGCAGCCGGGTGAAAATAGTTCGCGATGCAACTATATCCACTTCGGCGTGCGCGAATTCGGCATGAGCGCGGTGCTCAACGGCGTCGCGCTGCATCGCGGCTATCTGCCGTTCGGCGGCACGTTCCTCACCTTCTCCGACTATTCGCGCAACGCGCTGCGCATGGCGGCGCTGATGAAGACGCGCACCGTCTTCGTCTTCACGCACGATTCGATCGGCCTCGGCGAAGACGGTCCGACGCATCAGTCGGTCGAGCATGCGGCTTCATTGCGACTCATTCCCGGCCTCGACGTATGGCGTCCGTGCGACACGGTCGAGACCGCGCAGGCGTGGGTCAGCGCGGTGGATCGCGACCGGCCGTCGTGCTTGTTGCTCAGTCGCCAGAACCTGCCGTTCGTCGCGCGCAGCGAACAGCAACTCGATGCGATCGAACGCGGCGGCTATGTGTTGCGCGACTGGCCGGATGCGTCGGGTCCGAATGATAAATGCGTCGTGCTGATCGCGACCGGCTCCGAAGTCGCGCTCGCGCTCGGCGCCATCGAACCGTTGCGCGAAGCCGGCATCCTGGCGCGCGTGGTGTCGATGCCGTCCACCAACGTCTTCGACCGGCAATCGTTCGCATGGCGCGAACGCGTGCTGCCGCCGGGCGTGCCACGCGTCGCGGTCGAAGCGGGCGTCACCGCGTTCTGGCGGCAGTACGTAGGGCTGGAAGGCGGCGTCGTCGGCATTGATACCTTCGGCGAGTCCGCGCCAGCCTCCGCGCTCTTCGAGCATTTCGGGCTGACTGTCGGCGCGCTCGTCGATGAAGCGCAGCGCGTCGTGACGTCTTCAAGGAGCCTGTGATGGCCTTCATCGCCCTGCGTCAATTGCTGGATCATGCGGCCGAGCACGGCTACGGCGTGCCCGCGTTCAACGTCAACAACATGGAGCAGGTGCAGGCCATCATGCAGGCCGCGGAGGCCACGAAGAGTCCGGTCATCCTGCAGGCGTCGGCGGGCGCGCGCAAGTACGCGGGCGAGCCGTATCTGCGGCATCTCGTGCTCGCGGCCATCGAGGCGCATCCGGACTTGCCCGTCGTGCTGCATCAGGATCATGGCGCGAGTCCTTCGGTGTGCCAGCAGGCGATCCGCTCGGGCTTCACGTCGGTGATGATGGACGGCTCGCTCATGCCCGACCAGAAGACGCCCGCCGCCTACGACTACAACGTCGACGTAAGCCGACGCGTGGTCGAGGCGGCGCATTCGGTGGGCGTGTCGGTGGAGGGCGAGCTGGGCTGTCTCGGCTCGCTCGAAACGGGCGTGGCCGGCGAGGAGGACGGCGTCGGCGCAGAAGGCACGCTCTCGCGCGACGAACTGCTCACCGATCCCGAGCAGGCGCAGGCCTTCGTCGAAGCGACGGGCGTCGATGCGCTCGCGATCGCCATCGGCACGTCGCACGGCGCGTACAAGTTCAGCCGTCAGCCGACTGGTGACATCCTCGCGATCGACCGTATCGTCGAGATTCACGAGCGCATTCCAAACACGCATCTCGTGATGCATGGGTCGTCGTCGGTGCCGCAGGAATGGCTCGCGACGATCCGCGAATTCGGCGGAGAGCTTTCGGAGACATACGGCGTGCCGGTCGAGGAAATCCAGCGCGGCATCCGGCACGGCGTGCGCAAGGTGAACATTGACACCGACATCCGGCTCGCGATGAATGGCGCGATGCGGCGCGCGCTGGCGTCGGCGCGTTCGGAGTTCGATCCGCGTCACGCGCTCAAGGCGGCCACGGCGGCGGCGCGCGACTTGTGCAGGGCGCGCTTCGAGGCGTTCGGTTGCGCGGGACAGGCCGAGCGCATCAAGCCGATGCCGCTGGAGGCGATGGCGCAGAGGTATCACTGAGGAACGAAAGTGGCTGGATGTGCGGGCCAGCTATCCACCGATGTTTGGCAGTGCAGACGCATCGAAGCCCGAACCCGTTGTCATGGAGGTAACATGTCCGATTCGTGGCTTGACACAAGGGCGCTGAAATACGCGCCCAGCTTCGAGGGAAATCCTTCCGGTGAAAAGACCGGTCATGTCCGTGACCGCGCTCATGGCGACGATCGCCTAACATAGCAATCGGCGCGCAGGCCAATGCATCGGGGAGTGCCCGCGAAAGCACAGCGATTGGCGCGCTTTCGACTGTTTCGGGTTGGAATAGCGTTGCATTGGGCGCGCTTGCGGTCGCGCCTCCGGTAACAGCGTCGCGCTCGGCAATAGATCCATAGCGAACCGCAACAACACGATTTCGGTCGGCGCAGCAGGAAGCGAGTGTTAGATCGTCAACGTCGCGGCGGGCACGCAGGGCACGGACGCCCGTCAACGTGGGTTAGTTGGAAGCAGCGGGCCTGACTGTCGACAGCAGCGGCGTTGCGACGAACAGCTTCGTCGCCTACGACGATACAACCAAGGGCAAAGTCACGCTCGGCGGCGGCACGGCCGGCACGACGATCACGAACGTGAAGGCGGGTTCGCTTGCAGCGGGCGGATCAATGCTTCTTCTTCGTCGCCCCGGGCGCATGCCACGCCATCAGATCCTCTTCGACGCGATCCACTTCGCATCCCCAGTCGAGCGGCTGATCCTGATCGAAGCGCTTGCCCAACTGCCACGCGATCTCCGCGCGCGCAAGTTGCACACCGAGATAGAACGCATGCCCGCCGTCGTTCTCCACATTCAGCGATGGGTAAAGCTCGAAAGGATCGTTCGCCGTTTGATGACCGTCGCGGTTATAGACATGAATGCCATCTGCTGCGACCTGCACACGAAAGTTCGGGTCGCGGACCGCAGCCGCGAACTCGTCGATTTCCGTCGCGCTATAAGGAAACGGCCGCTTCGCATGCAGCGCCGACAAATCGCCCGAGATGCCCTTCGGCAGCACCTGCGCCTCGCGTGCCGCATGCATGACGCGGCGGGCGACATCGGCTTCGCGCACCGCACGCCGCGCGTGCAGGCTCACCGATGTCGTCAGCACCGCCGCCACGCGCAGTTCCGCCGCCATTCCGAGCAGCACCGCATTGATGCCACTCGTGTCCGCTTCGGTCAACTCGGTGACATTGCCGATGCCCATCATGATCGCGACTTCCGGATAACGCTCGCGCAATGCGACATAGCGCGCGATCGACGCCGCGAGTCCGAACGGAATCGGATCGAGGATCGGGTCGGCGAGAAAGGCGCGCGAGCGCTTCGTCATGGCGTCGATGGCCGCATCGAGCGAAGCCGGATCGCCCGGTTCACGCGCGACGAGCACCGGCGTCGATGCCACTTCATCCGCGACCCACAACGTATCGACGTTCAGGCTCATCAGGTAATCCGCGCCCGCGCGGCCGCCGCGCACGAGTTCGTCGGTGAGCATCGAATCGACACTCACGCGATAACCCTGTTCCTTCAGCATGCGCACCGCATCTTCGAGATGCGCAAAGGGCGTCTCCGGAAGACAGCCGATGTCGATCACGTCCGCGCCTTGCCGCGCATAATCGCGCGCGCGCGCCGCGATGCCATCGAGATCGAGCCGCGGCGCGTCGACGATCTCCGCGAAAATCTCGGTCTCGTAGCGCGACAGGTCGAAGTGCTTCGCTTCGCGCCCGAAAAACTGCGGCAGGTCCTTGACCTCCTCGGGTCCACGCTCGACGCTCACGCCGTAGTGCTGCGAGAGCGCATCGAGATCGCCGCGGCATCGGCCGGGCACGATGATGCGGTTCGCCTCGACCGGCGCGGCAACGCGTCGCCGGATCATGTCGGCGGTCATGAGCCCCGCGACCTGCAAACCGATCTCGCGTACTTCCCACGAGAACGGCGTCGGCTGCATGCCTTCGAGCACCTGATACAGACTTTTTTCGGCGAGACGGCCAGTCAGGAAGACGATGTGTTCCATGCGAGCCCGAGGTTCGAGAGCCGTTGATCGAGCGCCGCCTTCAGGTCGTCGAGAGAGCGCGCGACGGTCGTGTGTTCGATGCGGGCGAGCCGCTCGACGTTCTCGAATTCGATCGCGCGCGGCCGCACCTCGACCCACTCGTGCGGACTCTGCGTGATGACGCTCGGCGCGGTATCGCATGCGAAAACGATGCCTGGGACGCACTGCTTGCCGGCTTGGGCATAGAGGTTGGTCGGCAGCGTGTCGGAGATGCCGAGCGCGCACTTTGCGACCGTGTTGCTCGTCGCGGGTGCGATCACGACCGTGTGATAGTCGCCCTGATACAGCATGCCGACGGGCACGCTGCTCGCGCTGTTGTCGCGGAACACGCGGAAATGCTCGCGCAGTTTCGGCACGGGCCAGCCATAGAGCGGCAGCACTTCCTCGCCCGCCGACGACAAGAACAGATCGACGCCCGGCAGCTTCAGCGCGAGGTCGATGGATTCCTCGATCATGTGGCCGGAACCGGTCACGCACCACGCGAAGCGCGCGTCGGGCTTGAACTCGTCGAGCTTTCGGGCGGGCGTGGGTTCGCTCATGCGTCGGAAGCGGCCGATGGTCCGTCGTGCGACAGCCGGATATGCAGCCTGTGCATCTTCCGGTACAGCGTGTTGCGGCTAATGCCGAGCACCTTCGCGACATTGCTCACGTTCCAGCGATGCTCGTCGAGCAGCGACAGCACCGTCTCGCGCTCACGCACCTGGATCGCGTTCAGCGCCGAGGTGTCGGCGTCGTCGGCGAGATGGGGCGCCGATTGCGGCGCGATGGGAGCCGCCGGCATGCGCTGCGGTGCGTTGCCGTTCACGATATCGGCGGGCAGATGCGAGCACCTGATCTCGGGTCCGTCGCACAGCGCGATCGCCATCTGCAGCACATGGCGCAACTGGCGGATGTTGCCCGGCCATGCGTAGTTGAGCAGCACGTGACGCGCTTCGGCGCTGAGGGTCGGCGGGTCTTCGGTTTCGCTTTCGAGGATGTGATTGATGAGCGCGAGCGCATCGGCGCGTTCGCGCAGCGGCGGCAGATTGATTTCGATGCCGTTCAGCCGGTAATACAAGTCCTCGCGAAACACGCCGGTCTGCACCAGTTCGAGCAGGTTGCGGTGGCTCGCGCTGATGAGCTGGAAATCGACCTTGACCGTGGTTTCCGCGCCGAGCGGCGTGACCTCGTGCTCCTCCAGCACGCGCAAGAGGCGCGCTTGCAGCGCCATCGGCATGTCGCCGATTTCATCGAGGAACAGCGTGCCGCCGTTCGCCTGCACGATTTTGCCGCGCCGTCCTTCGCGTTGCGCGCCGGTGAACGCGCCCGCGCGATAGCCAAACAGTTCGCTTTCGATCAAATTCTCCGGCAGCGACGCGCAATTCACCGCGACGAACGTCCCGCCGCTGTTCGGGCTGATGCTGTGCAGCGCGTTGGCGAACACTTCCTTGCCCGTGCCGGTCTGGCCGCGCAGGATGATCGGAATCTTGCGCTGGATCACGCGCGCCGCGAGCTGGATCTGCGAGGCCATGCGCGGATCGCCGAATTCGAGGTGCGAGAGCTTGTCTAGACGTCCGGTCGTCTCGCGCGCGTCCTTCCTGACGGCCTTCGCGCGCGATGCAGCGGAAACCGGATCGCTGAGCAGGATGCGCGTCGAACTCTTGGCCGCGTCGCGCGGCGTTTGCGCGGTCAGGAAGAAGCGGCTGTTCGCCTTCGCGCTGTACACCGTCACCGGATGGAACGAGCCGCGGATGCTGCGCGCGATCATGTCTTCGAGCGACGCGTTGAACGCTTCCTCGATGCGCTTGCCGCACAACTCGGCGGGCGAGCGGAAGTCGAGCTGGAAGAGCGCGCTGCGGCTCGCGGCGAGCACGACGCCGTCGTCGCTCACGGCGAGCTTGCCCGCGTGCAGCGTGCCGACGAACTCGGGGCGGCTGTGAAAGTGGATCATGTTCGCGTGCCGGTAGCGCGCGTCGATCAGGCGATTTTCGATCATCTGCCGCGACATGCCGACGAGCACGAGCGAATGCTGCTGCAAGAGCTTCGAGCGGCTCGTGACGTCGAGCACGCCGACGATCGTGCCACGATCATCGAAGATCGGCGCGGCCGAGCAGGTGAGCGACGTGTAGCGCGGATAGAAGTGCTCGTGCTGGCACACGGCGATGCAGTCGCGTTCCGCGAGACACGTTCCCATGCCGTTGGTGCCGGCTTCGCGCTCACTCCACAGCGCGCCGACGCGCAGCCCGTCGGCGGCGACCGCTTCGCCGAACGGCACCGACGACACCTGATGCACGATCACGCCGTCCGCATCGACGAGGACGACCGCGAGTTCCGGGTCCGCGAGTTGCTGGTACAGCGTGGTCATTTCGAGCCTGGAGCACGCGATCAGATCGCTCGCGGCCTCGCGGCGGTCGACGAGTTCCGGCTGCGTCAGCACGGGTGGCATCACGAAGCGCGCGGGGTCGAGTCTGAACTCGTTCAGGCAGCGGATCCACGATTGCGCAACGGAGTCGCTCGCGGCACGCGCGGCGAGCGGGTTGTTGACGATGTTCAGTACTTCTCGGACATGTGTGTCGATGTCAGCGAGCGACGACATGGGGGCCTGTCTCCCTGGCGTCCGAAGCGTGCCGCTTTGTTCGCGGATTTTACTCGGCGCCTAGTATGTTGTGATTCCCCTTGCGCTGCGTTTCTATCACGACTGGTGAAGAACTGAACGCATGCACACCGCGCGGCGCGGGCTGACAGTGCCGCCAGCCGGACCGGCCACCGCGAAACTATCGCAAAACTGTACATCCGATGGCGCGCTTGTTCAATAAGTAGTCGCGCAGAGGAACGTGATCTTGCCCGGTTTTTGCTTACGCTTCCCCTGACTTGCACCGGAACCTCGGGCAAACACCAACCCTTCAAGCCGCGCGCGCGGCGGAGCCTATCGACATGGACCGTTTCGACGCGATTGCCCATTCCCGTTTCCCCGATGCGCCGGCCTTCGATGCCGCGACGCAACATGATCGCGAGCACACGCCGATGGACATCGTCTATATCGAAGGGCTGACGGGAAGCACGGTGATCGGCATCGACAGCAGCGAGTTGCACGAGCCGCAGCCGGTGCGCCTGAGTCTCGCGATCGGCGTGCCGGCGATCCGCGCATGCAGGACGGACCAGATCGAGGACACGATCAACTACGCCGCCGTGCGCGAGGCGCTGCACGGGCTCTTTGCTTCGCACGGCGTGCGTCTGCTGGAAGCGCTCGCGGAACGGATCGCGCAGTTGCTGATCGCGGATTTCGGCGCGCACTGGGTGCGCGTGTCGCTGGCGAAGCCCGCCAAGTTCGACGACGTCGATGCGGTCGGGGTGCTGATCGAGCGGCGTCGTCCGCGCGGAGCGGCGACTTATGCGTCGCTCGGCGAGGGGCTCGTTCCGAACTAGACGCGCACGGTCACTTCAACGCCGCGGCCTGTCCGATACCGCAAGCCCGATACGCTTCGGCTTGCAGGGCGCGGAACTTCTTGGTCTGCGCCTTCGCGCGGTCGACGCGGAATTCCGCGCCGCCTTCGCCGCCAAGCGTCGCGTACTTGGAAAACGTCGACTGCTCGACGAAATCGTCATAGGGAAGCTTGGCCGCGATGCGGTCGATTGCGCACGAGCATTTGTAGACGTTCACGAAGTCGTGACCGTTGTCGTCCATGCAGCCGAGTACGTACTCCACGCGCCCCTGTGTCGGGTAATCGTGGCTCTGTGCCGTGGTCGCCGCAGCGGTGTTATCCGCCGCGAACGCGACCGGCGAAACGAGCGAGAGGCAGGCGAGAGCCAGCAGCGCGCGACGTCGTAATGTCATGCGAAAAACCTCGGATCGTTGATCTTCGGAATCGCGCGGCCAGGAACACGCCGGGCCGCGCGGATAACCGCCTGCAGTCAGTTCGGCGCGAACGGGTGGGCCGCGCCGCCCTTCTTCGCTACGACGTCCTTCGCGCTCGGCTCGCCGGCCACGGCGCGCTGCAACGCTTCGCGCGTCGCCTTGTAGTTGTACTCCTGAATCTTCTTGTCGTCTTCCGCCTGCCAGTGGATGAAAACGCCGACGCAGATGAACAGGTCGTCCGCTTCGTCCGCCGGGATCGTGCCGTCCTCGACGCTGTCCGCCACCGCGAGCGCCACCGCGTGCTGCGCCGGGCCGAACATCTGCACCGCCTGCTTCGCGCCCTTGATCGTCACCTTGTTGAAGAGGATCGTGTTCGGCTTCGTGAGCAGATTCGGGGCGACGACGGCGAGCAACGACGTGAAGCCGTCCTTGTTGTTCGTGAGCGCGTTGCAGAACGCGGTCTCGGCAGCGGAACCCCGCGGTCCGATAATCAAGTCGATGTGGGCGACCTCGTTGCCGTCGCCGATGAGCGACTCTCCTACCATGACACGATTGATCTTAGCCATGCTGTTCCTCCAGTGAATAGGTCTCGGATATTTCGACTTGCAGACAACTCGCGACGCCCGGATTCCGGCCGCGCAAGACTCAAGGTGAGCAGAACGTGGTGTACCTATCATGATCCGTGCCAATCGCCTCCGCGCGCCGCGCCGACGCCGGTGCGCGCCGGATCGAGGCATCCCGCGACGAAGAGCGTCGCGACCGTCAGATCGGCGCTCGTGCCCGGATTGATGCCGCGCGCCTTGAGTTGCGCGTCCCACGCCGCAAGCTCGCGCGCGTCCGGCGCCGCGCGCCATCGCGCACGATGACGCTTTGCTTCTCCCGTGACACTTTGCGCCACCGTCACACCCTGCTTGCGCACAATGTGCGAATCCGGCCAGCCGCCGAGAAAGCTCAGGAACACGTCGAGCGTGATCGCCTGCGGGGTATCGGCCGGCGCAGTCGCGACTGCCGCGAGCCCCGTCTCGAAGACGTCGCGAAAGCCGTTCGCATACTGACGCGCGATGCTGTCGCGATCGACGGCGAGCGCCATTGCCGCGCGCAGATCGACGCTCGGTTCGGCGTGGACCGTTTGCTCGGGCGCATCGCCGAGACCGCCCGGATTCGCGAGCGCAATCGCGCGATAGGCGGCGCGGGCGTCGTCGAGAGTGAGGCGCGCGAGCACGCGTTCCGTCGCGTCTTGCCATGCGCGGGTCGACAGCGGCCGCGCCAGGTCGTCGAGCGCGGCTGCGAGCGGCGCGACGAGCAGCACGATGCCGAGGTTCGTGTTGCAGCCCGCGACGTCCAGCGTGCGCGTCATGGCGTCGAGAATGCGCGTGCCGACGCGCGCGCCGGGCGTGAACAGCGCGCCGGCCGCCGCGCGCGCGCTCGCGATGAACTGCGCGGCGCTCATTCCGTGTCCCGCGCTCGCGATGCTCACATTGCCGGGCTTCGGCGTCTCGACGTCCAATTCGCACGCGCGCAGGAACGCGTCGCGCGCGGCGGTTTCAGCGGGGCGCATCGCCACTCGCGAGCGCGACGGGCGCGCGCGAACCCGCGAGCTTGCGATCCAGCAGGTCGTCGACGAGCGCGGCGGCGATGTCGAGTTTCGTCACCGATTGCAGCCCGCGCCACGCCGCGACGCCGTTCACTTCGAGCACCAGCGGGCTGGCCGGATCGTCGTTCGCGGGAATCAGGTCGACGCCCGCGTAGTCAAGGCCGAGCGCTTCCGTCGCGCGGATGGCAGTCGCGGCGAGCGCGTCGGTCAGGAGCGCCGGCTCGCAGGCGGCGCCCTGCGCGAAGTTGTGAATCCAGCCTTGGCCGCCGACCCGCCGCATCGCGGCGACCGCCCGTCCGCCGACGACGAGCACGCGCCAGTCAAAGCCCGGCTGGCCGCCTTCGACGTAGCGCTGCAAGTAAGCGACTTCGCTGAATGCCCGCAGCGACGGCAACGGCGCGAGCCGGCCGCGCGCGCTCGCGCCGAGCCGCCGCAAGCCCTTGCCTTGCGAGCCGAAGAGCGGCTTCATCACGACCTTGCGTCCGGCCGCCGCTTCGCGCATCAGCACGCGCTGCGCGAACGCGGCCGATTCGCCGGCCCACGTGGCGGGCGTCGGCACGCCGTGGCGGTGGAGCAGAAAGCTCGTCATCGACTTGTCGACGCTGCGCTCGATCGCGCGCGCGTCGTTGTAGACCGGCACGCCGCATTCGCGCAGCGCGTGCAGGATGCCGAGCCGCATCGTCACCTGCTCGAACGTGCCGCCCGCGATGCCGCGCACGAACGCCGCGTCGGGCAGCGCGTGGCCGAAACCGGGAATCGCGAGACCGTGCGGCGCCCAGGTCGTGTCGATGCGGCAGTCGGCCAGATCGACGCAGCGCGCCTCGGCGCCCCGCGCGCGAAACGCTTTCTTCAGGCGCGACGTGTGCCAGCCGGTTTCGTCGGTCATGATCGCGATGCGCAAAGCCCCGCTCATGGTTTTCCCCACTGCGCGCGCAAGAGCGCTTCGTCGATGCGTCCGCCGTGCCACGTCGCGCCGCTTTCGAGGCTGCTCACCCAGACTTCGGCGGGCGCGAAGAGCGCGGCGTCGATCTGATAGAAGTCGTAGTTGAACGACGTGAAGATGTCCGCGAATGGCCGCCCGTAGTCGCGCGCGTTCTTCGACGGCAGTTCGGCGGCGAGCCGCTCGGCCACCGCGTCGTGCTTCACGGTCAGATGCACGCGGCCGCCGTAGAGGATCGCGTCGTTGGTGCGGCCCATCGCCTGGATGCCGTCGGGCGAGGGCGGCGGCAGCGGCGCGGTCCCGCTCCCTTCGACGACTTCCGCGAGATCGACGCCGAGCACGTGCGTCTTGTGCAGCGCAACCTCGACGACGCGCGCCACGACCTGCACCGTGCCCGCGACAGAGTGTGTCGGCGTGACGACGATCGTCAGGTTTTCCGGCGCGAGCGCGCAGTCGCGCAGCACTTTGTCGATCACGATCTGCGGCGGCAGGCGGTCCACTTCCATGACCAGCGCGCCGCGTTCGTGGCGGTCGCGGTAGCCGAGTTCGTCGAAGAGCGGTTCCTTCACGGCGAGCGCGCGCGCCGGGCCCGAGCCGAGCGAGAAGAACTTCTTGCCGCCCGTCTCCTCCTTGCTCGCGGAAAGGCTCCAGCCCGCGTACTGGCTGCCGAGGCAGGCGAGCACGGGCGTCGACGTGTGCACTTCGACGAGGCTCGGCCAGAACGGCTCGGCGTCGTCGCTCATGCGCCGCGCGACGCGCCCGAGGCCGCCCATGCAGATGCGCGCGATCAGAAGGCCCGCTTCGACGCCGCCGGGTGCATCGACGCCCGCATCGACGATCGTCGAGCCGCCTTCGGTGCGCGTGACCGTGACGCCGAAGCGCGCGGCCTCTCCGACGAGCCGCGCGACGAGGCGCTCGGCGAGCGCGTTCACGCTCAAGGGCCGCGCGGGATCAATGGGTTGGGATGACGTCATGGGAAAACTCGCGGCAGGTTTCGATGCGTTGCAGGAGAAGCGCGTGCTGGCGTTCGATGTCGCGGCGCACGGCATCGACGGAAGGCGCCGTCACGACGAGCGTGCAGACCGGCTGCCCCGCTTCGATGCGCGTGCCGGAGTGCGGCACGTCGTGGCAGGCGGGATCGCTGAGACAGGCGTCGCTGAAAGCCGGCGACACGGTGAAGCCGCGCGGCGCGAAAACCACGCGCTGGCCCGCCCGGCGCGGCGGCGCGGGCGGTTCGGCGGGCAAGAAGCCGTCGAGGCACGCGTCGATGTGGCAGCCGATCAGGCCGCGCGGCCAGACGGCGGGCCAGACGGCGTCGTAGAGCGTCATCGTCGACGAGGGGCGGGCGTTGATTTCGAGCACGCGGATCGCGTCGCCGTCGAGCAGGAAGTCGATGCTGTTCAGCCCTGCGAGACCGGTGCGCCAGACGATGGCGCGGATCGCTTCTTCAAGTGTTTGCGCGGTGTCGCGCGGCAGATCGACGGGTCCGAGCGAACCGGCGTGCACGAACGGCAGCGCGCCCGCCTCGACGCTCAGTTGCTCCGCGAAACCGATCAGCGTCGCCTCGCGGCGCGCGCCGACGAACAGCGCGGACATCGAACGGCCGGGCACGCGGCGCTGAAAGTAGCCATCGCCGGCGCTCGAAGTCGCGGCTTCGATATGCACGCCGCCGCAGCCATCGGCATGCTTCACGATCCAGCCTTTCGGATTCGCGGGCCGCGCGAACGCAACCTCCGGATGCCCGATTCCAAGCTCGTCGAGCAGCGCGAAAAACCGTCGCGGATCGCGCACGGCCGCCGTCGCTTCGGCGCCATTGCCGATCAGTCTCGGCAAGCGCGCGCCATGCCGCAGGAGCGCATCCAGATGCGGCTCGACGCCGCTCGTCGCGATGAAGCCGAGCATGCGCGGCAGGCGGATCGCGCGTTCGAGCGCTTCGAGCAGGCGCGCGCGGTCGATCGAAAGCCCCTCGCCGCCGATGTCGAACCACGCGCTCGCGTACTCGCGCGTATCGCGGTCGCCGAACAGGTCGAGCGCGACCGGGTTCAGCCCCGCGCGCGCCGCCGCCTGCGCCAGCATCCGCGCCGACAGCCCCGCGACCGCGACGCACGGCGCGCGCGACAAAGGCGTGCTCGCGTGCATCAGCCGAGGCCGGCGGCGATCGCGCGGGCTTCGTCGAACGCTTCCGGGAAGCCGAGATACACCGGCTTGTTGCTCGTGCGCATCCGGACAAAGAGCCGGTGCTCCACCTGATACTTGACGTTGCCGATCGCGAGCGCGCCGATGCCGATCGCGTCGGAACGCGCCGCGCCCGCGAGCGGCTTGCCGTCGTCCATCACGTTCACGCCGGCGATGCCTTCGGGCGGCACCGCGTTGACGTCGGCGGCGACCAGCAGGTTCTTCGCAAACGCGAGATCGGCGGCGCTCATCACCTGGACGCCCGCCACGGCGGTCGCGAACACGACTTCCGCGCGCGCCAGTTCCCGGTGCAGCTGCTCGGGATTGCCGGTCGCGACGCCCGAGGTCGCGATGTCGAAGCGGCGGTTGATCTCGTCGCTGACCTGCGTCGCGCGCGACTGGCTCGAATGGCTCGCGATCGCGACGTCCGCGCCGAGCGAGGCCGCCATCGCCGCCGCGACGCGCCCGACCGCGCCCGTGCCGCCGAGGATCAGCACGCGCCGCCCGCCCAGTTCGACGTTGTGCTCCGTCTTCAGATGCCGCTCGACCAGCGCGACGAGCGCTGCCGCCGTGGTGTACGAGCCGCTCGGGTCGGCGAACACGGAGACTTCGAACGGCGGCACCATCGCCTGGCGCGCGCGGTCGAGCATGTCGGCGGCGAGCATCACGTCGCGCCCGCCGATGAAAATGCCCGTGCGCGACACGCCTTTCGGCCCGCGCGAGAAAATCGCGTCCTGCGTCAACTGGACGACGCTGTCCTCGTCGACGTTGCAGTACGGCACGACGATCTGGTAGCCGGCGTCGGCGGCCATGTTGACGTCGAACGGGCTCATCTGCGGCGTGGCCGTGAACATGTGCAGGATGAAGGGCCTTGGAATGCTTTCGTTGGCTTCGGGCATGGGTCAGCTCGCTTGGGTTTTTGCGGCGGCAGGACGGGCAGCGCGGCACGCCCGGGCACGCCCTCTCACGTCACGCGGCGTCGATGCCGCATTTCTCTTGATTGGCCGCCCGCCAGTTCGCGCCGCGATTGCGGCCGGTGGCGATCGAGCACGCAATGGACGGCAGCGCGCGGCTCGCCTCGCGCGCGACGGCGAGCGCGCGCTCGGCCTGGCGCTCGCCACGCAGGAAGGCGAAGCCGGTCGGTCCCCACGAGGTCTGTCCGATGCCCGCCGTTTCGACTGCGGCAACCGCGCCGAGCACGCTTTCGACGGCGGGACTGGAAAACACGCCGCCCTGCACGGGCGCGAAGTACGCGCCGATCGTCTGCTGCAATTCGCCGATGCCTTTCGCGAAGGCGTCGAAGTCGCTTTCGGCGATGCCCGGCAGGATGCGCATCAGGACGAGATGGCTCAGATGCGCCGCGAGTGCGCGCGGAAAGGCGCCGAGGGCGGCGAGGCCGCGTCGCTCTTCGTCGCCGTGCAGGCCTTCGCGGGACGTGTCGTCGACGAGCAGCACGCGCCAGGCGTCGGGAAACGGCTGGCGAAACAGGAGCGGCGCCACGCGCACGCTGCCGGCCGTGAAGTTCGCGCCGTGTCCGCCATCGACCATCAACCCGCCGTGGTCGAAGCCGTGGATGCCGATGCCCGAGCGCGCGCCGCGTTCGAGCAGGCGCGCGATCTGCGCGGTGGTCGCGCCGCGGCCGGCGAGCCGCACGTAGGCTGCGCCGACCGCCAGCGCGAGCTGGGTGCCGGAGCCGAGGCCCGTATGCGCGCGCGGCGCTTCGTTGACTTCCACCGCCACCGGCGAGCCGCCGAACGCCGAGCGCAGTTGCTCCAGATGCCGTTCGATGCGCGCGCGCTGCGCTTCGCTCGCGGCGCCTTCGACCCGCATCGTGTCCGCGTGCCGTGCCGTGATGCGCGTGCCGTGGGTGTCGATCGTCAGGCCGACGCTGCCGAACGCGCGACCGAGCGAGGCGTTCGGATCGATGAAGCCGAGATGCAGGCGCGCGGGGGCATCGACCGTCACGGCCGATGGCGGCGATAGGCGACCGGAAGGCATCTGCATCGCGAATGTCCCAAGTTGAGGTCGGCGTTCCAGACGGCGCTGGCTGGGCGCGTCGCGCATGGCAGCCGCGCGAGCCGAGCATCTGAGGCAAGAGCCGTACCAGCCGGAGCCGGGCAGGCCCGGGCACCCGCGCGCGCAGGGACGGCGCGCACTGCGTCACGCCTGCGCCACACTGTTCAACCGGACTTCAGCAAAGTGCTCAGGACTTCGCCGCGTCGTACTTGATATAGCGAAAGCGCTGGTCGTCGGCGGGGGTGCCTTCGAGCGGACCCTCTTCCTTGCCGGGCTGCCACTGAATGACATCCTCGATTTTCGTGGCGAGCGCGAAGTCCTTGTCCGTGATGCCCTTCGCCGTGTGCGTCATCAGCTTCACGACGACGAACGCATACGAGACCGTCAGGTCCGGGTGATGCCACGCCGCTTCCGCGAGATGGCCCACGGTGTTGACCACCATCAGCGTGCCCTTCCAGCCCTCCGTCTTGTACTTGCGCCTGAGCCAGCCGTCTTCCAGATACCAGTGCTGCAGCGCGCCGGTGAGCCGCTCCTTGATTTCTGCTTCGGTGTAGACCTTCTCGGCTTGAGTCATGGCGATGGCCTCCAGAGGCGATGTCGATGAACACGAAGTGCGTGCGTTCAGTATGCGCCATCGAGAAAAAGGCGCTTGGGTGCTGCATCGCGGCATGTGCGGACTGCGTTGGAAGTGTGGCGCGCGGCGCGCTTCGTATCGCGGATTTGACACAGTATGTGTCGCAAGCCCGTCGCGGCGACGCCAGGCGCTCGGGGCCGACCTGCGCGCAGGCCACGTGCAGCCCGCGTGCGGCAGCACCGGAGCGGGCAGCGCGCTTTCCGGCATGGAATATGCAATTGCCCCCGATACGCAATCAGCCCGGCAATGAACCGGGCTTGGGCGTTGCTCGTTACCTGCATTCGAGAAGGCGCGCGGGAATGCAAGCGTAGCGTGGTCATCCCTGGGTCGGACGGCATCACCATTCTGGAGGAGACATGAACTTACGCACCCTGGTTCTTGGACTGGCGGTGGTCGCGACGACGAGTCTGAATTCATATGTCGCTCAAGCAGACTCGCAGCTCGACACACTGATCAAGAACCCATCGAACTGGGCGGCACAGGCGGGCGATTATTCGAATCACCGCTACAGCCCGCTCAAGCAGGTCAACGAGCAGAATGTCGGCAAGCTACAAGTGGCCTGGACCATGTCGACCGGCGTGTTGCGCGGTCACGAAGGTTCGCCGCTCGTCATCGGCGACACGATGTATATCCACTCGCCGTTCCCCAACAAGGTCATCGCGATCAACCTGAAAGACCAGACCTTCATCTGGCAATACGAACCGAAGCAGGACACGCAGGTCATCTCGGTGATGTGCTGCGATACGGTCAACCGTGGCCTCGCCTATGGCGACGGAATGATCTTCCTGCAGCAGGCCGACACGAAACTCGTCGCGCTCGACGCGAAGACGGGCGAAGTGAAATGGACCGCGCAGAACGGCGATCCGAAAGCGGGTGAAACCAACACCAATGCGCCGCACGTCTTCGGCGACAAGGTGCTCACCGGCATCTCGGGCGGCGAGTTCGGCGTGCGCGGCCGGCTGATTGCCTACGACATGAAGACCGGCAAGGAAGTCTGGAAGGCCTACAGTACGGGCCCCGACAGCGAAATGCTGCTCGACCCGCAACAGACGATGACCTGGACCGACGGCAAGATGACGCCGGTCGGTGCGGATTCGTCGCTCAAGAGCTGGAAGGGCGACCAGTGGAAAACCGGGGGCGGCACGACCTGGGGCTGGTACGCATGGGACCCCAAGCTCAACCTTGTCTATTACGGCACGGGCAATCCGGGCACGTGGAACCCCACGCAGCGTCCCGGCGACAACAAATGGTCGATGTCCATCTTCGCCCGCGACCTGAATACGGGTAAAGCGAAGTGGGTCTACCAGATGACGCCGCACGACGAATGGGACTATGACGGCGTGAACGAGATGATCCTCGCGGACCTGCCGATGGGCGGCAAGAAGGTTCCGGCGATCGTCCACTTCGACCGCAACGGCTTCGGGTATACGCTCAATCGCGAGACGGGCGAACTGCTCGTCGCGCAGAAGTACGACCCGGCGGTGAACTGGGCCGACAGCGTCGACGTGAAGAGCGGCCTGCCGGTGCGCAACGTGAAGTACTCGACGCAGGCAGCCGGTCCCGACAAGAACGTGAAGGGCATCTGCCCGGCGGCGCTCGGCTCGAAGGACCAGCAGCCCGCTTCGTTCGACCCGAACTCGGGGCTCTTCCTCGTGCCGACGAATCACGTCTGCATGGACTATGAGCCGTTCGAAGTCGAGTACGTGTCGGGCCAGCCGTTTGTCGGCGCGACGCTCTCGATGTTCCCGGGCCCGAACGAAAAGGGCGCGATGGGCAACTTCATCGCCTGGGATGCGAGCAAGGGCAAGATCGCGTGGTCCAAGCCGGAGAAGTTCTCGGTGTGGTCCGGCGCGCTCACGACGGCCGGCGGCATCGCCTTCTACGGCACGCTCGAAGGCTATATCAAGGCAGTCCGCATCAAGGACGGCAAGGAGCTGTGGAAGTTCAAGACCCCGTCGGGGATCATCGGCAACGTGTTCACGTATCAGTTCAACGGCAAGCAGTACGTCGGCGTGTATTCGGGCATTGGCGGCTGGGCGGGCATCGGCATGGCGGCCGGCCTGCAAAAGTCGACCGAAGGCCTGGGCGCGGTCGGCGGCTATCGCGAACTGGCGAAGTACACGGCGCTCGGCGGCACGCTCTTCGTGTTCGCCATCCCGGGCGGCTGATCTGTTCCTGCCCGATCTCTGAGTCACATCAAGCGTCAAACGCACGTCACGCCCCGCCTCGAAACATGAGGCGGCGGCTGGCGGCGTCCCGAAAGCAGCAGAAGTTCGTGTTTCACCCCGGTGCGTATGCCGGAAGAACCGCAACCCTTGCATGCGGTCCGGGTCGGGCGCCAAGGCGCCGGCTACGGCCGACAGGAGACAGACAGATGAAAGGCCGATCACTTTTGCCGCTGGCGATAGCACTCTTTGCGTTGCCCCCTTCCTATGCCCAGACCGATGCCGGGCAAATGAAGCCGGTGGCGTACAAGGTCGTCGACGGCAACAAGGTCGACAGCAACACCCTGCAGGGCTGGAAGACGTGGCGGGCGCTTGCGTGCGAACGCTGTCACGGGGCGAAGCAGGAAGGCATGGTCGGCCCGTCGCTGATCGAGGCATTCAAGACGCTCGACACGAAGGAGTTTCATCGCACGGTATTCGGCGGACGGATCGACAAGGGCATGCCCGACTTCAGTTCGAGCCAGATGATGCAGAAGAACTGGGAAAACCTCTACGCGTATCTGAAGGGACGCTCCGACGGCAAGATCAACCCGGGCGACTTGCAGGCCATCGATGCCAAATGACGCGCTTGCGTGCTACGTTGTGTCATCGTGTGCCCGAAGTCATAACCGGAGGTGTCGATGTCTGATTGCAAGGTAAGGCGTGTCTTCGTCGCGGCGCTGCTCTCGGCGTGCGCCGCGCAGAGCGCATTCGCCCAGGATGCCGCGCTGCCCAACAACGACGGCGCCGACGGCGTGCTGCGCGTCTGTGCCGACCCGAACAACATGCCGCTGTCGAACAACAAGGGCGAGGGTTACGAGAACAAGATCGCGGACCAGATGGCGAGCGACTTCGGCTACAAGATCGAGTACACGTATTTTCCGCAGCGCATGGGCTTCATCCGCAATACGCTGCGCGCGAAGGTGCCCGACACCGAGCGCTTCAAGTGCGATCTCGTGATCGGCTTGCCGAAGGGCTACGACCTAGCGGCCACGACGCGCCCTTATCTGCATTCAACCTACGCGATGGTGTTCCCGAACCGACCCGAGTTCGCGAGCATCCAGACGCCTTCCGACCTGCTGAAGCTGCCGCCCGACCAGTTGAAGAAGCTGCGGCTCGGCATCTTCTCGCAGACGCCCGCCGTCGACTGGCTGCTCGGCAACAACCTGATCGAGCAGGCCGTGTCGTACAAGGTGCAAAGCGGCGACCCGCAGGCGTTCCCCGGCGAAATGATCGAGCACGACCTGACGAAGGGCACGGTCGACGTCGTGTTCCTGTGGGGACCGATTGCCGGCTACTTCACGAAACGCGCAGGCGATTCGGTGCGGCTCGTGCCGTTCCCGCCGACGCCCGGCATCCGTTTCGATTACGAAATATCGATGGGCGTGCGCTACGGCGAGAAGGCATGGAAGGACAAGATCGACAACTGGATCGCCACGAATCAGCCGAAGATCGACCAGATCCTGACGGGCTATCAGGTGCCGCTTTTGCCGTTGCAACCGGTGTCCGCGCAATGAGGGGCTTGCCTGTGATGAAGATCGCAGCAGGCTTCTTTGCAGTCGCGCTCGCGATGCAGGCGAACGCCGCCGACAAGCCCGGCGGCAACATCGCGCCGGCTGAACAACTGCTCTTCATGGCGCCGCATATGAAGAGCGTCGGTGCCGAGACCGAACTGGACTACGCGATGGAAATGTCCGGCCCGCCGGCGAAGGTCAACGACACGGTGCGCGTGCTCGTCGTGAGTGCGGGCAACGCGAACGGCGATGCGCGCGTGTCCGATCGAACGGGGCCGGTGGACGTGCCGGGCAACCTGCCGTGCAATCCGGTGATCCTGTACTTTCTCGAACACGACATCGCCGAGATGGAGCAGATGACGGGCGGCAAGCGGCGCTATTTCCAGCAGCGCGTGCGGCTTGCGCTTGCGGCCGGGCCGCCGATCACGCAGATCGTGAGCGACGCGGGCGGCAAGAAGGTGAAGGCGCAGAAGATCGTGATCCAGCCGTATCTCGACGACCCGAACGCCTCGCGCTTTCCGCAGTACACGGGCAAGCGCTACACATTCATCGTCGCCGACGACGTGCCCGGCCACGTGATGACGATCCGCACCGAAGTGCCGGGTCAGAACAACGACTTCGATCATCCGCTGCAAACGGAGACGCTGAACTTCCAGAGCGCGCAGCATGCGCTCGTGCCGGCGAAGCCCGGCGACCCCATTCCCCAGAAGCCGGCGAACGCACCGCGCGCGAGCCGTTGATTGTGGTTGGAGCCGGGCGCGTCGTCCGGCTTTCCTCGACGCATGGCCGCCCATCGTGAACTTCATCCGCTCGCTGACGTTGCGCCAGTTGCAGATCTTCGTGATTGCGTGCCGCTGCCCGAGCTTCGCGCGCGCGGCCGAGGAACTGCATCTCACGCAGCCCGCGGTGTCAATGCAGATCCGGCAGCTCGAAGAGGCGATCGGACTGCCGCTCTTCGAACGCGTCGCGCGCCGGCTTTCGCTGACCGAGGCGGGCGAGCGGCTTTCGCACCACGCGAGCCGCATCCTCGGCGAGATCAAGGATGCCGAGGACGCGATGATGTCGCTCACGCAGGCCGACAGCGGTTCCATCGCGGTGAGCATCGTGAGTTCCGCGACTTACTTCGCGCCCAAGCTGCTCGCGCTTTACTCGCAGCAATATCCGAAGGTCGACGTGCGGTTTTCCGTCGGCAATCGCGAGACCCTGCTGCGCTGGCTTGCCGATAACGCCACCGATCTCGCGATCATGGGCCGCCCGCCGCCCGAACTGGGCACGGCCGCCGAGCCGCTCGCGTATCACCCGCATGTGATCGTCGCGCCGCTGACGCATCGCTTGCGGCATGCGGAGCGGTTTGACCTGCAGGAGCTTGCAGGAGATACGTTCCTGTTGCGCGAACCGGGTTCCGGCACGCGCGCGGTCGCCGAGCACATGTTTCGCCAGCATCTGTTCGTGCCGGCGCGCAGCGTGACGCTCGGCAGCAACGAAACGATCAAGCAGGCCGTGATGGCGGGCATGGGCGTGAGCCTGATCTCGCTGCACACGCTCGCGCTCGAATTGCGCACCGGCGAGATTGCGGTGCTCGATGTGAATGGGATGCCGATCGAGCGCACCTGGCAACTGGTGCATTCGCGTTCGAAACAGTTATCGCCCACTTGTCTCGTGTTTCGGCGCTTTCTGCTCGAACATGCCGAGCCGTTTCTCGAAGCGGAATATGCACCGTTCGGGGTGCGGCGCGGGAAGCGGCCGCAGGGAGAGTTGATTGGGGGGGGCGCCTTGGCGGCGGGTGTCGGGGTGGGTGGGGTGAACACCGTCTGACCTTTCTGCGCTTCTATGGAACTTGCTTTCACGTCGGTCTATTAGCATTGCCCCTGTCCGGGGCGGGACTTACTTTCTTTGCTGCTGCAAAGAAAGTAAGCAAAGAAAGCAGCTTTTTTTAGGCAGCAGTCTTGAAGCGGAAACGCCCTTGAAGTAACGAGTGGACATACCGCCTAGGTGTCTCCCTCAAAGGTCTTAGCGGCTTGGCGCGATTAACCACTGTCTCATCGCGCAGCGAACGAATTGGTACAGTAGTCATCCATCCATCTTCGCTTCGCTCAGACGTCAGGTGCATCGGTCGCGGTCGATGTTTGCGATTGCGGACCGGTGGCTTTCGGTTATGCCTTTCGTCCGCGGCGCGTGGACGGGTGGATGACTGCCTTACCAAGTAGTTTGCTGTGCGATGACACAATAGTTAATCGCACCAAGCTGGGTTAGTCCAGTGAGGGCGACACTTAGGCGGCATGTCCACTTTGTATTGTGCGGGCGTTGCACTCATGAGACCGATGCCAGAAAAGCTGCTTTCTTTGCTTACTTTCTTTGCAGCAGCAAAGAAAGTAAGTCCCGCCCCGGACAGGGGCAGTGCTAATAGACCACTAAGAAAGCAAGTTGCCCGAAAGCGCTACGGTCACCACCTGACCCTGACACTCCTTCTGTGCACGAGCGCCTCGGCCCAGTCCGCCACGCCACTCGCGGTGACGCAATTCGCCCCCGGCCTCTACGTGCATCGCGGCCACGACGATGTCGCGACTCGCGAGAACAAGGGCGATATCGCGAACATCGGCTTTATCGTCGGCAAGCGCTGCGTCGCGGTGATCGACACCGGCGGCACCGCCGAAGAAGGCCGTGAACTGCGCGCCGCGATCCGCGCCGTGACGCCGCTTCCCGTGTGCTACGTCATCAACACGCACATGCATCCGGATCACATCTTCGGCAACGCCGCCTTCCGCGACGACGGGCCGAAGTTAGTCGGCAGCGCCACGCTCGGCGAGGCCGAGGCATCGCATGCCGAGAGCTACCAGCGCGTGCTGCGGCGCGAACTCGGATCGCTCGCCGACGGCAGCGAAATCGTCATGCCGACGCTCCTCGTCGAGTCGACGAAGACGCTCGATCTCGGCGATCGCAAGCTCGTGTTGCGCGCATGGAAAACAGCTCATACGAACAACGACCTGACGGTATACGATGAGAAGACCGGCACGCTTTGGCTCGCGGATCTGCTCTTCGTGAAGTGCATCCCCGTGATCGACGGCAGCGTGACGGGCTGGCTCGCCGACATCGCGCTGATTCGCCAGATGAATCCGCGGCGCGTGGTGCCCGGGCACGGTCCCATCGACACGCCGTGGCCCGCCGCGCTCGATGCTGAAGAAGGCTATCTCGCGAATCTGGCGCGCGATGTGCGCGCGGCAATCGGACGGGGCGAGACGATGCAGCAGGCCATCGATACGATCGGCGTGAACGAGCGCGACAAGTGGCTCCTCTTCGACCTCTACCATCGCCGCAACGTGACGGCTGCGTATGCCGAACTCGAGTGGGAAAAGTAAGACCGCGGTAGTGCCGCGCGACGCATTCCGTCACGCAAGCAGAAAGAACGGAGGGACATCATGGTCATCTCAAGGCGCAGCACGCTGATTGCCTTGTTCGCGACGCTCGCACTGAACGGCGCCTACGCCGCCCAGCCCGACGACGATCCGGGCAAGGAAGCGCGTTGGCTCGACTTCAAGGAGGGCATGTTCAAGGGCCGGCCGGTCGATGAGCACGGCGACGCCGTCATCAAGCTCGAAGCTCCTGCGCGCGCCGCCGATGCCGCCGTCGTGCCGATTTCGATCACCGCGCAGTTTCCACAGACGCCCGCGCATTTCATCAGGAAGATCTATCTCTTCATTGACGAGAATCCCGAGCCATATGCGGGCTTCTTCGAGTTCACGCCGGAATCCGGGCTTGCGAACATCGAGACGCGCGTGCGGGTGGAGGACTACACGTTCATGCGGGCCATCGCGGAGACCAACGACGGACATCTGTATAGCGCGGTGCGCTTCATCAAGGCATCGGGCGGGTGTTCGGCGCCCGCAGGCAAGGACGACGCCGCTGCCGAGGCAAGCGCGGGCCAGGTCCGGGTCACGGCCGAAGGCAAGACCGTCGTGGGACAACCGCAACTCGCGCAGGTGATGGTGCGCCATCCGAACCGCACCGGCATGGCGATGAACCAGGTCACGCGCAATTATGCGAGCGCGTATTTCATCCGCAAGGTCGCGGTGACCTACGACGGCAAGCCGGTCATGACGGCCAACGTCAATTTCTCGATCAGCGAGAACCCGAACTTTCGCTTCTACTTCGTGCCGCAAGGCAGTGGCGAACTGAAGGCGCAGGCCGAGGACACGAAGAACAAGCAGTTCCAGGGCGCCGTCGCGGTCAACGCGCAAGGCGGCGTGCAACGGACTTCATCGAACGGGCTCTGATGCGCGCCTTGCAACGGCTCTTCCTCTTGACGATGCTGCTCGCCTGCGCGGCGCTGGCGCGCGCGGCTGCGGGCGACGTGCCCGTGCCGAAGCAGATCGCGCCGGGCGTCTACGCGATGTTAGGCGACGCCGACGCGGTCGCGCCGGCCAATCGCGGCATCGTCGCGAACAACGGATTCATCGTCGGCAAGAGCGGCGTGACGGTGATCGATAGCGGTTCGTCGTACCGCTACGGGCGCGCGATGATCGAAGCGATCCGCGCGGTCACGCCGCTGCCCGTCGAACTCGTCATCATCACGCATCAGGCGCCGGAATTCGTATTCGGGGCGTCGGCGTTCCGCGACCGAGGCGTGCCGATCCTCGCGCATCGCCGCGCGGCGGAACTGATCCGCGAGCGCTGCGCGATCTGTCTGAAGAACCTGCAACGCACGCTCGGCGACGAAGAGATGAGCGGCTCGCGCGTGACCGTGCCCGATCGCACGGTGGATGCGAGCACGCGCATCGAAAGTGGCGGACGCGAACTGCAGTTGCTGCATTTCGGTCCGGCAAGCACGCCCGGCGATCTCGCCGTGCTCGATACCGCGACCGGCGCGGTATTCGCGGGCGGCCTCGTGAACGTCGGACGAATTCCCGAGCTTCGCAACGAACAGATTCCCGGCTGGCTCGCGGCCCTCGACCAATTGCGCGCGATGGAGCCGCGTGTCGTGGTGCCGGCCTTCGGACCGCTCGTGAAAGACGGCGACGGATTCAGGCAGACCGCGACCTATCTTCGCGAACTCGACACTGCCGTGCGCCGCGCCTACGCCGACGGCACCGGCCTCACCGACGCGATGCATACCGTGCAACTGAAGGATTTTCGCCACTACAAGCTGTATGCAATCGCGCAGCCGCAGAACGTGCAGCGGCTTTATCTGCAACTAGAAAAGCAGTGACCCGGCATTCAAACGTCCAACTCAGGTCCACACAGGAGACACCCGATGGCTACACTCTTGGCGCTCTACAAGACCCCCGCGAACCCGTCCGCCTTCGATGCGCACTACACGTCCACGCATGCGCCGCTCGCGAAGACGCTGCCGGGACTCAATAGTTACCGGATGAGCAAGGGGCCCGTGAGCGTCGCGGCGGGCGAGTCGCCGTATTACCTCGTCGCGATTCTCGAATTCGAATCGCTCGCGGCGATCCAGTCGGCACTCGGCTCGCCCGAAGGACAGGCGACCGCCGGCGATCTTGCGAACTTCGCGCAGGCCGGCGTCGAGTTGTTGATGTTCGACACGCAGGAAGCCTGAACGCGGATTCGGTGTCGCGACGCGACGGCGCTCAGCGTTCGTCGCGTGCGTGTTCTTCTTGCTCCTCTTGCTCGGCGGCGTCGGGTATGTCGAGATCACGGCGGCGATGATTGATCGCGATGAACACGCCCATCAGCGTGAGAAACGCAAGCACGAGGAGCGTCGCATTTGCGAGGACGTGCGGATAGCCGAGCTCGCCGACATCGATGAACGGATACGGATAGAAATCCGACACGCTGCCGCGCAAGAGCGTCACGCACAGATACCCCAGCGGATAGACGAGCCAAAGCAGGCATTGCCGCACGCTCAGGTGAAAGCGCGGCACGAAGAACACCCAGAAGAGCGCAGCGAGCACCGGCACGAACGTGTGCAGACACTCGTTGACGAGCGCGCGATAGCCTGACGGCGTCCACAGATAGCGCAGCAGCACGTTGTACGCGATGCCGACGAACACCATGTAGACGACGATCGCCGTCACGACAGTCGGCTGCCGGAAGAAGCGCGCGACAGGCGAACGCGCGCGCGTCGCGACGCAGGTAAAGCAGATCGCGCTCAGGAACACGGTGAGGTTCGTGAGGTAGCTGCTCATGCGCTCGATGCCGTCGAAGACGGTATAGCCGCGCGATACCCAGCGGTCGATCGTGATGTCGGTTTGCGCGGCGAGCGCGAGCCACGCGATGAGCGCAATGGCCGCCGCCATCGAAAGCGACGCGACGCTCGGCGTGTGCAGCGGGAGTTCCGGTTCCTGGTCGCCGGCGGGGGGATTCGAAGTAGCCATGCTGCCGATTCTATCGGCGACACACGGACCGTGCAGGGCGCGCGGCGACGCAAAGCAATCGGCTAGCGCACGCCCAGCCTGTAACTCGTCCTCTGCCGGTAGCACTCGCCGGGGCGCAACACGACCTCCGCCGCCTCGCCGTCCATATTGATCTGATTGGGGAACGCGCCCGTCTCCAGACAAAGCCCCGCATGCTTGCGATACACGCGGCCCCCGCGCCCCGCGACGCCAGCGAGGAAATTCCCCGTATAGAACTGCATGCTCGGCATGTCCGTGGCGACGGTCAGTTCGCGCCCGCTGGCGGGATCATAGAGAACGGCTGCGGTGCGCAACGCATCGCTGTTGCCACGCAGCACATAGCAATGATCGAATCCCCCGGCGCGCGCGAGCTGCACGTCGGGCCAGTCGAGCCGCGCGCCGATCGGCGCACCCGCGCGAAAGTCGAACGCGTTGCCCGCGACCTCGGCGCGTGCCACCGGAATCATCGTGTCGTCCACTTCGAAGAACGCATCCGCTTCGATCGCGATGACGTGTCCGCGCACGTCGGGCGCATCTCCCGACAGATTGAAGTAAGCATGATTCGTCAGGTTGACGGGCGTCGGCGCATCCGAATGCGCCTCGTAGTCGATCGTGAGCGTGCCCTCGTCGTCGAGCGAAAAGCGCACCGCGACCTTCAGCGCGCCGGGAAAACCCGCGTCGCCCTCGGGCGATTCGTGCGTCATGACGAGCGTGCCATCCGCTTCATGCGCGCTCCACATCGCACGATGAAAACCGGTCGCGCCGCCATGCAGATGATTCGGCCCGTCATTGCGATCGAGCGAATACGTCACGCCGTCGAGCGTGAAGCGCGCGCCCGCGATGCGGTTCGCCCAGCGCCCGATCGTGCCGCCCATGAACGCGCTCGCGGCGAGATAGTCCGCAGGTGTGTCGTGTCCAAGCAGCACGTCGGCGATCCGGCCCGAGCGATCCGGCGCGTGCCACGACACGAGCGTCGCGCCCAGGTCGCTGATCGCCACGCGCATATCGTGCGCGTTGCGCAGTGTGAACAGGCGTGCCGCGTCGCCGCCGGGCACGAGCCCCCAGCGCTCGACGCCGATGCGTGCGTGAGTGGTGCGGCCGGTGCTGCCGGTGTCGGCGAGATTCATGAGGAAGATGGGGATGCGTGGCGTCAGCCGGGTTGCGGCGTCTGCGATTTCTGCAGACGCTCCTGAAACTCGCGCGGCGTGCAGTCGAGTTCGCGACGAAAAACAGCGTACATGTACTGCACCGATGTGAAGCCGCAGCGAATCGCCACTTCGGCGCTCGACATGTCGTGACGCGCGAGCAACTGCTTCGCGACATCGAGCTTGTGATTGAGGATTTCCTGATGCACGGTGTAGCCGAGTTCGCGCCTGAAGTGATCTTCGAGCGACGAGCGCGACACACCCACGTAATCGGCGACCTGTTCGGTCTTGATGCCCTGACATCCATATTGCCTGATGTAGTGGCGCGCACGCATCACATGCGGGCTCGACACGGGCTGATGGCGCGTCGATTCGAGCACGTTGATCCCGACCGGCGGCACGAGAATACGCCGTCCCGCGAAGCGCGCGCCGCCCAGCATCTGGTGCAGCAAGTGCGCGGCGGTGCGGCCCATTTCCTCGGTGCCCTGAATCACGGATGAAAGCGGTATGCGCGTGAGCGAGCGCGTCAGCGGATCGTTGTCGATGCCGATGATCGCGACTTCCTCGGGCACCGCGATGCCCGAGATCAGACACGCCTGCAACAGATGCCGGGCGCGCGCATCGGTCACGGCGATCACGCCGACGGGCTTCGGCAGGCTTTGCAGCCACGACGTGAGCTGCGCGCTCGCCTGATTCCAGACGGGCGCGCTCGTCGGCAGGCCGCGATGGATGTCGGCTTCGAGTCCGTCGGCGTCGAGCAGCGCGCGGAACGCGAGTTCGCGTTCCTGCGCCCAGCGGTTCTCGGGTGACTCCGGCAAGCTGTAGAGCGCGAAGCGCTGCAAGCCCGCGCCGATCAGATGCGTGTACGCGAGCGACACGAGCTTCGCGTTGTCGGTGGCGATGTACGGCAGATTCGCGGGATAGCGCGCTGCGTCTTCATACGACGAACCCACCGCGACCACCGGCAGCGGACACTCGGCGAGCGCATCGCAGACGGCGGGATCGTCGAAGTCCGCGATGATGCCGTCGCCTTCGAAGCGCTCGATGCCCGTCAGGCGCGCGCGGAAGTCTTCCTCCAGAAAAAGGTCCCATGCGACGCGCGTCGACAGCAGATAGTTGCCGATGCCGGTGATGATCTCGCGGTCGTACACCTTGTTCGCATTGAAGAGCAGCGCGATGCGGTGCGTGCGTGGAGCGGCCTGATGTCTTGTCATCGACTGTGCATGAACGAAGCGGTGCGCTTCGTCGTCTCCTTATGCGGCTTGCGCCTTGTTTTAAGCGTTCAGCTTATTCTAGGCCGCAGTGCGAGCGGCCCGCCAGCGCATTATCGCCGACAACAAGAATCGACATCGGCGCTGGCGGATTTCGCAATTGCCGCGATCCCCGGCATGCTGGCAGCATGGCGTCACTTCATCGCCGTTGCGCTTCGTGCGGTGCGGCATACAACATTCATGGAGACGCGCATGTCCTACTTCGAACACCTGCCCGCGGTTCGCTTCGAGGGCCGCGAGACGACGAATCCATTTGCCTATCGCCACTACGACCGCGACAAGCTCGTGCTCGGCAAGCGCATGGAAGATCATTTGCGGCTTGCTGTCTGCTACTGGCATACCTTCGTCTGGCCGGGCGCCGACATGTTCGGCTCGGGCACGTTCAAGCGTCCGTGGCAACAGGCGGGCGATGCGCTCGAAATGGCGCAGCTCAAGGCGGACGCCGCGTTCGATCTGTTCGGCAAACTCGGCACGCCGTTCTATACGTTCCACGATACCGACGTCGCGCCCGAAGGCGACAGCATTCGCCACTATGTGAGCAACTTCAGGAAGATGAGCGACTACCTCGCGCGCAAGCAGTCCGATACGGGCGTGAGGCTTCTCTGGGGCACGGCGAATCTCTTCTCGCATCCGCGCTACGCGGCGGGCGCGGCGACGAATCCGAATCCCGATGTGTTCGCGTTCGCGGCGACGCAGGTGTTGCAGGCGCTCGAAGCGACGCAGCGTCTTGGCGGCGAGAACTACGTGCTGTGGGGCGGCCGCGAAGGCTACGAGACGCTGCTCAACACGGACCTCAAGCGCGAGCGCGAACAGCTTGCGCGTTTCCTGTCGATGGTGGTCGAGCACAAGCACAAGATCGGTTTCAAGGGCGCACTGCTGATCGAGCCGAAGCCCCAGGAGCCGACCAAACACCAGTACGACTACGACGTGGCGACCGTTCACGGCTTTCTCGCGCAGTTCGGCTTGCAGGACGAGATTCGGGTGAACATCGAGGCCAATCACGCGACGCTTGCGGGTCATTCGTTTCATCACGAAATTGCGACGGCGATTGCGCTCGGCGTGTTCGGCAGCATCGACGCCAATCGCGGCGATCCGCAAAACGGCTGGGACACGGATCAGTTTCCGAACAGCGTCGAGGAACTGACGCTCGCGTTCTATGAAATCCTGCGTCACGGCGGCTTTACGACGGGCGGCATGAACTTCGATGCCAAGGTGCGCCGCCAGAGCGTCGATGCCGAGGATCTGGTTCACGGTCACATCGGCGCGATCGACGTGATTGCAGTAGCGCTCGAGCGTGCCGCCGCGCTCATTGAGGACGACCAGCTTGCAAGGCTCAAGGAAGCGCGTTATGCGAACTGGGATAGCGACTTCGGCCGCAAGGTGCTGGCGGGCGGGTATTCGCTCGACTCGCTCGCGGCCGACGCTATTGCCCGCGAGATTGCACCGAAGCACGTCAGCGGGCAGCAGGAACGGCTCGAAAACATCGTCAACCGGGCGATATATGGTTAGCGTTGCAACCGGTTTTCGACACCACACATAACGACGACCGCGAACCACGATTCGCGGCGCATTAGCAGGTTCCGGCGGCGTTCCCTCTCTCTCGCATGCGGGGAACGGACCGGCCGCCAACCATATAGGAGTGAGACATGAAATCAGCCATGCGCCGCAAGGCGTTGAGTACGCTCGTCTGTACAGCGATGTTCGCCAGCCTGTCGATGGTTTCGTCCCTGGCTCACGCAAGCAAGGACAAACCCGAAATCGGCTTTTGCATCGACGACCTGCGCGTCGAGCGCTGGTCGCGCGACCGCGATTACTTCGTGGCGGCCGCCACGAAGCTCGGCGCGAAGGTGTCGGTGCAATCGGCTGATGCGAGCGAAGCGCGTCAGATTTCGCAGATCGAGAACCTGATCTCGCGCGGCGTCGATGTGATCGTGATCGTGCCGTTCAATTCGAAAACGCTCGGCAACGTCGTGGCCGAGGCGCACAAGGCGGGCATCAAGGTCGTGTCTTACGACCGCCTGATCCTCGACGCCGATGTCGATGCCTACATCTCCTTCGACAACGAAAAGGTCGGCGAGATGCAGGCGCAGGGCGTGTTCGGCGCGCAGCCGAAGGGCAACTACTTCCTGCTAGGCGGCGCGCCCACCGACAACAACGCGAAGATGCTGCGCGAAGGGCAGATGAAGATCCTGAAGCCCGCGATCGATCGTGGCGACGTGAAGATCGTCGGGCAGCAGTGGGTGCCGGAGTGGAGCGCGGCGACGGCCTTGCGCATCACCGAGGACGCGCTCACCGCGAACAACAACAAGATCGACGCCATCGTCGCGTCGAACGACGGCACGGCCGGTGGCGCGATCCAGGCACTTGCCGCGCAGAAGATGGCGGGCAAGGTGCCGGTGTCGGGACAGGATGCGGACCTGGCAGCCGTCAAGCGGCTGGTAGCCGGCACGCAGACGATGACCGTCTACAAGCCGCTCAAGCTGATCGCGGGCGATGCGGCGCAGCTTGCGGTCGATCTCGCCAAAGGCCAGACGCCCAAGTTCAACGCGAAGTACGACAACGGCAAGAAGCAGGTCGATACCGTGCTGTTGCAACCGACGCTCCTCACGAAGGGCAACGTCGACGTTGTCATCAAGGACGGCTTCTATACGCAGGCTCAACTGGCTGGCAACTAGGCGGCGAGCGCGGGCGCATCGAATGTGCGCCCGCGCGTCTCTCAATCAGCCAGGAATCCGAGCATGGCACATGCGCTTCTGGAGATGCACGGCATCGTCAAGTCGTTTGGCGGCGTGAAGGCGCTCGACGGCATCGATCTCGTCGTCGCGCCCGGCGAATGCGTGGGGCTTTGCGGCGAGAACGGCGCAGGCAAATCGACGCTGATGAAGGTGCTCTCGGGCGTCTATCCGCATGGCACCTGGGACGGCGACATCCGCTGGGAAGGCGAACCGTTGCGCGCGATGAGCATCCGCGACACCGAGCGCGCGGGCATCGTCATCATCCATCAGGAACTGATGCTCGTGCCGCAGTTGTCGGTGGCGGAGAACATCTTTCTCGGCAACGAGATCACGCTGCCCGGCGGGCGCATGAACTACGCGGCGATGTACCGGCGCGCGGCGGAGTTGCTGCGCGAACTGAACATCGAAGGGATCAACGTCGCTCAGCCGGTGATGAACTACGGCGGCGGACATCAGCAACTGATCGAGATTGCGAAGGCGCTCAACAAGCGCGCGAAGCTCCTGATTCTCGACGAGCCTTCTTCATCGCTGACCGCAGCCGAGACGCGCATCCTGCTCGACATCGTGCGCGACCTTAAACGGCGCGGGGTGGCCTGCGTCTATATCTCGCACAAGCTCGATGAAGTCGAAGCCGTCTGCGACACCATCACCGTGATCCGCGATGGCAGGCACGTTGCCACGCAGCCGATGAAGGAGCTGCGCACCGACCGCATCATCGCGATGATGGTCGGACGCGAGATCACGAATCTCTTTCCACGCGAGCCGCACGACATCGGCGAAGTGATCTTCGAGGCGCGCAACGTGACCTGTCTCGACGTGACGAACGCGGACCGCAAGCGCGTCAACAACGTGTCGTTCACGTTGCGGCGCGGCGAGATTCTCGGTGTAGCGGGGCTCGTCGGCGCGGGGCGCACGGAACTGATGCAGGCCATCTTCGGTGCGTATCCGGGCGTGAGCGAAGCCGAAGTCTGGATGAACGGCAAGCGCGTGAAGATCGCGGCGCCCTCGGATGCCATTGGCGCGGGCATCGCGATGGTGCCGGAAGACCGCAAGCGTCACGGCATCGTGCCGCAACTGGGCGTCGGGCAGAACATCACGCTCGCGGTGCTGGCGCGCTTCGCGAAGGGCGGCCGCATCGACGCCGCCGCCGAACTCGACACGATCCACACCGAGATGAAGCGCTTGTCGGTGCGCGCGGCGCACCCGATGCTTTCGATCGCGAGCCTCTCGGGCGGCAACCAGCAGAAGGCAGTGCTCACGCGCATGCTGCTTACCGACCCGGCCGTGCTGATTCTCGATGAGCCCACGCGCGGCGTCGATGTCGGCGCCAAGTTCGAGATCTACAAGCTCATGTTCGCGCTCGCTAAGCGCGGCGTGTCGATCATCATGGTCTCGTCGGAACTGGCGGAAGTGCTGGGCGTGAGCGATCGCGTGCTCGTGATCGGCGAGGGCGAGCTGCGCGGCGACTTCGTCAACGATGGACTCACGCAGGAACACATCCTGTCGGCGGCGATCGGCGCTGGCGGTAATGAAACCCTAAACACGCGACAACCTCAGCGAGTGCAGCATGACGCCTGATCTCACTACTTCAAGCAAGAGCGCAAAGAGCGGCCCCTCCCGTTCGCCGGGACAGCGCTTCAAGCAACTGTTTGCGCGCTACAAGCTGCTTGCGCTTTTGCTTGCCGTCGCGGTCATCTGGATCTTCTTCTCGTTCCTGACCGAAGGCGCGTTCGTCACGCCGCGCAACCTGTCGAACCTGCTGCGACAGATGTCGATCACCGGCATGCTCGCATGCGGCATGGTGTTCGTGATCATCGCGGGGGAGATCGATCTGTCGGTCGGCTCGCTGCTCGGCCTGCTCGGCGGCGTGGCCGCGATTCTCGACGTCACGTACCACTGGCCGCTTGCGCTCACGCTGCCGGCGGTCATGCTGCTCGGCATCGCGATTGGCTTCTTCAACGGCTGGTGGTCCACGTACTTGCGCGTGCCGTCGTTCATCGTCGGGCTCGGCGGCATGCTTGCGTATCGCGGTGTGCTGCTCGGCATCACGGGCGGTTCGACCATCGCGCCGGTCTCGGACAATCTCGTCTTCATCGGGCAAGGGTATCTGCCGCGCATCGCCGGCAATGCGCTTGCTGTGGTGCTGTTCGTGCTGCTCGCGGTGCTGACCGTGCGCCAGCGGACCAACCGCCAGCGCTATAGCCTGCCCTTCGTGCCGATGTGGCAGGACGGCGTGAAGATCGTCGCGGCGGGCGTGATCCTGCTTGCGTTCGTCGCGACGCTCAACCGTTACGGCGGCATTCCGGTGCCAGTGTTGCTGCTGCTCGCGCTGCTCGGCGTGTTCACGTACATCGCCACGCAGACGGTGTTCGGGCGCCGCATCTACGCAGTCGGATCGAACCTCGAAGCGACGCGCCTTTCCGGCGTCAACACGAATCGCGTGAAGCTTGCGATCTTCGCGCTGATGGGGCTCATGTGCGCGTTCGGCGGACTCGTCAACACGGCGCGGCTCGCGGCGGGTTCGCCGTCGGCGGGGTCAATGGGCGAACTCGATGCGATAGCCGCGTGCTTCATCGGCGGCACGTCGATGCGCGGCGGGTCGGGCACGGTCTACGGCGCGCTGATCGGCGCGCTCGTGATGGCGAGCCTCGACAACGGCATGTCGATGCTCGATGTCGATTCGTACTGGCAGATGATCGTGAAGGGCGGCATTCTCGTGCTCGCCGTGTGGATCGACGTGGTGTCGGGGTCGAACCAGCGCTGAGGCGCGTGGCTAATTCGCGACCTTCTCGACACAGAACGCAGCGGTTTCGTAGGGAACGGTCACCTCGGTCTTTCCCGCAAGCGACGGCTCACTGGCGATCAACGCGCGCAGTTCCTCATCGATCCTTGCGCGCTCGTCGGCCGGCAGCGCGGCGATGAAACTCGTCGATCGCACGCGGTTGACGATCACGTCGTCGGGCGTGCCGGCGTGGCCGTGCGCAAGACGGGTCTCTTGCAACGGTCCGAAGCCATCGAACGGAAACACGGCGCGCCACTTGCCGGTGTAGTAGCGCGGCGTATCGCCTTCATGACGGTTCACGATCGCATCGAGTCGCGCGATCCAGTCGATGCGCGCATCGCGCAGGTTCCAGACCAGCCCGAGCTTGCCGCCGGGCTTGAGCACGCGCAGGATGTCGGCGAGCGCTTCGCGCGTCGCGAACCAGTGGAACGACTGCGCGCAGACGACCGCATCGACCGACGCATCGGGCAGTGGGATCGAATCGGCGGTGCCGGCGAGCGCTTCGATCTGCGGCAGCGTCGCCGAGAGTTTTTCGCGCATCGCCGCAACCGGCTCGACGGCGATCACGCGTGCGCCCGTTGCGATCAGGCGCGGCGTGAACTTGCCGGTGCCCGCGCCCAGATCGATCACGGTCTGGCCTTCTGCGAGGCCGAGCTGGTCGCGCAACCAGTCGGCGAGCGCCGCCGGGTAGTCGGGACGGCCGCGCACGTAGGTGTCGGCGGTGTGCGTGGTGTAGCCGTCGGCGGCGGCGTGGTGGACTGTGCTGGGTGCTTGCATGCTGGTTCTCCCGATGATCGAAGCCGCGCTTGCGGTGTGGTATCGGGAGTGTAGTCGGGTGGGCTTTCAATCATCAGCCGCGCGCTTTTTCGCAGAAAGGCAGGCGGCGACGAACGCCTCGATGGTGCTGCACGCGAGGCGCCGTCGTGCGCCTGAACAGAGATGCCGCGCGCGCGTCGGTATCGACGGACGCCGCCGCAGATATGTTCCCGCATGCGTAAGCGGACGACAGGCTACCGATACTCGTCGAGCTCAATTGTGCCGCCCATCGCCTCCATCATCGCGCGGATATCGTCGGGCACATCCGGCACGCGGTCGCCAGTCTCATTGTCCCAATAGCAAAAGAAGCGCATCCGCGCGTTTCCGTGCCTGAGTAGTTCGGGCAGGTCTGCGCGCGGCAAGCCAAGATGCTCGACGAGATATCGCAAATGGGGTTCCAGGAGGTCGCTCTTGACCGCCGATTTGCTGCGGACGCCCCACACCCCTGTCCGTCTGCCTATACCTAGTGGTTGTCCGTTACGGTCGAATATTGCGTCGCCTTTGCGGTGCGCGACATCTGGAACAACGCCGAAGTATTCTGTCCAGAACGTTGGGGAAACTTCATCGCCTGAAACCGTGAATGATGCGTGTGCAAGTTGGTGCGAATCCATACTGTGTCGGGAGTACTTTTTGCCATCTTCAACCGCCAGCTTTTGCTCGGTAGAAAGAAAGATGCGCCCGCAATGAACTGACCCCGCAGAGTTGTACACCGATCCGACCTTTGGGGTACAGGTAGGCGGCCCATTTTTTTCCAAGCCGTTCTATCCCTTCCCGGTATCCTCTGTCACCGCGATATAAGGCTTGAGCGCTGGCTGCTGGATTGCCAACAAAAGTAATGACGCGCCTCCCAATTTTCGCGCGAATTCGTCACCTAGTTTTCCGCCGTGTTCTGCGATGGACCACGGCATGATCATCGAAGCCGTTCGAAGGCGCTCGATGGCCTCACGATCAACCGTGCGAGTTTCGATCTGATCGTTGTGCTCGTCATAGGCGATGACGACGCAGCGTGGTTTTGTCTTCATCCTACAAATCTCCCTCGAAGACAGTTTGAATATCGTTGCATTGCTCGCACCTTGCAGACACCCCAATATCCTTTGTCCATTGCGGCGTAGGTTGAAGCGACCTATCACTGTACGGACTTGCCAGAACAGCGACGCCCGATGATGGAAGCGTGGGCGGCGCATGTGTGTGGGCTGGCGAGTTGACTCAATAGACACGCACAAAAAAACCGCCTATCGAGGGCAGCTATCGGCGGAATTTGCGTTCGGAAAGGTTAGGCTTCGCGCGTGTAAGGGCGCAAATCAACAACCACGGCTTCCTTGCACGTTAGCCGGATATCAAGGCCAATGTTTGGTGTAAGGTCAAGCTGGATCAAACCTTCCGGCGTTTCTGCAAGCGTCATTTCCGTAATCGTTGCTTCTTCGACCATACCGTTCACGTCGATATCCGACGCCCGGATATCCAGAAAGTCGAGTATGGCGATGTAATCGGGTTGCCCCGGAACGGGCGGCGCGCCATACCGGTTGTGAAGCACTTCTAGCCGAAGGTCTAGCATCTCGCGCGTGCGATTCCCCGGCAAAGGAAGACCACTGACACCTTCGTGCGTTCGCCGGATTCTCTGCAAACAGAATGAGCGTACAGCGGAATCGTGGAAAGACGAATATCCACCTAGAACCAATTCAAGCCATTTGCCATCCTTGGCAAGATGCCAACCCCATGTCCTGTTTGCCTTGCTCATGACAGTCCTCTATTCGGCGCGCGCCTAGTCAAAGTTGATTGGTGACATTGGAAGGTGGGTGTTGTCCCGCACGCCATCTGAAAAATTGTGTCCGTGCGGATTGCCATGGCTTCCATGATATTGAGCCGAAAGATTGCCGTCTGAATCGAAATAATCCACGTCCAGGCCATTGGGGGTTAATGGCAAAGCCCCCAGGTTCGTTCCCCGTCATACGGACGCCCCGCGCCGCGACTCGTTCCTCGTCGCCGTCCGGCATATCGGGCTGATAGTCGAATGCCTGCGCGTCGCCGAGTGGCGTCGATCCGTCGGGGCCAGTGTCGTCCGGTCCCACCTCCCCGGCTGGGTCATCGGCGTTGGCTATCTCTTCGCCCACCGATTCGACCTCACCAGGCTGGTCACCGCTACCGCTACTCACCGCAGCACGTGCGGTCTGCACCGCATTAATCCGCTCAACCGAGTCGTTATAGCGTTCAATGTAGACCGTCGCCGCATCGTATGACATCCCGAAGCCGGTCATTAACGATTCGCGAAAACTAGGAAGCCCCTGGAGCTTAGGTGCCGGATTTCCCCCCGCGCCACCTGCCCGCGCTTGCTCGGCAACGAGTACAACACTCTCGCCGCGAATCATGGACTGCAAGGTCTCTATGACATCAAGGTTAGCGCCATTCTTTGCCAACCGCTGATGCCAATGGAAATTCGTCCCGAGAAACGAGCGGACCCGTTGAACAAGCGCAGCATCCTTCGCCCATACATCGGCGTATGCGCGTTGGGAGAACTTCTTGCCTTCTTCAACTGCCTGCTTCTGCTCGGTAGAAAGGAAGATGCGCCCACGTCCCTAGGCGTCCTTGCTATACATCATCCAGCGTTGAAACGAATCGGTCTTCAGTTCAGTTGCACCCATCGCCAGCCTCGTCGCTTATGACGGCGTAAACCTAGCAGATTGTCGGACATCCATGTTTTTGGGATATTCGCTCTATTTTTCAGGGCAGAAGATCGACCTGCCGGACGCGAACAACGAGCAAATCATCGCTTAAGCGAAATGGACTCACACAGGATAGCTAATTCTGCTCCACACGATGGCTCAAGAACAAACAGCACCCGTGACCCGGATTGGAAATCCATGACGTACTCATCGCCTTTGTCTTCGCGTATGGCGGTGGCCTTCGAATCATCGCGACTATTGATCCACTGAACCCACTTGCAAGCTTCAGCCGATGTAAAGGCGTATCTCGGCGAGATTAGAAGCCTTGACGCAACATTCTGACTAGCGAAATCAATCATGCGTTGGCCTATCACGCCTGAAAATCTTAGCGCCTCCACTTCGCCGCCAACCCGGCGAAAGCGAAGCTCGAGTGAGCGCGTCTCAGGGTCGTGCTCGATGCCGAATAACTCCGCATCGTGAAAGCTCGGGAAGTCTGCGACGGTTCGAATATCGGTGTATTTGCCTGTATCCATACAATCTCCTGCAAATGCTCACGGTAATAGAGAAAATGCGGCCACGCACTCCATCATCCCAATCGTGCGCGGGCATAAACCTAGCAGCTTGCCGGACACCCATGTTTTTGGGATATTCGACGATGCGAGCCGCGCAGCGCGCGCGACCTACGCCACTAACCTCACATGATCCGATCGAGCATGTTCCTGAGCCCCACCGGCATTCACGAGAAACACGGCGCCCGTTAAATTACGTCCCATTGACGGGCTCGCCGCAACGAAACGGGCCGTCGCCAATCCTTCAGGAGATAGAGCGATGAACAAGAATCGTGGACCGATGCCGGTGGCGTTCTTCGGCATTGCGGTGGGCGCGCTGGCGATGGCGAATGCGTGGCGGGTCGCGGAGAGAATCTGGTCCGTGCCGGCCGCAGTCGAACACTTGCTGACGCTCGCCGCGCTTGCCGTGTGGATCGCGGTCCTGGGCGGCTATGCGCACAAGTGGCTCGTGCATCGCGATGCAGCCATCGCCGAGATGCAGCATCCGGTGCAATCTTCGTTTTCAGCACTCGGGCCGGTGTCGAGCTTGCTCGCCGCGCAGGCGCTGATCCACTATTCGCGGCCGCTGGCCTTCGCGGTCTTCGTCGTCGCGGCGGCGAGCGCGCTCGCAATCGGCGTCTACCTGCATGGCCGTTTCTGGCAGGGCGGACGCAAGGCAGAACTCACGACGCCCGCCATCTACCTGCCGTCGGTCGGCACCAGCTTCGTCGCCGGGACGACGGCGGCCGCGTTCGGATGGACCCAGCTCGGCGCGCTGTTCTTCGGCGCGGGCGTGCTGTCGTGGCTCGCGCTCGAATCGATGATCCTGCATCGCGCGTCGGTACTCGAGCCGCTGCCCGACGCGCTACGGCCGACGCTCGGCATCCAGCTTGCGCCTCCGGTCGTGGGCGGCGTCACGTACATGAGCATCACGAACGGCACGCCCGACGTGTTCGCGATGATCCTGCTCGGTTACGGTCTCTATCAGGCGCTCCTGCTGCTGCGCCTCTTGCCGTGGATTCGCAAGCAAGCCTTCGCGCCGTCGTACTGGGCGTTCAGCTTCGGGGTCGCGGCGCTGCCGACGCTCGCTATGCGCATGGTCGAGCGCGGCAGCACCGGGCTTGTCGTGTGGCTTGCTCCTTCGCTCTTCATCGCGGCGAACGTGGTGATCGGCATGCTGGTCGTGAAGACGGTCGCGCTGATGTTGCGCGGCGAATTGCTGCCCGCGGCGCTCGCGCAAGCCGAGCCGTCGGGCGCGCGCGAAGCCGCCGATCAGCGGATGAACGTGCCGACGCCGTCCTCGTCGTAATACTCGAGCGTCACGCGGTCGCTCAGGAAGGACGCCTTCGAGATCGTGCCGGGCGCCGCGTTCTCGTTGACGAGCGTGAACGTGAAGATATCGCCGTCCCAATGCGTGAGCGGCAGCATCATCGGGCGCGGTCCGATCGAGAGCACGAGCGAGCCGCCCTGATCGACCACCCGGATCGGCCCGTAGTAGTCGTTGCGATAGGTTCCCGCGTAGGTGAAAAGGGCGCGGGCCGGCAGCGGCGAAGCGGGCGGCGTCATGCCGACGAGCGAACCCTCCGGCTTGCTGAGCGACGCGAACGCATCGGCGTAAAGTTTCGCCCAGTCGCGCTGGATCGAGCCGAACTGCACGAGATCGAAGAACTGGGCGGTCAGCGTCTCGGGCACGCCGATCGGATAGCCGTTGGTGAGCGCGATGATCGCGACGCCCGTCGACGGCACGACGACAAAGTTGGTCGCGGCGCCCACGCCGAACGCGCCGGAGTGGCTGTAAGTCGGCCGGTTCGCCGCCGTCGTGCCGACGTTGAAGCCATAGCCGTAAAAGCTCGCGGGATGGCCGTCGCCCGGCGGCGCGGACTGCACTTGCGCGCTGGTGGCGGCGGCGAGCGCCTTCTCGTCGACGATGCGGCGGCCGTTGAACACGCCATTGCCGAGCATCATCGCGAGCCACTTCGCCATGTCGTTCACCGACGAACTGACGCCGCCCGCCGGCGATTGCGCATCGGGCATCGTCCCTAAGCCCTGCACCCACTTGCCGTTCGCCTTCACATGCCCGAGCGCGCGGTTGCTGCGCGCGGCGAAGTCGGCGTAGCGCGAACTCGTACTGGTCATGCCGAGCGGCTGATACAGCACCTGCTCCGAAAGCGTCGCCCAGTCGATGCCCGCAGCCGTCGCCACGGACTCCGCCGCCGCCGTCAGCCCGAAATTCGTATAGAAGTACGAGCCCCTGAACGGATGCAGCGGCAGAAAGCGCAGGCGCTGAAGGATTTCCGTCTGACCGTAGCCCATGTCTTCCAGACGATCGCCCGCGTGATCTGGCAGGCCCGACTGGTGCGAGTACAGGTCGGCGATCTGCACGGCCTGGCTGACCTCGGGATCGGAGAGCGTGAACCACGGCAAATGCGCGCGCACGGGCGTGTTCCACGCGACGCTGCCGGTCCCGACCTGATGCGCGACCACGCTCGATCCTACCGACTTCGATACCGACGCGAGCTGGAAGACCGTATCGGCATCGACCGGCTGGCCCGAGCCGACGAGCCGCGTGCCGAAGCCTTTCGCGTAGACCGTCTGGCCGTTGCGCACGACGGCCACCGCCATGCCCGGGACGCCGGTGCTCGACATCAGGTCGGCGGCGAGCTTGTCGAGCTGCCCGATGGCGTCGTTGATCTGCTTGTCGGGGACGGGCGCGGGCTGGGACTCGTCGCCGTTCGAGTCGCTGCCGCCGCACGCCGCGAGCGTGCCGCACAGCGCGGCGCCGAGAAAGCGGCGGCGTCCCTGCAAAGGTGTCGATCCCATCGAGGTTCTCCCCGGCGATGCCGATGCGGCGGCGCCCGTGCGGCGCGTTTCGGCTTGGAAGCTTCGGGCGGCACGCGCGAAATCGTCTGTGCGAAGCCGCTCACTCGCCGAGGAATTTGGCCTGATTATCGCGCGACGATTCGCGCGCACCGGGCCCGAAAAGCGCGACTATGTGATGCGCAGGCGAACGACGCGAAAAGGACGTTCGCGCTGCCGCGCTTCTCCGATCCGAGGCGATCCATGTGCGATCCAACGTGTTCTCTCGCGCGGCGTCACTGGCTGCTCGCTGGTGTGGCGTCGGCGGCATTCGCGGGCTTGCGGCTCGACGATGCGCGGGCGGCGGCGCCGCCGGACGGTCCCGCGCCGAATTCGATCCACCCCGACGAGGCGCTCGCGCGCTTGCTGCAAGGCAATGCGCGCTACGCGGCCAACCAGCCGGCCAACCGCGATTTTTCCGCCGGACGGGTCGCGCGCGTGTCGGCGCAGTATCCGATCGCGGCGATCGTCGGTTGCGCGGATTCGCGAGTCGCGCCGGAACTGGCGTTCGACCAGGGTCCCGGCGACATTTTCGTCGTGCGCGTCGCGGGCAACTTCATCAACGACGACATTCTTGCCAGCCTCGAATACGGCGTCGAGTTTCTGGGCGTGCCGCTGATCATCGTCCTCGGACACACCAACTGCGGCGCGGTCGAAGCGACGGTCAAAGCGGTGAAAGAAGGCGTCCGGCTGCCCGGCCACCTGCCCGAACTCGTGCGGGCGATCGAGCCGGCGTTGCGCATCGCCCGCGCGCAAGGCGGCGACCTCATCGCGCAGACCACGATCGAAAACGTGCGGCTCAACACGAACCGGCTGATGGTCGCGCGACCGCTGGTCGAACGCTATGTGAAGAGCGGGCGCGTGAAGGTGGTCGGCGGGATCTACGATCTGGCGACGGGCAACGTGCGGCTGATCTGACGCGCAACGCGATGCCGTCGCGTTGCGCCGTGATCCGACTGGCTCAACCCTTGGCCCGGCCGCTCGACATCCAGCCCTGTGCGACGCCGACTTGCGCGATCTGCTTCGCGATGGAATCGCCGAGATGCTTCGCGTCGGCGGACACGCTGTCGCGCTTCGCTTCCGACGCACCGTGCAGGCCCGCGCCCGCCGCAGCCGACACCGCCGCATGTCCCGCGACCGCGCCGACGCCCGCCGTTTCCGCGACGCCGGGCATCTTGCCGCTGTCGGCGCTCGCGTCGAAGCTCTGCACGACCTGCGCAACGCCGCCCGCCGGCTTGTAGAGAACCTGCACCGACGTGCTCACCTCGCTCTTGCCCGCGCCCAGCCCAACGAGCGTGCGACGGCGGCGGCTCCCGGCATCGATGTCGTCGAAATGGCCGGTCACGAGCAGCACATTCTCGGCGGCCGGCGCGGGCACGTCGGCGCGGACCGCGTGCAGGCCCATCGACTGCAGCTGCTTCACGATTTCGTTCGCGACGTCCTCGCGGACTTCGGCGGCGTCGGCGGACTGCTCGTCGGCCGCCGATTTGCCTTCCACCCGCGCCTTCATCTTTTGCATCATGCCGCTGTCGAGCTTGACTTCGCCGGCGGCGCTATCGAACGCGTACACGTAGATGGTGTCCGGCCGCGTCGCGGGTGCCGCCGAATATTGCGCGGCGCTTGCGCCGGTGCTCGCGCATCCCGCCAGCATCGCCGAACTGAAGGCGATCGCCGCCGAAGCCATCCGCAGACCCTTGCGACTTGCAATACCGAAAGAACCGATCGAAGCAAACATGTTCACCCTCTCAAACGACACAGCCGTGTCTCTATCGTGATCGACGTATCGCCGGGCAATCCGGACATCGCGAGGCGATGTCGTCGTTGCGCGATACTCCTCGGCTGGCGCGCTTTCTTTCGTGCTCCAGCGACAGAGGCGAGTATGGGTGAGCGGCTTCGCGAACTCCATTCGACAATTATTTCGCGGCATGTCACGTGGCGCCGGGCCTTACGCGGCGGCCTTTTGCGCCGGATCGACGCGCGTCGCCTGCACGCCGCCGAGGTCGGACGCCGAGTACCTCAGCGAAACGATTTTCGAGAGCATCCGCGCGTATTCTTCGCCCGCGATCTGGCGGAACTTCATCTGCATGAGCGCGAGCGGAATGTCCTTGTCGCGGCCGACGGACCACGATGGATCTCGCCGGGCAGACGCACCGATCAAAAGCGCCGCAGATACGCGAGGAGCGCGCCGTCTTGCAGACTGTTGCGGAACTCGTCGACGCGCGCGAGCCAACCGCGCGTCAGAAAGCCGATGAAGGGCGCGGCGACGAGCATCGAGACGATCGCCGCCAGCAGGATCGCGACGACGAAATCGTCGGGCGACATGAGTCCGCGCAACGCGTCGCCATGCGCGGGCGAGCGGCCGACCATGCCCCACAGCCACGAACGCACGCTTTCGGCGATGCCGCACGGCTCGTCCTGCCCGCAGCCGCCGGGCGGCATCAGCAGCCACAGGAAGACGCCGCCCGCGAGATTCACCAGCAGCACGAAGGCCCAGAGCAGCCGCGAGCGGTCGCGTGTGGGGTTCGCGTAGCCGCGCGTCGGCGGCTGCATTGCGTTATCTGAGGGCATCTCGTCGTCTCCTGTCGGCCAGGGATAGCGCTTCAGCGCTTACTCTGGCCCCATGCAACATCGTTGCTGTCGCCTGGGATGCACGTCTTTCGACGCGCGGCGTGTTTTGCGCTTTATCCCACGACGACTGCCTTCAGACATCCCCGCTTACGGATGCCTACTTGCGGACGCCCTCAGAAATGTTCACGCCATTCACTCGTCGACGATCACCTGAAAGCCGCCGTAGATCATGCGGCGGCCGTCGAACGGCATCGGGTTTGCGTCGGGCTGGAGACGCGGGTCGGCCATTACGGCTTTCATGCCGGCGTCGCGCGTTTCGCGCGACGGCCAGACGATCCACGCGAACACCACGACCTCGTCGTCCTTGCGCTTGACCGCCATCGGGAAGGACGTCAGTTCGCCGTCCGGGACGTCGTCGCCCCAGCATTCGACGAGTTTCAGCGCGCCGTTTTCCTTGAACACGGCCGCCGCCAGCCGGGAATGCTTCACATAGGCCTCGCGATTGGCGACGGGCACCGCCGCGACGAATCCATCGACGTAATTCATGTACCACCTCCATTTCCGATGAGGGAACGGGCGCGCAACATGCGCCTCCCTTCGATACGACGAACGGCGTGCGCCGAAATCGACCGCGGCCGCCTCCGATTACGCTCCGCGAGAGGCCGGAGACGCCGCGCCAACGGGGCTAGAATCGGACCAAAGAACACGGAGCTGCCGATGGAGCATGCCTATTTCAAGTTGCTGCATCTGCTGTCGGGGCATCCCGGATGGGCGCTCGCCGTGGTCGCGCTGGCGGCGCTGCTGGAATCGGTCGCCTTCATCGGAACGTTCATTCCCGGCAGCACGGCGATGTTCGTCGCGGGCGCGCTCGTCGGCACGGGCACGCTGAACCTCGGCTGGGTATTCGTCTGCGCGATCGCGGGCGCCATCGCCGGCGATGCCGCGAGCTATTGGGTCGGCGCGCGCTACCAGGAGTCGCTGCGGCAGATCTGGCCGTTTCGCACGCATCCCGCCATGCTCGCGGCAGGCGAAAAATACTTCCTGATGCACGGCGCGAAGAGCGTCGTGACGGCGCGCTTCCTGCCGCCGCTCAGGGCGATCGTGCCCGTGGTCGCTGGCATGCTCGGCATGGCGCCCGCGCGCTTTTTCGCGGTCAACGTGCTCTCGGCGCTCCTGTGGGCGCCCGTGCACATCCTGCCGGGCGTGGTGTTCGGCGCGTCGGTCGAACTGGCGGGCGCGGTGTCGTTCCGGCTCGTGGTGGTCGTCGCGATCGTCGCGGTGGCGGCCTGGCTCATCTACAACGTGATCCGCATCGCGGTTTCTCACGCGCGCTCGTGGACCAGCAGTTCGCGGCAACGTCTGATCGCGTGGGCTGAGCGGCATCCGGGCCGCTCCCGGCGCGTCGTGATGCGCGCGCTCAGTCCGGAAAGCCCGGCGGCCGGCCTGATCGCGACGATCTCGGTGTTCCTGCTCGTGTCGGCGGCGGTGTTCTTCTCGACGCTCGAAGACATCGCCCACGGCGACCCCATCGTGCAGGTCGACATGTCGGCCTACCGGTTCCTGCAGTCGTTCCGCTCGACCTGGGCCGACGACGTGCTCGCGGTCCTCTCGACGCTCGGCAGCCTGCCGACGCTCACGGCGCTCGTCGTGCTGGTGATCGCGTGGATGTCGTTCGAGCGGCGCTGGCGCACTATCGCGTACTGGCTCGCGGCTGTCGCGTTCTCGCAGGTGCTGATCCTCGCGATCCAGATCGCGACGCGGCATCTGCCGCTCGGCGCGCTCGCGTCGAACGCGCGCGCCTTCCCGAGCAACCACGTCGCGGCGACGGTCATCATCTACGGCTTTCTCGCGTTTCTCATCGAGCGGCGCGTCGGCACGGTGGCGCGCGTGCTGGTCGCGGTGGCGACGGTCGCGGTCGTCTCGGCCGTCACGCTCGCCGGGCTCTACTTCGACCGCTTCACGCTCTCCGACGCGCTCGGCGGCGCGGCGCTCGCGGCGATCTGGGTGTTTCTCGTCGCGCTGACGGCGGTCTGGCGGCATCCCGAGAAGCCGCGCGCGCGGCCGCTCTTGCCCGTCGCCGTGGTGGCGGTGGTCGGCGTGGCGGTCGCGCTGCAACTCGCGACGGGAAACGCGTTTCCGACGGCCGAGGGCGGAGAGCGTCCGGAAGTCGTCGTCGTGACGCCGGCGCAATGGACCGACAAGATCTGGCGCACGTTCTCGTGTTATCGCTCGAACATGGAGGGCGACAGGCGCGAGCCGATCACCGTGCAATGGGCCGCGACCGCCGAGCAGATGAAGGTGCAGCTCCAAAGCCGCGGCTGGACCGAAGGCACGCGGCTCTCGGCGCACAGCCTGTTGTCGCTGGTGTCGCCGAACGTCACGGCGACGGCGTTGCCGGTGCTGCCGCGCCTGAACAACGGCGAGCCGTCGAAGCTCGAATTCGTGCGCTCGCACGAAGGCGACGATCAGCGCGACGTGCTGCGCTTCTGGCCGACGCGTTATGCGGTCGAACGCCACGACGGCACGTCGGCCGCGCCGATCTGGCTCGGCTCGCTGGTCCACGAGCGCCTGCGCCGGCCGTCGTGGCCGTTCAACGTGCTGCGTCCGACCGGCCAGGTCGAGCCGATGATCGCCGAGCATGGCGAAGGATCGCCGTGGCACGACATCGAAGTGGCGCGCAGCATGGGCTGCGAGGGCGTGCGGGTGACGCTGATCGCGTCGCGCGCGCGTTGACGCGGCGAGGCGCGGCGGCCCATGCAACAATGAAAACGCAGCGGGAACCGATCGAGGAGGGCGGCAATTGATACACGTCACGCCAGCAGCGGTCACGGCATGGGGCAGCGAGGCCGTGTTCGTCAACGTGCTGTGCACGCGTCTCGGCGTGCCGGTGCCGGCGGTGCCGGTGCTCGTCTTCGCGGGCTCGGCGGTGGCGCACGGCACGCTCTCGTTCACGCACGTCCTGTTCGCGGCGGTGCTGGCCGCGCTCATCGGCGACGGCGTCTGGTTTTCGGCGGGCCGCGTCTACGGACGGCCGCTCATCGACCGGCTCGCGCGCTTTTCGCTTTCCATCGACGCAAGCGTGCAGACGACGCGCGCGCTCTTCGAGCGCTTCGGCGTGCCGATCGTCTCCGTCTGCAAGTTCGTGCCGGGGCTCGCGCTCATCACGCCGCCGCTGATGGGCACGACGCGCATCGCGGCCCGGTCGTTCGTGACGTGGGACGCGATCGGCGCGCTCGCGTGGGCGGGCTTCTGGCTGCTCGGCGGCGCGCTCTTCAGCCGGCAACTCGCGATGCTGCTGCGCACCGTGGAGCGGCATGGCGCGACCGTCGTCGACGTGCTGCTGGCGCTGGCGCTCTTGTACATCGGCTACCGGTATTTGCGGCGCTGGCGTCTGCGCAAATGGTTGCGGGACCTGACCATCTCGGCCGAACAACTCGACGCGATGATGCATTCCGCCGCGCCGCCCGTCGTGCTCGATGCGCGGCTCGCCACCGCCATCAGTCAGGAGCCGTACCGGATTCCCGGCGCGCTGCTCTTCGATCCGGACGCGCCTCGCGCGCTGGGCTCGGGGTTGGCGCAACGCGAGGTCGTCGTGTATTGCGCGTGTCCGAACGATGTCACCGCGAAGCGGGTCTGCGGACGCTTGCGCGGCGAGGGCGTCGAGCATGCGCATACGCTCGCGGGCGGGCTCGATGCGTGGGTCGCGCGCGGCTATCCGGTCGAGCCCGTGCCGGCGCGGCCGGAGCCGTTCACGCGGACGTTCGCGCGGCAGTGAAGGCGGGCAACGCGTGGCGCCGGCTTCGCCGCGCACGCGAGCGCGGCGAAGCCTGGCGAAGCGGTTGGCGGCGCTCAGGCAGAAAGCCCGAGCGTCGTCAGGATGAAGCGAAGGCCGAAAAAGCACACCGACGAGCACAGCGGCAAGCCCATGAACGCCGAGCCATACCGAAGCCCGACCACGCACGCCGAAGGCCACAGACGCAGCCCGGATGCGAGGGACGCGGCGACTCTCCGTCCGAGTCCGTTCATTTTCGTTCCACCACGACTTCGAGATACTCGCTCGGCAGCACGAGCGTCGCGTCGCCCGAGCGGTTGCGGCTTTCCATCAGCGCCATCAGCTCGCCGAGGAACGCGGCCTGCCGCTCGCCTTCGAGCGCGGCGAACGCCTTGTTCATCGGCCCGTAGTAGGTGCGGAACACTTCGATGAAGTGCGCCGGCGACCGGTAGCGGAACGTGAAGTCGCGGCTCGTCGCGACGATGTTCCGCGCGCTGCCGCCGACTAGCTCTTCCAGCCGCGCCTTGGTGCCCCAGAGCGCAGGCGACTTCACGCCCGCAGGCGGCGCGATGTACTTGCCGATCGTCTTGAAGACCTGCCCGATGAAGCTTTCCGGCGTCCAGTTCGCCAGGCCGATCTTCCCGCCCGGCTTGCAGACGCGCGCAAGTTCGCTCGCCGCCTTTTCCTGGTTCGGCGTGAACATCACGCCGAAAGTCGACATCACGACGTCGAACGAGGCGTCCGCGAAAGGCAGCGCTTCGGCATCCGCTTCCTGGAACTGCACCGCAAGGCCTTCGGCTCCGGCGCGCGCGCGGCCGGCGTCGAGTAGCGAAGCGACGTAGTCGGTCGAGGTGACGTCGCACCAGCGGCGCGCGGCGGCGAGCGTCGCGTTGCCGTTGCCCGCGGCGACGTCGAGCACGCGGCTGCCGGCGCGCAGATCGAGCGCCTCGCCGAGATTTTCGCCGACGATCTGCAGCGTGGTACCGACGACGGCATAGTTGCCCGTCGACCAGGCGGCCTGTTGACGGACCTTGACAGCGGCGAGGTCGGCGGCGGGCGAGAAGGCGGTATCGGCTGCGGACATGGCGATGCTCCTGAGAGGCAAGATGGCAGCGATGCGGGAGTGCATGGTCGTGCTGCCTGTTCTGATATCGCCGCGAGTTCGAACCGCTCGAGTGCCCGCGCGGCGGGCGGGCAAGACAAAAAACGCGTGACGGCTATTCGGCGACGCTCACGCCGGAACCGCCCATTTCCTTCGGCAGGTCCTTCAGTTTGGGCAGCCCGTCCTTCATCGGCAGACGCGACTCGGGGTAATGGACATGCACGCCGGCTTCATACGGAAAATCCGGGATGACGGCCGCGTAGACATCCGTGAGCCCGAGCCCCGGATGCTCGGTAAAGAGATGCCCGCCGCACGTCGTGCACCATTTGCGGTAGCTGTGCTCGGTCTTGTTGTAAGTGCCGATATGGTCCACGCCGCGCGTGACGCGCACCGCTTCGGGCCGCCAGAGCGTGAACGCGTTGACGGGTCCCGCCGACCACGTCCGGCACGATTCGCAATGGCAATAACCCATGCCCGCGGGTTCGCCGCTCACCGTGAACTGCACGGCGCCGCAAAAGCATTGGCCGTGATAGGCATCTGCGTGACTCATGTCGGTCTCCTTCGATGATGTGGGTGGCAGGTTCTGCCGCGTGCGCCCGACGTTCGTTGTTGCGCAATCGCGTGAGTGCTAGTATCAGCGCGCGGGCGGTATCGATGAATGACCAGGCGTCCAGATGTTTTGCGCAGGACGCCGAAACTGACGGGCTTGTCATGGATGCTTTATCCGACGTCCTTCGCGTGGTTCGTCTCGGCGGCGCGGTTTATCTAAACGGCGACTTCACGGCGCCCTGGTGCCTGTACGGCCAGGCGGACGCGGCGTTGTGCGCCGCGTATCTGCCGCGCGCCGAACGCGTCGTCTCCTATCACCTCATCACCGAGGGCGGCTGCTGGGCCAGTCTCGCGGGCGATCCCGCGTCCGCGATCCGCGTCGATGCGGGCGAACTGCTGGTCGTGCCGCAAGGCGAATCTCACCTGATGGGCAGCTCGCTCGAACTCGCGCCCGCGCCCACGGGCGATCTGCTGTCGAGCCAGCTCGAAGCGACGCCCGGCCAGATAATGAAGCTGAGCTATGGCGGCGGCGGCGACCGCACGCGGCTCGTCTGCGGTTTTCTCGCCTGCGACGACACATTGAGCAATCCGGTGCTGTCGGCGCTGCCGCGCATCTTCAAAGTCGACATGCGCAACGATCCGCAATCGGCGTGGCTCGAATCGTCGCTGAAGTTCGCGGCGGCGGAGGCGGCCGAGTGGCGCGTCGGCAGCGCGATCGTGCTTGCGCGGCTCTCGGAACTGCTCTTCGTGGAAGCGGTGCGCCGCTGCATCGATGCGCTGCCCGCCGATCGCAAGGGCTGGCTCGCGGGCGTCGGCGACCGTTTCGTCGGGCGGGCGCTCGCGTTGCTGCACGCGCAACCGGCGCACGGCTGGACCGTCGACGAACTCGCGCGCAAGGCGGGACTCTCGCGCTCGGCGCTTGCGCAGCGCTTCACGCAACTGCTCGGCCAGCCGCCGATGCAATATCTCGCGCGCTGGCGCCTGCAGATCGCGGCGCAGGAACTGCTTGCGGGCACGAAGTCGGTCGCGGTGGTGGCGGAGCGGGTCGGGTACGAATCCGAAGCGGCGTTCAACCGCGCGTTCAAGCGCGAATTCGGCATGCCGCCCGCCGGCTGGCGGCGCAATCACGGCAAGGCGGATAACGCCGATTCGCTGTCCGAAGCGGACGAGGTTGTGGGTTTGTCGATCGCCGATCTGGCGCCGGTCGTGGGCGGCGTGTCTGAAACGCCGGCCGTTCCCGGACCCGCCGCGCCGCTCGTCTAGCCCGCGCGGCGGCCCTCGGCGGGGCGTGAAATTCCGCGACATATCTTTGCGGCAGACCGCGCCGCCGCGTTCTTCTATAGTCCTTTCCGTCGCCACGCCGCACTGCACTGAGTTGCACTGCACGAAGTGGCCCGAACCGCGAAGGACATCTCCGTGAACAACTCATCGTCTGTCGTCCCGAATGCAAGCATCGGCCTGCGTAAGCTCGTTGTCGCGGCTGCCACCGCCGTGTTCGCCTTCGCAAGCGCGCCGGCTTTCGCAGGATGGGCGCAGCACGGCACGATGTCGACGTCGCGCGGCGTGTATAACGGCGCGCACGCCGGATCGTGCGGCGGCGGAAGCTGCTCGCACGCGGGCGGCGTCGCGGGGCCCTTCGGCGGCCTTGCCACCAACACCGGCACGGTCACTCGCAACGCAGCCGGACAGTTCTCCAACTCGGGCACCGCGACCGGCCGCTACGGCAACTCCGTCCAGCACGCGGGCGACACGAACTGCGCGGGCGGCACCTGTTCGCACTCCGGCAACCTGACCGGCCCTGACGGCAAGACCGCGACCACCGACGGCTCCGTCACGCGCACGGCGCCCGGCCAGTATTCGTCGTCGGGGACGGTCAACGGTGCGAACGGCAATACGGTCGGCCATTCGGCATCGACGAACTGTGCGGGCTCGACTTGCGCGCGTTCAGGCACGGTGACGGGCAACGACGGCGGCACGGTCGAGCACGCGGGCAGCGCGACGCGCGTCGCACCGGGCGTCGTGACGACGACCGGCAGCGTGACCGGCGTGCACGGCGGCACGGTCGCGTCGAGCGGCACGGTCACGCGATCGTCGACCGTCACGACCGGCAGCGTCACGACGACCGGCAGCACGGTGGCGGTCGTCGGCACGGCGCCGGTTGTCGTCGTGCCGCCGCCGCCTTCGACCGTGGTGGTCGCTGCGCCGCCGCCCGCAGTCGTCGTGGCAGCGCCGCCGCATGTGGTGTACGTCGCGCCCGCGCCCCGTCCGGCCGTATGGGTGCCCGCGCACTGGGTGGGACGCGTGTTCGTCCCGGCGCACTGGGCGTGAGCCGCGTCGCCGATCGCCGATTATTCGGCTGAAACGACATGTTTGTTTGTTGCGCCGGCGTTTTTCCCTGGCGCGCGATGACGTAGCATCAAACGGCGGATCGCCCGTTCGGGCGGTTCAACGTCATTCATGTCAGGAGCCGAATCGAATGCAGACGCAAACCAGAGTGAAGCGAGTCCCGGGGCCCGATCATCCGATCGATATCGCGCCGACCTCCTCGCGAGTCGTGGTCAAGGTGGCGGGCCGCGTGATCGCCGATACGCGCGACGCGCTCACGCTGCGCGAGGCCGCCTATCCGCCGGTGCAGTACATTCCGCGCAAGGACGTCGATCTGTCGCTGTTGGCGCGCACCGATCATCAGAGCTATTGCCCGTACAAGGGCGAGGCGGCGTACTACAGCGTGAGCGTGGCGGGCGAGCGCGGCGTCAACGCCGTCTGGACCTACGAAGCGCCGTATGAGGCGGTGGCGCAGATCGGGGAGCATCTGGCGTTCTATCCCGATCGCGTCGATTCGATCGAGGTGCTGCCCGACTGACGTCACGGCGACGCGCGAGGCGTTCGGCCATCGAAAGTAAAATGATGCGACCGCACAGGCTTTCGAAGGCATCGGCTTGACTCAGGCATCGCAGGAACGGCAGACACAACAGGGCTTTCTTCTGACCCGACATTGGCGCGACACGCCGGCCGGGACGGAGGTCGAGTTCTGGCTCGCCACCGACCACGGCCCGCGACGCATCCGCCTCGCGCCGCAGCCTTCGGTCGCGTTCGTGCCGGCCGTGCAGCGCGAGCGCGCGGAGGGAATCATCGGCGGCGCGCGCGGCGTGGAGTTGCGGCCGCTGCCGCTCGTCGACTTCCAGCATCGCCCGGTACTCGGGCTGTACTGCCAACAGTACCGGCAACTGGCTGCGCTCGACAAGGCGCTCAGGGATGGCGGCGTGCAGGTGTACGAGGCGGATATCCGCCCGCCCGAACGCTATCTGATGGAGCGCTTCATTACCGCGCCGGTGTGGTTCAGCGGCGAGCCCAACGGCGACGGCCCGCTGCTGGCTAGCGAACTGCGGCCCGCGCCGGAATATCGTCCGCGGCTGAAGGTCGTCTCGCTCGACATCGAAACCAGCGAACACGGCGACCTGTATTCGATCGCGCTCGAAGGCTGCGGCGCGCGGCAGGTGTATATGCTCGGCCCGCCGAACGGCGTCGACGGGCCGCGCGACTTCGATCTCGACTACTGCGAGAGCCGCGCGCAACTGCTCGAACGCTTTATCGACTGGATGAGACGGCACGATCCCGACGCGATCATCGGCTGGAACGTCGTGCAGTTCGATTTGCGCGTGCTGCAGAAGGAAGCGGACCGCTATGGCGTCGCGCTGCGGCTTGGGCGCGACGGCAGTCTCGTCGAGTGGCGCGAGCATGGGCTGAAGCAAAATCACTATTTCACGTCGATTGCCGGACGACTCGTGATCGACGGCATCGAGGCGCTCAAGTCCGCGACGTGGACCTTTCCGTCGTTCAGCCTCGAATTCGTCGCGCAGGCGCTGCTGGGCGAGGGCAAGTCGATCGAGAGCCCGTACCAGCGCATGGACGAGATCAACCGCCGCTTCGCCGAGGATAAACCCGCGCTCGCGCGCTACAACCTGAACGACTGTGAACTCGTCACGAAGGTCTTCGCGAAGACCGAACTGCTCACCTTCCTGCTCGAACGCGCGACGGTCACGGGACTCGCGGCCGACCGCAGCGGCGGATCGGTCGCTGCGTTCACGCACCTTTACATGCCGCGCATGCATCGCGTGGGCTTCGTCGCGCCGAATCTCGGCGACGTGCAACTCGAATCGAGTCCCGGCGGCTTCGTGATGGATTCGAAACCCGGCCTCTACGATTCCGTGCTCGTGCTCGACTACAAGAGCCTGTATCCGTCGATCATCCGCACCTTCCTGATCGATCCGGTCGGGCTGGTGGAAGGTCTGCGTCATCCCGACGACCGCGATTCGGTGCCCGGCTTTCTCGGCGCGCGATTTTCGCGGACGAAACACAGCCTGCCGGCGATCGTCGGACAGGTGTGGGAAGGACGCGACACGGCGAAGCGCCAGCAGAACAAGCCGCTGTCGCAGGCGCTCAAGATCATCATGAACTCGTTCTACGGCGTGCTCGGTTCGAGCGGCTGCCGCTTCTTCGATCCGCGGCTCGCTTCGTCGATCACGATGCGCGGGCACGAGATCATGCACCGCACGCGCGAGATGATCGAAGACGCGGGCTTCCAGGTCATCTATGGCGACACCGATTCCACCTTCGTGTGGCTCAAGCACGCGCGCACGGAGGACGAGGCGCAACGCATCGGCGGCGAACTCGTTGAGCGCGTGAACGGCTGGTGGCGCGCACATCTGCGCGAGGCGTTCGGGCTGGAAAGCGCGCTGGAGCTCGAAGTCGACACGCATTATCGGCGCTTTTTGATGCCGACGATCCGCGGCGCCGAGCAGGGCAGCAAGAAGCGTTACGCGGGCCTGACCGTCGATGCGCGCGGCGCCGACGAAATGGTTTTCAAGGGCCTCGAATCGGTTCGCACCGACTGGACGCCGCTCGCGCAACAGTTCCAGCAGCAGCTTTATCTGCGCATTTTCAAGGGCGAGCCGTATCAGCAATTCGTGCGCGATTACGTCGCGCGCACGCTGTCCGGTGAACTCGACGCGCTGCTCGTCTATCGCAAGCAGCTTCGACGGCGATTGTCCGACTATCAGCGCAATGTGCCGCCGCACGTGCGCGCGGCGCGCATCGCCGACGAATTCAATCGCCGGCAGAACCGCCCGCTGCAATATCAGAACGGCGGCTGGGTCAGCTACGTGATGACGGTGGCCGGACCGGAGCCGGTGGAAACGCAACGCGCGCCGATCGACTACGACCATTATTTGACGCGCCAGCTTCAGCCCGTCGCCGATGCAATCCTGCCGTTCCTGCGCGACGATTTCGGCTCGCTGATGACAGGGCAGAAGGAATTGTTTTAGCGCGTCGCAGATGCATCGCGACGCGCCCGGCGTTGGCATTCGTTATATTCTGTCGTATATTACGCAAGGATAAAACAGCGCTGCCGAGATTAGTCCGGACACGAGGTCAACATGCAAACTCCGCCGTTTCGTCTTGCCCGCTCGCGCGGCGTGAGCCTCGCCGACAGTCGCGATCCCGGCCGTATGCGTGCCGCCGACGCCTGTTGCCAGCCCGCGCAACCGTCGCTTCGGTTGTTGCGGCGGCGCGTGCGGCTCGCGGAACTGGATTCGCATCTGCATTGCTCGATCATCGGCACCTGCCTCGGCACGAACGAGTTGCGCAAGCTCGTGCCGAAGTTCGCCGGAATCGACCGCCAACGCGCGAGCGATCTGGAAATCCATCACACGGCGGTCGAACTGGCGATCGCCGACGGTCCCGGCAGCAAGGCGCTGCACAAGGCGCTCGACGAACGCTACGCGGGCGCGATCCGGCGCTTCGAAACGGCCCGCGATCCGCAGGCCGTGCTCGCGTTGTGGGAAGAAGCATGCAGGAACGGTGACATCCCGCCCGCTTACTGGGCGCTGATGACGCATCCGCAATCGACGATCGAAGTGCGGCAGGCCGCGTTCGGCGAACTGCACATGCTGTCGCATCTCGTCGGCGCAGCCAATCGCGCCGACATCCGGCGGCTCGTCGCGCTCGAAAAGGAGAACGCGGCGCTGAGGGACAAGGTCGAGCGTCAGCAGGGCCGTCTGCGGGAGATGGCCGCAGACCGCGACGGCGCGCTGCGCGAACTGGCTGAACGCGTCGCGCGCGCGGCTTCGCAGGCGCGCCCCATCGACACCGAATCGGAAGTAGTGCACCTGAGAGAAAAGCTGGAAGACTGCGAGCGTCGACTCGCGCTCCACGCGAGCCGCTGCGAAGCGGCCGAAGCGCGCGCCGTCCTCGAACAGGGGAGCGCGCGGGCGTTGCGGGCGTGTCTCGACGAGGCGCAGTCGCTCGTCAAGATCATGCAGGCCGAGTGCCATGCGCTCGAACGCGCGACGACGCCGCAGGCGGACCGCCCCGGCACGCGCCGCAGCGATCATGTGTGGATCGGCGGCAGGCGGATCGTGTACGTCGGGGGCCGGCCGGGATCGAATGCGGCGCTCAAGGCGCTGGTGGACTCGGCGGGCGGCGAACTCGTCGTGCACGACGGCGGTCTCGAAGACCGCAAAGGTCTGCTCGCCAGCGCGCTGCCCGGCGCGGATCTTGTGGTGTTCCCGGTCGATTGCATCGATCACGACTCGATGAACCGAGTGAAGCGCGTCTGCGACCGTCATCAGGTGCGTTACTACCCGATACGGACGGCGAGCGTCGCGAGCTTTGTCGAATTGATGGCGCGGCTCGCGCCCGCAGAGCCGGTGCGCGCGGGGACGCCGCCCGCGTCGGCGTTCTGTTTGCGGCACGGTTGAGCCGCGGGCCTGCTAGCGGATCAGCTTCGTCAGCGCGGCGATCTGCGTGGCGCAGGCGGCTTGCGCCTCGGTCTCTACCTCGCGATACAACCGCACGATGTTCTCGCCGACCGGCGTCAGCACGCACCCGCCGCCGCTCTGGCCGCCTTGTTCTGAGACGGTGGCCGGCGCCTTGAGCGAGCGGTTCAGTTCGTCGATCAGAAGCCAGGCGCGCCGGTACGACATGCCGAGGCTGCGCGCGGCAGCGGAGATCGAGCCGTGCTCATGCACGGCTTCCAGCAGCGCGACCTTGCCGGGTCCGAGCGCGACGGTTTCGCCCGTGCGGATGCGCATGCGAAAGCGTACTTCGGGACGACTGCGGACGGCGGCCTGTTTTGTCTTGAGGGGCGTGACCATGCCCGAGAGGATACACGAAGGCGTATGAGCGGGATTCGGGCAAAGCTGTGTCGAATGCGCCACGAAGCGTGACGATCGACTTTACCACGGTGTAATCGTTCGTTATATTCACGCAAACATAACGGTGCGCAACGCGTGCCGCAAAGAGGTGAGGCATCGCCGGGCGGCGATCCTCGTGGCGTTCGCGCCGAATCCCGGCCCGCGTCCGACCGGATGTCGACGCGGCACACAACGTAGAGAAAACCAATGAAAAAGAAGATTCTGGCGGCTGCGGCCCTGAGCAGCCTTGGGGCGACTGCACACGCGCAAAGCAGCGTGACGCTTTACGGCATCATCGACGCGGGCGTCACATACGTCACGAACGCAGCAACGGCAACGGGCCACGATCATCTGTTCAAGTACGGCGACGGCGTCGCGCAAGGCAGCCGCTGGGGCCTGCGCGGCACGGAAGATCTGGGCGGCGGACTGAAGGCGATCTTCGTGCTGGAGAGCGGTTTCAGTTCCGGTGACGGCACGCTGCAACAAGGCGGCGCCGAGTTCGGGCGTCAGGCCTACGTCGGCCTCGCGAAGAACGATGTAGGTTCGATCACGTTCGGCCGCCAGTACTCGTTCTCGACGGATTTCCTCGGCGGCCAGTACACGATGGGCAGTCAGACGCCCGCCGGCAACTACGCGTACCACATCAACGACCTCGATCAGCTCACGTCGAGCCGCATCAACAATTCGGTCAAGTTCAGCAGCGCCAATTTCTCGGGCCTGACCTTCGGCGCCATGTACGGCTTCTCGAATCAGGCGGGCGCGTTCGCCGGCTCGCCGACGGTCACGGCAGGCGGCGCGACGACGCAAGGTTCGTCGAGCGCATACAGCTTCGGCGTGAACTACGCGGCGGGTCCGTTCGGCATCGGCGGCGCGTACACGAACATCCGCTTCCCGAACGGCGCGACGCCGCCTTTCAGCGTGAGCATCGCGAACGTGAACACGGGCGGTCTGCGCGATCTCGAAACCTACGGTGTCGGCGCGCGCTACATGGTCGGCGCGGGCACGATCTGGGGCAACTGGACGCACACGAAGTTCGAGCCGATCACTGCGGCCACGTCGACGCTGAACAACTACGAAATCGGCGGCAAATATGCCTTCACGACGGCGTTGAGCGCGGGCCTCGGCTACACCTTCTCGAAGCTCGACGACAACTTCGAGGGCAAGTGGCATCAGATCAACAGCATGGTCGACTACGCGCTCTCGAAGCGCACCGACGTCTACGTGCTCGCGATCTATCAGAAGGCTTCGGGCAGCAACACGGTCGCTGGCCGCAGCGTGCCGGTGCAGGCGGAGATCGGTTCGAGTTCCAGCTTCATCGGCAATTCCGGCACGGGCGCGAACAATCAGTTCGCGGCGCGTATCGGGTTGCGCCACAAGTTCTGATCGACGCGTTCACGCGTTCCAACGCATCTTTTCGCCCAAGCGCGAAACCGACGTCCTATTGCCATTTGAGCGCTGCAGGCCTGACCTGTAGCGCTCTTTTTTTGCCCGCGCGCAAAGGCGGTCGGTTGAACATCCGACCTCGGCTCACTCCGCATGCCGCACGCCGGGCGTCACATCGGCGGCCGCCAGTTCGAACTGGAATGTCGTGCCCCGGCCGGCCCGGTCGACGAGCCGGATCTGACTCTCATGCAACTGCAGCATGCGCTGCACGATCAAAAGCCCGAGCCCGCCGCCGCGCTGCGCGCCGCCCGAGCTGAACGGCCGCTGGAAAAGCGCTTCGCGCAACGCGGCGGGAATGCCGGGACCGGTATCGCTGACCGTCACCGAAACCTTGCCGTCGACGCTCGCGAGCGCCACCTCGATCTCGCCTCCGGGCGGCGTATGGCGAATCGCGTTGTCGAGCAGATTGGTGAGCACGCGCTCGATCATCGCGACATCGGCGACGACGGGCGGCAGGCGCGGCGGAATGCTCGCCCGCAGTTCGACCCCGCGCGACTCGGCAGCCAGTTCGAACTTCTCGAAGACGTCCTGCAACAGGTCGGCAAGCGCGAACGCCTCGCGCTCGGGCGCGACCATGCCGTGCTCCAGCCGCGCGAGTTCGAAGAGCGCCTGCGCGAGCCGGCCGACCTTCGCGCTCTGCGCGAGCGCGATCGCGAGATAGCGGCGGCGGTCCGTGTCGCCGAGCGCGTCCGCCTTGAGCGAGAGCGTCTCCAGATAGCCGTGCAGCGACGACAGCGGCGTGCGCAGATCATGCGAAATGTTCGCGACGAGTTCGCGCCGCTCGCGATCCTGCCGCGTCAGCGCGCGCCACTGTTCGCCGATGCGCCGCGCCATCTGCTCGAACGCCGTCTCCAGCACGACGATCTCGTCGTCCTTGCTCGCGTAGGGCGAGCGCGGCACGCCCGGCTGGTCGTCGGGCGCGCCGTTCGCGTCGAAGCGGCGCATCGCGTCGGTCAGGCGGCGCAGCGGGCGCGTGATGAGGCCGAACGCGACCAGCCCGGCGACGAGCGCAAGCAGCGTGACGAGCGCCATCGACGCGAGCGTCGTGCGCAGCACGCCGCTCGCCGACACGCGCGCTGCCAGTTCGTCGTGTTCCTCGCCGAGCAATACGACATAGATGTAACCCGCCGGCTCGCGTCCGGCCGACACGAGCGGCGCCGCGCTGAACACCTTGTGACTTTCCGTGCCGCGCGGATCGTCGCCGAGAATCGGCAGCGCGTCGCCCGCGATGAAGCGCTGCACGGGCGCGAGATCGACATGGTCGCGCCGCAAATGTCCCGGCGGCGCGTCGTGCGCCTTGATGTTGCCGTCCTTGTCGAGCAGATACACCTCGACGCTCGGGTTCACCACCATCAATTGCATGAACAGCTTGCGCACGGCGTCGGGCTTGAGGCCGTTCGCGTCCATCAGGGCGGCGTCGCGCGCGATGTGCCCCGCGAGCCCGCGCGAAATGCTCTGGACGACTTCCTTCTCGCGCAGGTCGCTCGCGCGGATCTGCAACCACGCGGACGCCCCGCAGCACGCGAGCAGCAACACGCAGAAGACGGCCGCGAGCCGCTGCGTCAGCGTGAGATTCGGAACGAGGAATCTCACGGCGCCTCTCCGGATGCTGCATCGGCGGCGAGCTTGTAGCCGTGGCCCCAGACCGTGAGGATGCGGCGCGGCTCGGACGCGTCCGCCTCGACCTTCGCGCGCAGCCGGTTGATATGGGTATTGACGGTATGTTCGTAGCCCTCGTGGCTGTAACCCCACACCGCGTTGAGCAGGTCCATGCGCGAGAACACCTTGCCCGGATGGCGCGCGAAGTGATACAGCAGGTCGAACTCGCGCGGCGTCAGTTCGATGCGCTGTCCGTCCACCGACGCCTCGCGCGCGATCGGGTCGATGGAGATGCCCGCGACGTCGAGCCGTCCCGCATCGAGCCGGCGATCCTTCGCGACGGCGTCGACGCGGCGCAAGAGCGCCTTGACCCGCGCGACCAGTTCGAGCACGGAAAACGGCTTTGCCAGATAGTCGTCGGCGCCGAGTTCGAGGCCGAGAATGCGGTGCACCTCGCTCGAACGCGCGCTCGTGATGATGATCGGCGTATAGCGCGTCATGGCGCGGGCGCGGCGGCAGATTTCGAGCCCGTCGACGCCCGGCAGCATCAGGTCGAGGATCAGCGCGTCCCAGCCGCCCTGTTCGAGCAGACGCAGGCCCTCGGCGCCGTCGGCGGAGTGCACGACTTCGTAGCGCTCGTCGCGCAGGTGCAGACTGAGGACATCGGCGATGTGGACGTCGTCCTCGACGATCAAAATGCGCTTCGGTTGTTCCATGCGATGCCGGGTTCCCTTCGATTCGAAAGCGGCCGCTGTCCGGACGGGGCACCGTGGCGGCCTCGTCATTGTGCAAAAAAACCGCGCCGCCAGGTATCACGATTAATTTAACTTTTCGTGAGGACTTCGGTACCGGGCGCGGCCGATGATGCGTCTACACGAAATCCGATCGAGGAGCACATCATGCACACACGAAGGCGCTTTCTGCTCACCGCCGGCGCGGCGGCCGCGGCGCTCGCCGCAGCGGTCGCGCGCGGGACGGAGACGGCCCCGCCGCGCGAGGCCTTCGGCGTCGTCCACACCGACGACGAATGGCGGCGGCTCCTGAGCCCCGCCCAGTACGGCGTGCTGCGTCAGGAAGGCACCGAACGCCCGTACACGAGCCCGCTCAACGACGAGCATCGCGCGGGGCGCTTTTGCTGCGCCGGCTGCCGGCTCGACCTGTTTTCGTCGCGCACGAAATTCGACAGCCATACCGGCTGGCCGAGTTTCTGGGCGCCGCTCGACAAGGCCGTCGCGACGCGCTCGGACTTTTCGTTCGGCACGGTGCGCACCGAAGTGCATTGCAGCCGCTGCGGCGGCCATCTCGGGCACGTTTTCGACGACGGCCCGAAGCCGACCGGCCTGCGCTACTGCATGAACGGCGTCGCGATGAACTTCACGCCCGGCGCCGCCTGACGCGCCGCCTTTCCTCAGACCGAACCTTCACACGACCATGTTACTTATCGTCCTTGCCTATCTCGGCGGCGCGCTCACGATTCTCAGCCCGTGCATCCTGCCGGTGCTGCCGTTCGTGTTCGCTCGCGCCGACAAGCCTTTTGTCCGCAACGGCCTGCCGCTGCTCGCGGGCATGTCGCTGACGTTCGCGCTCGTCGCGACGCTCGCCGCCGTCGGCGGCGGCTGGGTCACGCAGGCGAACCAGTACGGGCGCTGGGTTGCCATTGCGCTGCTCGCCGTGTTCGGCCTGACGCTCCTGCTGCCGGATTTCGCCGAGCGCCTGATGCGCCCGCTCGTGGACGCGGGCAACCGGCTGTCGAATTTCGCGCAGCGCGACGGCGGAACGGCGGGCGGCGAGTCGTCGTTCGCGTCGTCGTTCGGGTCCTCGTTTTTGCTCGGCATCGCGACCGGGCTGCTCTGGGCGCCCTGCGCCGGCCCGATCCTCGGCCTCGTGCTCACCGGCGCCGCGCTGCGCGGCGCGAGCGCGGGCACGACGCTCCTGCTCGTCGCCTATGCGGCGGGCGCGGCGACTTCGCTGGCGATCGCGCTCCTGATCGGCGGCCGGGTGTTCACCGCGATGAAGCGCTCGCTCGGCGCGGGTGAATGGGTCCGGAAAGGCATCGGCGCGGCGATGCTCGCGGGCGTCGTCGCCATTGCGTTCGGCTTCGATACCGGCGTGCTCGCCCGCGTCTCGACCGTGGCGACGAGCGGTATCGAGCAGACGCTCGTCGACCGTTTCGGTGCCGGCGGGCGCATGAAGACAGAACAAACTGCTGCCGCGCCCGGCATGATGCGCGCGAGCACCGCCGCAGAACCCGCGCTGCCGGTGGAAGGCAAGCTGCCGTCGCTGTCGGGCGCCGTGGAGTGGATCAACTCGCCGCCGCTCACGGCCGAAGCGCTGCGCGGCAAAGTCGTGCTCGTCGACGTATGGACGTATTCCTGCATCAACTGCCTGCGCACGCTGCCGTATGTGAAGGCGTGGGCGCAGAAATACCGCGATCAGGGGCTCGTCGTGATCGGCGTGCACGCGCCGGAATTCGCGTTCGAGCGCAACATCGACAACGTGAAGAAGGCGACGCGCGATCTCGGCATCGACTATCCGGTTGCGATCGACAACAACTTCGCGATCTGGCGCGCGCTCGACAACCAGTACTGGCCGGCGCACTACTTCGTCGATGCGCAAGGGCAGATCCGCTATCACCACTTCGGCGAGGGGAACTACGCGGAATCGGAGAAGGTGATCCAGCGGCTGCTCGCCGAAGCGGGCCACGGAGGCGTCGCGAAAGCGTCCGCTGGTCTGACGAATGACGGCGCGCAGAACGCACATCACGCGCAGAACGCTCAAGGCGTGCAGGCCGCCGCCGACACGGCCGACGTGCGCTCGCCCGAGACCTATCTCGGCTACGAACGCGCGGAGCATTTCGCGTCGCCCGGCGGCGAGGCGCGCGATCGCGTGCACGATTACGCCGCGCCTGCGCGGCTCGCGGTCAACGACTGGGCGCTTGCCGGAGCGTGGCAAGTTGGCGGCGAGCGCGCGACGCTCGCCAGAAATGCGGGTCGCATCGACTATCGCTTTCACGCGCGCGACCTGCATCTGGTGCTCGGGCCGTCGGCGAACGGCAAGCCGGTGCGGTTTCGCGTGAGCATCGACGGCGCCGCCCCCGGCGAAGCGCACGGCACCGACGTCGCCGCCGACGGCAGCGGCACGGTCACCGAGGAACGCCTCTATCAGCTCGTGCGACAGCCGGGCCCGGTCGAGGATCATACTTTCAGCATCGAGTTCCTGGACGCGGGCGTCGCGGCATACGCCTTCACGTTCGGCTGATCCGCCTGCGTCGGGCGAACCGGCATCACCGTCAATTTCGAAGGAGTGGCAATGTCGACTCAATTTCAGGCTCGCAAACCGTGGTTCAAGGCAGCGGGCGCAGCGATGCTCGTGGTTAGCGTGTTCGCGTTGCAGCGCGTCGCCTATTCGACCGAAGGCGCGACGAAGATCGCGCCGCCCGCGCAGGACGAACACGCCGGCGCGACCCACACGGCGACCGCCGTGTTCGCGGGTGGCTGCTTCTGGGGCGTGCAGGGCGTGTTCCAGCACGTGCGCGGCGTGAAGCAGGTGGTGTCCGGCTATTCGGGCGGCGCGGCGAACACGGCGCACTATGAAGTCGTGAGCGAAGGCGATACGGGCCATGCGGAGTCCGTGCAGGTCACCTACGATCCCGCCGAGATCAGCTACGGCCGGCTGCTGCAGGTGTTCTTTTCGGTCGCGCACAATCCGACCGAACTGAATTACCAGGGGCCCGATCACGGCACGCAATACCGCTCGGCGGTGTTTCCGCTCGACGCGCAGCAGCGTACCGTCGCGAATGCGTACATCGCGCAACTCGATGCATCGCATGCGTTTCACGGCAAGATCGTCACGCGCGTCGAAGACTTCAAGGGCTTCTATCCCGCCGAGAATTATCACCAGAACTACCTGACGCTGCATCCGGACAGCGGCTACATCGCGATCAACGACCTGCCGAAGATCGACTATCTCAAGCAGATGTTCCCCGACCTGTATCGCGACAAGGCGGTGCTGGTCGCGAACGTGTCGAACTGATCGGGCGTTGATACCGGCCTTTGCTCGAGCTTTCCGGCGCGCGGCCGTAGGCGTTGGGGAGAACTCGCAGCGAAGGCCGGTTCATGAACGACAACGCAATCCGCGACGCCATGCTCGGCTTCGCGCCGTCTATCGCGGCAATGGACCGCTCGGCGCTTCGGTCGCGGTAAGCGATCAGCGCTTTGGCGCAGACGCGTTCGACGAAGCGCCTTCGCCGCCCAGCCGGATCGTCTGTCCGTGCCGCAGCACGGTGAACGCATCGGGCGCGAGACCCGCCTTCGCGACCGCTCCGGCGAGCAGGCGCGGCGGCTCGTCGAGCGGGTCGTCGGCGAGTTCGAACGTGCCCCAGTGAATGCCGATCGCGCGCTTCGCCCGCAGATCGCGAAAGACGCGCACCGCTTCGTCCGAATCGACGTGCTGCGCGTGCATGAACCAGCGCGGCGCGTAGGCGCCGATCGGAACCAGCGCAAGATCGACGCCGCCGAATGCCTCGCCGATGTCGCTGAAATCCTTCGAGTAGCCCGTATCCCCCACGAAGCAGAACGAAAACGGGCGCACCGCGCCCTGCGGCGTCTTCACGACCCAGCCGCCCCAGAGCGTCTCGGCGCGGTCGGTCAGGCCGCGCGCCGACCAGTGCTGGCTCGGCACGAACCATACGTCGAGGCCGGCGGCGTGCGTTTCGTCGCCCCAGTCGAGTTCCTCGACGTTCGCAATGCCCTTGTCCGCCATCGACGCCTTGATCCCGAGCGGCACGAGAAAGAGCGGCGGCCCGCCCGGTTGGGCGTTGAGCGCCTGCACGCTCGCGGTATCGAGGTGGTCGTAATGGTTGTGCGAGATCAGCACGACGTCGATGTGCGGCAACTCCGCAATCGACATCGCCGCCGGCACCTTGCGCTCGGGACCGGCGAACGACACCGGCGACGCCCGTTTCGAGAACATCGGATCGGTCAGCACGTTCACGCCATCGATCTGCACGAGTGCGCTCGCATGGCCGATCCAGGTGAGCGTATCGACGCTGCGGTTCGCCTTGAGCCACGCGATATCGGGACGGTCGACCGGAAACCGGTAGCCGTTCGCGGGCGGCTTCGGCAGGCCCTGCGTCCAGCGTTCCCACTGCCATTTCAGAAACGATGCGTGCGGCAGGTCGCCGTAGTTGTTCACGTAGCCCGACGCCGTATGGCGCGCGTGATGCAGCGGCGGGCGCGTATTGGCGAGGATCGGCGCCGGGCGCTGCGGCGTTGTCTGTGCCGGCGTGCCGACGCACGCCGAAAGCAGCGCGCCGAGCATCAGTGTGGAGAGTGAGAAGCGCATCGGGACGAGTGGCCGGAAAAGTACGCATCGAATGCCTGCACTGTGCCCGAAACGCGCCGGATGCGTGCGCGCTAGCCCGCGTTGGGTTTCACGCGCTCGTCGCCAGCGGCTGCGTTCGGGCGGCGCGGCGCTGCACCGTCGCCGGGAAGACGACCGCCACGCGCAGTCCGCTCGCGCCCGAAGGCCACGGCGCGCTGCCGAGCGCCACGCTGGCGCCAAGCCGCGCGGCGATCGTCTGCACGATCGACAGCCCGAGCCCGGAGCCCGACTGGCCGCTCCCGAGCACGCGATAGAAGCGGTCGAACACGCGCTCGCGCTCGCTTTCCGGAATGCCGGGGCCGGTATCGTCGATGAAGATCGACGTCGCGCCATGTTCGACCCGCACCGACAGGTCGACGCGGCCACCCGGCGGCGTATAGCGGATCGCGTTGTCGACGAGGTTTTTCAGCATCGTCGCAAGCTCGGGTTCGCTCGTTTCCACGACGGCCGCCGCGTCGCCGACCACGCCGATGTCGAGTCTGCGCGCCTGCGCGATCGGGACCAGATCTTCCAGGATCTGCCTGAACACCGCCGCGACATGGACCGGCCCGACTCTCGCATCGGCGACATCCTGCACGCGCGCGAGTGTCAGCAACTGTTCGAGCAGCGCCCGCGTGCGCGCGATGGCCTGGCGCAGCGTCGCGAGCCGCTCGCGCGCCGGCGCCGCCAGTTCCGCCGCGTCGAGCCGCTCGGCGTGCAGCGAGAGCGCCGTGAGCGGCGAGCGCAGTTCGTGCGCGGCATCGGCGACAAACCGGCGTTGCACTTCGACCGCGTGCGCGACGCGCGCGAGCAGCCGGTTGTTCGCCACGACGAACGGCGTGATTTCGGTCGGCAGACGACCGCCTGCCGTGTCCGCGACCGGCGACAGGTCGTTTGCGTTGCGGTTGTCGAGTTCGGCGGCGAGCCGCGCGAGCGGGCGGAACGTGCGCCGCACCAGCACCGCGACGATGGCGAGCAGAACCGGCACCAGCACGATGAACGGGATCAGCGTCGCGGCGGCGCTGCTGCGCGCGATTTCGTCGCGATCGCGCGTCTGCTGGCCGATCGCGATGCGCATGCCGGCCTCGAGCGTCTTCACGATCACGCGCCATTCGAGGCCGCCGATCGTCACCGTGTGGATGCCGTCGCCGAGCGACTGCACGACCCTGAAATACGTGCCTTGCAGGGCGTCGCGCTCGGGAATGCGCTCGACGACCACTTTCGCTTCCGGCTCCTGCGTCGGCACGTAGCGGGCGGAGCCGTGCGCCATTTCGTCGACGTTGCGGCTCGTCACGAGCGACGCCACTTCGTGCAACTGCGCGTCCTGGATCAGGTTGGCTTCGTGAAATGCCGCCGCGAACGAAAACGATCCAGCGGCGAGCGCGCTCGCGAGGATCGCCACCGCGAGCCACAGCGAAAGCCTGAATTGCAGCGATTGCGTCATTTTTGCTTCGAGACCATCCATTCCACGCCCCTGACGTTTTGGGTTTTGCAGTATCGCAAGATCGTTGCCTTCGCCTGCGTCACATCTTAGCCGCATCGACACGGGCAAATGTCGCGCGCCGATGCGGTAGAGTTGCCGGGATTCAAACCACAACCACGGAGAGCACGGTCATGAAAACCAGCGCGCGTAATCATTTTTCAGGGGAAATCACCGGAATCAAGTCCGGCGCGGTCAACGACGAAATCACGCTAAAAGTGGACGGCACGACGCTCGTCGCCGTCGTCACGCAGGAAAGCACGAAGTCGCTCGGGCTCGCGGTCGGCGGGAAGGCGTCGGCGCTCATCAAGGCGTCGTCGGTGCTCGTCATGGTGGACAGCGATCCCGCCAAGATTTCGGCGCGCAACGTGCTCACCGGCACCGTCTCGAACGTCAAGCCGGGCGCGGTCAACACCGAAGTCACGATTTCGGCGGGCGGCCTGCAGATCGCGGCCATCATCACCAACGACAGCGCCACGCGCCTCGGACTCGTCAACGGCACGCCGGCCAGCGCGGTCATCAAGGCGTCGAGCGTGATCATCGCGGTGGATTGAGCGGCCGCGCGAACGGTCTTTTTGGGAATCATGCGCCGGCGAACATGACCGGCATGCAGCGAATATCCTGGCATTGAAGCGAACCGCGTCATATCCTCGGATACATTACGCATTCGCTTCAACCCGATTCGAACGTTCCCAGCGAGCCTTGCACATGGACGAATCCACCTTGCTTCAACTGGCCGGACCGGTCGTGACGATCCACGGACGCGTCGAGCGGCCGATGTCGCTCGATGTCGCCGCGCTGCGCGAATTCGAGAGCGTGTCGCTCGAACCTTTCGACCTGTTCTGCTTTACGAGCGGCCGTTTCATTCGCACGGTCGAAAGCTATCGCGGCGTGCCGTTGCGCGTGCTGCTCGATGCGTCGGGCGTGCGTCGTCCGGGAAGTTCGGACTTCAAGCGGACCGTGTTTCTCGCGCACGGACACGACGGCTACGCGGTCACTTTCTCGTGGCACGAGCTGTTCAATTCGCCGGTTGGGGACCGCGCGCTGGTCGCGTATGCGTGCGGGGAAAAAGCGCTGGAAATCGACGACGGCCTGCCCGTGCTCGTCTCCGGCGCGGATACCGTGCGTGCGCCGCGGCACGTCAAGCGCCTCACGCGCATCGAGGCGATCGTGCTCTCGCCGCCGTCGTGAACGAAGCCGCTTCGTCCGGGGACGACGCGCTCGCGCTCATCTCGGGTGCGAACGACCCGGCTTCGGCCGACACCGTCGCGTTCGCTCGCCTGATCGGCGCGCGCATCGGCTCCGGTGAACTGCTGCTGCTCGGCCTCGCGCGCTCCGAACTGGACGCGCTGATCGCACGTCATTTTCCGCGCGCCGTGACGCGCGCCGGCCTGCCGCACGCGCTGCTCTGGTCGCCGCACTGGTCTTTCGTGAGCGAACTGCGCGCGCTTCTGATCGCTCACGATGTCACCGCGGCCGCTCATCCCGCCGACGCGCACTGTCTCGCGACCATCATCGCCGCTGCTTGCCTGCGTCCCGATCATCTGTGGCGCGACCTGGGCCTTTCCGGCCGCGATGACGTCACGGCGATCCTCGAGCGCCACTATCCGCGGCTGGTCGAGCGGAACGTGAACGCGCTGCGCTGGAAGAAGTTTCTCGCGCAGGAAGTGGCGCTCGCGCATGGCCGCGCGGTCACGGGCGCGCCCGGCTGTCCCGGTTGCGAGGACTTCGGGTTCTGCTATCCGGACAGCGCGCGCTGAACAAGCTCACTGCGCGGAGGTCACGTTCACCGTCGACTGACGCGCGCCATCCCTCGCGGCTTCGCTCAAACGGTCGCGCACGAATCCGACGTGTTCGCGCAGGACATAGAACGCATCTGCATGGGCGAGCGGCATGCGCAACGTATTGAGCGATTCCTCGATCCGGTCGAGTTCGGCGACGAGCGCCTTGCGTTCGTCGGCGGTCGAATGGTCGAACGCGCGCCGTTCGATCGCGATCAGCGACCCATAGTAGCGATAGATGCGCGAGCGCACGCGCCACTGGTAGAGCGCCGGAAGCAGCCGCAACGCCGGCACCAGCAGGACCGCGACGGGCAGCAGCAGGAACAGCAGCCGGTCGACCACGCTCGCGACCCAGAACGGCATCGTGCGGAACAGCAGACTCTTGCCGGAGCGGTAATAGCGCTTGGCGTCGTCGCTGATCGCGTATTCGTGCGTGACCGGGCTCGGGAACTGTCCTGCCCGTTGCAGAAGCCCGGGCCTGCCGTGGATTTCCTGCGCGGCTTCGATGATGAGGTCCGAGATGGCCGGATGCAGATTGGGACGCGCGACGATTTCGACGGTCGGGCTGATCAGGTGCACGGTCTCGGGCGGAATGCGGCGGGCGAGGTCGAGCACGCCGGGCGGCAGGTCGATCTCATCGAGGTAGGGAAAAAGGCGCGTGTAAGCGGCGGCTTCCGTGAAATCCATCACCGAGATGCCGGGCACGCGCAACAGACGCAGCATCAGCGCGCGCGTGGCGGAATCTCCGTTGAGGATCGCCGCGTCCGCTTCGCCCGCGACCAGTTGCTTGGCGGCGTCCAGGCCGTCGCTGGGCAGCAGCGTCGTGCCCGTGCCGGCACCGTTGGCCGGTTCGATGCCGTTGGCGGCGAGCAGCTTGAGCGAGAGCATGCGCGTGCCGCTGCCTTCACGGCCGATGGCGATCCGCTTGCCGTTGAGTTGCGAAAGCTGCGTCAGGCCGCGTCCGCGATAAAACACCACGACCGGCACATAGAAGACATTGCCGAGCGAGATGAGCGACGACGTATCGAACCCGTCCGACACGCCGCCCTGCACGAGCGCCAGATCGACGTGCTGTTTCGGGTCGAGCAGGCGCTGGAGATTCTGCACCGAGCCATCGGAGAGCAGCACGTCGAGCTTGATGCCGTTGCGCGCGAGGATCTTGCGATATTCCTCGGCGGTGACGAAAAACGAACTGTCGCGCGGGCCGGCGCTCATCGTGATGGTGCGCGGCGGAGCCGGATTGATCAGCCAGACGACGAGCACCGCCATCACTACGAAGATCAGCGCGAAGGGCGCGAAGGCCACGGCCATGTCGCGCCAGGCCGCTCTCGCGTGCTCCTGCGGGAAACGCGGCCGCTGCGGACGACGATGCTTCATGAGAGCCTCATCGGATGGTCTGAACCGGCACGTCACGAGTAACGGTCTTCGCGGGGCACGGTTCGCCTTGTTCCTGCCGCGCGTCGACAGGTCTATCTTAACCCCGCGCCCGCAGCCTTTCGAGCGTGACGCGGCGGCGCGCGCATCATTCGCCGAGGTCTCTCGGTCCCGGCCATTCGGGGCGCGCATCCGGCGTCACGACGGACATGCAGGCGCCCGGCGTCACGCGCATGGGGACCGCGGCAGGGTCGAAGCCGGCGAGGCAGAAAACGTTGATGCCGTAATGGTCGGGCGCCGCGCGCTTGCGATGAAACGTGTAGATGCCGCAGCGCGAACAGAAATGGTGAAGGGCGCGTCCGGTGTTCCACCGGTATGTCGAGAGATGCTGCGCGCCTTCGAGAATCTCCAGTTGGCTCTCGTGGACCTTCGTCATCAGCGCGTTCTTCATGCGACACAGCGAGCAGTCGCAAGTCGTCAGCTCGGCGATGTCGGCATCGACGCGAAAGCGCACCGCGCCACAGTGGCAGGAACCGCGATAACTTGTCATGACATGAGGGATCGGCTGGCGCCGTGGTCTTCCTTTTCGTCTTCGGTCCCGCAGATCATCGGGCGTTCGCGCGCGCGTGTCAACGCGGCCCGGACGCCGCGCTAAGATGTGCGCTTCGCGACTCACGCCCGCTAGAACATGACCGACACCGACCCTTCATCCATGCAGCCGACGCTGACCGGCACGACGGTCGAACTGCGCCCGCTGGAGGACGACGATGCACCCGCGCTCCTTCAGGCCGCCGCCGACGGCCAGTTGTGGAACCTGACGCTGACTGTCGTGCCCGGCCCCGAAACGGTCGACCGATACATCGCCACGGCGCTCGCCGGCCGCGAAGCGCAAACCGTGATGCCCTTCGTCATCGCGATGCGCGAAACCGGTCGTATCGTCGGCAGCACGCGCTTCTGGAAGATCGACCGCGCGAACCGCAAGATGGAGATCGGCCATACGTGGCTCGCCGCATCGGTGCAGCGCTCGGGCGTCAATACGGAGGCGAAGTATCTGCTGCTGACCCACGCGTTCGATGCCATGAAGGCGGTCCGCGTGCAGTTCACGACGGACGAACTCAACGAGAAGTCGCGCGCCGCGATCCTGCGGATCGGCGCGAAGCAGGAAGGCATCGTTCGCCACGAGCGGATCATGCCCGATGGCCGCGTGCGCAACTCGGTGCGCTTCAGCATCATCGATTCGGAATGGCCCGGCGTAAAGGCGACGCTCGAAGCCCGAATGGCGCGCTAGCGTCTACGGCGCGGCTTTGCGCATGAGGCGCGCGCGGGCCTCGGCGGTGGTTTCGAAAACGCCGGCCGCGTCGTCGAACACCGACACCTTCCCGTGCCCGATGTCGTACACCCAGCCCTGCACTTGCAGCGTGCCGAGCGCGAGGCGTCCCGCCACCGCCGGATGCGTGCGCAAATGGTTCAACTGCAGGCGGATGTTTTCCTCCACCATCGCCTGCACCATCTGCTCGTCGTGCAACTTGCGCGCAAGCGCGACACTGCGCGCGGCTTCCGCGTTGCGCAGCCACGCGTGCACGGTGGGCATTTCATCGGCGATGGTCGCGCCCGACGCAAGCCCTTTCATCGCGCCGCAGTCCGAGTGGCCGCAGATCACGATCTGCCGCACGTTCAGCCCGAGCACCGCAAATTCGACGACCGCCGACACGCCGCCGAGCATCTCGCCATATGCGGGCACGATGTTGCCGATATTTCGGCACACGAAAAGCTCGCCGGGTCCGGTCTGCGTGATCATTTCGGGCGAGACGCGGGAATCGGCGCAGGTGATGAAAAGCGTGTGCGGCGCCTGATGCGCGGCGAGGCTGCGGAACAAGTCTTCGCTGTCCGGGAATACGTCGCGGCTGAACTTGTCCGCGCCCTTGAGCAGGTACAGCAGGTCGTGCTCGCCGGAATCGTTGCGGTCTTCGCGGGTGGACGAATTGTCGGACATGGAGCGGGATTCCTTGTCGAGGGTGTCTGGTTGGTGCTGCAATCATGATACGGCAAGCCGGATGACAGCATGTCAGCGGCTCTGCGGCGGCACCGGTACGCCGGCAGGCGATGCGAGCGCGAGAAAGAGCGGGTTCGGGATGTTCCGATGCGCCGGCCCAAGCGGATTTCATTGCTGCGGGCGCGAAACGCCGAAACGCCGCGATGCAGCGTTTGCGCGGCGTCGCGGCGTTTCGAAAGCCCGGCGGCGATTGTGCTCAGGCCAGCATCGAGCCTGTTTCGGCGAGGCGCGTGTGGAGCGAGAATGCGCGCGTCAGGTCGTGCGGCGTATGTCCGCCGTGCCTGAGCGCCTCGCGATAGTAGTCACGCAGCACGTCGCGATAGCGCGGATGCGCGCACTTCTCGATGATGAGCAGCGCTCGTTCGCGCGGCGCGAGGCCAGTGAGGTTCGCCAGGCCCTGCTCGGTGACGACGATGTCGACATCGTGCTCGTTGTGGTCGCAATGCGGGACCATCGGCACGATGCTGGAAATGCGGCCGTCCTTCGCCATCGATTTCGTCGCGAAGATCGCATAGGCTGCGTTGCGCGCGAAGTCGCCCGAGCCGCCGATGCCGTTCATCATGTGCGTGCCCCCGACGTGCGTCGAGTTGACGTTGCCGTAGATGTCGACTTCGAGCGCCGTGTTGATCGCAATGAGGCCGAGGCGCCGGATCACTTCCGGATGATTGCTCGCTTCCTGCGTGCGCAGCACGAGCCGGTCGCGATAGCGGTCGAGGTTGTTCAGCACGCGCTGCTGGGCCGCTGCCGAGAGCGTGATCGACGCGCCCGAGGCGAACACGACCTTGCCGGCGTCCATCAGGTCGAAGGCCGAGTCTTGCAGCACTTCGGAATAGAGCGTGAGCGCCTCGAACGGCGATTCGGCGAAGCCCGCGAGCACCGCGTTGGCGATCGTGCCGATGCCGGCCTGCACCGGGGGCAGCGTCGCCGGCAAGCGGCCGCGCGACACTTCGTGCTGGATGAATTCGATCAGGTGGCCCGCGATCAACGCGGTGTCGCTGTCGGCGGCGAGCAGGGTCGAGGGACTGTCGGGCATGTCGGTGACGACGATGGCCGCGATCTTCTCGGGCGGAATGGGGATCGCAGCGGTGCCGACACGGTCGCGCGGGCTCAGGATCGGAAGCGGTTCGCGCGCGGGGCGGCGCCCCGGAATCCACACGTCGTGGAGACCTTCGAGCGCGGCGGACTGCGCGAGGTTCAACTCGACGATTACCTTCTTCGCGAGAATCGCGAAGCTCGCCGAATTGCCGATCGACGTGGTCGGGATGATGCCGCCCGTTTCGGTGATCGCGGCCGCTTCGATGATCGCGAGGTCGAGCGGACCGAGCCGGTTCGCGCGGATCAACTCGACGGTCTCGGAGAGATGCTGATCGACGAACATGACGCGGCCGTCGTTGATCGCGCGGCGCAGGGTGGAATCGACCTGGAATGGCAGGCGGCGCGCCAGCACGCCGGCTTCGGTGAGGACGCGGTCCGTGTCGTGTCCGAGCGATGCGCCCGTCACGAGCGTGATGCGCGGCGGCGCGATACCGCGCGCGGCGTCGGCGCGCGCGCGTTCGGCGAACGCGGCCGGGACGGCCTTCGCGTCGCCCGCGCGCGTGAACCCGCTCGCGCCGACGGTCATGCCGTCGTGGATGAGGCGCGCGGCGTCGTCCGCGGTGGTGATCTTCGCGCGCAGCGCGGCGCATCGAATGCGGTCTTCGTACATGATTGGAATTCCTCGATCCATCCCCTTCCGGACGGCCTTCTTGCGTGTCTGTCGGACCGGTTCGCCGCCACTCCGCCCAAGACGATTGCCCCGGACGCTGCGACTGGCGCTGCGGTCGATGAAGCGCGGGCCGGTTCCTGAACGGAAGTCGCTCAAGCCTGCCGGCGCGGTCTGCGTCTTTGCTGGGGAGGCTCGGGCGTGCGCTGGGCCGCGCGGTGCGTTCACGTCGTACACTGCGTGATCTGCTGTTGCGCGGTGGCGTTGCTGGCGGCGGGAGCCGGGTTTGCGCACGCGCGATCGAGATTGCGGACAGCGACAATGCGGCGAGCGCAATCTTAAGCGACTTCGCCTCCTTCACCTTGTCGAAACGGGTGGGCCGAGGCAGTGGCGAGACCATATGTCGCGCCCCGCGCCGAGATAAATCGACGCCCAAATCCGTCGCGGCGGAAAATCAGGCAAAATTCAGGGTTCGGCACCGGCCTGCGCCTCGCCGCAGCGCCCCCGCCGCCGGTTTCCGACCAGCTTCCCAACCCGATTCTCGAACTTGAGACAAGCGATGAGTACCCAGCAACCGACGATCATCTACACCCTCACCGACGAAGCACCGCTGCTCGCGACCAGTGCCTTCCTGCCCATCATCCGCACGTTCACCGCGCCGGCAGGGATCAACGTCGAGACGAGCGACATCTCGGTGGCGGGCCGCATCCTGGGCGAATTCCCGGAATTCCTGACCGAAGATCAGCGCGTTCCCGACAACCTCGCCGAACTCGGACGCCTCACGCTCCTGCCCGACACCAACATCATCAAGCTGCCGAACATCAGCGCATCGGTGCATCAGCTGATCGGCGCGATCAAGGAGTTGCAGTTGAAGGGCTACAAGGTGCCGGACTTCCCGGAAGAGCCGAAGACCGACGCCGAGAACGCGATCCGCCAGCGCTACTCGAAGTGCCTCGGCAGTGCGGTGAACCCGGTGCTGCGCGAAGGCAACTCGGACCGCCGCGCGCCCGCCGCCGTCAAGAACTACGCGAAGAAGAATCCGCACAGCATGGGCGAGTGGAGCATGGCGTCGCGCACGCACGTCGCGCACATGAAGCACGGCGACTTCTATCATGGCGAAAAGTCGATGACGCTCGACCGCGCGCGCGAAGTCAAGATGGAACTCGTGACGAAGAGCGGCAAGACCATCGTGCTGAAGCCGAAGGTCAAGCTGCTGGAAGGCGAGATCATCGACAGCATGTTCATGAGCAAGAAGGCCCTCTGCGACTTCTACGAAGAGCAGATGGAAGACGCACGCAAGACCGACGTGATGTTCTCGCTGCACGTCAAGGCGACGATGATGAAGGTCTCGCACCCGATCGTCTTCGGCCACGCGGTCAAGATTTTCTACAAGGAAGCGTTCGAAAAGCACGGCGCGCTCTTCGACGAACTCGGCGTGAACGTGAACAACGGTCTCGTCAACCTGTACGACAAGCTGGATTCGCTGACGAGCACGAAGCGCGAAGAAATCATCCGCGATCTGCACGCGTGCCACGAGCATCGTCCGGAACTCGCAATGGTCGATTCGGCAAAGGGCATCTCGAACCTGCACGCGCCGAACGACGTGATCGTCGATGCGTCGATGCCCGCGATGATCCGCATCGGCGGCAAGATGTGGGGCGCAGACGGCCGTCCGAAGGACACCAAGGCGGTGATTCCGGAGAGCACGTTCGCGCGCATCTATCAGGAAATCATCAACTTCTGCAAGACCAATGGCGCGTTCGATCCGCGCACGATGGGCACGGTGCCGAACGTCGGCCTGATGGCGCAGAAGGCGGAAGAATACGGTTCGCACGACAAGACGTTCGAAGTACCGGAAGCGGGCGAAGCGCGCATCGTCGATAACGAAACGGGCGACGTGCTGCTCGTGCAGAACGTCGAAGAAGGCGATATCTGGCGCATGTGCCAGGTGAAGGACGCGCCGATCCGCGACTGGGTGAAGCTCGCCGTCACGCGTGCGCGCAACTCGGGTATGCCGGCGGTGTTCTGGCTCGACCCGTATCGTCCGCACGAAGCCGAACTCATCAAGAAGGTCGAGACGTATCTGAAGGACTATGACACCGAAGGCCTCGACATCCAGATCATGTCGCAGGTTCGCGCGATGCGTTACACGCTCGAACGCGTGATTCGCGGGCTCGACACGATTTCCGTGACCGGCAACATCCTGCGCGACTATCTCACCGACCTGTTCCCGATCATGGAACTCGGCACGAGCGCGAAGATGCTGTCGATTGTTCCGCTGATGGCGGGCGGCGGCATGTACGAAACCGGTGCGGGCGGTTCAGCGCCGAAGCACGTGAAGCAACTGGTCGAAGAGAACCATCTGCGCTGGGATTCGCTCGGCGAGTTCCTCGCGCTCGCGGTGTCGCTGGAAGATCTCGGCATCAAGACCGGCAACGCGAAGGCGAAGATCCTGGCGAAAACGCTCGACGCCGCGACGGGCAAGCTGCTCGACAATAACAAGAATCCGTCGCCGAAGACCGGTCAGCTCGACAACCGCGGCAGCCAGTTCTACCTCGCGATGTACTGGGCGCAGGAACTCGCGTCGCAGACGGAAGACGCGGGGCTGGCCGAGCAGTTCGCGCCGCTCGCCAAGCGTCTTGCCGAAAACGAGCAGGCGATCGTCGCGGAACTGACGGATGTGCAGGGAGAACCGGCGGATATCGGCGGCTACTACAAGCCCGATTTCGACAAGCTCGATGCCGTGATGCGTCCGAGCAAGACGCTGAACGCGACGCTCGCTGCGACGCACGGTTAAGTTTTCAGCCTTCGAGTTTCAGATGTACGCTGGCCGCCCGCGAGGGCGGCCTTTTTTTTGCCCGCGCCGCCGATCCCTTCCTTCGCGGCCACTCTTGAAACGGGTATCCGCGATCCGAGTCGCCGCGCACACTTGCGGCACGCGTGAGCGCCGGGCGATTGTTCGCCGATTGGCAAGAGTGATTTCGTTCTATCAGCATGGTAGTTCGATAGATGCGACCTAAACTGAATTTTATCGACTGTCGCGAACGACGACCCATGTACGCGCGCGACGCTGCTTAACTCGCCATCGTCTTCATCGACGGCCATTCAGGGGCATCGCCATGTTCGGGATTCTGGAAGCCGTGTCGTACCTCGCGGCGCTTTTGTTGTATCTCGCGCCAGCCATCGTCGCGGACATTCGCTCGCGCGACGACGCGTTCGCCATCACGATCGTGAACGTGCTGCTCGGCTGGACGATCGTCGGATGGATTGCAGCGTTCGTGTGGGCGCGTCATCCGGTGAGCGAGAGGCGCCTCGCGCGCGCGGCGAAAAGCACGCGCAGGGCGATTGCGAAGATGACCATCGACGCGCTCGTCGCACGTTCGCGCCGCCGTCGCGTGGCGTGAACGCGCGTCATCGCTTCGTGTAGCGCAGCCAGACCGCGTCGTGCTCGATCTTCTCGACCGACGCCAGTTTCAGGTACGACGGCGCTTTCCACTGTTGCATCGCCACTTCGAACGACGACGGGTGTTCGTCGCGGCCATCGACGAGCGGCAGGATCAGCACGCTGACTTCATCGACGAGCCCCGCATGCACGAACGCGCCGCTCACGTGCGAGCCACCTTCTACGATCAGCTTCTTCACGTTCAGTTCGCGCGCGAGCGTCTCGACGACCGAAGCGAGGTCGATGTGCGACTTGCCGCCGAACAGATACGATGCGCCGATCGATTGCAGATAGGCGAGGAAGTCGTCCGGCACTGCTTCGCTTAACACTTCGACCACGTGCGATTCGAGCGCCGTGTCGCTTTTCCACGCGACGCGGCCTTGCGGATCGATCGAGATCGCGTATTGCGAGGCGTCGCGTTTCACGAAATGGTTAGTGCGCGCAATCGGCGATTTCGCGAGACCCTTCGGATAATCCTTGCCATGCGAAATTTCCTGCATGGTCACGCGCCCGCAGATCCAGCCATCGGCCTCGAACGTCGCGGCGGTGCGCTCGTAGAGATCGCTCGCATAGTCGAGATGCCAGCCGTCGGTGAGACTGCGGCCATCCACCGACGACATCATGTGGGCAACGATATAAGGCTTCATCGGGGCGGACTCCTTGCAATGGACGGAAGATCCGTCTGCGCAGCAAGTGCCGTTCCGCGAGCCGCGTCCTTAGCACCAGACGACGCGGTCGTAGCCGACCGTGCGGCGAAAGACGTGCCGGTCGCCCCACGTGGTGTACTCCATGTACGCACATTCGAGCACTACGATCCAGTGACGCAAATTCATCGACGTTCTCCTTTTGCTTGGCCCGTCGCCGTTTTGACATGATTCAAGTCTAGCGACGCCGCACGCGGACAATTGGGCGAACAGAGGCACCTGTCGGGCTCAGTTCGCCTCACGAGCGGAAGGGGCGTCACACGGGCTGACTAGCCGTGACGCGCGATGCAAGGCGGCGCAAAGTCACGGGCGCCCGCAGGAGAAAGATGGGCGTGCTCCGGCCGGGCGACTGGCGAGAGCACGAACCCGTATGGACCGCTATTTGAAGTCGCTGGTTTCGAGTTCCACCGACTGTCCGCCATTGTGATCGAGCACGCGCCGCGCGGCCTCTTCGATGCGCACGCGGCTGCCTTCGAAGGTGCTCAAGAGTGCATGAGAAGACGTGCCGGCATTGCCGAAATGATCGTTGAGCGCATCGAGAGACACACTGCACCAGACCTCACGGCCGTCGACATTGGCTTCGAACGCGACGCGCGAAGCAGCTACGATGTGACGGCGGCCGCTGAATTCAATATTCATGTCATCTCTCCGTGATTGAGTCGCAAAGCCTCGTCTAGCACGGCGTGTGCCAGCGGACAGGCGCCGGCCCGTGACGCCGGCCGCGCGCAAATCCTCGCGCGGCGCTTCCAATTATAGGAACACCCTACGGCTTTTCCGGGAGCATTTTGCAGGCGTCTTGCAACGGACCGCAATCAGGGCGCAGGGCGCCGGCGCGCGCGCCGTTTCAGCACTTGCGAAACGGCTTCGCGCACGCATTCGGCAACGAGCCCGGACGCCTGCGTAGGCACCGCGCTTGTCGGGCGCGCAATCACGAGCGGCTGGCGCACGGTCGCTTCGCGAATCGGCCGCTCGACGATGCCCGGCACTGGTGTATTCGTCGCGCCCTGCGTAATCAGCAGCGAAACGCCGAGCCCGTTCGCGACCATGCCCCTCACCAGTTCCATCGACGTCGCCCGGTAGCGGACCTCCGGCGCGAGCCCGAACTGCCAGAACGGCGCCATCAGGAAATCGCGGCTGTGCGGCAGGTCGATGAGGATGAACGGTTCTTTCGCAAGTTCGGCGAGCGCAATCGCGCCGCGCCTTCTGGCAAGACGCGATTGCTCCGGCACGAGCGCGTAAGGTTGCAGTTCGGCCAGGCATTCGCGCGCGATCTCGGAGGGCAATGCGACGTCGTAGGTCAGCGCGAGTTCGATGCGCCCGCTCTTCAGCCACGCTTCGATATCAGCGAGATCGCCTTCGACGAAACGCACTGTGAGATTCGGATATCGCTCGCGTGCGATGCGCAGCACGAGCGGCAGATACACCGGCGCGATCGTGCTGAAGACGCCAATCTGCACTTCGCCGCGTGAGGGGTCGCCGCCGTCGTCGGCCTCGAAAGCAGCGGCGGCCTTGAGGAGCCGCCGTGCTTCGTCGAGCTTGCGCGTGCCGAAGCGCGTCAGCGTCATTTTCGTTCCCGGGCCGCGCGCGAAGAGGTTTTCGCCAAACAGCGCCTCCAGTTCGCGGACCGCGACCGAGATGGACGGTTGCGACACGCTCAGTTCGTTTGCAGCGGCGGTCGTGCTGCCCGACTGCGCCGCGGCGACGAAATAGCGAAGCAGGCGCAACGAGACGGTCATTAGAAAATCCTATAAGACCTATTTCAATCTGATATTTTACTTGATAGCTTGCAGCGAACAGAATCGGCCAATCGACGAATCTGGGAAGGAGATCGACGTGAGCGTAGACGCGCTGCCGCTGGCCGGCATCCATGTGATCGATTTTTCCCGCGTGCTCGCGGGTCCTTACTGCACCGCGCTGCTCGCCGATCTGGGCGCGGAAGTCATCAAGATCGAGCCGCCCGACGGCGACGATTACCGCTCGGTCGGCCCTTTCAGCGACGGCGAGAGCGGCCTCTTCGGCGCGCTGAACCGCAACAAGCAGAGCATCGTCATTGACCTGAAGACCGACGCCGGACGCACGCTCGCGCAAACACTGTGCGCGTGGGCGGATGTCGTCGTGGAAAATTTCCGGCCGGGCGTCGCCGACAAGCTCGGCATCGGCCATGCGCAGTTGAGCGAAGTGAACCCGGCGCTCGTCTATGCAAGCGTGTCGGGATTCGGGCAGACGGGACCGCATGCGCACCGGCCGGCCTACGACATCATCCTGCAAGCGATGTGCGGCCTGATGGACGCGACCGGTTCGCCCGACGGCCCGCCCACGCTCGTCGGCGAATCGGTGTCGGACGTGGTGAGCGGACTGTTCGCGTCGTGGGGCGTGCTGGCCGCCCTGCTGGCGCGCGAAAAGACCGGGCGCGGCACCCACGTCGACGTGTCGATGTTCGATGCGACGCTCGCCCTCTCGGCCACGCTCGTCGCGCGTTATGCGGCGACGGGCATCGCGCCCGTGCGCACGGGCAACCGGCATGCGTCATCGGCGCCGTTCGGGGCGTATCGTGCCGCCGATGGCTTCTTCGTCGTGGCGGTGCTGAACAACCGCCTCTTCGATGCGTTCGCCCAGGCGATCGACGCGCCGCAACTCGCGAGCGACCCGCGCTTCGCGGACGATCAGTCGCGCTGCGAGAACGAAGCGGCGCTGCGGGACGCGATCGAAAGCTGGTCGCGCGAGCGGTCGGTGGAAGAGGTCAACGCGATGCTCGAAGCCGCGCGCATTCCGGTCGCGCCGATCCGCAACGTCCGGCAGGCGCTCGAAAGCGAACACGCGGCATTTCGCGGCTTGTTGAGCGAGACGCCGCATACTGGTGGCCGCGCGCGGCGGCTGCCTTCGCAGCCGGTGAAGTTCTCGGGGTACGCGGGCAATCGCGTGACGCGCGCACCCGCGCTCGGCGAGCATACCGACGCGATCCTGCGCGGCCAGCTCGGCATGAACGCGAGCCAGATCGAAGCGTTGCGTCGGCTGGGCGCCTTCGGAAACGCCGTGCAGAAGGAGAGCGATCATGTTTAAGCGACTCGGCATCGAAGACGGCGACATCGACATCGCCGATGCGGTCGCGCGCTTCGCGCAGAGCGAGCTTGCGCCGCAAGCGGCCATCGTGGACCGCGACGAAATCGCGGCGACGCGCTATGTTGCGCAACTAGGCGAACTCGGTGTCATGGGCATGAACGTGCCCGAACGCTGGGGCGGCAGCGGTGCAACGCCTGCGTCGATCGTTCTGGCGCTCGTCGAGATCGCGCGGGCGTGCGCGGCGACATCGTCGATGATTGGCGCCCACTATCTCGCGACCGATTCGATCCTGATCGCCGGCGACGATGCACAGCGCGAGCGCTTTCTTCCCGACGCAGCGGCGGGGCGCAAGCTCGGCGCGTTCGCGCTCACCGAGCCGCGCGCCGGCTCGAATCCCGCCGACATGGCGACGCGCGCCACGCCCGAAGGCGAGGGCTACCGGCTCTGCGGCATGAAGCACTTCATCTCGAACGCGCACGCGGCCGACTTCATCGTCGTCTATGCGAAGACGAACGTAGACGCGGGGGTGCGCGGGATCAGCGCGTTCGTGGTCGACCGGCACGCGGCGGGTGTCGATGTCGGGCCGCCCGAGAAACTGATGGGCATTCACGGGGCGCCCGCGCATGAAGTGTCTCTCGACTGCTTCGTGCCCGCCGTCAACCGGCTCGGTGCCGAGGGCAGCGGCTTTCGCACGGCGATGAAGGTGCTGGACAGCAGCCGGCTCGATGTGGCGGCGACGGCGCTCGGCATCGCCGAAGCAGCGCTCGCGCACGCGGTCGGCTGGGTGAAGCAGCGTCAGGTGGGCGGCGAGCCGCTCGCGCACAAGCAGGGGCTGCAATGGGTTCTCGCGGACATGAAGACGCGGCTCGAAGCCGCCTGGCTTCTCACGCTTCAGGCGGCGGCGCGGCGCGCGGCGGGCGAGCCGTTCACCGACGCTGCTTCGATGGCGAAGCTCTACGCCACGGAGATGGCCGGCTTCGTCACGGATGCCGCCTTGCAGATGCACGGCGGTTACGGCTACACGCGCGAGTTGCCGCTCGAACGGCTCGTGCGCGACGCGCGCATCCTGCGTATCTATGAAGGATCGTCGGAGATCCAGCGCACGGTCATCGCGCGGGCGTTGCTCGCGTGAGCGGCGTCATCACGACTTCGGAACGCGGCCCATCAAGAAGAACTCGTCGTTGGGCTGCATCGAAATCACGTTCGCCATCCGGTTCGAGAGCCCGAAGAACGCCGTGATGGCGGCGATGTCCCAGATGCCCTCGTCGGAGAAGCCGTGCTCGCGCAGCGCCGCGAAATCCGCTTCATCGACACTGCCCGACGCGCGGCATACCTTCAGCGCGAAGTCGAGCATCGCCTTTTGCCGGGGCGTGATGTCCGCCTTGCGATGATTGACCGCGATTTGGTCGGCGACCAGCGTATTTTTTTCATAGATGCGCAGGATCGCCCCATGCGCGACGACGCAATAAAGACACTCGTTCACCGCGCTCGTCGCGACCACGATCATTTCGCGCTCGCCTTTCGTGAGGCCGCCTTCCTTGAGCATCAGCGCGTCGTGGTACGCGAAGAACGCGCGGAATTCGTCGGGGCGATGCGCGAGCGTGAGGAACACGTTCGGCACGAAACCGGCCTTTTCCTGCACTGCGACGATGCGTGCGCGGATATCGTCGGGCCAGGCAGCGGGATCGGGTACGGGGTAACGGCTGATCGGTTTCGCGTTCGTCATCGGGGTCTCCGTGGTCGGGAATCTCGCGCCAGAGCGGCGTCGGCCGATTGTAGCGGCTCGTGGTTCGGGAGCGCCGAAGGCCGCGCCTCGGCGTTTTCCCGTAGAAATGCGTCGAAGGTATGCCGGTTGCTAACAGAGTGCTTTCTTGGACAATCGACGCAAAAGGGCGCAACGACGGCGCATGGAATCCTACGAACGCACTCCGCGAGAAACGATCTGGCGCATTCCGCAAGCGGCATCGCCGATTGACGAAAAGCGCGTCCTGATCGCCGACGACGACCTCAACGCCACGCGCGCCACGATGCTTGCGCTGGAGGATGCGGGCTTCGTCGTGCGCGCGGCGCACACGGGGCTCGATGCGGTCGGCGTGGCGCGCAAATGGCGGCCGGCCACCGTGCTGCTCGACCTGACGATGCCGCTCGGCGACGGCTGGGAGGCGGCTGAAGTGATCCGAGGGTCGGACCCCGGCATGCTGCTGATGGCGCACACGAGTTCCACCGACTACGCGGACTGGCAGCGCTCGCGTCGCAGTGGTTTCGACGCGTACTTTGTCAAGCCGACCGAGCCGGCGCGGATCATCGAAGTGATCGAGCAGTATTTTCTTCAGCAGCCGGGTTCGCGCACGTAGGTCGGGCGCGCGGTGACGCGCCTTCGTTTGACCGGCTATTCATCGCGTGGGAGCGGTGTCTGGGTCGCGGTCATGTATTGGGAGAGGTGAGGGTGCGAGAGCGCAAGCACATTCAGAAGCGATACGCCGAGTTCGCGCGCGAATTCGTCGTCTAGCCGGAAGTCCGATTCCGACAGGAGAATGGGCGCTTCGAGAACCTGTGCGGTCAATGCGGAGAGCTTGTCCGTCTCAACCACATGTATCAAAAGTTGTTCCTCGTGCTGCGCATAAGACAGCACGATGGATGACGGCTTATGTGTCGGTGCCATAAAATTCTGACTAACGCAGTTTGCCGACTTCGATTGGCCTTTTCAAATCAATATTCATTGAGTCGAATTCCACCGCAATCTCAGCACCGACCGTCGAATACAGGTAGACCGTATAGTTTCCTTTCCGCTTGTCGTGCGCTGACTTGGCGAGGAGGCTTTGCGCTTGCTGAAATGCCTGGCTGTTCGATTCGACCACTTCTATTGCATTCACAATGTTCAGCGCGCCGCCATCCTCGATTCCGAGTCGCGTAACGCCGCTGAAAGTGATCGTTGCCTCGCGTTCGCTTTCGAACAGTCCAAGAACAAGTGTATCGGGAACCCTTCGGTTAGCCGTGCCCCGAATAATGATCGCTTCCAGATACCAGTCGTGAAAGTGTCCATGCTCGGAAAGCTGGTCAGAGATTTCGTTCATATGTTGCCAAGATGACTCGCAGTATTTTCAAGCACGTGTCGCTCCCGCACCTGCGCGCATTCGTTGCCGAAAAAAGATTTGTTTATAGAAGGTCGGATAGCTAAATACCGGCCGCATCGAACGACGCGATACTGCGGTCATGCAAAGCCGACGCGATAAGCCACGCGTTCGCGCCCGCAGCTTCGGCCGCGCGCAAATCGTCGATGTGACGCACGCCGCCCGCGCCAGCGATCGTTCGATCGTTTCCCGCTCGGCGCCGGATATCGGCGAGCGTTGCGAGATCAGGGCCGCTGTACGAGCCGACGCGGTCGAGCGACATCGCGATCACGCGCGCGGGCCAGCGCGATGCGTCATGCCACAGCGCGGGATCGCCGAGCGGCGCATCGAGCCGGCGGTCGAGCGAGAGCACCGCATCGTGCGCGAACGCGTGAATTGGTTCTGCGCGCAAGGTCTCGCTGCCGAAGACCGGCGTGACGACCGCGCCGTCTTCCCGCAACGAGGCAATCGTGTCGAGCGCGGACGCGCCGTCGGTGAAACCCGCATCGAGCCACAATTCGACGCCGGGCAGCGCGCGGGCGAGACGCACGAGCGCGGTCCGCTGCGGCGCGCCGCGCATGATGCCGTCGAGGTCCGCGACGTAGAGCACGGGCGCCGCGCAATAGTCGACGAGCGCGCGCGCGACGACAGCCGGATCGCTGCCGCTGCACAGTTGCGACTGCACCGGCCGATAGCGGCTGCGCTCGCCGCGCACCGCATGGACGGCGACGCCGTCCAGAAGATCGACGACGGGGATGATCCGCATCGCGCGGTCAGTGGCCGAGCACGGCGGTGCCGCGGTCGGCGAATGCGCGCAGCAGATGATGCGCGATCGCGAAGGGCTTCGGCGCCGTAAGGCCGTCCGGATGCGTGCCATCGAGCATCGACGCGACTTCGGCACGCGAGAACCAGCGCGCGTCTTCGAGTTCGACCGTATCGACGACGATCTGTGTGTCATCGGCGTGCGCGAAGCAGCCGATCATCAGCGAAGACGGAAACGGCCACGGCTGCGTAGCGAACTGCGTCACGCCGGAACAGCGCACGCCCGCCTCCTCCAGCACTTCGCGCACGACGGCGTCGGCGGCCGTTTCGCCCGGCTCGACGAAACCCGCGAGCGCCGAATACATGCCCGGCGCGAACTGGCGCTGGCGGCCGAGCAGGCAGCGCTCACCGTCGATGGCGAGCATGATCACCACCGGGTCGACGCGCGGAAAGTGCTGCGTGCCGCAGGCGTCGCAGTGACGGCGCCAGCCGGCCGCCGCCACGCGGCTCGGCTGCCCGCAGTTCGCGCAGAAGCGATGGCGCCGGTGCCAGTCGAGCATCGACTTCGCCTGACCGAGCGCGCCGACGAGCGCAGGCGCAACGAGGCCCCGCATCGCGATCGAGCGCAGGTCGATCGGCTCGATTTCCGCGTGCGGCGCCGGTGCGTCGATCGCGTCCTTCCCGAACCCCAGCGCGAAGAGCGCGCGGCCCTCGTGTTCGCCGTCCGTTTCCTGGCCGAGAAAGACCGTCTGCACCGGCTCGCCGAAGCGGGCGGCTTCGTCGGCGGAGAAGAGCGCGTCGTGTCCGTTCGATGCTTTCAGCAGCGGAACATCCGAGCTGAAAACGACGAACCGCGTCGACGGATCGCGATGCAGGCGTTCGATGAACGCTTCGTCGTCGCGTTTTTCGGAATGCCGGTTGAGCGGGTTGAACGCAAAGCCAAGGGCGATGAAGGGGTCTGGAAGGGGCATGGAAAGATTTTTCGGTACGATCGCGCAGGTTGCAACTTACCATGACGCGTGGGATGCGGCAGGCGCGCGCATCGCATGCGACAAAGGAGCGAGACGATGAAGGTGTGCATTTACGGCGCGGGCGCGATCGGCGGATGGATCGGCGTCAAGCTGGCTCAGGCGGGACACGACGTGAGCGTGGTCGCGCGCGGCGCGACGCTCGACGCGCTCGCCGCGCACGGCCTGCGCCTCGTGGAAGGCGGCGCGACCCACGCGGTCGAAGTGCGCGCGAGCGCCGATCCCGCCGACCTCGGTGTGCAGGACGTCGTCGTGGTGGCGGTCAAGGCGCCCGCGATGGCGTCGGTGGCGGCGCGCATCGCGCCGCTTCTCGGCGCCGGCACGGTCGTCCTCACGGCGATGAACGGCGTGCCGTGGTGGTTCTGCGACGGCCTGCGCGGCGACTTCGCGGGCAAGCGGCTCGCCTCCGTCGATCCGCACGGCGAAATCGCGGCGGCCATTCCCGGCGCGCTAACGCTCGGCTGCGTCGTGCACGCGGCCTGCGCGACGGACGCGCCCGGCGTGATCCGTCACGTTCAGGGCAAGGGTCTGATCGTCGGCGAAGCGGCAGGGCGCGCGAGCGAGCGCGTGGAAGCGCTGTGCGCGCGGCTGAACGAAGCGGGTTTCGAGGCGAGCGGGTGCGACCAGATCCAGCGCGAAGTGTGGTTCAAGCTCTGGGGCAACATGACGATGAACCCGATCAGCGCGATCACCGGCGCCACGACCGACCGCATCCTCGGCGACGACCTCGTGCGCGGGTTCGTCACGCGCATCATGCTGGAGGCGAAGGAGATCGGCGCTCGCTTCGGCATTCCGATCGACCAGGCGCCCGCCGACCGGCACGCGGTCACGCTCAGGCTCGGCGCGATCAAGACGTCGATGCTGCAGGATGTCGAGGCGGCGCGGCCGGTCGAACTGGATGCGCTGGTGGCGGCGGTGTGCGAACTCGGCCGGATGACCGGCGTCGCGACGCCGTTCACCGACGCGCTCTTCGGACTCGCGCGGCTGAAGGCGCGCACGCTCGGGCTGTATCCGGCGGATTGAGCGCACGTGCAACCAAAAGAAGGAACCTCGAGAAGGAACCTCGACATGAACGAACCGCATGACCCGCCGCCCTCGCGTGGCGAATTCGACGAACTGCGCGCGCTGACGCGCGAGTTCGTCCGCGAGCGCGACTGGGCGCGCTTTCACACGCCGAAGAACCTGGCGACCGCGATCAGCGTCGAAGCGAGCGAGTTGCTCGAACCGTTCCAGTGGCTCGCCTCGGGCGAGCGCGACGAACTTGACGACGCCAAGCTCACCGCCGTCCGCCATGAGATGGCCGATGTGCTCGCCTACCTCGTGATGCTGGCCGACCGGCTCGACGTCGATCTGTATCGCGCGGTGTTCGAGAAGATGGCGCTGAACCGGGCGAAATATCCGGCGCACAAAGTCCGCGGCGACGCGCGCAAGTATAGTGAGTACGAGGATTGAGGCTGCAAGCCGTTTCATCAAACGACAGGAACCGCCGATGGACTTCTCGCTTCCCCCCGAACTGACCGACCTGCAGGCCCGCGTGCGCGCCTTCATCGCCGACGAAATCGTGCCGTTCGAACGCGATCCGCGCTGCACGCCGCACGGGCCGAACGAGTCGCTGCGCGCGGAACTGATCGCCAAAGGACGGCGCGCGGGACTGCTGTCGAGCCATGTGTCGCCGGAATTCGGCGGCCTCGGGCTCGGCCATGTCGCGAAAGCGATTCTTTTCGAGGAGGCCGGCTATTCGCCGCTCGGCCCGGTCGCGCTCAACATCGCCGCGCCCGACGAAGGCAACATGCACCTGCTCGAAGCGATCGCGACGCCCGAGCAGAAGGAACGCTGGCTGCGTCCGCTCGCGGCGGGCGAGATCCGCTCGTGCTTCTGCATGACCGAGCCGCCGCCCGGCGCGGGCGCGGACCCGTCGATGCTGCAGACCGTCGCGACCCGCGACGGCGACGATTACGTGATCGACGGTCGCAAATGGTTCATCACGGGCGCGGAGGGCGCGGCGGTTGCGATCGTGATGGCGAAGCTCTCGGACGGTCCCGCGACCATGTTTCTCGCCGACATGACGAGCCCGGGCATCGTGATCGAACGCGCGATGGATTCGCTCGACACGTGTTTTCCGGGCGGCCACGCCGTCGTGCGTTTCGAGGGTCTGCGCGTTCCGGCGGCGAACGTGCTGGGCGAAGCCGGCGAAGGCTTTCGCTACGCGCAGGTGCGGCTGTCGCCCGCGCGTCTCACGCACTGCATGCGCTGGCTCGGCGCGGCACGGCGCGCGCACGACGTCGCTTCGGCGTATGCGCGCGAGCGGCAGGCGTTCGGGCGCGCGCTCGGCGAACACGAGGGCGTCGGCTTCATGCTCGCCGATAACGAAATGGACCTGCACGTCACGCGCCTCGCGATCTGGCACTGCGCGTGGGTGCTCGACCAGGGCGTGCTCGGCAAGCACGAATCGAGCATCGCGAAGGTGGTGTCGTCGGAGGCGCTGTGGCGCGTGGTCGACCGCTCCGTGCAGGTGCTGGGCGGACAGGGCGTGACGCACGAAACCGTCGTCGCGCGAATCTTCGCGGACATGCGCGCGTTTCGCATCTACGACGGTCCTTCGGAAGTGCATCGCTGGAGCATCGCGCGACGCATCCTGCGCGGCGACAAGCGCGCGAGCCGGGAATGAGTGCAGCTGGACGCGTTGCGTGAACGCGGCGCGTGCGTCAACGGGACGTCACTGCGGGCGCATCGGCGCGCCGCCCGCTTCCTGCGCGCGCTGGGCCGCGACGATGCGTCCGGCGCGCTGCGCGTTGTCGGGGTAGTCCCACCAGTTGTTCGGATCGTAGCCGGCGGCGAGCCAGGCGAGCGTGTCGGCCTTGACCTCGGCGCGGGTCTTGGGCGCGGACGGATCGGACTTCGACGGCGGTTGTGCATACGCCGAAGCGACACACGACGCGCCGAACAGCGCGCCGGCCAGAAGGCAGGGAAGGTTTTTCATGGCGGGAGCCTCGCACCGTCGGAAGTCGGTTTTTTCATTCTAGGCGACGCTTTACACAAGGCGAGGCGCGATTCGGGTCCGAAACGATACCCTCGGCCCGTCCGATGCAAAAGGCCATCTTGTCGTGCGCTGCGCTGTGCGCAGTCATGCGGTGGCGCGAAAATCGGAGCCCGCGGCGGGCGCCGGCTGCGCACGAAACCATCAGAACAATCACACGACAGGGGCGGGACCATGAGCACGTTGCGGGTTGCCTCGGACAGCTTTGCGGAACTCGACGATCTCCGGTCGCTGCTCGATGCCGGCCGCGCCTGGTTCGTCGGACGCACGGTGACCGAAGTGCGGACCAGCCGCCACACGTTCCCTATCCTCACCGCGACCCTCGGCACGACCGATCCCGGCGCGCCCGCGATCGGCTTCTTCGGCGGCGTGCACGGACTGGAGCGGATCGGCACGCAGTTGATCCTCGACTACATGCGCGCGCTTTTGCGCCGCCTCGAATGGGACGATCTTTTGTCGGAGCAATTGCGTTCGATCCGGCTCGTCTTCATGCCGATCGTCAATCCCGGCGGCATGTGGGCGCGCACGCGCTCGAACCCGAACGGCGTCGACCTGATGCGCAACGCCCCGCAAAGCGCCGAAGGCCGCGTGCCGTGGCTCGCGGGCGGACAGCGCATCGGGCCGTGGCTGCCGTGGTATCGCGGGAGTCGCGACGCGTCGATGGAAGTGGAAAGCGCGGCGCTCCTCTCTGTTGTCGAGGAGGAACTGATGTCGCGGCCGCTCAGCTTCGCACTCGACTGCCATTCGGGCTTCGGCTGGGACGACAGCATCTGGTTTCCCTACGCGCGCACCGACCGGCAGATGCCGCATCTCGCCGAGATGTTCATGCTGAAGACGATGTTCGAGCAGTCGTGTCCGCATCACGGCTACGCGTTCGAACCGCAGAGCCATCAGTACCTGCTGCACGGCGATCTCTGGGATTGCGCCTACGACCGCACGCGCGCGCCGAACATTTTCCTGCCGATGACGCTCGAACTCGGTTCCTGGCGCTGGATCAGGAAAAATCCGCCGCAATTGTTCTCGCGCTTGGGCATCTACAACCCGATCAAGGCACATCGGACGAGGCGCGTGCTGCGCCGGCATCCCAATTTCTTCGACTTTCTGACGCGCGCGGCGTTTTCTTCGCATCGATGGCTGCCGCGCGGCGATTTCCGCGAGCAGGTGACGGCGCGCGCCGCCGAGCACTGGTGGAGCAAGGGCGCGCCATGAGCCAGTGGATCCTGCTGCGCGGACTCACGCGCGAGACGCGCCACTGGGGCGCCTTCGCCGACGATTTCCGCACGCGGATCGCGGATGCCGGCGGCGTTCTGGCGATCGACCTGCCGGGCAACGGCACCGCGCGCGCGATGCGCGTGCCCGCGGACGTGGACGGCATCGCGGAGTCGGTCCGCTCGCGCGCGCAGGCGGCGGGAATCGCGGCGCCGTACCGGCTCTTCGCGATGTCGCTCGGCGCGATGGTCGCGACGCAGTGGGCGGCGCGCCATCCGGGCGAAATCGACCGGCTCGTGCTCATCAACACGAGCATGCGGCCGTTTGCGGGCATCGGCGAGCGCTTGCGGCCGACGGCGTGGCCGGCGCTCGTTCGCGTCGCGGCTTGCTGGACGCGCGGCGCACAGTGCGAGCGCATCGTCCATGCGCTGACCTGCCACCGGCACGACACGCTCGACGCCGACGTCGCCGCGTGGAATCATGTGCGAAACACGGCGCCCGTGAGCGCGGCGAGCGCGTTGCGCCAGCTTGCGGCGGCGGCGCGCTTTCGGGCGCCGCGCGAAGCGCCGTGTTGCCCGACGCTGTTGCTGTCCTCGACGGACGACCGGCTCGTCGATCCGGTCTGTTCCGCGCGCATCGCCTTCCAGTGGGGCGCGACGCACGCGCGCCATCCGTGGGCGGGACACGATTTGCCGCACGACGACCCTGCCTGGACCTGCGACACAATCGCCGACTGGCTTTATTTAGTCGATGAAGCTAAACACGAAGCCAGCATTCGCCGCGAGCCCGCCTGATCGCGCCCGGCGTGCGTTTGTCCAACTTACGACCGTACGATTCGCGCCACGTCCGGGGGATTCGGATGTTGCAACGCAACAAAGCGCCGCGTATCCTGTACTGGCTGGGCAGGATCGCGTGGCCCTTGCATCGATGCGCTGTCATGGCGCCCCGGCGAGCCGGATCTCCGTCCAGACGATGCAAACGAGGTGCCGCGCAGTGGCTTGCCGCAAGGAGTCGAATCATGGACGCTCAGAAGTCGTCTGACCCTACGCTGCACGTCTTCGAGCAGGACGGCGAGTGGCACTGGGCCATCACCATCCCCCGGCCGACAGGCAACGGGATGAAAGTCGTCGCGTATAGCTACGAGGGCTTCGCTTCCGAGGAAGACGCCCGCGAAGACGGCCAGCGCGCGGTGCGCGAGGGCGAATGGCGCGCGTCCGGGGCGCGCCGGGCTGAACCGAGCCATTCCGGCGTCTGAGCCGCAGTCCGCGCGCCGTATCGGCGGGCGTCGCCGGACTGATCGCAATACTTCTTTTCGCCTTCCCCTCGCGTAACGAATCGCGCGACACTCGACGCATCTGCGTAACCCGCCCGCCGAGGTGCACGGCATGAACGCGACCGTCAATCGTGACGCGGCCTACACGATCCGCCGCATGCGCGCCGACGAAATCGGGCTCGCGCTGGATTGGGCCGCCGTCGAAGGCTGGAATCCGGGGCTGAACGACGCGCGCGCTTTCCATGCCGCCGATCCGCACGGCTTTTTCATCGGCGAACTGGACGGCGAGCCGGTCGCGTGCCTGTCGGCCGTCGCTTACGGCGATACGCTCGGCTTCATCGGCCTCTACATCGTGGCGCCCGCCTTTCGCGGACGCGGATTCGGCATACGTCTCTGGAACGCGGGAATCGCCAGTCTCGGCGAGCGTAATATCGGGCTCGACGGCGTCGTGAGCCAGCAGGCGAATTATCGGCGTTTGGGTTTTCGGCTCGCGTACCGCAACGTCCGGTTCGAGGGACTCGCGCGCGACGATGCGCCGACGTCTGCGGCCATCGTGGAGGCGTCGGCGGTGCCGTTCGAACAAATCGCCGCCTATGATCGCCGGATGTTTTGCGCGCCGCGCGAGGCGTTCCTTCGCGCGTGGCTCGCCCAGCCCGAAGGCGCCGCGCTCGTTGCGCAGGAAAACGGTCGCGTGCGCGGTTACGGCGTGTTGCGCGCCTGCCGCAGCGGCTACAAGATCGGCCCGCTTTTCGCCGACGACGCGCGCATCGCCGACGATCTGTACGGCGCGCTCGTCGCCCGTGTGCCCGGCGCGGCCGTGTTTCTCGATGTGCCCGAGGCCAATTCCGAGGCGGTCGCGCTCGCCGTGCGTCACGGCATGTCGAGTGTCTTCGAGACCGCGCGCATGTACACGAAGGCGCCGCCTGCGGTGCCGCTCGATTGCGTGTTCGGGGTGACGTCGTTCGAACTCGGATGAGCGCATCCGCCGCGCTGCGCCGGACGCGCTCGCTGAACGCGGTTACTTGCGAGGTGTGTCGACGGGCGGCGTGCCGTCGTGGAAGAACGTCTTCAGTTGCGAACGCAGTTCCGGCGAATCCGTATGCTGATGCACTGACACCGCGTGCTGCACGGCTGCTTCGAGCAATTCGTCGTCGGAATCCGCGGAGAGTGCCACCGAGCAGTTGTTGTCGCTCGGCACTTCGCGGCAGTCGATGTACTTGCGCGTCATGATGTCTCCCTCGAACGGGTCATCGGCCCGCAGGCATCGCCGTGCGGGCCCGGAAAACGCGGTAAGAGCGCTGCGATGCCGGAAGGCGTTCCACCTGGAAACGCTTCTGAAAGTATAGATGTCGAAAGCCGTGTTGCGGTGCGTTTGCGGAGGTCCGCGCGCTCCGGTAAGGTATGGACGTCTTCGCGCAAGGAGCGGCGCCGATGAGCCACCACCACGACCACGACCACGATCACGCCGGCAGCGCGCTGCCGGAGATGGACCTGCGCGTGCGCGCGCTGGAGTCGCTTCTGGTCGAGAAAGGTTACGTGGACCCGAAGGCGCTCGATGTCCTCATCGACACTTACGAGCATCGGGTCGGACCACGCAACGGCGCGCGCGTCGTCGCGAAGGCGTGGGCCGATCCGGCCTACCGCCAATGGCTTCTCGACGACGCCAGCGCCGCCATCGCGTCGCTCGGCTTCACGGGGCGGCAGGGCGAGCACATGGTCGTGCTCGAAAACACGCCCGCGGTGCACAACCTCGTCGTCTGCACGCTGTGCTCGTGCTATCCGTGGCCGGTCCTCGGCCTCCCGCCCGCGTGGTACAAGTCGGCGCCGTATCGCTCGCGCGTCGTGATCGACCCGCGCGGCGTGCTGGCGGAATTCGGCGTCGAATTGCCGGCCGAGGTCGAACTGCGTGTATGGGATTCGACCGCCGAGGTCCGCTATCTCGTGTTGCCGATGCGCCCGCCGGGCACGGAGAACATGGCCGAAGCCGCGCTCGCCGAACTGGTCACGCGCGATTCGATGATCGGCACCGGCCTGCCGGCGATGCCCGGTTCGTCGGCCACCCGGACACAGGAGCCAGCATGAACGGCGCGCAGGACATGGGCGGCATGCAGTCGTTCGGGCCGATCCGCCCGCGCGAAAACGACTTGCCGCTGCACGACGACTGGGAGCGCCGCGTCCTCGCCGTGACGCTCGCGATGGGCGCGACCGGCGCATGGAACATCGACGCATCGCGGGCCGCGCGCGAGAGTCTCCCGCCTGCGCAATACCTGTCGAGCAGCTATTTCGAAATCTGGTTCGAAGGTCTGAAGACGCTGCTGGTGAACGCGGGTCTCGCCACCGTCGAAGAAATCGAGTCGGGCGAGTTGCGCAGCGCGGCGGCGCGCGTGCAGCGCGTCCTGCACGCGGATCAGGTGCAGGCGGCGCTTTTGCGCGGCAGTCCCGTCGACCGCCCGGCGCGCGCGCCAGCGCGTTTCGCGGCCGGCGATGCGGTGCGCGCCCGGCAGATGCATCCGCCGACGCACACGCGCCTGCCGCGCTATTGCCGGGGCAGGCGCGGCGAGATCGTCGCGGTGCGGGGCGCGCACGTCTTTCCCGATACCCACGCGATCGGCGCGGGCGAAGAGCCGCACTGGCTCTACACGGTGCGCTTCGATGCGGCCGAGTTGTGGGGCGCAGAGACATCGGCGACGTCGGTGTGCGTCGATTGCTGGGAGCCGTATCTGGAACCGTGTCCGGCATGACATCGCACGATACCGAACCGAATCCGCACGGATGGCGCGCCGCGTTGCCCGGACTGCCCGCCGACGCCGCCGGTCCCGTCTTCGATGCGCCGTGGCAGGCGCAGGCCTTCGCGATGACGCTAGCGCTGCACGAGCGCGGGCTCTTCACCTGGCATGAATGGGCGCAGTACCTGAGTCGCGCGATCGCCGACGCGCAGGCCGCGGGCGACCCCGATCGCGGCGATACTTACTACGCGCACTGGCTGACGGCGCTCGAGCGCATCAGCACGGAGAAAGGACTCGTGACGGACGGCATGCTGTCGAGCCGCCGCGCCGATTGGGACGACGCAGCGCGCGCGACGCCCCACGGCCAGCCGATCGAACTGCGCCGCCGCCCGGAGCGGTCGTGAACGGCGAGACGCTCGCGGCTTACCGGGCGACGCGGTATCGCGTGTTCGCCCACATCCCGATCGACATGCGCATCGGCGAAACGAGCGCTGCGATGACCGCGCTGCTCGCGCGGCATGGCGCCGGATCGGCGGTGTTCGTGACGGCGTTCAACCCGTTCAGCCGGCGCGTCAGCGACGACGACAACGCCGCGCGCCAGCTCAGGCTGAAGGCGCATCTCGCGCGCCTTGGCTTCGAGACGATCGAAGGCGCCGGAATCGATCCGACGGGCCAGTGGCCGTCCGAGGAAAGCGTGCTCGCGCTCGGCGCAGACCGCCCGGCCGCCGACGATCTGATGGTGACATTCGAGCAGAACGCGGTCGTGATCGTCGAAGGCGATGGCTGCGCGCGTTTGCTGCTGCATCCGCGACTGCGCGATTCGACCCGCGATGCTTGAGCACGCTGGTCATCGAACCCGAACGGTGTATGCTCGTCAACGCCTGAGCTTCTACAAAAATACGACACTATGACCCAACCCGCTTCCTCCCCGAGTCCCGAGGACACTCCCGCCCTGGAGCCGCGCGAGGACGCTGAGGTCCGCGATTCGCTCTACCGGACGCTCGTCCAGGAAATCGAGGACTACGCGATCTTCATGCTCGATCTCGAAGGCCGCGTGCGCACGTGGAACGCCGGCGCGCAGAAGATCAAGGGCTATGCGGCGCGCGAGATCATCGGCCAGCACTTTTCGCGCTTTTATCCCGCGGAAGCGCTCGCACGCGACTGGCCCGCATACGAGTTGCGCGAGGCGCTCGCCGTCGGACGCTTCGAGGACGAAGGCTGGCGCGTGCGCAAGGACGGCTCGCTCTTCTGGGCGAACGTCGTGATCACGACCATGCGCGACCCGGACGGCACGCCGATCGGCTTCGCCAAGCTCACCCGCGACCTCACCCTGCGCCGCCAGGAAGAGGAGCGCCTGCGCCAGAGCGAGGAGCGCTTTCGTCTGCTGGTCGAATCGGTGGAGGATTACGCCATCTTCATGCTCGATCCGGACGGCCGCGTCGCGAGCTGGAATGCCGGCGCCATCGAGATCAAGGGCTACCGGCCCGACGAAATCATCGGGCAGCACTTCTCGGTCTTCTACCGCCCGGAGGACAACGCCGCCGGCAAGCCCGCCGGCGAACTCGCGCGCGCGTCGCGCTTCGGTCGCGTCGAGGACGAAGGCTGGCGCGTGCGCAAGGACGGCTCGCTCTTCTGGGCCAACGTCATCATCACGGCCGTGTACGACTCGTCCGGCACGCTGCGCGGCTTCGCGAAGGTCACGCGCGACCTGAGCGAGAGAAAGCGCCTGGAAGAACTGGAGCGGTCGAGCCAGCACGTCAGCGAATTCCTCGCGACGCTCGCGCACGAACTGCGCAATCCGCTCGCGCCGTTGCGCAACGCGGTCGGCGTGATGCAGCTCGAACCGCAGCTCTCGCCGACCATCGCCTCGTGCCGCGACATGATCGACCGTCAGACCATTCAACTGTCGCGGCTCGTCGACGACCTGCTCGACATGGGCCGCATCACCACCGGCAAGATCGATCTGCGCATGGCGAGCGTCGACATGGCCGAGGTCGTCGCGCAGAGCGTGGAAGCGGCGCGCCCGCTCGCCGACCAGCGCCAGCAGGTGATCGACGTGCGGCTGCCGGCGGAAGGCGTCGTCGTGGAGGGCGACTTCGTGCGGCTCGTGCAGGTGCTGCAGAATCTGCTGAACAATGCATCGAAATTTTCGCCGACGGGCGGGCGCATCGCCATCGAGATCGTGAGCGAAGCGCGCAACATCGTGCTGACGGTGAGCGATCAGGGACGCGGCATCTCGCCCGGCTCGCTCGACACCATCTTCACGCTCTTCGCGCAGGAAGACCGGCTGCTCGACCCGACGCACAACGGGCTCGGCATCGGCCTGACGCTGTCGCGCTCGCTCGTCGAACTGCACGGCGGCATGATCTCGGCGCAAAGCGAGGGACGCGGCATGGGCAGCGTCTTCACCGTGCGCCTGCCGCGCGCGCGGCGGCGCGCCACCCGCTCCGCAAACGCCGCCGGGCGGCCGTCGGCGCCCATGCCGGCGAACGCGATGCGCGTGCTCGTGATCGACGACAACCGCGATTCCTCCGACAGCCTCGCGATGCTGATCGGCATGAAGGGCCACGAGGCGCGCGCGGCCTACGACGGCGCGAGCGGCCTGACCGTCGCCCGGGAGTTCCTGCCCGATCTCGTGCTGGTCGACCTCGCGATGCCGGACATGGACGGCTTTGCCGTGCTGCGGGCGCTGCGCGCAAACGTGGCGTTCGCGCGCACGGTGACTGCGGCGATGACGGGCTTCGGGCAGAATCAGGACCGCGAGCGTTCGATCGGCGAAGGCTTCGACGCGCATCTCGTCAAGCCGGTGGACATGGCGCTGCTCGACGCGCTGCTCGCCGATGCGAAGCGCCGCTTGCTTGCCGCCGGCACGGGGCGGTCGCTCGCCTGATCGTCGGTATCGCCGATCGTCTTTATCGCTCTCGCCCGGGGAGGCGTCCGTGTCCGTGTATCTGATCGCGTTGCTGATGGGTATCGTCGCGGGCCTGCGGGCGATGACCGCGCCCGCCGCCGTGAGCTGGGCCGCGCATCTCGGCTGGCTGCCGCTCGCGGGCACGCCGCTCGCCTTCTTCGGCTATTCCGCGACGCCGTGGATCTTCACGGCGCTCGCCGTCGTCGAACTGGTCACCGACCAGTTGCCGCGCACCCCGAGCCGCACAGTGCCGATGCAGTTCGGCGCGCGCATCGTGCTCGGCGCGTTGTGCGGCGCGGCGCTCGCCACGCCGGCGGGCGGGTGGATCGGCGGGCTGGTCGCGGGTGTCGTGGGGGCGATCATCGGGACGCTCGGCGGGGCGAAGGCACGCGCCGCGCTGGCGCGCGCGTTCGGACGCGATCTGCCGGCGGCGCTGATCGAGGATGTCATCGCGGTCGGCGGCGCGGTGCTGCTGGTGCTCGCCATCGCGCGATAGCGCACTAGCGTCTCAGGCCGCCTGGATGCGGCACAGGTCCCGATGCGTGAGATAGAGCCGCAGATCGAATTCGATCTGATGGTAGCCCGGCTGCATGAATTCGCAGAGCCGGTAGAACGCCTTGTTGTGATCGCCTTCCTTCAGATGCGCGAGTTCATGCACGACGATCATCTTCAGGAATTCGGGCGCGGTGTCCTTGAACAGCGACGCGATCCGGATCTCCTTCTTCGCCTTCAGCTTGCCGCCCTGCACGCGCGAAATGGCCGTGTGCAGGCCGAGCGCGTGCCGCAGCACGTCGAGCTTGCTGTCGTAGACGACCTTGTCGATGGCGGGCGCGACGCGCAGGAATTCCTGCTTCAGTTCGCAGCAGTATTCGTAGAGCGCGCGGTCCGACTGCACGGCATGACGATGCGGATAACGCGCTTCGAGATAGGTGCCGAGCCGACCCTCGGCGATCAGGCGGCGAACCTTTTCCTGCAGCGTGGCCGAATAGGCGCTCAGGTATTTCAGATGTTGCATGGCGGTCGGAAGGGGCAAAAGGGCGGCGAACAAGACTCGATTGTAACGAGCGCAGCCAAACGCGTAAGTTTGTGTTCGGATCGTCGTTAAGGCGCACGCGGCGTGGCAAGATGCGCGGCCTGATTTCATCATCGCAGCGCGGCATCGACATCATGGCTTCAAACAAGGCGCATCACGCCACCGGCTGGGCGGCCGGCATCATCGCGGCGGCGCTCGTCAGCAAGACGGGCGGCGCGGGTCCTCACCAGCTTGGCAGCGTGCTCGCGCTCGCCGCGGCCGTGCTCGGCAGCACGGCGCCCGACTGGCTCGAAGTCGCGTGGTGGTCGCGTGCGAGGCGGCTCTGGATCACGCATCGCACGCTCACGCATTGGGGTGTCGGATGGATCGCGCTCTGCGTGATTTCGTATCGGCTGCTCGGCGTGTATCCGTCCGCGGCGGTCACGTTCGGCTTCGCGTGCGGTGGCCTCATGCATCTCTTCGCCGACTGGCCGAATCCGCTCGGCGTGCCGTGGATCGCCGCGCGCCATTCCCTGAACCTCTGGACGAGCGGGCGTTGCGATCTGCTCGTCGTCGGCGCTGCGTGGATTGGCGCGGGGCTCACAGCCGATCACGTCTGGCTGCATGGTGCATTGCTGCACGGCACCGAAAGCCTGCGCTTCTTTCGCGCGGTCGGGCTTTAGGCCGCGCCAGTACAATGATCCGTTCAACTCAAACCGGTGACCCGTTCATGCAATCCGATTTCGCCGTCCGTACGATCCGACGTTTCGTCTTTGCGTGCCTCGCGTTGCTCGCGGTGTGCTCGCTCGGCGGCTGCGCGGGCCTTTTCAATCGCGAGGCGATGCGCGTGAACGTCGTCGGACTCGAACCGCTCGAGGGGCAAGGGCTCGAAGCGCGTTTTAACGTGAAGCTGCGCGTGCAGAATCCCAACGACGCGCCGATCGATTACAACGGCATCTCGCTCGATCTCGACCTGAACGGCCGGCCGTTCGCGAGCGGCGTGAGCGACCAGAAAGGCAGCGTGCCGCGCTTCGGCGAAGCCGTGCTCGCCGTGCCGGTGACCGTTTCCGCGTTCACGGCGGCGCGCCAGGCGCTCGGCTTCGCGAACGCCTCGCAGTTCGACAACATCCCGTATGCATTGCGCGGACGGCTCGCGGGCGGCCCGTTCGGCGGCGCGACCTTCAACGACAAGGGCACGCTGAGCCTGCCCTCGGGCGGTGGCTTCTAGAGGCCGTCCGCGGGGTTGTACGGATCGACGCGCTCCTGCTTGTTTGCATCGTTGCGCGGTGCGGCATCGTGTTCATCGTTCTGCATGTCGTTTCTCCGAAGCGTGCTCGGTCGGATTCCGTCCCGTGCCGCGCGCGCGTCACGCTAACCGGCGCATAATCGCAGAAAATGCGATGCGGGTGCAGTGCACGCCATCTCGGCGAGCCAGGAGGACACCATGCTGGTCAAGAACGAAGAGCGCGTCGAGCGCCTGCTCGACGATGTCGTCGAGTTCGCGCGGGGACGCTTGCCGCAAGAGACGTTCGCCGTCATCGAACCCTTCCTGCGCGGCTACTACGAACTGGTGGACGTCGAGGACATCCAGAGCCGCGACCTCGCCGATCTCTACGGCGCCGCGATGGCGCACTGGCAGACGGCGCAGAAGTTCGTCACGGGGCGCGAAGTGCTGCGCGTCTACAACCCGAATCTGGAGCAGCACGGCTGGCATTCGGACCACACGGTCGTCGAGATCGTCAACGACGACATGCCGTTCCTCGTCGATTCGGTCACGATGGAAATCAACCGCCTCGGCCTCTCGCTGCATTCGGCGATCCATCCGGTCTTTCGCGTGTGGCGCGGCAAGTCCGGGGCGATTGAGCGGATCGGTCCAGGCCACGCCGATGCAAGCGACAAAGAGGCGTCGTCGCTCGCATCCTTCATACATTTCGAAGTGGACCGCTGCGGCGAAGCGTCGAAGCTCGACGAACTGCGCGTGAACATCGCGCGCGTGCTCGGCGACGTGCGCGCGTCCGTGGAAGACTGGCCGAAGATCGTCGACGTGGCGCGCGCGACCATCGGCGAAATGAAGGCGCGCGATACGAGCCCGGACGGCATCGAGGCGCGCGCGTTCCTCGAATGGATGGTGGCCGATCACTTCACGTTCCTCGGCCATCGCGACTACGAACTCGTGACGCAGGACGGCGCGTTCGCGCTGCGCGGGCTGCCCGGCTCGGGCGCCGGCATTCTGCGCGAGACGCTGCGCCCGCCCTCCGCCGACGACGTCACGCCGCTGCCGCCCGCAGCGGCGTCGATCGTCGAAGGCGCGTCGCCGATCTTTCTGACCAAGGCCAATTCGCGAGCGACGGTGCATCGTCCGGGCTATCTCGACTACGTCGGCGTGAAGCGTACTGGGCCCGACGGCCGTGTGATCGGCGAGCGGCGCTTCCTCGGTCTCTATACCTCGACCGCGTATCTCGTGCCGACATCCGAGATTCCGATCGTGCGCCGCAAGTGCGCGAACATCGTGCGGCGCGCGGGTTTCCTCGCGAAGGGACATCTGCACAAGTCGCTCATCACGGTGCTCGAACAGTATCCGCGCGACGAACTCTTTCAGGCCGACGAAGACGTGCTCTTCGACATCGCGCTCGGCGTGCTGCGCCTTCAGGAGCATCAGCGCACGCGGCTCTTCGTGCGGCGCGACCGCTTCGACCGCTTCGTCTCATGCCTCGTCTTCGTGCCGCGCGACAAGTTCAACACCGACTTGCGGCGGCGCATCTCGAAGGTGCTGATGGAAGCGTTCAACGGCAAGAGCATCGAGTTCACGCCGCTTTTGTCGGAGTCGCCGCTGGCGCGGATTCATATCGTCGTGCGCGCGGCGAAGGGCGGCATGCCGGAAGTCGACACGCGCGAACTCGAAGCGCGCGTCGTGCAGGTGGCGCGCCGCTGGCAGGACGATCTCGCCGATGCGCTCATCGACAGTCACGGCGAAGAAGCAGGCAACCGCCTGCTGCAACGTTACGCGGATTCGTTTCCCGCCGGCTATCGCGAAGACTATCCGGCGCGCACCGCCGTGCGCGACATCGAACTGATCGAAGAGACGCAGACGCGCGCGAGCGGCCTCGCGATGAGCCTGTATCGTCCGATCGAAGCGGGGCGGCGGGCGTTTCGCTTCAAGGTGTATCGCGTGGGCGAGCCGATCGCGCTGTCGCACAGCCTGCCAATGCTCGAACATCTCGGTGTGCGCGTCGACGAAGAGCGGCCTTACCGCATTGAGCCGACCGGCTCGCAGCACGCGTGGATCCACGACTTCGGCCTCGAACTCGCGGATGACGTGGAGTTCGACATCGATCTGGTGAAGGCGCTCTTCGAAAACGCGTTCGCGTGCGTGTGGACGGGCGAAGTGGAGAACGACGACTTCAACCGGCTCGTGCTGCGCGCGCAACTTGGCGCACGCGATGTCACGATCCTGCGCGCCTACGCGAAGTATCTACGGCAAGTGGGCTCGACCTTCAGCGACGCGTATATCGAGCGCGCGCTCACCGGCAATCCGGGCATCGCGCGCATGCTGCTCGAACTGTTCCTCGCGCGATTCGATCCGGCACTCGCGGATGGCGGCGCGCGTGAGACGCTCGTCGAGCGCATGCTGAAGGCGATCGAGGCGGCGCTCGACAAGGTGCCCAATCTCGACGAAGACCGCATCCTGCGCCAGTTCCTCGGCGTCATCAATGCGACCGTGCGCACCAATCATTTCCGCAAGGACGCGGACGGCCGGCCGCGTCCCTATCTGTCGTTCAAGCTCGATCCGTCGAAGGTGCCGGGCCTGCCCGAGCCTAAACCGATGTTCGAGATCTGGGTCTATGCGCCGCGCGTCGAGGGCGTGCATCTGCGCGGCGGGCGCGTCGCGCGCGGCGGGCTGCGCTGGTCGGATCGCCGCGAGGACTTCCGCACGGAAGTGCTCGGCCTCATGAAGGCGCAGATGGTGAAGAACGCGGTGATCGTGCCGGTGGGATCGAAGGGTGGCTTCGTCGTGAAGAATCCTCCGCCCGCGAGCGATCGCGAGGCGTTCATGCAGGAAGGCATCGCGTGCTATCAGATGTTCCTGCGCGGCCTGCTCGACGTCACCGACAATCGCGTGGCAGGCGAGATCGAACCGCCGCCGGATGTCGTGCGTCACGATCCGGACGATCCCTATCTCGTCGTCGCCGCCGACAAGGGCACGGCCACGTTCTCCGACTACGCGAACGCGATCGCGCGCGAATACGGCTTCTGGCTCGACGATGCGTTCGCGTCCGGCGGCTCGGTCGGCTACGACCACAAGAAGATGGGCATCACCGCGCGCGGCGCGTGGGAATCGGTCAAGCGGCATTTCCGCGAGATGGGCGTCGATACGCAGACGACCGACTTCAGCGTGGTCGGTGTGGGCGACATGTCGGGCGACGTGTTCGGCAACGGCATGCTGCTCTCACGTCATATCCGGCTCGTTGCCGCGTTCGATCACCGGCACATCTTCCTCGATCCGCATCCCGACACCGAAGCGAGTTTCAGGGAGCGCGAGCGGCTCTTCGCGCTGCCGCGTTCGAGCTGGGCCGACTACGATGCATCGTTGATTTCGGCGGGCGGCGGCGTGTATCCGCGCACCGCGAAAACCATCGCGATTTCCGCCGAGGTGCAGGCGATGCTCGGCATCACGGCGGCGACGCTCGCGCCGAACGAACTGATCCGCGCGATCCTGCTTGCCGATGTCGATCTGCTTTACAACGGCGGCGTCGGCACCTATGTGAAGTCGGCGCGCGAGACGCATGCGCAGGTCGGCGACCGCGCGAACGAAGCGGTCCGCGTGAACGGCGCCGAGTTGCGCTGCAAGGTCGTGGGCGAAGGCGGCAATCTGGGCTTCACGCAACTCGGACGCATCGAGTTCGCGCAGCACGGCGGGCGCATCAACACCGATGCGATCGACAACTCGGCAGGTGTAGATTGTTCGGACCACGAAGTGAATATAAAGATCCTGCTCGGACTCGTGGTGGCCGACGGCGAGATGACCGAGAAGCAGCGCAACAAGCTCCTCGCCGAGATGACCGACGAAGTGGGCCTGCTAGTGCTGAAGGACAACTACTCGCAGACGCAGGCGCTCTCGATCGCGAAGCGTTACGTGACCGAGATGCTCGATGCCGAGGCGCGCCTGATGCGCTCGCTCGAACGCGCGGGGCGGCTCAAGCGCAAGATCGAATTTCTGCCTTCCGACGACGAGATCGCCGAGCGGCAGGCGGCGAAGCAAGGGCTAACGTCGCCGGAACGGGCGGTGCTGCTCGCCTACAGCAAGATGTGGCTGTACGACGAACTGCTCGACTCCGACGTGCCCGAAGATGCGCTCGTCGCCGACATGCTGCTCGACTATTTTCCGCAGGCGCTGCAGCAGCGCTATAGCGAACCGATGCAGCGACATCCGCTCAGACGCGAAATTCTGGCGACGCATCTGACCAATGCGTTCGTCAATCGCGTGGGATGCACCTTCGTGCAGCGTCTGATGGAAGAGACCGACGCGTGTCCGAGCGACATCGTGCGCGCGGCGCTGATGGTGCGCGATGTCTTCGACCTCAACGATTTGTGGAAACGCATCGACCTGCTCGACAACGTCGTCGCCGATGAAGTGCAGGCGCGCATGTTCGTCGAAGTGGTGCGGCTGCTCGAAGGCACGACGCTCTGGTTCCTGCGGCGTCTGAAGGAGCGCACGGGCGACGGCTCCGTGCTGCTCGCGCGCTGCCGCGAAGCGGCGGCGCGGCTTGCGCCGCAGTTGCCGGCGCTTCTGCCGACGGCTGATCTGGAGTCGTGGTATGCACGCAGGCGCGAGTTGGAAGACGCGGGCGTGGAAAGCGGGCTCGCGGCGCGGGTCGCGAGCGGCGACATCTCGACGGCGGTGCTGGACAGCGCCGAAGTCGCGGCAAACTGCGATCGTCCGCTGGAAGTCGTCGCGAGCGTGTACTTCGCGATCGGCACGCTGCTCGACTACGGCTGGATCGCCGAGCGGGCGATGGCGCTACCCACGGCCACGCACTGGGACTTGCTCGCGCGCGCGGCCGCGCTGGAAGAACTCGCGCGGCTCAAGCGCGCGCTCACCATGAGCGCGCTCGAAGCGTCGCGCGGAATCGATTCGCCCGATGTGATCGTCGATAGCTGGCGTGCGAAGCGTGCGGATGCGCTCGAACGCTATGCGCGGCTCCTCACCGAACTGCGCGCGGCAGGCGGCGCGAGCCTTTCGATGCTGCTCGTCGTGGTGCGCGAGATGGCGGTGCTCGAACGCGCCTGAACGGCGCGTTCTGCGGCGCCGCGCTGACTCAGCGGCGCTTCTTTCTTGCCGGTTTCGGCGGCGTGAACGCGGCCGTCCAGAAATCGGCGATCTGCTTGTTTCCCCTTCTGACGGCCGTCGACGCCTGCCGCTTCGCGGCGGCGCTCGCATGTCCGCGCGCGGACCCGGCCGCGGCATTCGCGCCACTCAGCCACATGCTCATCAACGGGTTCTTCTTGGTCCACGGATTCTTCATGACGATGCTCGCAAGTTGGCAACGCCTGTGACGACGCTGGAATGGAAGTGAAAGGGGCAAGGTGCGCGGTTTGCTTTGCTGTCGCTGCAGCGCATTCGATCAGACACCTTACGCACGGGCCGTGCCTGCGCCTTGGTTGCGCAGCCGGCAACATGGCCTACGCGCTCGATTTGCAGAGCGCGGCGCGTGCCGACGCGCCGGCCATCGCGGTGACGCAAGGCGTGTTCGGGTCGGCGTGCTCGCTGATCTCCACCGGCTCGATCACGAGCGGTATCCGGCAACTGGATCACCGGCAGCCTGGATCGCCGAGCGACGGCTCCGTGGCGACGAGCGATGCAGGCTGCCGCTTCGCGGACCTGCACGCGAAGGCGGCCGCGCTGGGCTTTCCGGTTGCATCCTGAGTATCCGAGGCGTCGCGTGCAACGAACGCGCGCTTGATTGCGTCGAGCGAAACGTCCGATAGATGCAAGTGTCATGCTCGCATCTACCGGGCCGCTTCGACCGAAAGGCACGGTTTACAAAGCCTTATACGCCGCCTACCATTCGTTGACCCCCTCACGTTTCATCGCTCACTGTGGCGCTTTGCGAATACCGCTGCACGGAAAAACAACGCATGTAAGCGCGGTGCATGACGACGCAGTCGTTCCAGCGATACCCTGAACGTCGACTCGCCTTGCTTCCGGTTGTCCCTTGAGTCTTCCAGTACCGGCTCGCGCGATGCGGGCTCAACGACAGGAGCACGGGGCCATGACCATCGTTCACGCCGCTGCATTCAGCGAGGCCATGCTGATCGCCGCGTTGATCGTGCAGCGCGTCCTGCGCGGGCGCACCGCCCTCGCGGCGCCGCCGGCTGCGTCGGCCGTCGTCCATGCGGGCGAGGCCGCCGCGTTGTCCGGCCGGCCGCGCGCATCGCACACGGCGCTGTGGCAGGAATTCCTGCGCGACCGATGGCAGCCGGTGCGCCGGCGCATCGCCATGTTGCCCGTCGGCCGCATGCGCAGGACGCCCAAGCGCATGAATCCGGAGCCGCTCGACGCGCAGTGTCGCGACTCGCTCGAATGCCTGCCGCTCGCGGCGCTCATCGTCGACGAAGAGGGTCGGATCGAACTCGTCAATTCGGTGGCGGAGAAGCTTTTCGGCTACGCGCGCGCCGAGATGATCGGCGCGGCGGCGGAATGGCTCGTGCCTGGCTTTCTCAACGATGCTCACGCGAGCGTGCCTGCACGCGACGACGCGCCCCTCATGCAGCACCACTTCGCGCGGCGCAAGGACGGCACGCAGTTTCTTGTCGAGGTTGCGCGCAATCCGGTGCCGTCGATGAACACGCGCTTCACGTGCGCGCTCGTGATCGATCGCACCGATCGATACGAGCTTCAGCGCAACCGGCAGGAACTTGCGCATCTCACGCGCGTGTGCGCACTCGGCGAACTTACGGCGTCGCTCGCGCACGAACTGAATCAGCCGCTTACCGCGATCCTGAGCAACGCGCAGGCGGCACAGCGTTTCATGACGCGCGAACCCATCGACCTCGACGAAGTGCGCGAGATCCTGAGCGATCTCGTCGAGGACAACAATCGTGCGAGCGGCATTCTGCGCCGCATCCGCGCGCTCGTGAAAAAGGGCGAAGTCGAACTCGCGCCGCTCAATCTCGCGAGCGTGATCGGCGACGTGGCGTTGCTCGTCCACAGCGATGCGATCGTGCGATCGATGCGCGTGACGCTCGACGTCGATGCGTCCCTGCCACCCGTGCGCGGCGACAAGGTGCAGTTGCAGCAAGTCATGCTCAACCTGCTGCTCAACGCATTCGATGCCATGGCCCATTGCGCGCCGAGCGAGCGGGAAGTGGTCGTGTCGGCGATTCCGGATGGCACGGACAGCGTGCACGTCGCGGTGCGGGATCGCGGAGCGGGCTTGTCCGCCGACGACCGCGACCGTATCTTCAAGCCGTTCTATACGTCCAAGCGCGACGGCCTCGGTCTCGGACTGTCGATTAGCCGCTCCATCCTCGACATGCACGGCGGCCGCATCTGGGCCGAGAGCAACGACGCGCGCGGCGCGACCATCCATTTCACGTTGCCGGCCGCAGTCGAGCCGCGCGACGCATCGTGGCGGCCCGCATCATGATCGAGCTGGAGCCCGTCGTATTCGTCGTCGACGACGACGACGCCGTGCGCCGTGCGCTCTGCCGCCTGATCGGCTCGGCGGGCTATGCCGTGCAGGGCTTCGCATGCGCAAGCGAGTTTCTCGCATTCGAGATCGCGTCCGGTCGCCCGGCATGTCTTGTCCTTGACGTGCGGCTGCCGGACTTCAGCGGCCTCGAATTACAGCAAAGGCTCAACCGCGCGGGCGCGGCGTTGCCCATCGTGTTCATCACGGGTCACGGCGACATTCCGATGACCGTCACCGCGATGAAGGCCGGTGCCGCCGACTTTCTGGAGAAGCCGGTGAGCGAGCACGACCTGCTTCGGGCGATCGACGTCGCCTTAGCGCGCTCGCGAGAAGCGCTAAGCGATAGCGTCGAGATCGACGCGATCCGGCTGCGTCTGACGAAACTCACGCCGCGCGAGCGGGAAGTGTTCGCGCTGGTGGTAAAGGGGCGCCTCAATAAACAGGTGGCGTCCGAACTCGGCACGGTCGAAAAAACCATCAAGGTCCACCGCGCACGCGTGATGGAGAAGATGGGCGCGCACTCGCTTGCCGAACTCGTGCGCATTTCCGACAAGGCGGGCGACCTCTCCATTCGCTCGATACAAGCTTCGACGGACTAAACGCGACGAAGCTGGATTCAGCATCGCATTGAAGCACTTAATTGGCGATCCTTAATGCGCTATCGCTCATAGCAGGGGCGAATGTCCGATCGATGCTAGATGTGATGCGCGCTCGCGCTTGACCAAGCCTTTACATCCGCGCGACGCAATCCTTAAATGAGCTTGGGCAAACGATTGCCCGTCTTCGGCTCATAACGCTCCAGTCTCTTCCAATCATCCATAACATGAGACAGGTGATCCGCACCGGCGGTGCATGCGGCTGTGCGCGCGCGTCCGTCATCGCGCAATTCTTGAAGTATGCAGTGAGGTAAAGCCATGGTTAGTCTGACAAGCGAAGCAATCGACACTCTCAAATCCCAACTGCGCGGCGCCGTGCTGACGCCGTCCGATCCCGGCTACGACGCAGCGCGCACGGTCTGGAACGCGACCATCGACCGGCGTCCGGCGATCATCGTGCGTTGCGCGGGCTCGGCCGATGTCATCGCCGCCGTTGGATTCGCACGCGACAACGGCATCGTGCTCTCGATCCGCGGCGGCGCGCATAACATCGCCGGCAGCGCTGTCTGCGACGATGGCGTGATGCTCGATCTCTCAGCGATGAAGTCGGTGCGCGTGGACCCCGAAGCGAAGCGCGCGTATGTGGAACCCGGCGCGACGCTCGGCGACCTCGACGGCGAAGCGCAGGCGTTCGGTCTCGCCACGCCGCTCGGCATCAACTCGACGACGGGCGTCGCAGGACTCACGCTCGGCGGCGGCTTTGGCTGGATCAGCCGCAAGTTCGGAACGGCGGTCGACAATCTCGTCGCGGCCGAGATCGTGACCGCGGACGGCAAGTGGCATCGCGTGACGGCCGAGCAGGACGCCGATCTCTTCTGGGCGATTCGCGGCGGCGGCGGCAACTTCGGCGTGGTCACGCTGTTCGAGTATCGCCTGCATCCGGTGGGTCCGCAGATCTATGGCGGCCTCGTCGTGTATCCGCTCGAACAGGCGAACGAAGTGCTGCCGAAGTATCGCGACTTCGTCGCCGCGATGCCCGACGAGCTGACCGTATGGGCCGTGATGCGCCTCGCGCCACCGCTGCCTTTCCTGCCCGAAGACGTGCACGGCAAGCCGATCATCGTGCTGGCTTCGTGTTATGTCGGTCCGCTCGAAAGCGGTGCGGAGGCCGTCGAGCCGCTGCGTCACTTCGGTACGCCCTACGGCGAACATCTTGGCGCGATGCCGTTCACCGCGTGGCAAAAGGGCTTCGATCCGTTGATGACATCAGGCGCGCGCAACTACTGGAAGTCGCACAACTTCGCCGCGATGGACGACGACGTGCTAGCGTCGCTTGCGAAATATACGGGCGATCTGCCGTCGCCGCATTGCGAGATCTTCATCGGCGCGATGGGTGGCGAGACGAATCGCGTGCCGGTGAACGCGACGGCCTATGCGAACCGCGATTCGCTTTACACGGTGAACATCCACTCGCGCTGGACCGACGCTGCCGAGGACGCGACCTGCATCGGCTGGGCGCGCAACGTGTTCGACGCCCTCACGCCGCATGCGATCGGCAGTGTGTACGTTAACTTCCTGACGGGCGACGAAGGGGATCGCGTGAAGGCGGCATACGGACCGAACTACGCGCGGCTTACGGACGTAAAGAGCCGGTACGATCCGCATAACCTGTTTTGCACCAACCAGAACATCAAGCCGGCGGCCTGAAACGCGCTTGCATCGATGTGAAAACGGGCCAGCGTGAACGCTGGCCCGTTTCGTTTGCCGTGGCGCCATTGCCGCGCATCAGGGCCGTCCCAGATGCCGCTCGACGCCCCGCGAGTCGACCTTGGAGATGTCGTGGTTCACTTCCTCGTAGACGAGCTTGCGCGTTTCGCTGCTCAGATGTTCGCGCAAGAGGCCCAGAAACCTGGGTTCCACGGCAAGGCGCAAACGATCGAATCGATGCTGCAAGCGCGCCTGTTCCAGATGACTCGCGACATTCCTCGCGAACTTCTCGCGATCCTTGTCGCTGAGTTCGGTCGAGCGGGCAACGGGGTTCGTGAGGTCTTCAATTTCCTGAAGGTCGAGCTTGAGTCCATGCGTCTCGAAGATCCGGGCGCGGCAGCCGTCGGCTGCAAGAACCCAGGTGATTGTGGTCATGTGCTCCTCCTGTTGCCCTTAGCGAAAGCGCAGGCAATCGTCATTCTCGCTCAGATTTACATACGGATGCTCATCGATTAACTTTATCCGTCATCCGAAGTAAATGGCTAAAGAATTTGAAATCTGAATGCGCTGACGCATGCAATCAAATGACAGTTTTTCTCAGCGAAAAAAGCTTGCATTTCTCGCGGAAAAAACTAACTTGATTAAACAAAAGCGATGCAAGCGCGGCGGAGGAGACCATGCCGGCGACACGGATGATGATTGCGCGGCGAGCCGGCGTCAGTGTGGCGACGGTCGATCGTGTGCTGCGCGACGATCAGGCCGTGCGGCCCGAGACGGCCGAGCGCGTGCACGTGGCGCTCGCCAATCTTCGCGACGAACGCGCGAGCCGCGGACGTCCTCCCAAGCCGAGCACGTTTCGCGTGGCCTTCGTGCTGCCGCAGGTCAACTCGCGTTTCCTCGATCACGTCGAGCGCGACATCGCGTTGTCCGCCAGCTTCTTTCGCGAGCATCGCGTCACGCCTTCGTTCTACCGCTGCGACTTCGCGAGCCAGCGCGAGACCGTTGCGTTCGCCGAGAAAGCACGCGACTACGACGCCCTCGTGCTCGCGCCGCTCGATTACCCGTGGGTGGAGCGCATGATCGAGGAACTCGCCGAAGCCGACGTGCCCGTGGTCACCGTCTTTTCCGATCTTCCCGGCAGCAGTCGCGCCGCGTATGTGGGCGTGGACAACCGCATCGCGGGACGCACCGCGGGCCTCCTGATGGGCCGCTTTCTTGGCAGCCGCATCGGCACGGTCGCGGTGGTGTCGGGATCGTCGCGGCTTCACGATCAACTCGAACGGCGCACCGGCTTTTCGCAGGTGCTCGAAGAAGATTTTCGCAATCTGCGCTGGATCGCCGAACCCGACTTCGCCGAAGACAGCGACGGCGCGGGCCTCGCGACCGCCGGGCTGCTCGCGCGGCATGAAGACCTCGCGGGCATCTATGCGACGGGCGGCGGCATCTCGGGCATCGCGTCGGCGTTGCAGGAGGCGGGCGACAAGGCGCGCGTCGTCGTGATCGGCCACGGCCTCTCGCCCGAGACGCGAGCGCAACTCGCCGAGCGTGCGATCGACGTGATCCTCGATCAGGACGTGCGCGGCATCGTGCATTGGGCGGGCATCGCGGCCGTCAACTTTCTGAACGACGTGCGGGGCGCGCTCGCGATCCCGACGCCGGATACCCGGATTTATCTTCGTGAGAATGCGCATGCCTAACGATCGCGAAACGGATCGCGAGACGGATCGCGACACGCGGACCGGCGGCTGACCCCGCAAGTGCCGAAGCACGGCGCCCGGCGCATGGGCGTCGACCGTCATCAGGATGGAGACCGCAAGCAAGAAGGAGAAGACACATGTTACGGCTTACACCACGAAGGATGGCCGCCGCTCTCGCGTTGTCGCTGGGGCTTTGCATGGCGGGCGGCGCGCAGGCGCAGGGCAAGCAGCTGACGCTCTGCTGGGCGGCATGGGACCCGGCGAATGCGCTCGTCGAATTATCGAAGGACTTCACGGCGAAGAGCGGCATACAGATGAAGTTCGAGTTCGTTCCGTGGACGAGCTACGCGGACCGCTTTCTCAACGAACTCAACTCGAAGGGCAAGCTGTGCGATCTCATCATCGGTGACAGCCAGTGGATCGGCGGCGCGGCGGTCAATGGGCACTACGTCAAGCTCAACGACTTCTTCGCAAAGAACAAGATCTCGATGGACGACTTCATGCCGGCGACGGTCGTCGGTTACGCGGAGTGGCCGAAGAACACGCCGAACTACTGGGCGTTGCCTGCCATGGCCGACGCGGTCGGCTGGACTTATCGCAAGGACTGGTTTGCGCGGCCCGAGTTGCGCGCGGAGTTCAAGCAGAAGTACAAGCGCGAACTCGAACCGCCGCAGACATGGGATGAACTCAAGCAGACCGCCGAGTTTTTTCAGGGCCGCAAGATCGACGGCAAGACCGTGTACGGCGCGTATATCTTCACCGAGCGCGGATCGGAAGGCATCACGATGGGTGTGACCAACGCGCTCTACAGCTTCGGCTTCGAGTATCAGGACCCGAAGAAGCCGTATCACCTCGAAGGCTTCGTGAATTCGCCGGATGCGGTGAAGGGACTGGAGTTCTATAAATCGCTCTACAAGTGCTGCACGGCGCCCGGCATGACGAACGCGTACATGCAGGAAGGGCTCGATGCGTTCAAGTCGGGTCAGGTGGCGATGCAGATGAACTGGTTCGCGTTCTTTCCCGGCCTGTACAAGGACCCGAATGTCGGCGGCGACAAGATCGGCTTCTTCGTCAATCCGCGCGAGAAGAAGCAGTTCACGCAACTCGGCGGACAGGGCATCTCGGTCGTGTCGTACTCGGATCACAAGGACGACGCGCTCGAATACATCAAGTGGTTCGCCCAGGCCGACGTGCAGAAGAAGTGGTGGCAATTGGGCGGCTATTCGGCGGCGAAGTCGGTCGTGCAGGACCCGAGCTTTCCGGGCAGCGCTCCGTTCGCGCCGGCCTTCCTGAAGTCGATGGAGATCGTCAAGGACTTCTGGGCCGATCCGACGTATGCGGAGCTTTTGCTCGACATGCAAAAGCGCGTGCACGACTACGTGGTCGCGGACAAGGGCACGGCGAAGGAAGCGCTGGATCTGCTCGTCAAGGACTGGAACAAGGTGTTCAAGCAGGCGGGCAAGAACTGAGGTTTGGCAACATGACGGCGGCTCGCAGGAGCCGCCGCTCGATGAGAAGGAGACGCGCATGCAGGCAGACAGGCCTTTCGTCACGCAGGAAGTCGACGCGACGCAGTCGCGCCGCGCACTCAGCAAGCTGCGCGGGCTTTCGGACCGCACGATCGCGTGGCTCTTCATTCTTCCGACGATCCTGCTGCTTCTGGCGATCAACATCTTTCCGCTGATCTGGGCGCTGCGGCTGTCGTTCACGAACTTCAAGTCGAACATGCCGAGCGTGGCGCCGCGCTTCGTCGGCATCGACAACTACGTGGACATCCTGACCGACGAAGACATCTGGTACGCGATGCAGGTCACCGCGCGCTTCGTGTTCTGGTCGGTGGGACTTGAAGTGCTGCTCGGCTTCGGTCTCGCGCTTCTGATCAACCGGCAGTTTCGCGGTCACAGCTTCTGGACCACGCTGATCCTCTTGCCGATGATGCTGTCGCCCGCGGTCGTCGGCAACTTCTGGACCTTTCTGCTGCAACCGCAGACGGGTCTTTTCAACGACATCGTGAGCTTTCTCACCGGCATCCCGCCCGGTTCGTTCCAGATGATCGGCGACGTGCCGCTAGCGCCGTGGACCATCGTCATGGTCGATGCCTGGATGTGGACGCCTTACGTGATGCTGATCTGCCTCGCGGGACTGCGCTCCATTCCCGACTACATCTACGAAGCGGCGGAAGTGGATCGCGCGAGCCCGTGGCGCCAGTTCTGGTCGATTACGCTGCCGATGACGCTGCCGTTCCTGATGCTCGCGGTGCTTTTTCGCGGCATCGAGAACTTCAAGATGTTCGACATGGTGAACCTGCTGACATCGGGCGGCCCGGGATCGGTGACGGAGACCGTATCGATCACGCTGAAGCGCGCCGCGTTCGAGAAATGGCAAACGGGTTATTCGTCGGCGCTCGCGATCATTCTCTTCGTGACGGTGTTCGGCGCGGCGAACATCTATATCAAGGCTCTCAACCGGATCAAACAGCGATGAGACCGTCTGGCAACGCCTATTCCGTGGTGGCCGCATCGGCGGGCGGCAAGCGCTTCGCGGCGATCGTCGTGATCGCCTACGCGCTCGTGACGACGCTGCCGATCGCGTGGATCTTCATGACGAGCTTCAAGACGCAAGAGGACGCGATCGCGTATCCGCCGGTGTTCGTGTTTCATCCGTCGCTCGAAGGCTATGTGAATCTCTTTACGATCCGCTCGCGGCAGACGCCCGAGTTCATCGCAAGCCTGCCGCCCGCGACGACCTGGTACGAACGCGACGTGAGAAAGCGCAGCATGGTGATCGCGGGACCATCGAAGGTCTTGCCGCGCTTCATGAACTCACTTGTGATCGGTTTCGGCTCGACGTTTCTCGCCGTGTTTCTCGGCACGCTCGCGGCGTATGCGTTCTCGCGCTTCAAGGTGCCGCTCGCGGACGACCTGCTGTTCTTCATCCTCGCGACGCGCATGATGCCGCCGATCGCCGTGGCGATCCCGATCTACCTGATGTATCGCGCGCTCGGCCTGAGCGACAGCTATGTCGGCATGATCGTGCTCTATACGGCGGTGAACGTCTCGCTGGCGGTCTGGCTGCTCAAGGGCTTCATGGACGAGATCCCGCGCGAGTACGAAGAGGCTGCGCTCGTCGATGGCTACACGCGGCTGCATGCGTTCGTGAAAGTGGTGTTGCCGCAGGCGATCACGGGCATCGCGGCGACCGCGATCTTTTGCCTGATCTTCGCGTGGAACGAGTACGCGTTCGCTTCGTTGCTCACGAGCGGCGATGCGCAGACGATGCCGCCGTTCATCCCGTTCATCATCGGCGAGGGCGGTCAGGACTGGCCGGCGGTCGCGGCGGCGACGACGCTCTTCGTGCTGCCGATCCTCTTCTTCACCGTCGTGCTGCGTAAGCACCTATTGCGCGGCATCACTTTCGGAGCGGTACGCAAATGAAACGCGACCTGACACTGCCGCGCGTGAACCTGCTAAGGCGCGGACCGGGCGAAGCGCTTTCGACCATTCTGATCGGCGCGGGCGTCGCGATGCTCGTGCAGCCGTTCTCGCTTGCGCTCTTCACGTGGTCGTTTCCCGTGATCCTCGTTGGCGCGTTCGCGTTTCTCGTCACCAGCCATTTCCCGGACTGACTCATGTCGCAGATCGTTCTCGTCAACCTGCACAAGCGCTTCGGCGATTTCACCGCCGTGCGCGGCACCGATCTGACGGTCGGCGCGGGGCGCTTCGTCGTGCTGCTCGGACCGTCGGGTTGCGGCAAGACGACGACACTGCGCATGATCGCGGGGCTGGAGTTGCCGACCTCCGGCCAGATCCTGATCGACGGCGAGGACGTCACCGCGTTGCGCGCGCGGCAACGCGACATCGCGTTCGTGTTCCAGATGTTCGCGCTCTATCCGCACATGACGGTGCGCGAGAACATCGCGTTTCCGCTGAAGAACGAGCATGTGCCGCGCCGCGATATTGCGACGCGCGTGGATGCCGCCGCGCGCATGCTGCGCATCGAGCAGTTGATGGATCGCAAGACGGGCGGCCTGTCGGGCGGCGACCGGCAGCGCGTCGCGCTTGGCCGCGCGATCGTGCGTCAGCCGAAGGCGTTCCTGATGGACGAGCCGCTTGGCACGCTCGATGCCGACTTCCGCGAACTGATGTGCCTCGAATTGCGCAAGCTGCACAACGCGCTCTCGGCGACGACCGTCTACGTGACGCACGACCAGAGCGAAGCGATGGCGATGGCCGACGATCTCGTCGTGATGAACCAGGGCGAGGTGTTGCAAGCAGGGCCGCCCCACGAGATCTATCACTATCCGGCGACGGTGTTTGTCGGCAACTTCATTGGCAGTCCGCCGATGAATTTTTTGCCGGTGGACGGCGCCGTGCAGGCAGGCGACGAAGCCGTGCGTCTGCACGACGCGGCGGTTGCCGTGCCGCGTTGCGATGCCACGGCCGAGCGCGTGCTGCTCGGCATCCGGCCGGAGCATGTGATAATCGACGATGCGGGGCCGCTGCGCGGCAAGGTGATCGCCGATGAATATCTCGGCTCGCATCAGGTGCTCGTCATCGAGACCGCTGCGGGCGTCGTGCGCGCGCGCACGAGCAAGGACGCGAGGCTTGCGGCGGGGTCGCCTGTCGGGTTGTCGATGCGCCGCGACCGCACGCTGCTCTATGATGCGGCGAGCGGCCGATTGCTTCCGGGAGCCGGTCATGGCTGAGATAGCGTTGCGCAACGTCTCGAAGCGCTTCGGCGCGATCGTCGCGGTCGACGATCTCTCGCTCGACGTGAAGGACGGCGAATTCGTCGTGATCCTCGGTCCGAGCGGTGCGGGCAAGACGACTACGCTGCGTCTGATCGCGGGCCTCGAAGGCCCCGATGCGGGCGACGTGCTGATCGACGGCGAGATTTCGACCGGCGTGCATCCGTCCGAGCGCGATGTCGCGTTCATCTTCCAGCAGTATTCGCTGTATCCGCATCTGAGCGTCTTCGACAACCTCGCGTTTCCGCTGCGCTCGCCGCGCCGTCGCACGAGCGAGAGCGAAGTGCGCGCGCGCGTGCAGAAGGTCGCCGGGATGCTGCACATGGAGACGAAGCTCGCCAACATGGCGACGCATCTCTCGGGCGGCGAGATGCAGCGCGTCGCGATCGGGCGCGCGCTCGTGCGCGAGCCGCGCGCGTTCCTGATGGACGAGCCGCTCTCGTCGCTCGATGCCAAGCTGCGCGAGGAACTGCGCATCGAACTCAAGCGGCTGCACCGGCAGATCGGCGCGACCATCGTCTATGTGACCCACGATCAGGTTGAAGCGACGACGCTCGCGGACCGCATCGGCATTCTCGAACACGGGCGTCTCGTGCAGATCGGCACGCCGCGCGAAGTCTATGGCGATCCCGAATGCCTGTCCGCCGCGCGGCGTCTCGGCTCGCCGCCGATCAACCTGCTGCCGCGCGCGTTCTTCGATGCGTCCTCGCTGCCGGCCGATGCGTCCGTCGTCGCGATTCGTCCGGAGGATATCGTGCTCGAAGCAGCCGACAAACCGAACGCGCTCGAATTGAAGGTGCTCGAATATTCGCCGCTGCGGCATCTGCTGATTCTCGATCGCAACGGCACGCCGGTCGTCGCGACGACCTCGATGGAGCGCAACTTCAGGCCGGGACAGACGGTAGGCATCACGTTGCCCGCGCCGAGCCTTTTATATTTTCGCGCCGACGGCAGGAGGATCCGGACATGAACGGCAAGACGGTCATGACATGCATCGAGGCCGCGCACGCAGCGCTCGTGGCGAACACCGACGAGATCGCGCAACTCGACCAGCAGATCGGCGACGGCGATCACATCTTCAACCTGCTGCGCGGCATGGAAGCGCTCGTCACGGCGCGCGCGCAGATCGAGGCCGCCGCGTTCGGGCCCGCGCTCGACCTGGCCGCGATGAAGATCCTCTCGACGGTGGGCGGCTCGTCGGGTCCCTTGTTCTTTTCGTTGCTGAACGGCATGGGAAAGGCATCCGCGAACGAATCGCTCGACGTCGATGCCTTGGCGCGCATCTTCGCCGCCGGCGTCGATGCGGTCGGACAGCGCGGCAAGACGGGCGAGGGCAGCAAGACGATGATGGACGTGCTGATCCCGGTTGCCCGGCGTTTCGAGGAACTGGCTGCGGTGGGCGCGTCCGCTGGCGACGTGCTCGCCGCGTTGCCGCAAACCGCCGAAACGTCGATGCTCGCCACGCGCGACATGCTGGCGACCAAGGGGCGCGCGTCATTTCTCGGCGAACGTTCGCGCGGCCATATCGATCCCGGCGCGCGGTCCAGTCAGCTCATGATCGCGGCGGTGTGCGCGCGGCTTGCCCAATCCAGTTGAAGAGGAGTGGAGACATGAAGAAGTTCATCAATCACGTCGACGACTTTCTCACGGAAAGCCTCGCCGGCTTCGCGGCCGCCCATGCGGATCTGGTCGTGCTCAACGAAGACCCCGTGTTCGTGCGGCGGCGTGAGCCGAAGCCCGGCAAGGTCGCGCTGATCTCCGGCGGCGGCTCGGGACACGAGCCGCTGCATAGCGGCTTCGTCGGCTACGGGATGCTCGACGCGGCGTGTCCGGGGCAGGTCTTCACCTCGCCGACGCCCGACCAGATGATGGCTGCCGCGAAGGCCGTCGATATGGGCGCGGGCGTGCTGTTCATCGTGAAGAACTATTCCGGCGATGTGATGAACTTCGAAATGGCGTCGGAGATGTGCGAGGTCGAGAACGCGATGGTGCTCATCAACGACGATGTCGCCGTCGAGAATTCGAGCTATACGACGGGGCGTCGCGGTGTCGCGGGCACGGTGATCGTCGAGAAGCTGGTGGGCAGCATGGCGGAGAGCGGTGCGAGTCTCGAACAGTGCAAGACCTTCGGGGACCGCATCAACAAGCGCACGGCATCGATGGGCGTCGCGTTCACGAGTTGCACGGTGCCGGCGGCGGGCACGCGCACATTCAAGATCGGCGACGATGAAATCGAGGTGGGCGTGGGCATTCATGGCGAGCCCGGGCGGCGACGCGCGCCGATGGCCTCCGCCGATGCGATCGCGGGCGAGTTGCTCACCGCCATCGTCGACGATCTCGCACCGCAAGCCGGCGCGCAGTTGCTCGTGCTCGTGAATGGGCTCGGCGGGACGCCGCTTGGCGAGCTTTATCTGCTGTTCAACTCGGCGCGTCTTTGGTTGCAGCAGCGCGACCTGCACGTGGCGCGGGTGCTGGTCGGGCCGCTCACGACATCGCTGGAGATGGCGGGCGCGTCGATCACGCTATGCGTGCTCGATGACGAAATGACCGCGCACTGGGATAGCCCTGTGTATGCACCAGGGCTGCGGTGGGGAATGTAGACGCTTACGTGTCGCTCCACATGCGCAGCAGGTTGTGATAGCAGCCGACGAGCGTGCGGCGTGCCTGATCATCGGCGGGAAGACGCTGAATGGCCGAGTCCATGTCGAAGAGCAGTGTGCGACGCGCGTCGTCGCGCACGAGGCTCTGCACCCAGAAGAAGCTCGACACGCGCGCGCCGCGCGTCACGGCGCGCACCTGATGCAGACTCGTCGCCGGATAGACGACTGCGTGTCCGGCGGGTAGCTTCACTTCCTGCACGCCGTAGGTGTCCTCGATGACGAGCTCGCCGCCTTCATAGTCTTCCGGCCGCGAGAGGAACAGCGTGATCGACACGTCGGTGCGAACGCGCGCGCCATGTCCGGGCACGATGCGAATCGCGCCATCGACGTGACTGCCGAAATGCATGCCGCCTTCATAGCGGTTGAAGAGCGGCGGATAGACGCGATTCGGCAGCGCCGCGCTGATGAACAGCGGATTCTGTTCGAGCGCGCCGATGATGACGTCGCCCATCTCGCGCGCGATCGGCGAGTTCTCCGCGATCTGCTGGTTCTGCTTGACGGGCGCGCTTTGATAGCCCGAGGTCACGCGCCCGTCGACCCAGGAGTCGGCGGCGGCTTCGAGCCGGGCGCGCATCGCGGCGGCGTTCTCGGGGCTGAGTACGTTGGGGATGCAGACAATCATGATCCGGTTCTACGTGCGTAAAGGCCGCCCGCTTCCAGCAGAAGCGGGCGGCGTGGGTGAATCGTCGTCTCAGGCGATCACAGGAAGCGATAGTTTAGCGTTCCGATGAACGTGCGTCCGACACCCGGCACCGCGCGTCCGCCATCGGACGGGATGAGCGCGTCGTAGTACTTCTTGTCGGTCATGTTGAGCACGTTGAACTGGATGTCGAACTTCTTCGCGTGATACGCGGCCATCGCGTCCCAACGCGTGTAGCCCGGCACCGATACGTAGTTCGTGTTCGCCGCATAGCGCGACGACATGTACGTCGGCCCGCCGCCGATTTCCCACTGCGGCGTGAACGCATAGGTGGTCCACAGCGTCAGCATGTTGCGCGGCGTGTTCGCGAGCGTGTGGCCGGTCGTGCCGTCGAGCGCCTTCAGCACTTCGCCGTCCATGTACGTGTAGCCGCCGAACACCTGCCACTTGTTCGTGATGTGGCCCACGACGCCCAACTGATAGCCGCGCACGCGCACATCGCCGTCGAGATGGTAGCCGCCCGTCGAATCGGCCGTGCGCGCGTTGGTCTTCTCGATGTTGAAGAGCGACTGCGTGACCGACAGCCCGCCGCCGAGCAGGTCCCACTTCGAGCCGACTTCGTAAGAGCGGTTGTTCTCCGGCGGCAGATTCTGCTGGCCGCTGGTGAGCGTCAGCGCTTCGAGCGACGGGTTGAACGACGTGCCATATGACACGTAATACGATTGCCAGTCGGACGGCTGCCAGATGATGCCGCCGCGCACGCTCGTGAAGAAGTTCGTCTGCGTGGCATACGGGGGCTGGTTGATCGAATTGTTGATCGACGCTTCATAGCGGTCCCAGCGCACGCCGCCCACGACCTTCCAGTGCTCGCCGATAGAAACCGTGTCGTTGACATAGAGGCCGATGCTGTTCGCGCTCGATTCCACGAGATTGGTCGCGACAGTCCGGGTGCTCGCGGGCCGAGTCGTGTAGACCGGATCGACGAGCGGCACGATCGCGAGCGTGTTCGACGGCAGTCCCGCCGCGGTCGAGGTGAAACTCTGGTTGCTGTACGTTTCGTGACTCAGGTCCACGCCGGTCACGACGTCGTGCTTGAGAAAGCCGGTGTCGAACTTCGCTTCGAGATCGGTCGAGTTGTAGACCGAATGATCGTTGATCGTGCGGTCCTTGCCCTGCAGTCTCACGTACAGCGACGACAACGGCAGCGTCGTGTAATTGCCGTTCGTCAGCGCGGTCGATGTTCCGAGCGGACCGGTCAGCACGGCGGCGGCATTGGTCGCGCGCGCCTCGGTGCCGTAGTGGCTGAACTGCGTCTGGTTGCGCAGCGTGAGGTTCTCGTTGAAGCGGTGCTTGATGCGCGCCGAAACGGTTTGCACGTCCTGAATCGTGCGGTCGTCGGTGAAGCCGTAGAAAGTCTTGGGATCGACGGGCGCCGGATGGCCGTTGAGCGCCGGCACGCCGTAGTCGGGCTGGTCGCGGTTGTGTTCGATCAGCGCGGTCAGCGTGACTTCGGTCGGCGTGCCGATGCCGAACTTGATCTCCGGCGCGATACCGTAGTCCTTGCTCTTCATCACGTCGCGCGTCGTGCCGATGTCCTGACCGAACGCGTTGACGCGCACGGCGGTCGTATCGTTGATCGGCTGGTTCACGTCGACGGTCGCGCGATAGCGGTCGTGCGTGCCGGCCATCAGCGACACGTCGGCGCGGGGCTTGAGGTTCGGCTGCTTGCTGACCTGGTTGATCACGCCGCCCGTGGAGCCGCGCCCGAAATAGAGCGACGACGGGCCGTACAGCACGTCGATCGAGTCGAGGTTGAACGTGTCGCGATAGTACTGGCCGCGGTCGCGAAAGCCGTCGAGGTAGATGTCGGTGCGCGCCGAGAAGCCGCGCAGGTTGATGTTGTTGCCGATCTGCCCGCCTTCGGCCGCGCCGATCGTGATGCCGGGGACGTTGCGCAGCGCATCGCTGAACGACGTGACCGCCTGCGATTGCAGCAGCGCCTTGGGCACCACGGTCACGGCCTGCGGAATGTCGCGCAGCGCAGTCGGCACCTTGGCGCCGACGCTCGACGTGTCCGCCTGAAAGTCGCCGCTCGTGTCGGCCTGGCCGATGACGCGCACGGCGGGCAGGGCGCCGCCTTCGGCGGGCGCGGCGGTGTCGGCGGCGGCCGGGGTTTGCGCGGTTTGCGGTGCAGCTTGCGGTGCGGTCTGAGCGTAAAGCGGCGCGGCGACGATCGTCATCAAGGCCGCGGCAAGCGGCGTCTTCCTCAACATGTAAATCCCCGATACTTAAAGTTTTTTGCTGACAGGCGCAACCGACGTCAGTCGCCGCCCGTCCAGTCACGGCGCAGCCCGCGGCTGATGCCGAACTGCCCGGTATGGATAGGCAGCCGCCATCGCGCCGGACTCGCTGACGGAAGCTGTCGATAGTTAATGCGAATCGTTATCATTACACGAGTAATAATTATTAACAAGATGATGTAAAAAAGGATCAACCTGCTGAAAGCAGCCATCGGATGAGCATATTTATTACATATGCCTTTCTGTGATACGCTTTCGGCTGTCTTTGGGGAGTAGCCGGCTTCCGTCTCCGGAAGCGCTCATGTCAACACGCTTGGTCGGACCGACCGTGGCATGAGCAGCCGTCGCGCCTTTTCAGGTTGGCAAGACCATCGACATGTCAGCGCGGCCAGCCGGGCGCGCGGGCATGTCGCATGTTCACGCCCGGCGCGCACCCTTCTACATGAATATCGCCTCCACGCTTCTGCTTGCCGTCGCCATGTCGACGGATGCGTTCGCTGCCGCCGTCGGAAAAGGCGCGGCGCTCAACCGGCCGCATCTGCGCGAGGCGCTCAGGACGGGTCTCGTGTTCGGCCTGATCGAGGCGGCCACGCCGCTGATCGGCTGGGCGCTCGGTCGGGCCGCCGCGCCCTATGTCGCTTCATGGGATCACTGGATCGCGTTCGGACTGCTCGCGCTGCTCGGCTTGCGGATGATCCGTTCAGGGTTCGGCACGCCCGAGCCGCAATCCGAAAAACCGAGCCGGCATTCGTTCTGGCTGCTCGCGCTGACGGGCTTCGCCACCAGCATCGACGCGATGGTGGTCGGCGCCGGCCTCGCGTTCATCGACGTGAACATCCTTTCGACGGCCGCCACCATCGGCCTCGCGACGATGGTGATGGTCACGCTCGGCGTGATGGTCGGGCGCTTTCTGGGCGCGGTCGTGGGGCAGCGGGCGGAAATCGGCGGGGGCGTGATACTGATCGCGATCGGCTCGTTGATTCTCGCCGAGCACCTTGGATACATGGGGTGAGCGCGCCGCCCTTGCGGCGGCGCGTGCAGGCGTCGACCGCCGGGCAACGCCCGGCGGTCGCGCTCAGTTGGACAACGAGAGGAACGGCGAAACGAGCGGATTCGGCGGGAAGGACGCAATGCCCGACTGCTTCGAGAAGCTGTAGCGGACATACACGGCCGCGAGCCACTCGCGATACTGATACGCGTTGCCGAAGGCCGCCGTCGCGCCGAACGCGAGCTGCGGCGCGAGCTGGTACTCGCCCGTCGCGTTGAGCGAGTAGGACACGCCCGTCTTGCTCTGCTCCGGATAGACGGCGCCGGCATCGGGCGCGAATCCGAGGCTCGCGTAGGCCGCCTGATAGCGGGCGTTGGTCGGGAAATAATCCGACTTGTCCTGCCGATAATGCTGCACGCCGATCGATCCTTTCAGATCATACGAGAACAGTCCGGTGCGACCCATATATTCGACCGGAAAGTTCAGGATCACGTACTGCTGCGGGCTGAAATAGCCGCCCTGACCGTAGGTGAAGTAGGACAGGTTCTTGTCGTAATGCATCAGCGTGGTGTTCGCGCCGACGGTCAGCGTCTGGTCCGCGTCCTTGATGAGGCGCGTATAGATGCCGCCGCCGCCCTTGACCGCGTTGTTGCTCGCGACGTTCTTGCCGTCGAGATACTGGAAAGCCGCGTTCAGGTAGACGCCGCTCGTGCCGTCGTCCCAGCCGAGGTCGCCGCGCACGCCGTTCGACGTCACGCCGCCCCATTCGAGGCCCGCGAAGCTGTCGCGCGCGCCGGCGTAGGAGAGCAGGCTGTCCGTGACCGCGCGTCGCGCGACCGCGACCGAGTACGACACCTTGTCGGTGATTGCGTTCTGGTACTGCACGCCGCCGACCACGGTCGTCTCGCGGAAGCCGAGCGGCGTCGAGCCGACGTCGCCCTTGAGGTTGCGGTTCTCGTAGCCGACCGACACGCCGACGCCCGTCGCTGTCTGCGAGCCGTAGGGGTTGGTGAGCGCGTTGGCCGACGCCAGGCCCGTCACGGGCCCGAGGCCGGAGCCGAAGCGCGCGAGCGTCTGCGAAGTGGTTTCGGCGTTGCCGGCGTCGAGCGTGACGGGCGTCACGCGCACGACGACGTGGCCGTTACCCGCCTTGATGCGGCCTTCGATGGGCGCTTCGATGTCGGTCAGGTTCGACAGTCCGTCTTCGCCGTTGCGATTGCGAAACACGATGCCGCCTGACACGGTGCTCGCCTGCTCGCGCTCGATCTGCGCGAGTTCTTCCGCGACGCCCTGCATCTGCGCGTTGGCCGCCGCCGCGCCTGCGGATTGACGGGCTTGAGGCTGGGCCGGATTGTACGGCTGGGCGTAGCCCGCCGGCGGTTGCGGGATGTACTGCTGCTGCGCGTAGGGCTGGTAAGGCTGCGGCTGTTGCGGATACGGCGCCTGCGGCACATAGGGCTGCGCGGCGTAAGCCTGCTGCTGCGGATAAGGTTGCTGCGGATAAGGTTGCTGCGGATATGGCGCCTGCGGATACGTCGGCACGGCCGCATATTGAGGCGCGCGCGCCGGCGTCGGCCTTTTGCTCGTCGAGCGCTTCGAGCCTGCGGCGGGCAACGGGACGTCGGCGGCATAAGGCTGCGCGTCGCGGGCTGCCGGCGACATCGGCCAGGGCGTGCTCACGTAACCGTTTTGCGCGGGATACGCCGGTTGCTGCTGATACGCCTGCGCGGGCGCCTGCTGATACTGCGGCGCGCCATAGACCGCCTGCCCGTCCTGTCCCGGATAGGGTTGCAGCGGGGCGGCAGCCGGCCCGCCCGATTGTCCGGAGCCGTCAGTATCGGGACCGTAGCCGCCGCTCGCGGCGACCGGACGCGTCGCACCGGACGGCGCGCCGGGATTCGCATAAGGCGCCACATAAGGCGCGGGCTGGGAAGGCGGCAGATAGTTCGGCACGGCTTGAGTCGGAGAAGTAGTCGGCTGGAAAGGGGCCGAGGAATAAGGCGCGGCCGTCGTCGTATCGACGGCCGTCTTGCCTTCGAACGGATTGGTGCCGGGCAAGGGCGCCGCGCCGACGCGCTGCATCGCGGTTTCCCAGCCGCGCGGCACGTTCGACGGCGCCCCGGCGGCGCCACGCGCAGTCGGCGCGAGCGGCGTGTTGGCCGCGACGAGCGAGCGTTGCAGATACCGCGCCGCGAGATCGAGCTTGCCTTCGGCGCGATACATCCGGCCGACGGCGGCGAGCGTCGCCGGATCGCCGGGTGCGGCCTGGAGCGCCTGATTCGCGAGCGTTTGCGCGTAGCGATAATCCTTCGTGGCCGTCGCCGACGACATCGCCGCCAGTTGCAGCCCGAGGTCGTCCGGACGGCGAGCGAGCGCCGCGCGGTAGCTCCTGAGCGCGCTCGCGTCGTCGCCGGCGGAGGTGTAGAGGCGCGCGAGCGCCGCCTGCAGATCGGCGTTGTCGGGCATCGCGGCGAGCCACGGCGCGATCACGTCGTAGGCGGCGGCGAGGTCGCCGCGCAGCCGCACGGCATCGCACTGCTTGATGACGATGCCGAGATTGAGATTGTTGAAATCGGTGCGTTGCTGCGGCGTGAGCGGCATCGCCACGAGCCGGCGCATCACGGAGCCGAGTTCGGCCTCCTGCTGCGCCGCCGACAAGATTCCCGCGTATTGCAGCAGCAGACCGGGATCGTTCGGCGCGGCGCTCATCGCGCTGCGCACGAGGGCGAGCGCGCGCGACGGATCGCCCGCCGTCACATAGGCGGAAGCCAGCGCGCCGATCAGTTCCGGCGATCCATACGCGACCGGTTCGGCCGCCTGCAACGTCGCGAACGCCTGCTGACGCTGGCCGTTGCGCGCGAGGCGCGTCGCGAGGTCGGCCTGTTGCCGAACCCACAGCCGGTGCTGAAGCGACGTCATCGCGGCGGTGCGCTGCGCGGGCGCGATGCGGTCGAGTTGCGCGAGTCCGGCCGACCAGTCCTGCGTTTCCGCCGACAACAGCGCGCTCGCGTAAAGCGCGTCGGTCATGTCGGGATGCGTCGCGAGCAGGCCGTCCATCATGCTGCGCGCGTTCGCGACGGCGCCCTGGCGCACGTAGATGCGCGCGAGGTCGAGGCGCAGCCACGGATCGTCGGGATTGTTGAGGAGCGCGTCTTCGAACAGACTGCGCGCCTGACCGAGATCGCCGCGCGCTTCCGCCGCGCGCGCCTGCGCCGCTTGCGCTTCGCCGCGCAGCTTGTTGATGCCGCCCGCCTTCGACTGCTGTTCGGCGTTCAGCCGGTTCGCGAATTCGAGCGCCTCGTCGCCGCGACCCTGCGCCGCGAGCGCGCCGACGAGTCCGCGGATCGCGTCGGGATTGTCGGCCTGACGGCGCAATGCCATGCGGTACGCCGCTTCCGCGCCGCGCGCGTCGCCCGTGGCGAGCAGCGTTTCGCCGAGCAGCGTCTGCGCCGTCACCTCCGACGGATTCACCGCGATCGCGCGTTCGAACAGCGCCTTCGCCTTCGCGTTGTCGCCGTTGCTGCGCGCGCCGATCGCTTCGCTCGTGTAGGTCCAGTAGGTCGCGCTCGTGAGCGCGTCTTTCCAGCGCGCGGGGTTGCCCGCCCGCGACGCGCGTTCGAGATACGTGCGCGCTTCCGCGAATTTTTCCTGCTTGAGCGAGGCGACGCCCATGCCGCCGAGCGCATCGGCGTCGTTCGGATTCGACGCCAGCACCGACGAAAACTTCGCGCGCGCCGTGACGAGATCGCCGCGGTCGAGCGCGGTGAAGCCCTCGGCGACAGTGCGTCCGCGCGCATCGACGACCGCGTCGGCCTGCGCGCGCTCGCGGGCGGCCTTGTCCTGCTGCACCGTCGAATCGAAGCGGGCTTTGACGGCCGCGTCGTCGGGCGAGGTCTGCAAATACGCCTGGAAGAGCGGCGCATCCGACGCCCGCGCGCCGAGCCACAACAACGCCTGCCGCCAGCTTTTCTTCGCCTGCGCGCCGACCGTGCTGTCGCTCGACAATTGCGCGAGCCGCGCGATGCCGTCGCGACGGGTCGAATCGCGGTACGTCAGATGCTGCGCGTAGGCGAGCGTGTAGCGCGGATCGTCGGGATTCTGGCGCGCGAGCTGTTCGAGCCCGCGACGCGCCTCGTCCCAGCCCTGCGGCGTCGCCGCGAGCGCCTGGTAGTACTCGAGCTGAAGCGCGGGCGTCGACGGCTTGCCTTCGATCGCGCGCTTGTACTCTTCCACCGCCGACGCGCTCTGGCCGCTCTGCGCGAGGCGGCGCGCGTCGTTCACGGTCTGGTCGCGGGAACTGGTTTCGCCGAGCCGGCGGCCGAGTTCGTCGATGTTCGGATAATTGGGCGCCGCTTCCCGCAGGCGCGCGAGATATTGCTGCGCGCCGCTGCCATCCTTGCGGTCGGCGAGCACCATGCCCATGCCGAAGAGGGCGTCGGGCTGCTTCGGATCGATGCGCAGCACTTTCTGCCACGCCTGCTCGGCGAGGTCGCCGCGCTTGTGCGCTTGCCAGTATTTGCCCTGGTCGATCAGGACGTTGAGCGGATCGGCCGCGGCCTGCGCGAACACGACGGCGGGCGCGCTGGCGGCGAATGCCGCCGCGATGCCGAGCGCGAGCGCGCTTCTTTTTGCGCGAATCAGCATGCGCTTCTCCAGCTTGGCACGAGACGGCCGGCTTCGTCGAAACGATAGCGGCCGTCGATGAATCCCGTGCCGAACAAGCCCAGCACACGATCGTAATAGACAGGATCGCGTCCGGCACCCGGCGAGGGCGCGTCGAACGCGGCGAGATGGGTGCGGGCAAGGCCGAGCCCGCGTTCGTCGTTCAATGCCTTGAAGTACGGCGCGAGCGCGGCCCAATACGACAGCGGGCCTTCGCCGCTCGCCGTGCCGGTCGCGACCGCGACGCGCTCGGGCGGCACGCCCGTCTGCGCGATGCTCTGGCGCATGCCGCCCAGCGCGGCGAGCCACGGCTTCGCGAGCGGATCGGCGGGCGCGGCGAGCCCCGCCCACAGATAGACGCGGATCGCGTCGTAGCTGCCGGTATCGCCGTTTTTCGGATCGACGACGAACTGGCCGTCCTTGTACGCCGCCCAGTCGGGCGCGTAGCCGTGCGGCGCGGTCGTCTTCACCAGCTTGTAGGCGTTCTCGGCGATGCGCGTCCACGGGCCGCCGGGCGCGTCGTGCGCGAGCGCGCGCAGCACCGGAAGCGGCAGATAGCTCGGGTTCAGGCGCGTCACGTCGCCAGTACGAAAGCCTTGCGGACCGGGCAAGAGCATCGGCCCGAGACCGGCCAGATCGACGACTTCGTGCTTCACGATCTGCGCGGCGAGCGCCTGCCCGAGCTTCGTGTAGGCCGGCTCTTTCCAGAGCCGCCCGGCTTGCAGGAGATCGTAGGCGATCCAGAGGTCCGAGTCCGACGCCGAATTCGGATCGAGCACGCCGAACGAGCCGTCGGGCTTCTTCCCCCACTGCCACGCCGGAAGCTGCACGTTCTGCGCATCGAAGCGATTCGCCGCGAGATTCGCGCGCGTCCAGTCGACGAGGCGGTCGAAGGTCGCGCGGTCATTGGCGACGAGCGCGAAGAACATCCCGTAGGACTGGCCTTCGGACGTGGTCTGCTGCGCGGGCGTCGAATAGTCGATCACGCGGCCGTCGGACGAAACGAAGCGTTCTACGAACGTCCGGTACGCCGGCCAGTCGGCGCTGCACGCGGCGGCGTTCGCCGCGCTGACCGCGAGCAGCATCGCGGCCGCCACGGTCGTCTGACGGAGGGCATGCCGCATGTCAGTCCCTCAGGCGGCGCGCGGCGATCGCACGCAACGCACGGTAGAACAGCGCGGCGATGATCAGCGCGGCGATCAGGCCGGAGAACACCAGCAACAGCGGGTGCGACGACAGCGCCCAGCGCATGTAATGCATCGGCGACAGATGGCCGACGTAGTACGCCTCGCCGTTCGACGTCACCGTGACCGAGCGGCCGTGAATCACCGCCATCGCGCCCTGGATTTCCGGCAGCAGGTCGTTGTCGAGGAGCGCGGCGCTCAAATCGGCGTCCGACTGGCCCGCCGCGCTGATGAGCGCAACCGCGCTCCGGCCTTTCTTCAGCGGCGATTCGAAGCCGGTGATCAGCGCGTCGCCGCTCGAACTCACGAGCGAGAGGTCCGCGCGCGCGGGCGAGCGCTCGACGCCGTGCGGTCCGTGCCACCAGTCGACGACCTTGTACGCGACATCGGTCAGCTCGAACGTGCGCGCGTCGCCGTCGCCGGAGAACGGCATCGACTTCGACCAGCGTTGCAGAAGCGGCTGACGTCCCGGCGAGCCGAGGATCAGCAGATCCTTGTCGGCGAACTGGTCGACCTGATCGGCGGACGCGACCGCGACGTTCGTCGCCGGATAACCGGTCGATGCGCCCATGCGGCCCATTTCGAGCAGGAACAGGCTGTAGTCGGCGGAACCGGCGTCGTTCGGCAGGATCACGGCGGTCTGCGACAAATCCGCGAGACGCGTGAACGGGAAGCCGCCATTCGCGAACGCGGCCAGATCGGGCAGCGCCATGTAGTGCGGGAAACCGGAGAGATCGATGGTCGAATTCGGATCGATCGCGCCGACGACGTTGTCCAGCACGCGCCCCGTGCATTCGCCGGTTTTCGGGATGTCGTAGTAGAAGTGCAGGCGCAACTGCGCGCGCGGCGTCAGCAGGAGCGGCGGCACGTAAATCTCGCGGCGCGCGGCGACGGTCTTGTCCGGCATCACGCGGCTGAAGTACTGGCCGAGATCGAACGTCGACGCCGACACGGCCGGAATCCGCAGCGACTGCACGAAGCCGTTGTTCACGCTGATGTTGAGCGACGAACGGTCCGGCGCGGGCCGCACCGTATAGCGATAACCGAGGTCGATCGGCACGCCCTTGGTCTGCCACATGAAGAGGTCGGGCGGCACGCGCAGGTTCACGCGCACGGCGTCGGCGTCGTAGCCGGTCGCGGTCAGGTCGCGGGCTTCCGCCAGTTCGCCGAAACGCACCGGACGGTCGGTCGCGAGCCAGTTCGGCGCGTCATATGGACGGCGCGGCTGGAGGTCGGTCAATTGCGTGATCGTCGCGCTCGCGCCGGACAGCGCGTTCTGGCCCATGCCGAGCGCGCGCGCGGCGGTCTTCAACTCGGTGTCGTTGCGGCCGAGCACGAGCAGGAACCGGCCGCGCGCGGGCGCCGGGCGGTCCACGACGGCGATCGTCGGCCCGGAGACCGCCGGAATCTCGACGCCCGTCGGATGCGAATCGGACGTCGCGAAGATCACGGCGTTGCCGGAGAGCGGCGCGTTGTCGATCTGCGCGGGGAACACGGCGCCGCGATAACCCGCGAGCGAACCGAACCACGATGCCACCGAGCCCGCCGCTTCGAGCGTCTGGCTCGTCGGCTTCTGCGCGAACACGAACGGCAGTTCGAGCCGGCGCACGTCGCGGCGGTCGAAGAACGGCGCGGGCAGCGCGGCGAGATCGGGCTTGCTCGCGAGAAACGCATAGGTCAGGTCGAGCGAACTGGCGTTGCTGACGGTCGCCCAGAGCGTCGAATTCGACGGGTCCTCGCACTGCTGCGTGTAATGCCCGATCAACTGCACGTTCAGGTGGTTGAACTCGGTGATGAAGCGCGGATCGATCGCGACGTCGCGCGCGACGAGCGTGCCCGCCTGATCGCGCGGCACCGGCAGCGTGGCCGCGACTTCGCCGTTGATCAGCACCTTCAGCTGCGAGATGTTCGGCAACAGCGACGGCGAATAGCTGTAGATCAGATGCAGCACCGCCGCCGTCACGACTTCGTCGCCGCGCACGGAGAACGGCACGCCGTTCTGGCCGTCTGTGCCGCGCAGTTGCAGCGGATCGAGCGCGCCGAGATCGGCGAACGTGAGCGTCTGACGGCGCCCGCCCGGCACGAGCGTGCCCGGATCGGCGGTGGTCGGCACGCGCACGGTGAGCGGCTTGCCCTGGTTGCCCGAGAACGCCGGCACCGGCATCGCCAGCGCGGGCTGCGCGACCGTCGCCGGATTCAGCACGACGGCCGGACTCGGCGCGGGCACCGAGCCGACGCCTGTCGCGTCGGTCGCATTCGGTGCGCTCGCCGCCGTGGCCGCGCTCGCGAGCGGCGCCGCGAACGCGGTCTGCAACGCCATCCAGATTGCCAGCACGCGCCCGAGGGGTCTTTCGCAGAAACGTGGCGTGCGCTCGCCGGGTTCGTGATCCACGCGCAACTTCGAGATGCTCTTGCCCATTTTCAGTCTTTCGTTTTCAGCTTCTTGGTATCGATGGGGCGCTTGGCGCTGAGCCACGTCCGAAGGTCACTGTGCAGATGTTCGAACAATCCTGCGATGCCGCGCGTGCCGACCAGCAGCACATGCGACAACCCGCGCAGGGGCGTATCGGCGAGACGTCCCTCGCCCCACTGGGTCCAGGCATCCGCGCGCGCGAAGGTCGTCTTGACGAACTCGAACTCCTGTTCGCGCGTGAGCGTGGAAAACCGCAGGCCGACGCGCCCCGGCGCCGTGAAACCGACCGTCGCGGGAAACGCGTATTCCTCGTCGCCGCGAAAGAGCGAGACGGTCACGCGTTCGTGCATCGGCACTTCGATCTCGCTCGGCAGCTTCACGCCGACGCCGCCTTCCGAGTAGTCGATCGTTTCGCACGCGAGCGTGCGGCCGGTCGAAAACTTGAGCATCACGGGCATCTGCATGTGCACGCGATGCGTCGTGCGGACCTGGCGGCGCTCGCTCGCCGCCGCGACGCTCGCGCCGAGGATCAGCATGTTGTAGACGGTCCAGCACAGATTCAGGATGGTCGTCTGCACTTCGCTTCGCACGTCCCAGTACAGCCAGATGTGCGCGATGCCCGCGACGAAGCCGATCAGGTTCAAGAGCAGCAGGAACAGGTAAGGACGCGAGATCGACCAGTCGAAATAGTCTTTCGCGATCTGGCCGCCTTTCGCCGTCACGTTGAACTTGCCGAGCTTCGGGTTGATGACGGCGAGCAGCGTCGGCGCCGTGATGTACGACGCCAGCACCGATTCATACACTTCCGCCCAGAACGAATGGCGGAACGAGCGCTGCATCCGCGAATTCGTGATGCTCGCGTGCATCATGTGCGGCAGCGCGAAGATCGCGATGGTGCTCGCCGCCGCCTCGATCACGTGCGCGCCGAAGAACAGGAACGACAGCGGCGCGGTCAGGAAGACGAGTCGCGGGATGCCGTAGAAGAAGTGCATCATCGCGTTCAGGTAACACAGGCGCTGGCCGATCTTCAGGCCGCGTCCGGTCAGCGGATTGTCGATGCGGAAAATCTGCGTCATGCCGCGCGCCCAGCGGATGCGCTGGCCGATGTGTCCCGAGAGACTTTCCGTCGCGAGTCCGGCCGCCTGCGGAATCGCGAGATACGCGGTCGTGTAGCCGAGGCGGTGCAGTTTGAGCGCCGTATGCGCGTCTTCGGTCACGGTTTCCACCGCGATGCCGCCGATTTCTTCCACCATCGTGCGGCGCAGGATCGCGCACGAGCCGCAGAAGAAGGTCGCGTTCCAGAGATCGTTGCCGTCCTGCACGAGCCCGTAGAACAGTTCGCCTTCGTTCGGCACCTTGCGGAACGTGCCGAGATTGCGCTCGAACGGGTCGGGCGAGAAGAAATGGTGCGGCGTCTGGAGCATCGCGAGCAGCTTGTCGCGCAGGAACCAGCCGAGGCCGATTTGCAGGAACGAGCGCGTCGGGATGTGATCGCAGTCGAAAATGGCGAGATATTCGCCCTTCGTGATCTTCAGCGCCTCGTTGATGTTGCCCGCCTTCGCGTGGCGGTTGTGCGTGCGGATCGTCCAGTTGACGCCGATTTCCTCGCAAAACGCCTTGAATTCCGGGCGACGGCCGTCGTCGAGTACGTGGATCGCGATCTTGTCGGTCGGATAGTCGAGCGCGAGCGCGGCGTAGATCGTCGGCTTCACGACCGACAGCGGTTCGTTGTAGGTCGGAATGAAGATGTCGACGGTCGGCCACTCGGCGCGCGACGCGGGCAGCGGCATCGGCTTGCGCTTGAGCGGCCACGCGGTCTGGAAATAGCCGAGCAGCAGCACGATCGTCGAATAGACTTCCGCCGAGACGAGCAACAAGCCCCAGGCAGCGTCGAGCGGACGCTCCCAGTACGTCGTTTCCGTCAGTCGCCAGAACATGTAGCGGCTCGAGGCGACCACCGACAGCATGATCATCACGAGCGTCGCGTACTGGCCCTGCAGACGGCGAAAACCGAGCGCGAACAGGAAACAAAGCGTGGCGAACGCGAGTTGCTGGCCGAACGCGAGCGGCACCGTCACCACGAAGTACAGCGCGACGACCGCGAACAGCGTCACGAGAATCGTCACCGGGCGGCTCGCCCAGATGCGCGCATCGACGAACCGTTCGAGGCGCGAGGGCTTCTCGGCCGCCTCGGGCGTGGCATTGGGCGTGCTCATGCGACGTTCCTCGGCGAGACCTGCATCGTGTCGATCGCCGACAGCAGCCAGTCGCCGCACGCGCGCAGATCGGCGGCGGCCTGCGAGAGCGGGTCGTAATGGATGAGCGTGGTGTCGCACGCGAGCGATTCGCTCACGCCTTCGTCCTGATGAATCACGCCTGGGAACAGCTTTGTGCCGAGCATGTTGCGCAGCACCTTCAGCACGTCCTTGCTCAACTGGCGCGACTGGTCGACCTGATTCACGACGTAGCCCTGACCGCCAAAATCGCTGCGCGGTGACGCGTAGTTCTCGATCATGCGTTCCATCTGCGGGATCGCGGCGTAGGACGCGGCGTCCGCGAGCACGACGTTCAGCGCGAAATTCGCGGCCGTCAGCGCGGCGCGCGTGTAGACCGACGAACCCGGCGGCGTATCGACGATCACGATGTCCGACGGATCGAGCCCGAGGGTGTCGAGCGAATGCGCGAGCCACGCCGGCTCGCGATCGACGTGGGCCTCGAAGCGACGGCGGTCGTCTTCGAGCACCGCGCCGTAGGGCAAGACGGTGACGCCGTCGACGCCGTCGAACATCACGCTTTGCCAGGCATCGCCGGCGAGCGTCGCGCGCGAGATGCCGTCGATGCTGTCGAGCGGAATGCCGAAATGCAGGCGCAGCGCGTTTTGCGGATCGAGGTCGAGCACGATCACGCGCCGTCCGCGCGCGGCGAGCACGGACGCGAGATTCGCGGCGAGCGTCGTCTTGCCGACGCCGCCCTTGGCCGATACCACGGTGATGACTTTCATGAGCGCGACGTCCGGCTGGTGGCCCACGCGCGGCTCGCGGCGGGATTGTCGTGGCGGGCGTCGTCCGGGTTGGTAAGCGAACCGCGCAGGCGATCGAAGACCGAGACGAGCGATTTCTCGGTGGCCGCCGGGGTTTGCGGCTGCGGCGCGGCATCCTGCGCGGGCGAGGCGAAAAGCTTGCCGAGAATCGAGTGCGGCGCCGGGGCGGGCGCTTGCGGTTGCAGAACCGCCGGACGGGCGGGCGGTGCTGCGGGCGGCGTCGCGTGGGTGGGGCTCAGGGTGGCGCGCAGCGGCGTCTGAACCGGGCGCGATGCAAACGGATTTGCCGCGGCGGGTGCAGCCGGTGCAACAGGCGCAGCGGGCACGACCGGAATGGCGGCGCGCAACGGCGTCTGGACCGGAGCCGCAGCGGGCGGCATCGCCGTCAGCGGGGCTGCGTCGGCCGATGGCGCCGCTTCACCCGCATCCGCGAAGCGCGAAGCGCCCGGCGCGACCGCCGGCAGCGTCACGTTGCCGACCGGCGGAATCGTGCGCCGGTGCGCTCGCGCGAAGAGCGGCGGCTTGCCGCGGTTGATCGGCGTCGGCGTGGGCGAAGCGTCGGCCGCCGCCTCGCCGCGTGCGCCGCGCGCAGTCGGCAACTGGACGTCGCGACGCTGTGCGACCTCGGGAATCGGCGGCTGCGCGAAATCGAGCGTCGCAAGGAGCGGCCAGCGCGTGCGTGCCGAGCGTGCTTCGTTCTCCTTGCCAATTTCCTGATAATCACCGGCGTTGCCGCCGAAATGCTCGAATAACTTTTCGATGTCCCGCGAAGTGTTCATGATGCCGCCGTCCTCGGAATGCCCTGATTCGCTTTGCAATTTAGTAATGCCGCGCGGATTTCGCCGAACCGCTGCGGTAATGATTCAAAGCGAGTGCATCGAATTTCGATGCCGTGTCCACGCTTCGCTTTTTCTGCCAGTGACGATGTTTCGTTTATGCCGCGCCGCGTGCCAATCGAAATTCGACTGCGGCATTTTCGTCGAATTCACCGGCTTGCTTGACCGCCAGACCGTCCGCGCCGAGCGCGCCTAGCCAGTGCTGGTAGGCGCCTTCGAGAAACGCGGGCGTCCAGTCGAGCGCGCGTTCACCGAATGCCGGCAACGGCGCGCAGTAGTGCGTGATGCTCAGATATGCGGGCTCTTCCGCGAGCGCGACGAAACCCCACTCGGTCTCGCGCCACAAGGCGTTGAGCGATTCGACGAGGTCCGCGAGCGATTCGCACGCGGGCAGCGGATGCGCGTTCGCGAAGCGCTGCCCGATCCGGTTCATCAGTTGACGCAGTTCATTGCGCCCGATCTGCGCTTCGAATTCTTCGGCCAGCGCGGCGAGCACGCCGCGCCATTGCGTCGATATCTGGCGTTCCAGCAGGTAATCAAAAATGGCAACCATGTGGGCCCTGAAAGAGACTGGGAACTCCGACCGATATTCGGTCGTTCTTACTCGGATCGCATAGAAAGCTTAATCGCTGCTTGTGGACAACATAATCCGGCGCGCTTATCTATGGGATTTCGCACGCCCGAAGGTACTTCAACGGGTTTTTTTTCGCCAGTAGAAAGACTAGCAGTGCCATCTCCATCGAATTTGACGAAGACACCCCCAATCGCCCCGCAATTTACCGATTCGCAGCTTTAAGGGATGGACAAAAACTCTGCGTTCACATATCAGCAGAAAAGCACGCTATTCGTCCGATCTAAGCTTCCGTTTGTACTATCTCGTTAACGGCGCGGCGGTCGCTGAGTTTACCTGCGTCGAGCGGAAATACACGATTTTCTGGCGGCAACTTGCTTGGGTCCAGCGGGAAGGGGCAAAAAAAAGCGCCCCGTTCGGGGCGCTGTTCGAGGGACCAGCTCGTGGATCACAGATTCGCCCTGACGGCGTCTCTGACGGCATCCATCACGATGCCGTAGTCGAGCGGGATGTCTAGCGAATCGGAGTAGCCGGAATCGTCGGAGGACGATTCGGGCATCGCGCGGACCGGAGGCTCGACGTTCGCTTCGCCGGGACGGACCGCGCCTCCTTCGTTCACACCCTGCACTTGCGGATTCTTCACGATTTACTCCTTGCGGTAGTGGGAGCGGGCGAGAGAGTGCAATATAGACTAAAGGGATGACAAATTGACGACGTTCATTTCACCCGAAAGCAGACTGGAGGCGGCGCGAAGCAAAGGAATCGGACGCCCGGCTGCGTCTGCGACGAGTGCGCGGCTCTACAGTTTAATCGCTGCCGTGCCAGGCGAATGTTCGCCCGGGTTATGGCGCGCACGTTCGGGTATAGCGATTGCGCACCGCGCGCGGGCGTGAATATTGCCCTAATGCGCAATTTTGGTGCGCAATGGGATAATGACCAAAGGCAGAATCCGCGCGATTCCTTCGTCCGGGAAATTATTTCTGCCCATTTCGCGGCTGTCTTGGAGCTTTGTTCGCCACTATGATCGGGGTGACAGAGCGGGCGCCGTTGTCCGCGAGCCGTGTAAGGAGAACAGGCTATGAGCAAGATCGCAATCATCGGAGCGACGGGGCACGTCGGAACGCAATTGCTCGTGGAGGCGTTGCGCCGCGGACACACCGTGACGGGCATTGCGCGCAATGCGGCGCCGCTCGAAGGGCGGGAGGGCGTGGGCGCCCGCAGCGTCGATCTGTTCGACGCGAACGCGCTGGCGGGTGCAATGGAGGATCACGACGCCGTATTCAGTTCGGCGCGCTTCGCGGGCGTTCCGGCGAGCGCGATCGTCGGGCCGGTGCGGGAGGCGGGCGTCCCGCGCCTGATGGTGGTGGGTGGAGCGGGCGGTCTTTTCGTCGCGCCCGGCGTGCGTGTGATCGACACGCCCGAGTTCCCGCCGCAGTACAAGGAAGAGGCGGCCGCAGGCGCCGCATTCCTCGATGCCCTGCGCGCCGAGAAGGAACTGGACTGGACGTTCGTATCGCCGTCGGCGGAGTTCGTCGATGGCAAGCGCACGCAGCGTTTCCGCCTCGGCCGCGACGAGTTGCTCGTCGACGGCAGCGGCCGGAGCTGGATCACGTTCCAGGATTTCGCGATCGCCTTTCTCGACGAATTCGAAAAGCCCGCGCATATCCGCCAGCGCTTCACGGTCGGATACTGATCGACCGGTCTGGCGTAAGCCAAACGCAAGCGGCGCTATTCCGAGCGCCGCGTTCAGCCGTTGGGCGTGTCAATCGTGCACGTCGGCTTCCACTTCCTCGTCGACGGGCATCGCGGCGGCGAGAATCATCGCGGATGCGTTCTGCGGCTTCGGATCTCGCTGCGACGGACGGTAAATCGGGTCGCCGCGGTGGATCGGCGTGCCGGAAAGCGAGCAGACGCCTTCGCTCGTCGCCGTCGTCGCGCGCCAGCCCTGATAGCCGTAGTGGCACGTTCCGGGGTCCGACCAGTAGACGAGCGCCGTCGCGCTGCTCGGTCGCTCGATCACCCGCACCACGGCCTGCGGGAACGGCAGGCGGTCGTTCGACGGCTGCGGATGATCCCGATCCCACGCGCGCGTCAGTTGCAGAATGAAGTCGCTTTCCGCGCGCGCCGCCTTCGGCGCGCTCCCCTCGACGCTCTCGCTCGGGAGCGCCTTCAACTGGTGGACCGTCTGCATCCACGGGTCCGCTCTTTTCAGTAATGCTGTCATGGCATCTGTTCCAGGCGTTGCTTGCCCTAGAACGTACGTCAATAGGCACATTCCGATAAATACTGCATCGGTGAAAACACTGTCCCGTTGGGACGAATAATCGCGTGGAATAAAACGCGACTGTGCTGAAAAGCCACGTCAGGCAGCGACCGCCCGCGCCGCCGCACGGCCGCGCAGCCATTCCAGCGCGAGCAGAAGGCTCGTCGAGAACACGATCAGGATCGTCGCAAGGGCGGCGATCGTCGGGCTGATGTTTTCGCGGATGCCGGTAAACATCTGGCGCGGGAGCGTGGTTTGATCGGCGCCAGCGAGGAAAAGCGTCACGACGACTTCGTCGAACGAGGTCGCGAACGCGAACAGCGCGCCCGAGATCACGCCCGGCGCGATCACCGGCAGTGTAATGCGAAAGAAAGTTTCGAGCGGACTCGCGCCGAGCGACTGGCTCGCGCGCACGAGGTTGTAGTTGAAGTTCTGCAGCGTCGCGCCGACGGTCGTCACGACGAACGGCACGCCGAGCGCCGCGTGGGCCAGGATCAGCCCGAAATATGTGTTGGCGATGCCGAGCGGCGCAAAGAACAGATACATCCCGACGCCGACGACGATCACCGGCACGATCATCGGCGAGATCAGCACGGCCATCAGCAGGCTTTTGCCGAGGAAGTTGGCTTTCGTCAGGCCGACGGCGGCGAGCGTGCCGAGAATCGTCGCGACGATGGTCGCCGAGGGCGCCACGATGAAGCTGTTCTTCGCGGCCATGCGCCACTCGTCGGACATCACGAGGTTTTCGTACCAGCGCATCGAGAAGCCGGGAATCGGATAGACGAGGAACGTGCTCGACGAAAACGACAGCGGCACGATCGCGAGCACCGGCAGGATCAGGTAAAGGAGCGTCAGCACGCAGATGATGCGCAGCGCGAAAAACCAGATGCGTTCGACGACCGACGTATGCGGGGCGAACAAAGGCTTGGAAAGTTTCATCTCGATTACCCCAGGCTCACGTTCGAGCGCGTGAAACGTCCGTAGATCACATACAGCACGAGCGTCGCGGCGAGCAGCAGCGCGCCAAGCGCGCAGGCCATGCCCCAGTTGATCGTCACGTTGGTGAAATACGCGATGTAGTAGCTGACCATCTGGTCGTTCGGTCCGCCGAGCAGCGCCGGCGTGATGTAGTAGCCGATCGCGAGAATGAACACGAGCAGCACGCCCGCGCCGACGCCCGGATACGTCTGCGGCACGTAGACGCGCCAGAACGCGGCGAACGGATGGCTGCCGAGCGACACCGCCGCGCGCTGGTAGGTCGGCGGCACCGACTTCATCACGCTGTAGAGCGGCAGGATCATGAACGGCAGGAGAATGTGCGTCATCGAGATGTAGACGCCGACGCGGTTGAACAGCAGCGCAAACGGTTGGTCGATCAGCCCCGCGCCGATCAGCGCCTTGTTCACGAGACCTTCGCTTTGCAGCAGCACGATCCACGCGGCGACGCGCACCAGCACCGACGTCCAGAACGGAATCAGCACGAGCACCATTACGAGGTTGGCGCGGCGGGCGGGCAGGGTCGAAATCCAGTACGCGAGCGGATAGCCGAGCACGAGCGCGAAGAACGTCACCGCGACACCGATCACGAAGGTGCGCCCGAAGATGTTGAGGTAGATCGACTGGTCGGGACCTGCGTGCTCGATGTTGCCGAAGCCGTCCTGGCGATGATCGAGCGCGGCCAGCAGATAGAACGGCGAATAGCGGCCCGCGTTTTTCGCGATCGCCTGCCAGTAGTTGACGTCGTTCCAGCGTTCGTCGAGTTCGACGATCTTCGCGCGGATCTGCGGCGCGGCGAGCGGCTTGCCGTCGTCGCCGGTGAGCGGCATCGCGCGCGCCGTTTTCGCGACGAGCGAGCGGTAGCCCGGAATCTCGGTGTTCAGGCGCCGGGCGAGCGCGCCCATCGACTCGCCGTCCTGAATCGCGGTCAGGTCCTGGGCGAGCGCGGCATAGGCGGCATCGGGCGGCGGCGTCCTGCGGTCCCACGCGCGCAACGCGGCGCCCGTGTGCGGGAGCGCCGTCGCGACTTCGGGATTTTCGGCCGCCCGCGTGAGCAGCGCGGCGATCGGCACGACGAAGATCAGAAACAGGAAAATCGCGAGGGGCGCGATGAAGACGAGCGCCACCGCGCGCTTTTTCGCTTCCGCGAGCTTCAGTTCGCGCTTGAGCCGGGCGGCGGATTCGAGCGTCGGTTCGGCGGCAATCGTCATCGTGTTCACGCAAAAGTCTCCTGTCGACCCGGCCGCCTTTCGCATGGCGAAGGCGGCCGCCATTCCCTTACTTCGATGCCCACGCCGTGAAGCGCTGTTCCAGTTCGTCGCCGTGATCGGTCCAGAACGCCATGTCCTGCAGCACCGCGTTCTTCGCGTTGGCCGGCGAGTTCGGCATGTTGTCCTGCGTCTTCGCGTCGAGCGACTTGATCGCGGCCTTGTTCACCGGGCCGTAGGCGATGTTCTGCGCATAGACCTGCTGCGGCTTGTCCGACACCGAATACGCGATGAACTTCGTCGCCAGGTCCTTGTTCGGCGAGCCCTTCGGGATCGCCCAGTAGTCGAGGTCGTAGATGCTGCCGTTCCACACGACCTTCAGGTTCTTGCCTTCCTTCTGCGCGGCGTCGATGCGGCCGTTGTAGGCGGTGGACATCACCACGTCGCCCGCGACCAGAAACTGCGGCGGCTGCGCGCCCGCTTCCCACCACTGGATGTTCGGCTTCAGCTCGTCGAGCTTCTTGAATGCGCGATCGGCGCCGCCTTTCGTGCCGAGCACCTTGTACACGTCTTTGGGCGCGACGCCGTCGGCCATCAGCGCGAATTCGAGGTTGTAGCGCGCGCCTTTGCGCATGCCGCGCTTGCCGGGGAATTTCTTCACGTCCCAAAAGTCGGCCCAGCCGGCGGGCGCGGACTTGAGCTTGTCGGCGTTGTAGGCGAGCGCCGTCGACCACACGAAGAACCCGACGCCGCATGTCGCTGGCGACTCCGGCACGAGGTCCGCTTTCTTCGCGATCTTCGACCAGTCGAGCTTTTCGTACAGACCTTCGTCGCAGCCGCGTCCGAGATCGCCCGATTCGACTTCGACGACGTCCCAGTTCACGTGCTTCGCTTCGACCATCGCCTTGACCTTGGCCTGCTCGCCGTTGTACTCGACGGCCGTGACCTTGGCGCCCGATTCCTTCTCGAACGGCTGGTTGAACGCGACTTTCTGCGCGTTGCCGTTTGCGCCGCCGAAGTTCACGACGGTCAGTTCGGCGGCCATCGCCCCCGAGGCACACACGAGCGCAGCCGCAGCCGCGATGGAACACATTGCGAACTTCTTCATGATCGGGTTTCCTCTTCTGCTTGCTGTTATGAGTGGACTGCTGTTGGGAACCGTGGTTGTGCTCAAGCAAATACGCGCAGGTGCTCCGGTGCGAATTCCAGCGCGATGGGCGCGCCGGGGGTGAAGGCGGCGAGCGCGTCCGTGCCGAGCGGCACCTTGACGAAGCACTCGTCCTGCTCGCGCACGCCGCAACGCATGCGCACGTGATCGCCGAAATAGATCAGGCTCTTCGCCTCGCCCGCGAGCGCGTTTGCGCCCGCACGGCCGCTGCCCGCCATCGCCGTGAGCTTCATGCGCTCCGGCCGGATGCACGCGATGGCTTCCGAGCCCGGCTTGGCCTTCGCGACGTTCAGGCCCGAGACGCGCGTGCCGTCGACGAGACGGATGTCGCAGAAGTCGCCTTGTGTCTGCTCGATGGTCCCGCGCAGGCGGTTGCTGTCGCCGATGAAGTTCGCGACGAATTCATTGCAGGGCGCTTCGTAAAGATGGTCGACGGTGTCGAGCTGTTGCACGATGCCTTTGTCGAAGACCGCGACGCGATCGGACATCGTGAGCGCCTCGCCCTGGTCGTGCGTCACGTAGACGAAGGTCACGCCGAGCTTCTCGTGCAGCGATTTCAGTTCGTATTGCATGTGTTCGCGCAACTGTTTGTCGAGCGCGCCGAGCGGCTCGTCCATCAAGACGAGCTTCGGTTCGAACACGAGCGCGCGAGCAAGCGCGATGCGCTGCTGCTGGCCGCCCGAAAGCTGCGCCGGATAACGCTTCGCGAAGCTTTCCATGCGCACCATCTTGAGCGCGGTGTTGACGCGTTCGGCGCGCTCGGCGGCGGACATCTTGCGCACCGTCAGCGGATATTCGACGTTCTGATGAACCGACAGATGCGGAAAGAGCGCGTAGTTCTGAAACACCATGCCGATGTCGCGCTTGTGCGGCGGCACCTTGTTGAGCAGCTTGCCGTCGAGCCAGATCTCGCCGCCCGTTGGAAACTCGAAGCCCGCGAGCATCATGAGGCAGGTCGTCTTGCCGGACCCGGACGGCCCCAGCAGCGTGAGGAATTCGCCCTGATAGATGTCGAGGTCGAGGCCTTTTACGACGAGCGTCTCGCCATCATAGGTCTTGCGAACGCCGCGAAAGCTGACGATCACCTGATCGGATTTCATCGTCCGAGTCTCCTTTCGATTCCTGTATGGCGGATGACCGCGGTTGCAACGCATGCGGCGCCGCACCGGAAATTATTTCCACTGCCTGCAATAACTATAGCCCTGTACGGTTCTACAATGTGGAGCCATTTCAATATTCACGGTAGAACCACTTAAGACGGCCGCGAGTGCGCGCAGGAAACGCCTTGGACACGATCATCCTTTCCGACTGGCTGCACGCGCGGCTCGACCGCGCGCACGCCGCACCGATATACCGTCAGGTGCTCGACCTGATGCAGCAGGCCATCCTGACCGGCCAGCTCGCGCCCGGCACCAAGCTGCCGAGTTCGCGCACGCTCGCCGCCGACCTCGAAATCGCGCGCAATACCGTGCTGCACGTCTACGACCAGCTGACGGCCGAGGGCTACGTGATTTCGTCGACGGGAAGCGGCACCTATGTTGCCGACACGCGTCCGCAAGAAGCCGCGCCGCACGTCGACGACTGCGGGCCGCGCAAGCCCTGCGCGCTCTCCAGACGTGGCGCGCGGCTGATCGCGGAGGCGGGCGTCTCGCCGAAACAGTGGGGCGCCTTCATGCCGGGTGTGCCCGACGTCTCCGAATTTCCCGCGCGCACCTGGAGCCGCCTGCAAGCGCGGCTCTGGAAGCGCGCCAATCCCGAACTGCTGACCTACGCGCCCGGCGGTGGCTACCGGCCACTCAGGCGCGCGCTGTCGGATTATCTGCGCGTCGCGCGGTCGGTGAAGTGCTCGCCGGACCAGATCGTGATCACGACCGGCATCCATCAGTCGATCGACCTCGCCGTGCGCCTGCTCAACGATTTCGGCGACCGCGCGTGGGTCGAAGAGCCGTGCTACTGGGGCGCGCGGAGCGTGCTTCAGTCGGCGGGGCTGACGCTCGTGCCGATTCCCGTCGACGGCGAAGGGCTCAACCCGCTCGAACGAGACATGCAGAACCCGCCGCGCCTCGCGCTCGTGACGCCGTCGCACCAATATCCGCTCGGCATGGTGATGAGCCTCGCGCGGCGGCGCTCGCTGCTCGAATTCGCGCGCCAGCACGACGTGTGGATTATTGAAGACGACTACGACAGCGAGTTTCGATACGGCAGCCGGCCGCTCGCGTCGCTTCAGGGGCTCGACGAAGCGGGGCAGGTGATCTATGTCGGCAGTCTCGGCAAGATGCTGTATCCGGGTCTGCGCATGGGTTATATGGTCGTGCCGGAACAATTGGTCGATACGTTCCGCACGGGCATCGCCGAGCTTTATCGCGAAGGGCAACTGATGCAGCAGGCCGTGCTGACCGAATTCATCATGGACGGCTATCTGACGTCGCACGTGCGGCGCATGCGCACGCTGTACGGAGAGCGGCGGCAATTGCTGATCGACGCGATCACCGCGCATTTCGGCGACACGCTCGACGTGATGGGCGATGAAGCCGGATTGCATCTCGTGCTCGGCCTGCCCGACGGCACCGACGACCGCGCGGTCGCCGCCGCGGCGCTCGAAGCGGGTGTCGTCACGAGGCCGCTCGTCAATTACTACGCGGATGGGGCCTCGGCTCGGCCGGGGCTGATGCTCGGTTATGCGTGCGTGCCGAGCGAGCAGATCGGTCCCGCGTTCGCCACGCTCGCGCAGACGATCGAACAGGCGATGACGCGTCGTGCGGCGCTTGTGCCGTAGTTTGCGATGGGCGTTGCTTGTGCGTTGTCACGCAAGGGTGTCGAAGAGTGCTTCGCGTTCCTCAGTCTGCTGCGTCTGTCACTTTGATAAGAGGCTTCAAATCCGGGTTGGAATGCGCGAGCAACTTCAGGGTCGCGCCGCCAAATCTACGAGCGAACTCATCATCGAAAACGTTGTTGTACTCGGCTGCTGGTAGCTCCAACGGAAACAGCCGTGACGTGACCGCTCTGACTTTCGAAGATCGAGCGTATAAGAAACGATCGCCTGTTTTTCGTCGGACCAGAATACTACGACGCACCGCTTTTCTGGATGATCTGACATCAATATCCCCTGCATTGTTGATAGTTCTGAAACGCGCGTTGAGTACAGGCATCCATGAAACGCGCACCGCCCATTGCAAAATGCCCTGTATGAAGGAGTGCTTGGCTTTATGGGGTTGCCGAGCATCAGGGTGCGGGGCGGGGTTCATCTTCGCTTTGAGATCGGGTGTGAGAGGGCGAGCAGATCGAGTACTGCCGCACCGAATGGGCGGCGAACTTGTCATCAACCTTGAGCGCAAATTCTCGTCGCTGCCGGCAGTGAATTAATCCGGCGCGGGTCGCGTCGGTGAGTCCCAATTAATCGGCCGTTCTGTCGCGAATTTGAAACGTTCGCGCAATTCGGGATTCGAATACCCTTGCATCAGCATCAACATGCCTCCCAGCCTACGCGCATCCTCGTCAGTGATCGCGGAGTCTGAGGCGTCCTGATCATCAAGCGGTACAGGCATAACCATAGCTCGCTCAATCTGGGCCTGGACCTGTGTTCGCTGTATATTACAAATTTTGAATTCCCCAGAATCTTCGTCATAGAAAACGATTGTAGCTCGCGGTGTTTTCGTCATCTTAGTATCGTCTGCAAGGGCCTCGACGAGCCGCGCATGAGCACTAGACGCGGCAAAAAGAAAGGCAGGAGCACCGCTGGAAGACCGGTGCTTCTTGACCGGCTATTCGTCGCGCGGGAGTGGTGCCTGCGTCACGGTCATGTATTGCTTGATCTCGGGCTGGCCCAGTGCAATCAGGTTGAGGACCGCGACGCCCAGTCGTCTTGCAAATTCGTCGTCGAGCTTGAACTCGAATTCATCGAGAAGGATTGGCATCTCAAGTCTTGTTGCCATGAGGTCGGCCAGTCGGGCAGTTTCAACCGTGCGCGCTGTCAGCATTTGGCGGTCTTCTGCGTAAGTCAAAACAACCGAATAGGGTGGGTGCTTTGCGGCCATCAATATCCCCTGCATTGCTGATAGTTAGAGAATGCCTGTTGCTTGCACAGAGCAAGGGCGCGAGCGCCGCCCATCGGAATGGCGAGGGCGTTGCACATGTCAAGGTCCCTCTCGTAAGCGGCGAAGCACTCTCCTTCCTCTCCTTCACTTACACCACGCGCCGCCAGTTCCGTTATATCACCGCTCGATGAATCCGGCTGATATTCAAACGGCTGCGCGTCACTGAGCAGGCTACCGCCGTCGCTGTCTTCGGTATTCCCGGACGGCGTCGCGGCATCTGCCAGATCACTAGCGCCGTCGGCCAGTGATGAAGCGCCCGCATTTGCATAGCGGGCGGCAACGGCATTCACCTGGTCGACCATGTCGTTATAGCGTTCAATATAAGCCGTCGCCGCATCGTATGACATCCCGAAGCCGGTCATCAATGATTCGCGGAAACTGGGAAGCTCTTGCGGCTTAGGTGCCGGATTGCTCACCGCGCCGCCTGGTGGCGCTTGCTCGGCAATGAGTACAACACTCTCGCCGCGAATCATGGACTGCAAGGTTTCTACGACGTCAAGGGCAGCGCCATGCTTTGCCAGCCGCTGATGCCAATGGAAATTCGTCCCGAGAAACGAGCGCACCCGTTGAACAAGCGCGGCATCCTTTGCCCATACATCGGCGAATGCGCGTTGCGAAAATTTCTTGCCTTCTTCAATCGCCTGTTTCTGCTCGGCGGTGAGAAAAATTGGCCCACTTCCGTAGGCATCCTTGCTATACATCATCCAGCGTTGAAACGAATCGGTCTTCAGTTCAATTCCACCCATCGCCGGCCCCGTCGTTTATGACGGCGTAAACCTAGCAGATTGTAGGACACCTATGTTTTTGGGATGCGCTTCGAGGAATTCAAACATTTCATGTAGCCCAAAGCGGGCCGATTCGCTCAAGCACGTTGCCGTTATCCGCGCGCGTGCCCGATAGACCAGCCGATGACGCATCGCGCCGCGCCTATCCCGTAATTTGCAGTAAGCGTTGCTTACACATTATCACGCCGCTTTCGCGCACCGCCGCGTACAGTTTCGACTACCGATTCGTCCGGCATCGACCGATCCGGACGACCTTTTTGATCGGCAGATTTCTGGAACGTACAAGAGGTGCTCATGAAGAAAAGTCGAATCGTTGTTGCGCTACTTTGCGCGAGCGTAGGTCTGTCAACCAGCGCGGCCTTCGCGCAGCAGATCCACGGCGGCCCCGAAGACGGACACGGCGGCCCGGGCCATCAGCCGTATGCAAGCAACCAGCCTCAACAGGGTCATCCGGGCGCAGCGCACGACCAGGGCCATGACGACCGTCACGACATGGGACGTCCGCCGGCGCACGCGGACAACGGTCCGGATCATCGGGACTGGCACAAGGGCGAGCGCCTGTCGAGCGACTATCACAACCGCCAGTATGTCGTCGACGACTGGCGCGGCTATGGGCTGCGCCAGCCGCCGCGTGGTTATCACTGGGTCGGCGTGGGCGGCGACTATCTGCTCGTCGCGGTGACCTCGGGAATCATCGCGCAGATCGTGCTCGCACGATAAGCGCTGCGGCGCGCTCTATCGCGACGTTGGGACGCTTGATTTCTCCGTCGCGTGACGGCGCGTTCAGCTCGGTTTTCTCTCGGTTGCGTCACATCCCGTAGACCAACCCTTCGCACCGGCGTCGTGCCGGTGCTTTTTTGCCCGCGGGACTTACGCGCTCATCGCCCGCACGATGCGCGCGAGCGACTTCAACGCGACGGCCGGCGAGTCCTCGAACTGCGCGGCGACGATCGCGCCGTCGACCGCCATCGCGAGCGCTTGCGCATCCGCCTTCGCGGTCCGGGAGGCGGGCAGCAGCTTCCTGATCGCGTCGGTCATGTCGCGCTTGTGGCGGCGCGCGATATCCAGGGCGTGCGCGTGCGTGCCACCCACTTCCGCCACGGAATTGATGAACGCGCAGCCGCGATAAACATCGCTTTCGAACCATTCGGCGAGCGCCGGCACGAGCGCGGCGCAGCCGCCGCCGTGACGTTCGAGCGCGTCGGCGAACCACGTCATCCAGTTCTTGTGTCGATACTCCAGGAACGCGACGATCAGATCGTCCTTGCTCGGAAAATACCGATAGAACGTCTTCTTGGCGACGCCCGATTCCGCGATCACCCGGTCGATGCCGGTCGCGCGGATGCCGTCGCGATAAAAAAGATCGTGCGCGGTATGCAGGATGCGATCGGACGGCGAGGGATCGTTGGCTTCGGTGGCTTCGGCTTGAGCGGTGCGGTTCATGCAAACGATTGTAGACAGGTCTGTCTCCCTACGCTAGAGTTTGCGAGGAGACAAGTCTGTCTACCCGCCACTGAACCTGTAACCAGGATGCGCCATGGAAACCAAACCGCCGTTCCCGCCGTTCGATATCGAATCCGCGAAGCTGAAAGTGCGTCTGGCCGAAGACGGCTGGAACAGCCGCGATCCGAAGCGCGTCGCGCTTGCGTATAGCGAGGACACACGCTGGCGCAATCGCGCGGAATTCGTCGACGGGCGTGCCGCCGTGGAGGCGTTCCTGCAGCGCAAATGGGCGCGCGAACTCGACTATCGGCTGATCAAGGAGTTGTGGGCGCACGACGGTTCGCGCATCGCGGTGCGGTTCGCCTACGAATGGCACGACGATTCCGGCCACTGGTTCTCCAGTTATGGCAACGAGAACTGGCAGTTCAACGAGGCTGGGCTGATGACGCACCGGCATGCGAGCATCAACGACTTGCCGATCAAGGAATCGGAGCGCAAATATCACTGGCCGCTCGGCCGCCGCCCGGACGATCATCCGGGCCTGAGCGACCTCGGGTTATGACCGGCTAGCGATCGCGTCGCCGGCGGAACACCCACCATCCGGCGAGCACGGTGAAGCTTGCCACGATCAGCACCATCAGCCAGAACCCGTGATGATTCTCGGCGAACGGAATGCCGCCGACGTTCATCCCGAAGAATCCCGCGACGATGTTGATCGGCAGCGCGAGCACCGTGACCAGCGTCAGCGTGAAGAGCGTGCGGTTGCTCTGCTCGTCCATGCGCGTGCCGATTTCTTCCTGCAAGAGCTTGATGCGCTCGACGAGTCCGGCCAGATCGCCGAGCACGAGCGAGAATTCTTCGGTCGCGTCGCGCAGATCCTGCACATCATGCAGATGCAGCCAGCGCGGCGGCCGCGCGAGCAGGCGGAACACGGAGCCCGGCTCGGGCGCGAGCAGGCGTTGGAGGCGCACGAGGACGCGTCGCATGGCGCCGAGGTCGGAGCGGCTGGCGGGCGCGCGCATCGAAAGGAAACGATCCTCGATACCGTCCACCTCGACGTTCGTGCGTCGCACGATCTGCACCAGCAGGTCGCCCTGATCGCGCAACAGGTGCGTGAGCAGTTCGGCGGGCGAGCGGAATACTTCGCCGCGCCGCACGGATTCGCGCAGCGTGTCCACCGATCGCAGCGGCTTGAGCCGCGCGGTGACGAGCAGTCTCTGATGCGTGTAGACCCAGAGCGTCGCGATTTCGGCGGGCGTCAGTTCGAAGTTGAAGATGACGTCGTTGATGACGGCGATGAGCGCGCCTTCCTGATGCTCGATGCGGGTCGAATGCGAGCCGTCGCGCAGGGTGTCGAAAAAAGCGTCGGGCAGGTCGAGCCGCGCGCGCATCCAGCGCTCGCTCGAACTGTTCGCAAGGTCGAAGTGCAGCCAGAGAAATTCCTTCGCGGCGTCCGCGCGCGACAGCCATTCGACGACGCCGCTCGAATCGATGGGCGTGCCGGGTTCGTCGGCGACGAAGCGAAAGCCGCAAACGAGGCCCGAGAAGTCGGAGCCGTATGGCGCTGGCTGGATCGTGGCGGATTTCATGCGGGGGGTGGAATGGTCGATGATGCCGTGGTTCGGAACGCCTTCAGTGCCGTAGTGTGCCATCGGTTCGCCGCCGGATTGCCCGGATTGCGCGCGTCGAGTGCTGCGCGTCTCGGTGAAATCGTGCATATTGGATCGCTGGCGTGACTGTCATATTGATCCACTACGATGACACGACGCGTGATTGCCTCGCATTCGCCGCTTTACGGAGAACCGACGTGGATATTCAGGACGAAATCGACGAGCCCACGCAGACGAGCGCGGCCGGCCTGATACGGCTTGCCATGGCGATCACCGAATTGATGCGCGAGCAGGCCATCGACAGCAGGTTGGGCGCGAAACTGCACAAGCGTCTCGAAAAGGAGGCGAAGCGTGTCGTCGAACGGGGCCCGGTGAGCCTCGGGAAGGCAGAGCAGGCCGCGTTGCGCGATGCCATCGATGCGCTCGAACATGCGCTCGTCCAGCGCGGCGCCGATCTGCTCGTGCAGGCGAACGCGCGCCTTCGCGCCAGCGAAGAAGCGCCCGTCAAGCGGCGGCGGAACAAGAAAGACGACGCCTGAGCGCGCCCACGGCCGCGAACGTCCGCGCGATGCCCGGTCCGGGCGCGAAACCTGCTTCCCGTCGCTCAGGCGAATATTCCGGGCGTTTCATGCATTCAGTCTTTCAGTCTTCTTGCGTCCTCTGGACGGATCGAAGTGTCGACGTCGATTTGCAGCGTTGGCGCGTTCTCGTCGTGGACGATAACGAAGCAAGCGCCGAAGGACTCGCCGCCGCGCTCGCCGCCGATGGCCTCGAAACCCGCTATGCGCTGAGCGGTGTCGACGCCCTCCACGCGATCGACGGGTGGATTCCGCACGTGATCGTCCTCGACATCAGCATGCCGGAGCACGACGGTTTCGCCACCGCGCGCGTCCTGAGGCGAATTCCGCCGACCCGCAACGTCGGGATCATCGCGTTTACCGCGCTGGGCGAAGATTACGTGCGCACGCAAGGCCTGCGCGCTGGCTTCGACGGTTATTGCCAAAAGGGCAATACGCCCGGCGCGCTGGTTCACCTCATCCAGCGGCTCGTCCACTAGCCGCCTTCCTCGCTCTTCACGACGCGGCGCACGAAAAATCTGCGCCGCGATTGTTCTGCCCCCGTCAACCAACGTGCCGGTCCGATCCGCGAGAAGCCTTGCGCGGCGCGCCTTCGCGCCCGATTAATGTTTCGGTGCCAGATCGATTGTTGGTTTATCCCGAAAAGAGAATTGAAATTTATGGAGATAAAAATTCGATAGTAGGGGTATACACTGCATTTCATCGACGTAGCACACAGTTTCAAGCAAGCCTGCTGCGGCGTCTTCTGAAACGAACGTCAAACGCCTTTGGAGAACACCATGAAACGCAATCTTCTCGCTACCTTGCTGATCGCAGCTTCCGCCGCTCTCGCCGCGCCGGCTTTCGCCAGCGGCTACGGTCCGGCTCCTTCGTATCGCCCGGCAGTCGGGGCGCCCGCTTCGCAACAAGGCCCGAGCGCACAGACCATCGCCGCTGAACAGGCAACGAGCGGCAGCGACGCCCGCGCCTACGGCGGTTCGCGCGACACGCTGAGCCAGGCAGGCAGCCGCGCGCAAGCCAACGACACGAACTCGATCTACTTCGGTCACTGATCGAAACCGCGTCCGACCGGCTATCCGCCGGTCCGGGCGCGTCGCGTAAACGAACCGACGCCCGGTGCAGCAGACTCACGAGGTCTCGCTGCACCGGGCGTCGGCGCGTTTGCGGCTTCAGTTCGGCTTTAGTTCCGGCGCGCTGCTCGCGCAATCACGTCCCGTAGAGCGCTTCGCGCATGACCGACGCCAACTCGGCCGCCACAAATTTCGAGACGTAGGCGTTCGCGCCGACCTTGCGCACGTGCTGCTCGTTCGCCGAACCCGACAGCGACGAGTGGATCACGACCGGAATCGATTGCAGGCCCGCGTCCGCCTTGATGCGGCGCGTGAGCGTGAAGCCGTCCATTTCCGGCATTTCGAGATCGGTCAGCACCAGCGCGATCTGGTCGCTGACGGCGGTGCCGTCGGCTTCGGCCTTTTTCTGCGCGCTTTGCAGCACGTTCCACGCTTCCAGGCCCGTCTTCGTCATCACGAACGGCACGCCCATCGCGGTCAGGCTCTGTTCGATCAGGCTGCGCGCGACGCCCGAGTCGTCGGCGGCGAGTACTTTCGCGCCCGGCTTGAGCTTTACGTGGCCCGTGCTTTCCTCGGTGATGTCGGCGTCCTGCGACGGCAGCACGTCGCGCACGATGCGCTCGACGTCGAGCACCTGCGCGAGCCGCGAGCCGTCGACATTGCCATCGAGGCGCGCGAAGCTCGTCACGGTGCTGCCGCTCGAATGCGATTCCGCCGACAACACCTGATTCCACTCCAGCCGCACGATATCGTCGACTTCCTCGACGGCGAAACCTTGCGTCGTGCGCGCGAATTCCGTGACGAGCAGGATCTTCGGACCGTTTTTCGGACGGCAGCCGGTGACTTTCGCCAGGTCGATCACCGGAATGATCTGGCCGCGAATGTCCGCGACGCCGAGAATTTCGTCGTTCGCGCCCGCCACGGCGGTGATGGCCGGCATCGCGAGGATTTCGCGCACCTTGAAGACGTTGATGCCGTAAAGCTCCCGCTGCTCCGAATCCGGGGCTTCGCCCAGCCGGAACAGCAGCAGCTCGAACATGTTGTTGCCGGCGAGCCGGACGCGCTGCTCGATGTCGTGCTGTGAATTGCTCACTCTTTGCCCCTGATCGTCGCCGGGAAGCGGCGTGCGCGTCCAGGCGTGTGTGTAAGTCTGCGTGCCATCGCCCGGTGTGCGGCGATGGATTGCTGATTAGCGGCAGACTTCTGCGAAACTGAAGGCATGTCCGATACGAAATCCCGCCGGGCCTTGACCGGCGGCAAACCGGCGTTGCGGGCGGTGGCGCACATCGCGAGGGGTCTCTGATCTATACTTTTTGAATAGTCGGGGTAATCGGGGCGTAAATTGCCGGCGCGCGCGGACGCTTACCGCGGCGAGAAGTGGCGATCCCGAAGAAGAAACAGCACTATGCATGGGACAAGCGCGCATCGGCCGATGCGTGCCGTGCAGTCAAACCGGAGGCGCTCGATGGCAACTGTCGCACAGGTTCTGAATTCGAAGCCCGAACAGACGGTCTATACGATTGCCGCGACGTCGTCGGTGTACGACGCGATCAAGCTGATGGCCGAAAAGCACATCGGCGCGGTGGTGGTGACGGAGGGCGACGAGATCGTCGGCATCATGACGGAGCGCGACTACGCGCGAAAGGTGGTGCTGATGGACCGCGCGTCGAAGCAGACGCCGGTGCGCGACATCATGACGTCGCAGGTGCGCTACGTGCGCCTAGACCAGACCACCGACGACTGCATGGCGCTCATGACGGACAAGCGCATGCGCCATTTGCCGGTGATCGACGGCGGCAAGCTCGTCGGCATGATTTCGATCGGCGATCTGGTCAAGAACATCATCTCCGAGCAGCAGTTCACCATTCAGCAGCTCGAATTCTATATTCGCGGGGAGCATACGTAGGGCGTGCAACGGCTGCTGTCTGCGCGTATCTGAGCCTGGGCGCGCCATGCGCCCGGCTCATTCCTTCGATCCCGGAACCAAGCAAACTGTAAGCCACTCCTATACTGGCTGCGACGCGTGAAGCGCGCGCCGCGTCGCGATTCATCCGGAAAACGCGGCGCGTTGTGCACGAGGAGGCGCCCGCCCGATGACCCCGCTAGACACGCCCGCCGCACCGCCGGACGAAGCTCCCGCCTGCGCCCCCGTTCTCACGATCCCCGACGACGCCCCGTTTTTCATCGTCATGAACGCGGGTTCCGGCCGCAAGCAGAGCGCACAGACGCGCGCGATCCTCGAACGCGAACTGGGCGCCGCCGGACGCCGCTATGAACTGCGTCTCGTCGACGATCCCGCCGAACTCGGCGCCACCGCGCGTCGCGCCGTGGCCGACGCGATCGCACAGAACGGCGTGGTCGTGGGCGCGGGCGGCGACGGCACGCTCTGCGCCGTCGCCGAGGCGACGCTCGGCAGCGGCTGCCCCTACGCCGTCCTGCCGCGCGGCACGTTCAACTACTTCAGCCGCGACCACGGCATTCCCGCCGATCTCGAAGCATCGACGCGCCTTTTGCTCACCGCGCGCGCCTATCCGGTGCAGGTCGGCGTCGTGAACGGCCGCATGTTTCTCGTCAACGCGAGTCTCGGCCTTTATCCGAAGCTCCTCGAAGACCGCGAAGTCTACAAGCGCCAGTTCGGCCGCAGCCGCCTGATCGCGCTCTTTTCCGCGATGGCGACCCTGCTGCGGCGTCATCGCCATCTTCGGCTGCACATCGACCACGACGGAGAGCGGCGCGAAATCCGCACGTCGACGCTCTTTGTCGGCAACAACCGGCTGCAACTGGAACAGATCGGCATGAAGGAGGCGCCGCTTCTGGAACAGGGCTTGCTCGCAGCGATCGCGCCGCGCGCGGTCGGCCGGCTCGCGAAGATCGTGCTCACGCTGCGCGGCGCGGCGGGGCGTCTTTCCGACGCGGACAACGTCGTCAGTTTTACGTTTCGCCGCATCACCGTGACGCATCCGGGCAAGCGCCGCCGCCGCGTGAAGATCGCGACCGACGGCGAAACGACATGGCTCGACATGCCGCTCGAATTCCACGTCGCGCCGGAACCGCTCTTTTTGCTCAAGCCGGAGCCCGACATCGCCCAAGCCAATCGCTCATGACGCTGCTGCTGCAGGTTTCCGATCCGCATTTCGGCACTGAACGGCCGCGCGTCGTCGATGCGCTGCTGCGTCTCGTCGATTCGATGCCGCCCGATCTCGTCGTGATGTCCGGCGATCTCACGCAGCGCGCGCGCCGCGCGCAATTTCTCGCGGCGCGCGCGTTCGTCGACCGGCTCGGCGCCACGCCGACGCTCGTCGTGCCGGGCAATCACGACATCCCGCTCTTCAACCTCTTCGCGCGCGCGTTCCGTCCGTACGTGAACCATCAGCGCGTGTTCGGCGTGGATCTCGAACCGGTGTTCGATTCGCCCGCGCTGCTCGTGATCGCGCTGAACACGACGCGGCCCTATCGCCACAAGGACGGCGAGGTGTCGATGCAGCAGGTGCGGCGCGTGGCCGACCGGCTCGAACGTGCGACGCCCCAGCAGTTGCGCATCGTGGTCACGCATCAGCCGGTCGCGGTGACGCGCGCGCAGGACGAGGCGAACCTGCTGCACGGGCGTGAGCGCGCCGTGCAGCGCTGGGCGCGCGCGGGCGCCGATCTCGTGATGGGCGGCCATATCCATCTGCCTTACGTGCTGCCGCTGCACGATACTTTCGCGAATCTGCCGCGCCGGATGTGGGCGGTGCAGGCGGGCACGGCGGTGTCGGCGCGGGTGCGCGGCACGATCGACAATTCGGTGAACCTGATTCGCTACGATCAGACGGACCCCGGGCCGCGGCGCGCGGTCGTCGAGCGCTGGGATTTCGCGGAAGCGAGCGGCGCATTCGGGCGCGTGACGCATCACGAACTCGTCTTCGACGAAGCCCGTCAGGCTTGCGCGATGCCATGAACGCCCTCGGCCGCGTCGACAGCGGCACGCTCGCGCGCTTCGCGGGCGAGCACGCGCTCGCGGGCTTCGGCATCGCGTTGCTCGCGCTCGTGGTCGCGGTGCCGCTCGCGTGGCGCTTCGTGCTGCGCTACGGCGTGCCGCGCGACGACAGCCGCATTCCGCCGAAGACGCTGCTCGTCGTCCAGCTTGCGGTGAGTTTCGCGGTCATCGCGGGCGGGGCGGCGCTTTTCGCCGCGATCGCCGACGAACTCGGCGCCGAAGAAGAACTCGGCCGGCTCGACCAGACGTTCGCCGACGCCATCGCGGAATCGGTCGCGCCCGGCGTAATCCGCGCGTTCGCGTGGATTACGCATCTCGGCGATCCGTGGGTGCTGACCGTGTGGTGTGTCGGCGGCGCGGCGGCGCTGTTCGTCGCGCGGCGGCGGCTGCTCGCGCTCGGCGTGGTGCTCGCGATCGCCGGCAACGGACTGCTCAACCAGACGCTCAAGCACATTTTCGAGCGCGTGCGCCCAGTGCACGATCAGTCGATCGCGACGGCCGCCGGCTGGAGCTTCCCGAGCGGACACACGTCCGGCTCGCTCGTGACCTACGGGATCATCGCCTACGTGCTCGTGCGCACGACGCCCGCGCGCTGGCACGTGCCGATCGCGGTGGCGGCGACGGTCGTCGCGTTCTCGACCGCGTGCAGTCGCGTTTTTCTGCGCGTGCATTTCGCGAGCGACGTGCTGGCGGGTTTCGCGTCGGGGACGGCGTGGCTCGTCGCGTGCATTTTGAGCATCGAGGTGTCGCGGATGGTGTGGCGAAGGCGGCGACGCCCTAGCGCGGCTTGACGACGAGTTCGGGAAAGCCCGTCGCCGGATCGGTTTCGCGCGAGAACCGGTGTTCTTCGAGACACGCGACCAGGATTTCCGCCGTCGTCCGCACGATGCAGCCTTTCGCGACATGGCCGCCGTACACGCGCCCGTCGCGGTCGGAGACGGACATGTGCAGATGCGCGCCATCCGGCGAAAGCGAGCCGGCGAGCGTCAGGATTTCGAGGTCGCCGCGCAGTTCGGCCGGATCGTCGGCGCCCGCGTAGCGCAGTTGCGCGACGCTCAGACTGCCGATGCCCTGCAGCACGAACGCGGCACCGGGCGTGCGCGAGCGGGCGATGTCTTCGAGCGTCGAGCGCAGGTCGTCGCCGGGGACGAGCCGCAGTGGAAGTGTGTGCATCGGGCGGTTCTCCTCGTGAAAGGAACAAGACTACACGCGAGATTGCGACCGCGATGGCATGATGTCCGCGCACGCCGCTTGCTGTCTCGCCATTCACTTCGCCACCCGGAGACCCCATGAGCTTTGAACTGACGGTTCTCGCCTGGACGCTCGTGCTCGCGCTCGTTCAGGTGCTCCTGCCCGCAGTCTTGCGCAATGGCGAGACGGGCATCGGCTACAACGCCGGTCCGCGCGACGCGCCCGCGCCGCCGCCTCGCAAGCTGACCGGCCGCCTGATGCGCGCGCAGAGCAATCTCTTCGAGACGCTGCCGGTGTTCGCCGCCGCGATCCTGATCGCGCATGTCGCTGGACGCGAAGGCGCGCTCACGCACTGGGGCGCGCTGCTTTATATTGTCGCGCGGGTGATCTACGTGCCGCTGTACGCGGCGGGCGTGCCGTTTTTGCGCTCGCTCGTGTGGCTCGCTTCGCTCGCGGGGATCATTCTGGTGCTCGTACCCATCATTTGAACAAGGATTCGCATGACAGACCAGCCGCCGACGATCGAAATCGAAACCGCGCCGAACCCGTCCTTCGCCGTCATCCTGATGCACGGCCTCGGCGCCGATGCGAACGATTTCGTGCCGCTCATCCCCGAGTTGCGTCTGTCCGACGCGCCCGCCGTGCGCTTCGTGTTTCCGAACGCGCCTGAGATCGCGGTGACCGCCAACAACGGCTACGTGATGCGCGCGTGGTACGACATTCTGTCGTTCGAGGGCATCGAGCGGCGCGTCGACGAGGCGGGCATTCTGGAATCGTGCGCCACGATCCGGCGGCTGATCGAGGCGCAGAACGCGCGCGGCATTCCGACCAACCGGATTTTCCTCGCGGGATTTTCGCAGGGCGGCGCGATGACCTACACGGCCGGTCTCACGCACCCCGACAAACTCGCGGGACTGATCGTGCTGTCGGGCTACGCGCCGTCGAAGAGTCTGATCGAGGCGTCGTTCAGCGCCGCGAACCGCGACACGCCGATCTTCGCCGCCCACGGCACAGCCGACGACGTGTTGCCGCTCAAACTCGGTGAAGCCGCGCGCGATTTCGCGCTGGCGGCAGGCTGTCGGGTTCAATGGCACGCGTATCCGATGCCGCATTCGGTCTGCCTCGAAGAGATCGAGGCGTTGCGCGAGTGGCTCGGCGAGCGGCTCGCGGCGGCGTCCTAAGCGCCAGCGCAGAGCGTGCTTTCGTACAGGTTCAGCACCGCGGGCGCGTCCACGCCGACGCACACCGCGCACGCCGGACGCCCGTCCCAGTCGGGCGCGTCGACGTGCATCGCCGACGGCTTCTGGATTGTCTGCCCGGTCGCGATGCCGCTCGTCACGACGCGCACCGGACCGCTGCGCGTCTCGTACAGATGCGGCGCGAGCAGGTACGCGACCGCCGAATAATCGTGCACGTAGATGCCTTCGATCCGGTCGCTCTCGAAATGAAAGCGCTCGTAGTGGCGCGAAATGTCCCAGACGAAGCGGCCCGGCTCGCCGCCGCGGTCGCGGATCGACGCGAGGAAGGCGTTCGTCATCACGGTTTCGTGCGTGACGTCGAGTCCGACGATCGAGAGCTTCCACGGCGCGGCGCAGACGATGTCGGCGGCTTCGGGGTCGCCGTGGACGTTGGCCTCGGCGGCGGGCGTGACGTTGCCGAGCACGCCGCGTATTCCGAACGCGCCGCCCATGATCACCACTTCCTTCACCCGATGCGCGATGCCGGGATCGTCGGCGAGCGCGAGCGCCAGATTCGTCAGCGGCCCGACCGCGAGCAGCGTGACCTCGCCGGGATGCGCGCGCACCGTCTCGACGATGAAACGATGCGCCGGCCGCGCGTCGAGTTTGCCGTGATCCGGCTCGGGCAATGCGATATTGCCGAGACCGTCGTCGCCATGAATCCAGCCGAGCGGCATGGGCGCGGCGCCCTGCAACGGCGCGGCGGCGCCGCGCGCCACCGGCAAGCCCGGTGCGAAACGCTGCGCCAGATATAGCGCGTTGCGCGTGGTGGTATCGATGGTCGCGTTGCCGAAGACGCTCGTGATACCGAGCAGGTCGATCTCCGGATGCAGTGCCTGAAAAACGAGCGCCATGGCGTCGTCGATGCCGGGATCGGTATCGTAGATGACTTTGTGGAGGGGCATGGCGGGTTGTTCCCGAATAACGATTCGTGATGCTTATCTGATGGAAATGCGGCAGGGTTTGTATCCATCGCCGCTGACGGGTTCGGCACGAAGGATTTGCCATGCGCCGGCCGCGACGATCGGACCGACGTTCAGCGGCGGAAAGCGCCGGCTCGCGGCCGAGATTCGTGTCGATACCGCCGGCCTCCGCCCGCCGCAGCAGTCGCCAGGCGAAGCCGCTGGCAGCATCCACGCAATTGCACAAGCCCTGTCGCACGCGCGAGACGCCCATCCCGCATTCTGGCTGACTTGACCGGCGTTCTTCAGTATGATGCACGTCCGCCCGAGGTTTAGAGCCCGCGAAAGCCGTCGATTTTGTAAGCAGGCTTACCTAAAGATCCGGCAAAGTGAGCCGTAAACCGGTGCATCTGCGCTTTATTCGCCGGCGTCGACCGTATTCAGGCGCCGCTGCGCCATCGCGCTGATCCATTAAATTTTGGCTGCGGTGCCGTTCTGGCTGACGCAAAACCCCTGTTGCCTGATCCTTTTCCTGCGATATGCAAGCTCTGCGCTGGACCCTTCCCGTTGCCCGTTGGTCCTTTGCAGTCGCGGGCGCAGCGGAAGTCGGCTTCATCGAGCCGATGGTCCGCCGGCGGTTGAGCAGCCTCTCGCGCAGCGCATTGAAGGTCGCGCACGACTGCCTGCCCGCGCAGACCGACGCCTCCACGGATGCGGGTATCCGGGTCGTGTTCGCATCGCGGCACGGCGAACTGAAGCGCACGACCGACATCCTTCACGCCATCACCGAAAACGAATCCGTCTCGCCGACGGCCTTCAGCCTCTCGGTGCTCAACGCAATGACCGGCGTCCTCGGCATTTCGCGCGGCGAGCGCGCGCCCGCGAGCGCGCTGTCGGCAGGCGAGCAAACGCTCGGACTCGCGCTTCTCGAAGCGCACGCGCAACTCGCGACCGATCCGTCGTCGCCGGTGCTCGTCGTGTATGCAGACGAGCCGGCAGATCCGATCTACGGCGCCGGGCACGATGCAGCAAGCGGCGCGCTTGCGATCCTGCTCGACGAACGGGCCGCGCAACGCATCGAATGCACGCGGACGCATGAAGCGGCGCTGGCCGCGCCGTCATTCGCCACGCAAGCCGAAGCGCTCATGCATTGTCTGGAATCGAAGACGGCGGCGCAATGGCGCGCGCAATCCGCGAACACGAGCGACGTCTGGCAATGGAGCTGGCATGCCGGCCCGCGCTGACTTCATCTGGCGTCTGCTTGCGACCGGAGCGAGCTTCGTCGTGTTCGGCGTCTGCGGGCTGTTGTTTTCGGTGCTCGTGTTCCCGTTCGCTTCGATATGGCCGCATCGCGTGTCGCGCCAGCGCGCCGTCACGGCGATCATTCACGTTTTCTTTCGCACGCTCGTCGCCGCGCTGCAGAAGCTCGGCGTGATGCGGCTCGACATCGCCAACGGATCGGCCTTGCGCACGGGCGCGCCGATGATCGTGGTCGCGAACCACCCGACTTATCTCGACGTGATGATCCTGCTGGCGCTGACGCCTTCGGCTTGCTGCGTCGTCAAGCACGCGCACTGGCGCAATCCGTGTTTCTGGGGCATCGTGCGCGCGGCCGAATACGTGAGCAACGCGGCGCCGCCCGAACTCGTCGAGTCGGCATCGCGTCAGCTCGGCGCCGGCTACACGATGATCATTTTTCCCGAAGGCACGCGCAGTCCCGCGCCGGACCGGCTTCACGCGTTCTCGCGCGGCTTCGCGCATATCGCGCTCAAGGCCGACGCGCCGATTCTGCCCGTGCTCATCGACTGCGATCCGCCCGCGTTCACGAAGCAGATGCGCTGGTATCACGTACCGTCGCGTCCGTTTCGTCTGCGGCTCTACGTGCTCGAACCGATCAACGCGGCGGCGATCGCCGCACAACACGCGAGCACGGCGATCGCCGCGCGCGCGCTCACTCAAGCCGTCGAGGCACATATCAACCAGCGCCTTCTGGACCATGGATTCTTTAAAACTTGAACTGAAAACGCTGCTGATCGAGGCACTCGATCTGGAAGACCTGACGCCCGCCGACATCGACGACGACGCTCCGCTCTTTTCGACCGACGGCGTCGGACTCGACTCGATCGATGCGCTCGAGATCGGCATCGTGCTGCGCAAGCACTTCGCTCTCACGATCGAAGCGAACGGCGAGCGCACGCGCGACCATTTTCGCTCGATCAACACGCTCGCGGCGTTGATCGAAACCCAGCGGAGCACGCACGACGGCGTTGCCGCAACGACTAAAACAGCCTGAGGAGAACATCTTGAACGGGGACGAAATTCTCGAGCGCATCCGCGCGATTTTCCAGGACAACTTCGGGATCGAGCCGGCTCGCGTGACGCCGGAAGCGAGCCTGTACGAAGACCTCGATCTCGACAGCATCGACGCAGTCGATCTCGCCATCAAGTTGCAGGAAATGACCGGCCGGCGCATCAAGCCGGAAGAGTTCAAGGCCGTGCGGACCGTCGCCGATGTAATCGGTGCGGTCGAGTCGCTGCTCGCGGCGCAGGACTGATGCCGGTCGGGCATTCGCGGAGCGGCGGTCGCACGACGGCCGAGCCCGCGCACGATCGAACGCGCTCCCGTCTCGCCGATAAGGCGTTGAGCGCGGCGCGGTGCGCGCTCGCCGTCGCGTATCCCGCGACGATTCTCTGCGCGTGGCTATGGGACAAGCCGCGTCTTATCGGCGCGCTGCTGCTCGCGCTGTTGTGGATGCAGCGCTGGCTCGGCCGCGGCGTCGTCGCGACATCGCTGCGCCGGCTCACCGCGCTCGACTGGTGCGTGGCCGCGGTATTGAGCGGCGTGTCGGTCGCGATCGTGCTGACCGGCAGCGAACGGCTGATGCGTCTCTACCCGTCGTTCGTCAATCTCGGCTTGCTGGTCGCGTTCGGCGCGACGCTCGTGCGCGGCCCGTCGATGATCGAAAAGTTCGCGCGGCTCGGCAATCCGCAACTCGATGCGCTCGGCGTGCGTCACACGCTGCGCGTCACGCAGATCTGGTGCGCGTTCTTTGCGTGCAACGCGGCGTTCTCCGCGTACACCGCGTTGCAGTGGAGCCGCGCGGCGTGGTCGCTGTACAACGGCGGGATCGTGTACGGCGTGATCGGCGGGTTGCTGCTCGGCGAGCTTGCGTGGCGGCATCTCGCCGTGCTGCCGCGCTCCGTGCGCTCGGAGTCGGCATGATCCCGTTGCATGATCTTTTGCTCGATGATGACGCGGGCAGCACGCCCGTGTGCATCGACGGCGCGGTGACGCTCGATCGCGCGGCGTTCCGCTCGCGCGTCTTGGCGATCGCCGCCGCGTGGCGCGGGCGAATGCCAACGCGCTACGCGCTGTGCATCGACGATCCCTTCGACTTCGCCTGCGCGATGTTCGCGCTCCTTGCGTGCGCGAAGCATCCGGTCGTGCCCGCATCGCATTCGCCCGACTATCTCGCGAGCCTCGCCGAAGATTTCGACGCGATCATCACCGATGCCGATCTAGCCGGATTACGCGGGGGCACCGCGCCGGAAATGGCCCATGCGATCGACGCGGACGCCGCGCTCACGCTCTATACCTCGGGCAGCAGCGGTGCGCCCAAGCCGATCCGCAAGACGCTATCGCAGTTCGACGCCGAAGTTCGCACGCTCGAAGCGCAATGGGGCGCGCTCGCGGGCGACGCCACCGTGCTCGGCAGCGTCCCGCATCATCACATCTACGGGCTGCTGTTTCGCGTGTTCTGGCCGCTCGCGGCGGGCCGGCCGTTCGACCGCGCGCTTTGCCATGATCCGCAGCAACTCGACGCGCGTCTTGCCGCGTGCGATGCGGGAATCGCCGTATCGACGCCGGCGCAACTCGCGCGCTGGCCGTGGATGACAGGTTTCGCTTCGCTCGCGCGCCGCCCGCGTGCGTTCTTCTCGTCGGGCGGTCCGCTGGATGCCGATACCGCGGGCACCTATCGCGCCGCGTTCGACGCGGCGCCGCTCGAAGTGTTCGGGAGCACGGAGACGGGCGGCATCGCGTGGCGCAGACAGGACCAGTCGGATGCGTGGCAAGCGCTTCCCGGCATCGCGATCGAGCGAGACATGGACGGCGCGTTGCTGGTGCGTTCGCCGCATCTCGGCCACGACGACTGGCATCGCACCGACGACGCCGTCGCCTTCGACGCCGATGGCCGCTTCCGCCTGAACGGCCGGCTGGATCGCGTCGTCAAGCTCGACGGCAAACGCGTCTCGCTGCCCGAACTCGAAGCGCGTCTCGCGCTGCATCCGTATGTGGCGCGCGCGGCTGTCGCCGTGCTTGAGACCACCTCGCGACAGCGCGCGGGCGCTGTCGTGGCGCTGACCGGCGAAGGCCACGCCGCGCTCGCGGCGGACGGCCGCGTGGCGTTGGCGAAAGCGTTGCGTCGTCATCTCGCGGGCTATTTCGATCTCGTCGTGCTGCCGCGCCATTGGCGCTTTCCGCTCGCGCTGCCGTGCGACGCGCGCGGGAAAACGCCTGCCGCCGCAATCGCCGCCGCGTTCGACGCGCGCGCGGAAGGCTTCGAATTGCTGTCGATCTGCCGCGATGGCGACGCGTGCTCGCTGGAGTTGCGCGTGCCGCCCGGACTCGCGCACTTCGCCGGACACTTTCCCGGCCTGCCGATCCTGCCGGGCGTCGTCCAGCTCGATTGGGCGGTGCGGCTCGCGACCGAGTGCTTCGACGAAACGCGCGATGTCGCGTCGATTGATCGGCTGAAGTTCATGGCCCCAGTCGGCCCCGGCGCGTTGCTCGCGTTGCGCCTGTCGCGGGATTCGGCGCGCGGTCGCGTGCAATTCGCGTATCGGCTCGGCCGGGGCGCCGAGGCGCGCGACTGCGCTTCGGGCGCGATCGTCTATGGGAGCGCGGCATGAGCTTCTCGGCGTGCATCGTCATCCCGATCTACAACCACAAGGACGCGATCGCGGGCACCGTGGCGCAGCTTCGGCGGCATGGGTTGCCGATCATCGTCGTCGACGACGGCAGCGACGAGCCCACGCAGCGCGTGCTCGCACAACTCGCGGCGGATCACGACGGCGCGTTGACGCTCTTGCGCCTGCCGGTCAACGGCGGCAAAGGCGCGGCCGTGATGGCTGGATTGCGCGCGGCGCGGCGCGCGGGCCACACGCATGCGCTGCAAATCGACGCCGACGGCCAGCACGATGCCGCCGACGTCCCGCGTTTCGTCGACGCAGCGCGCGCCGCGCCGCAAGCCGTGATTCTCGGCCAGCCTGTCTTCGACGAAAGCGTGCCCGCTTCACGGCTCTATGGCCGCTATGTCACGCATGTGTGGGTGTGGATCGAGACGTTGTCGCTGTCAATCCGCGATTCGATGTGCGGCTTTCGCCTGTATCCGCTCGACACCGCGTGCGCGCTGATCGACTCCGTGAAACTGCCGACGCGCATGGACTTCGACATCGCGATTCTCGTGCGCCTGCACTGGCGCGGCCTCGCGTTCCACGGCATCCCGACGCGCGTCACTTACGCCACCGACGGCGTGTCGCATTTCGACGTGCTGTGGGACAACGTGCGCATCAGCGCCGCGCATACGCGCCTCGTCGCGGGAATGCTGGCACGGCTGCCGCTGCTGCTCGCGCGCAAACTGCTGCCAAAGCCGCGCGACGGCGCAAGCGACTGGTGGCGCATCGCGGAGCGCGGCAGTCATGTCGGCATGAAGCTGCTCGCCCTCAGCAGCCGCATCTTCGGACGCCGTTTCACCTCGCTGTGGCTGCATCCGGTCGTCGCTTATTTCCTGCTGACGGGACATGCGGCGCGCGGCGCGTCGGCGCGCTACTTCGCGCGGTTGCGTGCGAGCGCGCCGGAGGACCGCTTGCCGCGTCCGGGATGGCGCTCGGCATATCGGCACATGCTGGCGTTCGCGCAATCGGGCTTCGACAAGCTGGGCGCGTGGACGGGCCGCGTGAACGATGCCGACATCACGTTCGATGACCCCGCCGCCTTCGAAGCGCTCGTCGCGAGCGGACGCGGCGCGCTCGTGATCGGCGCGCATCTGGGCAACCTCGAAATGACGCGCGCGCTCGCCGTGCGCGGCGCGCACGCGAAGGTCACGGCGATCGTCTACACGGATCATGCGCGCCGTTTCAACAGCGTGCTCGCATCGGCGAACGACGATTTCTCCGAGCGTCTCGTCGAAGTGAGCGACTTCGGACCGGAGACGGCGCTCATGATGCAGACGCGCGTCGATGCGGGCGAACTGCTCGTCATCGTGGGCGACCGTGTGCCCGCGCACGACGCCGGGCGCACCACCGACGCGCGGTTCCTCGGCGCGCCCGCGCCGTTCGCGCAAGGGCCTTACATCTTGGCGCACGCACTGGGCTGCCCGGTGTATCTGTTCTTCTGCCTGAAGGAAAGCACGGGCTATCACCTTTATTTCGAGCCGTTCGCCGATCGCATCGAACTACCGCGCCGCGAGCGCGCCGAGCGGCTCGCCACGTGGACCCAGCGTTATGCCGAACGCCTCGAACACTATTGCCGCAAGGCGCCCTATCAATGGTTCAATTTCTTCGATTTCTGGGCGCGTCCCGGTGGAGACGCGAATGGCCGAACATGATCTGACCACGGCGACGGCCGTTGCCGCTGACGTTTTCGCAATCGTCGTCGGCGGGCGCAGGATGACGATCGAAGACATCGTTTGCATCGCGCAGCACGGCGCGCCCGTCGCGCTGAACGCCGATCCGGCGTGGCGTGCCCGCATCGAGCGCGGCGCCGAATTTCTGCGCTCGCATCTCGCCGAAGGACGCACCGTGTACGGCGTGAACACCGGCTATGGCGACGCCTGCGTGGTCGACGTGCCGCACGCGCTGGTCGAAGCGTTGCCGCTGCAACTCACGCGCTATCACGGCTGCGGCCTCGGCCGTCATCTCGACGACGCGGAAGCGCTCGCGGTCATCGCCGCGCGTCTCAACTCGCTCGCATACGGGTTCTCGGGCGTGCGCACGGTGCTGCTCGAACGTCTCGCCGATCTCGTCAATCATCGCGTGCTGCCGCGCATTCCGGCGGAAGGATCGGTCGGTGCGAGCGGCGATCTGACGCCGCTCTCGTATGTCGCGGCCGCGCTCGCTGGCGAGCGGGACGTGATGTATCGCGGACGTCTGCGCGAGGCGCGCGGCGTGTGGGCCGAACTCGGCCACGCGCCGTTGCAGCTCGCGCCGAAGGAAGGTCTCGCGCTGATGAACGGCACGGCCGTGATGACCGGACTGGCGTGTCTCGCGTTCGCGCGCGCGTCGCATCTGAGCCGCCTCGCGGCGCGTCTGACCGCGCTCGCGACGGTCGCGCTCGATGGCCGCGCGGCGCATTTCGACGCGCTTCTTTTCGAAGTGAAGCCGCATGCGGGCCAAGCGGAAGCGGCGGCATGGATTCGCGCCGATCTCGCCGGCCGCGACGATTCGCCGGGTCATCGCTTGCAGGATCGCTACTCGATTCGCTGCGCGCCGCATGTGATCGGCGTGGCGCGGGATGCGCTCTCGTGGGTGCGGCGCGATGTCGAGAACGAGCTCAACAGCGCGAACGACAATCCGCTGATTGATCCCGACACCGGACGCGTGCTCCACGGCGGCAACTTCTACGGCGGCCACATCGCGTTCGCGATGGACGCGCTGAAGACCGCCGTCGCGAATCTCGCGGACCTCATGGACCGCCAGTTCGCGCTGCTCGTCGATGACAAGTTCAACAACCATCTGCCGCGCAACCTGTCGGGCGCGACGGCGGAGCGCGCGCCGGTCAATCACGGCTTCAAGGCCGTGCAGATTTCGTCGTCGGCGTGGACGGCGGAAGCGCTCAAGCTGACGATGCCCGCGAGCGTGTTCTCGCGTTCCACCGAGTCGCACAATCAGGACAAGGTGAGCATGGGCACGATCGCCGCGCGCGATTGCCTGCGCGTGCTCGAACTGACGGAGCAGGTCGCGGCGGCGCACACGCTCGCGACCGTGCAGGCGGCGCGTCTGCGCTTGCGGATCGACGGCGCGACGCACGTGCCCGCGCCGCTGCGCGCTTTCATGGAAAGCGTGACGCGCGCCTCGGCGTTCGTCGACGAGGACCGCGCGCTGGAAAGCGACCTGCGCGCGCTGACGGCGCGGATCGCGGCATGCGCACTGGTCGATGCCGACGCGAATCATTCGGAGAGCGAAGCATGAGCCGCGAGAAAAGCGTGCTTGCGGCGAGCGCCCGCGTCGAAGTGCCGTTTCACGACGTCGATGCGATGAACGTCTGCTGGCACGGACATTATCTGAAGTACTTCGAGATCGGCCGCGCGGCGCTCTTGCGCACGTTCGACTACGACTATCGCGAGATGCAGGCGTCGGGTTATCTGTGGCCGATCGTCGAGGCGCATTTGAAGTATGTGCGGCCCGCCGTGTACGGCCAGGAAATCGAAGTGCGCACGCAACTGCTGGAGTTCGAGAACCGCTTGAAGATCGGCTACGAAATCGTCGATCCGGCGACGGGCGTTCGGCTCACGCGCGGACATACGATCCAGGTCGCCGTCGATGCCGCGACGCACGAGCTTCAGTTCGTGTCGCCGCCGGTCGTGTTCGACAAACTGGAGCGCGCATGGGCTCGCTGATGCGCTGGATCGCAATGTCGGCGGCGGCGTTGTCGCTCGCGGGCGGCGCGTGGGCGGCGGAAAGCGCGCAGGACGCGACGCTCGTCTCCGGTGTCGCGCGACATCTGGCCGACGCGGGCGGCGTGCGCGCGCAGTTCAAGCAGACGCGCACGCTCGCCGCGATGAAAGAGCCGCTCGTCAGCACGGGCTCGATCGTGTTCGTGCGCGAACGCGGCGTGATCTGGCGCGTCGAGACGCCGTACAAGGCGACCTACGCGATCACCGATGCGGGCATGCGCGAGATCGGCGTGAACGGGAAGCCGCGCGCATCGCGTGCCAACGACGCGCGCGGCGCGGCGCAGGTGTCGCGGATGATGCGCGCGATGCTCGGCGGCGATCTGTCCGGTCTCTATTCGCAATTCGACGTGAAGGCGCATGGCACGCCGTCGAACTGGCGGATCGAACTGACGCCGAACCAGCCGCAACTCGCGCAGTCGGTCAGGCGTCTCGACATGAACGGCGGCGATTTTCTGCAAGGCTTGCGCATCGTCCTCGCCAATGGCGACGCCACGCAGATCGACTTCACCGGCAGCGCGCCGGCGGGCGAACTGTCGCCGGCTGAACGCGCGCAGTTCGGAGCGCCGTGATGGAAGTCCTGCAACGGCGCTCGTCGCGACAGCTCTGGACCATGCGTTTCGTGTGGCTGCTGTTCGCGCTCGTCGCGGCGTCGTATTGCGGCTGGCGCTTCGCCGGGTCGTCGCCGTTGCAGACCAATCTCCTCGCGCTTCTGCCCGCGACCGAAGTCGATCCGGTCGCCGAAAAAGCCGCTGGCAAACTGGCCGCCGCGCTCGGCGATCGTACCGTCTTCATCGTGACGAGCAAGGACGCGGAACACGCGAAAGCCGCAGCGAAGCAACTCGGCGCGACGCTGCGAACGAGCGGCGCGTTCCGCTCGGTGATCGCGACGCTGCCGCCTTTCGACGTCTCGTCGATCGGCGCGCTTTACCTGCCGTACCGCTTCGGCCTGCTCGCGCCCGCCGATCGCGCCGCGTTGCAGGACGGCTCGTTCGTCGCTCGCGAAGCTCTGTTGCAACGTCTCTACAGCCCGCTCGACAGCGGCCTCGTGACGCCGCTCGCCGACGATCCGTTCGGCTGGCTGCAACGCTATCTCGGCGGTCTGCCGCTCGCGTCATCGAACCTCGAACTCGAAGACGGCCTGCTCGTTGCGCATCGCGGGGATGCGACCAGCGTGCTCGTCACCGCGACGCTCGACGGGTCCGCGTATGAATCGGGCGTGCAGCGCGCGGTTCACGATGCAGTCACGCGCGCCAAAACTTCGCTCGGCGAGACGCATCCCGACGTCACGCTCGATCGCCTGGGCGCGGTCTTCTATGCCGAAGCCGCGCGCAGTGCGTCGGAACGCGAAGTGCATCTGATCGGGCTGGTGTCGCTCTGCGGCATCGCGCTCCTGATGCTGTGGGTGTTCCGCTCGCCGCGCCTCATCATGCTCGGTTTCCTGTCGACCGCGCTCGGCATCGTCGCCGCGCTCGCCGTGACGATGCTCGTGTTCGGCCAGCTTCATCTGCTGACGCTCGTCTTCGGCGCGAGTCTGATCGGCGAAGCAGTGGACTATTCGATCCAGTACTTCGTCGTCTATCTCGGCGCGGGGCGCGACTGGGACGCGGTCCAGGGCGCGCGCAAGGTGCGCCCGGCGCTCAGCGTCGCGCTTGCAACGAGCCTGCTCGGCTACGCGGTGCTGGCGTGCGTGGCGTTCCCCGCGCTCGAACAGATCGCGTGCTTCGCGATGGCGGGCATTCTCACGGCGTTCGCATCGGTCGCGTGGCTCCTGCCGACGATGCTGGCGCGGCCGCCGAAGCGCCGTCCCCGTTCCTTGTTCGATGCGTCCGGCAAATTGCTCGCGATCTGGCGGCGCGCATTGGGTGGACGCAGCGGCTGGATGCTCGCGGTGCTGCTGGCGATCGTCGCGGTGCCGGGCTGGTTGCGCCTGTCGAGCGACGACGATATTCACCTTTTGATCCAGCGTGATCCCGCGTTGATGGCCGAGGAGCGCGCGGTGCGCGCGGCGGTCGGCATCGACGATGGCGCGCAGTTCTTAGTCGTGCGCGGCGAGACGCCGGAGATCGTGCTGCAACGCGCCGAGGCGCTCGGCGCGCGGCTCGATGCGCTGCAAGGCGGCGAACGGCTGCGCGGCTGGCAGTCGCCGGCGTCGTTCGTGCCGTCGGCGCGGCGTCAGCGCGAAGATCGCGCGCTCCTTCAACAGCGCCTCTTCGACGATCCCGCGAAGCTGCGTGCGACGCTCCTCGAAGCGGGCTTTCGCGATAACGTCGCCGACGCATGGCTCGCGGCCTCGCGATCCGGCGACGCGATCCTGAGCATCGACACGTGGCTCAAAGCGCCGTGGTCGCAGCCGTTTCGCCATTTGTGGCTCGGTGAAGTGGATGCGTCGGCGCGCACTTATGCGGCCGTCGTCATGCCGCAGGGCGTGACGTCCGCGAACGAAGCCGCGCTCGTCAAGGCGGCGCGCGCGGTGCCGGGCGCGAGTTTCGTCGACAAGGCCATGAGCGTGTCGAAACTCTTCGGCGTCTATCGGATCGACAGCGGCGCGTGGCTCGCGGGCGCGACGCTCCTGGTCGCCGCGTTGCTGTCGTGGCGTTACGGACCGCGCGGCGGCATCGCGACGACGCTGCCCGTCGTGCTCGCGATCGGCGTGACGCTCGCCGTGTTCGGTTATCTGCGCGTGCCGTTCAATCTCTTCAACTGCCTCGCGCTGATGCTCGTGCTCGGCGTCGGCGCGAACTATGCGGTGTTCCTGCGCGAAGGCGCGTTGCGCGCCGCTGGCGATCTCGGCGCGGTATGGGCGGGCGTGCTGCTGTCGGCGGCGACGACGCTGCTGTCCTTCGGCATGCTCGCCTTGAGCGCGATGCCCGCGCTGACGAGCTTCGGCGCGACGCTCGCGCTCGGCATCGCGGTCTCGGTGATGCTTGCGCCGATTGGCATGCCATCGAAACAAGGGAGCCTCTCATGACACTGCCTCGCGTTTATCTGCACGCGCTCGGCATGCTCAACGCGCTCGGCGATGACGTGCCGACGATCGTTGACGCGCTCGCTACGTCGAGCGCGCCCGGCATGGGCACGCTGCCCCATCGTGACGCACGCGGCGCCGCCGTCTTCGCAGGCCGCGTATGCGCGCCGCTCGACGTCGCGCCGCCTGCCGCGCTCGCGGCCTTCGACTGCCGCAACAACCGGCTGCTGCTGGCCGCGCTCGCGCAAATCGCGCCTGCCATCGACGACGCTCGCGAGCGTTTCGGGGCGCATCGTATCGGCGTGGTGCTGGGCACGAGCACGTCGGGCATCGCGGCGACGGAAGCGGCGCTCGCGCATCGCGCACGAACCGGCGCGATGCCCGCTAGCTTCGACTATCGGCAGATGGAAATCGGCACGGCCGCGCCGTTTGCGGCGGCGGCGCTCGGCCTCAGCGGACCCGCTTACACGATCTCGACCGCGTGCACATCGAGCGCGAAGGCGTTCGCGTCGGCAAGACGCCTCTTGCAGTTGCATCTCTGCGATGCGGTCGTGGTCGGCGGCGTCGATTCGTCATGCGAACTAACGCTTGCGGGTTTCGCATCGCTCGAATCGACGTCGCCAGCGCGCGCGAATCCGATGAGCCGCAATCGCGCCGGTATCAATGTGGGCGAGGGCGCGGCCGTGTTTTTGATGAGCCGCGAAGAGGCGCCCGTGTTCGTCGCAGGCACCGGCGAATCGAGCGATGCGTACCACATTTCGTCGCCCGATCCGCATGGCGTCGGCGCCGAGCGTGCGTTGCGCGCGGCCCTCGCGGATGCGCAGATCGACGCGCGCGCGATCGGCTACGTCAACCTGCACGCCACCGCCACACGCAAGAACGACGAGATGGAAGCGCATCTGATGGCGCGCGTCTTCCCCGGCGGCGTCGCCGCGAGCGGCACCAAGCCGCTGACGGGTCATCTGCTCGGCGCGGCCGGCGCGACCGAACTCGGCTTCGCGTGGCTCGCGCTCGCCCGCGAGGGCATGGCGTTGCCGCGTCACCTGTGGGACGGCGAAGCGGACAGCGCGCTGCCGCCGCTCGATCTCGTCGAGACGGAGCGCCCTCTGCGCGCCGTCGCGGGTCCGCGTTACGCGATGAGCAATTCGTTCGCATTCGGCGGCAGCAACGCCAGCCTGATCCTCGGTGCATGACGATGCCTCTCGATACGTCCAAACCGTTCCCGCCGATCGAAACGATCGTGCCGCATCGCGGCACGATGCTGCTGCTCGATTCGATCGCCGCGCTCGACGACGAGTCGCTTCGCGCTCACGCCACGGTTCATGGCGACGCCTGGTACGCCGATGCGAAAGGCGCGATGCCAGCGTGGATCGGCATCGAACTGATGGCGCAGGCGATTGCCGCGCATGTCGCGCTGATCGCGATGCGCAAGGGCGAACAGGCGCGGCCCGGCGTGCTGCTCGGATCGCGCAGTTACGAGGCGCTTCGGCCGTCGTTCGCGCGCGATTCGCGGCTCGTCGTCAGCGCGACGGAACTGTTGCGCAGCGAAGCGGGCCACGGCGCGTATGAATGCGCAATCGCAATGGATGGAGTCTGCTGCGCGCGGGCCGTCGTCAAGGTGTTTCAACCGACCGATTTCCGGTCTTTCATCGAAGGAAGTGTCAGCTCATGAACCGGCGTGTTCTCGTCACCGGAGCGAGCCGCGGCATCGGCCGTGCGATCGCTTATCAGCTCGCAACAGACGGCTTCGCCGTGACGGTGCATTGCCGCACCGGCCGCGCGGAAGCGGACGCGGTTGCGACCGGCATCGCCGCGCAGGGCGGCGTGTCGCGCGTGTTGCAGTTCGACGTGCGCGAGCGCGCCGCCTGCCGCGGCGCGCTCGAAGCCGATGTCGCCGCGCACGGCGCGTACTACGGCATCGTCTGCTGCGCGGGCGTGACGCGCGACGCCGCGTTCCCCGCACTGACCGACGAGGACTGGGACATCGTCATTGAGACTGGCCTCGACGCGTTCTACAACGTCGTTCATCCGCTGACCATGCCGATGGTGCGCGCGAAGCAAGGCGGGCGCATCGTGACGATCGCCTCCGTTTCGGGCGTGACGGGCAATCGCGGACAGGTCAACTACAGCGCGGCGAAGGCCGGTGTGATCGGCGCGACCAAGGCGCTCGCGGTGGAACTCGCGAGCCGCCATATCACTGTGAATTGCGTCGCGCCGGGGCTGATCGAAACCGGCATGCTCGACCAGATGCCGCTTGAAAAAGCGCTGCAAGGCGTGCCGATGAACCGCGTCGGACAGCCCGCCGAAGTCGCCGCGGCCGTCAGCTTCTTGATGTCAGATGCGGCTTCCTACATCACGCGCCAGGTGCTCGGCGTGAACGGCGGGATGATCTGATGAAGCGCGTCGTCGTAACAGGAATGGGCGGCGTGAGCGCGCTCGGCGATCAGTGGAGCGAGATCGAAGTCGCGCTCGAAGCCGGGCGCAACGCCGTGCGCCGCATGACCGAGTGGGACTTTTTCGAGTCGCTGCATACGCGGCTCGCGTGCCCGCTGCCGGGTTTCGTCACGCCCGCGCACTATCCGCGCAAGAAGACGCGCTCGATGGGACCCGTCTCGCTCTATTCGGTGCGCGCGAGCGAACTCGCGCTCGCCGATGCGGGCCTGAGCGGCGACACGAGCATCGCGGACGGCCGCATGGGCGTGGCGTATGGATCGTCGTCGGGATCGGTCGAGCCGATACGCGCGTTCGGCACGATGCTCTCAACTGGCTCGATGAGCGAAGTCACGTCGAACAGCTACGTGCAGATGATGCCGCATACGAGCGCCGTCAACGTGAGTCTCTTTTGGGACCTGAAAGGGCGGATCGTGCCGACCTCGTGCGCGTGCGCATCGGGCAGTCAGGCAATCGGCTACGCCTACGAAAGCATCGCGACGGGCAAGCAGGCGATGATGCTCGCAGGCGGCGCGGAGGAACTGTCGGGGCCGGCGGTCGCGGTGTTCGATACGCTTTATGCAACCAGCACGCGCAACGACGAGCCGCATCTCACGCCGCGTCCATTCGATGTCGCGCGCGATGGCCTTGTCGTCGGTGAAGGCGCGGCGACGCTCGTGCTGGAAGAGTACGAGCATGCCGTCGCGCGCGGGGCGCGCATCCACGCGGAGATTGTGGGCTTCGGCTGCAATTCGGACGGCGTGCATATCACGCAGCCGACCGCCGCGACGATGGCGCGCGCGATGCAGCTCGCACTCGACGACGCCCATCTCGCGCCCGAAGCGATCGCGTATGTGAACGCGCACGGCACGTCGACCGATCGCGGCGACCTCGCGGAGAGCCACGCGACGGCGCAGGTCTTCGGCGAGCGCATGCCGATCAGTTCGCTCAAGAGCTACGTCGGGCATACGCTCGGCGCGTGCGGCGCGCTCGAAGCATGGTGGAGCATCGAAATGATGAAGCGCAACCGCTACGCGCCGACGCTCAATCTGACGCAGCCCGATCCCGCTTGCGCGCCGCTCGACTACATCATGCACGAGGCGCGCGCGATCGACGCCGAGTATGTAATGAGCAACAACTTCGCGTTCGGCGGCATCAATACGTCGCTCATTTTCAGGCGCGCGCGGTGAGCAACATCGCGCGTCGCGGATTGTCGCGGGTGGTCGTGACCGGCATGGGCATCGTGTCGTGTCTTGGCAATTCGCTCGACGACGTGTCCTTGCGTTTGCGCGCCGGACGCTCGGGAATCACGCGTGTCGAAGCATGGCGCGAGCGCGGCTTCGCGAGTCAGGTGGCGGGCGTCGCCTCGGTGGACGACGAAGCGCCGTTCGATCGAAAGATCGAGCGTTTCATGGGCGACACCGGGCGCTTTGCGTGTCACGCCGCGCGCAAGGCGCTCGATGACGCGGGCCTCGATCCGCATGCGTTGCGCTCGCCGCGCGCCGGAGCGGTGATCGGCTCGGGCATCGGCACGATGTCCGCCTATGACGCCGCGATGAAGACGGCCGACGCGCGCGGCATCGACCGCGTGCCGCCGTACACGGTGCCGCAGGCGATGAGCAGCACCGCGTCCGCGAGCGTCGCGCAACTGTTCGGCATCGAAGGCGCGAGCTATTCGCCTTCGTCCGCCTGCACGACGTCCGCGCTTGCCATCGGCCAGGCGATGCAACTGATCGAGAGCGGCCGGCAGGACATCGTGCTCGCGGGCGGCAGCGAGGCGCTGCACGACAACATGACGCTGATGTTCGACGCGATGGGCGCGTTGTCGCGGCGTTTCAACGACACGCCCGAGCGCGCGTCGCGTCCCTACGACACCGCGCGCGACGGCTTCGTGATCGCGTCCGGCGCCGGCGTGCTGGTGCTCGAATCGCTCGATCATGCGCTCGCGCGCGGTGCGCGCATCCACGCGGAACTAACCGGCTTCGGACATTGCACCGACGCCGCAAGCATGATCTCGCCGAGCGCGCGGGGAATCGCGCGAGCGATGCGCGCGGCGCTCGATGATGCGGGCTCGTATCCCGATTACGTCAACGTGCATGCGCCATCGACCGTGACCGGCGACCGCGAAGAAGCACGCGCGATGACCGACGTGTTCGGCGCGCACATCCCACCGTTCTCCGCGACCAAGCGCTGGACCGGGCATCCGCTGGGCGCGTGCGGCGCGCACGAAGCGATCTACACGCTTCTCATGATGCGCGATGGGTTCATAGCCGGAACAGGCGATATCGACGCGCCGGATGTCTGTATAAACGCGCTTCCGGTGGTCATGGCGTCGCGGGCGGCGCGGATTCGCCGGGCCATGTCGGTGTCGTTCGGCTTCGGCGGAAGTTGCGCGAGCCTCATGTTCGAAGCCTGGGCGTAAGCCGAACCAAATACTTTTTTACACGACAAGGAATAACGATGAGACGCACATACTGGGTAAGCATGCTGGCGGCAACCGTCGCGCTGAGCGGTTGCGGGACGAGCTTCATGTCGCTGCCGGCCCAGCCGGTCGCAGACCAGGCGACGACGCCGGACGCGAAGGTCGCGCTCTATCTGAAGTCGCAAGCGCATCCGGCTGTCGTGAAGGTGATCGGGCGCGTCGAGCATTCCGTGCGCATCGCGCGCAACACGGACGACAGCGCGACCGCATGCAGACGCGCGTTCGCGGAAGGGCTGCAGAAGCTGCGAGTGAACGCCCAGGACCGCAACGCGAACGCGGTCGTCAACATCCGGACGTCGTTTCACGCGAACGATCCGGAGGCGGCCACGGAGTTCGCCTGCGGCGTGAGCCCGAGCGCCGCGTCGCTGAAAGTGGCCGGCGATCTGGTCGTGATCGGCGCTCGCTGACGCGACGCGTTTCGCCGCGCCGCCGTGCTTAACGCTCGTCGCCGGCTTGCCTGATGGCCGCCACGTTGACGAGCGTCTCGCGCCGCTTGCCGGGTTTCGGACGATGCAGCCCGAGCCGTTCGAAAAGGCCGAAATCGGCTGCGCGGCTCCACCAGAGATAGGGAAGCGAGACGTTGCGCGGCTCGAACGCGAAGCCCGCGGCGCGGATCATGTCCAGATAGGCGTCAGCGCTCTTTTGCACCTGCATCGGATGGCGGAACAACAGGCGGATGACCCACGACTTGATGTAGGCATCCGTCGATTCCGCGAACAGCAGCACGCCGCCCGGCTTCAGCACGCGCCGGAATTCCGCGAGCGCGCTCGCCTGGTCGACGAGGTGATGGAACGTCTGGTGGCAGAACAGGATGTCGGCGCTCGCGTCGGGCAACGGCAGCTTCGCGCAGTCGCCATGCAGCAGTTCGATCTCGCAGCGCGCGCCGCTTTGCGTGCGGCAGGCGTCGGCCGCTTGCGCCGCGACGCGCAGCGACGGCTCGTGATAATCGACGCCCACGATGCGCGCCGGCTTGAACGCATCGGCGAGCAGCCGGAACGACTTGCCCTGTCCGCAGCCGACATCGACGATGACGGGAGACGCCGGCCGCCGGTCGCCGATGAGCCGCGTGAGGTCGTTGATCGCCACGCGAAGGACGTGATGCTCCCAGGTATGCGTGCGCAGGAACCAGATGCCGAACGCCGTCTCGGGCACGAAGGGAACACGTTGAATTTCAGATGGCGACACGTCTTGGCTCCGTCGGCTGGGTGCGTGGTTAAGAAGTGCGCCATTGTAGGTGCTGGCACTCGTGCCGCGACAGCGTCACATCACCCATGCATTGAAAGAGGTCAAATTGAATACGAGTACGCTGGATCATCGGAACGTCGACGTTGACGTGGACGTCGCCATCATCGGCGCGGGACCTTCGGGCGCGGTTGCGGCGGCCTTGCTGCGCAAGGCCGGCCGCACCGTGCGCGTGCTGGAGCGGCAGCAATTCCCGCGCTTTTCCATCGGCGAGAGCCTGCTGCCGCAGAGCATGGCGTATCTCGAAGAGGCGGGCATGTTGCGCTCGGTCGTCGAAGCCGGCTTCCAGTACAAGAACGGCGCGCGGTTCGTGCGGCGCGACGAAACGTCGGCCTACGATTTCCGCGACAAACATTCGCCGGGCTGGGGCACGACGTATCAGGTGGAACGCGCGACGTTCGACGATCTGCTGATCCGCTGCGCGGCGGAGCAGGGCGCCGACGTCCGCTTCGGCCACACCGTGCATGCGATCGAAACGGGCGAGCGGCCGGCGCTCGACGTCACCGATGAAAACGGCGTGCCGTATCGCCTGCAAGCGCGCTTTGTGCTCGATGCGAGCGGTTTCGGGCGCGTTCTGCCGCGCCTTCTGGACCTCGAAACGCCGACCGGCTTGCCGACGCGCGCCGCGCTCTTCACGCATGTGCGCGACGACATGCCGCTCTGCGCGATCGACCGCGAGAAGATCAGCGTGGTGGTGCATCCCGAGCATGGCGATGTCTGGTACTGGATGATCCCGCTCGCGGGCGGACGCGCATCGGTCGGATGCGTGGCCGAAGGCGACTTCCTGCACTGCGCGGAAGACGAGCGCGAGAGCCGGCTGCGTTCGCTGATCCGTCAGGAGCCGACGCTTCGCGCCTGGTTCGGCGACGCGCCTTTCCTGATGCCGGTGCGGACGATCGGCGGTTACTCGGCCAACGTCGAGCGCTTGCATGGGCCCGGTTACGCGCTGCTCGGTAACGCGGGCGAGTTCCTCGATCCGGTGTTTTCGTCGGGCGTGACGATCGCGCTGCGATCCGCGCATCTCGCCGCAAGCGTGCTCGCGCGGCAACTGTCGGGCGAGCCGGTGGACTGGCAAGGCGAGTACGACGATGAACTGCGTCGCGGAATCGACGTGTTTCGCGCGTTCGTCGAGCGGTGGTACTCAGGCGAATTGCAGGAGATCCTGTTTTATCCGCAGCAGACGCCGCAGATACGGCGCATGGTCAGCGCCGTGCTCGCGGGATATGCGTGGGACGAGACGAATCCGTTCGTCAGGGATGCGGCGCGGCGCCTCGACGCGCTTTACGAGGTCTGCAAAACGAACGGTTGATGCGCGAGCATCGTCCGCGATCGAGTGGATATCGAACGCCGTGCTTTCATGGCGTTCGGCGGACCTCCAGATACCCCCGTGGCGTGTCCCCGAGAACGCGACGAAATGCCGATGCGAACGCGCTGGGGCTTGCGTACCCCAAATCGAGCGCAACGCGGGTGACGGGCTGACCTTCGCTCAAACGTTCGATGGCCGCGAGCAGGCACACCTGCTGACGCCACTCGGCGAAACTCACGCCTGTCTGCTCACGGAAGAGTCGGGTAAACGTGCGCCGGCTCATTCCGGCTTCGGTGGCGATCATGTCGAGTCCGATCGCAATCGATGGCGCATCGAACACGCGTCCGCACACGCGAGCAAGTCGAGCATCGCTCGGCAACGGCGCGTGAAGCGCAAGACGCGGCATTAACGTGATTTCTGCAACGAGCAGATCCATCAGCTTGCCTGCGCGCCCTTCAAGGTCGTACATCGCGGGCAAGTCGATGGCCTCCTCGAACAACAACTTCAGCAGCATCGAAACGCCGTAGACACAGCAATGGTCCGGCATTCGCGCCGCGTTTTTATCGTCGACCGACACGAATGCGTTGAGCATCCGTACAGGACCTCTCATCGTCATTTCATGCTCGACGCCAGCGGGTAGCCAGCAGGCTCGCTGAGGCGGCACGAGCCACCGGCCTGCGGGTGTCGTCACACTGATCGTGCCGCGAGAGGCGAACGCGAACTGCCCGCGCCGATGCGCATGCATCGGAAACGTCGAGTCGGCGGGATAGTCGTTCGCAGTCACGACCACGATGCGCGAGATGTCCTCAAAGGGATCGACAACCGTATTTCGCATGGCCCGAATTCTACAGTGAATGACCCGGTGCAGAAGGCGGGCCGACGACGGCGCGCTTACGCTCCTCATCCGTCGAGGGAATGGCAACCCTAAAATCACACCGGAGTCGATATGCCTAATACATACCATCGCGTGGGGAATGGTCCTCGCGCTGTCCTCGTTCTGCACGGCTGGTTTGGCGATTCGCGCTCGTTCGAGCAGATCGAGCCGTGGCTTTCCCGCGAGGCTTCCAGCCACGTGTTCATGGACTATCGCGGCTACGGTGGCATGCTGGAAACCCGTGGAAAGTACACGATCGACGAGATTGCTGCCGATGCACTGGCGCTTGCCGACGCGCTGGGGTTGAACACCTTCAGCCTGGTCGGCCACTCAATGGGCGGTATGGCGATCGAGCGGGTCGCCACCATCGCGCCCGACAGGGTGCGGGCGCTGGTTGCCGTGGCCCCGGTTCCTTGCGGCGGCATACGGTACGACACCGCGACGCGGCGCTTTCTCGAAGATGCCGCCGTGCGCCTGGACAACCGCAGGACCATCATCGACCGCAGCACCGGCGGTCGACTTCCATGGTCGTGGATCGGCTGGAAAGCGGAATATTCGGCCTCGCGTTCTTCAGCGGAAGCGTTCGCTGCGTATTTCCGTGCGTGGGCCGATACCGATTTCAGCGACCACATTCGCGGTCAGCACCCGGTGAAGGTGCTGGTGGGCGAACACGATCCAACATTCAACGCGGGTTTGATGGCTGACACGTTCCTTCGCCGGTATCCCCTCGCCACCGTCGAAGTTCTGAAGAACGCCGGCCACTATCCGATGAACGAGACCCCACTCGCCCTTGCATCCGCCATCGAATCCCTCCTTCTCGATGCAATACCACTCGCCGATCCGAATGATCTCGTCGAGTTTCCAAAAAATCTGGATTCGTCTGAAATGTTAAGGTAGCGGTCGGATTATTTTGAGATGGAAACCGCAGGGTGATTTTCTTCCGACGTTTGACTGTGTTTGGCGCGGCGATGGTCGTTTTGAGCGCGTGCGCGCCGCTTCCCCCGAATGCGGACGGCAGCGCCCCGGCGGCAGCGCCGAACGCGGCCTCCGCAACGACGACGCTGGTCGGCCCGCCCGTGCCGGCGGGGCCGCCCGGCGAAACGCGCATCGTGGTCGGCGGCCCGGGCGGCTATCACGTGACGCTCAAGCTGGTGCCGCCCTCGCAGGTCTGCGACAGCGACGCTTTCGCCGATGGCGTGCGCTACGGCTACGCGCTGACGTGGAATCGTCTGATCATGGAGCTGGCGCGCGATTCCGGCGCGAAGACGCCGCCCAAGCGCAAGTTCGATGCGTCGAGCCTCCAGTCGCGCGAGGATCAGTACAAGATCCAGTGGAACGGCAACGAGCGCACGAACGCGTGCGCGGCGGATGGGTATCTGATCGGGCGCATCGTCGGAACGCATCAGGCGAGCGTCGATCTGCACGGCGGCAAGGCCGCTTCCTGATACGCGGAACGACCCGGAACGCCGCTCAGTCGCAGGTGTGGGCGGCCGCGACGTAGCGGCTCGCCGCGGCCACGTCGCCGTAGATCGTGTAGCCGGTCGTGCCCGCCGCCGAAGGCTGCGCATAGAGCAGCACCGAGTCTCCGCTCGTCGCGCTGCGCACGGCGAGGACCTGGCCGTCGGCATCGGGCGAATACTGGCGCAGGCGCCCCGCCTGGGGCGTCCATTTCGCCTTCACGCAGTCGACGAACGGATAAATATCGAGATGCGACGTTCCGGCGCCGACCGGCACGTTTTTCATCAGATTGCTGTCGTCCATCGAGGCGGCGCAGCCGGAAAGGACGAGCGCGAAAGCGGCGGCAGTCGAAGCGAGAGCGGGAAAGTTCATGCGTTCAGTGGTTTCCGGGTAGGGCCGCGCATAAGCGCCGCTGCGGTCTGAGGCGAATCGACGTCCCGATCCTAACTGCTCGCCGGACGAACCGCAAAGCGGACTGCAAGGGTCATCGCGTATGATCGCGGGTCGCCTGTCGGGGGCGTCGGCGGCTCCGATGCACCCGGTTGGCACGAGAAGCGCTGAAATGCCCGCAAAATTGGACGAAATTTCATCAAATTTCGATAATTCGTCCGATTCCGACATTCGACAGCGGGCGCTTTTCTTACCATTTCCTTAAGTCAGGTCAACGAACGCCGTTATACAGGCGTTTCTTATTGCGCAGCGATCCGCCGCGAACAACGGCCGATAAGCGCTGACGCCCACAATAAATCCGAGTTGCCGCACCCAGTCCCGACTTCCGGGCCACGCTGCGGCTGCTCTGCAAGTCTGGTTGAACGCATGTCTCGCAGAAAGTTGGTCGATCCCGCCCGCGTGACCGCGACACTGAGTCGATGGTCCAAAGCGCATGGTTTGCAGCGATTCGCTGCGCCGCTCGTGACGGTCGTCGTGTGCGCATTGCTTCTCGCCGTGTTCCAGCATCTGTCGCAGGCCGTCGATTACAAATCGGTGATGCGGCAATTGCGCCAACTGCCGCTCGACGCCTGGGGCGCCGCGCTCGGCGCGACCGCGCTCAGCTTCGTCGCGCTGATCGGCCGCGACGCCGTCGGGCTGCGACATATTGGCGCGATGGTGCCGCGCTCACTCCTGTGGGTCGGCGCGACGGTCGGTTCGGCGCTCGGCAACGCGACCGGCTTCGGCGCGCTGACGGGCGGCGCGGTGCGCTGCCGCGTGTACGGCGCGGCGGACGTGACGCCGGCGCAGGTCGGGCGCCTGACGGTGTTCACGAGCGTCACGCTCGCGCTCTCGCTCGTCCTGATGGCGGCGGCCGGCATGGTCGTGTCCGCCGACACCCTCGCGCGCATGATGCCGCTGTCGCCCGCGATGCTGCGCGCAACCGGCGCGGCGCTCGTCCTCGCGATGGCGGCGCTCGTCGCGTGTTGCGGGAAAACGCCGCGCACCCTGAGTTCGCGCTGGACGTGGCTGCGTTTCACGGTGCCGGCGCGCCGCGATTTTGTCGCGCAGATCGCGCTCGCGGTCGTCGACGTCATCGCCGCCGGTCTTGCGCTGTGGGCGCTGCTGCCGCACGCGCAGGTCGGTTTCGGCGATTTCCTCACTGTCTATTCCGCCGCGATGCTGCTCGGCATGATCGGCCATACGCCGGGCGGCGTCGGCGTGTTCGAGGCGTCGATGGTGTTCGCGCTCGGCGGCAGCGTACAGACGCCGGAAATGGTCGCGGCGCTGCTCGCGTATCGCGCGATCTATTTCGGCGTGCCGCTGATCCTCTCCGCCGGCGTGATGGCCGCGTTCGAAGGCCGCGCGCTCAAGGGCCGCTTCGCGTTCTTGCGCCCGGCCCACGTGTCCCAACTCGCGCCGCTGTTCCTCTCGATCGTCACGTTCGTGGCGGGCTCGATGCTCGTCATTTCCGGCGCGACGCCCGCGTTCGCGAAACGCATCGCGACGCTCCAGACGATCCTGCCGCTCTGGGTGCTCGAAGGCTCGCAACTGCTCGGCAGCGTGCTCGGCGTGCTGCTGCTGTTCGTCGCGCGCGGCCTGTTGCGGCGCCTCGACGCCGCGTGGTGGCTCGCGCTGATGCTCGCGGTCGCGAATCTGGCGCTCTCGCTGGCGAAGGGGCTGGCGTTCATCGAGGCCGGCGTGCTCGGTTTCCTGATCGTCCTCCTGCTCGCGACGCGCGATCGGTTCAACCGCCGCTCGTCGCTGTTCGCCGAGCGTTTCACGGCGACCTGGCTCGCGTCGGTGGGCGTCGTGATGGTGCTCGCGGTGTGGATCATGTTCTTCGCATTCCGCGACGTTCAATATAGCGGCGACCTCTGGTGGCAGTTCGCGTTCGATCACCGCGCCCCGCGCGCGCTGCGCGCGACGCTCGCCGCCGTGCTGTTCGCCGCCGTGTTCGCGATGTGGCAACTGCTGCGTCCGGCCGCCGGCCGCTTCGTCAAGCCGGCGCCGCAGGATCTGGCGGACGCCGCGCGCATCTTCCGCGCGCAGGAGCGCAGCGACGCCGGCCTCGCGATGATGGGCGACAAGAGTTTCCTGTTTTCCGAATCGCGCGAGGCGTTCCTGATGTACGCGAAACACGGCCGCACGTGGGCCGCGCTGCACGATCCGGTCGGCCCGCGCCGCGAATGGGCGGAACTGATCCGCAAGTTCGTCGAACTGGCGCATTCGCACAACGGCCGCGCCGCGTTCTATCAGGTGCGCGCCGACGCGCTGCCGCTCTACCTCGACGCCGGCCTCACGCTGATGAAGCTCGGCGAGGAAGCGCACGTCGTGCTCGACGACTTCGACCTGAAGGGCTCGCACCGCGCGCATCTGCGCTATGCGTTGAAGCGCGGCGAGCGCGACGGTTTCGACGTCGAAGTGATCGCGCCGCCGCAGGTGCCGGAAAGCGTGGCGATGCTGCGCGAAATCTCCGACGCCTGGCTCGAAAGCCGTCTCGCGCGCGAGAAGAGCTTTTCGGTCGCGGCGTTCAACGAGGAATATCTGGCGGCGCAGTCCGTGCTGCTCGTGCGCCAGGCGGGCGTGCCGGTCGCGTTCGTCACCTTCATGACGACCGATCTCAACACCGAGGCGACCGTCGGCGTGATGCGGCATTTGCCGAGCGCGTCGCCGTATGCGATGGAGTATCTCTTCACCAAGCTCGCGCTGCATCTGAAGCAGGCGGGGTTCAAGTCGCTGTCGCTCGGGATCGCGCCGTTGTCCGGCATGCAGCCGACGCCGCTCGCCTCGTACTGGCACCGGCTCGCCGGGCTGATCTGGCGGTTCGGCGGCCGTTTTTACAATTTCCGCGGCCTGCGCGGATTCAAGAGCAAGTTCCAGCCGCGCTGGGAACCGCGTTATCTCGCGGCGTCCGGTTCGGTCGGAGTGTTTTTCACGTTGGCTGATCTTTCCCTGCTGGCCGGAGGCTGGCGTTCATGAAATCGTTCTTCAAAGCCGCGGCGCTTTCGCTCGCGCTGTTGTCCACCGCCCACGCGGGCACGATCCCCGGCGGCCGTTACGGTCAGGTCACGCTGACGAAACCCGTCGGCGACATGCGCGGCTTCGTCGTGCTGTTTTCGGAGAAGAGCGGCTGGAGCCCCGCCGACCAGCAGGCCGCCGACGCGCTCGCGAAGAACGGCGCGATGGTCGTCGGCGTGGACACGGAGCATTACGCCGCGCGCCTGCAATCGCCGGCGGAGAAGGAAAGCTGCCATAACCTCGTCGGCGATGCCGAAGCCGTGAGCCATCAGCTCGAACGCGGCGTGCAGACGAGCCGCTATTTCGCGCCGATCGTCGCGGGCACGGGGCAGGGCGCGATCCTCGCCGAGCGTATTCTGGCGCAGGCGCCGGAAAACACCGTCGCGGGCGCCGTTTCGCTCGACGCCGACAAGCAGCTCGACGCGCGGTTTTCCCTTTGTCCGCCCGACCCGACGATCACGCACGGCAAGGGCCTGCCGGGCTTCGTCGAGCGCGGCGCGATGCAGCCGGGCCGCAACAAGGCCGACGCGCTCACCGCGATGACGGCGCCGCATCTGAAGGCGCAGGCCGAGCACGAGGAAGACGTATCCGACCTGCCGCTGATCGAATTGCGCGCGGCGCGCCCGACCGACATGCTCGCGATCGTCATTTCCGGTGACGGCGGCTGGCGCGATCTCGACAAGACGATCGCCGAAGCGCTGCAGAAGGACGGCGTCTCGGTGATCGGCATCGATTCGCTGCGCTATTTCTGGAGCGAAAAGTCGCCGCAGCAGACCGCTCAGGACCTCGCGCGCGTGATCCAGACTTACGGCGCACGCTGGCACACGAACCACGTCGCGTTGATTGGCTATTCGTTCGGCGCGGACGTGATGCCGTTCGCCTACAACCGTCTGCCCGACGCGATGCGCGCGAAGGTGTCCTACGTTTCGCTGATGGGCTTCGCGCCGTCCGCCGACTTCCAGATTCGCGTGACGGGCTGGCTCGGCATGCCGGCGAGCGACAAGGCGCTGCCCGTGAAGGGCGAACTCGCCAAGCTGCCGCCCGCGATGGTCCAGTGCATTTACGGCGAGAAGGAAGAGGACACGCTGTGCCCGAAGCTGACGAAGACGGGCATCGACGTGATCAAAACGCCGGGCGATCACCACTTCGGCGGCGACTACGACGCGCTGGCAAGGCGCATCCTCGGCGGCTGGCAAAAGCAGATCGCGGTGCGCGGCGGGGCGTGAAGCGCACAGGCTCCGGGTCCGCCGCCATCCGCGATCCGGGGCTTACTTGAGCGCGCCCAGATAGTCGCGCTTGCCGATCGGCACGCCGAGATGGCGCAGGATGTCGTAGGCCGTCACGATGTGAAACTGGAAATTCGGCAGCCCGAAGCCGAACAGATAATCCACGCCGTTGAAGCTCGGCTCGAAGTCCTTGAACTTGAGCGTGACCGTGCGCGTTTCGGCGTCGTCCAGCTGCTTCGCGTCGATGCTCTTCAGATACGCGAGCGTCTTCGCGATGCGTTCCTGCAAGTCCGCGAACGTTTCCTCGTTGTCCTCGAACTTCGGCGCCTCACCGCCCGCTAGCCGCTGCGCCGAAAGCTTCGCCGTGTCGCTCGCGCGCTGGATCTGCGCGGCGAAAGCGAGCATGTCCGGCGCGAGCCGGGCGCCGATGATGTCGGCGTGCGCGATGTTCTTTTCGTCGGCGAACGCGGCCGCCTTTTCCAGCAGCGAAGAGAGCACGGTAAGGCCGCGGACGAACACGGGAATCGATGCGCGATACATCGTCAGGGACATGAATGTCTCCGTCTTTTGACAAGGGGTGTCAAGCATAGCGCTTCGCCCCTTTCGCTGCCCAAACGCGCCTCACCGCTTCGCGCGGCGGTCTTCCCACGCCTTCAGCGCCGCCTCGTAGCGATCGAGCGCGTCTTCGTACAGATCGAACACGCACGGGTCGCAGCCGCTCTGGCAGCACTCGTCGGGAGCGGGGCGCTCGGGCGCAACGGGGCGGGGATCGGAGTCGGGCGCGTCGGGCATTTTTCCGAAGGTGGAACACAATCCACGCATTGTGCCCCGATCGCCGCGCGCGGACTCCGGCGGCTAGGTTTTGGCGGCGCCCGGCGAATCGCCCAATGGCATACTTCCCGCAGCAGTCACGAGCCGTGGCGGACGAATCACGCGGGAGAGGCCCGCCACGAGTCATTTCCTGCTCGCCGCGCACGATGGCATCAAGCCGGGCGAGCCGCATCTCGAACGAATTAAAGGTTCCTTCGATGAACAAGACCGCCAGGTTCGCCGCCGCCACGGTGCTCGCGGGTATCGTGCTGGCCGGTTGTGTCCAGCCCCAGCCGAATCTGTCCGGTGCGCCCGAGGCGCCCTACAGCGCCGAAATCCGCCGCACGCAGGCGGGCGTGCCGCACATCAAGGCCGCGGACTGGGGCAGCCTCGGCTATGGCTACGGTTACGCGCAGGCGCAGGACAACCTGTGCACGCTCGCCGACGCCTTCGTCACCTATCGCGGCGAGCGCTCCGCCTGGTTCGGCCCCGACGCGCGGCCGCCTTCGGGCGCGAGTTTCGGCCAGCCGCGCAACCTGGACGCGGACTTCTTCTTTCGACTCGTCGACGATGCCGCCGCCGTCGAGCGCTATCGCTCGGCGCAGCCGGCGACACTGCAAAGCCTGATCGAAGGATTCGCGGCGGGCTACAACCGCTATCTGGGCGACCTCGACGCCGGCCGTTTTCCCAACGCGCACGCCGCCTGCAAAGGCAAGCCGTGGGTCGGGCGGATCACGTCCGCCGACGTCTATCAGCGCCTGATCGCGGCGAATCTCGGCGGCGGCGCGACGCGCTTCGTGCAGCAGATCGCCAATGCGCGGCCGCCGCGCGCGTCGTCGGCCGCCGCGCCGGGCGAAGACGAAGCCACGCAGGACACCGCCCTCGACGACGACCCGTCGCGCTTCGACATCGGCACGACGCCCGGCATCGGCAGCAACGCGCTCGCGTTCGGCGCGCCCATCACGCACGACGACCAAAGCCTTCTCTTCGGGAACCCGCACTGGTTCTGGCGCGGGCCGGACCGCTTCTATGAGGCGCAGCTGACGATTCCGGGCGTGGTGAACGTCGCGGGCGTGTCGTTTCTCGGCGTGCCGGTGATCGTGCTCGGCTTCAACGACAACGTCGCGTGGACGCACACCGTGTCCAGCGCGCGCCGTTTCGGCATCTTCCAGCTGACGCTCGATCCCGCCGATCCGACGCGCTACGTCTACGACGGCCGTCCCGAGCCGATGACGGCCGTGCCGATCACCGTGCAGTCGCGCCGCCCGGACGGCTCGTCGGAGACCGTCACGCGCACGCTCTACCGCACGCGCTTCGGGCCGGTGGTCGACCTGTCGTCGCTGGCGCCGGGGCTCGGCTGGACCGCGCAGCGCGCCTACGCGCTGCGCGACGTCAACACCGACAACGACCGCGCGTTCCTCAACTTCTTCGCCTGGAACCAGGCGCGCTCGCTGAACGATTTCATCGCGATCCAGAAGCGCTTTGCCGCGATGCCGTGGGTGAACACCTTCGCGATCGGCCGCGGCGACGCGCGCGTCTGGTTCGCCGACATCGGCCCGATGCCGAACGTGCCCGATGCCCTCGCCGACGCCTGCACGACGCCCGCCGGCCGCGCGTTCAACGGCCGCGTGCCGGGCGTGCCGTTCCTCGACGGCTCGAAGAGCGCGTGCATGTGGCGCGCGGACGCGCCGGCGGTGCAGGCGGATTCGCTGCCCGTCGAGCAGATGCCGAGCATCGCGCGCGGCGACTACGTCGGCAATTTCAACGACAGCTACTGGCTGACCAACGCGAACGCGCCGATGACGGGCTATCCGCGCATCGCGGGCGCGACCGGCACGCAGCAGTCGCTGCGCACGCGCTACGGGCATCTGCTCGCCGCGCAGCTTCAGCGCGAACCGGGCGGCGTCACGCGCGACGCGCTGAAGTCGGCCGTGCTGGAAAGCGGCTCGCTGTCCGAGCGCCTCTTTCGCAAGCCGCTGCTCGACGCCGCCTGCAATTTCGGCGATCCGGCCAACAACCTGCGCGAAGCCTGCGACGTGCTGCGCGCCTGGGACGGCACCGCGAACATCGACGCGCGCGGCGCCAATCTGTGGGACGAATTCTGGGTGCGCGTGACGCGCATCGCACCCGAGCGTCTGTACGCGAACGGCTTCGACCCGGCCGCGCCGCTCGCGACGCCCGGCGGCTTCAACACGTCAAATCCGGCCGTCGTGCAGGACCTGAAGCAGGCGCTCGGCGGCGCAGTGCTCGCGCTCAAGTTGAACGGTTTCGCGCTGAATTCGCGGCGCGGCGACATCCTCTACTCGACACGCAACGGCGCGCGCGTGCCGCTCTATGGCGGGTGCGACGAAGCGGGCTATTTCACGATCATCTGCGCGCGCCGTCCGCTCGATTCGCGCGGCTATCCGATGGATTTCAACGGCCACGGCGACAGTTATTTACAAGTGGTGTCGTTCGGGCAGCAGGGCGTGGAGGCCGACACGATGCTCGCACACTCCGAATCCGACGATCCGGCATCGCCGCATTCCGGCGACGGCACGCGGCTTTTCTCGTCCAAGACGTGGCAGCGCTTCCCGTTCACCGATCAGGCGATCGACGCAGATCCCGCGATCGAGCGCACGACGCTCACGGGAGAGCGCCGTCCGGAGCCGGTCGTGCGCGCGGTCGGACCGAGGCGCGTGCCGCAGTAAACGCCGGGAAACCGTCACGGCGCGGAGAAACGCGCGCCGAAAAGGCCGCAAACGCGTCTATCATTGGAGGTTTATCCGGATGGAACCACCGTCATGATTTCCGACGACACCACGCAGCTCGACCGCACCGCCTTGAGCGCCTTCGTCGAGCGCAAATGGAACGACGAGATCGTTCCCGCGCTGACCGACTACATCGCGATCCCCGCCAAAAGCCCGATGTTCGATGCCGACTGGGCGCGCCACGGCTTCATCGAGCGGGTCGTGACGGACGCCGTGCAATGGGTCGAACAGCAGCGCGTGACGGGTCTGAAAGTCGAGATCGTGCGCCTCGAAGGCCGCACGCCGGTGATTTTCTTCGAAGCGCCTGCCACCCGCTCGGGCAGCACGGAAACGGTCGTGCTGTACGGCCATCTCGACAAACAGCCGGAATTCGAAGGCTGGCGCCGCGACCTCGGTCCGTGGACGCCCAAGCTCGAAGACGGCAAGCTCTACGGCCGTGGCGGCGCCGACGACGGCTACGCCACCTACGCGAGCATCACCGCGATTGCCGCGCTCGACGCGCAGGGCATCGAGCGGCCGCGCTGCGTCGGCATCATCGAGACGTGCGAGGAATCGGGCAGCTACGATCTGCTGCCTTACATCGACGCGTTGCGCGAGCGCCTGGGCGACGTCGGCCTCGTGATCTGCCTCGATTCGGGCGCGGGCAACTACGACCAGCTCTGGCTGACGACGTCGCTGCGCGGTGTCGTCGCGGGCAATCTCGAAGTTCAGGTGCTCGACGAAGGCATTCACTCGGGCGGCTACGGCGGCATCGCGCCGTCGACGTTCCGGATCATGCGCCAGCTTTTCGAGCGGCTCGAAGACGCCAGCACCGGCAATCTGCTGCCGAAGGGCTTCCATTGCCCGATCCCGGCGCAGCGTCTGCGCGAGGCGGAAGCCACGGCGCACATTCTCGGCGACGACGTCTGGAAGAAGCTGCCGTGGAGTTGCGGCCAGGACGGCGGGCAGGTGCTGCCGACCACGACCGATCCGCAGGAGGCGCTCCTCAATTCGACGTGGCGTCCGTCGCTCACGGTGACGGGCGCGGCGGGCCTCCCGCCGCTCGCCGACGCCGGCAACGTGCTCGCGCCGCGCACGGCGTTCAAGCTGTCGCTGCGTCTGCCGCCGCTCGTCGAGGCGACGCAGGCTCTTACGGAACTGAAGGCGCTGCTCGAATTCGATCCGCCTTACAACGCGAAGGTCATGTTCAAGCCGGAAGCGGCCGCCGCGACCGGCTGGAGCGCGCCCGACCTCGCGCCGTGGCTCGGCTCGGCGCTGAACGACGCGTCGCGCCGGCACTTCGGCGCCGATGTCGCGTATATCGGGCAGGGCGGCACGATTCCGCTGATGAACACGCTGAAGGAAGGCTTTCCGCGCTCGCAGTTCATGGTGTGCGGCGTGCTCGGGCCGAAGTCGAATGCGCACGGGCCGAACGAGTTCCTGCACGTTCCGTACGGCAAGAAGCTGACGGCGGCGGTGGCCGAGGTGATCGCGTCGGCGCCTTGATCGGGTTGGCGTGTCAAGGAAAGCGCGCAGCGACTGCGCGCTTTTTTTTTTCGACGGCGCGCGCGGACAAAGTGGTAAGGCCAGTTGATCGTCTGTAGAGTGTGGGAAGCGCGAAAAGCGCGCGTTTCAACCCCCGAAAGGAGACGAAAGCAGCAATGAACGACATCAAAACGTCCGCCGCGCCCGAACTGCGCATTCCCGCCGAAGCCCTCCACGCCTACGTCCGCGCGATTTTCGAACGCGCCGGCAGCGCGCCGCGCGAGGCGGAACTCGTCGCCGACCATCTGGTGATGGCGAACCTGTCAGGCCACGATTCGCACGGCGTCGGCATGATCCCGCGCTACGTCGCGTCGCTCGCGGACGGCCAGCTGAAACTCAACGAACACGCGCGCATCGTGCGCGACGCCGGCGCCGTCCTGTCGCTCGACGGCGTCAAGGGGTTCGGCCAGGTCGTCGCCTACGAGGCGATGGAGCACGGCATCGAGCGCGCGAAGAAACTGGGCGTGTGCGCCGTCGGCTTGCGCAACGCGCACCACATCGGCCGCATCGGACACTGGGCCGAGCAGTGCGCGAAGGCCGGTCTCGTGTCGTTTCACTTCGTGAACGTCGCGGGCGATCCGCTCGTCGCGCCGTTCGGCGGCATCGACCGGCGCTTCGGCACGAATCCGTTCTGCGCGGCCTTTCCGCGCGAAGGAAAGACGCCGCTCGTGCTCGATTTCGCGACAAGCGGCATCGCGTATGGCAAGACGCGCGTCGCGTACAACAAGGGCGTGAAGGTCGCGCCGGGCTATCTGATCGAACACGACGGTACGCCGACCGTCGAGCCGAAGGTGATGCACGAGGAGCCGTTTGGCTCGCTGCTGCCGTTCGGACTGCACAAGGGATTCGGGCTCGCGGCGATGTGCGAGATTTTCGGCGGCGCGCTGTCGGGCGGCTACACGACGCGCGAAAGCACGCTGGAGAAATCGAACGCGATCATCAACTGCATGACTTCGGTGATTCTGGATCCGAACGCCTTCGACGCGCCCGCCGCGCAGGCCGAAGCGGAAGCGTTCGTCGACTGGGTGAAGGCGTCGCCGTTGCAGGAAGGCGTCGAGCGCATTTACGCGCCGGGCGAGCCGGAAGAGGCGCGTCGCGGGGAACGCGGCGCGAACGGCTTGCCAATCGACCCGACGACCTGGCAGCAGATTCGCGACGCGGCTGCGGCGTCAGGCATGCCGGCCGACGAAATCGAAGCGTTCGCGGCGCAACTGCGTTAAATGCGAAAAGCCGCGCCGGACCCGGCGCGGCTTTCTGGTCAGCGAGCCTTCAGAGGCCTCAGACCATCTCTTTCTTGATCCACTCGACGACGGACGTCCGCTTCGGCGTCCATCCGAGCAGTTCGCGCGCGTGCCGGCCGCGCACGCGGCTGTTCGAGCCGAGCCCATACGACGCCATCTCGTAACCCCATTCCTGCTTCGCGTCTTCGAGCGGCCAGTCCTGCGGCGCGCCCAGACCGAGCACCTCGGCCATCGCGGTCGTCATCTCGCGAAACGACGCCTCGCCGCTTTCGACAAAATAGAACGTGCCGGCGGGCGTCTTGTCGAGCGCGCGGCGATACGCATCGACGACATCGTCGATATGCACGTTCGACCAGATGTTGCGGCCCGGTCCCACGTGTCGCACGACGCCGCTCTTGTGCGCCTGTCGCAAAAGACGCGGCAACTGCACGCTCGCGGCCGTCGGAATCGCGCCGTGCCCGTAGATCAGCGTGTTGCAGAGCACGGCCGAGCGCACGCCGCGCTGCGCCGCGTCGAGCACGAGCCGGTCGATCGCCACGCGCGGCGCCTTGTCGGCGGTCGGCTCGGGCAGGTCGTCCTCGGCGTAAATCGCTTCGGACGACTCGCCGCCGGATGCATCGCCGACGATGCTCGAACCGCTCGTGTGCAGAAGCGGCTTGTTCGAGCCTTCGAGCCCGTCGATCAGCGCTTCGACCGCGCCGCGATGGTCGCTGCTGGCGGCGTTGATGACGGCATCGGCCGCGCGCGCTTCGGCGACAAGCAACGCGCGGTCGTCGAGACTGCCGAGCACCGGCTCGATGCCGAGGCGCTTCAGTTCGTCCGATTGCTCCGCGCGGCGCACGAGCCCGCGAACCTGATGGCCGTCGCGCGCGAGACCCGCCGCGATTGAACCGCCGATGAAACCGCCTGCGCCTGTGACAAAAATTTTCATGTTGCTGCTCCGGTGGATGAGTTGATGGATGGCAGTATCGGCCCATTCGACTTTCGCAAAAACCGTGCTAGTCTCAAATCAATATTGATTCAGAATCAACAATGAAGACGAACACCGACGAGTTGCAGGTTTTCGTGAGCGTGATCGACTGCGGTTCGATCACGGCGGCGGCGGAAGCCTTGCAGCAGACCGTTTCCGGCGTGAGCCGGGCGCTCACGCGGCTGGAAAGGAAGCTCGACGCCACGCTGGTGCGCCGCACGACGCGCCGTCTGCAATTGACCGACGAAGGCGAACTGTTTCTCGCGCGCGCCCGGGCGATTCTCGCCGCGATGGACGACGCCGAGGAGTCGATCGCACGGCATCGCGAGCGGCCGGCGGGGCGATTGCGGGTCGATGCCGCCTCGCCGTTCATGCTGCATTGCATCGTGCCGCACGTGAAGGCGTTCGCCGCGCTCTATCCCGAAATCGGGCTGGAGCTGACGAGCAACGAACGCATCGTCGATCTGATGGAGCAGCGCGTGGACATCGCGATCCGGCTCGGCGCGCTGCAGGATTCGACGTTGCACGCGCGTTCGCTCGGCAGCACGCGCTGGCGCGTGCTCGCGAGCCCGGGCTATCTGGCCGAACACGGCGAACCGCGCGACGTCGACGAATTGCTGCGTCAGCGGCTGATCGGTTTCACGGCGCCGGAAAGCCTGAACGACTGGCCGTTGCGCGACGGCCGCGGCGGCACGTTCGTCACCATCACGCCGAGCGTAGCGGCGTCGAGCGGCGAAACGATCCGGCAACTGGCGTTGTTCGACGGCGGGATCGCGTGTCTGTCGGAGTTCATGACGGCCGCCGACGTCGCCGCCGGCCGCCTGCGCCCGCTGCTCGATCACGCGCTCGCGGACGTCCGCCTGCCGATCAACGCGGTGTATTACCAGAGCGCGTCGATGGCGGCGCGCGCGCGTGCGTTTCTCGATTTTCTGGCGGCGAAGCTGGCGGCGTGAGACGCGGCTGCGTATGCTTTTCCTTCCGACCCGACCGAGCGCCATGACGATGATCGAAGCCATCAACGCCCCCGACCTGCCGATGCCCGCCGGCCACTACAGCCACGCGACACGCGCGGGCAATCTCATCTGCGTGTCGGGCCAGTTGCCAATGCGCCCCGACGGCACGCACACCGGTTCGGAACCGTTTGCCGTGCAGGCCGAGCAGACCTTGTCCAATCTGCGCGCGGTGCTCGCGGCGGCGGGCGCGGAATTGAAGGACTGCATCGAGGTGACGGTTTATCTCGTCGGCGTGGAGCACTGGCAGGCGTTCAACGCGATCTACGCGCGCCATTTCGGCGACTGGAAGCCGGCGCGGGCGGTCGTGCCGGTCGGCGCGCTGCACTACGGCTACCTGCTGGAGATTGCCGCGCGGGCGTGGGTCGAGCGCGACTAGTTTTCGTTCAGTTTGGCGCGGCCGAACGGCGCTTTATCATTCCGATGTCCAGTCACTACGGGTTGCGTCATGGTTCAGCTCGTCATGCTTCTCCTCGGCGTCGACTATCTGCGCAAGCGCTGGCGCACACTTTTCGTCGTCGGGCTCATCTGGCTCGTGACGGGCGTAGGTCTTTTTGTCGACGCACTCGACAACGCCATTTACTTCCCGATGCAGCTCCTCGCCTATCTGCTGCTCGCGGAAGGGCTCGCCACGCTCGCGGTCGCCTGGACGGGCGCGGGCGGGCAACGCGTGCTGCGCTACGTGAAGGGCGTCGCCGTGGTGGTCGCGGCGGCGCTGATCCTCGCCGGACATCACCACGGCAACTTCGTGCTCTCGATGATCTTCGGCACGCTCTTTCTCGCCGACGGGTTGTTACAGGCCGCGTCGGCTTACGTCGTGCGCTATCCGCGCTGGCGTGTGGTGCTCGCGCTGGCGGTCGTCGAAATCCTGCTCGCGATATTTTTCTTCCAGCCGTATCCGACGCATTACGTCGGCACGGCGCCTTACTGCCTGGGTCTCGGTCTCGCGTTCGGCGGCTGGAACCTGCTGTGGATCGCTCTGCGCGTGCGTGCGCTACGGCGTCTCCCGGCGGAGCGCAAACGCACGCTGCGTCTGTCCGACGACGTGATCGCCGATCATACGATCGCCTCCCGATCCGCCGAAGCGCGCGCCGCGACCGCCACCGATGCTGATGCCGACGCCGCCGATACGCCGTTCGAATGGGACGGCCCGCCCGCGCCCGATGAAAAAGCGCTGACGGTTCATGTCTGGACGCCGGTCGGATCGGCGCGCGCGCAGGCGCAGCGCGCGCTCATCGTCGATCGCTACATCGCGGCGGTCGATGCCAACGGCGTGATCTCGACCGGCCACGCGGCGCTGGAGTCGCCCGAGGGCATCTACATCAGCCTGTATCCGGGCGTTGAGATCGACCGCTCGCCGGACGAATTCGGCCGCATCCTGCGCGCGACCCGCGAAAACGATGTGCCGGGCGTCTTCCAGCCGGACTACGCGACGGAATCGAAGGCCTGGTGCGAATCGACGACGAAGGTGCGCATCCGCAATTACAGCCCGGCGCGCCTCCATGAATTCTGGGACGCGTACCGGCAGGACCTGACCTACAACCTCACGTACCGCAACTGTTCGAGCACGGTGTCGAATGCGCTGGAGGCGGCGCTCGAAGGCTCGGTCGGCAACTTTCATGGCCGCGATACGGGCTGGCGCGCATTCTGGCGGCTCATCGTGACGCCGGAACTGTGGGTCGCGGCGCAACTGCGCAAGCGCGCGGCGACGATGGCCTGGACGCCGGCCTCACGCTCGACTACGCGCGGGCGCTCAGCATGCTCGCCGATCCGCGTCCGTTCGGTTGGCTCAAGATGGCGCGGCTCGCGCTGCGGCGGATGATGCGCACGCGGCGCGGCTGGCGGCAGGAAGCCGTCGATGCAGCGGACGCACGGGCGGGGCGGGCTTCCTCTTAGCGCTTGCCCAAGTTCGCCCCGACGCCCCCGCTTACGCCAGATCCAGCGCCGATGTCATGTCGCCGAGCGGCGCTTCGCCATTCGCGGCGAACGCGCGGTCGCGCGCCGCGACGCCGTCGAGCGGCGGGAGATCGTGCACGCGCGAGATGAAGCGCAGGATCGAGTTCGTGTCGTAGACCGTATGGTCGACGAAACCCTTCTTCGCATAAGGCGAGATCACGAGCGCGGGAATGCGCGAACCCGGTCCCCAGCGATCGCCCTTCGGCGGCGAGACGTGGTCCCACCATCCGCCGTTCTCGTCGACCGTGACGATTACCACGGTGTTTTCCCACTGCGGCCCGCGCCGGATATGCTCGATCACGTTCGCGATATGCCGGTCACCGGACTCCACGTCCGCATATCCGGCGTGCATGTTCAGATTGCCCTGCGGCTTGTAGAACGTGACGGCGGGCAGGCGGCCGGCGTCGATGTCGGCGAGCAGCTTGTTGGTCGACGGATCGTCGCCGATACCGCCGTCGCGCAGATGCTGCGCGCGCGCCTGCGTGCCCGGCGCGAAGTTGCGGAAGTAGTTGAACGGCTGGTGGTGATACTGGAAATCGGGCACCGAGCCAGTGTCCGCATGGTCGAGTGCGTACTGCCATGCGCCGCTGTACCACGCCCAGTCGACGCCCTTGGCCGAAAGCCGGTCGCCGATCGTCGCGTAATCCTGGGGTGGGAGCACGCGCGGATTCGCGGGGTCGGCCACCATCGGATCGCCATGTTCGGCCGGACGCACGTTGCTCGGCTGAAACGGCGGCGCCATCGTATTGACCGCGTAGCCGTCTGCCGTCAGCGCGCCGTCGCGCACGTACTTGGGCGGGCCTTCCAGCGCCGATTTCGGCGAATCGGGGGCGAGCTTCAGGCGCGTGCCGGTGAGATCGTCGCCTTCCACGACCGAAACGAGCTTCGACGCCGGGCCGCTTTCCACGTTCGGGTAGAACGGCGCCTGCGCTGAAATCAGGAAGATGTGATTGAGCCACGAGCCGCCGAACGCGGACATGAAGAAGTTGTCGCAGAGCGTGTACTGGCTCGCCAGGCCCCAGAGGCGCAGCGTATCGGCGGAATTGCGGTAGTGGCCCATCACGAGGCCGCCGGAATCGCCCCACGCGGCGAACTGGTTATTGCGCCCCGCGTTGATCTGCATCTGGTTCTGATAGAAGCGGTGGACGAGATCGCGCGTGATGACGCCGTTCGGTAGCGGCTCGCCCTGCGCATCCGAAAGGCGGAACGGCGAATTCGCGAGCCCTGCGATCTGTTTCTCCGAAATCGCATAGCGCTTGCCGTTCACCTCCTGCGCCTCGGGCACGAGGCCGCCCCAGATGGCCGGCAGCGTGGGAAGGGGCGTGCGGCCGTCGCGGTCGAGCTGGATATAGCGCGCAGACGGCACGGAAGCGAGCGGATACTGAACGCCCGGAAAGTCGCCGTACAGGTTCGTGAAGCTGCGATTTTCCGCGTAAATCACGACGATGCGGCGCACCTTCGCCTGCAGCGTGCGGTCGAGCGCGAGATCGGCGGCGGTCTTGGGCGCGGCCGGCTTCGGCTCAAATAAGTTGCAGCCGCCGAGCGACAGGCCCGCGAGACCGACGCCGGCGGCAAGCAGGCGTCGGCGCGCGGGGTCCGCGGGCGCGTCGCTTTGAGGAGGGAGGTCGTCACGCGGATCGTCGTTCTGGCTCATCGCTGGCTCCTTACGCTGGTCCCAAGCAAGATAGTTGCGTGGACGCGCGGCGGCGCGCGCCAGGCATTATGGTCAATCCGGCCCGACGCGCCAACCGATCAGAACCCGGTGCTTACCCCGGCGCGCCGCCCGCAACAGCAGGTGAACCGCATCTTGCCCGGAAAGCGCGGCGCCGAAAAGCTGGCCGAACGGAGTACGCCAAAATGAATAAAAGCACGAATGTGCGATTCGCCTACACCTTTTGGCCGACTGGAAACCGTCATCGCACGCGACTACTATCAACCAAGCGACGAATTCGACTGATCAACTGAGCACGAGCTTCACGCCGACCAGAAGGAGCGTCGCGGCGAGCACATTGCGCAGAAGGGCCTCCGGCGCCTTTGAAGAGAGCATGCTGCCGATCGCGATGCCGGGCAGCGAGCCGACGAGGAGCGAGGCGAGCAGCGCCCAGTCGACTGAACCGAGCATCCAGTGGCCGGTGCCCGCGATCAGCGTGAGCGGCACGGCGTGCGCGATGTCCGAGCCGACGATGCGGGCCGTCGCAAGGCGCGGATAGAGCAGCAGGAGCACGGTCACGCCGATCGCGCCCGCGCCGACCGACGTGATCGAAACGAGTACGCCGAGAATCGCGCCGGTCAGCACGGTCCACGCGGCGGTGCGCTGCGGATGTTCCGGGCGGCCCGTTCCCTTGCGATAGGCGAGGCGCGCGAGTTGCGGGCGAAACACGAGCGAAACGGCGGTGATGAGGAGCGCCGTGCCGAGAATCAGTTGGATCACGCGGGCTGCGCCGGGCGAGTGCACGCCGTAGTAGTGCAGCAAAACGAGCGTGATGGCGGCGGCCGGCACGCTGCCTGCGGCGAGCCGGCCGGTGATGCGCCAGTCGACCGAGCCCTTGATGCCGTGCACGAGCGTCCCGGCCGTCTTGGTCGCCGCGGCGTAGAGCAGGTCGGTGCCGACTGCGGTGGCCGGGTGGATGCCGAACAGGAGGACGAGGAGCGGCGTCATCAGGGAGCCGCCGCCCACGCCCGTCAAGCCGACGAGGAACCCGACGGCCAGCCCGGACGCAGAATAAAGTAAGTCGATATGCGGAAATGACATTCGCGCGGAGAACCCGTTAGGCGTGAGCCGGTCGAAAAACCGTCGATGATAGCCGGTCGGCGACCGGCCCGCTCCCGATGGGCCGGAGTTGGCCCGCGCGGCCCGATACAGAGTAGCGGCCGACGGCTTCTTTTGCGCAAGCCAATCCGAGCCGGCAAGCGCGCACGAAGGCGCAGAATAGGGCGCCTCGACGCGCGGTTTCGCGCTCGTTCACGATCATGCAGGAAGGTGCAAATGGAACCAAAGCAACTCACGCCGCATCCCGACGACGCGTTCATCCCGACGGAGCACGCGAATATCGCGAGCGAGCGGCAGTTCGTGCTGAAATCGGGCAACACGTTTGCCGTCAACGATGCGAACGGCGACATCCGCGGCACCGACGACGGCCTGTTCGTCAACGATACGCGCGTGCTCTCGGAACTGGTGCTGACCTTCGGCGGCCGCGCGCCGTCGCTGCTGTCGGGCAGCGTGTCGAGCGACAACGCCGTCTTCACCGCGCATCTAACCAATAATCCGCTGCCGCCCATCGGCGGCGCGCGCACGCCCGAGGGCGTGATCCACGTCGAGCGCAAACGGGTGCTGTCGCGTCACGTGCTGCACGAAAGCATCGTGCTCACCAATTACGGGACAGAACCGGCCACCGTGCCGCTGTCGATTTCGTTCGCCGCCGACTTCCTCGACATGTTCGAAGTGCGCGGCGCCACGCGCAAGAAGCGCGGCACGGTGCGGCCGCCCGTCGTCGAGAACGGCGAGGTGGTGCTGCAATACACAGGCCTCGATGAAGTCGAGCGCACCGCGCGCATCCAGTTCACGCCGTCGCCGGACGCGCTCTCGCCGAGCCGCGCCGACTACACGCTCGACATCCAGTCGGAAACGGCAATTTCCATCTATCTTTCGGTCACGGCCGTCACGCGCGCGCTCAGCGACGCAAGCGAACAGAGCAAGCTGAACGCCGCCGAAGCGCCGGAAAGCGCGCGCGAATCGGGACGTTCCGCGATCCGCGAGGCGCTCGTCGAGGCGCATCAGCGCATGCGCGAGCGGCGTCGCGCGACGGCGCGGGTGAGGTCGAGCAATCCGCTTTTCAGCGAATGGATCGACCGCTCGCTGTCCGATCTCGGTTTGCTCACCACTGATCTGGAAACGGGCCCCTATCCCTACGCGGGCATTCCGTGGTTCTCGACGGCGTTCGGGCGCGACGCGATCATCACGTCGCTGCAGATGCTGTGGCTGCAGCCGTCGCTTGCGCGCGGCGTGCTGCGCTTTCTCGCGGCGCATCAGGCGCGCGAGGATTCGGCGTTTCGCGATGCCGAAGTCGGCAAGATCATGCACGAAACGCGCAAGAGCGAAATGGCCGCCACGGGCGAGGTGCCGTTCGCGATGTACTACGGCGGCGTCGACAGCACGCCGCTCTTCGTCGTGCTCGCGGGCGCCTATGCGGAGCGAACCGGCGACCGCGCGCTCGTCGACGAACTGTGGCCGTCGCTGCAACTCGCCACGCAGTGGATCGCGCGCCACTGCGACAAGAACGCGTTCGGCCTGCTCGATTATCAGCGGGCGTCCGAACACGGTCTCGCGAACCAGGGCTGGAAGGACAGCCAGGATTCCGTCTTTCACGCAGACGGCCGCTTCCCCGATGGCCCGATCGCGCTTGTCGAGGTGCAGGGCTATGCGGCGACGGCATTCGCGACGATGGCGCGTCTCGCCCGCCAGCGCGGCGCCAAGGACGACGCGATCGAATACGAAGCGCGCGCGCAGAACATCCGCGATCGCGTCGAGGCGATGTACTGGATGCCCGAGTCGCAGTTCTACGGCATCGCGCTCGACGGACACGGCGAGTTGTGCCGCGTCCTGGCGTCGAATGCGGGGCATCTGCTCGCGTTCGATCTGGTCGAGCGCGAGCGCGGCGAAGCGGTCGCGCGGCAACTGGAATCGACACTGTTTCACACGGGCTGGGGCGTGCGCACGCTGGCCGCGAGCCAGCCGCGCTTCAACCCGATGTCGTATCACAACGGCTCGGTCTGGCCGCACGACACCGCGATGTGCGCGCGAGGCCTCGCCCGCTACGGCGATCGGGGCGGCGCCGTGCGGCTGTTGCAGGCGTTGTTCGAAGCGGCGGTGACCTTCGACATGAGGCTGCCCGAGCTCTTCTGCGGCTTCACGCGCCAGCGCGGCGAGAAGCCGATCGCCTATCCGGTCGCGTGTTTGCCGCAGGCGTGGGCGGCGGGCGCGCCGTTCATGATTCTGGAAGCCTGTCTCGGCCTGACGATCGACGCCGCGCGCGACGAAGTGCGGATCGACCGGCCGCAACTGCCGGATGGCATCGACTGGCTTGAGATCGGCGATTTGCGCGTCGGCGAGCGGACCGTGTCGATCACGTTCCGGCGCGTGGGCGGGCAGGTCGTGCCGTCGGTGGAGGGGGAGGTGCGCGTTATCGCGCTGCTGTAACGTCGGGCGGCTGCGCACGGAAACCGTCCGCAGCCACCTTCGCGGTCAAACTGCCACGCTTCCCACGTAATTTTCCGCGAGCGCCGTCGCGGCGGCGCGCGAAGTCGTCACGTGTTCCAGCTCTGCCACCTGCAGACGCTGCTCGAACGGCGACGTGTCGTCGAGCTTGTGCAGCATGCGCGTCATCCACCACGAGAAATGCTCCGCGCGCCAGACGCGCTTGAGCGCCGTCTCGGTGTAGCCCGCGAGCCTGTCGCCGCGGCCTTCCTCATAGAACGCGACGAGCGCCGCCGTCAGCACTTTCACGTCGGAGACGGCGAGGTTCAGGCCCTTGGCGCCCGTCGGCGGCACGATGTGCGCGGCGTCGCCTGCGAGGAAGAGCTGGCCGCACTGCATCGGCGTGGAAACGAAACTGCGCATGCCGACGATGTTCTTCTGGAAGATCTTCCCCTCGGTGATCTGCCAGCCGTCCGCCGTATCGACGCGCGCGTGGAGTTCCGCCCAGATGCGATCGTCCGACCACGCGTCGGCCGTATCCTTCGGGTCGCACTGGAAATACATGCGCTGGATGCCGGGCGAGCGTGTGCTGATGAGCGCGAAACCGCGATCGTGCCGCGCGTAGATAAGTTCTTCCGACGAGGGCGGCGCTTCCACCAGAATGCCGAACCAGCCGAACGGATAGATCTTCTGGTAATCGTGGCGCAGCGCCTGCGGAATCGAGCCGCGCGCGACGCCTTGCGAACCGTCGCAGCCGATGATGAAGTCGCATTCCAGTTCTTCGTCGCGGTCTTCGTGGCGATATTTGATGCGCGGTTTGGCGTCGGCGGCATCGTCGAAGTCGTGCACCGAAACGTTGGAGACGTTGAACTTCAGCGCGCCGTCCGCTGCGATGCGCGCGGCCACCAGATCCTTGATGACCTCGTGCTGCGCGTAGACGGTGATCGAATGGCCGGTCAGGTCGGTGAGCGCGATGCGGCGGCGCTGTCCTTCGAACGCCAGCTCGAAGCCGTGGTGCAGGGCGCCTTCGGCCTGCATCCGCGCGCCGAGGCCAGCCTCGTTCAGCAGGTCCATCGTGCCCTGCTCGAGCACGCCGGCGCGGATCGTCGATTCGATGTCGTGCTGGCTGCGCGCTTCGAGCACGACCGAGTCGATGCCGCGAAGATGGAGGAGATGGGAGAGCAGAAGGCCAGCAGGGCCCGCACCGATGATGCCGACTTGAGTACGCATGATTGTCTCCATGAATGCGTGTGATTTTGTGAAGACAGTGTCATGCCGCCCGCCCGTATCGCGCAACGCGATACGGCGCATAGCGCCTATCTAATTTTGAGATAGAGGGTGCAGCGCGCGATGAAGCGCACGATCGTATCGATCAGCGCGTCTCTGTCTACGGGCGGTGCGGGCGGGATCTCCAGCGGACAGACGCGCGTGGCATGCAGCCGAAGCGCATCGAGATGACGGGCGGTGCCGTGGTCCTCGTCGGCGTTCGCGGAAAGGGCGAGCAGCGGGCAGCGGATCGCATCCAGTTCGCCTTCGAGGTTCCAGTTGACGAGCGACGGCTCGGGCGGCGTCTTCGCGGGCGCAGCGTCATGTGTCGCGAGGGTCTCGCCGTGGAAGCGCCCGAGGCGTTTGTGCAGGTTCGTCGTTTCGAAAGTGGCGCGCGCGCCGAGCAAGTCCTCCGTGCGCGCAGGTTCCGCGAAAACCTGCGGCGCGATCAGTGCTGCGCCCGCCAGCGCGTCCGGATGCGCGATCGCATAAAGCAACGCGATGGTCGCGCCGTCGCGCGCGCCCACGATCCACATGCGGCGTCGGCGCGCGGGATCGATGTCGAGGGCGTCGAGCAGTCCGGGCAGGATGTCGCACGCCTGCCGGCGCAGCAGGTCGATGGGCCAGGGATGCGGGTGAGCGTGTACGGAAGCGGGCCAGCCGCTGCGTGGTCGGCAAAGAACCAGTCCGCGGATGCCGAGCGCGCGATTCAGCGCCCGGCCGAGCGCGATCGGCCAGTCATCGGACGTTTCGTCCGGCGCGCCGCCTTTGTGCAGAAACACGGCAATGGGCGCGTCGCGGCCCTCGTGGGCGAGCCATTCGTATTCGACCGTAACGGCGTCGCGTGAAACGGTCGCGGGAAGGGTGACGGAATCGGTCATGCGTGAGGTTCGCGCCCATTCGAAGACGTTGCGTATCAACGAGTCTAGGCGTTCGGCGCGACCACGACAGGCCCGGCGCTTGCTAAAAAAAGGTCCGGGTATCACTTCGACAACCGATCAGGAGAACCGCCATGACCGAGCATTCTTATCCGACCCCGCCGTTTCCCGATCAGCAGCAGGACCGCCAGCCCGGCCTGACCGCGCCGATGAACCCGCAGCCCGACCACGGCGAAAAATCCTACAAGGGCAGCGGCCGCCTCGCCGGAAAGGTCGCGCTCGTCACCGGCGCGGACAGCGGCATCGGCCGGGCGGTCGCGATCGCCTACGCGCGCGAGGGCGCCGACGTCGCCATCGCCTATCTGAACGAAGACGACGACGCGCAGGAAACCGCGCGCTGGGTCGAGGAAGCGGGGCGGCGCGCGTTGCTTTTGCCCGGCGACATCACGGATCGCGCGCACTGCCGCGATCTGGTCGCGAAAACGGTGGAGAAGTTCGGTGGCATCGACGTGATCGTGAATAACGCGGCCTATCAGATGACCTACGACGGCCTCGAAGACATCAGCGACGACGAGTGGGACAAGACCTTTTCGACCAACATCGGCGCGATGTTTCGCATCATCAAGGCCGCGCTGCCGCATTTGAAGCCGGGCAGCGCGATCGTCAACACGAGTTCGGTCAACGCCGACGCGCCGAATCCCGGCCTCATCGCCTACGCGACGACCAAGGGCGCGATCCAGAACTTCACCGGCGGCCTCGCGCAGCTGCTCGCCGAAAAGGGCATCCGCGCGAACTGCGTCGCGCCGGGTCCGATCTGGACGCCGCTGATCCCGTCGACGATGCCGCCCGAGAAAGTCAAGAATTTCGGCTCGCAAGTGCCGATGAAGCGCGCCGGCCAGCCGGCCGAACTCGCCGCCGCCTACGTGATGCTGGCCTCCGACGAATCGAGCTACACCTCGGGCGCGACCGTCGCCGTGACGGGCGGCAAGCCGATCATCTGAGAAAAATGGCGCCACCCGGTATGATGACCAGCCCCAATGCCCAGGTGACGCCATGCAAATTCTCGTCGACGCCGACGCGTGTCCCGCCATCGTCAAGGACATCCTGTTTCGAGCGGGGCCGCGCGTCGAGGTGTCGGTGACGCTCGTCGCGAATCAGTATCTGCGCACGCCGCCGTCGCCGTTCATCCGCTCGGTGCAGGTGCCGTCGGGCTTCGACGTGGCCGACGCGCGCATCGTCGAGATGGCAGCGCCGGGCGATCTCGTGATCACCGCCGACATTCCGCTCGCGGCGAGCGTGCTCGCGAAGGGCGCGCACGCGCTCGACCCGCGCGGCGAATGGTTCAGCGCGGAGAACATCGAGGAGCGGCTGACCATGCGTTCGATGATGGATCAGTTGCGCAGTACGGGCGTCGAGACGGGCGGACCGTCGCCTTACAGTCCGCGCGACGGCAAGCAGTTCGCCGCGCAACTCGACCGCCTTCTGTCGAAGTACCGCGCGTCGCGGCCGAAATGAATGCGTCCGCCTTCACGTTGCGCCGGCTGACGCCCGCGGATTCCGTCGCTTATCGCGACATCCGTCTGGAGGGATTGCGCTTGCATCCGGACGGCTTCGGCGCCTCTTACGACGACGAAGCGATCGAGCCGCTCGCGTGGTTCGAGGCGCGCATCGCGGACCACGCGGTATTCGGCGGCTCGCTTCCCGACGGCACGCTCGCGGGTATCGCCGGGCTGCTCGTGCCGGCGCACGCCAAGCTCCGGCACAAGGGCATGCTGTGGGGCATGTACGTGCGCCCGGCCGCGCGCGGCACGGGATTGGCGGCGGCGATCGTCGCGCGGGTGCTGGAGCATGCGCGCGACGTCGTCGAAGAAGTGCAGCTGGTCGTCGCGCCGGACAACGAAGCGGCCATCCGGCTCTATCGCGCGGCGGGTTTCGAGCCGTTCGCCCGCGAACCGCGCGCGCTCAAGATCGACGGCGTCTATCACGACTCGCTGCTGATGACGCTGCCGTTCGGCAAAACGGCTTAATAATCAGCCGCTTCCCTCAACTGCTTGAAACGGTATTCGCCGACGCGCGCCAGCATCCAGCCGGGATATTCGGCCGGCAACTGGCTCACTTCGTCGAGCGCCGCGAGTTCGTCTTCGTTCAGACGCACGCGGGTCGCGGCGATGTTGTCGTCGAGCTGCTCGACGCGCTTCGCCCCGATGATCACGCTCGTCACCGCCTTCTGATGCAGGAGCCACGCGAGCGCGATCTGCGCGACCGAAACGCCTTTCGCTTCGGCCATGCTGCGCATCGCGTCGACGCAGTCGTAAGCGCGCTCGACATTCACCGGCGGGAAATCGAACTTGGTGCGGCGGCTGCCTTCCTCCTTGCCGCCTTCACGCGTGTACTTGCCCGAGAGCAGGCCGCCCGCGAGCGGACTCCACACCAGCAAGCCGACGTTCTCGCTGTTCAGGAGCGGCACGACTTCGCGTTCCAGGTCGCGCCCGGCGATCGTGTAATACGCCTGTAGCGACTCGAAACGCGCCAGCCCGAGCCGCTCGGAAATGCCGAGCGCCTTCGCGATCTGCCACGCCGCCCAGTTCGACACGCCGATGTAGCGCACATGGCCGTGCTGCACGAGGTTGTCGAGCGCGCGCAGCGTCTCTTCGATCGGCGTGGCCGGATCGAAACCGTGAATCTGGTACAGGTCGACGTGATCGAGTTGCAGGCGCTTCAGGCTCGCCTTCACGCCGTCGATGATGTGAAAGCGCGAGCCGCCCCGCGAATTCACGCTTTTGGTGCCGGTTTCGCCGTGAATCTTCGTCGCGACGACGACGTTCTCGCGCGGCACCTTGAGGTTTTTCAGCGCCTGGCCGGTGATGATCTCGGACTGGCCGTCGGCGTAGACATCGGCGGTATCGATGAAATTGATGCCCGCGTCGAGCGAGCGGCCGATCAGCGTGTCGGCGTCCGCCTGCTGGAGCTGACCGATGTTGTCCCAGATGCCGCCGCTTCCGCCGCCGAAGGTCATCGTGCCGAGGCACAGTTCCGAAACGAAGAGACCGGTATTGCCGAATTTTCTGTAGCGCATGGACTGCTCCTCAATGGCTGACGGGATGCCGTCCGGCTGACATGGCCGCGTCGCAGTGACGTTTGTACGTGCTGAATGCGGGCATGGCCGAACCGGCGCCCGTGCAGTATCGTCCCGCCGATGACGGCGGCCATAGCCTGATCCTGTCGGATCATTGCCTGTTCCTGCAAAGCCAGCGGGGCGCGGTGAGCGAACTCGCGCACGCGCGAGTAAGCTACCTGCAGTCCCTGAAACCTCCTTCTTTCGCGAAACCATGGCACTGAACGAGACCCTTTCGCACGACCAGTCGCATCCCCTGAACGGCCACGACGGCCACGATCCCCACCGCGCGCCCGATCCGTCCCTCGACGGCGCGCGGCTCGAACTCGTCGCGTTGCTCGACCGCTTCACCGCCGGCTGCGAAGGCACCGTCGAGACGTCCGTGCCCGGCTTTTTCCTGCATCGCGTGATGAATCCCGGCGGGCCGAAGCACGGCATCCAGACGCCCGCGCTCTCACTGATCGCGCAGGGCTCGAAGCGCCTGATGGTCGGCGACGACGTGTACGTCTACGATCCGCTGCACTACCTCGTTTCCTCAGTCGATCTGCCGGTGATGGGGCAGGTGACCGTCGCGAGCGAAACCGAGCCGTATCTCGGCCTGCGGCTCGACCTCGACGTCGAGGCGATCGCCGAATTGATCCGCGACGAAAACCTGCCGCCCGCCTCGCATTCGGACGCCGCGCGCGGGCTTTACGTCAACCGGCTCGGCGCGTCGATGCTCGACGCCGTGCTGCGCCTGTTGCGCCTGATCGACACGCCCGAGGACATCCCGATCCTCGCGCCGCTCGTGAAGCGTGAAATCCTGTATCGCCTGCTGATGAACGGGCAGGGCGCGCGGCTGCGCCAGATCGCGCTCACCGACAGCCAGACGCAGCGCATCGCCCGCGCGATTCTTCTTCTGCGGCAGAACTTCGACCAGCCGCTGCGCATCGAATCCATCGCGCGCGACGTGCACATGAGCGTGTCGTCGCTGCATCATCATTTCAAGGCCGTCACGGCGATGAGTCCGCTGCAATATCAGAAGCAGTTGCGCTTGCAGGAAGCGCGGCGGCTGATGCTGCTCGATATCGCCGATGCCGCGACCGCCGCGCATCGTGTGGGTTACGAGAGCGCGTCGCAGTTCAGCCGCGAGTACAGCCGGCTCTTCGGCGCGCCGCCGCTCAGGGACACGCGCCGCTGGCGCGAGGAGGCGGGCGCCTAGGATTTCGCCCGCCCCGGAACTCGGTCAGAGCGGAACGCAGCTTTTTTTCGTCAACCGCGGAATAGTTCGGCGCCGCCGAACGTTCTACGGTTACTTCACCAGAGAGGAGATGAAATGAAGAAGCCAATCGCGATGGCTGCAACGGGAGGTCTCTTGAGCGCGCTGATTCTGTCGGCGAGCGCTTTCGCGGCGCCGCCGAAGGTGGACAACGGGATGTTCGTCGACGAAAAGGGCATGACGCTCTACACCTTCGACAAGGACACCAAGGGCGGTCCGAGCGCGTGTTCGGGCGGTTGCGCGCAGGCGTGGCCCGCCGCGATGGCGGGCGATTCCGACCAGCCGTCGGGCAAGTGGACGACGGAATCGGCCGAGGGCGGCAAGCAATGGGCCTACGACGGCAAGCGGCTCTACCGGTTTGCGAAGGATACGAAGCCAGGCGATAAGAACGGCGACAACTTCCGCGACGTATGGCACGTCGCCAAACCCTGAGCGTTGAGTGAAGAGGCGGACATGCTGCGATCGATCAGAATTCTCGCGCTGGTGTCGGCGCTCGGCCTGACGGTGCTCGCGGCCGCGTGCGCGAGCGGCACGGTGAGCGGCGGCGTGAGCAGCGGCGGCGCGAACGGCCCCGGCAACGTGCCGAAAATGGGCGGCGGCGGGTACTGACGATGCGTCGTGTCTGCGTCCACGCATGCAAGCTGGCGGGCGGTGCGTCTTGAGTTTCGAGACCGAACTGCTCGCCCATCTGCCGCAGTTGCGCCGCTACGCGCGCGCACTGACGGGCGACCGCGCCTGGGCCGACGATCTGGTCCAGGACGCGACCGAACGCGCGCTCGGCCGCTCAAAGGCCTTTCGCGCCGGGACCAATCTGCGCGCGTGGCTGTTCACGATCATGCGCAATCTGTATATCGACCAGTTGCGCGGCCGCCGCGACATCGCGGTGGACGACGAAACCGCGCCGTGGCGGCAGATGGCGGCACCCGTCGGCGAAGTCGATGGTCTCGTGCTGCGCGACGTGCAGCGCGCGCTCTATTGTTTGCCCGTCGAACAGCGCGAGGTGATGCTGCTCGTGTGTGTCGAGGAAATGAGTTATCAGGAGGCTTCCGTGGTGTTGAACGTGCCGGCCGGAACCGTGATGTCGCGGCTTTCGCGCGCGCGCGAACACATGCGCGTGCTGCTCGGTGAAGAGCCGCAGCGCCGCGGGACGTCGTCGGTGTCGCCGGCGTCGGCTTCGTCGTTGAAAGTGGTGAATCGCACATGACGACTCCGGACCGCCCCGACCGTCCTGAACGTCCCGATCTGCCCGAGGAGAGACAGGATCTCCAGGCGCTGTCGGCGTATCTCGACCGCGAACTCGGCGACGAACAACGCGACGCCGTGGCGGAGCGCATCGCGCGTGATCCGGCGAGCGCCACGACTGTTTCGGCGTATCGCGCGCAGGACAATGCGCTGCGCGCGCTCTTCGCAAGCGAGGCCGTGGAGCCGCAGGTCGTCGTGATGCGTCCGCGGCGGCGCGAGCGGTTCCTGATGGCGGCTTGCTGGGCGTTCGTCGGCGTGGCTTGCGGCTATTTGTTACACATGCTGCTGCCCGCGCTCCACGACGAACGGCCCCCGTTCGCGCAGCGCGCCGACATCGCTTACGCGGTTTATGCGCCCGAGCAGCGTCATGCGGTGGAGGTGGTGGCGGCGCAGCAGGATCATCTGGTCAACTGGCTCTCGAAGCGGCTCAATCGCACGCTCACGATTCCGTCGCTTGCCGAGTATGGATTCCAGCTCGTCGGCGGGCGCTTGCTGCCCGGCGAGGAAGGGCCGGCGGCGCAGCTCATGTATCAGAACGCAGCCGGCGAGCGCATCACGCTCTACACGACGACCGTCTCACGCAGCCAGTCGAAGATCCGCATGCTGCGCGACGGACCGCGCACGACGTATTACTGGGCGGCGAACCGCGCGGGCTATGCGCTTTCCGGACAGATCGGCGAAGAGAAGCTGCAGGCCATCGCCTACGACACTTGCAAGGAACTCGGCGGCGATCCGAAGAGCTGGTAACGACGCGCACGCATGCAAAAAGCCGGGACACGTCCCGGCTTAGCGAAGCATCAATAGTAATGATGCGGCGGCGGCGCGTGATGGTAGCTCGTCGGATGACGGCGCTCCCAGTCGTGGCGCGACCAGTAGCGATGGCCATCCCAATAGCGGTCGCCGTGCCAGCCTTGTGCGACGGTATGGACGTAACCGGGGCGGTGATCGTCGGCCGAGGCGAGGTTCATGAGTCCCATGCCGAGTGCGGCGGCGAGCGTGGCGAGCAACAGGCTTTTCTTCGTCTTGTTCATGGTTGATCTCTCTGAAAGTGTGTGGATGCGTGTGACTTCTTAGCGGTACCAGTCGTGATGATGGTGATAGCCACCGCCATCCGGCACGATGATGCAGCCGCCGAGCGAAGTGCCGAGCAAGGCGGCGAGCGCTGCGAGGATCGCTAGTTTTTTCATTTGGTTTCTCCGTGTAGATCCGTGTGAATCCGCGTGTGATTGCGTGAAGCCAATTTAGCCAAACGGCAAATGACAAGCGGTGTGCGTTTGTAAGCAAACGTGTGGTTTGAAATATTCGGGTTGTTCCAGCAAGCGACCTCGGCGTGAGCGAGGGAACCAGTCGACCGGAGTGGACATGTCGCACATCAGCACGGGCGTGGAGTACGCGTTGCATTGCATGCTCTATTTGACGGAGCCGCCGCACGGCGTGCGCGATGCCAGCGTGCGCGATCTCGCGGAGCTGCAAGGGGTGCCCGTCGATTACGTCGCGAAGCTGTTCACCAAGCTTCACAAGGCGGGACTCGTGATCGCGACCGAAGGCGCGAAGGGCGGCTTCGCGCTTGCGCGGCCGCCCGCGCAAATCAGCGTGCTCGATGTCGTCGATGCGATCGACGGCGACAAGCCGATCTTCGAATGCAGGGAGGTCCGCGCGCGCTGCGCTGTGTTCGACGAGGACCCGCCGCCGTGGGCGACGAGCGGCGTCTGTGCGATTCACGCGGTGATGAGAAACGCCGAGAAGCGCATGCGCGAGGCGCTGGCGGGCGACTGTCTCGCCGATCTGGCGACGCGCATCGTGGCGAAGGCGCCGCGAGGTTATGGTCCGCAGGTGGTCCGGTGGCTCGATGAGCGGTCGTTCAACAAGCGCGTTGCGCGCAGTGAGCAGGATGAGGGGTGAGGCTTTGCGCTGCTCGATGGTCGTTCCACGGAAGCGCAGCGGCCACGGTCATCGAACAATTACGGGCTTGACGTTCGGCGTCAGCGACACCCCGACCACGTGTCCGTCGCGCACGCCGCACTTGCTATCGACGCGCGTCCACTGCGGCTTGCCGCGTGACTTCGCGAACGCGCGCATCACGATGATCTTGTCGACGGGAATGGGATTGCCGACGCTGAAGATCGGCGAATCGCTTTCGATCTTCGCGGAGAGCACGCGGCGATCGGGCACGATGAACGTGTCGTACTTCGGCGTGAGTTCCACCCAGTGATCGAACGCGGCGACGCATTGAATGACCGCGCTCGGCACGTGCATGCGGGTCAGGTAGTCATAGTCCTTCGACAGATCGGGCGATTCCTGCGCGTGTACTGCCTGGTACAAAACGGCCGACAGCGCCAGCGCGACGAGCGGAAAGAAAGCTTTCATGCGATGAGGGAACTCGTTTGAATGAAGCGTGACATGGAGACGAAGTATACCGCGCGATTCTTTCCACTGACCTTCGTTCGCTGAAAAAGTGCCTGTTTCAGGGCACTTTCTTCGATCTCGCCGCGTCATAAGCCTGAAGCTTCGCCACGAATGGAGACGCGCGATGAAGACGATCCGATGGACGCCCGCCGACGGCAACGGTCTCGAACATCTCGAAGTCGATCTTCGGCGCGAAGGCATCGTAGCGGAGAGCGCGCTCGCCGGCGAAGGATTCGGCGCCGTGTACCGGATCGAATGCGACGCGGAATGGAACGTCACGCGAGTCGTCGTGAAGCGCATCGGCGGCGGCACGCTCGACCTGTGGAGCGACGCGCAAGGTCACTGGACCGACGGCAACGGCACGCCGCGCGAAGACCTCGCGGGCTGCATCGACATCGACATCTCGGCGACGCCTTTCACCAACACCCTGCCGATCCGCCGCCTGACGCTGGCCGAAGGCGAACGCCGCGTGATCCGCGTCGTGTATATCGCGCTGCCCGAACTCACGGCGGCGCCCGTGGAGCAGGCCTACACCTGCATCGAACGCGACCGGCGCTATCGCTACGAAGGTATCACGTCGCGTTACACGGCCGAGCTTCCCGTCGATGCGGACGGCTTCGTCATCGACTATCCCGGGCTGTTCCTGCGCCTCTGAAGCGTGGCGCCGGGCGGCGTGTGCCGCGAGCGGCGATAATACGGCTTTATCGCTATGAGCCGAACGCCGCCCGATGAACGACACCACGCAGACTCCCCGCTCCGCACCCCGCCTGACGAGCCTCTCGCATGGCGGCGGCTGCGGCTGCAAGATCGCCCCCGGCGTGCTCGCCGATCTCCTGAAGCGCAGCACGCCGATGCAGGCGTTTCCGAACCTGATGGTCGGCAACGACACCGCCGACGACGCCGCCGTCTACAAGCTCAACGAAGAACAGGCGATCGTCGCGACGACCGACTTCTTCATGCCGATCGTCGACGATCCGTTCGACTTCGGCCGCATCGCCGCGACCAACGCGCTCTCGGACGTCTACGCGATGGGCGGCAAGCCGATCCTCGCGCTCGCGCTCGTCGGCATGCCGATCAACGTGCTGCCGCATGAAGTGATCGCGGAGATCCTGAAGGGCGGCGAGTCGGTGTGCGCCGAGGCGGGCATCCCGGTGGCGGGCGGCCATTCGATCGATTCGGTCGAGCCTATTTACGGTCTCGCCGCGCTCGGCATCGTGCATCCGAAGCTCGTCAAGCGCAACGCGGCCGCGCGCGCCGGCGACGTGCTCGTGCTCGGCAAGCCGCTCGGCGTCGGCGTGCTGTCGGCGGCGTTGAAGAAGGAGCAACTCGACGCGGCCGGCTACGCCGCGATGATTGCCGCGACGACCAAGCTCAATCGCCCGGGCGCGGACCTCGCGCAGCTCGAAGGCGTGCACGCGCTCACCGACGTGACGGGCTTCGGCCTGCTCGGCCACACGCTCGAACTCGCGCGCGGCGCGGGGCTCACGGCGCGCATCCGCTATGCGGACCTGCCGTGGCTGCCGGGCGTCCAGACCTTCGCGAGAGCGGGCGTGTACACGGGCGCGTCGGGACGCAACTGGAGCGCGTATGGCGCGGACATCGGACTCGCGTCGTCGCTCGACGATGTGGCACGCGTCCTGCTCACCGACCCGCAGACCTCCGGCGGCCTGCTCGTATCGTGCGCGCCGCAAGCGGTGGACGAGGTACTCGCGATCTTCCGCGCCGACGGTTTCAATGATGCTGTCGTGATCGGCGACATGACCGACGGCGCGAGCCGCGTCGAGGTCGGCTGATCGCTGCCTTAACTCAAAGGGCCCCATGAACGACGAATCGCCGAAGGCCATCTTTTATGCGCTCGCAGCCAACTTCGGCATCGCCGTGTGCAAGTTCGGCGCCGCGGCGTTCACCGGTTCGGGCTCGATGTTCGCCGAAGCGATTCACTCCACCGCCGACTGCGGCAATCAGCTTCTGCTGCTGTTCGGCCTGAAGCGCGCGCGGCAGCCGGCCAACGCGCTGCATCCGCTCGGCTCGGGGCGCGAGATCTATTTCTATGCGCTGATCGTCGCGTTGCTGTTGTTCTTCGTCGGCGGCGCGTTCTCGGTGTACGAAGGCGCGCATCGCATGCTGCACCACGAGCCGTTGAGCAATCCAATCGTCGCGCTCGTGATCCTCGGCATCTCGGTCGTTCTCGAAGCGTTCTCGCTCGCGGGCGCGCTGCGCGAGATCCGCAAGGGCACGCCCGACAAAACCCTGTGGCGCTGGTTTCGCGAGACGCGCGAGTCGGAACTGCTGGTGGTCGCGGGTGAGGACGTCGCGGCGCTCGCGGGTCTTGCCATCGCGTTCTGCGCCGTGCTGCTCACGATGATTACCGGCAATCCCATGTGGGACGCGGCGGGTTCGATCGGCGTCGGGCTTCTGCTGATGGTCGTCGCCTACGTGGTCGCGCGCGAAGTGAAGTCGATGATCGTCGGCGAATCGGCGAGTCCGGAAGTGCGCCGTGCCATCGACGCGCATCTGCGCGCGCGGCCCGAAATCCTGCGCATCATCAGCCTCATCACGCTGCAATGGGGCAAGCATGTGGTGGTCGCCGTGCAGGCAGAGATGATCGACTATCCGAGCGGCCGCGCGCTGATCGACGCGATCAACGTCATCGAAGACGACCTGCAGAACACGTTCCCGCAAGTGCGCTGGGTGTTCTTCGAGCCGGACATCGTGCGCGAAGGCGCGCGGGCGGGCGCCTGAACGCGACCGCGTTTCGCGCATCGTGAAACGGGGCGGGCGCGCGACGTGCTACCGCATAACTACTTCTGTTAACGGACTCGACGCGCGGCTTCGCCGGACAATCCGGTCGTGTCACCTAGCTGCACCATCATGGCAGTTCCTCGATCCTCATCCGATCGAAGCCGTCTAGCACGATTCGTTCCGGCTCGAGCCGATCGACATCATCCGTCGAGTCCCTGAACCCTGAGTTCCATATCCGGCCCATGCGCAAATCCCTGCTCGTCCTCGTTCTCCTCGCTCTTTCCATCTTGACTCCGGCGCTCGCCAACGCTGCGGCGGGCCATGCGAATCCGGCCAGTTCCGCGAACCCCGCGGCGCCCGTCACGCTCACGCCGCAACAGGCCCGCGACGCGCTCGCGGTCCTCAACGACCCCGCTCGCCGCGCGCAATTCGCTGATACGTTGCGCGCGCTCGCTGCCGCTGGCGCGCTCGCCACGCCGCCGCAGGCGGCGTCGGCTTCGGGCGCCTCGTCGGCCGAACCGGCGAGTGGCGCGTCGAGCGTGCTCGCGAAGTCGCTGACGAGCAACGGTCTCGCTTCGCAGATCTCGCATCAGGCCAGCCACTGGCTCGTGCAGTTCGGCTCGGGCCTGCGGCATTCGATGTCCGCACTGCTCGACTACGGATCGGTGCTCGAATGGTGGCGCGAACGCACCGCGACCGCCGACGCCCGCCAGTTGCTCGAACACGTCGCGTGGACCGTGCTGGTCTCGCTCGTGCCCGCCCTGCTGCTGGAACTGCTTGCCGTGCGCCTGTTGCGCGGTCCGCGCGGCCGGATCGCGGCGCGCGGCATCGTCGATGTCGACGAGGAAGATCCCGACCTGGCCCGGCAGGAACACGCCGCGGTGCGCGACGAAGCCGCCGCCGAGCGCCGTGGCGACGAAGCCGCGCTGCATGTCGCGGAGAAGAAGACGGACACGGTGCGCGGCAAGCGTCATGCAGCGCGGCACTGGACGCTGCTGCAACGCTTGCCGAGCGCGCTCCTGCATGGTTTCTTCTCGGTCGTGCCGCTTGCGGTTTTCGTCGCGGCGGCGACGCTCCTGATGTCGGTCTTCATCGACGACAACACGCCCGAAGCCCGCGTGGCGGGCGCGCTGATCGACGTGTATCTCGTGTGCCGCGCGATCCAGATCGTCAGTCTCTTCTTCCTCGCGCCGCGCGCGCCGGGCTTGCGGCTCATTCAGATGCGCGACCGCTTCGCCGCGTTCACACACGGCTGGGTGATGCGCATCGTCTGCGTGGGTGGCGCGGGCGTGGCGATCGCGAATGCCGCGGAGCCGCTCGGTCTCTCCGACGAAGCCCACGTCGCCATCCTGAAGGCGGTCACGTTCGTCGTGCACGCGATGATCGCGTATGTGATCTTCGAATGCAGAACGCCGGTCGCCGCGCGCATCCGCCAGCGCATGCAAGGACATCGCCAAGTGTCGCTGGTCGGCAACTGGATCGCGGACATCTGGTCGAGCGTCGCGATTTTCTTCGTGATGGCGCTGTGGTTCGTGTGGGCGCTCGACGTGAGGAATGGCTATCAGACGCTGTTCCATCTCGGCGGTCTCTCGGTAGCGGTGCTGGTGGCGGCGCGCGTGCTCGCGATCGTCGCGTTCGGTGCGCTCGGCCGCGTCTTCCAGAGCGACGCGGAAGACGGCTACGCGAGCCAGTCGATCGCGCATCGCCACGCGTACCGCTATTACCCGATCCTGCGGCGCATCGTGCAGACGGTGATCGCGGTGGCGACCGTCGTCGCGCTGTTGCAGGTGTGGGGCATCGACATCATCGGCTTCTTCACCTCGGGCGGCGTGGGCAACCGGCTCGCCTCGGCGCTGATCACGATCGCGATCGCGGCGGTGTTCGCGGTGCTCGTCTGGGAAGCGGCCAACGTGATGGTCGAGCGCCGCCTCGAAGCCTGGACGACGAGCGGCGAGCGTCTGCGCGCGGCACGCCTGAGAACCCTGCTGCCGATGATGCGCACGGCGCTCTTCATCGTGATCGCGCTGGTGGTGGTGCTGACGGGATTGAGCGAGATCGGCGTGAACACGGCGCCGCTGTTGGCGAGCGCGAGCATCTTCGGCGTGGCGCTTGGCTTCGGGTCGCAAAAGCTCGTGCAGGACCTCATCACCGGCATCTTCCTCCTGATGGAGAACGCGATGCAGGTCGGCGACTGGGTGACGCTCGCGGGCGTATCGGGCACGGTCGAGTATCTGTCGATCCGCACGGTGCGTCTGCGTGCCGGCGACGGTTCGCTGCACACCGTGCCGTTCAGTTCGGTATCGACGGTGAACAACACCAACCGCGGCATCGGCAACGCGGCGGTGCGGGTTTCCATCGCGCTCGGCCAGGACGTCGATCTCGCGATCTCGACGCTCAAGGACATCGGCGCGTCGCTTCAACGCGACGATGCGTTCAAGGACGGCATTCTCTCGGACTTCAGCTTCTGGGGCGTCGATGCCGTCGACGGCTCGACCGTCACGCTCGCCGGACAGATCCAGTGCCGCGACAGTTCGCGCTGGCCGGTGCAGCGCGAATTCAACCGGCGCATCCTCAACGAATTCACGGCGCGCGGCATCGAGATCGCGAATCCGCAGCGCAACTTCGTGATCATCGACGGCGGGGAGCCGCAGGTGAAGGACGAAGCTCAGGCGTCGGCGGATCAGCGCGCGGAGCCGTCCCGAGCCGCGCAGCATCCGACGGCGGAAGCGTCGGCGGGCAATTCGGGCAGCGCAGCCGTCTGAGCGGTTTTCAGCGCGGCGGGCGCACGAGCACGGGCGAGCCTTCGAACTCGCCGCCGCTGCGCTCGAACCCGAGCCGCTCGTAGAACGCTTCGAGCGCGGCGGCATCGGGGGCATGGCGATCGACCGGCGGCGCGTGGGCGCCGTCGCCCTTCACGTCGAGCGGACGCGGCACCAGCGTGATCATCACGCGATGCTCGTCGGCGAGCCCGACGAGCCGTTCCATCGCGACGCGCGCGTGTCCGCGATGATGCGCGCCTTCCGACCAGATCGCTTCCAGCGCGATTGCGCAGTCGCCGGTTTCTTCGAGCCACAACTCGACCTGCTGTTCATCTTCGACGCGCGTGCGATGGAACGCGTCGATCATCGTGGCGGCGGCGGTGGAGGGCGGAGGCATCGGCTCGACTCGCGTGGTCGGAAAGCCGCACTATAGCGTGGGCGGCCGAGGCTCGCGCGGCTTATATCCGCTTTAGCGATTTCGATCGGAAAATCGCTTCGTAGACCAGCGACGCTACGCCTTCTATGATGGCCTTCACTTGAATCAGGAGAGGGCGATGAATCGTCTGCATCTGCACTGTCGGCGCTCGACCGGCAACTAGCTTCGCGTTTTAATCATCCTTCCGCCATGCCATCGCGCGACGCAACGTCGCGCGCTCATCGTTTCCCTTTGGACGAGTCCATCATGAAGAATGCCAATGCCGCATTGCGCGGCGTGTCCGGGCGCGTGCGCGCCACTCTGCTCGTCGTTGTCGCGGCGTTCGCGACGTCGTTCGCCGCTTTGTCGTTCGCGGCCGATGCCACGCTGAAAATCGGCACCGCGACGAGTCCGCAAATCGATGCGCTGAAGGTCGCCGTGAAGGAAGCCAAGGCGCAGGGGCTGGATGTGAAGCTGATCGAATTCACCGACTGGAACACGCCGAACGCCGCGCTCGCGAACAAGGACATCGACGTCAACTACTTCCAGCACGTGCCGTTTCTGGAGAACGCGAAGAAGCAGGGCGGCTACGACTTCGTCGCCATCGCGCCGGGCACGATCATGAAGATCGGCCTCTATTCGAAGAAGGTGAAGCGCTTCGACGAACTGAAGGACGGCGCGAGCGTCGCCATTGCCAACGATCCGGTGAACGGCGGGCGCGGCCTGTTGCTATTGCAGCGCGCGGGTCTCATCAAGCTGAAGCCCGGCGCCGATTACCGCGTGACGACGCTCGATATCGTCGAGAACCCGAAGCATCTGAAGATCGTGCAGCTCGAAGCCTCGCAACTCGCGCGCTCGCTCGACGACGTCGATCTCGCGCAGGGCTATCCGAGCTTCATCAAGCTCGCCGGCACGGCCGATCCGAACAGCGCGCTGCTCTTCGACGGCGTCGAGAACAAGCTCTTCGCGATCCAGTGGGTCGTGCGTCCCGACAGCGTGAACGATCCGCGCATCCGCAAGTTCATCGCGATCTACCAGCAGTCGCCCGCCGTGCGCGCCGCGCTCGACAAGGCGTTCGGCACGCTCTACGCGGTCGCGTGGTGAGTCATTCAACGGAGGCTTGCATCATGGCGGATGTGATCATCGAGGAACCACGCGTGAGCGAAGGGCGGTCCGACACGCAGGCGAAAAGCGTCGTGTTCGCGGACGTCGGCAAGGTGTTCGGCGGATCGACGGCGGCGCTCTCGGGCGTCGATTTGTCGGTCGCGCGGGGCGAGGTGTTCGGCATCATCGGACGCAGCGGCGCGGGCAAGTCCACGCTGCTGCGGCTCGTGAACGGCCTCGAAAAGCCCACGCGCGGCGAGGTGCGCGTGAACGGCGTGTCGGTGGGCGCGCTCGACGAACGCGGGCTTGTCGGGTTGCGGCGGCGCATCGGCATGGTGTTCCAGCACTTCAACCTGCTCTCGGCGAAAACGGTGCGCGAGAACATCGCGCTGCCGCTTACGATCGCGGGCGTCGACAAGCGCAGCATCGACGCGAAAGTCGATGCGCTGCTCGAACTCGTCGGCCTCACGGCCAAACGCGATGCGTATCCGCGCAGTCTTTCCGGCGGCCAGAAGCAGCGCGTCGGGATCGCGCGGGCGCTGGTGCATGACCCCGACCTGCTGCTCTGCGACGAAGCCACGTCCGCACTCGATCCGGAAACGACGCAGCAGATCCTCGCGCTGCTTCGCGACATCAACCGCCGCCTTGGCCTCACGATTCTTCTGATCACGCATGAGATGGCGGTGATCCGCGAAGTCTGCGATTCGGTCGCGGTGATCGAGGCGGGCGAAGTCGTGGAGACGGGCCCCGTGTGGCGCGTATTTGGCGATCCGCACCACGCGGCCACTCAGGCGCTCTTGCGCACGCTCGTGCACGATTTGCCCGCCGATCTCGCCGCGCGGCTCGCGAGCGCGCCGCGTGACGGCGCCGACGTGCTGCTCGACGTGCGCTTCACCGGCGAGTCGCGGCACGAACCCGATCTGGGCGCGCTCGCGGTGGCGCTCGGCGCGCTCGGCGGCCGCGTGAACTTCGTGCATGGCGGCATCGACCGGATTCAGGGACATGCGCAGGGACGGCTCGTCGTCGCGGCGCATCTGCACGCGCACGGCGCGAACGAAGCGGGGCTGCGCGCGCATGTCGATGCGCTCGTCGCCGGCGCGCGGCGTCACGCGGACAAAGTGGAGGTGCTCGGCTATGTTTGAAATCTGGCTGCCCGAATTCCTCGACGCGATCCGCGATACCGTCGTGATGGTCGGCGTCTCGGCGCTGATCGCGCTCGTCGCCGGCATTCCGCTCGCGCTCGTGCTCGTCACGACGACGAAGGGCGGCATTTTCGAGCGGCCGGCCGTCAATTCGACGCTCGGCTCGGTCGTCAACGCGTTGCGCTCGACGCCCTTCATCATCCTGCTCGTCGCGCTCCTTCCGCTGACGCGCCTTCTCGTCGGCACGACCATCGGCGTGTGGGCTGCGATCGTGCCGCTTTCGATCGCCGCGACCCCGTTCTTCGCGCGCATCGCCGAGGTGAGCCTGCGCGAAGTCGACCGCGGACTGATCGAGGCCGCGCAGGCGATGGGCGCCGAACGCCGCCATATCATCCGGCACGTGCTCCTGCCCGAAGCGCTGCCGGGCATCCTCGGCGGCTTCACGATCACGGTGGTCGCGATGATCGGCTCGTCGGCGATGGCGGGCGCGGTCGGCGCGGGCGGTCTCGGCGATCTCGCGATACGCTACGGCTATCAGCGCTTCGACACGACCGTGATGGTCACGGTGATCGTGCTGCTGATCGTGATCGTCAGCGTCGTGCAGTGGGGCGGCGACCGCCTGGTGCGGCGCATCACCCGGCGCACGGGATGATAATGACGACAACCGCATCGACACCGGAGACAGCATGAACGCCCCTCATCGGCCCGATTCCCTGCCATTGACCGAACTGCTCGCCGCGTTGCGCGAGACCGCCGAAGCGCGCGACCGCGAAGGCGGTCACGCCGCGCGCGAAAAGCAGTTGATCGCCGACGCGGGCCTCGTGACGATCGCCGTGCCGCGCGAATACGGCGGCGAGGGCGCGCGCTGGGTCGACGTCTATCGGACGATTCGCGCGATTGCACGCGTCGATGCCGCGCTGGCCCATCTGCTCGGATTCACCTGCTTACAGGTGGTGAGCGTCGCGGTGTGGGGCAGCGAGGCGCAGCGCGAGCGGTATCTGCGCGGCACGGTTGCAAACCGCTGGTGGTGGGGCAACGCGGTGAATCCGCTCGATACGCGGCTGATCGCGCATGCGACGGGCGACGGCGGCTATCGTCTGTCGGGGCAGAAGGGCTTTTGCTCCGGCACGCGCGGCTCGCAGATGATGACGCTCTCCGCGCAGGACCCGGCCACGGGCAAGCCGGTGTTCGGCGTCGTGCCGACGGAGCGCGCGGGCATCGCGGTCAACGAAGACTGGAATCCCATCGGCCAGCGTCAGACGGACAGCGGCAGCGTGGCCTTCGACGACGTCGAATTGCGCGCCGAGGAAGTGCTGCACCGCTCCGAGGCGCCGCCGACGCCGCGCGGCTCGCTGCGCACGCTCGTCTCGCAACTGGTGCTGACGAACCTCTTCGTTGGGATCGCGGAAGGCGCGCTCGCGGAGGCGCGCGAGTATGTCGCGAAGTCCGGACGGCCGTGGATTCATTCGAACGTGGCGAACGCCGTCGACGATCCTTATCAGTTGCATCGGTTTGCGGAAATGCGGCTGAAGGCCGTGAGCGCGGAAGCGCTCGCGACGCGCGCCGCCGAAGCGCTCGACCGCGCGTGGGATCGCGGCGACGCGCTGAATGCCGAGGAGCGCGCGCACACGGCGCTCGCGGTGGCGGAAGCGAAGGTGCTGGCGCACCGCGCGGCGCTCGACGTCAGCGAGGCGCTCTTCGACGCCTGCGGCGCGCGTTCGACGCACGCTCCGCTCGCGCTCGACCGCTTCTGGCGCAACGCGCGCGTGCACACGCTGCACGATCCGCTCGACTACAAGCTGCGCGACATCGGCCGGTTTGCGCTGGCGGGCGTGTTGCCCGAGCCGAATCTGTACAGCTAGGCGTCACCCGGTGACGAAGCCGACCGTCTGCACCACGAGCCAGAGATTCGCCGCGCTGATCACGCCGAACAGCATCCACGCGACGCCCTTCGTCCACGCGCGGTTGGCGAATTCGCCCATCAGCCGGCGATCGCTCGTCATGCGGATCAGCGGGTAGAGCGCAAACGGCAGTTGCAGGCTCAGCACGACCTGGCTCGCGACCAGCAGCTTGCCGACCGCGCCGTTGCCCATCATGCCGACGCCGATCAGCGCCGGAATCAACGCGAGCGCGCGCGTGACGAAGCGCCGCTGATAGCACGGAATCTTCAGTTTCAGGAAGCCTTCCATGATGACCTGCCCGGCGATCGTGCCGGTGAACGTCGAGCTCTGGCCCGACGCGAGCAGCGTCACCGCGAAGAGAATCGCCGCGAGCCCGGTGCCGACGATCGGCGCGAGGAGCCGGTACGCGTCCTCGATTTCGGTGACCTGCGTGTGGCCTGTCGCGTGGAACGCCGACGCCGCGAGAATCAGGATCGCCGCGTTGATCAAAAGCGCGAGGAAGAGCGAAACGATGGTGTCGAGCCGCGACAGACGGATCGCCGAGCGCAGGCTCGCTTTCGTGCGCGAGACGATGCGCGTCTGCACGATCGACGAATGCAGGTAGAGGTTGTGCGGCATTACGGTCGCGCCGAGGATACCGATCGCGAGATAGAGCGGCTCGCGTTCGGAAATCGCGTGCCACGACGGCACGAGCCCGCCGAAGACCGCCGGCCAGTGCGGCTTCACCAGCGCCAGTTCGACGACATAGCCGAGCCCGATCGTCGCGATGAGGCCGAGCATGATCGCTTCCAGATCGCGGAAGTTCTTGCCCTTCAGGCCGAGCACGATGAGCGTGTCGAACGCCGTGAAGATCACGCCCCACATCAGCGAGCAGCCGAACAGCAGGTGAAACGCGAGCGCGCCGCCGAGCACCTCCGCGAGATCGCACGCGATGATCGAAATCTCCGCGAGCGCCCACTGCACGCGCGCGACCGGCTTCGAATAACGCTCAGACGACAGTTGCGCGAGATCGCGTCCGGTCACGATGCCAAGGCGCATCGCGAGACACTGGAGCGCCATCGCGGCAAGGCTCGACAGCACCACGACGAATAGCAGGTTGTAGCCGTAGCGCGAACCGGCTTCGATGTCGGTCGCCCAGTTGCCCGGGTCCATGTAGCCGATCGAGACGAGCAGGCCCGGCCCGGCGAACTGCGCGAGCTTCTTCCAGAGCGGCGCGCCCGCGGGCACGTCGACGGAACCCTTGACCTCGGACGGGCAAAACGGAGCGGTGGCGGTGGTCGGCAGCTTGAACGGCAATGGTGAGGTCCCCGTCGGTTCGATGGTGCGGCGGCGCTCGCCAGCTGAGGGCAATGCCGGAGTCACGGCATTATTGTCGAAAAGAGCGGAAGGCGTGGCGCGCGCGCCGACGAAAAAAAGGGCCCGCCGAGAATATCGGCGGGCCCTTCAGGGAATTCGGTCGAGAAGGAAAACGGTAGCGGCATTGCCCGCTGTCCACCGCCCGAGAGCGGTCCTCGAGGACGGCCGGCGCCGCTACCGTTCAAGCAGCCTGTGCGACCAGGCCTTGTGTGCGCGGCGTAAATCGCGCCGCATTGTCGAGCACCGATGGTTCGTCCGGCACTTCATTCTTGCTCACCACCTCCAGAGCGGCTTCTTCGGTCGCCTGACGGGCGGCCGCCGCTTTCTTGGTCTTCCCCGCGCGTGACGGCGGCTGGCAGGCCCCGCACACCACGTTGTTCTGCAAATCATGTTTGTGCGCAACGAACTTGCCGGTGCAGCGGCAGCAGCGCGTGAGCTGCAGCATGTCGGCGTCGAAGAAGCGCACGAGAGTCCAGGCCCGCGTCAAATCCAGTACAGCCTCGGCGCCGCTATGGTTGCAGTGCTCGAGATACAGCCGGTAACCCTTGGTCAATGCGTCGAGGTGCGAGCAGCCCGCTTCGTTCTTCAGAAACACGTAGGTGTTGTAGAACAGCGATGCGTGGATGTTCGCGAGCCACGTCATGTACCAGTCTGCCGAGAAGGGCAGCATGCCCTTCGGCGGCGATACGCCCTTCACTTCGCGATAAAGACGGATCATGCGGTCGCGCGAGAGCGTCAATTCGCTTTCCAGAACCTGCATCCGCGCGCCGAGTTCGATCAGTGCGATAGCGCGGAACACGTCCTGTGCGTCTTCGGTGAGGCTTTTCTTCAACATCGTGGTCATGGCTGGTTCCGTCTCAAGCGAACTGTTCGGCCGGCTGGCCGGCGAGCAAGATGGCTGCGTGCGTCGGCGCAATGCCCGCGTGCTTCGCGGGTTGCGTCAGTGCCGACAGCATCGTGTGATCGTTGAAGCGGAAAAAGCACAAGAGCTGGTCCGATCCCGCGAGCTTCACGACCTGCGCCAGCGTGAGGCCAGCGAGGAGGTCGGCGAGTTCGGCCGACAGGCCAAGCCGGAACATGCCGATGGCACGATCCTCGCGCAACATCCGCTGCGCGAGCATGATGTACGACAGGTTGATTTCGCGAATCGATTCCAGCGTTTCACGACCGTTCATAATTTTGCTGCTTCCTGTAATTCCCCGAACCTGGCCGGCATTTTTTGCCGAAATCTTTTTTTGTGCCTTGCCGGACCTAAATCCGGACAGCTACTTGGTTTTTGATACAGCGTGTTACAACTTGTAACAACACTGTGAAACGGATTGTAAGTACCGTCAGGTGGGAAAGCAAGCACATACCGTTAAAAATTGACGTAAAACAACATTTCGATTTCGGTAAGTTTTTCAGTCCCTTAGCGGAGGTTTGTAACAGGGAAAAGTAACCGATCCCTTTTATTTTTTTGCCCTTTTAACAAGTTATTCCCGGGCGTATGTAACAAGGTGCAAACCGGTAATTTCAAGACAAAAAACGAAAGGATTGGCACGCGCGTTGACAGTGCAAAAAAAGAATAAACCGGGTCGGAATCGCGGATTAAGGGAAGCCTGACGCGGCGCCTTTCCAATAGCGAATTAAGCGGATAAATACAAAGCGCGACGTTACGCCGCGCGAATTTGAACGGCTGCAATAAGGACTTGCGCCGGGACGCAAAACAGTGGGACACAGGCGCCGTCTAACGCGTCGCGCCACGGGCTTCGTCCGGGCGGACGTTCGATAGGCCCGGAATATGCGCGCAAATGGTATCTTCGACGACGGCCAGCGTAGTTCGGCCGCTCCATCCGCATACTCACAAGCAAAACAGGATTCGTAGTGACGAATAACACTACAACGCCGGAGCCGCCTCTCGATCCATCCGAAATGGCCGGCGCCAGCGAAACCCCGCTCATCCGGAGCGCGCTGGAGTTCCCCGTCGTGGGGCTCGGCGCCTCGGCGGGCGGCTTGCAAGCCCTGATCCGCTTCTTCGAGAACGCGCCCGCCGACATGGGAATGGCGTTCGTCGCGGTATTGCATTTGTCGCCGAATCACGTCAGCACCGCCGACGAAGTGTTGCGCCGCGCGACGCGCATGCGCGTCGTCCAGGTCAGCGAGCCGGTTCGGATCGAGCCGAACCACGTTTACGTGATCGCGCCGGCGAAGAGCCTGACGATGATCGACGGCCATCTGCGCGTGCGCGACGCGGCGCCGTCGGGCGGGCGTCCGGTCACCATCGACACGTTTTTTCGCAGTCTCGCCGACGCGCACGGCCAGCACGCGATGAGCATCGTGCTCTCGGGCACGGGCAGCGACGGCGCCGTGGGCCTCGCGCGGGTGAAGGAAGTGGGCGGGATCACATTCGCGCAGGAGCCCAACGACGCCGAATACGGCGAGATGCCGCAGAGCGCGATTGCGACGGGCCAGGTCGACCTGGTGCTGCCGGTCGTCGAGATGCCGCAGAAGCTGCTCGAACTCTGGGCGAATGCGAAGCGCATCAGCCTGCCCGCGTTCGAACCGCGCACGAAGAAGACGACGCCCGGCCCGGACGCCGGCTCGCACGCCGAAGAAGCGTTGCAGGACATTCTCGCGAGCCTGCGCGCGCGCACCGGCCACGACTTTCGCCACTACAAGCGCGCGACGATGCTGCGCCGGATCGAACGGCGGCTGCAGGTGAATGCGCTGCCCGATCTCGTCACGTATCGCGATTTTCTGCATGGCAATCTGCGCGAAACGGGCGCGCTGCTCGCCGACATGCTGATCGGCGTGACCAATTTCTTCCGCGACCGCGAGGCGTTCGAGGCCTTCGCGCGCGACGTGCTGCCCGACATCTACGAGCGCAAGCGCGACCACGACCAGGTGCGCGTCTGGGTGGCGGGCTGTTCGTCGGGCGAAGAGGCGTACACGCTCGCGATGCTCTTCACCGAGTACCAGAACGCGGCGCGCTCGCCGGCTTCGCTCCAGCTTTTCGCCACCGACATCGACGAGAGCGCGGTCGCGAAGGCGCGCACCGGCGTCTATCCGGACTCGATCATCACCGACGTCCCGCCGGACATCCTGCGCCAGTTCTTCGCGAAGAGCGCGAGCCGCTACGAGGTGCTGAAACCGGTGCGCGAGAAAATCCTGTTCGCGCTCCACAACGTGCTGCGCGATCCGCCGTTTTCGCGGCTCGACGTCGTGTCGTGCCGCAATCTCCTGATCTATCTCGACCGCACGGTGCAGCGTCAGGTGCTGGAGATGTTCCACTTCGCGCTCTATCCGAACGGGTATCTGTTCCTCGGCAGCTCGGAATCGGCGGATTCGGTGGAGGACCTCTTCAGCGTCGTCGACAAGAAACACCGCATTTATCGCGCGAAGGCGGTCGCGCAACCGCGCCGGCCCTCGATGATGCCGCCCGCCAGTCTCGGCGCGCCGGCGCAGCCTGCCGTGGCCGATCCCGCGTCCGCGCTGGCTCCGGCGCGCCGCAACTTTTCGTTCAGCGCGCTCCACCAGCGCGTGCTGGAGCAATACGCGCCGCCCAGCATCATCGTGAACCGCGATTCGAAGATCGTGCACATGTCCGAGAACGTCGGCCGCTTCTTGCGCTATGTAGGTGGCGAGCCGTCGAGCAACGTGATCGCGCTGGTGCTGCCGGAACTGCGGCTCGACCTGCGCACGGCGCTCTTCCAGGCGGTGCAGACGGGCAACAGCGTCGAGGCGCGGCGCGTGCGCCTCGTGCGCGACGAGCGCCCGTGCTACGTGACGATGACGGTGCGCCCGTTCCACGACGCCGACGCCGACGCCGACCTCGTGCTCGTGCTGTTCGACGAAGTGCAGGAGGCCATGACCGACGGGCCCCCGACCACCGGCGAAATCGGCGCCGATTCCGTGCTGATGCAACTCGAACGCGAGGTCCAGCGCAGCAAGGAGCAGTTGCAGCGCACGATCGAACAGTACGAGACGTCGACGGAAGAACTGAAGGCGTCGAACGAGGAATTGCAGGCGATCAACGAGGAACTGCGCTCGGCGACCGAGGAACTCGAAACCAGCAAGGAAGAACTGCAGTCGGTGAACGAGGAACTCGTCACCGTCAATAGCGAGCTGCAATCGAAGATCGAAGAAACCGGCAAGGCCAACGACGATCTCCAGAACCTGATCGCGTCGAGCGACATCGCGACCATCTTCGTCGACCGCGCGATGCGCGTGAAGCGTTACACGCCGAGCGCGACGGGCGTCTTCAACCTGATCGGCGCGGACGTGGGCCGCTCGCTCTTCGACATCACGCACCGCCTGCATTACCCCGAACTCGCGGACGACGTCGCCGCGACCTTCCAGTCGCTGCGCCTGATCGAACGCCAGGTGGCGAGCCACGACGAGCGCTGGTTCATCGCGCGTCTTTTGCCGTACCGCACGGGCGACGATCGCATCGACGGCGCGGTGCTGACGCTGATCGACATCACCGCGCGCCGGCGCGCCGAGGAAGAAGCGCGCGAAGGCGCCGAGCGGCTGCGGCTCGCGGCCCAGACGACCAACGACTACGCGATCATCGTGCAGGACCCGGAAGGCGTGATCCAGAGCTGGAACGCGGGCGCCGAGCGCGTGTTCGGCTATACGGAGAGCGAGGCGGTCGGCCGCAATATCGAGATGATCTTCACCGCCGAGGACCGCGCCGAGGGCGTGCCCGCGCGCGAGCGCGAGACGGCCGCCGCCGAAGGCCGCGCCGACGACGAGCGCTGGCACGTCGCGAAAAGCGGGCGCCAGGTGTTTTGCAGCGGCGTGGTGACGCCGTTGTCGGACCCGAAATTCACCGGATTTGCGAAGATCGCGCGGGATCTGACGGACCGCAAATCGGTCGAGGACCTGCGCCAGGTGCAGCTTTCGCAGGAGCGGCTCGTGCGCGAGCGCGCCGAAGCCGCGAATCGTCTGAAGGACGACTTCCTCGCCGTGCTCTCGCACGAACTGAAACATCCGCTCAATCTCATCAACGTGAAGGCGGAAATGCTGCCGCGCCTGCCGGAGTCGCGCGGCGTGCCGGCGATCGTCGAGGCCGCCGACGCGATCCAGCGCGCGGTGCTGAGCCAGGCGCAGATCATCGACGACCTGCTCGACCTGTCGCGCGTGCGCACCGGCAAGCTCGCCCTGAAGCTCGCGCTGACCGATCTGGCGCCGACATTGACGTCGATCTGCGATGCGATGGAAAGCGACGCGGCCGCGCGCGGCGTCGCGCTTTCGCTGACGGCCGCGGCCAAGCCGGCGCTCGCGAAAGTCGATCCGGTGCGCTTCGAACAGATCGTGTGGAACCTGGTCAGCAATGCGCTGAAGTTCACGCCCGCGGGCGGCAAGGTGACGATCGGCCTCACGCGTGACGGCGCGGACCTGTGCATCGAGGTGGCGGACACGGGCGAAGGCATCGAGCCGGAATTCCTGCCGCACATCTTCGACATGTTTTCGCAGGCGAACGAGGCGCGGCGCAAGTCGGGCGTCGGGCTCGGCATCGGACTCGCGCTCGTGAAGCAACTGGTCGAGATGCATGCGGGGCGCGTCGCGGTGCGCTCGGACGGCCACGGCAAGGGCACGTGCATCTCGGTGTGGCTGCCGCCCGCGAGCGACGACGCCGCGCTACCCGGCGCGCTGCCGGGCGAATCGAGCGTGCTCGCGGGATTGTCGCTGCTCGTCGTCGACGACGATGCCGAAACCGGCCACGCGCTCGGCTCGCTGCTGACGCTGGAAGGCGCGCGGGTGGCGACGGCCACGAACGGCGCCGAGGCGCTCGCCGCGCTTGGCCGCGAGCGCTACGACCTGCTCGTGTGCGACGTGGGCATGCCGGTGATGGACGGCTATCAACTGATGCGCGAAGTTCGCTCGACCTCCGTGCTCGCGGGACTGCCGGCCGTCGCCGTGACCGGATACAGCGGCGTCGTGCAGGAGCAGAAGACCTTCGACGCGGGGTTCGACGCGCATCTGACCAAGCCCGTTTCGCTCGCCGCGCTGATCGGCGCGGTGGAGCAGGTCATGCTCAAGCGGCCGTCGGGTGCGTGACGAGCGGCACGGCGCTCACTTGTGCAGCGCGTGCCGGAGTGTGGTGACGTCGCGTTGAGTGACGGGGCGCGCGTCGTTGCCCCACGACGTGCGCACGAACGTGATCACCTGCGCGATCTGCAGGTCGGTCAACTGGCCGGTGAACGACGGCATTTTTTCGCGCTTCGGCCCGCCTCGAGTTTCCGGGCTGTTTCCGCCTTCGACGAGCAGACGCACGAGCGACGTCGTATCGGCGGAAAGCACGGCCGGATTGCCCGCGAGACGCGGATACTTGCGCGGCTCGCCGCTGCCGTCCGCCTGGTGGCATTTCGCGCAATAGGCGAGATAGATGCCCGCACCGGGACGCGCCGGTTCGCCGGTGCGAAGCGCCTGCGCGCTGGCTTTCGCCGCGAGCGAACGCGGCGCGTAGGCCCCGGCGCTCTCGCGCGCGGGCAGGCTCTTCAGATAGACGGCGATCGCGTTGAGATCGTCGTCGTTCAGATACTGCGTGCTGTCCTCGACCACCTGCACCATGCTGCCGAACGCCACCTGCCCGCCGCCGTGGCCGCTCTTCAGGAACGTTGCGATGTCCGCCGCGCCGAGCCTTCCCAGACCCGCGCCGGGGTCGCCCGTGAGGTTGGGCGCGAACCAGTGATCGTTCGTTCCGCCCGTGAGAAACCGCGACGACGACTCCGTGTAGCCGCGCTCCTCGAACGCCGGTCCACGCGGCGTGTGGCACGCGCCGCAATGCCCAAGCGACTGGACGAGATACGCGCCGCGGTTCCATTGCGCGTCGCGGTCGGTGCGCGGCGCATAGCGGCCCGACGGCGCGAACGCCAGGTTCCACAGCGCGAGCGCCCAGCGCTGGTCGAACGGAAACGGCAGGCGCGTCGGCGGCGCGGCGACCGGCACGGGCACGACGCCGTGCATGAAATACGCATAGAGCGCGCGCATGTCGTCGTCGTCGATTTTCGAGAACGACGGGTAGGGCATCGCGGGGTAGAGATGCTTGCCGCCCGGCGCCACGCCTTCGCGCAACGCCCGCGCGAAATCCTCATAACGGTACTTGCCGATGCCCGCGACCGGGTCCGGCGTGATGTTGCTCGTCATGATCGTGCCGAACGGTGAGCCCATGCCGAGCCCGCCCGCGAAGGGCGCCCCGCCTTTGGGCGCGGTGTGGCAGCCGGCGCAGTCGGCGGCTTTCGCGAGATAGGCGCCGCGCGCGACGAGCGCCGCGTCCTCAGCGCCCGCGACGAGCGGCACAAGGAGCGTCACGGCGAGCAGCAGGCAAAGCACGCCGCGCTTCATCGCGATCACCACGGCTTGCAAGGCGACACGATCAGCGCCGCCGCCGCCGTGGCGAGCACGCCGAGCACGAAGATCGAACTCGCGATCACGCCGACGAGCGCCAGAAAGCGCATCGGTCCCTGGATCGGCTGCGCGGTGCGCGCGCTCTCGAGCTTCTCCTCGCGTTGGGTGGCGCGCAGGCTGCGCCACGCGGCGGCGAATCCGCCGAACGCGACGGCGAGGCACACCGCGCTGACGCCGCCGATCAGCGGGGCAAGCGACGGCACGACGGGCCGCGCGAGCGGTGTCTGGAGCGGATAGCACGTCTGCGCGGCGAGCGCCTCGCACACGCAGATCTGCACGATCCACGCGAGCGGCGCGCCGAGCAGACCGTACAACAGACTCAGCCAGTGCGAAGACGTGTGCCGGATCGCGAATCGGGAGCCGGGCGGCCGGGCGGATGGCGGATTCACGAACGGTCTCCTCAAAGAACGAAGGGGCTCAGATACAGCGTCGAAAAGATGAAGAGCCAGACGATGTCGACGAAATGCCAGTACATGCCGCCGATCGTGAGCGGCGCGTGGCGCGCTTCGTCGAAATACGCGAGCGCCGTCCAGACGAGAAGCAGCGTCAGCACCACCAGCCCGACGATCACGTGCGCCATGTGAAAGCCGGTGATCGTGAAATAAAGCGACCCGTAGAGATGCGTCGACGGGCCGTAGGGATGATCGCGCCACTCCTTCAGTTGCACGCCGACGAACACGATGCCGAGCACGATCGCAACCAGCATCGCGCAGGCGGCGTGCTTCGGCCTGCCGCGCACGACGAGGCGCTCGCACAGCCAGACGAAGCCGCTGCTCGACAGCAGGACGACCGTATTCCACGCGGCGGATGCGATCTTCGGAAGGCCCTCGGGCGGCCAGTGCGTGCCGCTTTGCGAATAGAGGTACAGGTACGAGAAGATCAGGTAGCCGAATAGCGCGGCTTCGGTGCCGATCAGCGTCCACATGCCCCAGTAGCCGCCGGGCCGGCGTCCCACGCTGCCGACGGGCAACGCGCGCGAAGGATCGTATGCGCCGAGCGGGTCAGCCATGCGCGCCTCCATGCACGTGCTCGCCTTCCGGTTCGCGTTGATGCAGCGCGCGTTCAGGCCACAGCCAGGCGATCAGCGACGCCGCGCAGCCGACGACTGACAGCGCGCAGCCCGTCCATGCATGCAAGGCCATCGCGCCGAAGAGACACGCGGCGAAGAGCCCGAGCACGAACGGCGCGAAGGAGTCGGACGGCATGCGCAGGATCGCGTCGGGACGCGCTTCGAGCGGCGTCGTCGCGAGCGCTTCGCGGCCGTGGTCGAGGATATAGCCTTCGTCGAGTTGGGAGCGTGCCGCGCCGGACGGCGTGCCGAGCCGGTCTTCCCACAACGGATGACGGCTCGCGACGAAAGGCAGTGTCGCGAAGTTGTACGGCGGCGGAGGCGAGGCGACGGACCATTCGAGCGTCGGCGCGTCCCACGGATTCGGCCCCGCGAGCGGTCCGCGCCGATAGCTCCACACGACATCGACGATGAAGACGAGCACGCCGAGCGCGAAGACGAACGAACCGATCGAGGTCAGCAGGTTGACCGTGTTCCAGCCCATGTCCGGCGCATACGTATAGACGCGGCGCGGCATGCCGAGCAGTCCCGCGATGTGCATCGGAAAGAAGCCGAGATTGAAGCCGATGAACATCGTCCAGAAGCCGAGCTTGCCGAGCCGCTCGCTCATCATGCGGCCCGTGAACTTCGGAAACCAGTAGTAGACGCCGCCGATCACCGGGAACACGTTAATGCCGAGCAGCACGTAATGCAGGTGCGCGACGACGAAGTAGGTTTCGTTCAGTTGCCAGTCGAGCGGCACGGCGGCCGTCATCACGCCCGATACGCCGCCGACCACGAACAGCAGGATGAAGCCCGCGAAGAAGTAGAACGGCGTCTTGAAGACGGGGCGCCCGGTCCAGATGGTCGCGAGCCAGGCGAAGGTCGCGACCGCGCTCGGGATCGCGATCACCATGCTCGCCGAGCCGAAGAACGCGAGCGCGAGCGCCGGAATGCCGGTCGCGAACATGTGATGAATCCACACGATGAAGCCGATCACCATCGTCGCCACCGTCGAGAGCGCGACCGGCGTGTAGCCGACGAGCGGCCGCCGGCAGAAGACCGGCAGCGCATCGGAGACGATGCCCATTGCCGGCAGCACGATCGCATAGACCCACGGATGCGCGAACATCCAGAAGAGATGCTGCCAGAGAAGCGGACGCCCGCCGTTCAATACGTCGAAGAAATGCGTGCCGAACTGACGGTCGAACCAGAGCAGCAGGAACGCGAGACTCACCGCGGGCACCGCGAGCAGGTTGCCGCCCGATGCGGTAAGCGTGCCCCATACGAGCACCGGCACGCGGTCGATCGACATGCCAGGCGCGCGCATGCGCAACAGCGTGACGACGAAGTTCGCGGACCCGACCGTCGTCGAGATGCCGAGCAGGACCATGCCGAGCGCGTAGATATCGACGTTGGGGCCGCTGTTGTGTTCGAGGCCCGCGAGCGGCACGTAGTTGAACCAGCCCGCGTTGGGCGCCTGCCCGAACGGAAAGCTCGCATAGAGAAAGACGCCCGCGAACAGAAAGAGCCAGTACGAGAGCGCGTTCAGGCGCGGGAACGCCATGTCGCGCGCACCGAGAACGAGCGGCCAGACGTAGTTCGAGAAACCCGAGAGCACCGGCAGCGCGTAGAGGAAGATCATCGTGACGCCGTGCATCGTGAAGAGCTGGCTGTACTGCGCGGGCGTGAGCACGGTCGCGTCCGGTCGCGCGAGCTGCACGCGCATGATGAGCGCCTCGACGCCGCCCATCAGCAGGAACACGAACGCGGTCACGAGATAACGCAGACCGATCGACTTGTGATCGACCGTCGAGAGCCAGCCGCGCCAGCCGGGCCCGGTTTCCCAGAGCCGTTGCAGGCGCTGCTGCGTCTCGCCCGCGAAGGGCGCGCGGCCGTGCTCGGGTACGCGCATGTTCGGATTGCCGCGGTTCATCGTCGTTCGTCAGTTGAGGGTGGCGAGATACGCCGACAGCTCTTCCGCTTCGTCGCTCGTCAGCGCGATGGAAGGCATCAGCGATTCGGGTTTGATCGACTGCGCGTGAGCGATCCAGTCGAGCTGGTTTTGCGGCGTGTTCTTCAACGCGCCCGCCGCGATCAGGCGGCGCGCGTTCAGGTGCGTCAGATCGGGCGCCTGCATGCCGTTCGCATCGGTGCCGCGAATCGCGTGACAGCCCGCGCATTTGTCGACGAAGAGCTTGTGCCCCGCGAGCGTCGACGCAGCGGGCGCGACGGGCCGCGCCTGCCGGTCGAGCCATGCGGCGAACGCCGCGCGGTCCTGCGCGACGACTTCGAATGCCATGTGCGCGTGCTGGGCACCGCAGAACTGCGTGCACTGTCCGCGATAGACGCCGGGCGCGTCGGCCTGGATCCACTGCTCGTTGGTCTGGCCGGGAATCGCCTGGGTCTTGCCCGCGAGCCTCGGGACCCAGAACGCATGAATGACGTCCGCGCTGCGCAGCACGATGCGCACGGGCTCACCCGCCGGGATATGGATCTCGTTGGCCGTGACGAAGCGGCGCGCCGAATCGGGCGAATCGTCGTAGGCGACTTTCCACCACCAGTCGTAGGCCGTCACCGTGATGGTCAATGCGGGTGTCGCGGGGGGCGCCGCGACGCGTTCGAGCGTCACGAGCGCATGCGCGAGCATCGCGGCGAGCACGAGCGTCGAGACGCCCACGCCGATCACGATCCATCGCATGCCGCTCGTGTGGATCAGTCCGCGCGCGGGCAACTCGGGCCGCCTGCGCACGATGCCCGCGATGAGCAGCACCGCGACGATCACGCAGACGGCCGTGCAGATCGCGGTGAATATCCAGCCGAGCGTGAGCGTCGGAGCGGCGGCCGGTCCTGCGGCGTGCAGGAAATAGTTGAGCGGGGCGGTGTCGTCGGCGTGCGCGGCGAGGGAGGCCATCGACGCGATGACGCCGATGACCTTCGCGGTCTGCGCGATCTCAATACGTGGCATTGCGGAGGCGAAAAACGTCGTCGGCGCGACGGTGGCTAGGCGGTGGCATGATTCGGCTCGATGACAGACGCGGACTGGGGCGTCTGTCATCGGAGCAACAGGCATGCCCGTCGGGCTGACGTAAGGCCGGGCGTCGCGTTTAGTCCTTCGAGTCCTGGCGAACCGCGCGCGCCTTGACGAGCGGATTGAAACCCGCGCTCTTGCGCGGCGCGGGCTCCGGTTCCTCGGCGCGTGGCTTGCCGCGTTTTGGCGCGGCGCCCGAAAGCTGGTTCAGCAACTCGTCGTCGTCCTCCTGCTCGGGTTCGCTGTGGCTATCGCTCTTGCTCTTGCGCACGGCAGTCGCGCCTGCATCCGCGAGATGAGCAATCACCGTGAGAAAGTCCTTGCGCGCGTTGCGAAGCGCGCGGCCCGGCATCATCGTGAGCACGACGACTTCATGCAGCGAATGATCGTCGACGCTGCGAGCGTGCGGCTCTTCATGCCAGTCGATATCGCGCTCGGCATAAGCGGCGATCACGTGATGCAGCACCGCGGGCGACAGCACGCCGGCATCGTAAAGACCGAGCACCTGCCGCTCGGCGAGCGCGAAGAGCCCGGCGCGCTGCGCGGCCGGGCTCGCGGTCTTCTTCGCGGCGCGCGCGGCCATCTACTTGCTGGCGGGCGCCACGCGCCACACCGCGTTGCCGACATCGTCCGCGACGAGCAGCGCGCCGCCATGATCGACGGCGACACCCACCGGCCTGCCACGCGCGTGACCATCCGGCGAGAGGAATCCCGTCAGGATGTTTTCGGGCGGACCCGACGGCTTGCCGTCCTGAAACGGCACGAAGACCACCTTGTAGCCACTGTGCGGCTTGCGATTCCACGATCCGTGCTGGCCGATGAACGCGCCGTTCCAGTAGTGCTGCGGGAACGCCTGCGCATCGTAGAACGTGAGGCCGAGCGACGCGGTATGCGAGCCGAGCGCATAGTCCGGCGGTATCGCGGACTGCACGAGATCCGCGCGCTGCGGCTTCACGCGGTCGTCGACATGCTGACCGTAATAGCTGTAGGGCCAGCCATAGAACGCGCCGTCTTTCACGGCCGTCATGTAGTCGGGCACGAGATCGTTGCCGAGTTCGTCGCGCTCGTTGACCACTGTCCACAGCGCGCCGCTTTGCGGCTGCCACGACATGCCGTTCGGATTGCGAAGCCCGGTCGCGAAGAGCCGCGACTGGCCGCTCGCGAGATCCACTTCCATGATCGCGGCCCGTCCGCGCTCGGCGTCGATGCCATTTTCCGCGGCGTTGCTGTTCGAACCGACCGTCACATAGAGATGCTTGCCGTCGCGGCTCGCGATGAGGTTCTTGGTCCAGTGATGATTGATCGGACCGGCCGGCAGATCGACGAACTTCTCGCCCGGCCCGGCGATGCGCGTGTCGCCCGCGTGATACTTGAAACGCAGGATGGCGTCCGTGTCGGCCACGTAGAGTTCGTCGCCGACGAGCGCCATGCCGAACGGCGAATGCAGCTTGTCGATGAAGACGGTCTGCGTTTCGGCGATGCCGTCGCCATTCGAATCGCGCAGCAGCACGATGCGGTCGGGGCTCGGCACGCCCGCGCCTGCCCGCTTCATGACCTTCTTCATCACCCAGCCCTTGATGCCCGCGTTCGCGTCGTGCTGCGCGGGGGCGTTGCTTTCGGCGACGAGCACATCGCCGTTCGGCAGCGTCGCGAGCCAGCGCGGATGATCGAGACCGGTCGCGTAGGCGGTCACGTTGAAGCCGGCGGGCGCGGTCGGCTTCTCGCCTTCAGTCCACGGCGACGCGGGCGCGATGTTGACCGTCGGCATCAGCGACTTCTTCTGGGGCGCCGGCAACTCGGGATCGAGACCGAAGCCGATCGTGTCCTGATCGGCGGCATGGCTGCTCGCGGCGAGCGTCAGCGCGACGAGCGAAGCAGCAACGGCGGCGAGCGGCCGCCGCGCACACGAAGTGGGTGGACGCATCGGTTCAGCCTCCGCCGACGCCCTGAATTACCTTGCCCGTGCCGCCGCACGCTTCGCATTTCGCGCCGTCCTTGGTGCCCGAACCATTGCAGACGGGACACAGGTCCTCGCCGCTGCCGGGTGTGCCGGGCTCGGCTTCGTCGCCGGGATTGAGGGGAGGTTGCTGGGCCATGATTCGCTCCTTGCGCGGTGGCTCGATAGTGAGAGCGATGCAGCAAAGAACATTCCAGCGTCGATTCATAACCGGGAACGTCCGATGCTTCAGTCAATGTGCGGTGAACACCGCGCACTGGCTGACACAGGAGGCACTATGGGCGACAACACGCAACACCAGCAGTCGGGCAATCAGCCGTCGAATCCGAATCAATCGGACAAGCAACCGGGGCAACAGCAACAAAGCCAGCAATCCGGCCAGAAGCAGCAGAACCAGACGCCGCCGCAGCATCAGGGCGGTCAACGTCAACCTTGAAGACGGCGCGCGGCCTCGCCGCATGGCGAGGCCGCGCATTACATCAAGGCCTGCGCCCAAACGCTTCGCGCAGCCGCTTCTTTGCCAGATCGAGTGTGTTGCGGCGCGTCTTAGGCAGATTGCGTCCCGCGCGATTGATATAGAAATTGAGCATCGACATGGCGGACTGGAACGGCGTGCCCTTGCGCCGCTTGCTTTTCTCCGACGATCGCTTGAGCGAATCCGCGATCTCCTGTGCATTGCCTTTCTTGAAGATGTCGCCTTCGATATCCATCGCATCGCTCGTTTCCATCACGTGATGCGACCATCGTTTCGGGCTCTTGGCGGTCTTCTTCGCCGTCGATGTTTTCTTCTTCGCGCTCGCCAGTGCGTGACGCTGGCGCGTGCCGCGCCTCGTCTTCGATGTTTTGCGGCTTGCTGGCATCTGTGGAACTCCCAGTGTTAGCGAATGGTTTGTTACCCGATGAGCTTGTGCGCCTCGCGCAGCGCCTCGACAATCGCGCGATACGCCTTTTCGCGCGACTCGGGATCGGGCGCGCGCAACACGAAGGAAGGATGGTAGGTCGCGACGACCACGCGGCCGTCATGCTCGATCGCATGTCCCATCGACGCCTGCAGCTTCGCGCTTGAGCTTTGCAGCACGGACTTCAGCGCCGTCGCTCCCAGCGCGACGATCACCTTCGGACCGACGTTGCCGGTTTCCTTCTCGATCCAGTAATGACAGGCGTCGATCTCGCGTTGCGCGGGCGTCTTGTGCATGCGCCGCTTGCCGCGCGGCTCCCATTTGAAATGCTTGACCGCATTGGTCACGTAGGCCTTCTTGCGCTCGACGCCCGCTTCTTCGAGCGCGCGATCCAGCATCGCGCCCGCCGGTCCGACGAACGGCTTGCCCTGCAGGTCTTCCTGATCGCCGGGCTGCTCGCCGACGATCATCAGCGGCGCATGTCGCGGTCCGGCGCCGGGCACCGCCTGCGTCGCGTCCTTCCATAGCGGGCAGCGGCGGCACGCATCGAGCGATGCCGGTTCCTGATCCGGTTCGAAGCCGGGAAGCGTTCGGGTCGCCATCGTTCAGCCCTTCGCGGCCGCGCGGGCGGCATCGAGCGTGAGCGTTTCGCGCATCGCTTCGGCGAGTCGCGCGGTCTGCTCCTCCCGCTCGCACGCGACCACCGCGCCGACCTTGCCATCCTTCAGCAGATACGCGAGGAACTGCTGCGCGTCGAGGTCGCCGTCGATGACCATGTCGTCCGGTTCGGTGACATGCCCGACATAGTCGAAGCGCTTGCCGAAGTGATAGGTCCAGAAGTACGGGACGCCTTCGTAGACGCGGCTCGCGCCCGCCATGTTGTATGCGGCGACGCGCGCGTGCTGCTGCGCGACGCGCCAGTGCTCGATACGCAACCGCGTTTGCGCGCGCGGCAGCGTGAAGCGCGCGACGTCGCCTGCCGCGAAAAGTCCGGGCGCCGCGCGCATGCCGGAATCGACGTCGATGCCGCCGTCGTCCGCGAGCGCGATGCCCGATACGAACGATGTCGCCGGCTTCACTCCGGTGCCGACGATCACGACATCGGCCGCGATGCGCTCGCCATCGTCGAGCACGACCGTCTGCACTGCGGCATCGCCCTCGAACGCGGCGACGTTCCGCTCCATGCGAAACGAAACGCCATTGTGCTCGTGCAGTTGTTTGAACATGACGCCGATCCGCTCGCCGAACTGCTTCGCGAATGGCACCTTTTGCGGCGCCACGACAATCGTCTCGATGTTGCGCTTGCGCAGGCACGAAGCCGCTTCGAGCCCGATAAAGCTCGCGCCGACGATCACGGCGCGCTTGCAATGCTGCAAGGCGTCGACGATGGCGCTCGCATCGTCGCGATTGCGCAGGAGGTGGATGTTCGCGAGCTTCGCGCCGGGCACGCCGAGCGGTTGAGGCGTGCCGCCGGTGCAGACGAGCGCGGCGTCGTAATCGACGGTCGTGCCGTTCGCCAATTGCGCGCGCCGCTTCGATGCATCGAGCGCGACCACATCGGATTCGACCCGCTCGATCCGCTGTGCGGAAAAAAGCGCGGGATCGAAGAGAGGAGGAACGTCGCCGGGCGGCATATCGCCGGCCAGAACGAATTTAGACAGCGCGGTGCGGTCATACGGCAACGACGCATCGGTTCCCGCGAGCACAATGCGTCCGTCGAATCCGGCTTCGCGCAGCGTCACACATGCGGCGGCGCCCGCGGCGCCCGCGCCTGCCACCAGCATCGTGGCGGTTCCGCCTGCCGGCGCGCGCGCTTTCGCGTCGAGCGGCTCGGGCGATACGTACACGTCGCCATCTTCGATAGCCAACGCATAGCGCGTCAGTCCATGCAGCGCGGGCGGTTCGACGAGCGAGCCGTCGCTGATCTCGAACGTTCCCTTGTGCCAGGGGCAAACGATCCGTCCATGACAAAGCGCGCCCTTTTCGAGCGGCGCGCCCGCATGCGGACAATCGGCGGTGTACGCGTGAACGGTGTCGCCATCGCGCACCAGCAAGATCGGCGTCTCGCCGATCTTCACGCGCGTGCCGCGTTCCAGTGGCAAGTCGGCGAGGCGCGCGACTTTTTCCATCGAGGGCTGCATTGGCGTTCTCCCGTGTCTCGCGTGTGGATCACATGAGCACGCCGCAGCAATTCGCGGACCGCGACCCCGACGGCCTTACATGGCTTCGGTCACCGCGCGCAGGAACTGCTTCGTGCGCTCGTGCTGCGGCGCGGAGAAGAACTGCTGCGGCGGCGCCTGCTCGACGATCTTCCCTTGCGAGAAGAAGCACACGCGGTCGGCGAATTCCTTCGCGAAGCCCATCTGGTGCGTGACCATCAGCATCGTCAGGTCGTGCTCGTGGCCGAGCTTGCGGATCACGTTGAGCACTTCGCCGCACAGTTCGGGATCGAGCGCGGACGTCACTTCGTCGAACAGCATCACCTTCGGGCGCATCGCGAGCGCACGCGCGATCGCCACGCGCTGCTGTTGTCCGCCCGACAGCTGCGACGGATAGTGATTGCACTTGTCCGCGAGACCGACCATCGAGAGCAGTTCGCGGCCGCGCTCGGTCGCTTCCTTCTTCGACATGCCGAGCACGCTCAAGGGCGCTTCGATCGTGTTCTGCAGCGCGCTCATGTGCGGAAAGAGATTGAAGCTCTGGAACACCATGCCGATCTTGCTGCGCACCTGACGCACGTGGCGGTCGGATGCGGGCACGAGCGCGCCGTTCTTCATCTGGTGCGTGAGCGGCTCGCCTTCGACTTCGATCACGCCATCGGTCAGCGGATCGAGCGTCATCAATACGCGCAGCAGCGTGGACTTGCCCGAGCCGCTCGGCCCGATGATCGCGACCTTCTCGTTGCGCGCGACGTCGAGGTCGAGTGCGTCGAGCACGGTCAGCGATCCATAGCGCTTCGTCACGCCCCGGAAGCGGACCATCGGCGCGGTGGCGGCTGCGTCGGCGGCTGCGCCGAGCGCAGGGTCGAGATCTCGTTTCATCTGCTTCTCCTGAAGTTCCATCAGCGGGCACCGCCGGGCCGGGTCTGGGTTGCGTGAAGCATACGGACTTGCGGATTGAAGATCATGGCAGCCTCACGCGTCGTTCGAGGTGGCGCACGCCCGAGGCGAACGTCACGCTGATCAAAAGAAAGAACAGGCCCGTCATCGTGATCGGTTCGAGATAGCGGAACGTCTCGGAGCCGATGTTCTTCGCCTGCTGCATCAGCTCGACGACCGTGATCGCGGAGAGCACCGGCGTGTCCTTGAACATCGCGACGAGGTAGTTGCCGAGCGCGGGAATGATCGGACGGATCGCCTGCGGCAGGATCACGCCGCCATACGTGCGCCACGGCGAGAGCGACAGCGCACAGGCCGCTTCCCACTGGCCGCGCGCGACGCCGTTGAGTCCCGCGCGATACACCTCGGACACGTAGCACGCATAGTGCACCGCAATGCCGATCGTGCCCGCCATCAGCGCGGACATCGTGATGCCGTAAAGCGGCGCGACATAGAAGAGCACGTAGACCTGGATCAGGAGCGGCGTGCTGCGGATGAATTCGACGAAGAGCGCGGTCGGCTTCGAGACCGCCTGAATCTCGCTGCGGCGCAGGATCGCGAGAACGAGGCCGAGCACGAGCGCGATCGCAAAGCCGACGAGCGTGATGCCGATGGTGTACATCGAGGCGCGCAACAGAGCCGGCAGGATGTGCAGCGCATAGTTCATGTCGAAGAAATGGGTCATGGCGCGGTCCTCGGCGTGCGGCGGGCGATGTGGCTGCTGAAGCGCCGTTCGAAGTGCCGCATAACGAGCGAGATGACCTGTGCGAGCACGAAGTAGATGACGAGCGTGAGCGCGAAGATTTCGGCCGTCTTGAACGTCGATTCGTCGAGCTGGCGCGCGCGGAACGTGAGGTCCGAGAGCGTGATGAGCGAGACGAGCGACGTGCCCTTGAGCAGTTCGATCATCAGGTTGGTCGCGGGCGGCAGCGCGTTGATCATCGCCTGCGGCAGCACGATGCGGCGCATCCGGGTGGCCGCCGGCATGTTGAGCGCGATGGCGGCTTCATACTGTCCGCCCGGCACCGAACGCAGCGCGCCGCGCAGGATTTCGGAGCCATACGCGCCATAGTGCAGCCCGAGGCCGACAATGGCTACCGTGAACGGAGTCAGTTCCAGATTGAACGGCGGCAGCGGCAGCACGAAGAAGAACCAGAAGAGCTGCACGAGCAGCGACGTGCCGCGAAAGACTTCGACGTAGGCATTGCCCAGCCATCGCACGGGTCGCCACGGCGCGGTGCGCAGCACGGTCGCGACGCCTGCCATCACGATCGCGAGCAGGATGCTGTAGAACGCGATTTCGATGGTGACGAGGGTGCCCTTCATCAACAGGGGCATGAGTTCACGCATGGCGGTTCCTCGCTTGAACTGGCTGGCGCGTGACGGAAGATCCGGTGCGCCCTGAATCACGCGAAGCGGCGTAACGGTACGCCGCTTCACTTCACATCAGCCGCCGCACAACTCGGCGGTGGTCTTCTTCGGCAGGTTGCTCTTGTCGAAGCCAAAGGGCGCGACCGTCTTCAGATGGTCTTCCGTGCCGAGCCAGGCATGCAACTGCTTGTTCACTGCGTCGCGCAGGTCCGTGTCGTCGGGACGGAAGGCCAGGGCGCCGTAGCCGGTGTGCTTCGGATCGTCCTTGAAGTCGGCGATGGCTTCCAGTTGCGGGCCGCCCTTCGTGGCGAGACCCTTCATCGTGAGCGCGGTGCCGACGGCAGCATCGGCGCGGCGCGCGCGCACGGCCTGCAGTTGCGCGGTCGTGTCGGGCACCTGGAGGATCTGGTCGTCCTTGATGCCGGCTTCGCGCGAATAGCCCAGTTCGGCCGTGCCGGCCATCACAGCAAGTTTCGTGTCCGGTGCCTTGGCGACGTCGCCGTAGCTCTTCAGACCTTTCGGATTGCCCTTCAGCACGAGCAGCGTGTCGGGAATCTCGTACTGCGGATCGGCGAATGCCACTTGCTTGCAGCGCTCGGGCGTCACGTACATGCCGGCCGCGATCACGTCGAAGCGGCCTGCGCGCAGGCCGGGAATCAGCGCGCCCCATTCGGTCAGCACGGCATCGACTTTCTTCACGCCGAGCTTCGCGAAGATCTTCTTGGCGATCTCCGGCGACTCGCCCGTCACGGTGCCATCGGGCGTCGTGTAGGCGAACGGGTTTTCATTCGCGTAACCGATGCGCACCTCGCCCGTGCGCTGGATGCGCTGCAAGGTGGTTTCCGCGCTCGCGGCCGGCGCATGTGCGGCCAACCCCGTGGCTGCCACGACACACAGCGCCCCCAGCATTCCAGACACTCGCTTGATTTGCATGTTGATCCCGTTCGGTGGTTCGTTATTCAGCGTGGTGGGTTGCGCCGCACACTCTTCCGGCGCCCTGGCCGGATGCTCGCTAACCCTTAGCCGACCTTGACTGGCAAGGTATTGCGGGTGTTGCGTAACACAGCCATGAACGCAGCATACAAAGCCATATATTTGTTCCGATTGCTCTAGGACAATTATTTTCCGCGCGGGTTTGGTGCCACTATGAAGGGGCTCGGCGCCGCACTCGGGCCGGGGTGTTCGGAGCAGTTTGATGCTGAAGGGCTTCCATAGAAGCACAGAAACGATCAAAGACATGTGAACATCGAAGGAGCGAAAGTGAACGACCGATGGCGCGAGGCGGTGCAAACCGTGCAAGGCGCGCAGTCCAAGTACAAGCGCCTCGTGAAGGCGATAGCGAACGACATCGAGAACGCGGCACTCGCTTCCGGCGCGCGCTTGCCGCCGCAGCGCGATGTCGCGGCGGACCTCGGCATCAGCGTGCAGACGGTCACGAACGCCTACAAGGAACTGGAGCGGCAAGGCCTGATCCGCTGCGAGGTGGGGCGCGGCAGCTTCGTCGCGGAACGCGTCACCGAGACCATGTCGAACTACATGCTCGATACGGCCGAGCGCTCCGTCGTCGATTTCTCGATCGCGCGCATCGTTCATACCGCCGAGCACGACGCGATGTGGCGCAAGGTCTGCGCGACGCTCGCAACCGTCGACGACCAGCCGTGGATACGCGCGTTCCGGCCCATCGCGGGCTTCGAGCATCATCGCCAGGCGGGCGTCGAATGGCTCGCGTCGCTCAATATGCCGGCGAACGCCGACACGCTACTCGTGACGAACGGCGCGGCGCACGGCATCTTTCTCGCGCTCGCTTCCATCGTCGGTCCGGGCGATACCGTGCTGTGCGAAAGCCTCACGGATCACGGCGTGATCGGCTCGGCGAACGTGCTGGGCTTTACGCTGAAGGGGCTCGAGATCGACGAGCACGGCATCCGCCCCGAGCACTTCGAGGAGATGTGCGACAGCGAGCGCGTCTCCGCGCTCGTCTGCACGCCGACGCTGAACAATCCGACCGTCGCGATGATGCCCGATTCGCGGCGTCGCGCGATCGCCCGCATTGCGGAGCGCTACGGCGTCTACGTGATCGAGGACGATGTCTACGGCGCGCTGCCCGCGAAGGCGCAGACGCCCATTGCGAGCCTGATCCCGGAACGCGCGTTCTACTGCACGAGCATGACGAAGTCGGTGTTGAGCGGCCTGCGCACCGGCTACCTGACGATGCCGCCGCGCCTCGCGCTGCGCGCCGAAAGTGTGCTGCGCGTGAGCAGCTGGATGGCGACCTCGCCGATCGCGGAAGTGGCGACGCGCTGGATCTTCGACGGCACCGCGCAACGCCTAGTCGAAATCCAGCGCGAGCGGCTCGCCAAGCGCCAGGCCATCGTGCGCGAAGCGCTCGGCAGCTACGTGCTCGGCAGTCATCCGCACGCGCTTTCCGTCTGGCTGCGCGTGCCCGACTACTGGCAGGCGGAGCGCATCACGCGCGAGTTGCGCAATCGCGACATCGCGGTGACTTCGCCCGATCCGTTTCTCGTGCGCGGCGCCGAGCGTCCGAACGCGGTGCGCCTCTGCGTAGGCGCCGAAGTGACCGACGCGACCTTTCGCAACGCCATCGAAACGATCCGCGCCGTGTTCGAGCAATACCCGCATGTGCACGACTTCAACTGAAATGATCTAGGACATTCCAAATCGATTTTTTAGGACATTAGACTCGGTTGCACTGGAACTCAATGCAGCCGCGCTCACATGTCCGTCATCTCGCTTGCCGATGTCTATCGCGCGCGCCTGCGCATCGAAGGGCGCGTGTGCCGCACGCCGCTCGTTCAATCGCAAGCGCTCTCGCGGGTCGCCGGCGTGCCGGTGCATCTCAAGCTCGAAACCGTGCAGCCGACCGGCAGCTTCAAGCTGCGCGGCGCGACCAATGCGCTCGCGCAACTCTCAGAGGAAGGCGCGACGCGCGTCGTGACCGCATCGACGGGCAATCACGGACGCGCCGTCGCTCACGCGGCGCGCGCGCTCGGGATGGAAGCGGCGGTGTGCATGTCGTCGCTCGTGCCGAAGAACAAGGTCGATGCGGTGGCGGCGCTCGGCGCGCGCGTCGTGATCGCCGGCAAGAGCCAGGACGACGCGCAGGTCGAGGCGCTGCGGCTCGTGCGCGAGGAAGGCTTCGCGTTCGTGCCGCCCTTCGACGACGTGCGCGTGATCGCCGGGCAGGCCACCATCGGCCTCGAAATCCTCGAAACGCTGCCCGATGCCGCGACGATCCTCGTGCCGCTCTCGGGCGGCGGACTCTTCAGCGGCGTCGCGTTCGCGGCGAAGCAGATCAATCGCGATGTGCAGACGATCGGCGTGACGATGGCGCGCGGCGCCGCGATGCACGCGAGCCTCGCGGCGGGCAAGCCGGTCCTCGTTGACGAGCTGGAGACGCTGGCCGATTCGCTCGGCGGCGGCATCGGTCTCGACAACCGGCACACGTTCGCGATGACGCGCGAACTGATCGATCGCGTCGTGCTGCTCGACGAAGCGTCGATTGCGCGCGGCATCGTGCATGCCTATCGCGAGGAGCGGCTCGTCGTCGAAGGCGCGGCGGCGGTGGGCATGTCGGCCGTACTCGACGGCGTGCTGAAGGACGCGCGCGGTCCGCTCGTGATCGTCGTCAGCGGCTGCAACATCGACATCGAAACGCATCGCCGCATCATTGGAGCCTCGTGACATGGCCGACATATCCCTTCTGGGCGAAGCGCAACTGCGCGCGCTGGTGCCGCTCGATCTCGCCGCCATCGACCAGGTCGAGGCCGCGTTCCGCTCGCTTGCGACCGAAGCCGTCGCGATGCCGCCGATCCTTCGTCTCGACATTCCCGAGCACGCGGGCGAGGTCGATGTGAAGACCGCTTATCTGCCGCGCTTCGACAGTTTCGCGATCAAGGTGAGCCCGGGCTTCTTCAACAATCCGTCGCTCGGACTGCCGAGCCTGAACGGGCTGATGCTCGTGCTCTCGGCGCGTACCGGACTGACCGAGGCCGTATTGCTCGACAACGGCTATCTCACCGCCGTGCGCACCGCCGCAGCGGGCGCGGTGGCCGCGCGCTGGCTCGCGAAGCGAACGGCAACGCGTGTCGCGATCATCGGCGCGGGCGAGCAGGCGCGACTGCAACTGAACGCGCTGATGCTCGTGCGCAAGATCGAGCACGTGAGCGTCTGGGCGCGCGATCCGCAACGCGCGGCGCGCTTTGCTGAAGAGACACGCGTGCCGTGCGACGTCACCGACAGCGTGCATCACGCGCTCAGGCACGCCGACATCGCCATCACGACGACGCCGAGCCGCGAGCCGCTGATCCACGCGCGCGACCTGCATCCGGGATTACACATCACCGCGATGGGTTCGGACGCGGAGCACAAAAACGAACTCGCGCCCGACGTCTTCGCGGCCGCGCGCTACATCTGCGACCGCGTGCAGCAAACGCGCGTGCTCGGCGAACTGCATCACGCGATCGAAGCAGGCGCCGTCGCGGCGGACCGCGCGTTCGCGGAACTCGGGCAAGTGATCGCAGGGCAGATGCCGGGCCGCACGGACGACGCGGACATCACTGTTTGCGACTTGACCGGCACGGGCGCGCAGGACACGGCCATCGCCGCGCTCGCGATTACGCGTGCGAAGGCGGCGGGCGCAGGCACCATTTTCACCAACGACGTGACGCTCTGAGAGGGGACGATGTCAGAAACAACGCAACAGGAACGACCGAACGTGCGCCTTGCGTTCGAGCGCAGCGAGTACGAGGCGCGCATTGCGAAGACGCGGCGTGCGATGCTAAAGGCCGGCGTCGATCTCATGATCGTGACGGACCCGACCAACATGGCGTGGCTCACCGGCTACGACGGCTGGTCGTTCTACGTGCATCAGTGCGTGCTGCTTTCGATGGAAGGCGAGCCCGTGTGGTTCGGCCGCGGCCAGGACGCGAACGGCGCGAAGCGCACCGTGTTCATGCAGCACGACCATATCGTCGGCTACCCGGATCACTACGTGCAGTCGCAAGTGCGCCATCCGATGGACTACCTGTCGAAGGAAGTGATCGCGGCGCGCGGCTGGGACACGTGCCGCATCGGCGTCGAGATGGACAACTATTACTTCAGCGCGAAGGCGTATGCGTCGTTGACGCAACACTTGCCGATGGCGCAGTTCGTCGATGCAACCGCGCTCGTCAACTGGCAGCGCGCGGTGAAGTCGCCGCGCGAGATCGAGTACATGCGCGTGGCCGCGCGCATCGTCGAGAAGATGCATGCACGCATTCTCGACAAGGTCGAGCCGGGCATGAAGAAGAGCGATCTCGTCGCCGAAATCTACGCGGCGGGCATCACCGGCGTCGAAGGCTATGGCGGCGACTATCCGGCCATCGTTCCCTTGTTGCCGACCGGGTCGGACGCGGCCGCGCCGCACCTCACGTGGGACGACTCGTCGTTCACCGCGAACGCCGGCACGTTCTTCGAGATCGCCGGGTGCTTTAAGCGCTATCACTGCCCGCAGTCGCGCACCGTGTATCTCGGCCGCCCGCCGCAGCATTTCATCGAAGCGGAGAAGGCGGTCGTCGAGGGCATCGAAGCGGGGCTCGCCGCAGCGAAGCCCGGCAATCTCTGCGAGGACATCGCCCACGCGTTCTTCGCGGTGCTGCGCAAGTCGGGCATCGAGAAGGACAGCCGCTGCGGCTATCCGATCGGCGCAAGCTATCCGCCGGACTGGGGCGAGCGCACGATGAGCCTGCGTCCCGGGGACAAGACCGTCCTCGAACCCGGCATGACGTTTCACTTCATGCCGGGGCTGTGGCTCGACGACTGGGGCCTCGAAATCACGGAGAGCATCCTGATTACCGACACCGGCGTCGAGACCTTCTGCAACACGCCTCGCAAACTGTTCGTGAAGGAGTAGCGCATGCGCGCGTCCCCGATCCAGCCGACGGTCGATTTTTCCGCCGACGGCGAGCAGCACGGCTTTCTCAAACTGCCGTATTCACGCGACGACTCCGCGTGGGGCGCGGTGATGATTCCGGTCACTGTCGTCAAGCGCGGCGAAGGGCCGACCGTGCTGCTCACGGGCGGCAATCACGGCGACGAGTACGAAGGTCCGATTGCGCTCTCGAAGCTCGCTTCGACGCTCAAGGCCGGCGACATCAGCGGCCGCGTGATCATCGTGCCGTTCATGAATTTCCCGGCGTTCAAGGCGGGCACGCGCACGTCGCCGATCGATGCGGGCAACCTGAACCGCAGCTTCCCGGGCAAGCCCGACGGCACCGTGACCGAGAAGATCGCGGACTACTTTCAGCGTCATTTGCTGCCGCTTGCCGACTACGTGCTCGACATTCACGCAGGCGGCAGAACGCTCGACTTCGTGCCGTTCGCGGCGATCCATCTACTGCCGGATTCGACCCAGCAGGCGCGTTGCGAAGCCGCGATGCGCGCGTTCGGCGCGCCGTATTCGATGCGCATGCTCGAACTGGACAGCGTCGGCCTTTTCGACAGCGCGGTGGAAGAAGCGGGCAAGGTGTTCGTGTCGACGGAACTGGGCGGCGGCGGCTCCGCGACGGCGGCGAGCATAGCGATCGCCGAGCGCGGCGTGTACGGCTTACTCGCGCATGCGGGCGTGTTGTCGAAGGAGACCTTCGACAACGGCGAAAAGGCGCGCACCACGATGCTGCTCGACATGCCCGACGGCTCCTGCTACACGACGAGCGAGCATAGCGGTTTGCTCGAAATGTGCCGTGATTTAGGGGACATCGTGCAGCAAGGCGATGTGCTCGCGCGCGTCTACGATGCGACGCGCACCGGCACCGCGCCCGTTGAATACCGGGCGAAGCGTGGCGGCCTGCTGGCGGCGCGCCACTTCCCGGGCCTCGTGCAGATCGGCGATGCGGTGGCCGTTGTCGCGGATATCGTCGAGCGCAACATTCCGGTGGCGATCTAAGTTGCTCAAACTCGACCGCTACGACCTCGCCATCCTGCGCATCCTCGCGCGGGATGGCCGCATCACGAAGTCGAAGCTTGCCGAAGAGGTGAACCTCTCGATCTCGCCCGCCTGGGAGCGCGTGAAGAAGCTCGAAGAGAGCGGCGTGATTCGCGGCTATCGCGCGGAGATCGACTGGGCGGCGGCGTTCAGGGGCAGCCGCATTGTCGTGGAAGTGACGCTCGCGCGGCATACCGCGCAGGACATGCGGCGCTTCGAAGCGCGCGTGACCGAGGCGCCGGAAGTCGCGCAGTGCTATGCGACGGGCGGCGGCGTGGACTACGTGCTGCACGTCGTATCGCGCGATATCGACCACTATCAGCGTTTCATCGACTCGCTGCTCGTCGACGAACTCGGCATCGAGAAGTACTTCACCTACATCGTGACGAAGGTCGTGAAGAGCATGCCGGACGATATGCCCGACTGGACCTGAAGAACAGAAAAAACCGCAAGCAAAGCGCTCGATAACCAAAAGTTCGCAGCACGCAGAAGCCTTACATTGGATGCATACCAGGACAAACAGGAGCCGTTCATGATGCTGGGTCATCCCATCCTCTTCAAGTCGCTGTGCTATGTCGATGGCCGCTGGGTGCATAGCGAAAGCGCCGCGAGCGTCGCCGTGCAGAATCCCGCCGACCAGAGCGTGATCGGTCATGTGCCGATGCTCGATGCATCGCAGATCAAAGCCGCCGTCGATGCCGCGCACCGCGCGTTCGAAGCGTGGCGCTGGGTGCCGCAGCAAAAGCGCAGCGCGGTGCTGCTGCGCTGGCATGAACTGATCCTGCGTCATCAGCACGACCTCGCGGGCATTCTCTCGCTCGAACAAGGCAAGCCGCTTGCCGAAGCGCGCGGCGAGATCGCGTATGCGGCGAGTTTCGTCGAATGGTTCGCGAACGAAGCGAAGCGACTGACTGGCCGCACGATTCCGAGCCATATCGAAGGCGCGCATCTCGGCACGATGATGGAGCCGGTCGGGGTCGCGGCGTTGATCACGCCGTGGAATTTTCCGGTCGCGATGATCACGCGCAAGGCCGCGGCGGCCATTGCCGCAGGCTGCACGACGGTCATCAAGCCCGCGCACGAGACGCCGTTTTCCGCCCTCGCGCTCGCGCAACTCGCGGAAGAGGCGGGCTTTCCGGCGGGCGTCTTCAACGTCGTCCTCGGCGAGCCGCAGATGGCAATGAACACGCTCGTGCGCGACACCCGCGTGCGCGCCGTGAGCTTCACCGGATCGACGCGCGTAGGCGGACTCGTCGCGCGCGCGGCGGCGGAATCGGGCATCAAGAAGCTCGCGCTCGAACTCGGCGGCAACGCGCCCTTCATCGTGACCGAAGACGCGGATCTCGATCAGGCGGTGCGGATCGCCGTGGGCGCGAAGTTCCAGACTTCGGGCCAGGACTGCTGCGCGGCCAATCGCATCTTCGTTGCATCGCCGCTGTACGAGCGTTTCGTCGCGCAATACAGCGAGGCGGTGACGCGCCTGAAAGTGGGGCCGGCGTTCGAGGCTCAAGTCGATGTCGGTCCGCTCATGCATCAGGCGGCGTTCGATGCGACCGTCGCGCGCGTCGAGGACGCCCGCGCGAAAGGCGCGCGCATCACGGCGGGCGGCAAGCCGCATGCATTGGGCGGATGGTTTTTCGAACCTACCGTGGTCGCCGATGCCCGACCGGGCATGCGCATGTACGACGAGGAAAACTTCGCGCCGACCTCGGCCATCTCGTCGTTCGAAACGCTCGACGAAGCCGTGGCGCTCGCGAACGACACGGAATACGGCCTCGCCGCCTACGTGTGCGCGCGGCGCATCGACACGATTTTTCAGCTGGTGAGACGGCTCGACTTCGCGATGGTCTCGGTGAACGGCGTGAAGTTCACCGGCGCGCCGATTCCCTTCGGCGGCATGAAGGCGTCGGGCCTCGGCCGCGAGGGCGGCGCGGAAGGCTTCGAGCCGTTCGTCGAAACCAAGTATTTCTGCCTCGGCAATCTCGGCCTGCCGCTTTGCACGGCCGTTGCCTGACTGAACCGGACCAACAAGGAGAAGCACATGACCCAACTCGACCAACTCTTCAACGAAGACCGCGCGCACTTCATGCATCCGTCCACGCACGCCCACGATCACGCGAGCGGCGCGCTGCCGGGCAAGATCGTGACGGGCGCGAAGGGCATCCGCATCGAGGATCATCAGGGCAAGACCTACATCGACGCATTCGCGGGCCTCTATTGCGTGAACATCGGCTATGGCCGCACCGAAGTCGCGGACGCGATCTACGAGCAGGCGAAGAAGCTCGCGTACTACCACACCTACGTGGGCCACTCGACCGACACGATCATCGAACTGTCGTCGCGGATCATCGGCTGGGCGCCGGAGGGCATGAAGAAGGTCTACTACGGCATGTCGGGATCGGATGCGAACGAAACGCAGATCAAGATCGTCTGGTACTACAACAACGTGCTCGGGCGTCCGAACAAGAAGAAGATCATCTCGCGTCAGCGCGGCTATCACGGCTCGGGCATCGTGACGGGCAGCCTGACCGGCCTGCCGAGCTTTCACCAGCACTTCGACCTGCCGCTCGATCGCATCAAGCACACGGTTTGCCCGCACTGGTATCGTCAGGCGCCCGCCGGCATGAGCGAGGCGCAGTTCACCGCGTATTGCGTCGACGAACTGGAGAAGCTGATCGCGCGCGAAGGCGCGGACACCATCGCCGCTTTCATCGCCGAGCCGGTGATGGGCACGGGCGGCATCATCGCGCCGCCCGAAGGCTACTGGCCCGCAATCCAGGACGTGCTCAGGAAGCACGACATCCTGCTGATCTCCGATGAAGTCGTCTGCGGCTTCGGGCGTCTCGGCTCGAAGATGGGCGCGCAGCACTACGGCATCAAGCCGGACCTGATCACCGTCGCGAAGGGGCTGACGAGCGCTTATGCGCCGCTGTCGGGCGTGATCGTCGGCGAGCGCGTGTGGGACGTGATCGATAAAGGTTCGCAGGAATACGGCGCGATGGGTCACGGATGGACCTATTCGGGCCATCCGATCTGCGCGGCGGCGGCGCTCGCGAATCTGGATATCCTGGAGCGCGAGAACCTCACGCAGAATGCCGCCGAGGTCGGCGGCTATTTGCAGGCGCAGTTGCACGCCGCGTTCGACAGCCATCCGCTCGTCGGCGAAGTGCGCGGCGCGGGCATGCTGGCGGCCCTCGAATTCATGGCCGACAAGGAAGGCCGCAAGCCCTTCGATGCCGCGCTGAAGGTGGGGCCGAAGGTGTCGGCGGCGGCGCTCGAACGCGGCGTGATCGCGCGGGCGATGCCGCACGGCGACATCCTCGGCTTCGCGCCGCCGCTCGTCACGACGCGCGCGGAAGTCGACGAGATCGTCGGCGTCGTGCGTCAGGCGGTCGATGAGGTGGCGAATCAGGTGATCGGAACGGCCGCCGCGCATTGAGGCGATAGCAGCAAGCCTTAGCGAAAAAGCCCGCGCGTGAGCGCGGGCTTTTGCGTTTCAACGGGTACGCGCGTTGCTCTTCGTTCATGACACTGACGAAGGAGAACGAGATGGCGACCACCGAACGCAACGAAACCAGCCGCGACGACAGCACCGACAAGCCGCTCGGCGATCCGGGCAGTGGCGCGAGCGGAGGCGGCTCGATAGGCAACCAGCCGGGGCCGGGCTCGGCGACGGGAGGCGACCCGAAGCAAGGTGTGCGCAAGCCGAATGCAGGGGAAGTGGAACCGGACTCGAGGCGTCTCGATCAGCATCCGCATCAGACGGCGGAAGTGCCGTATGGCTCGGGCGACAGGCCGGAACCGGCGGGCGCGGGCGGGCTGGATGCGCAGAACGCGGACCTGAAGAACCCGAAAGCCGACTAAAACGATTAGAAACGCAAAAAAAAGCGGCCGCGTGAGCGGCCGCATCGGACTTAACGCGTGGCAATGTACATCGTGATTTCAAAGCCAAAGCGCATGTCGGTGAAACTCGGGGTTTCCCACTTCATAAAGCCTCCTTTTGCAATGGCCGGCCATGCCGATGCGTGACCGTTGCGCGACTGTTGACTGCAATTCGTGCTGCAAGCGCCGTGCCAAGTCGCGCGTCCGTGTTATCCGACGCTAGCCCTATCCTAAACCTTCTTCGCAGGTTGCATCACTGGGAAAATCGTTACCGTGGTTTACAAGGACCGCGCAGATTGTTCAGACCGTTACGTCATTCGACGCGGGTCGCTTCGCGCAACACCGCCGACGGGCTATCGAAATTGCGGTCGCTCATGCGGTTGAGCACCGCCATCACTTCGCCGTCCGCACCATTGCTTTTCGCCAGCGCGAGCAGCTTTTCCTTGCCCATCGGGTAAGCGGCGCCCTTGAGCGCACTCGTGATTTCCTCCGCGCGCGGTTCGTCGGGATGACGATGGTTCTGGGCGTGAGCGGGATGCTGGGACATGTCCTTCTCCTTTGCTCGAGTCGTGTGAGTTGGCAGGAACTGCATCGTTCACTGCAGCAACGCATGTACCCGCCGCGTCGCCGCGTGCGGGCGCGCTTGATGCTTAGATGAACCACGTTAGCCCAGCCACCACGCGAGGACAGCACCATGACCATCACCGCCGACCGCATTTCCGACACCGAAATCAAAGTCGACCAGACCATCTACACGTTCGAATCGAAGGACGTCGCCGATGCGTTCCAGCAATGCCTCGGCCCCGATAGCGTCGATGCATGCAAGGCGCATCATCCGCCCATCGGGACGCGCGCCGCGCACGTCGACAGCGGGCCCGCCGAAGGCGAGCCCGGCAGCATCATCTCCCCGTCGCTCGGCGGGATGCCCTGAAAAGCGGCGTCGGCGCGGCCGTGTAGCCGTGCGCGAGCCGGCCCGCAGCGGGCGAGCGCATGAGCGCGTCGAGCGGCATCGGCTTGTCGAAGAAGTAGCCCTGCGCCTGCGCCGCGCCCATGTCGCGTAGCACGGCGAGCGTCTCCGCATCCTCGACGCCTTCGGCCACGAGCGTCAGGTCGAGCGATTCCGCCATGCGCACGATCGCGCGGACGATCGCGCGGCTGCGCGCACTCGCCGTGAGTTCCAGAATGAACGACTTGTCGATCTTGAGGCCGCTGAAGCGGTACTGATGCACGTAGCTGAGTGACGAGAAGCCCGCGCCGAAGTCGTCGAGCACGACCGACATGCCGTTGTCCGCGAGTTGCTGCATCGTGCGCCGCGCGAGATCGGGCTCGGCGACGAGCGCGCCTTCGGTCAGCTCCAGACACACGCGCGACGGCGCGACGCCATGATGGCGCAGTAACGCGAGCACGTCGTCGGCGAAATCCGGGCGCGTCATGCTGTAGCTCGAACAGTTCACGTGCACGGGCGGCCAGTTCGCGAATCGCGGGTCCGAGAGAATCACGGCGACGCGCGTCAGCATGTACAGATCGAGCCGCCCGATCAGCCGCAGGCCTTCGACCGCCGGCAGAAACTCGCCCGGCCCGACGATGCGCCCGTCCGACTGACGCCAGCGAATGAGCGCCTCCAGCGCGACGACCTCGCCGCTCCTCACATCGACGATAGGCTGAAAGTAGGGCAGCAGTTCGTCGTCGCGCTTGAGCGCATTGCGCAGCGCGCCTTCGCGTTCCACCTGATCCGACACCTCGCGCCGCAATTCCTGATTGAACACGACAAAGCTGTCGCGCCCCGCGTTCTTCACGCGATACATCGCGGTATCGGCGTCGCGCAAGAGGTCGGCGGGTTCGGTGTGGAACTGACTGTCCGCGCTCACGATGCCGATGCTGCACGACGAAAACACCACATGCTCGTCGATGTGAAACGGCAGGTCGAACGCGGCGAGAATGCGCTCGGCGATCGCCACCGCATCGCTTTGCGACGTATTCGGCGAGAGCACCGCGAACTCGTCGCCGCCCAGACGCGCGAGCAGATCGCCCGAACGCAGGCAGTCCCGCAGACGCCCGGCCGCCTGGATCAGCAGCAGGTCGCCGTAATGATGGCCGAGGCTGTCGTTCACGACCTTGAAGCGGTCCAGGTCGATGAACATCACGGTCACCTGATCGCCATATGTACGATAGTCACGCCACGCGGCCTGCAACTGCTGCAACAGATGACTGCGGTTGGGCAGGCCCGTCAGCGAGTCGTGCGAGTTCTCGTGCAGCAGCCGCGCGTTGGCGTTGTCGAGCTCGCGGGTGCGAATCTGCACGCGCGCTTCGAGTTCGGCGTTCGCCACGTGCAGGGCCTCCGCGGCGCGGCGGCGCGACAGCGCGGTGTCGATGTGGCGCGACACGAAGGTCAGCAGTTCCTGGTCGCGCTGCGAATAACGCACGAGCGGCGCGTAGCTCTGCACGGCGAGCACGCCGCGCACGTCGTCGCCGTCGAAGAGCGGGATGCCCAGCCACGAGCGCAGCCGCACGTTCTCGTTGCCCGTGTCGATGGTGTGCCCGGCGATCAGGCGCCGCGCTTCGTCGGCGTCGATCAGGCACGGACGGCGCTGGCGGATCACGTATTCGGTCAGCCCGCGCTGACCGCGTCGCGGCGGCGGCGGGTCCTGAACGATCTCGTCGACGTAATACGGGAACGACACTTCGCGCGTGTCGGTATCGAAGAGCGCGATGTAGAAATTGCGCGCATACAGCAGTTCGCCGACGATCCCGTGCAGGCTCCGGAAGAACTCGACCATGTCGCCAGGACGGCTCGACAATTCGGCGATCTGGAACAGCGCCGCCTGCAGATGCTCGGCGCGCTCGCGCTCGGCGATGCCTTCGCGCAGCGCGGCGTTCACCCGCGACAGCTCGGAGGTGCGCCGCGCGACCTGCTCTTCGAGATCCGCGCGATGCAGGATGCGGTCGAGCGCCATCGCCACGTGCCGCGCAACCACGAGAAAGAGCGCGCGATCCTCGGCGCTGTAGACGCGCGAGACGTCGTAGACCTGCATCGCGAGCATGCCGAACACTTCGTCGGACGCGTTCTTGAGCGGCGCGCCCATCCAGAACTCGGGGCGGTCGCCGATACAGTAGAAGCGGCCTTCGGCTTCGGCCGCGCGGATCATCGCGGCGTCGATCAGGAGCGGCTGGCCGGTCGTGAGGACGTGCCCGGTCATCGAAAGGCGCGCGGGATTCAGGATGTCGTAGTTCTCGGCGGCGACCACTTCCGTGTCGATCACGTCGACGTAGTACGGATAGGTGATCCGGCCGCTCTTGCGGTCGTAGAGCGCGAGATAGAAGTTTTCGGCGTCGATGAGCGTGCCGAGCCGTTCGTGCACGCCCTGCAGGAATGCGGCGCGCTCGGGCACCGAACTCGCCAGATAGGCGATTTCGTACAGCACGCGCTGCGTGTTCTGCGCGCGTACGAGGGCGTCCGCCTGCACGCGTTCGCCGAGGCGCCGCGCGAGGTCGCGCAGACACGCCTCGCCCGCGAGCGCCTCGGGCGCGACGAGCCAGCCGAGCACGCTTTCGCCGCGGCCCGTCGCCCAGCGATGCCAGCCGCGCGCCGCGCACAGCTGCGCGAACCGTTCCTCGGTCATGCTCTGCGGCCAGTCGAACGACGCGTCGCCCTGGCCCGCCAGATGCAACTGCTCGCCCGCGCGATACCAGGCCCAGGCGCCCGGCCGGCCGCAGCCGCGCGCGGCGTCGAGCAGCGCGTCGATCGAAGGCGCGCCGGCATCCGGGCGCATTGCATCGTTCGTGTCCGGCAGCGCGTCAATCATGGGAAAAACACTCATCGGCGGTTGGAGCCAAAAGCCAGTTTTGGAGTGATCCGGTCGGCGGCCGGCGTCGGGTTCGGGTTCGGCAAAGGGCTATCGTTTGGCCGTGTCAATGGCTCGATCTACTCGTGCTAACGGCAGCGGCGCAGGAGCCTTGAGCCGAATCGTGGAAAACCCGTAAGCGATTGAAAGCTCGTTTCGTATGAAGAATAAAGCGGGAGCATCCCGGAAACAAATGTCTTCGCCCGACTTTCACGCGCCGCCCGACGCGAACCGCTCGCGGTAAGCCTGCGGCGTCACGCCGATCGCCCGCAGGAAGCCGCGCCGCATCGTTTCCTCTGAGCCGAAACCGCAGCGCGCGGCGATCCGCTTGACCGGCAGCCGCGTATCGCCGAGCAGGCGCCGTGCCGCTTCGAGCCGCAATTGCTCGATGGAACGCGCGGGCGTCACGCCCGTCTGTGCACGGTAATGGCGCACGAAGCTGCGTTCGCTCATGCCGGCGCGCGTCGCGAGCACGGCGAGCGAAAGATCCGCCGCGAGGTTTTCCGCGATCCACGCGTGCAGTTCGCCGAAACGGTCGCCCGCCTTTTGCAGCGACAGCGCGGTGCTGAACTGCGCCTGTCCGCCCGGGCGCTTGAGAAACACGACGAGATGGCGCGCCACGTCGAGCGCGAGCGCGGCGCCGAGATCGTCTTCGATCAGGGCGAGCGCCAGGTCGATGCCGGCCGTCACGCCCGCCGAGGTCCAGACGGCGCCGTCGCGGATGAAGATCGGATCGGGCTCCACGCGCACGGCGGGATAGCGCTCGCGCAGTTCGGCGCAGCGCGTCCAGTGCGTGACGGCGCGCTTGTCGTCGAGCAGACCGGCCGCCGCGAGCAGAAACGCGCCGGTGCACACCGACGCCGTGCGCCGCGTCTGTCCCGCCTGCGCGCGCACCCACGCGACGAGCGCCGGGTCGCGCGCCGCTTCGTACACGCCCCAGCCGCCGGAGATGACGAGCGTGTCGGGCGGATCGTCGGCGGGCGGCAGCGGATGCGTCAGGATGCCGAGCCCGGCCGACGTCGTGATCGCGCCGCCGTCGCTTGCCACGACGCGCGGCAGATAAGGCGGCGCGGCGCCCGCGGCGCAGGCCAGTTCGTTCGCGGACGCGAACGCCTGCAACGGCCCGGCGACATCGAGCAACTGCGCGTTCGGAAAAGCGAGCACGTCGATGCGACGCGTGGAGGATTCGGTCGTCATGTTGGCGTGAAAAGTGGGTTTAGTGTCAATTTCGCCATAGCCTAGCGGCGTAGGATCAACTCGTCCATCCCATTGACGAAAACGAGAGGAATCGAAATGACGCTTCATATCGGCTTGCTGCTGTTTCCGCGCGTCCAGCAACTCGACCTGACCGGTCCGCACGACGTCTTCGCGCAGATTCCCGGCGCCACCGTGCATCTGGTCTGGAAGACCCGCGCGGCCGTTGAATCGTCGAGCGGAATGCTGCTCACGCCCGACACGACCTTCGACGACTGCCCGCCGCTCGACGTGCTTTGCATCCCGGGCGGCTCGGGCGTCGGCGCGCTGATGGAGGACGAGGAAACGCTCGCTTTCGTCCGGCGGCGGGCAGAAAGCGCGCGCTACGTGAGTTCGGTGTGCACCGGCTCGCTCGTGCTCGGCGCGGCGGGCCTCTTGCGCGGGCGCCGCGCGACGACGCACTGGGCGTTCCATTCGCTGCTCGGCGATCTGGGCGCGGTGCCGGTCAGAGAGCGCGTCGTGCGTGACGGCAACCTGCTGACGGGCGGCGGAATCACGGCCGGCATCGATTTCGCGCTGACGCTCGCGGCCGAACTCGTCGGCGAGGAAGAGGCGCAGGCGATCCAGCTCGAAATCGAATACGCGCCGGCGCCGCCGTTCGACGCCGGATCGCCGGAGCGCGCGCCGCGCGGCGTGGTCGAGACGGTTCGCGAACGCTCGGCGGCTTCGCTCGCGGCGCGCGCGACAATCGTGGAGCGGGTGGCGGCGCGGCTCGCCGCCACAAGCTGAACTGGCGCGTCAGGCCGGCCCCGCGTCGAACCGTTTCTGCATGAAATAGCGCGTGCGGCCGGCGCTGAAATCGGGCAATTCGCCGAAAACCGCGAAGCCCGCGCGCTCATATAACTGCTTCGCGGCGGGGTTCAGCGTGTCGAGCCACGCCGCGCGACAGCCGCGCCGGATCGATTCGCGCTCCGCCGCTTGCACGACGCGCGCGCCGAGGCCGGCGCCGCGCGCGTCGTCGCGAATCCAGAGCCACTTGACGAAGAGCCAGTCCCACGCGGTGAAGCCCGCGAGTCCGCCGACGAACTCGTCGCGGCGATAGACCGACACCGCCAGATCGCGCTGCCCCGACGGCCCGAGTTCCCGTGCATTGAACGCCGCGAGGCCGCCGCTCACGTCCGCTTCGAATTCGGCGTCGATCCAGTCGGCGACTTCGATTTTCACGTCGTCCATCGCGCGGAGCCTATGCGCCCGCCAACGGCGCCACCGACGCGCCCTTCGCGCCGTGCCGCAGAAGCGCCTCCGCGACGAACCCCGAGCGCTTCATCTCCTCGACGAATTCGCGCAGATGCGCCGCGGCCGCTTCGCCGCGGCTCTTCGGCACGCCCATCGCCTGCTGGATGACCATGAAGCGCTCGCCAAGCAGCCGCAAACCGGGCTTGCCGGCCGAATCGGCTTCGAGTTGCTGCTTCACGCCCGCGGCGACTTCGGCGCCGTCGCGCAGAAACTGCTCGACGACCGCCTGCGACGACGCCGCCCGCACGATCTGCGCATGCTTCAGCTCGCGCGTGAGAAAAAGGTCGTAGGCGCTGCCCTTGCCGACCACCACGCGGTTCGTCTCGCGATCGACGTCGCCGTTGGACTGCACGGGCGAATCGTCGCGCACGAGATACAAGCCTTCGATCAGCACGTAAGGCGCCGTGAACGCGATGCCCGCACCGCGCACCGGATCGATCGCGAAGAAGCCGATATCGGCGGCCTCCGTCGTGACGGCCTCGACGGATTTCGACGCCGTATCGAAGACGGCCAGTTCGGCTTCGACACCGAGCCGCGCCGCGAACGCGCGCGCGAGATCGACGGAGATACCGCCGGGCTCGCCCGTCGTGGCGTGGCGATTGGCGAGCAGCGGATTGCCGAGATTGATCGACGCGCGCAGCTTGCCCGTGGGCGCGAACGCGTTCAGCAGGGTGGAATCGAGGGTCATGGCGGGTCCGGGTCGGTGGAACATGCCCGCTATTTAACAGGAAAGCGCTCGGCCGCGTGCCCGCCGATGCAGAATGGGCGTTTCGTTTTAGACGGACGCATCCATGCCGCCCATCGACATCGACAAAGACGAACTGATCCGCCGCTTCGGCTTGCAACCGCATCCGGAAGGCGGGTATTTCCGCGAGACATATCGTTCGGCCGCGCGCGTGACGCGCGAGGGCGCGAGCGAGGGCACGAGTGAAACCCGCTCGGCCTCGACGGCGATCTATTTCCTGCTTTGCGACGGCGCGCATTCGGCGTGGCATCGCATTCGCTCGGACGAACTGTGGCACTTCTACGCGGGCGATCCCATCGACATCCACGTGCTCGACGCGCAAGGCCGCCTCACGACGCACCGGCTCGGCAACGCGCTCGTCCACCCGGACGCCGTGTTCCAGGCCGTCGTCAAAGCGGGCGACTGGTTCGCGGCCGAGTGCGCGTCGCCGGAGGCGTATGCGCTCGTCGGCTGCACGGTCGCGCCGGGCTTCGAATTCAGCGAGTTCGAGATCGCCGACGTGAACGCGCTCGCGGCCGCCCACCCGGCGCATCGCGACCTGATCGCGCGGCTCGGTCCCGCCGGCGACGCCGGGCGGTTATCATCGCGCCCTATCTCGTTAAACGACACAAAAGGCCAGGGATGAGCGGAGCGCGGCGCGGTATTCAGTCGATCGAAGTAGGCGGCGCGCTTTTGCGCGCGCTCGTGGACCACGGCGGCCCGATGCTGCTGGGCGATCTCGCGAAGAAGGCGGGGATGTCGTCGGCGAAGGCGCATCCGTATCTCGTGAGCTACGGCAATCTCGGCCTGATCCAGCAGGACGGCGCCACCGGACGCTACGAACTCGGACCGTTCGCGCTACAAATGGGGCTCATCAGCCTGCAGCGCGTCGACCCGGTGCGGCTCGCGATTCCGGAGATCGGAGAAATCTCCTCGCAGATCCAGCATACCGTCGCGCTCGCGACCGCCGGCAGCTTCGGCCCGACCATCGTCCATATCAACGAGGCGAGCGTGCCGATCCACGTCACGATGCGCACCGGCACCGTGATGTCGCTCCTGCAAACCGCCACCGGCCGCGCGTTCGCGGCCTATCTGCCGCCGCTCACGGTCGACGCGCTCGTCGCGATCGAAGCCTCGGGCGGCTTGCAGATCGGCGCCGCGCGGCGTGACTTCACGCGCGCGCAAATCGACGCGCTGCTCGCCGACGTGCGCGGGCACGGCATCGCGCGGACCATCGACGAACCCGTCGCGGGCATCAGCGCGATGAGCGCGCCCGTCTTCGATCACACTCGCAACATCGTGCTCGCCATCACGGCGATCGGCCCGAGCGGCTCCTTCGACGGCGCATGGGACGGCGCCGTCGCGCGCGCATTGCGCGCTTGCGCCGCGCGTGTGTCCGCCCGACTGGGCTTTTCCGCGGCCTGAAGTTCCTTCCTCGCAACGCTAGCCATCCGCGAGCGCGTCCGACGCGCCGTCGCGCGATGGCGCACGGCCGTTGCTTGCGCTTAGGGTAAACGGCGATTCAACATGGTGAAATGCTTTGTACAATTCATAATTAACGGGCAGAGATAAACGCATTTGTTGAACGCGCCTGAAAGGAAACACGGAGACGCCATGCAGACTGATTTCCAAACGCTTCGGTTCGAGTGCACGCGAGCCGCCGAACACGATGCCGCGTCGCCGGTGCCTTACCCGGTGGTCGTCGTCGGGGCGGGGCCGGTGGGACTCGCGACCGCGATCGACCTCGCGCAGCAGGGCGTGCGCACGGTGCTCGTCGACAACGACGACAAGCTCTCGGACGGCTCGCGCGCCATCTGTTTCGCGAAGCGCACGCTGGAGATCTTCGACCGCATCGGCTGCGGCCAGCCGATGGTCGACAAGGGCGTGAGCTGGAACGTCGGCAAGGTTTTCCTGGCGGACGAACTCGTCTATACGTTCGATCTGCTGCCCGAAACCGGTCACGCGCGGCCCGCGTTCATCAATCTGCAGCAGTACTACGTCGAGGGCTATCTCGCCGAGCGCGCGATGCGCGAAGAGAACCTGCAGTTGCGCTGGAAGAGCAATGTCATCGGCGCGACGCAGCATGAGGATTTCGTCGAGTTGCAGGTCGAGACGCCCGAGGGCACCTATGCGATGCGCGCGCAGTACGTGGTCGCCGCGGACGGCTCGCGTAGTCCGATGCGCCGCGTGCTCGGTCTCGACAGCCGCGGCCGCACGTTCAAGGACCGTTTCCTGATCGCCGATGTCAAGATGAAGGCGCCGTTTCCCGCCGAGCGCTGGTTCTGGTTCGATCCGCCGTTTCACCGTAATCAGTCAGTGCTGTTGCATCGTCAGCCGGACGACGTCTGGCGCATCGATTTCCAGCTCGGCTGGGACGCCGATCCGGTCGCGGAAAAGGCGCCCGAGCGCGTGATTCCGCGCGTGAAGGCGCTGCTCGGCGAGGACGTCGAATTCGAACTCGAATGGGTGAGCGTCTACACGTTTGCGTGTCAGCGCATGGACAAGTTCCGCCACGGCCGCGTGCTGTTCGCGGGCGATTCGGCGCATGGCGTCTCGCCGTTCGGCGCGCGCGGCGCGAACAGCGGCGTGCAGGACGCGGACAATCTCGCGTGGAAGCTGCGCCTCGTGCTGACCGGCGACGCGCCCGAGACGCTGCTCGACACCTACGCGTCCGAGCGCGAATACGCCGCCGACGAAAACATCCTCAACTCGACGCGCGCGACGGATTTCATCACGCCGAAGAGTCCGGTGTCGCGCCTCTTCCGCGACGCCACGCTCAGGCTCGCGAAGGACTGTCCGTTCGCGCGGCGCATGACGAATAGCGGGCGGCTCTCGGTGCCCGCGGTGCTGCGCGATTCGCCGCTCAACACCGCTGATCACGAAGGCGACGTCTTCTTCGGTTCGATGGTGCCGGGCGCGGTGTGCACGGATGCGCCGGTGCGCATCGACGGCAAGGCGGCGTGGCTGCTCGCGCAGACGGGCGGCGGCGCGTTCACGGGCATCTGGTTTTGCGCATCCGCCGACGCGGCCGCCGACTGCGCGAACTGGCTCGCGGCGCTCGAAGGCAAGTCGATCCCGATGCGCACGCTGATCGTCGTGCCGCGCGGCGCGGCGAGCGCGCCGCTCGCCGGCGCGACCGTGCTGGAAGACGTGGACGGCATGGTCGCGCAACGCTTCGACGCCCGGCCCGGCACGTTCTATCTGCTGCGTCCGGACCAGCATGTGTGCGCGCGCGGGCGCGCCTTCGACGCCGCTTCGGTTGCGGCAGCCATCCAGCGTGCGACGTGCAACGGGTAAACGACCATGAAACTGAACCTCGAAACGAACATCGCCGACTACGACGGCTTCTACGAGCGTCTCATCGATACGCACAACGGACTAACGGAAGAAGAGAGCCAGATGGTGAACGCCAAGCTCGTGCTGCTGCTCGCCAACCATATCGGCGATGCGCAAGTGCTGATCGAGGCGCTCGCGCTGGCGAGAATGAGCGTCGCGGACGGAAAGGCAGCCTGAGCGTCGCTGCGGCCGTTGTCATGTCGAGAAAATTGACAAAAATGCCCGCGATTCGAGCCTGCATCGTCATGTTCTAATACCATCCGTCACCCAATCGGATGACCAGGGCACGGCGTCTTCGAGCATTCGGCGAAGCGCCCGTGCAGGTTCGTGAACGTGAACGGAAGGGCAAGAAATTGAAGAACATCGCAGATCGCAAGTCGCAGAAACTCGCCGCAATCGCATTGGCCGTCCTCGCCCTCGCCGCCTGCGGCAAGAAGGATGAAGCGCCGGCCGCGCAAGCTACGCCATCGCCGGCGCCGTCGCAGTCGAACGTCGAAACCGTGAAGATCGGCCACGTCGGACCGTTGACGGGTGGCAGCGGCCATCTCGGCAAGGACAACGAGAACGGCGCGCGCCTCGCCGTCGAGGAGATCAACCAGCAGGGCCTGACGATCGACGGCCGGAGCGTGCGCCTGGAACTCGTCGCCGAAGACGACGCCGCCGATCCGAAGACCGGCACGCAGATCGCGCAGAAGTTCGTCGACGAACACGTGGTCGCGGTCATCGGCCATCTGAACTCCGGCGTCTCGATTCCGGCTTCGCGCATCTACAACGATGCGAACGTCGTCGAAATTTCGCCGTCGTCCACCAATCCCGACTACACGAAGGAGGGCTACAAGGCGACGTATCGAGTCGTGGCGACCGATGCGCAGCAGGGTCCCGCGCTCGGCAACTATGCGCTGAAGTCGCTCAATGCGAAGACGGTCGCCGTGGTCGACGACGCGACGGCCTACGGCAAGGGTCTCGCCGACGAATTCGCGAAAGCCGTGGAAGCGGCGGGCGGCAAGGTGGTAGGACGCGAAGCGACGAACGACAAGGCCACCGACTTCCGCGCCATCTTGACCAAGATGAAGAGCGAGCAGCCGGACGTCATCATGTTCGGCGGCATGGATTCGACGGTCGGGCCGTTCGTGCGGCAGGCGGCGGCGCTCGGCGTGAAGTCGAAGGTGATGAGCGGCGACGGCGCGTGCACGACCAAGGTCGCGGAACTCGCGGGAGACGCCGTGCAGAACCTCGTCTGCTCCGAAGCGAGCCTCGCGGTTTCGAAGATGCCGAAGGGCGCGGAATTCGAGAAGCGCTTCCAGGAACGCTTCAACGGTCCGATTCTCTTCAACGCGCCGTTCGCCTACGACGCGGTGTACGTGGTCGTCGACGCAATGAAGCGGGCCAGTTCCACCGATCCAGCGAAGGTGCTGGCGGCGATGCCGACGACGAACTATGACGGCGTGATCGGCCACATCGCGTTCGACACGAAGGGCGACATGAAAGAGGGGGCGATCACGCTCTATACCTATCAGGACAAGAAGAAGTCGATTCTCGATGTCGTGAAGATGTGAGCGCGGCGCGCGGGCAGGCCCTAGCGGACCTCGCCCGCGTCCTGTTCGAGCGCGTAGATGGCGATCTGGACGCGGCTCGACAGTTTCAGCTTGCGTAGCACGTTGCGGACGTGAATCTTGACCGTGCTCTCGGCAACTTCGAGTTCGCGTGCAATGTCCTTGTTGCTTGCGCCGCGCGACAGGCTGCGCACGATGTCGCGTTCGCGCGGCGTGAGCGCGGACCACTCGCCGCGCGGCGCGTCAGGCACCGGCTGATCGGAACCGCGGGCGGACGCGCCCGTGCGCGCCGGCGAGCGCAGTTTCTCGACTAGCCTGGCTGTCATGTCATCGGCCACGACGGCCTCGCCGGCGGCCGCCCGCCTGATGGCCGAAGAGAGCGTCTCCGCCTCGATATTCTTCAGCAAGTAGCCGCACGCGCCTTCGCCGAGCGCTTTCGCCAGTTCGTCCACGTCTTCGGACACCGTCAGCATGACAACCGCCGTGTCCGGCAGATCCTGTTTCAGAAGCTGCAGCGTTTCGATTCCCGACAAGCCCGGCATGTTCAGGTCGAGCAGCACCACATCCGGCCGATGCTGCTTCGCGCGCTTGACGCCTTCGATACCGTCGGCGGCGTCGTCGACGACTTCGAAATCCGGCTGGCGCTGTAACAGCGCGCGCACTCCCGAGCGAAACAGCGTGTGGTCGTCGATCAGGAGAATGCGAATCGTCGTCATGAGTGGATAGTGTCCTGAAGCGATGGGATCAGGCTGCCTGCCGCGCGCACTCGGACATCGACAGCGAAATGCGCGTGCCGGCGCCCGGCGCGCTGTCGATTCGCAACCGCGCGTCCAGCCGCGCCGCGCGCTCGCGCATGATATGAAAGCCGACGTGCGCCTCGCCGCGCGCGGCGATGGCGGCGGGCTCGAAACCCTGGCCGTCGTCCTCGATCAGCATGTGAAATTCGCGGCCGTTCTCGATGACCACCCGCACGTGCGACGCCTCCGCGTGCTTGCGGACGTTCGACAGCGCTTCCTGGAGGATGAACAACACCTGCAACTGCCGGTCGGGTGGGAGCGGCGGACCGCCGGTCTCGTCGAAACGCCAGTCGACGCGGGCCTCCGACTGCCGCTCGAACCGCGCCACCGTATCCGCGACCGCGCGCTTCAGGTCGCCGCTTTCGAGCTTGGTGCGGAAATTGACGAGCAGTTCACGCACGTCGTCGTAGCTCTCTTCCAGCCCGCCGCGCAGGAGTGGCACGATCTCGCGCACTTCGTCGATATGGTTGTCCTGCGCGGCGGTGTCGAGCATGTGCACCTGGATTTTCAGAAAGTTGAGGCTCTGCGCGATGCTGTCGTGCAAACCCTGCGCGACGAGATGTCGTTCCTGTGCGACCGCGAACTGTCGCGCGGCGCTCGCGAGCCGATGGTTCTGCAGCGCGGTGCCCAGATGCCGGCCGAGCGTTTCGAGCAATTGCACCTGCGAGGGCCGGCATCATGTGGTCGTGCGCGAAGTGCAGCGAGAAGGAGCCGAGCGTCGTTTCCTGCGACACGATGCGAAACGCCGCGACGCCCGTGAAACCGGCTTTGCGGCACCCGTCGACGAACGGATTCTCGCGCGGCGACCACGGTTCGCGCGCATAGCGAATGACCGCCGGGCCTTGTGTGGCGGCGTTGCCGCAGAGACAGTCGTCGGCGGCCATGCAGCGTTCAGCATCGACGAGTTCGGCGGGCATGCCTTGCGAGGCGATCAGATGCAGATTGCCGTCGTCCGGGCCGAGCGCGCGAACCGTGCCGCCTTGCGCGTCGAAACGGTGCATGACGCGTTGGAGAAAGCCGCCGCACAACGTCTCGACATCGTGCGATTCATGCAGGAAGGCGGTCATTTCGTAGAGCGCCGTCAACTCGCGGTTCTGCGCGGCAAGCTGCGCCGTCTTCATGTCGACGCGTCGTTCGAGTTCCCGGTGATGGCTCTGCAACTGATACGCCATGCGGTTGAACCCTTCGGCGAGATGACCGAACTCGTCGTGCGACCCGACCGGCAGACGCGCCGCGAAGTCGCGCTTTTCGATGCGCGCGATGCCGTCTTCGAGTCGCTGCACCGGCACCACGAACCACAGGTACAGCAGATAGACGATCGCGATCGTCCCGATGCACGCCATCGCGGCCAGCGCCATTTGCGAACGGCGCAGCCATGCAGTCTTGCGCGCGTTCTCCTCTTCGATCATGCGAACGAGCGTGTTGGCCTCACTGATGAACGACGGGAGAAGGTCGACGTAAAGCAGGCTTTCACGCGCGGGCGTGGCGCTGTCGGTGGAAATGGCCGGCTTGAGCGAGTAGCGCCAGTTGCCCTCGACGAGCGCGAACTGAATCAGTATGTCGGGCGAATCGGGAAGGAAGAGCGGGCGGGACGGCGCGCCATGCTCGAGGCCATCGAGCGTGCGTTCCAGCAGCGCGACCTGGGCGGCGACCTCGGCCGCACGCCCTGCACGGGCTTCGTCGAGCGCCACCGCGATCAGCGACGCGCGCATGCGCAGACTGCCGGCGTCGTTGATCGCGGCGCCCGCGCCTTCTAGCTGCCACGAAAGCCACAACGTCCCGACGATCATCGCGAGCACGAGCGTCAGCGCGACGCCCGACAGCGCGACGATGCGCGTGGACAGCCGATGATTGAAACGCGCGATGCGCTCGAGTAGGGACGGCATTGAGAGCCTGTGGCGACACGCTGCTGCTGGTGGCCTGTGGTTGAAAGCTCAATTATCCCGCGTGCGCGGCGTCTTGAAATTGATATGGACGGTCTTGCAGATGAATTCTCCGATTCGGTCGATGTCGTTCAGCGGCAGGACCGGTAGCGTGGTTGCGAGTGCGCCGGGTTCGTCGCTTGCGATCGCGAGAATGGCCGCGTCGGTCTTGTAAAGCGGCTCGGTAGCGAGCTCCGCGCGCACGACCTCGAGACGCGGAAGCGATTCGCGCGTGTAACCTTCGACGATCGTGAGGTCGGCTGGCGCGAGGCGGGCCGCCAGTTCATCGAGGGAGGGCTCCGGCTCGTCGCGCAGTTCCCGCACGATCGCATAGCGATACGGCGATGCGATCAGAACCTCGCCCGCGCCGGCATGCCGAAAGCGCGCACTGTCCTTGTGCGCCGGTTCGAGCTCGATCGAATGATGACTGTGCTTGATCACGTTGACGACGAGGCCGCGCGCGCGCAGCCAGGGCAGAAGCGCTTCGATCAACGTGGTCTTGCCCTGGCCGGAACGGCCGGAGATGCCGAAGAGCGGCGGCTTTGCTGAAATCATGCGTGTGGTCCGTTCGGTTTTTTGCCGCCCCCTTCGATGAAAGTGGCCGCAACGGTTCTTTTCGGTGATTAAAGCAGCTGTCCCGCATGGCCGACAGCGCCGACGCGCGTCGACAGCGAACAGCAGTGTAGCGGCAAAACGCCGCGGACCATGCGGCGGCTGCGGACCGCGAGCGTCAACGCGGGCGAACGAGCTGCCACGCCCGCCCAAGATACGTGACGGACGCGAATCCGCTCCACACATGCACGAGGCGCGTGAACGGGAAGATCGCGAACAGCGTGATGCCCATGAAGAGATGCAGCTTGAAAAGAATCGGCGCATCCGCGATGAGACTGGCCGCGTCTCCCCGCAAGGTGACGATGTGCTGCGCCCAGGTCATGAGCAGCACCATCATATGGCCGTCCATGTGCTGCGTCGAAACGCCGATGGTCGAGAGGCCGAGCAACAGTGTTGCCAGAATCCAGACGAGGAGCAGCTTGTCGCCGCGTTTCGTGACGGCGGAAATGCGGGCATTCGTCAGCCGCCGGTGCACGAGGATCAGCAGTCCGGCGAGGCACAGCGTACCCATCACGCCGCCGGCGACCATTGCGACGAGCTGCTTCGTGCCGTGCGCGACGCCGAGCCAGTCCCAGACGGCAACCGGTGTGAGCAGGCCGAAGAGATGTCCGAAGAAGAGCCCCAGTATGCCGACGTGAAAGAGGATATTGCCGAGCCGGAGTGCGCCGCGGTGCAGCATCTGCGAACTGTCGGACTTCCAGGTGTACTGTTCGCGCTCGAAACGCGCAAGGCTGCCGAACAGGAAGATTGCTGCCGCGATATACGGATAAATTCCGAAGAAGAATTGATGGACCATGGACACGTCGAATTTCCTTTCAGTGGGTGGCTGCCGCGCCGCGCGGAAAAAAATGCACCGGCTGCGCGAGGGGCGTGGTCATTCGCGAGGCCAGCAACGGCTCGACGCCGTCCGAACCCGGGCCGAACATCTCGAGCGCTTCGTCCATGTCGCGCACGGGCGGCTCGGTGCGGGTCTCTGGCACGACATCCGTCATCGAGCGCAGCACGTCGAATACCGATGCATACGGGCTTTTGCCGCGCGCGAGCCGCTCGCCGAGCGCCGCGAGCACGTGGATCGCTTCGCCGAGCAGCGCGTGCGCCTGGGCCGGATCGATCATGCCCAGCACTTCGAGGAAGAGCGGCACATAGTCTGGCAGTTCGTTCGACGCCATGTCGAGACCGTGGCGTCGATACTCGTCGAGCAGATCGACCATCGCCTGTCCGCGATCACGGCCTTCACCGTGCACGTGTTCGAAGAGATGCAATGAATGCGACGGATTGCGATCAAATGTACCGACGTAGTTTTCCTGCGACGCGATGAGCGACTGGTGCTTCAACATCGCGACGAGCGGCTTCAACTGACGCCCGGCTTCGGGCCACGCGCATAGCGCATCTTCGATGTCGGGGAGCGCAGCGAGCAGGTCCGGTTCGGGATAATCGAGCAGCGCGGCGAGAATGGGATAGATCGACATCGTTGCAACTTCCGTCATGACTGCGCTCCTGCTTTCTTGCGCGACTTGGGCATGTCGGCGAATACGACACTGCCTTGCGGTTTCTTGCCGAAGAGCGAGCCTTCGGACGCCCCGCCCGAGCAACCGTTTCCGAACGAAAAGCCGCAGCTGCCCTTTTCGTTGAAGCTGTCCTCGACCATTTCCTTGTGCGACGACGGCACGACGAAGCGGTCCTCGTAGTTGGCGATGGCGAGCGTCTGGTACATGTCCTCGACCTGCGCTGCAGTGAGGCCCGTGCCGTCGAGTAGCTCTGGTTCCGCGCGTCCGTGGACCGTCTCGGCCCGCTTGAACGCGCGCATCGCCAGCATGCGTTCGAGCGCGGACAGCACGGGGCGCTCGTCGCCCGCAGTCAGCAGGTTGGCGAGATAGCGCATCGGGATGCGCAGGCTCTTCACGTCGGGGATGACGCCGTCCATGCCGATGTGGCCGGCTTCCGCCGCGGACTGGATCGGAGAGAGCGGGGGGATGTACCAGACCATCGGCAGCGTCCGGTACTCCGGATGCAGCGGAAATGCCACCTTCCACTGCACCGCCATCTTGTAGACAGGAGACTTGCGCGCCGCGTCGATCCAGCTTTGTGAAATGCCTTGGCGCAGCGCCTCGGCCTGCACCTGCGGATCATGCGGGTCGAGAAACACGTCGAGCTGCGACTGATACAGGTCCTGCTCTCGCTCGACCGATGCGGCTTCGCCGATCTTGTCGGCGTCATAAAGCATCACGCCGAGATAGCGGATTCGCCCGACGCACGTTTCCGAGCAGACGGTCGGCTGTCCGGCTTCGATACGCGGGTAGCAGAAGATGCACTTCTCCGCTTTGCCGCTCTGCCAGTTGAAGTAGATTTTCTTGTACGGGCAGCCGGAGATGCACATGCGCCAGCCGCGGCACTTGTCCTGATCGACGAGCACGATGCCGTCGTCCTCGCGCTTGTAGACCGAGCCCGACGGGCACGAGGCGACACACGCCGGGTTCAGGCAGTGTTCGCACAGACGCGGCAGATACATCATGAAGGTGTTCTCGAACGTCGCGTACATCTCCTTTTGCACCTGGTCGAACAGCTTGTCGCGGCCGCGCGAGGCGAACTCGCCGCCGAGATCGTCTTCCCAGTTCGGACCCCATTCGATCTTGTCCATCTTCTTGCCGGTGAGCACCGAGACGGGCCGGGCGGTGGGCGGCGTCTGGGACAGCGGAGCCTTCTGCAGATGCTCGTAGTCGTAGGTGAACGGCTCGTAGTACTCGTCGATGGCGGGCAGGTTTGGATTGGCGAACAGATTTGCGAGCACCTTGAGCTTACCGCCCTGACGCGGTTCGATTTTCCCGTCGGCGTTGCGCTTCCAGCCGCCTTGCCACTTCTCCTGATTCTCCCATTCCTTCGGGAAACCGATTCCCGGCTTCGTCTCGACGTTGTTGAACCACGCATACTCGACGCCGTCACGCGAACTCCACACGTTCTTGCACGTGATCGAGCACGTGTGGCACCCGATGCACTTGTCCAGATTCAGGACCATCGCTACCTGCGCGCGGATCTTCATGCGACTGCTCCTTCGTTCAGCGGGCCTTCCAGCCACTCGACCTTCTTCATCTTGCGGACGATCACGTATTCATCGCGATTCGATCCAACCGTTCCGTAGTAGTTGAAGCCATACGCCTGCTGCGCATAGCCGCCGATCATGTGCGTAGGCTTCAGCACCGTGCGCGTGACGGAGTTGTGGATGCCGCCGCGCATGCCGCTGGTTTCCGCTCCGGGCACATTCACGATCTTCTCCTGCGCGTGATACATGAGGCACATGCCGCGCGGCACGCGCTGGCTCACGACGACGCGCGCGGTGAGCGTGCCGTTCACGTTGAACACTTCGACCCAGTCGTTATCGACGAGTCCGGCTTCGCGGGCTTCCGTTTCCGACACCCACACGTGCGGACCGCCGCGCGAAAGGGTGAGCATGCGCAGGTTGTCCGTGTAAGTGGAATGGATACCCCATTTCTGATGCGGCGTGATCCAGTTCAGCACGAGTTCATGTTCGCCATTGGGCTTGGCGCCGAGCATCGGCGAGATGGTCTTGGTGTCGATGGCCGGGCGGTACACGCACGAGCCTTCGCCGAAGTCGAGCATCCAGCGGTGGTCCTGATAGAACTGCTGACGGCCGGTGAGCGTGCGCCATGGAATGAGTTCGTGCACGTTGGTGTAGCCGGCGTTGTAGCTGACTTCCTCCGATTCGAGGCCCGACCACGTAGGCGCGGAAATGATTTTGCGTGGTTGCGCCTGGACGTCGCGGAAACGGATTTTGTCGTGTTCGCGGCCGATAGCGAGATGCGTATGATCGCGACCGGTGATCTTCGAGAGCGCCTCCCACGCCTTGACCGCCACATGTCCGTTGGTTTCGGGTGCGAAGGTCAGGATCATTTCGGCGGCATCGATGGCGGTGTCGAGCCTCGGACGGCCCTGGCTCACGCCGGGGTCCGAGACGGTGCGCGTCAGATGCGCCAGTTCACCCACCTCATGCGCCGTGTTCCAGTTGATGCCTTTGCCGCCGTTGCCGAGCTTGTCGAGCAGCGGCCCGACCGACGTGAACTTTCGGTAGATATCGTTGTAATCGCGCTCTACGACTGTCATCGACGGCGCAGTCTTGCCTGGAATCAGTTCGCATTCGCCGGCGCGCCAGTCCTTCGGCTCGAACGGCTGGCCGAGCTCGCCCGGCGTGTCGTGCATGAGCGGTGTGCAGACGATGTCCCGACGCTTGCCGAGCGCCGGCCCGCCGATCTCCGAAAACTTCTTCGCGATCGCCTTGTAGATTTCCCAGTCGGTCTTGCTCTCCCACAGCGGCTGCACGGCCTCCGAAAGCGGGTGAATGAACGGATGCATGTCGGACGTATTCAGGTCGTCCTTCTCATACCAGGTCGCGGTCGGGAGGACGATGTCGCCATACAGACACGTCGTGCTCATGCGGAAATCGAGCACCGTCAACAGATCGAGCTTACCTTCGGCCGCTTCGCGCACCTTCACTTCACCGGGCTTGATCGCATCGGCTTCGTCGGCGAACAAGGCGTTCTGCGTGCCGAGCAGGTACTTGAGGAAATATTCGTGTCCCTTGCCCGAACTGCCGAGGATGTTCGAACGCCACACGAACATGTTGCGTGGGAAGTTCACGGGATTGTCCGGGTCGTCGCACGCGAAGCCAAGTGCGCCCGACTTCAGTCGTTCGACCACGTAGTCAATAGGCTCCTTGCCGGCTTGTGTTGCGGCGTCCGCAAGGTCGAGCGGATTGGTGGCGAACTGGGGCGCGCTCGGCAACCAGCCCATGCGCTCGGACTTCGCGTTCAGGTCCAGCATCGAAAGCCGCGCGTACTTCGACTTGTCGGCCGTGGGCGCGAGCACTTCGTCGAGCGCGACTTTCTCGTGCCGCCACTGGCTCGTGTGGTTGTAGAAGAACGACGTGCCGTTCATCTGCCGCGGCGGGCGGGTCCAGTCGAGTGCGAACGCGAGCGGCGCCCAGCCGAATTGCGGCCGGAGCTTTTCCTGCCCGACATAGTGCGCCCAGCCGCCGCCGCTTTGACCGACGCAGCCGCACATCATCAGGAGGTTGATGATGCCGCGATAGATCATGTCGTTGTGATACCAGTGATTCAGCGCCGCGCCGACGATCACCATGCTCTTGCCATGCGTCTTCTCAGCGTTCTCGGCGAATTCGCGTGCGACCTGAATCACGAGCTTGCGCGGCACCGTCGTGTGCTTTTCCTGCCAGGCAGGCGTGCAGGGGACGTCATCGTCGAAAGATCGCGCGACATTCGGGCCGCCGAGCCCCTGGTCGACGCCGTAATTCGCCATCTGCAAGTCGAAGACCGTGGCGACGAGCGCGCTCGTGCCGTCCGCGAGCGTGACGCGTCGCGCCGGCACGCGGCGTTGGAGCAGCGCGCCGTGTTCGCCGCCGAAGTAGGGAAAGCCGACGTCGACGATCTCGTCGTGTGCGCCTGCTTTCACGAACGACAGGCGCGGATCGATCGCGCCGCCGCTGCCGCCGTCCTTCAGTTCAAGATTCCAGCGGCCGACCTTTTCGCCGTCGTTATGCGCCGCTTCGTTCCAGCGGAAGCCGACCGTGCCGTTCGGTGCGACGATTTCGCCGGTGGCGTCGTCGACGAGCAGTGTCTTCCATTGGGGGTTATTCGCTTCGCCGAGATTGTTCGCGAGATGCGAGGCGCGCAGGAAATGATCGGGCACCAGCGTGCCGTTGTTCTCGCGCAGCAGCACGAGCATCGGCATGTCGGTGTACTGCTTCACGTAGTCGCGCAGGTACGAGGACGTGCGCGGCGCCTGCACCGCATGAAACTCCTTCATCACGACGTGACCCATCGCCATTGCGAGCGCGGCGTCGGTGCCTTGCTTCGGTGCGAGCCAGATATCGCCGAACTTGACCATTTCGCCAAAGTCCGACGATACCGCCACGGTCTTGGTGCCCTTGTAGCGCACTTCGGTGTAGAAATGCGCGTCCGGCGTGCGGGTCTGCGGGACGTTCGAACCCCATACCATGAGATACGTGGAGTTGTACCAGTCGGCGGATTCGGGCACGTCCGTCTGTTCGCCCCAGACTTGCGGCGAGGCGGGCGGAAGGTCGCAATACCAGTCGTAGAACGAGAGGCACGCGCCGCCGATCAGGCTCAGATAGCGCGCGCCGGCCGCGTAGGAAACCATCGACATCGCCGGAATCGGCGAGAAGCCGATCACGCGGTCCGGGCCAAATTTCTTGATCGTGAACGCGTTGGCCGCCGCGATGATCTCGGTGGCCGTGTCCCAGTTGGCGCGCACGAAGCCGCCGAGTCCGCGCACCTGCTTGTAGCGCGCGGCCTTTTCGGGGTTCTGGCTGATCGATTCCCATGCGTCGATCGGATCGAGCGTCCTGCGCGCCTCGCGCCACATTTCGATGAGACGCCCGCGAATCATCGGATACTTCACGCGCTGCGCCGAATACACATACCAGCTATACGACGCACCACGCGGACACCCGCGCGGTTCGTGATTCGGCAGATCGGCGCGGGTACGGGGATAGTCGGTCTGCTGCGTTTCCCACGTGATCAGACCGTTCTTGACATACACCTTCCAAGAACACGAACCGGTGCAATTGACACCGTGCGTGGAGCGCACGACCTTGTCGTGCTGCCAGCGATTGCGATAGCCGTTCTCCCACGTGCGGTCTTCATCGACGACTGCGCCGTGACCATCGGAAAACGTCGACCGGGTGCGTTTCATAAACTTCAGCCGGTCAAGAAAGTGACTCATTTTTTATCTCCAAGCGGCGCTTCTCGCGCCTGGCGGCGAGAAAGAAAGCCAGGCGGAAGCGGATCGGGTCAGCATAGGCGCAGGCGTTGCGCTTGGCTATTCGCCATAGGTTGAAGGCGGGTTACGTCTTTAGGCGTAGTCCGTCGGATCAGCAAGGCATGCCGGCGCCGCGGCGCGCGTACCAAAACCACGTGATCGCGACGCATGTCGCATAGAACGCGACGAACACGTAGAGCGCGGGCACGGCCGAGCCGGTCAGTTCGAGCGCGGAGCCAAACGTCTTCGGAATGAAGAAGCCGCCATAGGCGCCGAGCGCTCCCGCGAAGCCCAACACGGCCGCGGACTCCTTGCCCGCCTCCTGCTGCGCGCGGCGCAGCGTGGCGTCGTCCTGGCCGCGCGCCTCGCGCTGGTGCTGCGTCATGAAGATCACGGGGATCATGCGAAACGTCGATCCATTGCCGATGCCCGTCAGCGCGAAGAGCAGGATGAAGGTCACGAGAAAACCGTCGAAGCTGCCTCCTGCACCGTTGCCCGGCAGGAAATGGACGACGGCGAACACGGCCGCGATCATCGCGATGAAGGTGCCGAGCGTGACACGCGCGCCGCCGAGCCGGTCGGAGATCCAGCCACCGACCGGACGCGTCAGCGCACCGGCGAGCGGCCCGAGAAACGCATAGGCGGTCGGATCGACTGTCGGGAACTGCGACTTGGTCAGGAGCGCAAACCCTGCCGAGAAGCCGATGAACGAACCGAACGTGCCGACATAGAGCCAGCACATGAGCCAAGTGTGTTTGCGCCGGAAGATGACCGCCTGTTCCGCGAAGGACGCCTTCGCATCAGCGATGTCGTTCATGCCGAACCACGCCGCGAGCGTTGCCACGACGATGAAAGGCACCCAGATGAATCCTGCGTTCTGCAGCCAGATGCCGTGCTCAATGCCGTTCTTGACGAACGTCGTGCCGCCGCCCGCCAACGCGCCGAACACGCTCGAAGCGATCACGAGCGGGGTCACGAACTGCACGAGCGACACACCAAGATTGCCGATGCCTGCGTTGAGGCCGGTCGCAAATCCCTTCTTCGCCTTCGGGAAGAAGAAGCTGATATTTGCCATCGACGAACTGAAGTTCGCGCCGCCGAGTCCGCACAGCAGGGCGAGCACCAGCAGGGTTGGATAGCTCGTGGACGGATCGCGCAGCGCGAAGCCCACGCCGAGCGCGGGAATCAGCAGGGTGGCCGTGGAGAACGTCGTGAAACGGCGACCGCCGAAAACCGGTACGAGGAATGAATAGAAGATGCGCAGCGTCGCGCCGGACAGCGCGGGCAGGGCAGTCAGCCAGAACAGCTGATTCTTGCTGAAGTGGAAGCCGCCTTTTTCGAGGCTCACGACGGTGACGCTCCATAGCGACCACACGGCGAACGCGAGCATCAGCGCGGGAATTGAAATCCACAGATTGCGGTTGGCGACGGACGCGCCGCCGGATTTCCAGAACGCCGGGTCTTCCGGCGTCCAATTGGTCAGGACTTGGTTGGACATGATGTCGTCTTGGTTGATGCGGGGATGGATCAGACAGCCGCGTTGCGGGCGGCGGATTTGTCGCGCGCTTCTGCCGCGCCGACTGGACGGAACGAGAAGTGCATCCAGATCAGGCTGACGGCAGTCGCGCCGAAGAGGAGCATGAAACAGGTGCTGTGCACGCCGGTCAGGTCGACGAGCGCGCCGAACAGGATCGGCAGTGCAAAGCCCGCGAGGCCCCCTGCTAGGCCGACGACGCCGGAGATGGCGCCGATGTTGTCGGTGTAGTCGTTCGAAATGAACTTGAAGACGGAGGCCTTGCCGATCGCCATTGCAATGCCGACGACGAACATCAGCGCGGTGAACAGGGTTGGCGAGATCGCGATGTGAAAGCCGATCGGGCCGTTCGCCGAACGAACCGTGAAATCGCTTTCCGGATAGCTGAGCACGAAGAAGCAGACGAACACGATCCACATGACGATCCATGTCGTCCGGTATGCACCGTAGCGGTCGGAGAGCCAGCCGCCGATCGCACGCAGTGCGCCGCCCGGCAGCGAAAAACACGCGGCAAGGAGCGCCGCCTGTTCGATGGCAAAGCCGTAGTGGTTGACGTAGTAGTGCGGCATCCACAGCGACAGGCCGACATATCCGCCGAACACGACGGAGTAGTACTGTGAATAGCGCCAGGCTCGCACATCCATCCGCGCGTCGCGACTGCTTGCATTAGTTCGTGCCTTCGGCGCGCGATGGGACGGATCGTTCGCGGACGTCAGCCAGAATGCGAGCGCCGTGACGAGCATCACGGTCGCGTAGACCTTCGGCACGATGGTCCACGTGCCCGCGCTCAGGATCAGGACGGGCGCGACGAACTTGGTCAGCGCCGCCCCCGAGTTACCGGCGCCGAAGATGCCCATCGCGAAACCCTGTCGCGACTTCGGAAACCACCGCGCGACGTAGGGCGTGCCGATCGAGAAGCACGCGCCCGCCAGTCCGACCATGAGGCCGAGCACGATGAACTGCCAGAACTCGGTGGCATGCGAAATGAGCCAGAGCGGCACCACGGTGGCGAGCATCGTGACAAGGAAGACGATGCGCCCGCCCAGCCGGTCGGTACAGATGCCGAGGGGCACGCGGGCGAGCGAGCCCGACAGCACGGGCGTCGCGGCGATCATGCCGAATTGCGTGTCGGTGAGCCCGAGCTGCTCCTTCAGCGGAATGCCGAGAATGGCGAACATCATCCAGATCGCGAAGCAGATGGTGAATGCAAACGTGCTCGACCAGAGCACGCGCCACGCGCGCGGGTCTTGTTCGAACGGGCTGGTCTGGGTCTTGCATACGGCAGTCATCGTGCGGGAGCGATCGGGTTGGAAGTAGAGGCAACGAACGGGTCCAAAGCTTGCCTCGCGCGTAATGCGCTGACCATTCACCAAAGGGACAGGGCGACACGACACCACTCGTTCGTTCGAGCTACTCCGGAAGGCGTAATCCGAAAAAACATCGCCGCAGAGACTTGGCGCTCGTTGCGCAATCGCGCTATCGTCTTGAATCGTGTTTGCGGATCGGGCTGTGCATCACATGCACGGCGCCCGCGCGTTTTCGAGGAAGAACATGGCTGAAGACAATCTCAACACTCCGGTTGCACCGCAGCAGTTTTCCATCGACGTGATGATCGAGAAGTACGCGAAGGGCGACGAAAGCCGTGTGGAGGACATCTACCGGCGCGTCGCGCGCGGTGTCGCGCTGGCCGAACCCGAGGCGCTGCGCAAGAAGATAGAAGCGGACTTCGTCGACAACTTCCGGCGGGGCGCGCTCGGCGCGGGCCGCATCATGAGCGCGGCGGGCACGGGCATCGAGGCGACGCTCATCAACTGCTTCGTGCAACCGGTCGGCGACGCGATCCAGGGTGTCGATGAAAACGGCCTGCCGGGCATCTACGTGGCGCTGTTGCAGGCGGCCGAGACGATGCGGCGCGGCGGCGGCGTCGGCTACAACTTTTCCGCGATCCGGCCCAAGGGCGCGCGCGTTCATTCCACCGGCTCCTCCGCGTCGGGACCCTGCAGCTACATGGACGTGTTCGACGCGTCATGCCGCACGGTCGAGAGCGCGGGTTCGCGGCGCGGCGCGCAGATGGGCATCCTCGACTGCACGCATCCCGACCTGCTCGACTTCATCGCGGCCAAGCACGAGAAAGGGCGTTGGAACAACTTCAACGTGTCTGTGGCGGTGTCGGACGAATTCATGCAGGCCGTCGCCGACGACGCAGGCTGGGAACTCGTGCATCGCGCGGAGCCCGCGCCGTCGCTTCGCGCGTCGGGCGACCTGCGGCGGCGCGACGACGGCATGTGGGTATATCGCGAAGTGCGGGCGCGCGAAGTGTGGGATGTCATCATGCGCTCAACCTACGACGTGGCCGAACCGGGCGTCGTATTCATGTCGCGAATGAACGACGACAACAATCTGCGCGGCGTCGAGACGATCCGCGCGACGAACCCGTGCGGCGAGCAGCCGTTGCCCGCTTATGGCTGTTGCAACCTGGGGCCGCTCAATCTCACGCGCTTCGTGCGCGACGCCTTCGCGCAGGAACGCGGCGGCACGCCGTCATTCGACTGGGACGCGCTCGCAAAGACCACGCGCATCCAGGTGCGCTTTCTCGACGACGTGCTCGACGTCACGCTCTGGCCGCTGCCCGAGCAGGCGCGCGAGGCGGAGGCGAAGCGGCGCATCGGCGTGGGCTTCACGGGTCTCGGCGACACACTCGTGATGCTCGGCATCCGCTATGACGCGCCCGAAGGCCGCGAATTCGCAACGCGTGTCGCGCGCACCATGCGTGACGAAGCGTATCGCGCGTCGGTCGAACTCGCTCGCGAGCGCGGCGCGTTTCCGCTTTTCAAGGCGAAGCAGTACTTGGAAGAGGGCACGTTCGCTTCGCGCTTGCCCGAGGACATCAAGGAAGACATCCGCAAGACCGGCATCCGCAACAGTCATCTGCTTTCCATCGCGCCGACCGGCACCGTGAGCCTCGCGTTCGCCGACAACGCATCGAACGGCATCGAGCCCGCGTTCGCGTGGACCTACCAGCGCACGAAACGCATGGCCGATGGCGGGCGGCAGTCGTTTGCGGTGGAAGATCACGCTTATCGGCTGTATCGCGAGCTGGGCGGCAACGTGAATGCGCTGCCCGATTACTTCGTGAATGCGCTGCAGATGTCCGCGCATGACCATCTGGAGATGATGGCGGCGGTGCAGCCTTTCGTCGACACGTCGATTTCGAAAACCGTCAACGTTCCCGCCGACTATCCCTTCGACAAGTTCCAGGACCTGTATTTCGAAGCGTGGCGGCGCGGGCTGAAAGGGCTCGCGACATACCGGCCGAACGAGACGCTGGGCGCGGTGCTGTCAGTCACGCCGGAGACGACGCCCGCCGATTCGCCGGACCCGGATCTGGAGCAGGACCCGCTGCGCATCGCGATCGACCACCGGCCGCGCGGCGAACTGCCCGCGATCATCGAGAAGGTCGAGTATCTGACGCAGGCGGGGAAGAAATCGCTCTATGTCGCGGTCTCGTTCATCGAGGTAACGGGGCGGCAGGGCGGCGAGGACGTGACCATCGAGCGTCCGATCGAGTTCTTCATCCCGACCGGCCAGCGCGACGAATCGCAGCAGTGGATCACGGCGACCATGCGTTCGCTATCGCTAGCCGCGCGCGGGGGGTTCGTCGCGCGCAATCTGCAGGACATGCGCAAGGTCTCGTGGGATCGCGGTCAGGTGCGTCTCGGCGATGTCGAACGGCTCGACGGCCATCGAAGCCCGCGCTGGCACGATTCGGAAGTCGCGGCGCTCGCGTATGCGATCCAGCAGATTCTGTATCGGCGTGGCTTTCTCGATGCGGAGGGCAATCAGGTGCCGTCGCGCGCGCTCGCGCAGCGTCACATGCGAGCGCTGGCCGCGCAGCCTGTGCTCGGCGAAACAGACCAGGATGATCCGACGCAACTGGATTCGTCGACCAACGATACACATTCGCTCATGCGTATGCACGGACGTAAGTGCTCCACGTGCGGGGCCAATGCGGTGATTCGCAAGGACGGTTGCGACTTCTGCACCGCGTGTGGAGAAATCGGCGCGTGCGGTTGAACGGGCCGCGCGAGGCGTTCAGCCTCGCGTATCCGCCGCGGGCGACGGCGTGACGGTTTGAGCTGACGACGGGTGCGAAGCCTGCGTCACCGCTTGCTCTACCTGCGAGCGGGCCGCATCGGAAACGACTTGCGGCCCCGCTATCGTCGCGATGACGAAGACTGCCGCGACGATTACTGCGCCCACGTCGACGCTCCGGCTTCCGCGGCCCGGCATTCCACTGTGCGCGGCATGCTGGTCCGCTCCTGTACATAAGGACGCCAGACGGGCGCGGAAGGTGCCCAATCGTCGAGGGCTGAAAACTGCTCGAGCGGTGTGTTGTCGTTCATGATCTTTCTCTCCGTTGCGCTCGCGCCCTGCCCACTCAATGAGCCGCGGCGCCGCTTTGCGTCACCGACCCGTTCGCGTATTCCACGATCTCGCGGTTGTGCTGCTCGGCGAGGGCGGCGCGGCGTGCGGACTGCGCGGCGACCGCTTCGCCCGCCATGCTCTTGTCCGGATACGTGTTGCGGTTGAGCGCCGGCAGCGTGCCGTCCGAATACGAGGCGGCGAGTTCGGCACGCACTTCGGCGCGCGTCTTGGTGCTTTGCGCGGTCGTCGTCTGCACCTGATACGTGCCCGCGCGGCCGATGCCCTGACCGCCGTCGGCGAAAGCGGTCGTCGAAACGACAGCCGAAACGGCGGCAAGCGCTAAACCTGCGATCAGTTGGCTTTTCATGATGACGCTCCTGTCGATGCGTGAATGTTCGAAGAAATTCGATAAGCAGCGTCGGTTCGATCAACCCGGCTACGCTGCGACAGGACGAAATGTAGTCAAGCCGCGACCGCGGATAAATGTGCGAAGTGCGAAAAGATTAATCGAGTCCGGCGAACAATCGCGGAGCGCCTTGTGGGGCGGGGGATTCGGCGGGGCGCTACCCGCCTGAACGTGCAATAGACTCAGTGTCCGAAGGGACAAAAAACAAAAAGGGCGTTCGATCGAACGCCCTTGCCAAACGAAAAACAGACGCGAACCCGTTAGCTATGCAACCACATCGACGGTGCCCGCGACTTCGGGCGTGCCATACCGGACCATCTTCGACGAAGACGACGTGCTCGTCGGCAGGCAGCGGCCTTCGGCGTCTTCCTGGCCCGAGAGCAGCGGGCAGCGTTCGAACAGTTCTGCGGCCCAGTCGACGAACACGCGCACCTTTTGCGACAGATGCCGGTTGTGCGGATAAACCGCCGAAATCGGCATGGGCAAAGGCTTCCACTGCGGCAGCACTTCGACCAGTTCGCCCGTTTGCAGAAACGGCAGCGCCATGAAGCGCGGCACCTGAATGAGCCCGACGCCCTTCACGCCACAACTCAAGTAGGCTTCCGCATCGTTCACGGCGATCTTGCCACGCATCTTCACTTCGATCGTCTTTTCGTCCACGACGAAATCCATGTCGATCACGCGGCCCGTGCGGCTCGAGAAATAGTTCACGGCCGTGTGGTGTTCGAGATCCTCGATGGTCTTCGGCATGCCATGCAGTTCCAGATACTGCGGAGCGGCAGCGGTCAGGCCCTGAAACACGCCGATGCGCCGCGCGACGAGACTCGAATCCTGCAGCGTGCCCACGCGAATCACGCAATCGACGCCTTCCTGGATCAGATCGACGGGCTTGTCGCCGAAGCCGACCATGAGTTCGATATCCGGATAGCGCGTGTGGAATTCGCACAGCGCGGGCATCACGATATTGCGTCCGATCGCGCCGGGCATATCCACGCGCAGCTTGCCGCGCGGACCCTTGGCGCTCGTCGCGAACGAGCCCTCGGCTTCCTCGATGTCCGCGAGGATGCGCACGCATCGCTCGTAATACGCGGCGCCATCGGGCGTGAGATTCAGACGCCGGGTCGTGCGCTGAAGCAGCCGCACGTTGAGGAACGCCTCGAGGTTCTGGATGATCGTCGTCACCGACGCGCGCGGGAGGTTGAGCGTATCCGCGGCGCGCGAAAAGCTGTTGGTGTCGACAACGCGTGTGAACACCTGCATAGCTTGTAGCCGATCCATGTTCTCTCACCGTCAAAAGCATTGCAGCGCCGGGAATTAAGCGCGCTGCTAACAAACGATTAAGGATGTCGAGTCGCGATTGTTCAGTGCGACCGAATTGTGTTGCCGGATTATAGGCATTTATCTAAAAACCTGCGGGCACCAGAATTCGTCCCATCGCAACTCAGGTGGGATGGCGCAAACGCGCCGCAAAAACCATGGCAACAACGCTGGATCAGGGGCTGAGTCAAACGACACCTTCGAGGCTTTGCATCGAAGAAGTCCAACTCGCGGGACACGCTCAGCCGATCGTGCTGCGCAGCTATCGCCCCGCGCCGGACGGCACCGTCCTGCCGATTGTGCTTTATTTTCACGGCGGCGGCTTTACGCACGGCACGCTCGACGACGCCGAGATCGCCGCCGCGACCATCGCACGCGACACCCCTGCGTGGGTCGTGTCGGTCGGTTATTCGCTGGCGCCCGCGTTTCCGTTTCCCGCCGCGCCCGAAGACGGCTATCGCGCTGCACAGTGGGCGGTCGCGAATGCACGCGCACAGCGCGCGGATCCGCACCGGATTGGTGTGGCCGGACACGACGCGGGCGGCAATCTAGCGACCTGTCTCTCGGCCATTGCCCGTGATCGCGGCGATATCACGATTTCGGCGCAGGCCTTGCTTGCGCCGCTTCTCGATCCGAGCCTCACGCGTCTCGCCGACGAACGGAAGGTGACGGGCACCGATCTCGGAATGAGTGAATGCGCGCGCTGCTATCGCGCGTATCTGCCGAACGCTTCGCAACGGCTGCACCCGTATGCGGCGCCGCTCGAATCGCGCCGTCTCGCGGGTCTGCCACCGGCGCTGATCGCGAGTGCCGAGCACGACCTGCTGCACATCGAAGCCGAAAAGTACGCGGGCGAATTGATCGCCGCAGGCATCCCGACCGAGGTCACGCGCCATTGCCGCGCCTCGCACAAGGGTCTCGCGACGCATCCGGCCGCACTGGCCGACGTCGTCGCCTTCTTCAGAAAACGTCTCTCGCTGGCGAAGCCGGTTTGACCGGCGCCGCACGCGGGACAAAAAAAACTCAACGACTTTATTGGAGCTTTCGACATGTTCTTCACTCGCAAACGCATTTATGCGGCGCTAGGCGCCACGCTCGTGGTCGCGGGCATCGGTAGCTATACGGCTTGGCGCGGTCATGGCGACGCGCCCGTGAACAGCGCGCAAGCCGCGGCCCACAGCGCGACGGCGACCGAAGTAGACGTCGCCACCGTCGTCTCGAAGACCATCACCGACTGGCAGAGCTACTCGGGCCGGCTCGAAGCCGTCGACAAGGTGGACATCCGCCCGCTCGTGCCGGGGACGATCGTCGCGGTGCATTTCAAGGACGGCGCGCTCGTGAAGAAGGGCGATCCGCTCTTCACGATCGATCCGCGTCCGTATGTGGCCGAGGTCGATCGCGCAGCGGCGCAGCTCGCGGCCGCGCAGGCGCGCAATGGCTACACGACGACGGATGCGGCACGCGCCGAGCGCCTGCTGTCCGATAACGCGATCGCCAAACGCGACTACGACGAGAAGCAGAACGCCGCGCGCGAGGCTGTCGCGGGCGTGAAGTCCGCGCAGGCCGCGCTCGAAGCCGCGAAGATCAACCTGACCTACACGAATATCGTTGCGCCCGTGTCGGGCCGCGTGTCGCGCGCGGAGATGACGGTGGGCAACATCGTCTCGACCGGTGCGAACGCGCCGCTCCTGACGACGCTCGTGTCGGTCTCGCCGATCTACGCCTCGTTCGACGTCGACGAACAAACCTATCTGCGCTATCTGAGCCGCGACTCGAAGGCGACGGTGCCGGTGTCGCTCGGCCTCGCGAACGAAGAAGGTTATTCGCGCGAAGGCGCGGTCGCGTCGGTGGATAACCGCATCGATACGAGTTCCGGAACGATCCGCGTGCGCGCGCGCTTCGACAACGCCGACGGCTCGCTCCTGCCCGGTCTCTACGCGCGCATCAAGGTGGGCGGCGGCACGCCGCACCCGGCCGTGCTCGTCGACGATGCGGCGATAGGGACCGACCAGGACAAGAAGTACGTGATGGTCGTCGACAAGGACAACCGCGTGCAGTACCGCGAAGTCACGCTCGGCACGCAGCAGGACGGACTGCGCGTGATCGCGAAGGGACTCGAACCCGGCGAGCGCATCGTCGTGAACGGCCTGCAGCGTGTGCGTCCGAACGATGTCGTGAAGGCGAACGGCGTCGCGATGGCGAACAACGCGCCCGCACCGAAATCAGCGTCGTAAGCGGCGCTCCAAGCTCAGAAGAACGATCATGAACATATCCAAATTCTTCATCGACCGCCCGATTTTTGCGGGCGTGCTATCGGTGATCGTGCTGCTCGCGGGCGTCATCGCGATGTTCAAGCTGCCGATTTCCGAGTACCCGGAAGTGGTGCCGCCGTCGGTGGTGGTGCACGCGCAGTATCCGGGCGCGAACCCGAAGGTGATCGCCGAAACGGTGGCCTCGCCGCTCGAAGAGCAGATCAACGGCGTCGAGAACATGTTGTACATGCAGTCACAGGCGAACAGCGACGGCAATCTCAACATCACCGTCACGTTCAAGCTCGGCACCGATCCGGACAAGGCGCAGCAGCTCGTGCAGAACCGCGTGTCGCAGGCCATGCCGCGCCTTCCGCAGGATGTGCAGCTCCTCGGCGTGACGACGATCAAGTCGTCGCCGACGCTCACGATGGTGGTCCACCTGAATTCGCCCAACGGCCGCTACGACATGACGTATCTGCGCAACTATGCGCTGATCAACGTGAAGGACCGGCTCGAACGGATCGGGGGCGTGGGGCAGGTGCAACTGTGGGGCTCCGGCGACTATTCGATGCGCATCTGGCTCGATCCGCAGAAGGTCGCGCAGCGCGGCATGACCGCGAGCGATGTCGTCAACGCGATCCGCGAGCAGAACGTGCAGGTTGCGGCCGGCGTGATCGGTTCGTCGCCGACGCTGCCGAACGTGCCCGTGCAGTTGAACGTGAACGCGCAAGGCCGTTTGCAAAACGAGGCCGAGTTCAAGGACATCGTGCTGAAGACGTCGCCTGACGGCGCGGTCACGCGTCTTCACGACGTGGCGCGCGTGGAACTCGCCGCATCGGAATACGGGCTGCGTTCGTTGCTCGACAACAAGTCGGCGGTCGCGATCGCGATCAACCAGCAGCCGGGCGCGAACTCGCTGCAGATCTCCGATCAGGTCCGCGAGACGATGAAGGAGCTGAAGGCGGACATGCCTTCGGGCGTCGAATACCAGATCGTCTATGACCCGACGCAGTTCGTGCGCTCCAGTATCGAAGCCGTGATTCATACGCTGCTCGAAGCGATTGCGCTCGTCGTGCTGGTCGTGATCGTGTTCCTGCAAACGTGGCGCGCGTCGATCATTCCGCTGCTGGCGGTGCCGGTGTCGATCATCGGGACGTTCTCGCTGTTGCTCGCATTCGGCTTCTCGATCAACGCGCTCTCGCTCTTCGGGATGGTGCTCGCGATCGGTATCGTGGTGGACGACGCGATCGTGGTCGTGGAGAACGTGGAGCGCAACATCGAGTCCGGGCTCTCCGCGCGGGAAGCGACCTATCAGGCGATGCGCGAAGTGAGCGGGCCGATCATCGCGATCGCGCTCACGCTGGTGGCCGTGTTTGTGCCGCTCGCGTTCATGTCGGGTCTGACGGGCCAGTTCTACAAGCAGTTCGCGATGACCATCGCGATCTCGACGGTGATCTCCGCGTTCAACTCGCTGACGCTTTCGCCCGCGCTCGCCGCGATGCTTCTGAAGGGCCACGACGAGCCGAAGGACTGGCTCACGCGCGGCATGGATCGCGTCTTCGGCGGCTTCTTCAAGCGCTTCAATAAGGTGTTTCATCGCGGTTCGGAAGCTTATGGCAAGGGCGTATCGAAGGTGATCAGCCGCAAGGCGATCATGATGGCGATCTACGCCGTGCTGCTCGGCGGCGCGGTGCTGATGGGCAAGGTCGTGCCCGGCGGCTTCGTGCCCGCGCAGGACAAGGAGTATCTGATCAGCTTCGCGCAGTTGCCGAACGGCGCCTCGCTCGATCGCACCGAGCAGGTCGTGCGCCAGATGACGGACATCGCGCGCAAGCAGCCGGGCGTGGAAAGCGCGGTGGAATTTCCGGGGCTGTCGGTGAACGGTTTCACGAATTCGTCGAGCGCGGGCATCGTGTTCGTCACGCTCAAGCCGTTCCATGACCGCAAGACGAAGGAACTGTCGGCCGGCGCGATTGCAGGCGCGCTCAACCAGAAGTACGCCGCGATCAAGGGCTCGTTCATCGCCGTGTTCCCGCCGCCGCCGGTGCTCGGACTCGGTACGCTCGGCGGCTTCAAGATGCAGCTCGAAGACCGCGGCGCGCTCGGCTATGAAGCGCTCAACGACGCAACGCAGGCCTTCATCAAGCGCGCATCGCAGACGCCCGAACTCGGACCGACGTTCTCCAGCTACCAGATCAACGTGCCGCAACTGAACGTCGATCTGGATCGCGTGAAGGCGAAGCAACTCGGTGTTTCCGTGACCGATGTCTTCAACACGATGCAGGTGTACCTCGGCTCGCTGTATGTGAACGACTTCAACCGCTTCGGCCGCGTGTATCAGGTGCGGGTGCAGGCGGATGCGCCGTTCCGTGCGAGTGCCGATGACATCGGCTTGCTCAAGACGCGCAATGCCAATGGCGAAATGGTGCCGCTCTCGTCGCTCGTGAAGGTCTCGCCGACTTACGGTCCCGAGATGGTCGTGCGCTACAACGGTTATACGTCCGCGGACATCAACGGCGGTCCGGCGCCCGGTTACTCGTCGGGTCAGGCACAGGCGGCCGCCGAACGCATCGCGGCCGAAACGCTGCCGCGCGGGATCAAGTTCGAATGGACCGATCTCACGTATCAGCAGATCCTCGCGGGCAACGCGGCGCTCTGGATCTTCCCGATCAGCGTGCTGCTCGTGTTCCTGGTGCTCGCCGCGATGTACGAGAGTCTCACGCTGCCGTTCGCGATCATCATGATCGTGCCGATGAGCATCTTGTCGGCGCTGCTCGGCGTGTGGCTCACCGATGGCGACAACAACATCTTCACGCAGATCGGCTTGATGGTGCTGGTGGGCCTGTCGGCGAAGAACGCGATCCTGATCGTCGAATTCGCACGCGAACTGGAAATGCAGGGACGCTCGATCGTGCAGGCCGCGATCGAAGCGAGCCGGCTGCGGCTGCGCCCGATTTTGATGACGTCGATTGCTTTCATCATGGGCGTGGTGCCGCTCGTGCTCTCGACGGGCGCCGGTTCGGAGATGCGTCATGCGATGGGGATCGCGGTGTTCTTCGGCATGCTCGGCGTCACACTTTTCGGGCTGATGCTCACACCCGTGTTCTACGTGCTGCTGCGCAAGCTCGCACGCACCGAACACATCACCGACAAGCACGGCACGCATCCGCAGATGCGCGGAATTAATGCCTCGTATGAGGCGCAGTGAGGGACATGATGAACAAGTCGTTATCCAAACGATGGCTGGGGTTGTCGGGGCTGCTGGCGACGCTGCTCGTGGTCGCGGGCTGCTCGCTCGCGCCGACCTACGAGAAGCCCGATGTGAACGCGCCGTCCGCGTTCAAGGAAACGCCGGTCGAATCGACCGCGTCTGCTGACAAGATTTCGCCCGCCGAGGCCGGCACGTGGAAGACAGCGGAGCCGTCGGAAGAGGTGATGCGCGGCGAATGGTGGACGATCTTCGGCGACGCGACGCTCAACGACCTCGAACACCAGGCCGCCGACGCGAACCAGAACCTGAAGGCCGCGGCCGCGCGCGTGAAGGAAGCGCGGGCGATCAACCAGACGGCGCGCGCCGGGCTCTTTCCGACCATCGACGCGGGCTTCGGCCCGACGCGCGAGAAGCTTTCGCCGGCGTCCCAGTTGCAGCCGCAAAGCGTGAACGTGCCCGCGCAGACGTTGTGGCGCGCGCAGGCGAGCGCGTCGTATGAAGTCGATCTGTTCGGACGCGTGGCATCGACCGTCGATGCCGCGAGGGCCGACACGCAGCAGAGCGAGGCGCTGTTCCGCTCGGTGCAACTGGCGTTGCAGGCGGACGTCGCGCAGAACTACTTCAACCTGCGCGAGCTCGATGCCGAGATGGACGTGTTCACGCGCACGGTGAGCCTGCGTGAAGAAGCGCTGAAGCTGGTCCAGCGCCGCTTCACCGAAGGCGATATCAGCGAACTCGACGTGGCGCGCGCGAAGTCCGAACTCGCGACGGCGCGTTCCGACACGATGACGATCCAGCGGTTGCGCGCCGCGTCCGAGCATGGTCTTGCGGTGCTGCTCGGCAAGGCGCCCGCGCAGTTCTCGATGGCGGCGAATCCTTTGCAGCCTGTCGAGATTCGCGTGCCGCCGGGGCTGCCTTCGTCGTTGCTTGAGCGCCGGCCGGATATCGCAGCCGCCGAGCGCGCGATGGCGGCGGCGAATTCGCGCATCGGCGTGGCGAAGGCCGCGTTCTTTCCGTCGCTGACATTGACGGGCGCGGGTGGCTTCGAGTCCGCGACGCTCGGCGACCTGTTCCAGTGGTCGAGCCGTACGTTCCTTTTGGGACCGCTCGTCGGCACGGCGCTGTCGATGCCGATCTTCGACGGCGGGCGTCGCAAGGGCAACCTCGCGAACGCGCGCGCCGTGTATGAAGAGGACGTGGCGAATTACCGGCAGCAGGTGCTGGTCGCGTTCCAGGAAGTCGAGGACAACCTCTCGGACTTGCGCATCCTCGAAGAGCAGACGGGCACGCAGGCGGACGCGGTGAAGTCGTCGTCGCGGGCGGCGCAGTTGTCGCGCACGCAATACAAGGAGGGCGCGGTGAACTATCTCGATGTCATCGACGCGGATCGGACGGTGTTGCAGTCGCAGCGGGTTGCCGTGCAGCTTGCGCGGACGCAGGCCGTCGCGACGGTAAATCTCATTCGCGCGCTTGGCGGTGGATGGGGCGATTCGATGCCCGTGCCGGTCGTGGAGCCGTCGCTGGCACAGCGGTGAATCGCTGGCGCCTGGGGCACGCGATGTCGAACACGCCGTCCCAGGCGCCGGTGCCCATATTGTTCGCGATTGCGAACATATGTCTTCACCCCGGGAACCTTTATCCGGAAGTGCTCGCTCCGTAGAATTCAAATCATGGAATGGGAGCTTGCAATGAGAGCCTTGATCGAAAGACAACTGTATCAACCGGCCGTCGTCCTGCCGCTGCTCGTGCTGATGCGCCTGATGGTGACCCTCGACTTCAACCTCGCGCAGGTCACGCTGGTCGTCGTGGCAAAGGGATCGCAATACGTGTTCAAAGCGGTCTTCAGGCCGCGCGCGAGCCGCGGCGAATCCCGCGCGGTCTGCCATCACTGCCACTGCTAAGGCCGCACGGCGGCGCAACGCATCAATACACTTCCGGCACGATCATGCTTTCGGGCACCGGCTGCCGCAGATAATCGTCGTTGTACACGCGTGCAGGCAGTTCGATCCCGGGATGCTCGATCTCGTGATACGGCACCTGGCTCAACAAGTGGCTGATGCAATTGAGCCGCGCGCGCTTCTTGTCCACTGCCTGCACGACCCACCACGGCGCTTCCGGAATGTGCGAGCGCTGCAGCATAATCTCCTTCGCGACCGTATATGCCTCCCAGCGCCGACGGCTCTCCAGATCCATCGGACTCAGCTTCCACTGCTTCAGCGGATCTTCGATACGCGCCTGAAAGCGCACTTCCTGCTCGTCATCGGTAATCGAGAACCAGTATTTGATGATCTGGATGCCGCTTCGTACCAGCATCTTCTCGAACTCGGGCACCGAACGGAAGAATTCCTCATACTCTTCGTCGCTGCAGAAATTCATCACGCGCTCGACACCCGCGCGGTTGTACCAGCTGCGGTCGAACAGCACGATCTCGCCGCCCGCCGGAAGTTGCGACACGTATCGCTGGAAATACCATTGCGTGCGTTCGCGATTGTTCGGCGCGGGCAGTGCGGCCACGCGGCACACGCGCGGATTGAGCCGCTGCGTGATGCGCTTGATTGCGCCGCCCTTGCCGGCGGCATCGCGCCCTTCGAAGATCACGACGAGCCGGTGCCCCGTATTCACCACCCAGTCCTGCAACTTGACAAGCTCGCCCTGCAGCCGGAACAGCTCACGAAAATAGAGCTTGCGCAGCGCGCGGGCTTCCTCGGTGAACGCGCTTTCGCCGTCGAGCAGGCGATCATCCAGTTCCATCTCGAGTTCTTCGTCGTAGCTGTCGATCAGGTCCGCTTCGAAGCGGCGCTGCCTGTCTTGCGAAATCATGATGGGCTCCGTTGATGTGCTGGCGCACGGCGCGATCCGGCTTGCGATCCGGCGGGACGGCCGATTGTCCCGGTCGACGGTGTCAGGCGTGTGACGCGCGCCGTATTGGGGTCGATGCAAGGTTCAGCGCGCTTGGCGCGACTAAGCAGCATCGTACTTCGACGCGGCGGGCGTCGCATCCCATCGTTTCCGATGCGCGCCGGTCGGTAGAATGGACCGTATCCTGTCCAGCCCAAGGCGACCTCACGATGACCGACACGAAAGCCGCCGCCATCCCCGTCTTCGACGAAGCCCAGACCGCCCGGCTCCTGCCCTACGACCGCCTCGTCACGACGCTCGAAGCCACGATGATCGAGTACGCCGACGGCCGCATCGCGAGCCCCGAGCGCATGGTGGTGCCGCTCGCCGAGGGCGCGGTGATGCTCTCGATGCCCGCGAGCGCGCGCGACCTCGCGATGCACAAGCTCGTGAACGTGTGCCCGCGCAATCGCGCGCTCGGCCTGCCGACGATCCACGGCCAGGTCACGGCCTACGACGCATCGACGGGCGTGCCGCAATTCATGCTCGACGGACCCACGGTGACCGGCCGCCGCACGGCCGCCGTGACGATGCTCGGCATTCGCAGCCTCTTCGGCCCCGCGCCCGGCGAGGTGCTGGTGATCGGCACCGGCAAGCAGGCGATCCACCACATCGAGGCGCTGGCGAGCCTCTTTCCGGCGGCGCGCATCCTGATCGCGGGCTCGCAGCCTGCGCGCGCCGAGGCGTTTTGCGCGGCGCATGGCGCGCTGTCCGCGTACCTGACGCCGCTCGCCGGCGATATTCCCGATTCCGTCGACGTCGTCATCACGACGACCACCAGCAAGACGCCGGTCTACACGCTGGCGGCACGGCGGGGGCGGCTTGTGATCGGCGTCGGCGCGTTCACGTCCGATGCGGCGGAGATCGCGGCGTCGACGGTGCTCGGAAGCGCCGTCTACGTCGACGATCCCGCCGGCGCGCGCCACGAAGCAGGCGATCTGATCCAGGCCGGCATCGACTGGGACGTCGTGCAGCCGCTCGCCAAGGTGCTTCGCGACGATGGCACCCGCGGCGCGAGGCCGCTGTTGCTCAAGACAGTCGGTTGCGCAGCGTGGGACCTTGCTGCATGCCGCGTCGCGCGCGATGTGTTGTCGGAACACTGAGCGCGCTCGCGGTCGTTGCGTCGTTCGCCGCCTGGAATGCTCCTTGCTCACAACGGAACCCAGTTGCTTTGAACCGGATTGGACAATGAACAGTCGACACGACAAATGGGCGCCGTCGCCCGCCGCTTCATGGGACGCCGCCACGGCGAGCCTCGACCGCGCGACCCCGCCCGCGGCCTATTTCATCTCCGTGCTGGAGCTGGCGACCGGCGAAAAGCTCGGCAACGACGAGCGCCTGCGCGCCGTCGCGATGCTGGAGGCACAGTTCGGCTCGGGGCGGCCGCGCACGCTGTCGGAGGCGGTGCGCATCTGCGCGGGCGCGATCGATTCGTCGACGCTGCAACGCATGGCACGCGGCGCCAAGGCGTAGCTTTTTCATAAGCGCGTAACAAATGCGCGGTTTGCCTGACTAAATCGCGTTCAGCAGGCTGGTACGCGCAGGCGCCAGTGCGCCTCGCCGCCGACGATGGTGACCGGCGCGAGCGGCTCCAGGTCCATTGCATAGACCGACGCGATCGGCGCGTCCAGCACGCGCGCGAGCACGATCTTGACCACGATCGCATGCGTGACGATGACATGCGGCTCGCCGCGCGCATAAAGCTCGAGCCCGCTTATTACGCGTGCCGCGAGCTGCTCGATGCTTTCCCCGCCATGCGGCGCGCTCGAAGGATCGGACAGCCACGCCGCGAGCCCTTGCGGGTTTTCGTCGTGCACGTCCCGAATCGAACGGCCGTGCCATCGGCCATAGTCGAGATCGGCGAACGACAGGTCGACCGACGCATCCGCCGAGAGCGCCGCCGCCGTTTCGCGCGCCGGCCGCGCTGGCGCCGTGACGACGCGCCGTCCGTTCATCCGCAGCCGGTTGGCGAGATCGATGCAATCGGCCGGATTGATCGCGTCGTCGTGCGAGGGAAAGATGCCCGCCTTCATCGCGTGCGTGGCGGCGTGGCAGAGCAGGATCAACTCGGTGTTCATGTTTGAATCCTCCGTAGACGCTTTACTTTGCCGTCGATCCTCCTAGAATGGCAAGCTTGCAGTGCGAGGAAGTCGGTGAAAACCCGGCACGGTCGCGCCACTGTGAGCGTGTGTGCCGATGCGGCGCGCGCGCGAGTCAGACCCCCGCTGCATTCTTTCCTTCCGCTTCATCTGTTGGGACGCGCATTCCCTGGAGAACGACATGAATCCTCTCGCAGCTTCCGCTCATGGCGGCGCCGCCGTTTCGCCCGCAAACGATGCACCGATACCCATTCCGGTGCGCGAAGTGCTTCCGTGGGCCATCTTCATCGGCCTCATTCTGCTGATCGCGATTTACTTCGTCGGCGCGGAGCAGGGCGCGATTTCCATCTTCTCGGGCACCTATATCCACGAATTCGTCCACGACGGGCGCCATCTGCTCGGCTTTCCCTGTCACTGAGGACGCACGATGATTCGCACTCTGTTGATACGCGGCATGATCGCGGGATTGATCGCGGGCCTCATCGGCTTCGGGTTTGCGAAGATGTTCGGCGAGCCGCCGGTCACGCGCGCCATCGCGTTCGAAGCGCAGCACGAGCATGCGGAACATTCGCATGATCAGGCGGCGGGCGCTTCGCACAACCACGGCGATGAAGAGGAACTCGTGAGCCGCGGCACGCAGGCGGGACTCGGGTTGCTCACGGGCGTCGCGGTGTTCGGCACGGCGCTCGGCGGGCTGTTCTCGCTCGTCTTTGCATTCGCGTATGGACGCCTCGGCGCGTTGCGCGCACGCGGCACGTCGGCGCTGCTCGCGCTCTTCGGCTTCGTGAGCGTCGCGGTGGTGCCGTTCATCAAATACCCGCCGAATCCGCCCGCAGTCGGCGATCCGGAGACGATCGGCGCGCGCACGGCGCTTTTCTTCGGCATGGTCGCGATGTCGATTGCTGCGGCGGTGCTCGCCGTATGGCTGCAAAAGCGCATGCGCGCGCAGCATGGCGGATGGAACGCGACCTTGATCGCGAGTGCCGTGTATGTCGTGTTGATCGCGGTCGTGCAGTTCGTGCTGCCTACCATCGACGAAGTGCCGGCGGACTTCTCCGCCTCGCTGCTGTGGAACTTCCGCATCGCGGCGCTCGGCATTCAGGCGCTGCTCTGGTCGACGCTCGGACTGGTCTTCGGCGTGCTCGCCGCGCGCGAGCTGGAACGCGCGCCGGCGCGGCGCGTGGCACACGCTTAATGCTCGATCGGCGGGTCGATCGAATCGAAAGGCGGCTCGTCGAGCCGCCTTTTTTCATGCCGCTCGACGAGCGTATCGAAGAGCGCGAGTTTCGCCGCGTCGTCCATCGTCTTCCACGCCTTGATCTCCGCGCGATTCCTGAAGCATCCTTCGCAGAGGCCCGTCGCCTGATCGAGGCGGCACACGTTCGTGCACGGCGAGCCGATCGGCTGCTGCGATTTCGCGCGCTCGATCGTAAAGGCGAGTTCGAGCGGCGGTTCTTTTTCGACGATCGTTGCAGGGGTCATTGTCATAGCGGTTCGCCGCGAAAGAGCGCGGCAGCGGCAGCCGGATTCGACGGCCAGTAAGCGTGCATGTACGTCGCGATGACCGCTCCGCGCCGGTACAGCGCTTCGCCCGCCGCGCCGGTGGTCGCGTGCGTCGCGGTCAAAAGCGGCTGCATCGGTGTGGCGACGCTCGAATAGTGAAACGTGTGGCCGGTCAGCGTGCCGTGCGACGTTTCGATGCGCTGCATCGCGAGCCGTGTAAGGCGCGGCTGCATCGCGGCTTCGCCGGGGATGAGGCCAAGCATTGTGTGCTGCGCACCGTCGATCGTCTTCAGCGCATCGAGCAGATAAAGCATGCCGCCGCATTCCGCTACGACCGTTCGTCCGCGCTGCGTGTGCTTCCTGATCGAGGCCGCCGAGCGCGCATTGTGCACGAGCGTCGCCGCGTGCAGTTCGGGATAGCCGCCGGGAAGATAAAGCGCGTCGGCATCGTCCGGCACGGGTTCGTCGGCGAGCGGCGAGAACGTTTCGACGCGCGCGCCCATCGCGTGAAGCAGGTCGAGGTTCGCGGGATAGATGAACGAGAACGCGGCATCGCGCGCGATGGCGATGCGCATGCCGTCGAGAAGACGCGGCGGCGCGTCGTGCGCCTGGTCCTCGAATGTGACCGCGGGCGGCAACTCGCCGAGCGCGGTCTTCGCGATGGCGTCGGCCGCGCGATCGAGACGCGCGTCCAGATCGGCGATTTCCGCCGCCTGCGTGAGACCGAGATGACGGTCGGGCAGCGCGATGTCGGCGGCATTCGACAGATGCCCGCAATAGCGCAAGCCTTCGGGCAACGCTTCGCCGACCATCTGCGCATGCCGCGCGGACGCCACCTTGTTCGCGAGCACGCCATGAAACGGCAACTCGGGACGATAACGCGCGAGCCCGAATGCGACCGCGCCGAAGGTCTGCGCCATGCCGTGCGCGCCGATCACGGCGAGCACCGGCACGCCGAACGCGATGGCGAGATCGGCGCTGCTCGGCGTGCCGTCGAAGAGACCCATCACGCCTTCGATCAGGATCAGGTCGGCCTCGCGCGCGGCATCGGCCAGCAGCGCGCGGCACGCGCCGGTTCCCACCATCCAGAGATGCAGCGAGTAGACGGGCGACCCCGACGCGCGTTCGAGGATCATCGGGTCGAGGAAGTCGGGACCGGTCTTGAACACGCGCACGCGCAGCCCTTGCCGCGTGTGATGGCGCGCGAGCGCGGCGGTAACCGTGGTCTTGCCCTGATGCGAGGCAGGCGCGCTGATGAAAAGGGCGGGGCAGGTGTGCATCGGATCGATCGCCTTCAGTACTCGACGCCGCGTTGCGCCTTCACGCCCTGCTCGCGATACGGATGCTTGACGAGCCGCATCTCGGTGACGAGATCGGCGGCTTCGATCAGCGCATCGGGCGCATGACGGCCGGTGACGACCACATGCAGCGTCGCGGGCCGCGCGTTCAGCACGCCAAGCACTTCATCGAGCGGCAGGTATTCGTACTTAAGCACCGTGTTGAGCTCGTCGAGGACGACCATCTGGTACTCGCCGCTCTTGATCATGTCGCACGCGGCGTCCCAGCCCTTCCTCGCGGTGGCGATGTCGGCCTCGCGGTTCTGCGTGTTCCAGGTGTAGCCGTCGCCCATCGTGACGAAGTCGCAGTTCGCGATCGCGCCGAGGAAATCGCGCTCGGACGTATGCAGCGCGCCCTTGATGAACTGCACGACGCCGAGCTTCATCCCGTGGCCGAGCACGCGCACGGCCATGCCGAACGCGGCCGTCGTCTTGCCCTTGCCGTTGCCGGTGTTGACGATCAGCAGGCCCTTCTCGTGATCGGCGGCGGCCTGCTTCTTCTCGTGGCCTTCCTTGCGACGCTGCGTCATGCGCAGGTGCGATTCGGTATCGGTTTTCATGCGTGGCTCTTCGAATGATGAATTGAGTGATCGGCGGCGATGGCGACGGTCACATCGTCGACGATCGTCTTCGGCACGACGATGCGTCCCTCGTGCGACGCGAGCAGCGCGCACGGTTCGCAGACACCGCCGACGCCCAGATGCTTGCGGACCTGCGCGGACGCCCGTGCGTGCGTGTCGACGCCTTCGATCTGTTGCGCCGTGAAAAGCTGCAGCGTCAGGCGATGGCGCTCGCAGAACGCGAGCAGCGCGGCCCCGTCGGACTTGCCTTCGATGCTCGCCACCGCGCGCACGTTGGCGAGTGCATGCGCGCCGGGCGCATCGAGCGCATCGAGTGCACGCTGCACGGCGGCTTCGATCTCCTCGACGCTCACGCCGCGCCGGCAGCCGATGCCGAGCACGATGGAAAGCGTCGTCATGACGTGCCTGCCGATGCATCGAGCGCGCTTGCGATGCCGAGTCCCGCCACCGATCCGATCACGACGATGGCGGGCGCGCCGAGCGCGGCCGCCTTGACGGCATCGGGCAGCTTTTCGAGCGGCGCAAGCAGATGACGCTGTTCGGGACGCGTGGCGGCTTCGATGGCGGCGGCGGGCGTCTGCGGATCGAGGCCGGCCGCGATCAGCGCCGCGACGATGTCAGCAAGCCGCCGCATGCCCATATAGATGACGAGCGTCATTTTTGTCGCGGCGAGCGCGGCCCAGTCGGGTTCCCGGCTGCCGTCGCCGCTGCCGGCATCCTTGCTTGCGCCATGCCCCGTCACGAACACGACGCCCATCGCATGATCGCGATGCGTGAGCGGAATGCCGATGGCGGCCGGTGCCGCGATGCCCGCAGTGATGCCGTGGATCACGCCGACCTGCACGCCCTCGGCGGCGAGCGCCTGCATTTCCTCGCCGCCACGCCCGAACACGAACGGATCGCCGCCCTTCAGTCGCGCGACGCGGCGTCCCGCATGCACGTGCGCGAGCATCAGTTCGAGGATGACGGGCTGCGGTGTCGAAGGCTGGCCGCCGCGCTTGCCCACATAGGTGATGAGCGCATCGCTGCGGGCGAACGCGAGCACGTCGGGGCTGACGAGATCGTCGACGAGCACGACGTCGGCTTCCGACAGCGCCTTGACGGCCTTGAGCGTCATCAGTTCGACGTCGCCGGGGCCTGCGCCGATCAGGTCGACGCGGCCTTGCGGCGCGGTCATGCGGCACCTCGCCGGTTCGGGCGATGGCGCCATGCAGGTTCCGCACGTTCGCGCGCGATAGCTGGATTCATGTGATGCGTCTGGGATGCAGTGCGCACCGCGGTCCGTCCCTCGCGGACGCGGGCGTTCGGCCAGGGCAACGGTGCGATGCACGCGTTGCCGGCCACTTGCGCTGGCCGGTATCCGGGCTTGCGACTCACTCCGTTCGCCTTCCCGCTCGTCGCCTCGCAGTGGCCGTGAAGAGAATGCGCGGCAGGTTGAGCCGCTAGTCGCGTACCGTTGCGGGGACAGCACAGATTGGCACTTGGCCCTGAGGCTATTGTGCTCCTGTTTCCCGTTTGACTATGCGGGCCTCGACGAGCCGCGCATGAGCACCAGACGCGGGGGAAAGATAACACAGGAGGGGCGCGGGAAGGGGCGTCCTTTCTTGACGCTCGTGCGCTTGCAGCCTAGACTTGCTCGCATTCTGGTGCTCGCGCGCGTTGCTCTTCGCGCGCGGTTAAACGGGAAGCAGGAAGCGTCCGGTCCGCCACGGATCGTCGCCAACCTGCGCTGCCCCCGCAACGGTAAGCGAAAGCCGCACGTCGCGCATCGTATCGATGTCGCGCGCGCGGCCATGCCGGCTTCGGTGCACGTGCGTTCGCCGCATCTGCATTGCTCCACTGCGCGTTTGTCATGCCCATCGCGCGGGAAGGTGAAGCGGCGTTTTCGTCAGCCCGGATACCGGCCAGACAACAGAACGGATCGTCGTCGCGGGGATGCGGCGCGCGGTTCAATTCCTCATGACGCCTGGCGCTTCGCGCATGACACGTATCGCCAGGGCGCAGCAGAACACTCACGGAGCAACGGATGCAAACGCGCAAAATCCCGGTGACGGTCGTAACCGGCTTTCTCGGCAGCGGCAAGACCACGCTCATGCGGCATATTCTCTCGCACGCCAATGGTCTGCGCATTGCAGTGATCGTCAACGAATTCGGCGAGCTTGGCATCGACGGCGAGATTCTCAAGGGCTGCGGCATCGGCTGCGAAGATGAACCGTCGTCGGGCGAACGCAATCTCTATGAGCTTGCGAACGGGTGCCTCTGCTGCACCGTGCAGGAAGAGTTCTATCCGGTCATGGAGCAGCTCGTCGAGCGGCGCGATGCCATCGATCACGTGCTGATTGAGACGTCCGGGCTCGCGTTGCCGAAGCCGCTCGTGCAGGCGTTCAACTGGCCGTCGATCAAGAATGCGTTCACGGTCGATGCCGTCGTGACCGTCGTTGACGGACCGGCTGCGGCGAGCGGCCAGTTCGCCGCGAACCCGCAAGCCGTCGATGCGCAGCGGCGCGCCGATCCGAATCTCGATCATGAATCGCCGCTGCACGAGTTGTTCGAAGACCAGTTGGCATCGGCCGATCTCGTGATCCTCAACAAGACCGATCTCATCGACGAAACCGCGCAGGCCAAGGTCGAAGCGCTGATTCGCGGCGAGATTCCGGCCGAAGTGAAAATCGTGCCCGCGCACATGGGACAGCTTGACCTGCATGCGTTGCTCGGGCTGCAATCCGCGTCGGAAGACACGATCCATCTGCGCCACGATCACCACGGCTCGCCCGATGAAGAAGGCCACGCCGATCATCATCACGACGACTTCGATTCGGTCGTCGTGAGCGCGCAAGTGGAGTCGCGCGAGCAGGTCGTCGCGGCGTTGCAGATGCTCGTCGAAGCGAACACGATTTATCGCGTGAAGGGTTTTGCCGCGCTGCCGGGCGCGCCGATGCGGCTCGTCGTGCAGGGCGTCGGCAAGCGCTTCGACAGTTACTTCGACCGCCGCTGGAAAGCAGGCGAAGCGGCAAGCCGGTTCGTGCTGATCGGCGAGGATCTCGACCAGCCCGCGTTGCAGGAAGCGCTGACGTCCGCGCTGTCCCGCGTTCCTGCGCAGGCGTAAGGCGATGCATCTGCTGCGCACGACGCCGGGCGGATTCGTCGATGACGCAGCGGGCGTCATGCGCATCGAGCAGACGCCCGCGCCGATCGTCGTGCTGAGTTCCGCCGACACCACGCTCTCGCTGCTCGCGAGCGCGGTGCCGCGTCTGGAAGCGGGCTTTCCGGCGGTGCGGCTCGCGAACCAGGCGTTCCTGCGCCAACCGGCGTCGGTGGACTTCTACGTCGACGATGTGTTGCGCCATGCGCGCGTCGTGATCGTGGACCATCTTGGCGGCGAAGCCTACTGGCCCTACGGTATCGAACGCATCGTCGCGCTCGCGAAGCGTGAGAAGCAGACGCTCGTGATGTTCTCCGGCGACCTTCAGGAAGACCCGAACCTCGTCGCGAAGAGCACGGCCGATCCCGCGTTCTGCCACGAACTCTGGCGTTATCTGCGCGAAGGCGGCGCGCAGAACGCGGAAGAGTTCTTGCGCGCGATCGGTCATCGCGCGTTCGGCTGGGGCCGCGAAGCGCGTGCGCCGAGCGCGTTGCCCACGGTCGCGCTTTATCATCCGGCACGCGAAGTGGCGACCATCGACGACTGGCGCGCGCGCTGGACCGAAGGCGCGCCGGTGGTGGCGATACTGTTCTATCGCGCGCATCTGCAATCGGGCAATACGGCCGTGTTCGATGCGCTCGTCGACGCGCTCGAAGCCGAGGGCATGAATCCGTTGCCGATCGCGATGTCGTCGCTGAAGGACGCGGTGAGCCGCGAAGTCGTGCAGCAGTTGTGCGCGGATCATCGCGCATCGCTCGTGCTGAATACGACGGCGTTCGCCGCCGGCGTGATCGACGATCCGGCGCCGTTCGAACTGGCAGGCGATGCGCCGGTGCTTCAGGTGATCCTGAGCGGCGGCAATCGCGACGACTGGCTGAAGGACAACCACGGTCTGAACTCGCGCGATGTCGCGATGCATGTCGCGCTGCCCGAAGTCGACGGCCGCATCATCACGCGCGCGATCAGCTTCAAGGGGCTCGCGTATCACTGCAAGCACACGCAGGTGGATGTCGTGCGTTATCAGCCGGACCACGAACGCGTGCGTTTCGTCGCCGAACTGAGCCGCCGATGGTCTCATCTGCGATCGACCGCGAATGCGCAGAAGCGCGTCGCGCTGATCCTCGCGAACTATCCGCTTTCCGAAGGTCGCATCGGCAACGGTGTCGGGCTCGATACGCCGGCGTCGGTCGTCAACATCATGACGATGCTGCGCGATGCGGGCTATCGCGTCGGTCCGCTTCCCGCCGATGGCGACGCGCTGATGCGCGCGCTGACCGAAGGCGTGACCAACGATCCGGTCGTGCGCGACCTGCGTCCCGCGCTGCAAAGCCTCGCGCTCGACGACTATCTCGATGCATTCCACAAGCTGCCCGCGAATGTGCAGCAAGAGCTGAACGAACGTTGGGGACCGCCCGAAGCGGACCCGACGGTTCGACGCGGCCGCTTCATGATCGCGGGCTGGCGTTGCGGCGAAGTCTTCGTCGGCATCCAGCCCGCGCGATCGCGCGAACGCGGCGACTACGCGAGCTATCACGACGCGGAGCTCGTTCCGCCGCATTCCTATCTCGCGTTCTATTTCTGGCTGCGCGGGCGTTTTTCCGTCGATGCGATCGTGCACGTCGGCAAGCACGGCAATCTCGAATGGCTGCCGGGCAAGAGCATGGCGCTCTCCGGTTCATGCTGGCCGGACCTGACGCTCGGACCCATGCCGCATCTGTACCCGTTCATCGTCAACGATCCGGGCGAGGGCAGTCAGGCGAAGCGCCGCGCGCAGGCGGTGATCGTCGATCATCTGATGCCGCCGCTCACGCGCGCCGAAAACTACGGGCCGTTGCAGGACCTCGAACGGCAGGTCGACGAATACTACGAAGCGCTGATGGTCGATCCGCGCCGCGCGAAGCTGCTGCGCAAGTCGATCCTCGAAGGCATCGTCGCGCAACGGCTGCACGAAGAACTCGGGCTCGCCGCCGCCGATGACGACGCGCTCCTCACGCGCACCGACGCCTATCTCTGCGAATTGAAGGAAGCGCAGATCCGCGACGGCCTGCATACGTTCGGCGCGTCGCCGCAAGGCGTGCAGCGGCGCGACACGCTGCTCGCGCTCGGCCGCTTTCCTGTCGGCGACGCGCAGGGCGCGAACGCGAGTCTGCTCACCGCACTCGCACGCGACCTGCAACTCGGCGACGCGTTCAATCCGCTCGACGCCGACTGGGCCGCGCCGTGGACCGGACCGCGTCCCGCCGCGCTGCTCGACGTGACGGAGGCGGCGTGGCGTCATCACGGCGACACGCGCGAACGTCTCGAACTGCTCGCGACGAAGCTGCTCGACGCTTCGCAAGCGCCGGACGCATGGCCCGCGACATCGCTCGTCCTTGAGCGCCTGCAAGGCGACTTGCTGACACGTCTCGACGCATGCGGGCCGCAAGAACTCATGCAGCTTCGGCGCGGGCTCGAAGGACGCTTCGTGCCGCCGGGCCCGAGCGGCTCGCCTTCGCGCGGGCGCCCCGACGTGCTGCCGACCGGCCGCAACTTCTACTCCGTCGACACGCGCGCGCTGCCGACGCAAGCGGCCTGGTCGATCGGCCTCAAGTCGGCGAATCTGCTGATCGAACGGCATCTCCAGGATCATGGCGACTATCCGCGCGCGGTCGGGCTCTCGGTGTGGGGAACAGCGACGATGCGCACCGGCGGCGACGACATCGCGCAGGCGCTCGCGCTGATGGGCGTGCGCCCGAAGTGGGCGGCGGGCAGCCATCGCGTGACCGACTTCGAGATCCTGCCGATCACGATCTTCAACCGTCCGCGCATCGACGTGACCTTGCGCGTGTCGGGCTTCTTCCGCGATGCGTTCGCGAACCTCATGCATCTGTTCGACGCGGCCGTGCAGGCGATCGCCGAACTCGACGACGAGCCCGAAGACCTCAACCCGATCCGCGCGCGCATCATGCGCGAGCGCGACAAACTCGTCGCGCGCGGCATCGACGCGAAGGAAGCGCGTGCGCGTGCCGGCTGGCGCGTGTTCAGCACGAAGCCCGGTGCGTATGGCGCGGGCCTGCAGGAACTGATCGACGCGAAGCAATGGCAGGACGACGGCGACCTGTCGCGCGCGTTTCAGAGCGCGGGCGGCTACGCGTATTCGCAGGCCGGCGACGGTATCGACGCGCGGGAGACGTTCGGCGCGCGGCTCGCAGGCATCGATGTGGTCGTGCAGAACCAGGATAACCGTGAGCACGATCTGCTCGATTCGAACGACTATCACCAGTTCCAGGGCGGCATGGTCGCGGCGGTCAGGCATCTGTCGGGTGCGCAGCCGGAGGCGTACAACGCCGATCACAGCAACCCCGCCGCGCCGCGCATCCGCACGCTGAACGAAGAGATCGCGCGCGTGATCCGCTCGCGCGTGGTGAACCCGAAGTGGATCGACGGCGTGAAGCGACACGGCTACAAGGGCGCGTCGGAGCTGGCGGCCACCGTGGATTATTTGTTCGGCTACGATGCGACCGCGCGCGTGGTGTCGGATCATCAGTACGCGCTCGTCACCGATGCCTACGTGAACGACGCCGACACGCGTGCGTTCATGCAGCGCCACAATCCACACGCGCTGCATTCGATCTGCGAGCGGCTGACCGAAGCGATGCAGCGCGGTCTGTGGCAACACCCCGGCGACTATCGCGCGCAAGTCGAGCGGCATCTGCTCGACGCCGAACAGCAACTCGAAGGCCAATGACCTTGAACGAATCTTCCGTATTTCCCTTCGCTGCGCTGGTCGGGCAGCAGCCGTTGCAAGAGGCGCTGTTGCTCGCCGCCGTCGATCCGGCGTTGGGCGGCGTGCTCGTCACCGGCCCGCGCGGCACGGCGAAGTCGACGGCGGCGCGCGCGCTCGCCGAACTGCTGCCCGAAGGCCGGTTCGTCACGCTGCCGCTCGGCGCGAGCGAGGAGCAACTGATCGGCACGCTCGACATCGAAAGCGCACTGCGCGATGGCGGCGTGAAGTTCTCGCCCGGTTTGCTCGCAAAGGCGCATCGCGGCGTGCTCTATGTCGACGAAGTGAACCTGCTGCCGAATCCGCTCGTCGATCAGTTGCTCGACGTCGCCGCGAGCGGGGTGAATACGGTCGAGCGCGACGGCATCTCGCATCGGCATGAAGCGCGCTTCGTGCTGATCGGCACGATGAATCCGGAAGAAGGCGAACTGCGTCCGCAACTGCTCGACCGCTTCGGGCTTGCGGTGGAACTCGGCAATTGCTTCGAGGCGTCGGTGCGGCAGGACATCGTCAAGGCGCGCCTCGCGTTCGATACCGACAGCCAGGCGTTTCGCGAGCGTCACGCACGCGAGCAGGCGGCGCTCGCGCAGCGCATCCACGATGCGCGCGCGCAACTCGCGAACCTCGATTTCGACGATGCCGTCCACGCGCGCGTGAGCGAGCTTTGCATCGCGGCGCAGGTCGACGGACTGCGCGCCGATCTCGTGATGCTGCGCGCGGCGCGTGCGCTCGCGGCATTCGAAAGTGCGCATGCGATCGGTGTAGAACATGTGGAGCGCATCGCTCAATCCGTGCTGAAGCATCGACGGCGCGAGGGCGAGAAGCCGCAACAATCTCAGTCACAAGCGCACGCAAATCCGCCAGCAAGCGACGCGGACTGGGGCTATCTGCCGCCCGAACCCGTCGAAACCGCGACGGTCAAGAACGTAAGGCCGTTGCAGCCAAAAAAAGCCTGAGCCATCGAAGGCCGGGGCCGGAAGCCGAGGCAGGCCGCCTTCGATGGCTCGAATCGCAGCCGGCGGGACGCACGATCACGCGCGAAGGCCGCGCGAGCCGTTCCATCGACTGGATGCAGACCTTGCGCGCGAAACGGCATGCGCCGCTCGAAGCGCGGCATGTCCGGTTTCGCCGCAAGGGCGGCGAGGGCGCGGCGCTCTATTGTTTCGTGCTGGACTGCTCCGGTTCGATGCTCGCGGGCAAGCGGCTCGCGCTGGCGAAGGGGCTGCTCGTCGCGCTGTTCGACCGGGCGTATCGCGAGCGGGCGGAGGTGGCGCTCGTGTGTTTCGGCGGCGGGCGGGCCGAAGTGCGTCGTCAGCCGGGCGCGGCGCACTGGTGGAACGAGCACTGGGTCGCGCCGATCGGCGGCGGTGGCGGCACGCCGCTCGCGCTCGGCGTGCGTACCGCCGCGAACGTGCTCGCGCGCGCGTCGCGCAAGCGGCCCGCGCAGGAGCGCTGGCTGTGGCTCCTGACGGATGGCCGCACGTCGGATACGCCGTCGCGTCCCGTCGATGCGGACCGCGTCGTCATCGTCGATTTCGAGCGCGATGCGATTCGGCTCGGTCGCTGCGCGTCGCTCGCCGAGGCGTGGGACGCGCAGTACAGCAGCGCCGACGACCTTGTCTACGGTTTCTCACAGTACCAGCGCGGCGTATAGACCCACTCGCTTTTCGCGTCCTTCGGAAAGCCGCGCGTCGTCGACGAGCCGACGATCACCATCGTGCGCATGTCCACCTGATCCGAGCGCAAGGCGTCGAGCGTCGTCGTGACGAGCGTCTCGCCCGGCCTGCCGACGTCGCGCCCGAGCACCACCTTCGTTGCGCCCGCGCGATACGCGCGCACGATGTCGAGCGCACGATCCAGTTGCCACGGCCGCGCCCGCGACACCGGGTTATAGAACGCCATCACGAGATCGGCCTCGGCCGCGTGCCGGAGCCGCGTTTCGATGATCGACCACGGTTTCAGATTGTCCGACAGCGACAGCATGCAGAAGTCGTGGCCGAGCGGCGCGCCCGCGCGCGCGGCCGTCGTGAGCGCGGCCGAGACGCCGGGCACGATCTCGAGTTCGACGCTCGTCCATGCGGGCTCGCGCGCGTGCGCTTGGTCGAGGGCTTCGAGCACGGCCGCCGCCATCGCGAACACGCCGGGGTCGCCCGACGATACGACCACGACCCGGCGCCCTTCGCTCGCGAGTTCGAACGCATGGCGCGCGCGCTGCATCTCTTCGCGGTTGTCGCTCCCGTGGACGCGCTGATCGTCGCGAAACGGGCCCGCCATCCGCACATAGGTGTCGTAGCCGAGGATGTCGTCGGCTTGCGCGAGCGCTTGCTTCGCCGCCGGCACCATCAGGTCCGCGCTGCCCGGGCCGAGACCGATCACGGTCAGCTTGCCGCGCGCGCGGCCGGTCGTCGACGGATCGACGGGACGTGCCGACACCGCGAGCACGATGTCCTGCGACACGAAGCGCTCGCTCGCGTCCGTTGGCGGTTCCGCGTTGAAACGCAGCGGCACGCCGAGCGTTCGCGCGGCTTCGGCGAGCGGTTCCGAGGCCGCGTCGCGCAATGGCGCCAGCAGCACCGCGAGCGAAAGCGGCGCGATGCCGTGTTCGCGCAACGCGAGGCGCACCCGTTCGGCAATGTCGCCGCGCGAAGCTTCGCCGACCCACGCGACGACGCAGCGCGGATGAATCATCAGGTCGTCACCTTCGCCCGGGCGCGCGATGCGCGAAGTCACGCGAATCGCGAGCCGTGCGTCCGGGGCGCGCGGCAGGCCGGCATCGTCGAGCCAGGGCGCGGCGCCTTCGATGCGCATCGGAGCGCCCGCGAGCAGGTCGGACACGAAGCGCTTGCCGTGCTCGATATCGGCGAGGACGTAGCCTTCCGGCGGATTCAGCAGGCACGTGCCGAAGCGTAATTCGCCGCTCGTCGTGATCGCGGGCGCGGTGTCGAGCGCCCTGGCGATCTCGCGTGCCATGACGTTCACGCCGGACAGCCCGCCGACGAGCGGCACGACCGCGCTGCCATCCTCGGCCACCGCGAGCACCGGCGGCTCGGCGCCCTTGTTCGCGAGACACGGCGCGATCGCGCGGATCACGATGCCCGCCGAGCACAACGCGACGATCGGCGTGCCGGCCGCATACAGCGCGCGCAAATGCGCGCCGAGTTCCGTGAAAGCGACATCGGCTTCAACGACGCGGCGCGCGAGTCCGTGTACCTTCGCGCCGGAATAAGCCGACTGGATGCGACGTGCGGTATCGAGCGCACCCGGGCCAAGCACGACGATCGCGACAATCGCCACGTCCCGGTTCAAGCCTGCCATTTTTCCCCCGGCACGACCAGCAGCGAGAAATACGGCGACGCCATCGGATCGACTTCATCGAGCGGCACGATGCGCTGATTCGCCATCGTCGCGCGTTCCACATACAGCGCCCGTTCCGCGAGCCCGAGTTCGACCAGGACGCGCCGCACTTTCTCGAAGTTGCGGCCGAGCTTCATGACGACCGCGGCATCGGCGGCTCCGAGACGGCGCCGCAGTTCGTCCTCGGGCAGCACGCCCGAGAGCACCGCCAAGCTCTGGTTGCGATACACGAGCGGCGCGCCGAGCACGGCCACGCCGCCGAGCATCGAACACACGCCCGGCACGACATGCGCGTGAAAGCGCTCCGCGAGCCGGTCGTGCAGGTACATGTACGAGCCGTAGAAGAACGGATCGCCTTCGCAGATCACCGCGACGTCGCGTCCCGCTTCGAGATGATCGGCAATCGCGAGCGCCGATTCGTCGTAGAACGCGCTGATGATCGTCTCGTAGCAAAGCGGCGGTTCGAGCGCTTCTGTCGTCACCGGATACACGAGCGGCAGGCGCGTCTGTGCGTCGTCGAGATGGGCCTCGATGATGCCGAACGCGTTGCCCTTCTTGCCCTTCGCGACGAAGTACGCGACCACCGGCGCAGCTTTCAGGAGGCGCAGCGCCTTCACCGTGATGAGTTCCGGATCGCCCGGACCGACGCCGAGACCATAGAGACGCCCGCTCATCATTCGGCCTCCGTGGCGAGCGCGTTGACGGCGGCCGCGGCCATCGCGCTGCCGCCGCGCCGTCCCTGCAACGCGACGAACGGCACGCCACGGCTGTCGGCGGCGAGCATCGCCTTCGACTCCGCCGCGCCGATGAAACCGACCGGAAAGCCGAGAATCAGCGCGGGCTTGGGCGCGCCCGCATCGATCAGGTCGAGCAGGTGAAAGAGGGCGGTCGGCGCATTGCCGATCGCGACGACGCTGCCCGCCAGATCCGGCAGCCACAGTTCGACGGCTGCCGCCGAGCGCGTGTTGCCGAGCGCGCGGGCGCGTTCGGGCACGGACGCGTCGGCGAGCGTGCAGATCACGCGGTTGTTCGCCGGCAGCCGCGCGCGCGTGATGCCTTCGGCGACCATGCGCGCGTCGCAGAGAATCGGCGCGCCGGCCGCGAGCGCTTCGCGGCCCGCCGCGCCCGCGCCCGGCGAAAAACGCAGGTCGTCGATGGCGTCGACCATGCCGCACGCGTGAATCACGCGCACCGCGAGCTTTTCGAGGTCGGCCGGAATGGCGGCGAGATTCGCTTCGGCGCGGATCGTCGCGAACGACTGGCGATAGATTTCCTGTCCATCGCGAATGTAATCAAGCATCGGCAGTGCTCCGGGCGAGCCAGGCGGCCGCCTCTTCGATCGTGATGTTGCGGGCGATGCAGCGCGCGTCCGTGTTCGATTGCGCTGCGTGCTGAAAAAGGTCGTAGCGGCCGGGCGACACGGCGACGAGCGTCGTCGCGATGGGCCGCGCCGCCGCGCACGAACGCGCGCAGCCGCTCAGATGGACTTCGCCCGTGCCCGGCGGCAGGCGGTCGGCGAGGCGCAGCGCGTCGGCTTTGGTGTCGGCGGGACTGCGCGCGCAGCCCGGCGAACCCGCGCACGCGATCACGCGCGCGAGCGGCGCGTCAGGCGAAGTGGCGAAGCCGAGCGCGCGCATCGTGTCGAGGACAAACGGCGCGTGCGCCGCTTCGACGCCGGGCAGCAGCACGCTTTGCCACGGCGTCATGCGCAGGATGGATGAACCGTGGGTTTCGGCGAGTTCCGCGAGCGCACGCAGCGACGCTACGGACAGCCGTCCGAGCGGCAGTTGCGCGCCTACGTGCGTCGCGTCGTGCCCGGCTTGCGCATGGGCGCCTAAGCGCAACGCCGGATCGGCGGGAGCACGGCGCCACGCGCGCGCGTCGCGCATGAAGGGAACGTCGAGCGCAGCCAGAACGCGTTCGACGGAATCCGCGTCGAGCAGATCGCGCATGCGCGCCTGCTCGGGCGCGGCGAGGCCGAGGAACGCGTGCAGCAGCGCGAGCACGAGCGGCACCGCCTGCGATCGTTCGACCGAGCCGATGGCGGGCGCATCGTCGGGCGCGACTGGCGGACACCCCGCAAGCCCGAATGCGAAACGCGCGCCGTCGTCCATTGCCGCGAGCCAGATGTCGTGCGGATGATCGAGCATCGCGAGCCGCTCGCCGCCATCGAGCAGCAACGCGAACTTCGGCGAGAGCGCATGGAGCCGCACGTCGCGCTGCATCTCCGCGACGATCTGTTCGGCGAGCGTGCGCGTTTCGTTGCCGGCGATGGGGCTCAGCAGCAGGTTGCGGATGTCGTCGGCGCCGGGTGTCGCCGGGCCGAGACCGGCATCGAGCAGCATCGCGACGAGCGCTTCGTGCGCGTCGTCGCGGATGCCGCGCAGTTGCAGGTTCGCGCGATTGGTCGCTTCGATGACGCCGGAACCGTGGCGCGCGGCGGCATCGGCGACGACGTGCGCCGCCGCCGAAGTCAGCTCGCCGCCCATCAGGCGAATGCGGCACAGGCCGCCGTCGCGCGCGGGCACGATGCGCGCGAGCCCCGGACAAGCCGACGCTCGCGGTGCCGCAGGTGCGTGTGAATGTGTGGTCAAAGCGTAACCCGTGTGGACTCGCGCGGTCACGGCTGGATCGGTACACCCCGCCCGATCGGCGTCTCGCGAGCACTGTGTCGGCAGGTCTCTTGGCTGGCAGGTCGCCATCCGCGCCGGCCTTCCCGGTATAAACCAGTGGCAGTGGAGCGCGGACTCGCTGCGTACAATTGCGGGGGCAGCCACAGTTTCACTGTGTTCCCTGTTAGGCCCGAACGGGCACCGACTAAGCGGGTATTATGCCCGCTTTCAGCGCCCGCCAAGCTTCTCGCGCCCTTGCGTGCGCGCGTCAAACATGAAAGAACCGGAATCGAGGATCGGCGGATGTCACCCTGGCTGACCGTGGTGGGAATCGGAGAAGACGGCTGGGCCGGACTCGGGCGCGATGCGCGTCGCGCGTTGCTCGCGGCCGTCGCGGTCTACGGCGGCGAGCGGCATCTCGCGCTCCTGCCCGCGCGCCTGCGGGCGCGGCGCGTGGCGTGGCCGAAGCCGTTTTCCGTCGAACCGCTGCTGCATGAAACGAGCCGGCCGGTCGTCGTGCTCGCGAGCGGCGATCCGATGCTGTTCGGCGTCGGCGGGACGCTCGCGCGGCATCTCGACGCGAACGCGTGGCGTGTGTTGCCCGCGCCGTCGTCGCTGTCGCTCGCGGCGGCGCGGTTGCAGTGGCCGTTGCAGGACGTGGCGAGCGTGTCGCTCGTCGGCCGGCCGCTCGCGTCGCTCAACGCATCGCTCGATCGCGGCGCGCGCCTCTTCGTCTTGAGCAGCGACGGCGCGTCGCCGGCCGCGATCGCCGCGTGGCTCGCCGCGCGCGGATTCGGCGCGAGCCGCATGAGCGTCTTCGAGCATCTCGGCGGCGCGAACGAGCGGCGCATCGACGCCCGTGCCGACGACTGGACGCACGCGAGCGTCGCCGCGCTGAATCTGGTGGCCGTCGAATGCCGCGCGAACGCCGACGGCGCGGGCCTGCCGCTCACCCCCGGTCTTCCCGACGACGCTTTTCGCCACGACGGCCAGCTCACCAAGCGCGATGTCCGCGCGATCACGCTCGCGCGGCTCGCGCCGCGCGCGGGCGAACTGCTGTGGGACGTCGGCGCGGGCTGCGGCTCGATCGGTATCGAATGGATGCGCGCACATCCGTCCTGCCGCGCGATCGCGATCGAAGCGGATCGCGCACGGCAGCGCCTGATCGAACACAATCGCGACGCGCTCGGCGTGCCGGGCTTGCAGTTGATCGAGGGCGAGGCGCCCGGCGCGCTCGACGGCCTGCCCGCGCCCGACGCAGTGTTCATCGGCGGCGGCGTGACGGTGCCGGGCGTGCTCGATGCGTGCTGGTCGCGACTGCGTGCAGGCGGGCGGCTGGTCGCCAATGCGGTGACGCTGCAAAGCGAAGCCACGCTCATCGCCTGGCGCGAGCAGCATGGCGGCGAGCTGACGCGCATCGGCGTCGCGCAGGCCGAGCCGCTCGGCGCCTTCGATACCTGGCGTCAGGCGCTGCCGATCACGCTGCTGCATGCGTTCAAGCGCTGACTTCGGATCGAGACCACCCAGCCATGCGTGACGAGACGCCCGAACATCCCGCGCCGCTCCGAAGCGGTTACACCACCGGCAGTTGCGCCACCGCGACGAGTCTCGCGGCCGCGCGGCTGCTGCTGTGCGGCGAAGCGAGCGAGCGCGCGGAAATCACGCTGCCGAAGGGGCAGGTCGTCGTCATGCCGCTCGTCTACTGCCGGCACGGGACCGGCGACAGCAACATCGCGGAAGCGGCCACGGTGAAGGACGCCGGCGACGATCCCGACGTCACGCACGGCGCCATCGTGTTCGCGCGCGTGCGGCTGTCGTCGAAACCGGGCGTGCGGTTCTTCGCCGGGCCGGGCGTCGGCACGGTTACGCGCGCGGGCCTCGCGCTCGCGATCGGCGAGCCGGCCATCAATCCCGTGCCGCGCAGATTGATGACCGACCACATCGAAGCGCTCGCGCGCGAACACGGCTTTACCGGCGGCTTCGACGTCACGATCGGCGTCGAGAACGGCGAGGCGCTCGCCCAGAAGACGATGAATCCGCGGCTCGGCATCGTCGGCGGATTGTCGATTCTCGGCACGACCGGCATCGTCCGGCCGTTTTCGTGCTCGGCGTATATCGCGTCGATCCATCAGGGCATCGACGTCGCGCGCGCCAACGGCTACACGCACATCGCCGCGTGCACCGGCAACCAGAGCGAGGACGCGATGCGCGCGCACTACGGACTGCCGGACATCGCGCTCGTCGAAATGGGCGACTTCGCCGGCGCGGTGCTCAAGCATCTGCGACGCGCGCCAGTCGGCAAACTCAGCCTCTGCGGCGGCTTCGGCAAGATGAGCAAGCTCGCCGCCGGACACATGGACCTGCACAGCCGCAATTCGAGCATCGATCTGCCGCAGCTCGCCGTGTGGGCCGCCGACGCGGGCGCGGATCAGGCGTTGCAGGACGCGATCCGCGCGGCGAACACGAGTCAGGAAGCGCTCGCGCTCGCGCGGGCGCAAGCCATCGCACTCGGCGATATCGTGTGCACGCGTGCTCGCGACGTGGCGCTCGGCGTAGTGCCGCACGGCATCGTCGTGGAGGCGTTCGCGATCGACCGGCAAGGACGCATCGTCGGAGCGGCGTCGTGACGCGCGTACTGCTTCTCGGCGGCACCGGCGACGCCCTCGCGATCGCGCGCCGTCTCGGTCCCGGACACGTCTACAGTCTCGCGGGACTCGGGCGCGTGCCTGCGGATCTCGTCTGCGAAGTGCGCGTCGGCGGATATGGCGGCGCGCGGGCGCTGGCGGCGTTCGTCGTGGCGCAGGGCATCGGATTGCTGATCGACGCGACGCATCCTTACGCGGCGCAAATGAGCCGCAATGTCTGCGAGGCGAGCGCCTTGACCGGCGTGCCGTGCTGGGCGATCCGGCGGCCGGCGTGGACGCCGCAACCCGGCGACGACTGGCGCCATGCCGACGGCTGGAACGAAGTCGTCGCGCGTATCGCGCCGTATCGGCGGGTGCTGTGGACGCTCGGGCGCGAGCCGCTTGCGCATCTCGACGAGATACCGCCGTCGCAGCACTGGACGATCCGCTGTCTGGACGCCCACGCGGGCAACGCGCGCGCGACGGTCATCGGCGCGCGTGGGCCGTTTTCCATCGAAGGCGAACGCGCGCTGTTTGAAGAACGGCGCATCGAGATCGTGGTCAGCAAGAACAGCGGCGGCGGCGCGACCGAGGCGAAGCTCGCGGTGGCGCGCGAGTTGCACGTGCCGGTCGTGATGCTGAAAAGGCCCGAACTTCCCCCGGCGACCCGCGAGTTCGACGACACGGCAAGCGCCCTCGACGCGCTCGCGCGCTGGCTGCCTTCCGATCAACCTTTGTTGCAGGTTTCACGATGACGGTCTATTTCATTGGCGCCGGACCCGGCGATCCCGAACTCATCACGGTCAAGGGGCAGCGGCTGATCCGCTCGTGCCCGGTGATTCTCTTCGCCGGGTCGCTCGTGCCCGAGGCCGTGCTGTCGGGACACGCCGCGCACACGGTGGTGAACACGGCGGAACTGGATCTGGATGCGATCGTGGCGCTGCTGCGCGACGCGCACGCACGCGGTCACGACGTTGCGCGCGTGCATTCCGGCGATCCGTCGCTGTACGGCGCGATCGGCGAGCAGATCCGGCGGCTGAACGCGCTGGCGATTCCCTACGAGATCGTGCCGGGCGTGACGGCAGCGGCGGCGTCGGCTGCGACGCTCGGCTGCGAACTCACGCTGCCCGGCATCTCGCAGACGGTCATTCTCACGCGCTACGCCGCCAAGACGTCGATGCCCGAAGGCGAAGCGCTCGCCGATCTCGCGCGGCATCGCGCGACGCTGGCGATCCATCTCGGCGTGCGGCATATCGAGCGCATCGTCGCCGACCTGCTGCCGCATTACGGCGCGGATTGTCCGGTCGCAGTCGTGTTTCGCGCGAGCTGGCCGGACGAGGAGAAAGTGCTCGGCACGCTTGCCGATATCGCGCTGAAGGTGCAATCGAAGGGGATCGAGCGCACGGCGTTGATTGTCGTCGGGCGCGTGCTTGCGGCTGAAGGTTTCGCGGATTCGTCGCTTTATCGGAAGGCTTGAGACGACGATGCGCGCTCTCGATTCGCTGTTTGAGGCGCTAACGAAGTCCGCGTTTCGCAGGCGTTTCAGCCTCGGCGCGCGCGAGCTGGCTTATCTGCACGATAAAGGGCTCGACGAAGTAATCGCGCACGCACACGAATTGATCGATAAACGGCTCGCTCCCGCGATGCTTTCGAACGATGGCAAGCAGACGCCGTTTCGCGGTCACCCAGTGTTCATCGCACAGCACGCGACCGCGACGTGCTGCCGTGGCTGTCTCGCGAAATGGCATGGGATCGAAGCGGGAAGGGCGCTGGATGACGCCGAGCGGCAGCACGTCGTCGATGCGATTGCGCGGTGGCTGCGGGAAGAGGCGAAGCGAGAGGTGAAGCCGAGGAAGGACGCGCGGCAGTCGGAGCTTCCGTTCTGACTCGGCACCGCACGGCGTCCGCCGCGCGGTGCCGTGGATTCAACGCGGCTGCTGCGCGCTTCTTCGCGACTTCGCCCGCCGCGACAGCATATTCAACCCCTCCACCAGCGCCGAGAAAGCCATCGCCGCGTAGATATACCCCTTCGGCACATGCGACCCGAACCCTTCCGCGATCAGCGTCATCCCGATCACGAGCAGGAACCCGAGCGCCAGCATGACGATGGTCGGATTGCGCTCGATGAAGCGCGACAGCGGGCCGGCCGCAAACAGCATCACCGTCACCGCCGCGATCACCGCGATGAACATGATCGGAATGTGCTCCGTCATGCCGACGGCCGTCACGATACTGTCGATCGAGAACACGAGGTCGAGCACCAGAATCTGTCCGATCGCCGACATCGGCGAAAGTCCGGACGTCTTGACAGCGCCGCCGTCGCTGAGATCGTCGTCGTGCGCGACGTGATGATGGATCTCCTTGGTCGCCTTCCACACGAGAAACACGCCGCCCGCGATCAGGATCAGGTCGCGCCACGAGAAGCCGTGACCGAATGCCTCGAAGATCGGCGTCGTCAGGCGCACGATCAGCGCGATCGTGCCGAGCAAACCGAGCCGCATGATCAGCGCGAGCCCGATGCCGATCTTCTGCGTGCGCGCGCGATGCTCGGGCGGCAGTTTGTTGGTGAGAATGGAGATGAAGATCAGGTTGTCGATGCCGAGCACGACTTCCATGACCACGAGTGTCGCGAGTGCAGCCCAGGCGGCGGGATCGCTTGCCAGTGCCAGGAAATAGTCCATGTGGTTCGAGTGTCGTGGAGGATTCGTTATGTTCGGCCAAGCGCGGCGCGCTGTCGAGGCCGCCGATCATACCCGACGCCGGCCTCACGATGAAAGGTAATTGAAAATATCAGAGCGGGGTTCTTGAAAAAAGTTCGGGACGGACTGGACGACGCTTTGTCGGCGAGCGCGATTTTTCAAAGGTAGACGCGGCTGTCTCAATTTTATATACTGCCGCGTCGCCAACACAATCGATGCAGTTCACAGATAGTTGCGCGGGGTTCGCGGCGCAAAGCAAACAGATGTGCGTTTCGCTTTCAGTTTGCAGCGACGAGAACCCGTGCCTGCACGACCAGGCCTCGAATTTGCTTCACTAGCAAAGTTGTGCTTGGTCCGTCCATTCAGCCCGCGCCGGCTCGCCGGTCGCATGCTGATTCACTGCCGTCCCAGCGACGGTATCCGTCCCGTTCGCCAACGCTAGTTCGCGCTCCGGCAACCAGCCATCGGCGACGGGCAAAAAACAGGGTTCTTTCGCGGCTTGCGGGCTTTCGTCCCGTCGTTTGTCATCGAATGTCCCTGCCGACTCGCGCCGGCCGATCAGCCGGCCAAACTGCGCTGCCGGGCCCAGGCTCGCGCAAGCGCGGTCCGGTCGAACTTTTTCCAGCAAGGCGTCGAATGGCGCCGCTGCGCCGTCTTGCCATTTTTCGCGGACAGCCGCTTGCGCTGACCGTGGCCGATGGCGACGGCGCATCGAACAAGGAGACTTTCAGTTTGATCAATCCACGTCCCGTCAGGATTGCCGCGGCCGTCGTCGCGATCGGTATCGTCGTCGTGCTGCTTGCGCGCGCGATCGGCGCCGACGCGTTCGCGCAGTATCGCGCCGATCTCGTCTACTACACGGCGCGCCATCTCGCGCTCGTCGGCTATTCGATGGCCCTCGCGCTCGTCGTCGGCGTGCCGGCCGGCGTGCTGCTCTCCCGCGAATCGCTCTCGCGTCACGCCGAGCGCTTCATGCAGATCTTCAACATCGGCAACACGATTCCGTCGCTCGCCGTGCTGGCGATTGCGCTCGGCATCTTCGGCATCGGCGACCGTCCCGCGATCACGGCGCTCTTTCTCGCGTCGCTCCTGCCGATCACGCGCAACACGTATGAGGGCATGAAAAACGTGTCGCCCGCGCTGCGCGAGGCGGCGCGCGGCATCGGCATGACGCCGTGGCAGTCGCTCACCCGCGTGGAACTGCCGAATGCCCTGCCGATCATCGTCGGCGGCATCCGCACGGCGCTCGCGATCAACGTCGGCAGCGCGCCGCTCGCGTACCTGATCGGCGCCGACAGCCTCGGGACGCTGATCTTCCCCGGCATCTATCTGAACAACCAGCAGCAGATGCTGCTCGGCGCGGCCGCCACGGCGGTGCTCGCGCTCGTGCTCGACGGCATCGTCGCGGCGGGCAGCCGGCGCGCGCTCGCGCGGCGCGGGCTTGCGGCGTGATGCGCGAAGCAGATACCCGACAACACGCCAAGGAGAACACAACGATGAGAGCTTCGATGCTCAAGCGCTGGCTCGTGCTCGCCGCGATGATCGGCACGACGCTGCAGGCGCACGCCGCGAGCCTCGTGATCGGCGGCAAGAACTTCACCGAACAATACGTGCTCGTCGAGATCACGACGCAGTATCTTCGTTCGAAGGGCTACACGATCGATGCGCGCACGGGCCTCGGCAGCGTGCTCTTGCGCAGCGCGCAGGAAAACGGCCAGGTCGACCTGACGTGGGAATACACGGGCACGGCCGCGATCGTCTACAACAAGATCACGGAAAAGCTCGATCCGAAGACGATGTACGAGCGCGTGAAGGCACTCGATGCCAAACGCGATCTCGTGTGGCTCGACGCGTCGCCGCTCAACAATACCTACGCGCTCGGCCTGCCGCAGCAGGCGGCGAAAGAGACCGGCATCCGCACGATTTCGCAGCTCGCGGAGAAGATCAGAAACGAGCCGGGCAAGAAGCACGTCTTCGCGATGGACGCCGAGTTCGCGAATCGCCCCGACGGCCTGAAGCCGCTCGAAGCCGCCTACGGCATGGACTTCAGCCGTCCGGAAGTGCGCCAGATGGACCCGGGCCTCGTCTACACGGCGCTGCACAACAACCAGGTGTCGATCGGACTGATCTACACGACGGACGGCCGCGTGAAGGGCTTCGACATCGTGCCGCTCGAAGACGACCGCCACTATTTCCCGGCGTACAACGCGACGCCCGTCGTGCGAAAGCCGGTTCTCGACCAGAACCCGCAACTCGCGGCGCAGCTCAACGCGCTGTCGGCGGCGCTCAACAACGAGGTCGTGCTGGAAATGAACAAGCAGATCGACATCGACGGCAAATCGGTGCCGGCGGTCGCCGCCGAGTTCCTGCGCACGCACAAGCTGCCATAAGGGGCCACGATGAACGTAATCGACTATCTCTCGGCCAACTGGCCCGAACTCATCCAGCTCACGCTTCAGCACATCTATCTGGTGGGCGTCGCGGTGGGATGCGCGATTCTCGTCGGCGTGCCGCTCGGCGTTTTCATCAGCCGCCACGAATGGCTCGCGGCGCCGATGCTCGGCGTGGCGACCGTCATCCTCACATTGCCGTCGATCGCGCTCTTCGGCCTGATGATCCCGATCTTCTCGCGCTTCGGCCAGGGCATCGGCGCGGTGCCAGCGATCGTCGCCGTGTTCCTCTATTCGCTGCTGCCGATCATGCGCAACACGTATCTCGCGCTGCGCAACGTCGATCCCGGCATCAAGGAAGCGGGCGTCGGCATCGGCATGACGTACTGGCAGCGGCTTCGCCTCGTCGACCTGCCGCTCGCGGTGCCGGTGATTCTCGGCGGCGTGCGCACGGCGGTCGTGATGAACATCGGCGTGATGACGATCGCGGCCGTGATCGGCGCGGGCGGGCTCGGCAGCCTGATCGTCCGCGCGATCGGGCAGAGCAACATGATGAAGCTGCTCGTCGGCGCGGTGCTCGTGAGTCTGCTCGCGATCGTCGCCGACCTGGCATTGCAGGCGCTCCAGCGCCTTTTGACACCGAAGGGAGTACAAAAAGCATGATCGAACTCGACCAACTCACCAAGACCTTCACCCAGAAGGACGGCCAGAAAGTGACGGCCGTCGATTCCGTGAGCCTCTCCGTCGGCGAGGGCGAAATCTGCGTGTTTCTCGGGCCGTCGGGCTGCGGCAAGACGACGACGCTCAAGATGATCAACCGCCTGATCGCGCCGACCTCGGGCCGCGTGCTGATCAACGGCGAAGACACGATGTCGCTGAACGAAGTCGAACTGCGACGCCACATCGGCTACGTGATCCAGCAGATCGGCCTCTTTCCGAACATGACGATCGAGGAAAACATCACCATCGTGCCGCGCCTGATGGGCTGGGACAAGAAGCGCTGCCGCGAGCGCGCGACCGAACTCATGTCGATGGTCGCGCTCGATCCGAAGCTGTATCTGAAGCGCTATCCGAAGGAACTGTCGGGCGGGCAGCAGCAGCGCATCGGCGTGATCCGCGCGCTCGCCGCCGACGCGCCCGTGCTGCTGATGGACGAGCCGTTCGGCGCAGTCGATCCGATCAACCGCGAGTCGATCCAGAACGAGTTCTTCCAGATGCAGCGGCAACTGAAGAAGACCGTGATCATGGTGAGCCATGACATCGACGAGGCGATCAAGCTCGGCGACCGCGTGGCGGTCTTCCGTCGCGGCAAGCTCGTGCAGTACGACCATCCGGACACGCTGCTCGCGCATCCGACCGACGAATTCGTCGGCGCGTTCGTGGGCGCGGACAGCACGCTCAAGCGCCTGTTGCTGGTGAAGGCCGGCGACGCCGCGACGCACCCCGACACCGCGCGCCCCGACACGGTGCTCGCCACTGCCTACCAGATGATGGAAGAGAGCGACAACCGCTACCTGACCGTGCTCGACGACGACCGGCGCGCGCTCGGCTACGTTCAGCGGCGCGTGGCGCGCAACGGGCGCGGGCCGTGCGCCGACGCGCTGAAACCGTTCGCGACGACGGTTTCCGTCGACGACAACCTGCGCATCGTGCTGTCGAAGATGTATCAATTCAATTCGTCGTGGATGCCCGTCATCGACGCGGATGGTCACTATGTGGGAGAAGTCACGCAGGATTCGATCGCCGATTATCTGAGTTCCGGGCGTTCGCGCCGTCAGACGGGGCAGGCGGCGATCGTCTCGCCGGCGGTGGCGGCGGCAGAAGCGTCGAGCGTGTGAAATTGGGGGCGTATCTCTGCGTAAACATTTGATACGTCTTAGCAGACTCCGAGCGCATTGCATTGCAGCAATTAGGGTAAACTCCAAGTCCGTTTGAGCCGCCTTTCGGGCGGCTCCGCCTTGGTCACAGCCTGCATCGCGCAGGCGCTACCCGAACGCCGCATGCAGGGAAAATCTCAACGCTTTGTCGAACTCGACTTCTTTCGCGGTCTGGTTCTGCTGGTCATCGTCGTCGATCACATCGGCGGCAGCATGGTCTCGCGCTTCACGCTGCACGCGTTCGCGCTCAACGACGCCGCCGAAGTCTTCGTGTTCCTCGGCGGCTTCGCGACGGCCACGGCGTATGTGTCGCTCGCGTCGCGCCAGTCGGAAAGCGTCGCGCGCGGGCGTTTCGTCCGGCGCTCGTTCGAGATCTACCGCGCGTTTCTCGTGACCGCCGCACTGATGCTGCTCGCGAGCTTCGTGTTGCGACCGTTCTACGGCAGCGCGCCGAACCTCGCAAACGGCGACCTCGACAGCCTGTTGAGCGCGCCGGTCGCGTCCATCGCCGACATCCTGCTCCTCAAGCGCCAGCCGTATCTCGCGGCGGTCTTGCCGATGTACGCGTTTTTCGCGCTGGCCGTGCCGCTCCTGCTGCCGCTCGCGCGCTCGAAGCCGTGGCTCCTGCTCGGCGGGAGCGTGGTGCTGTGGATGCTCGCGCCGCAACTGGGCGACTACCTGCCGTCCGTCGACGACAACCTCTGGGACTTCAACCCGGCCGCTTGGCAGCTGATGTTCGTGCTGGGCGTGCTCGCGCGCTGCCAGCCGATTTACCAGCGCGTGAGTTCGCACCGATTCGGCTGGGTAATGAGCGTGGCCGCGCTCGCCGTCGTCGCGGGCATGGCGTACTACAAGCTGATTCTGCCGGCCGGCGCCATCGACAGCGACTTCAAGCGCAATCTGGCCGGCGCGCGCGTCGCGAACTTCCTGGCGATCGCGTGGCTCGCGGCGAATCTCGTGCGCTACGGCGTCGTGAAACAGGTCGCCGCGCGCCTGCCGTGGATCGGCGCGGTCGGTCGCGACGGCATGGTCTGCTTCGTCGCGGGCACGGTGATCTCGCTCGTCGTCGATTCGGTGCTGTTCACGCTGACGAGCGGCTATATCAACGTGCCGCTCGGGTTCGCCGCCGACGCCGTCGCGATTTCGCTGCTGCTCGCCGTGCCGCAATTGCGGCGGCCGCTCGTCCACGCGATCACGCCCAAGCCTGCGCTCGACGCGGGCAGAGCCGCCCGCAGCGCACGTTGAGCCGCTAGCCGGTTTTCCTCGGAACCGCGCCGCAAGCCGGCGCGTTTTGCTTTCAGATCACGCCTTTCGAACGCTTCCGCATGCTCTTCGCCAATCGCCGCGCGCCGCGCGCCAAAACGCGACTAACGGTCAGTCTCGCCGCCGCCGGCGCGATCGCCGCCGCTCACGCGGCGCCGCAACCTGCGTCGACAGCGGCGAGCGAGTCGATGCACGGCGCGAAAGCCGGCCAGCACGCGGCGGCATCGGTGAAACCGATGCCTGCCGTGCTGACGTCGGCGGCGGGCAGCAAGGTCGTCGCGCGCACGATGCATTCCGAAGCGCTCGATCGCGACTGGCCTTACGTGCTCTATCTGCCGCCCGGCTACGCGCCGAGCGACGAGCGCTATCCCGTGCTGTATCTGCTGCACGGAAACAACGGCGATGCCTACGACTGGATCACGCAAGGCCATCTGCAAACGATCGTCGACCGGCTGATCGCGCAACGCGAGATTCCGCCGCTTCTGATCGTGATGCCGCAGGGCGGCACCGACTGGTACGTCGATCGCAAGGAGCCGATCGAAACTGCGTTTTTCGAAGAACTGATGCCGGAGATCGAAACGAAATACGCCGCGCAGACGGGCCGCGAGGGTCGCGTGATCGGCGGCGTGTCGATGGGCGGTTTCGGCGCGCTGCGTTATGCGATGACGCGTCCGCAGCTTTTCTGCGGCGCGATGCTGCTCGGCCCGGCCATTTATGCGGGCGCGCCGCCGGTGGCCTCGGCGGCGCGCTATGTCGGCGTGTTCGGCGACCGCCAATTCGAGCCGCTGGTCTGGCGCACGCTGAACTATCCCTCGCAGTGGCAAACATATATGAGCCGCGGTCTGCGCGTGCCGATGTTCATCGCAGCCGGCGACGACGACTTGCGCATCCAGGCCGAAGCGTCGCTGCTGTACACGCAGTTGCGCGAGGCGAGGCAGCCGGCGGAATTGCGCATCATCGACGGCGGGCATACGTGGGCGGTCTGGAGCGCGCTGCTCGCCGAGGGCCTGAAGTATTCGCTGGCGTGCACGCGCTGAACGGGAACATCCCTTGCTTGACCGGTCCCACTTCAATCAATAGATCGGACCAATCATGCTCAAGCTCGCCATTCTCTTCGCGGTCATCTCGGTGATCGCGGGCTTCTTCGGCTTCGGACGCGTCTCGTCAGGCGCCGCCGGCATCGCGAAGATCTGCTTCTTCATCTTCCTGATTCTGTTCGTGATTTTCCTGATCGTCGCGATTTCGGCCGGGTCGCTCGTGCTGTAGCCGAACGCGCTTTCACGCCGATTCGATCGTGCCGCCCGGTCTCGCCGACGCCGCGAGCAACGAATCGCTGTCGTCCTTCAGGCCGACGCCCGTCAGCTTCAGGCGGCGCGCTTCGTTGAGTAGATAACCCAGTTTGAACGCGGCGGGTGCATACGCGAGTCCTTCGGGACGCACGTTCGAAATGCAGTTGCGTTCGGCGTCGCTGCGGCCGATGCGCGGCGCCCAGGTCAGGTAGATGCCGAGACTGTCGGGAGAACTGAGGCCCGGCCGCTCGCCGATCAGCACCACGACGATGCGCGCCCGTAAAAGCTCACCGATGCCGTCGCCGAGCGCGACGCGCGCCTGCGTCGCCACGACGGCCGGGCCGACGTTCCAGCCAGCGAGCGAAGGGCGCAACGCTTCGAGGAAGGGCGTGGCGTGCCGCGCGGCCGCGTAGGCGGAAAGACCGTCCGCGACGACGAACACGACATCCGGCGCTTCCTTCAGCGTCTTTCCGTGCGCGGCGAGCGCGGCCGCGCTTTGCTCGCCGAGCGTCCTGCCGAGGTCCGGCCGGCGCAGATAGTGATCGCGATCGGGCGCTGCGCTCGCGGCGTCGAGCGTAACGAAGCCGGCGGCGCGCAGCGAATCGTGCAGCGCGGCGGTGTCGAGCGGCTGGTGCACTGCGTCGCGCGCCTGCGCGTGCGAGAGCTCGAACGCGAGCAGCGGCGCGGTCGGCAGACTGCTGCCCGCGCGGCCCAGCGCGATGCGCGCATTCGTGTAGCGGCGCAACGCGTCCCACGGATTCTCGTCGACGGGCGAAGCTAGCTTGTCGTCCATCACGCGTGCATCCATTCGATGAGCGGCTGCGCGGCCTGCGCGAGCAAGGCGCCGCGCGCGTCGGTGATGCGCATCGATTCGAGCCACGCTTCGAATTCCGGCGCGCGTTTCAGGTTCAGCACCCGGCGCACGTAGAGCGCGTCGTGGAACGACGTGCTCTGATAGTTGAGCATGACGTCGTCGGCGCCCGGAATGCCCATGATGAAGTTGACGTTCGCGACGCCGAGCAGCGTGAGCAGCGTGTCCATGTCGTCCTGATCGGCTTCGGCGTGATTCGTGTAGCAGATGTCGCAACCCATCGGCACGCCCAGCAGCTTGCCGCAAAAGTGGTCTTCCAGACCCGCGCGGATGATCTGCCGGCCGTCGTACAGATACTCCGGCCCGATGAAGCCGACCACCGTATTGGTCAGAAGCGGCTCGAACTTGCGCGCGACGGCGTAGGCGCGCACTTCGCAGGTCTGCTGATCGACGCCATGATGCGCATTCGCCGACAGCGCGCTGCCCTGGCCGGTCTCGAAGTACATGAGATTGTCGCCGACCGTGCCGCGCCTGAGCGAGCGGCCCGCCTCCTGCGCTTCCCGAAGCAGCGCGAGCGACACGCCGAAGCTCGCGTTGGCCTTTTCCGTGCCGGCGATCGACTGGAACACGAGGTCGACCGGGGCGCCCTTTTCGATGGCCGCGATCGTATTGGTCACGTGCGTGAGCACGCACGATTGCGTCGGGACGTCGTAGCGCTGGCGGAATTCGTCGATCATCACGAGGAGCGCCGTGATCGCGCTCAGCGAATCCGATGCGGGGTTGATGCCGATGACGGCGTCGCCGCAGCCGTACATGAGGCCGTCGAACATCGAGGCGGCGATGCCTTTGGCGTCGTCGGTCGGATGATTTGGCTGCAGGCGCACCGACATGCGGCCGGGCAGCCCGATGGTGTTGCGAAAGCGCGTGACGACCGGGCGTTTTTTGGCCGCGAGGATGAGATCCTGGTTGCGCATCAGCTTCGACACCGACGCGACCATTTCCGGCGTGAGTCCGGCGGTAACGCCGACGAGCATCTCGGTGGTCGTCGTGTCGGCGAGGAGCCAGTTGCGGAAGTCGCCGACCGTCAGATGCGAAACCGGCGCGAAGGCTTCGGGCGAGTGATCGTCGATGATGAGGCGCGTGACTTCATCGTCCTCGTAGGGGATCACCGCTTCGGTCAGGAAGGTTCGCAGCGGCACGTCCGCCAGCGCCATTTTCGCCGCGACGCGCTCCTCTTCCGTTGCGGCGGCGACGCCGGCGAGTTGATCGCCGGAGCGCAATGGGCTGGCTTTCGCCAGCAGCGTCCGGAGGTCCGCGAAACGGTAGGTTCGGGTTCCGATGGTCTGTGCGTAAGGCATCGCTCGGTCCTTTTGCTGCGGTTTACCGTGGATATTCTGGACGAAAACGCGTGGAAGCGAGACGGCGTGTGCAGCGTCGCCGCCCGAACCGCCAATGTAGCGAGCCAAAAACCGCGAGCGTTATCGAAATTCGGCAGGCTGTCCGTCGTGCCGGCGAGCGCTCCGCCGGTCGCCAAAGCGCTTGCGTGCGATAATTCGCGTCCCGATCAACCGTCGAAACGCGCGTCGTCACCTTGAAAAATCTGCTCGTGAACCTGGACCGGCTCAAGGATTTCGACGAAGTCGTCGACGTCCGCACGCCGCTCGAATTCGCCGAGGATCACATTCCCGGTGCGATCAATGCGCCCGTTCTGAGCAACGAGGAGCGCGTAATCGTCGGCACGATGTACAAGCAGGTGTCGCCGTTCGAGGCGACGCGCGTCGGCGCCGCGATGGTCGCGCGCAACATCGCGCTGCATCTCGAGACCACCTTCGCCGACCGTCCGCGAAACTGGCGGCCGCTCATCTATTGCTGGCGCGGCGGCAAGCGCTCCGGCTCGATGACGACCTGGTTCAATATGATCGGCTGGCAGGCGCGTCAGCTTGAAGGCGGCTACAAGTCGTACCGGCGCGCGACGCTCGATCTGCTGGACGCGCTGCCGAAGCGGTTTCGCTATGTCGCGCTCGTCGGCCATACGGGCAGCGGCAAGACGCGCCTGTTGCAGGCGTTGCGCGCGGCGGGCGCGCAGGTGCTCGATCTGGAAGGGCTCGCCGCGCATCGCGGGTCGCTGCTCGGCGCGCTGCCGGGCGAACCGCAGCCGTCGCAGAAAGGGTTCGACTCCGCGCTCGTCGGCGTGCTGCGCGGCTTCGACGTGTCGCGGCCGGTGTTCGTCGAGGCGGAGAGCCGGCGCATCGGTTCGATCACGCTGCCGGAGTCGCTGCTCGTGACGTTTCATCGCGGCGCGTGCGTCGAGGTGGAAGCGAGCCACGACGACCGCATCGCGTTCCTGCTGCAGGACTACGGCCATCTCTTCGACGAGCCCGCGTTCTTCAAGCAGCAGCTCGCCAAGCTGATCGGCCTGCATAGCCGCGAGCGCGTGATGCACTGGCATCGGCTGATCGACGAAGGCGCGAGGAGCGCGTTGTTCGCCGAACTGATCGACCTGCATTACGACCCGGCGTATGCGCGCAGCAGCGGCGCGCATTTCACCGAACTGGAACACGCGACGCAGGTGCTCTTTCGTCCAAACGATGCCGACAGCGTCGAGCAGGCGAGGGCGCTTCTCGCCCAACTGAACGAAACGGCCGTGGCGACCGGTTGAAAACCGGCGCTCGAACCTTCGCATCGAATTCGCATTCAACAACGCCTTACTCTCAAGAAAAATGAACACCGCCCATCGACAACCGCGTATCGCGCTCGGCCTCGTGACGTTTGTGCTGATCGCCGTGATCGGCCTCTTCTACGTGAAGTGGTTCCCGTACTACAACCGCGCGTTCGTCGCGGCGAGTCAGCATTCGATCGGCAAGTCGATCCTGATGGGCACCGCCGCGAGCGCGCCCGAGCCGTCGCTCAAGGCCGCGCTCGATTACGCGCTGGCCTACGGCAAGGCGATCTGGCAGGCGATGGTACTCGGCCTGCTGCTCGGCTCCGCCGTGCAGGCGCTGATTCCGCCGCAGTGGGTGGCGCGCGCGCTGGGCCGCAGCGACTTCGGGAGCGTCGTCAATGGCGGCCTGATGTCGCTGCCGGGGATGATGTGCACGTGCTGCGCGGCGCCCGTCGTCGCGGGATTGCGGGCGCGGCAGGCGGCGCCGGGCGCGGCGATCGCGTTCTGGCTTGGCAACACGGTGCTGAACCCGGCGGCGCTCGTGTTCATGGGCTTCGTGCTCGGCTGGCAGTGGATGGGCTTGCGGCTCGGCCTCGGCGTGCTGATGGTGTTCGGGCTCGGCTATGTCGTGAACCGGATGGTGACGCCGAAGGAAGCGGAAGCGTCGCGCGACGCGCTCAAGCAGATGATCGACGAGGACGAGCCGGGCACGGCGTTTTCGCGCTGGATGAAGATTCTGGGCCGCATGACGCTGCGTCTCGTGCCCGAGTACATCGTGCTCGTGCTGCTGCTCGGCGCGGCGCGTGCGTGGCTCTTTCCGCATATCGGTCCGGACATCGACAACAGTCTGATCTGGATCGTGGCGTTCGCCGTCGCGGGCATGCTGTTCGTCATTCCGACGGCGGGCGAAGTGCCGATCATCCAGGCGATGCTGTCGCTCGGGATGGCGGCGGGCCCCGCCGGTGCGCTGCTGATGACGCTGCCGCCGATCAGCGTGCCATCGCTCGCGATGCTCGGACGGTCGTTTCCGCGGCGCGTGCTCGTGGTGGTGTCGGTGGCGGTGGTGGGGTTTGGCATCGTCGCGGGCGGGATTGCTGTCGCGGCGGGCTTTTAGCGGATTGACGCGGGGGCGGCGCCTCGGCTGCGAGCCGAGGTTCAGTGTCCGGCGCCCGCCCGAATGAGCAGCTTGAACGGCAGGGCGAGCAACATCGCCCCGCCGACTCCGGCGAACCAGAGCGCCACAAACCAGCCAGCCCGCGCCAGCTTGCCGCGTCCGGCGGCCTTAATGGTAGTGATGGTCGCCATGCCGCACCTTCCCTCTGAAGACCCAATATCCAAGCGTGGTGTACGCCACGATCACGGGCAGGATGACCGCTGCTCCGACGATCGTGAACAACTGGCTGGAGCGTGGCGCGGCCGCATCCCACAACGAGACGCCGGGCAAGACGTCATGCGGTGAAATGCTCGCGACGAGCCCCGCGAATCCAAGCAGCACAAACGCGAGCGCCATCGCGAACGGCCGTGTCTCGTGCCGGGAGCGAATCGAGCGCCGCATGATCCACGCGCACGCAACCACCAGCACCGGCACCGGCAGCAGCCGGTAAAAGAGCGGCGAATCGAACCAGCGCATCGCGATGCCTTGATCCTGAAACGGCGTCCAGATGCTGACCACGGCGATCGTCGCGAGTTGCAGGACGGTGAGCGGCCACACGATCCGGTAAAACCGCCGCTGCAGGTCGCCCTCGGTTTTCGCGATCAGCCAGCAGCAGCCGAGCAGCGCGTAGGTGACTACCAGCGCCACGCCCGTGAACATGCTGAACGGCGTGAACCAGCCGAACGCTTCGCCGGAAAAACGGCCATCGGCGACCGGGATGCCGTCGAGGAACGCGCCCAGCGCCACGCCCTGAAAGAACGTCGCGCCCGCCGATCCGCCGATGAACGCAAGGTCCCAAAGATGCTTCGTGCGCGACGCCTTCGCGCGAATCTCGAACGAGACGCCCCGGAAGATCAGGCACACGAGCATCAGCACGAGCGGCAGATAGAGCGCGGAAAGCACGGTCGAATAGAGCATCGGGAACGCGGCGAACAGACCCGCGCCGCCGAGCACGAGCCAGGTTTCGTTGCCGTCCCAGACGGGCGCGACGGTGTTCATCATGACATCGCGGTCGTGCTCGTCGGGGAAGAGCGGAAACAGAATGCCGATGCCGAGATCGAACCCGTCCAGCACGACGTACATCAGCACGCCCAGCGCGATGATCGCGGCCCAGGCAACGGTGAGATCCATGACTTATGCTCCTTCGATCGATTGATTGACGGCGCTCAACGGGCGCCTCGCGGTGTGGCCGGCGTCGTCGATGCCGGGCGCGTGGGTCGTCGTGCCGGGCAGCGCCGGGCCGTGCTTCAAGAGCTTCAGCAAGTAGTAGATGCCGGTGCCGAACACGAGCGTGTAGACGATCACGAAGACGAACAGCGAGACGCCGACCTGCTGCGCCGTGACGGGCGAGACGGCGTCGGCGGTGCGCATCACGCCGTACACGACCCACGGCTGGCGGCCTGCTTCGGTCGTCACCCAGCCCGCGAGCAGCGTGATGAAACCGGTCGGCCCCATCGCGAGCGCGAAACGCAGGAATCCGCGCGAGTCATAGAGCCTGCCGCGACGGCGCAACAGCCAGGCCGCCGCCGACATCGCGATCATCAGCACGCCGAGTCCCGCCATGATCCGGAAGCTCCAGAAGACGACAGTCGAATTCGGGCGGTCTTCTTTCGGGAAGGACTTGAGTCCGCGAATCTCGCCGTCCCAGCTGTGCGTGAGGATCAAGCTGCCGAGGTGCGGAATCGACACGGCATACTTCGTCGTCTCGGCTTCCATGTCCGGGATGCCGAACAGGTTGAGCGCGGTGCCGCCTTGCTCGGTGTCCCAGAGGCCTTCGATCGCCGCGATCTTCGCCGGCTGATATTCGCGCGTGTTGATGCCGTGCGCATCGCCGACGATCGCCTGCACCGGCGTCAGCACGAGCAGCAGCCAGAGCGCCATCGAAAACATCTTCTTGATCGCCGGATCGCGGCGGCCCTTCAGCAGATGCCACGCGCCCGTCGCGGCCACGACCAGCCCCGCGACGATGAACGCCGCGATCGCCATGTGCGCGAGCCGGTACGGGAACGACGGATTGAAGATGATCGCGAACCAGTCGACGGGCACCACGTGGTCGCCTTCGATGCGATAGCCCTGCGGCGTCTGCATCCAGCTGTTTGAGGCGAGAATCCAGAACGTCGAGATGATCGTGCCGATCGCGACCATCAGCGTGGCGCCGAAGTGCGCCTTCCTGCCGACCTTGTTCCAGCCGAACAGCATGATCCCGAGGAAGCCCGCTTCGAGAAAGAACGCGGTCATCACTTCATACGTGAGGAGCGGCCCGGTGACGGGTCCGGCGAAGCTTGAGAAGCCGCCCCAGTTGGTGCCGAACTCGTAGCTCATCACGACGCCGGATACGACGCCCATGCCGAACGCGACGGCGAAAACCCTGGACCAGAAGTGGCACAGTTCCTTGTAGACGGCTTGGCCGGTTTTGAGCCACGCGCCTTCGAGGACCGCGATGAAGCTCGCGAGCCCGATGCTCAGCGCCGGAAAAATGATGTGAAACGATACGGTAAAGGCGAACTGGATTCGCGCGAGATCCAGCGCTTCCTGAGTCGATTGCATGATGGATTGGGCGGGGTTTTGTACGTCGCTCGGCGGCGCGCTTTTGTCGGTTGATCGGCTTTTGACGGACGAAGCTTAGCGAGCTTTCGAGATGCGTGTTGCGTCGCGTCAAAGACTGGCGAATGTGCGCAAATGCCGCAGTATCAAGGAGTTGCCGCGCGTATAGCCCTGAATTGCCTTGATTTTCGAGAACACGGGACGAGCGCGTCGACGCGCGCGGTGAGCCATTTCCGCGACAATCGACCGCACTGCGACAATCGGGCCGCGGGGTGATTTCGCGCTATTGGGTCGATACCACGTCGGGCGTGGTGCGCATAATGCTTGGACCTGCACGTGGGGAACTGTGCCATGTCGTCACGACGTCGTCCGTGCCGGACGGTTCGACGGATAACATACCGGCTTTTTTGCCGCGCCGATGCGACCAGAAGAGGAGAAATACCATGCGTCTCGATGACGAAGCGGAAAGCCAGAATGTCGAAGACCGTCGCGGCGGCGGCGGGGGATTTAGGGTCGGCGGCGGCAGTATCGGGATCGGGACGTTCGTCGTCGCGCTCGCGGCCTCGTATTTCCTCGGCATCAACCCGATGGTGATCATCAACGGCGCCTCGCAGATGCAGTCACACGCGCCGCAGCAGCAGGCCGCGCCCGCGAACCAGCCGCCCGCGAACGACGCGGGCGCCGTCTTCGTGCGACGCGTGCTCGGCAATGCCGAACGCACCTGGCAGGAAATCTTCCGCACGCAGTTCAACCAGGACTATCCGCCGCCGAAGCTCGTCCTGTTCTCGGGCGGCACGCAGACCGCCTGCGGCGTCGGCGAAACGGCGATGGGCCCGTTCTATTGCCCCGCCGACCGCAAGGTCTACATCGATTTGTCGTTCTACCGCGAGCTGCGCGAACGCTTCGGCGCGAGCGGCGACTTCGCGCAGGCTTACGTGATCGCGCATGAAGTCGGGCATCACGTGCAGAACGTGCTCGGCATTTCGGAGAAAGTCGACGCTGCGCGCTCGCGCATGTCGCGCGAGCGCGCGAACGCGCTGTCCGTGCGCGTCGAGTTGCAGGCCGATTGTTACGCCGGCGTCTGGGCCGCGACCGCGCAGCGCGACAACGCCAAACTCATCGAGCCCGGCGACTTCGCGGAAGGCCTGAACGCGGCGGCGGCCATCGGCGACGACCGGCTCCAGAAGCAAACGCAAGGTCGCGTGGTGCCCGAAGCGTTCACGCACGGCACGAGCGAGCAGCGTCAGCGCTGGCTCAAGCGCGGACTTTCGAGCGGCGACATCCGTCAGTGCGATACCTTCGCGGCGTCGACGCTTTGACATAAGCAAAGCAGAAATCGTCGGTTCCTTGCCGGCGGACGGATGGTTACGCTTCTCATTCGTCCGCTCGCGCATCCACCGACATGCCCAAACACATTCTGCTGAACGCCTTCAACATGAACTGCGTCGGCCATATCAATCATGGCCTCTGGACGCATCCACGCGACCAGTCGACGCGCTACAAGGACATCGCGTACTGGACGGAACTCGCGCAGTTGCTCGAACGCGGTCTGTTCGACGGCCTGTTTCTCGCCGATATCGTCGGTGTCTACGATGTCTACCAGCAATCGGTCGATCTGCCGCTGCGCGAATCGATCCAGCTTCCGGTCAACGATCCGCTCCTGACCGTCTCCGCGATGGCCGCCGCGACGCGCCATCTCGGCTTCGGCGTCACGGTGAACCTGACCTACGAGTTGCCGTATCTGCTCGCCCGGCGCTTCTCGACGCTCGATCACCTGACGAACGGCCGCATCGGCTGGAACATCGTGACCGGTTATCTGGAGAGCGCCGCGAAGGCGATGGGCCTCGGCCAGCAGATCGAGCACGACGAACGCTACGACCGCGCCGAAGAATTTCTCGACGTCGTGTACGAGTTGTGGGAACGAAGCTGGCAGGAAGGCGCGGTGCGCGCGGACCGCGAAGCGCGCGTCTACGCCGATCCGGCGCGCGTGCGGCCGATCGCGCATCACGGCAAGTACTACGACGTCGAGGGTTATCACTTGTCGGAGCCGTCGCCGCAACGCACGCCGGTGCTGTTCCAGGCGGGGTCGTCGGGGCGCGGGCAGGCGTTCGCCGCGCGCCACGCGGAGTGCGTGTTCGTCTCGCAGCAGGAGCGCGGCGCGCTGAAGAAGCTCGTGAGTGGCGTGCGCGACGAAGTCGAACGCGAAGGCCGTCAGCGCGACGACATCAAGTTCTTCATGGGCATGTCCATCGTCACGGCGGCCACCGAGCGCGAAGCGCGTGAAAAATACGACGACTACGTGCAGTACGCGAGCCCCGAAGCCGGTCTCGCACACTACGCGAGTTCGAGCGGCATCGACTTCTCGCGTTATGCGCGCAACGAGCCGATCCGCTATGTGAAGAACAATGCGATCCAGTCGGTCGTGAAGAACCTGACCGCGGCCGGCCGCGAGCGCACGGTCGGCGACATCCTCACTCAGGAGTTGCAACTCGGCGGGCGCTACCCGACGCTCGTCGGGAGCGCGTCGCAGGTCGCGGACGAACTCGTCGCGTGGATCGAGGACACCGGCATCGACGGCTTCAACCTTGCGCGCACGGTCACGCCCGAGTGTTATCGCGATTTCGTCGATCTCGTCGTGCCCGAGTTGCAGGCGCGCGGCGCGTACAAGACGGAATACGCGTCCGGTACGCTGCGCGAGAAGATATTCGGCGCCGGGCGCGCGCATCTTCCGGACGCGCATGCGGGGTCGGTTGGGCGAGAACAACGCGAGTCGGTCAGAAAAGCGTCATAAATTAACGTTTGCACGTAATTGTTGCCGATTAAACACTTGACGAAAAATAGGCGGCGTCGGACGATGCCGGAATCATCTCAATATCGTCCGAATAATGACCCTGGAATCCGTCGTCGCGCCGCTCTTGCCTGCTCTGGTTCGTCTGGGGCCCGCGGACGTGCCGCTGCAAACCCCGCTCGAATGGCCGATCGTGGCGGAGGATGGTGCGCTTCTGTTTGATACCGGTACCATCGTGCGCGACGAAAGCACGCTCAATTTCCTCTTCCTGCACTTTGAGCCGCATCGTCGACGGAACGCCGAAGCGCCGCGCGAATCGCGTGACGCCGACGCGTCGCGTGAGACCGGACCGCTCAAGCTCGACGACGTCGGCCTCGCGATCGGCGCGCGCGTGGGCCTGCGCGCGACAGTCGGTGCCGGCTCGGCGATGTATGCGTCGCGCGTGATCGGCTTCTCATCGGGGCGGCGCAACGGCGAGCGCGCGCTGTTCGTCACGCAGCCGGTGATGAGCGGCATGGACCCGCTGGACCTGATTCACGGCGAGCAGGTGGAGATGGTGGCGCTGTCGGGGCGCGGCGTGTTCCGCTTCGCGTGCACGGTCGATGCGCTGTGCCGCGAGCCGTTCAACTATGTCGTGCTGTCGGAGCCGGGCGGCATCAAGCGTCTGAGGGCGCGCAAGTTCGCGCGCATGCCGACGCGGCTCGCCGCGCGCTTTTCAGCCGAAGGCGCAACCCAGCCGCTCGGGCAAATGGGGCGGGTGTGCGACATCAGTCCGTATGGGATGTCGCTCGCGGTAGTCGAGCCGAGCGCGCAGGTCGGCGAGCGGCTGCGGGTGTCGTTTCACTTCAACACCGACGACATCGACGTCCATATCGACACGCACGCCATCGTGCGCCACGTCGGCACGTCCGATGGTGCGCCGCAGAGCGCGGCCTACGGACTGGAATTCGAGGCGCTCGAACCGTCGCAGCGCATTGCGCTGAAGTCGTTCATGGCCGAGCACAGCTAGCAGGCGGGCGCGCGTTCAGCTTGGAAAGCCGTCGGGGAAGAGTCGTTCGACGGCAGCTTCGAAGTGCTGTACGGGCGCCGCGCCGCGCAGCGCGATGGGCGGAGGCGGCTCTTCGCCGGGCGCGCCCTCGCGCGACAGCACCGCGAACGGCACGCCGGTCACGCCGATCTTCTTCGCGAAGTCTTCGTCCTCGATCACGAGGTCGGTGAATTCGCCTTCCGCCAGCGATTCTTCGAGCAATTCCGGATCGATGCCGCAGGTCGCGGCGATGTCGAGCAATGCGTCGGTGTCGCCGATGTCGAGGCCGTCTTCGAAATACGCCTTGAAGAGCGCGCGATGCACGAGTTCATAGCGATTCGACTCGCGCGCGAACATCGCCGTCTCGAACGCCTTGCGGCTGCGCGGGTTGACGGCCGGCATGCGCAACGTCAGGCCGCGCTCGGCCGCGAGCGGGTAGACCGACTTTTCCCACTGTTCGATCAGCGCGTCGTTGTTGGCGCCGGGCAGCGGCGTCGGCTCGGGGCGCAGCTCGAAAGCGTGCCAGCGGATCTCGACCGCATCGCCATAGGCGTTGCGCAACTGGTCGAGCACGGGCGTCTGCAGGTAGCAGAACGGGCAAACAAAGTCGGACCAGACGTCGACGTACAAAGCAGGCGTGGATGCCATGAAAAGCCTCGGGGATGCGGGCGGCGCGCGTCGTGCGAGCGCCGCCGTCTGAACGGAAACCGTTATGTTAACGCGCCGGTGCGCCGTCGCGCTCAGAACCCGCCGTCGAGTTCGATCTTCGTGCCATCGAAGAAACGCGACAGACGAAACGCACGCGGATCGACGAGCGGCGTGTCGTTCGCCACGATGTCCGCCATCAGCTTGCCCGCGCCCGGACCGATGCCGAAGCCGTGCCCCGAAAATCCCGTCGCGATGAACGCGCCGCGCAGGCGCTCGACGCCCGATATCACGGGCACGGCATCCGGCGTCACGTCGATATAACCGGCCCACGACTGCGCCACCGGCGTGTTCGCCAGCACCGGAAAAATCGCACGGAATTCGGCGAGCGCGGCGTCGTTGAAGGAAGCGACCGGCGCCGGATCGAGCGTGCGCACGGTTTCGAATACGGTCGGCCGGTCGAGCGGCCAGCGGCGCGGCCGCCGCAGCTCTTCGAAGAAGCGCGCGCCGATACCGAGTTTGATCGAGCCGAACTGGCTCTTGAACGCGGGCAGGAACTTCGCGAAGAGCCGGAAGCTGTCGGGCGTGATGTCGTGGTAGCTGTGGAACGCGTTCGCGAGCGTGTAGCCGCCGTCGAGCCGCTTGCGATAACCCATGTCCTGATTGCACGCGCTGACCTCGGGACCGTCGGCGACCGGCGCCGTGCGCATGACCGACGAGCGCACCATCAGTTGCGGCACGTCGATGCCGAGATTCCCCGCGAAGCGCCGCGTCCAGGCGCCGCCCGCGACGACGACGCTCGCACAACGGATCAGCCCGTATTCCGTCACGACGCCGCTCACCGCGCCGCCGGCCGTTTCGACGCCGCGCGCCGCGCACGGCGTCAGCACCTTCACGCCGCGGCGTCGCAGCGCGTTCGCGATGGCGGGCGCGGCGCGCTGCGGTTCCGCGCGGCCGTCGGAGGGCGTGTAGATGCCGCCCGCGAAGCGGCGCGCGGAGCCGCGCATGAGCGACGCGGTTTCGTCGGCGGAGACGATGCGCGAATCGATGCCCTCGCGCCCGACGAGCCGCTGTGCCCGCGCGAGCCAGTCTTCGTGACCGGCGAGCGATTTGGCGTCGTCGGCGGCGTAGAGGATGCCGCATTGCCGGAAGCCCGTTTCGATGCCGAGCCTCGTGTCGATCTCGCGCCACAGCTTCAGGCTTTCCAGGCTCAGTTCCAGTTCGCGCAGGTCGCGATGCGTCGCGCGGCACCAGCCCCAGTTGCGGCTCGACTGCTCGCCCGCAATCTGGCCTTTCTCGCACAGCGCGACCGACAGCCCCTTCTCCGCGAGAAAGAGCGCGCTCGACACGCCGATGATTCCCCCGCCGATCACGACCACATCGGCACGTTCGGGCAACGCCCGGTCCTCGCTTACCTGTTCGACTTGCGGACCCATCCCGCCTCCATGACTTTCGATGTCTGCGCGCCGTTCCCCGATCCGCTAGGATGAAGAGGGCGCCCCGCGTTTCGCGCGCCGGTCAGGGCGAAAACGTTCGATGATAAGTGGCCGTTTAACATCCGTCGACCGTCCGGGCATCGCGCGTGCTGCACTCATCGGTTCGCACGCGCGAAAGACACGCCGCGCGGCGGCCAGTCGCAGCAAATCCACGTCACATTTTCTGGAGAACACTCGTGCAAAAGACAGCATCGGCAAAATGGAGCGGCGGCATCAAGGACGGCAAGGGTTTCATTTCGACGCAAACCGGCGTGCTGAAGGACGCGCCGTATGGCTTCCAGTCGCGCTTTGAAAGCGGCCCGGGCACCAACCCCGAAGAGCTGATCGGCGCGGCGCACGCGGGCTGCTTCACGATGGCGCTCTCGCTGCAACTCGAACAGGCCGGCATGAAGGCCGAAAGCCTGGAAACGAAGTCAACGGTCACGCTCGACAAAGTCGGCGACGGCTTTTCGATCACCGCCTGCCAGCTCGATCTGAAGGCGAAGATTCCCGGCGCCGACAAGGCCGCCTTCGAAAAGGCGGCGAATGCGGCGAAGGAGGGCTGCCCGGTGTCGAAACTCTTCGCCAATAACGCCAAGATCACGCTGAACGCGGAACTCGAATCCTGATGCATCGCGCGACGCGATGAAGCAGAAGGCGCGGCCCGGCCGCGCCTTTTTCATTGGGTCAGTTCGTCGATCATCAGCTTCGTCGCGGCCGACCGCGCCGCGCCGCGCCGCGTGACGATGCCGTAAGGCTCCGTGCGCGAGCGCACCGCGATGGCGAGGCGCCGGGCGAGCCCGTGCCCGGTGAGGAAGTGAGCCATGTCGAGTGGCATCAGCGAGACGAGCGTCGGGTCGCGTTGCAGCAGAAGGACGGTGGTGATGGTCGACGACGTTTCCACCGGATGCAGCGGCAGCGGCAAGCCCGCTTCCTTGAACTCGCGCTCGAACAGGCTTCGAAGCGGCATGATGCTCGGATAGACGATCCAGCGGCTTTGCGCGAGATCGGCGAGCGTGACGTCGGGCGCGTCGATCAGCGCGTGCGCGAGTCCCGCGACGATCGCCAGCGGCTCGTCGCGCAGTTCCACGTAATCGTAGTGATCCGGCTGGCGCGCGACGCTCGCGCGGCAGATCGCCAGATCGAGCCGTCCCTGGTCGAGCAGCGCAAGCAGGCGCGCGCTCGTGTCCTCCACCACTTCGACGGTCAGCGCGGGCTGCTTCGCGCGCAGGCGCGTGAGCGCGTCCACGAGCACGCCCGACACCGCGCCCATGATCGACCCGACCGCGAGCCGGCCGCCCGTGCCTTGTAGGATGCCCGCCATTTCCTCTCGCAGATGCGCGACGTCCATGTGAATCAGCCGCGCATAGCGGATCACGCAGCGTCCGAGTTCGTTCGGCTGGATGCCTTGCGGCGAGCGCGAGAAGAGCGTCGCGCCGAACGTGGCCTCGATCTCACGCAGCGCCTTGGTCGCGCCGGGCTGCGTGAGCGCCATTTCGTCGGCGGCGCGATGGAGCGACCCGTGTTCATCGAGCGCGATCAGCAGGCGAAGTTGCTTCAGGCGCAGGCGCGCGGCAATCGAATCGACGTTGGGCAGCATGGGGCAAGAGAGATGACTAGGGACAACGCGAAGATAACGGAAAGTTATCACGCGAGCAGCAGCTTTCATTATTCAAAGCGGCGCGCTTTCCCTACATTGGCGGGCAGACGCGCATGCGTCCTCGAACAACTGCATTGGTGGAGACCCGATGAAACTGCTGCGATACGGCGCCCCCGGCCGCGAAAAGCCCGGCCTGCTCGATAACACGCACACCGTGCGCGACCTGTCCGGCGTGATCGACGACGTCGCGGGCGACGCGCTCCTGCCCGAAACACTTGCGCGCCTGCGCAAGCTCGACCCGGCTACGCTGCCCGCCGTGCCGGCCGGCGAACGCATCGGTCCGTGCGTCGGGCGCATCGGCAAGTTCATCTGCATCGGCCTGAACTACGCGGATCACGCGGCCGAATCGGGCCTGCCCGTGCCGGCCGAGCCGGTCGTCTTCAACAAGTGGCTGTCGGCCGTGGTCGGCCCGAACGACGACGTGCGCATCCCGCGCGGATCGAAGAAGACCGACTGGGAAGTGGAACTGGGCGTCGTGATCGGCAAGGGCGGCGTGTATATCGATGAAGCCGACGCGCTTTCGCATGTCGCGGGCTATTGCGTGATCAACGACGTGTCGGAGCGCGAGTATCAAATCGAGCGCGGCGGCACCTGGGACAAGGGCAAGGGCTGCGATACGTTCGGCCCGATCGGGCCGTGGCTCGTCACCGCCGACGAAGTGCCCGATCCGCAGCGTCTCAGCTTGTGGCTCGAAGTCGACGGCAAGCGCTACCAGAACGGCAGCACGAGCACGATGATCTTCAACGTCGCGCACATTGTCTCGTATCTGAGCCGCTTCATGAGCCTGCAACCTGGCGACGTGATTTCGACGGGCACGCCGCCGGGCGTCGGCATGGGACAGAAGCCCGAACCGGTTTATCTGCGCGCGGGACAGACGATGCGTCTTGGCATCGAAGGACTCGGCGAGCAGCAGCAACGCACCGTCGATGCATGAGGAGAACGCGATGAACCAATACGACTTCACGAAGCGCGGCGCGGTGGTGACGGGCGGCGCGCAGGGCATCGGCCTCGCCGTGGCCGAGCGTTTGTTGCAGGGCGGCGCGCGCGTCGCGCTGTGGGATCGCGACGAAGGCGCGCTCGCCGCCGCGAAGCAAGCGCTCGCACATTTCGGCGACGTATTGACGGTCGTCGTCGACATCACGCAGCGCGATACCGTGCAGCAGGCGACCGATACGACCCTCGCGCGCTTCGGCGCCATCGACGTGCTCGTGCACAGCGCGGGCATCGCGGGCGCGAATGCGCCGCTCGCCGACTACGCGGCCGAGGAATGGTCGCGCGTGATCGACGTCGATCTGAACGCGACCTTCCATGTGAATCAGGCGATCGTTCGCACGATGATCGAGCGCGGGTATGGGCGCATCGTCAATATCGCGTCGATCGCGGGCAAGGAAGGCAATCCGAACGCGTCGGCCTATAGCGCGGCGAAGGCGGGCGTGATCGCGCTCACCAAGAGTCTCGGCAAGGAAACCGCGGCGCTCGACATCGCCGTCAACGCGATCACGCCGGCTGCCGCGCGCACGAAGATCTTCGAGCAGATGGCGCAGCAGCACATCGATTACATGCTCTCTAAGATTCCGCGCGGACGCTTCGTCGAAGTGAACGAGATCGCGTCGATGGTGGCGTGGCTCGTGTCGAAGGAGAACTCGTTCACGACGGGCGCGGTGTTCGACCTGTCGGGAGGACGGGCGACTTACTGACACCGACACGCTCAAGAAAAACATCAAGGAGACAACCGTGGAAACCCTATCGTCCGCCGTCCCGCAGACCGCGACTCACGACGACGCACAGCTCTACCGCAAGGTGTTCTGGCGTTTCGTGCCGCTCTTCGTGGCGTGCTTCGTGTTCTCGTATCTCGACCGCATCAACATCAGCTTCGCGAAGCTGCAGATGCAGAGCGAACTCGGTTTCAGCGATGCCGTCTATGGCTTCGGCGCGAGCGTGTTCTTCGTCGGCTACTTCCTCTTCGAGGTGCCGAGCAACATCGTGCTGCATCGCGTGGGCGCGAAACGCTGGATCGCGCGGATCATGATCACGTGGGGAATCGCGTCGGCGGCGATGATGTTCGTGCGCACCGAAACGTGGTTCTACGTGCTGCGTTTTCTGATCGGCGGGCTGGAAGCGGGGTTCGTGCCGGGCGCGCTCTACTTCTTCACGAAGTGGTTTCCCTCGTCGCGGCGCGGGCGCATCAACTCGTTCTTCATGGCGTCGATCGCGCTCTGCGGCATCATCGGCAGCCCGCTTTCCGGCGCGATCATGAAGTTCTGCGATGGCCTGAACGGCATGCCCGGCTGGCAGTGGCTGTTCCTCCTCGAAGGCATTCCGTCGATCGTGCTCGGGATCGTCGTGCTCGTGATGGTCGACGACAGCATCGAGAAAGCGAAATGGCTCGATGCCGGCGAAAAGCGCGCACTCACTGAGCAACTCGCACGTGATCCAAAGGTGGGAGAAGTGCATTCGCTGAAGGCCGCGTTCAAGGAGCCGGTCACGCTCGTGATGGCGGTGATCTACCTGTTCCTCGCGATGGGCATCTACGGCCTCGTCTTCTGGATGCCGCAGCTCGTGAAGACGGCCGGCACCACCGACACCTTCGCGATCGGGCTGATCTCGATGCTGCCTTACGCGGTCGCGGGCATCGGCATGATCCTGATCGGCAAGAACTCGGACCGCACCGGCGAGCGTCGCTGGCACCTCGGCGCCTGTGCGTTCGCGGGCGCTGTCGGCTATGTGCTGTGCGGTTTCTTTCCGACCAACACGGTGATGCTCGTGATCGGCCTCACGATTGCGGCGACCGGCATCATCACGTCGCTGGGTCTTTTCTGGATCCTGCCGACGCGCTTTCTTTCCGGCATCGCGGCGGCGAGCGGCATCGCGCTCATCAACTCGGTCGGGCAGTTCGGCGGCATCATCAGCCCGTACATGGTCGGCAAGGTCAAAATGCTGACCGGCAGCGCGACGCCCGGTCTCTATGCCATCGCCGTGGCGTGCCTGCTGGGCTCGGTGCTCATTCTGTGGGGTCTGCCCAAGCGCCTTTACTTCCGCGAAAACGCGAGCGAGTGAGCGGCTAAAGCGTTGACGCGCCGGGGTTCGAAACCCGGCGCGATCTCGATACCGCGTTTCGTCATACCGGTCGATGAATCTCGGTCGGCACGCGGTCACGGGCGCTCCGTCTCGTGCGCAAAAACCGTCGAAGCGCGATCGCGCATCGTTTTTCGTTATGATGCCCCGGTGTCCGCGCGCGCCGCGCGCCAACAAGAACGATCGCCGGAGCGCCGATGAAATTCAAATTCGACTGGACCGTCATCTCGCCCATCGTCGCGCTCGCCGTGCTCGGCCTCGCGATCGTGGTGACGAACGGCATGCTGCTCGTGCTCGCCGGCGTCGCGCTCGCCTTCGCGGTGTTCGCGGCGGTGCATCACGCGGAAGTGATCGCGCATCGGGTAGGCGAGCCGTTCGGCACGCTGGTGCTCGCGGTGGCGGTGACGGTCATCGAAGTGGCGCTGATCGTCTCGGTGATGCTCACGGGCGGTCCCGAGAAAGCCGCCTTGCCGCGCGATACCGTGTTCGCCGCGATCATGATCGTGAGCAACGGGATCGTCGGGCTCTGTCTGCTCGTCGGCGGCTTGCGGCATCACGTTCAGGACTTTCAGTTGCAGGGCGCGAGCGCATCGCTTGCGATTCTCTGCGCGCTCTCGGTGCTCACGCTCGTGCTGCCGAATTTCACGAGCACGGTGAGCGGGCCGGTGCTGTCGATTTCGCAACTGGTGTTCGTCGGCGTGATTTCGCTCGTGCTCTACATCGTGTTCGTGTTCGTGCAGACGGTGCGGCATCGCGATTATTTCCTGCCGCCCGTCCCTGTGCGCGCGCCGGATTTCGTCGACGACGAAGTGCACGCGCCGCCGCCTTCTGCCGGTCACGCGTGGGCGGCGGTCGCGTTGCTGCTGCTGTCGCTCGTGTCGGTGGTGGGGCTCGCGAAACTGCTGTCGCCGGCGGTCGAGGCGGGCGTGGCGAAGGCCGGTGCGCCGGAAGCGGTGGTCGGCGTGGTCATCGCGGCGCTCGTGCTGCTGCCTGAAGGGCTTGCCGCCTTGCGCGCCGCGCGGCTCAACCGCCTCCAGACTTCCCTCAATCTCGCGCTGGGGTCGGCCCTTGCCAGCATCGGGCTGACGATTCCGGCCGTGGCCGTCGTTTCCATCGCCATCGGGCAACCGATCGCGCTCGGGCTCGATTCGAAGGAAATCGTGATGCTCTCGCTGACGCTGCTCGTCAGCGTCATTACGCTTGGCACCGGGCGCTCGACGGTGCTGCAAGGCGTGGTCCATCTGGTTATCTTCGCGACCTTCCTGTTCCTGTCGGTGGTGCCGTAGACCGGACGAGGTTCCCCGTGCCTTCGGCGCCCGCGAACCACTTTTGAGCTAACATTCAGGGTTTTTACGCGAAACGTGCCGCCGCGCGCGCTTCGCAATGGCATCGGCTGCATTTGCAGTACGCATCAACAGCAAGTTCGAAGGAATGGAATGTCTCAGAAGAAAGCAGTATCGCTCGCCGTCCGGGCGCTCGCCGGCGCGTTGATCGCCTCGGCTTCGTTCGCCGCAGGCGCGAAGGAAATCACGCAAATCCGCTTCGCCGTCGATCCGTCGTATCCGCCGTTCGAATCGAAACTCGCCGACGGCACGCTCGCCGGCTTCGACATCGATCTCGGCAACGCGCTCTGCGCCGAAATGAAAGTGAAATGCGTGTGGGTCGAAAACAATTTCGACGGCATGATCCCCGGCCTCAAGGCCCGCAAGTTCGACGCGGTGCTCTCCGACATGGGCATCACCGAGGAACGCCTCAAGCAGATCGATTTCACCGATCCGCTCTACGACACCCACGCGCAACTCGTCGCGCGCGCCGGTTCGGGCATCCTGCCGACGCCGCAATCGCTCAAGGGCAAACGCGTCGGCGTCGAGCAGGGTTCCGTGCAGGAGCGCTATGCGAAGCTCAAATGGGAGCCGCAGGGCGCGACCGTCGTGCCTTACGCAGATCAGGAACAGGTGGAAGCCGACCTCGTCGCCGGCCGTATCGACGCGATGTTCACCGATGCCGCGCAAGCCGCCATCGGCTTCCTGAAGAAGCCGCAGGGCAAGCCGTTCGCGCTCGTCGGCACGATCGTCGAAGACAAGGCGGTCATCGGTCCGGGCACGGCTATCGGCCTGCGCAAGGGCGACGCCGAACTGAAGCAGGGCCTGAACCAGGCGTTCGCGAACATGAAGAAGAACGGCACCTTCAAGCGCATCATGGCGAAGTACTTCGCGACCGACGTCTCGGTGCAGTAATCGCCCGGTCGTCTTTTGCAGCACCCTGAAAAAGGCATCGCTCGCGATGCCTTTTTTCCATTCACGACGCGCATTTCAAGGCTCATGCAGACCCGAATCCATCCTCTGATCTCGACCACGCTCGGGACCGCGCGCACGCTCACAAGCCATCACTTCGGCCCGGACGATGCATCGCGCAGGGTCTATATCCAGGCGTCGCTGCACGCGGACGAACTGCCGGGCATGGTCGTCGCGTGGTATTTGAAGCGGCATTTCGCCCAACTGGAGCGCGATGGCCGGCTGCGCGCGCAGATCGTCCTCGTGCCGGTCGCGAATCCGGCCGGACTGAACCAGCACTGGTTCGGCACGCAGATGGGCCGCTTCGACATGCAATCCGGGCAGGACTTCAACCGCAGTTTTCCGGCGCTCGGGCCGATGCTCACGCAACGGCTCGAAGACCAGCTCGGCGCCGACCCGCAGCACAATCTGCGCGTCATTCGCGCGGCGCTACGCGAGCAACTCGCCGCGCTGCCTGCCGCGACCGAACTGGCGTCGCAACGCATCGCGCTGATGACGCTCGCGTGCGATGCGGATCTCGTCATCGACCTGCATTGCGACTGGGAAGCCGTCGCGCATCTCTACACGACGCCCGATGCGTGGCCGCTCGTCGAACCGCTTGCGCGCTATCTCGGCAGCGAGGCGCAATTGATCGCGGAGGTGTCCGGCGGCGAGCCATTCGACGAAGCGTGCTCGGAGACGTGGTCGCTCCTTCGCGACACCTTCGCCGACCGCTTTCCGATTCCGATTGCCACGCGCGCCGTCACGCTGGAGTTGCGCGGCACGCGCGACGTGTCGCACGAATGGGCCGCGCACGACGCGCACGCGATCGTCGACTATCTGATTCATGCGGGCTTGGTCGAAGGCCGCGCGGCCGAACTGCCGCCGCTGCGCGCGCCCGCCACGCCGCTCGCTTCATGCGAGTACCTCAGCGCGTCGTGTTCCGGTGTGATCCTGCATGCGCGGCAAGTTGGCGAACGCGTGAGGGCCGGCGACACGATCGCCGACGTGCTCGATCCGCTCGAAGACCGGCTCGTGCCGCTTGTCGCGCGCACGGACGGCCTGCTCTATGCGCGCCACTCGACGCGCTTCGCGACCGCGGGCATGCTCGTCGCGCGCATCGCCGGGAATGGCGCGCCGAGGCAGGGCGATCTGCTCGTGCCCTGAGCCTCAATCCATCGCCGCATGCGCGAGCGTTTCGTCCGGCACCTTCTTCGCCGGCCGGATCAGCAGGACGAGCGGCACGACGAGCAGCGTCGCGACGAACATCAGCTTGAAGTCGTTCAGATACGCGATCATCGCGGCCTGCTGCGTGATCGACTGGTTGAGCACCGCCATGTCATAGATCGAGCCGTTCGCCAGCATCGGCTGCATCGCCGGATTGAACGCGGTCACGTTCGCCGCGAGGTCCGCGTGCGCGATCTGCGTGTTGCGCGTCATCAGCGTCTGCACGATCGAAATGCCGATGCTGCTGCCGATATTGCGCATCAGGCTATACGTGGCCGTGCCGTCGGCGCGCAGTTCGGGCGTAAGCGTCGAGAACGACAGCGCGGAGAGCGGCACGAACACGAGCCCGAGGCCGAAGCCCTGGATCACGCCCGGCCACACGATGTCCGACGCCGACAGCACGATGGTGTAATGCATCATCTGCCAGAGCGCGAACGCCGAGATCAAGAAGCCCGCGAGCAGCATCAGCCGCGCGTCGAAACGCTTGAGCAGGCGTCCGGCGAACATCATCGCGATCATCGTGCCCGCGCCGCTCGGCGCCGTGACGAGCCCCGTCGTCGCGACGGGGTAGTTCATCAGGTTCTGCAGCATGGGCGGCAGGAGCGCGCGCGTCGCGTACATCACCGCGCCGATCACGAAGATGAACGACACGCCGGTCGCGAAGTTGCGATCCTTCAGCAACTCGTAGCGGAAGAACGATTTCCTGCCCGCCGTCGCCGTGTGCGCGATGAAGAACGCGAAGCTGATCGCGGCGAGGATCGCCTCGACGCGGATTTCCAGCGAGCCGAACCAGTCGAGCTGTTCGCCGCGATCGAGCATTGCCTGGAACGCGCCGATCGCGAGACCCAGCGTGGCGAAGCCGAAGGCATCGAACTTGACGCCGTGCTTCGGCTCGCGCGCAGGCAGGAACGTCAACACGCCGAAGAGCGCGAACGCGCCGATCGGCACGTTGATGAAGAACACCCAGCGCCAGTTGTAGCTGTCGGTGAGCCAGCCGCCGAGCGTGGGACCGAGAATCGGGCCGACCATCACGCCCATGCCCCACACGGCCATCGCCTGACCCTGCTTCTCGCGCGGATTGATGTCGAGCAGGATCGACTGCGAGAGCGGCACGAGCGACGCGCCGAAGATGCCCTGCAAGAGCCGCGAGCCGACGATCTGCGCGAGCGTCTCCGAAAGGCCGCAGAACGCCGACGCAATCGTAAAGCCCGCGATCGACAATGCGAGCAGGCGCTTGACGCTCAGGCGGTCGGAAAGCCAGCCGGTGAGCGGCGTGGCGATCGCGGCCGCGACGATGTAGGAGGTCAGCACCCAGGTGATCTCGTCCTGCGACGCCGACAGGCTGCCTTGCATATGCGGCAGCGCCACGTTCGCGATGGTGCTGTCGAGCGTCTGGATCAGCGTCGCGAGCATGATCGAGACGGTGAGCATGGGCCGGTTGATCGGCGCGGCTGCGCTCGCCGGAGCGGCTTCGGAAGACATTTGAAAGGGATCGCCGATAAATGATAAGCATGCTTATTATAAGGCGGTCTTCACGCGCGGGACGCGCCGGCTTCCCTATAATCACGCGATGCAAACCCAACTCGACAAGCGCTTCGGCTTTCTCGTGTCCGATGTCGGCCGGCTGGTCGGCAAGCGGTTCGACGATCTCGCAAAGTCGTCGCTCGATTTGACGCGCGCGCAATGCCGCGCGCTCGCGTATCTCTCGCATTACGGCGAGATGAATCAGGCGCGGCTCGCGGACCTGCTCGAAGTCGCGCCGATCTCGGCCGGGCGGCTGTTGGACCGCATGGAAGAGGGCGGCTGGATCGAACGCAGGTTCAATCCCGGCGACCGTCGCGAGCGGCAGGTCCGCATGACGGCGAAGGCGCAGAAGGCGCTGAACGCGGCGCGGCGCGTCGGCGATGAAATCGCGGCCGAGGCGCTCACGGGCTTCAGCGCAGAGGAAAGCGAGCAGCTGATCGCGCTGCTCGCGCGGGTGCGTTCGAATCTCAGCACGATCGTGGACCGCTAGCTTCGTTCAGGTTCAGATCACATTGAGCATCGCGAGCGCTGTTTCCTGCAGCGGATGCAGCACGCGGGCGAGCGCCGCTTCCTTCGTCTCCTTGCCGATCAGCATGTTGGTGCTGAGCGCCGCAACCACCTCGCCGTGGCGGTCCTTCATCGGCACCGCGATGCCCCTCACGCCCAGTTGCAACTGCTCTTCGATCACCGCGAAGCCGTCGGCGCGCGCCTGCCGGATCTTCTCGTGCAGCTTCGTCTTGTTGGTCATCGTCTGGGGCGTGAAAGGCTTGAGCTCGGTATCGTCGAGCCATTGGCGGACCGCGTCTTCGTCGGGCTTGTGCGCGAGCAGCACGACGCCCGGCGAAGTCAGCGGCGCAGGGACGCGCGCGCCGAGCACGAAGCCCGTCGTCATGACGCGCGAGGTGCCGTTGCGCGCGATGAACACCAGCTCCCACTCGTCGAGCACGCTCACATAAACCGATTCGCCAAGCGTCGCGCTCAGCTGCTGCAGATACGGCTGCACGGTGCGCGGCAGCCGCGCGGAATCGAAATACGACCAACCGACCCGCAGCACGCGCGGCGTCAGCCCGAACAGCTTGCCGTCGGTTTGCACGTAGCCGAGATGCTCCAGCGTCAGCAGATAACGCCGCGCGGCCGTGCGCGTGAGGCCCGTGCGCATCGCGGCTTGCGTCGGCGTCATGCGGGCGTGCTGGTCGTCGAACGCTTCCAGGATCGCCAGGCCCTTCTCCAGTCCGGCGATCCAGTCGCGCTTGTCGAGCGGTGTCTTTGTCATGAGCAATAACCCTGGTTTCGTGCGATCAGTGAACCGATATGCGCGATTATCGCGCGCTTGCGCACGTTTCACTGTGTCACGTCGGTATCGGCGCTCCTATGCTTCGCGCATTCGAACAGCCAGGACCCCGACATCATGCCCATCACCGGCACGACCCGACTCTTCTTCTGCATCGCCGATCCCGTCGATCAGGTGCGCGCGCCAGAAGTCTTCAACTCGATTTTTGCGCGCCACGGCATCGACGCCGCGATGGTGCCGTTGCGCGTGCCCGCCGCGCGGCTCGAAGCGACGCTGCGCGCGCTGCTCGACTCGCCGACGGTCGGCGGCGTGTCGCTTTCGATTCCGCATAAGGCGGCGGCCACGAGCATCGTCGATCATGCGTCGCCTGCCGCGCTCGCCGCAAACGCGGTCAACGCCGTGCGCCGCAACGCGGCGGGCGAACTCGAAGGCGAACTGTTCGACGGCGTCGGCTTCATGCGCTCGCTCGCGCGCGCCGGCATCGCCTATGCGGGGCGGCGCGTGCTCGTGCTGGGCGCGGGCGGCGCGGCATCGGCGGTGACGACGGCGCTGGCGGCGGCCGGCGTCGGCGAGATCGCGCTCTTCGATCCGGACCGCGCGAAGGCGCAACAACTCGCGGCGCTGCTGCGGCGCGACTTCGGCATCGCCGCCGCCGACGTGTCCTCGAACGATCCGGCGGGCTACGACGTCGTCGTCAACGCGTCGCCGCTCGGCCTCAAGGACAGCGATCCGCTGCCGGTCGACGTCGCGCGGATCGACGCGAAGGCGGCCGTCTGCGACATCCTGATGAAGAACCAGCCGACGCCGCTTTTGCGCGCCGCGCGCTCGCGCGGCCTGACGGCCGAGCCGGGCTTCGACATGCTGATCTTGCAGACGCCGCTCTATCTCGATTTCTTCGGCTATCCCGAACTCGCCGAGTCCGTGCGCGCCGACGATTCGTCCCTGCGGGAGCTGCTCGTCCCCGAAGCGCTGCGCCGCTCCGGCACCGTCGCGAACGCCGGCTGAACGGCGCTGAAAATTTTAACCAAATGGTTAGTGCTAACCCCCGAAACGTTCGTTAATCGGACTTATGCGTTCGATAATCGCGCAAAATCGGATGGAAGCCATTGCCGGCGGAGTCGCCGTCTCATATTCTCCACTCACCGCGACGCGACCCATGCACGAACTATCGGAAGCGTTGCCGGATGAGGGAAAGACAGCGTTCCATCCGGCCTGTCGTTCGCAACAAGCGCCCCCGTGAAGACGCGAGCGAAGACACACTGAAGATTCAATCGATTCATCCATACTGGAGACAAACATGGCTAGTTCCATGGACCACGAGCCGCAGGGCGAGCATCAGGCAAAGAAGGCCACCGCGAGCGGCTGGATCGGCTCGGCGCTAGAGTACTACGACTTCTTCATTTATGCGCAGGCTGCCGCGCTGATCTTCCCGCAACTGTTCTTCCCCTCGGGCGATCCGAAGACCGCGATCGTCGCGTCGCTTGCGACTTATGGCGTCGGTTACGTGGCGCGTCCGATCGGCGCGTTCGTCCTCGGTCACTGGGGCGACACGCACGGCCGTAAAACCGTCCTCCTGATCTGCATGTTCCTGATGGGTGCGTCGACGATGGCAGTCGGCCTCCTGCCGACCTATCACCAGATCGGCATGGCCGCGCCGGCGATGCTCGTGGTGCTGCGCCTAATCCAGGGTTTCGCCGTTGCGGGTGAAATCTCCGGCGCGAGTTCGATGATTCTCGAACACGCTCCGTTCGGACGCCGTGGCTATTACGCGAGCTTCACGCTGCAAGGCGTGCAGGCCGGACAGATCCTGGCCGCCGCTGTGTTCCTGCCGCTTGCCTACTTCATGCCGGAGGATTCGTTCAATTCGTGGGGCTGGCGCATTCCGTTCCTGATGTCCGCGGGTGTGCTGTTCGCGGGTTACATCATCCGTCGCGAAGTGAAGGAAACGCCCGCATTCGCGAAGGAAGCCGGCGAAACGCAAGTGCCGAAGTCGCCGATCAAGGAAGCGTTCAAGTACAGCTCGAAGGACATGTTCCGCGTCGTCTGCATGGCGCTGATGAACGTGATCCCGGTCGTCGCGACGATCTTCGGCGCGGCCTACGCGGTGCAGGCTTCGTATGGCATCGGCTTCAGCAAGAGCGTGTACCTGTGGATTCCGGTCGCCGGCAACATTCTCGCGGTGCTGGTGATTCCCTACGTCGGCGATTTGTCGGACCGGATCGGCCGACGCCTGCCGGTGATGGTCGGCGCGATCGGCTCGGGGCTGCTCTCGTTCGGTTACTTGTGGGCGATCAGCATCCATAACGTGCCGCTCGCGATCGTGATGTCGCTTCTCATGTGGGGCGTGGTGTATCAAGGCTATAACGCGATCTTCCCGAGTTTCTATCCGGAACTGTTCCCGACCCGCTCGCGCGTCTCGGCGATGGCGATTGCGCAGAACGTCGGTACGCTCATTACGGCGCTCTTGCCTGCACTCTTCGCGCTGGTCGCGCCGCCGGGATCGACGAACATCCCGCTGACGGTCGGCTCGATCACCCTGGCGGTGACGGTGATTGCGGCACTGGCAGCGTATAGCGCTCGCGAGACGTATCGGATTCACCTGAACGATCTCGGCGAGCCGGACGCGGTGCCGATCGACAACCGTGACTACGAGCGCCTGCGCGCCCAGACGATGGCGGAGGAGAAGCTGCAGAAGGCGTCTGCCTGATAGCGGGGAGTCGATATAACGAAGAAGGCCACGCTTGCGCGTGGCCTTCTTCGTTTGGCGGGACCGTTATCCCCCAACCGTTTGCGTCGGCAGCGGCCGTCCGTCGACCAGCGCCTTGCCGTATTCGATTGCAAATGAGCACGCCACCGTGGCGGAGGCGAACTTGCCGAGCGGTCCCATCGCGCGTCGGATGCCGTTCGGCTTCTCGACGAGTAACAGCACGTTGAAGGCCTCGGGCGTTCGGGAAACGATCGGCGTCAGCCCCCAGCCCTTGTATTCGATTGGAGTTCCGTCCATTGCGAGTCTCCTTGCCGTGCGGCGTCGTCGGGAGTCACAAGACTAGGCTTGCGCACGAGCGTGCGAAACCCCGCATAAGCAGGTGTCGGAGTGGGGGCGCGCAGGTTCAGAGCGGTTCAGAACGGACGTCGAGTTCCTCGAAGCGCTTCCAGCGGTACACCGCCGCCGACAGCAGCCAGCACAGCACGAAGACCCCGACGATCAGATAGCCGATCATCCCGAAGTTGGCGTTCAGGTTCGCGATGCCGTCCCAGAACGCGCCGCCCGGATGCAGCTTGTCCGCGACGAGACCGAGCGCTTCCACCGATGCGATCAAAAGCGCAACGATCACCGAGATCGTCGTGACGGTGATGTTGTAGTAGAGCTTGCGCACGGGCTTCACGTAGGCCCAGCCGTAAGCGCCGAGCATCAGGATGCTATCGGTCGTGTCGACGAGCGTCATGCCCGCCATGAACAGCACCGGGAACACCAGGATCGACCAGACCGGCATGCCCTGCGTCGCGCCCGCCGCCGACAGCCCGAGCAGGCTGATCTCCGTGGCGGTATCGAAGCCGAGCGCAAACAAGAAGCCGACGAAGTACATGTGCCAGCTCTTCCTGACGAGCCGAAAGAGCGGTCTGAAAAGACGCGCCAGCAAGCCGCGTCCGGCGAGCAGCATGTCGAAATCTTCGTCGGCGTAGCGTTCGCCGCGTCGCACGCGCGCGAAGGCGCGCAGCACCGAGCGCAGGATCGCGAGATTCATCAGCGCGATCGCGAAGAGGAAACACACGGAGACGAGCGCGCCGATCAGCGAACCGATTTCGCGGAAGCCCGAGAGGCGCGTCTGGAGCGCGGTCGCCGTCGCGGCAATGAAGAGCGACGCGAGCACGACGATCGTCGAATGTCCGAGCGAGAACGCGAGGCCGACCGCGATCGGTCGTTCGCCGGCTTGCATCAGCTTGCGCGTGACGTTGTCGATGGCGGCGATGTGATCGGCGTCCACCGCGTGACGCAGCCCGAACGAGTACGCAAGGAGACTCGTGCCCAACAGGAGCGGATGACCGTGGAAGGTCATGAAGGCCCAGCCCCATGCAAGCACGTTGAACGCGATGAGGAGCGCGTAAAGGCCCGCGATCCTGCGACGCAGCGTGCCACGTTCACTACCGAACAATGCTTTGACAGGGAAGGACATCGGTTCTCCAGAGAGGACCGCACAGAATAATACTTTTCATAAATATCGTCACACTGTCAAAACGATCGGATAGCATGAAAGCCGACTGGCCGATGGCCGCAAGGAGGACCTATGCAAAGAATCACGATCACCATCGACGACGAGCTGCTCGCCGTCGTCGATTCATTGATGGACGCGCGCGGCTACGCGAGCCGTTCGGAAGCGCTGCGCGACATCGTGCGCGAGAGTCAGGCGCGCGAGTCCGCGGACGATTCGCGCAGGCAATGCATCGCGACGCTCACCTATGTCTACGACCACGCGACACGCGATCTCGCCCGCCGCATCACGCAGGCGCATCATGATCGCCACGATCTGTCGGTGGCGAGCATGCGGGTGCATCTGGATCACGAGAGCCTGCTGGAATCGTCGGTGCTGCGCGGCCGGGCGCACGACGTGACGGCGTTTGCGAACAGTGTGACGAGCCAGCGCGGAGTGCGCTACGCGCATCTGCATACGATTCCCGCGACCATCGAGCGCGCGCGGCATCATCACGGCGACGATGCCGCGCAGCACGAACACCTGCACGTCTGACGCGCTCAAGCCTCGACGAAAAACTGCACGATGCGGTCGCACACGCGGCCGAACATCTGCGTACCGGTCACCGTGCGGCAACCGCGCGCGCGGGCCGCTTCGATGAAAGGCGTAAGCGGCGGCCTGGTGACCACGTCGCCGACGAAAGCCGTCGCGCGCATGCGAGACACGTCGATCGGCAGCGGGTCTTCGGCGCGCATGCCCATCGGCGAGGCGTTCACCACGACGTCGTAGTCTTCGGCGGCCACATCGTTTGCCGCAATGCTCGCGCTGCCGAGTCCAAGGTCCACGAGCCGCGCGACGAGCGCTGCGGTACGCGCGGCGTCGTTGTCGCGCACCGCGAGCGACGCGACGCCCGCATGGACGAGGGCGTGCCCGATCGCCGACCCGGCCCCGCCCGCGCCGACGAGCAACGCGCGCTTGCCGTTCAGCTTGCAGCCCGCGTCCGCAAGCGCCGCGACGAAACCCGTGCCGTCGAACATGCCGCCGTGCCACGAGCCGTCTGCCTGCCGCCGCAGCGTGTTGACCGCGCCGAGGAATTTCGCTTCGCCGGATAGCGTCGCGCAATATGGCGTCGCGCTGAACTTATGCGGCACGGTGATGATGACGCCGTCCACGTTCTGCATCCGCGCCACCGCCGCGAAGAAGCCGCGCAGATCGTCCGGCGCGACGTGCGCCGGCACGACGATCGCGTCGCGTCCCGCCGCGCGCAACGCGGCCGTCACGCCCGAGGGCGATTTCACCTGCGCAATCGGATCGCCGACGATGAAGTACACGCGCGTCGCGCCGCTTAAACCCGCGTCGAGCGATGCTGAAAAAGAAGGGTCTTGGGCCATTGTGCTGTCTTCCTGAGATGGGGCAAATTTCAATCCGGCATGGGCGCGGCCACGCTGACTTCGCCGCACTTCGAGCGCAACGCGTCCGAGAGCTAAGTACCCGCCTGCGGCACGACGCCGCCGGTCGCCATCCACAACACTTCCGCATCCTCCTCGCTCGTCGATACGGCCGCATGCCCGGTGCGGCTGTCGAAATAAAGGCTGTCGCCGGCGTTCAGATGCGTCGGCGTGTACAGCTCCGAATAGAGGCACACGCTGCCGCTGATCACATACAGAAACTCCTCGCCTTCGTGACGGCCCCAGTCGTCGAAGGCGTCGAGCGTGTGCGCCGTGATGCGGATCCGAAACGGCAGCATCGCCTTGTGCGCGAGGTCGGTGGCGAGCAGTTCCATCTGATAGCCGCGATACGCGTGACGCTGCCCCTGATCCCGGCGCGTGAGCGAGCGCCGGCCGCTCGCATTGGGCGCGGACGCCGAGCCGAACAGCGCGCCGAGATCGATTTCCAAACCGCGCACGATCTTCTGCAGCACGTCGAACGTAGGCGACATCAGCCCGTTCTCTATCTTCGACAACGCCGAACGCGACACCCCGCACAGCCGGCTCGCGGTTTCGAGCGTGAGATCGTTCGCGAGGCGGGCGGCCTTGACCCTGCGTCCCAGATCGGAGGTCGACTGTTCGGTGCTCGCGTCGGTGTTTCTGGTTGCCATGGTTCGAATGTTTTCTTTCCTGAGTTTCCGATAGTAACATCGGACGCGGTGCGAGAAGTTTTGGGGCGCCTGGCCTGCGCGATTGGGCTATAACGAAAGGAACCGGGCTTCCTTTTCATGGTTTTTACCTAGTGCGCCGGTTGCGCTGCGGTCGTCGGGCGGTGTCGTGTATAGTGGGCCGACCTGCTTTAGTTTCGTATCGGAAATTCAAGGAGTCATTGTGGACGCTAATTCGATTCTCGCCGAACTCGGCATTGCGAAGCTCGCCGACGGCGGCGACATGGACGTCACCTCGCCGATCACCGGCGCGCTCATTGGACGCGTGAAGACGCACACTCACGCGGACGTCGATGCCACGCTCGACCGTGCGCGCGCGGCCTACGCGCAATGGCGCGACGTGCCGGCGCCGCGCCGCGGCGAACTCGTGCGGCTGCTCGGCAACCGTCTGCGCGAGAAGAAGGAAGCGCTCGGCCGGCTCGTCTCGCTCGAAGCGGGCAAGATCTTGCAGGAAGGGCTCGGCGAAGTGCAGGAAATGATCGACATCTGCGACTTCGCGGTCGGCCTGTCGCGCCAGCTTTACGGCCTCACGATCGCCTCCGAGCGTCCCGGCCACCGGATGGCGGAAACGTGGCATCCGCTCGGTGTCTGCACGGTGATCTCGGCGTTCAATTTCCCGGTGGCCGTGTGGTCGTGGAATGCGGCGCTCGCGCTCGTCTGCGGCAACGCGGTTGTGTGGAAGCCGTCGGAGAAGACGCCGCTCACCGCGCTCGCGGTCGATCGGATCATGCAGGACGCCATCGCCGAATTCGGCTCGGCGCCCGACGGATTGACGGCGCTCGTGATCGGCTCGCGCGAAGTGGGCGCGCAACTCGTCGCCGACCCGCGGTCGGACATCGTCAGCGCGACGGGCAGCACGGCGATGGGCCGCGCGGTCGGCGTGGAAGTCGCGCGCCGTTTCGGACGCTCGATCCTCGAACTCGGCGGTAACAACGCGGGCATCGTGTCGAAGAGCGCGGACCGCGAACTCGCGCTGCGCGGCATCCTCTTTTCGGCAGTCGGCACGGCGGGGCAGCGCTGCACGTCGCTAAGGCGCCTCTTCGTGCACGACAGCATCTATGACGACACGGTTGCGCGCCTCAAGGAGTTGTACGCGAAGGTTCCGATCGGAAACCCGCTGGAGAAGGGCGTGCTGATGGGGCCGCTCATCGACGCGCCGTCGTTCGCGCGTATGCAGCAGGCGCTCGAACAGGCGAAAGCGGAGGGCGGCACGGTGACGGGCGGCGAGCGCGTGGAGGTGAAGGGTTGCGAAGCGGGCTACTACGTGCGGCCTGCGCTCGTCGAAATGCCCGCGCAAACGCAGGTCGTGCTGACCGAAACCTTCGCGCCGATTCTCTACGTGCTGCGCTACAGCGACTTCGACGAAGCCATCGCGGCAAACAACGCGGCGTCGCACGGATTGTCGTCGTGCGCGTTCACGACCGACCTGCGCGAAGCCGAGCGCTTCCTGTCGGCGGCGGGCAGCGACTGCGGCATCGCGAACGTGAACATCGGTCCGAGCGGCGCTGAGATCGGCGGCGCGTTCGGCGGCGAGAAGGAAACCGGCGGCGGCCGCGAGTCCGGTTCGGACGCGTGGAAGGGCTACATGCGCCGCGCGACCAACACGGTCAATTACTCGTCGGCGTTGCCGCTTGCCCAGGGCATCGACTTTTCGATCGGCTGAACCAACCGGACCGGGCAATGGCTTCGACAGTGGTGATCGTCGGCGGCGGGGTGATCGGCAGTTCGGTGGCGTACTTTCTGCGGGCGAGCGCGCCGGACGTCGCGGTCACGGTGATCGAACGCGATCCGACCTACGCGCGTTCGTCATCGGCGCTTTCGGCGGCGTCGATCCGGCAGCAGTTCTCGACACCGCTCTCCGTGCAGATGTCGCTCTATGGCATCGAGTTCCTGCGCTCGATCGGCGAGCGGCTGAAGGTGAACGGCGCGCAGCCGTCGATCGATCTGCACGAAGGCGGCTATCTCTTTCTCGCGACGCCCGCAGGCGTTGCAACCTTGCGCGAGAATCACGCGCTCCAGCGAAGCCTCGGCGCGGACATCAGTCTGCTCGACACGCCGCAGTTGCAGGCGCGCTTTCCGTGGCTGAACACAGGCGATCTCGCTGCGGGCGCCTTCGGCGAAAGCGGCGAGGGCTGGTTCGATGGCTACGGTCTCGTGCAGGCGCTGCGCAAGAAGGCGCGGGCGCTCGGCGCGCGCTACGTCGCTTCCGAGGTGACGGACATGGTGCGCGCGGGTCGCGCGGTCACGCACGTGCTCGCGTCGAACGGCGAGCGTTACGCTTGCGACGCGGTCGTGAATGCGGCGGGCGCGTGGTCGAGCCGCATCGCGCGGATGCTCGGCATCGACCTTCCCGTGCGGGCGCGGCGGCGCAGCATCTTCAATGTGTCGTCGCCGGCGAGGCTCGCGCCGTGTCCGCTCCTGATCGATCCGGGCGGCGTGTATTTTCGCCCGGAAGGGCGGACGTATATCTGCGGCACGTCGCCATCGGCGGATAACGATCCCGATGACCTGCCGCTCGACGAAGTCGATCACGCGCTCTTCGATGACGTCATCTGGCCGGCGCTCGCGCATCGCGTGCCGGCGTTCGAGGCGCTGCGTGTCGAGAACTGCTGGTCCGGCTATTACGAATACAACGTGCTCGATCAGAACGCGATCATCGGGCGTCATCCGGACATCGACAACTGCGTCTTCGCGAACGGTTTCAGCGGCCACGGACTGCAACAGGGACCGGCCACCGGACGCGGCGTCAGCGAGCTGATCCTGCAGGGACGCTATACGACACTCGACCTGTCGACGCTCGGTTGGGAGCGCGTGCTCGCGAACCGGCCGATCGTCGAAAAGAACGTGGTCTGATGCACTGCAACGTAAGGCATCCTTTGTGGTTGGTATTTGCCCGGGTCAGCCCGGGCACTTTTTTGGCTTCACTACGTGTGCGGCGCTGTGTTGTTCTGGCAACATCCGGCGCTTTTCGAAGGCGACAGGCGGGGACGCCAGCGCGTTCGGCCGTCGTCCATCGAGAAAATCCACTAGGGCGCTTCGCGTTTCAAGCGCGCACTCTTTCAGTGAAGGCCAACCTTCCATCGACTTCCACAAGGAGCGACTCATGGACACCAACACGCATGCGAGTTTCGCGACGTGGCTGGACGACGCCGATACCGTCGGCGACGAACAAGCACCCGTATCCCATCATTCGAGCCAGGTCTGCGCAGAGCCGGAGTATGTCGCCGAAGTCTGCGGACGCTTTGCCGGCGAGCGCGCGGAGGATGGCGGGCCAAGCCGCGTCGTGCGCGGTTATAACTAGGCGTTTTGCTTAAGGCTTCACCCGCACCGTTTCACCCGCCTCATCCCGCTTTTCAGCGGACCGCCCGCAGTGTGCATTCGGCGGCCATTTCCGGCCAGCCGGGCACCGCGCGGCGTGCCTCGACCCCTCTCCAGGCCGTCCGGCCAACCCCGATTCTTCCCAACTGCTCCGCTGTTCGCCGCGTTGCGTCCCTGTATTTCCGCGTTGACTCGTCGTAAAAACCAGCCTATAACCATCCCATTGGATGTTATTTGGATGGTGAGATGACAAAACCGGCACTCGAAGCACCGCGTCCGAAAGGCGGCGAGAGCGAAAAAATTACGATCAACCTGGGTCCCGTCGACCTCGGGAAGATCGACCTGCTCGTCGAAGAAGGCTTTTATTCGAACAGGACGGACCTGATCCGCACGGCGATCCGCAATCAGCTTGCGATCCACGCGAACGTCGTCAGCGAGACCGTGACGCGCCGCGAACTCGTGCTCGGCATGCAGCATTTTTCGAAACGCGATCTCGAAGCCGCGCTGGCCGCCAACCAGCGGCTGCAGATTCAGGTGCTCGGTCTTGCCAGTATCGCCACCGATGTATCCGCGGAACTGGCACTTGCCACGATCGAATCGATCGTCGTGCTCGGAGCGTTCCACGCTTCGCCCGCGGTCAAGGCCGCGCTCGCCGACCGGATCGGCTAGCGGCCCCTCACACGACAACTGGAACAACGATGAAACTCAACGAAGGCTTGATGAACTCGATGCACAAGGTCATGGCGTTGCTGCGCAATGGCAACCCGACCGAGGCAACCGAAGCGATCCAGCGCGCGTTGCGCGGCGAAGAAACAGCCGACGCCCGCGCGCATGAATATGAAACACCCGCAACCGCGCCTTCGTCTGCCTCTGCGTTCGCGCCCAAGGCCCGGACGTTCAAGCGCCCGGACGTCGACGTCGAGGACCGCGGTCACTTCACGACGCATTCCTGCGCGAACGCCGCGGGCCTGCGCACCTATCGACTGTACGTGCCGTCGGGGTATCGCGACGAGCCGCTGCCGCTCGTCGTGATGCTGCACGGCTGCACGCAGGACGCCGACGACTTCGCCTCCGGCACGCAGATGAACGCGCTCGCCGAACGGCACACCTGCATCGTCGCGTATCCGGTGCAGCCGCAGCACGCGAACGCGTCGAAATGCTGGAACTGGTTCAAGCCAGGCGATCAGGAGCGCGATAAAGGCGAGCCGTCGCTGATCGCCGACATCACGCGCGACGTGATGAAGAATCACCGCGTCGATCCGGAGCGCGTGTATGTCGCCGGATTGTCGGCGGGCGGCGCGATGGCGGCGATCATGATCCGCGCGTATCCCGACCTGTACGCGGCGGCGGGCATTCACTCGGGCCTCGCGCACGGCGCGGCGCACGACTTGCCTTCCGCGCTCGCGGCGATGCGCGGCGGCAAACGCAAGGCAGCGAAGGTGCATCGCGCGCCGACGCAGACGCCCGAACGGCCGCTGATCGTTTTTCACGGCGACGCCGACAAGACCGTGCATCTCGCCAATGCAACGGAAATCGTGCGCGGCTTCGACGTGGAAGCGTCGGTACAACGTCGCGAGTCGCATGCGGCGGGCGGCGGTCACGCGTGCACCGTGAGGCATCTCAAGTCCGCGCGCGGCGTCGATGCCGAGTCGTGGACGATTCACGGCGCGACGCATGCATGGGCGGGCGGCAGTTCGCGCGGCACCTACACCGATCCCACCGGTCCCGATGCGAGCGCCGAAATGATGCGCTTCTTTCTTGCGCATCCGCGCAGTCGTTCAGCGTAGCCGGTATCGTCCAGCGTCTGTCCATCGCGCGGTTGCGACGCGTGGTTTCCCCAATGTCGTTCATTCCCCGGCCGTGGCGGCGGGCCATCGAGGCTGAATAGAGGCTGGCCTCGATCGCGTCGTGCATTGCCCGATGGAGTTCGCTTTTTTGATCGCCTACGCTGAACCGAACGAGTCGGGGGATCGCATATGGGCAGCGCCGCATCATTGAGTATCGAGCATGGCGACACGCGAAACGAAGCGCTTCGTGGCGCGTGACGTGACGAGCGCATCGCGATGACTCATCTCACTCCCGACGACGATCCGCCCGTCAGCGGCCTTGCGCCGTTCTGGCGCAGGCGCGATTTGCCCGACGTCGCCGGCGATGCACGGCGCATCGGGCGGTGCGCGAGCGCGTCGGCGTGTTTCGTGGTCGCCTGGTCGCTCGTGGAAGTGCCGTGGGAAATCGACCTCTCCGGCAGCGCAGGCGCGGACGGCACCGGCTACACGAGCGCCGGCACGATGAGCAGCGCGGAGGAAATCGCGGCCGTGCTCGCATCGAAGACGTTGCTCTTCGTGATCGTCGGACTGGCGCTCAAGCGCCGGCTCTTCGCTAAGTATGTGTTGCTCTTCGTGTGCCTGATGAGCGTGCTCGCGATGGCGCCGGAGATTCCCGTCGAGTACGCGCGTTCGCGCTGGCTCGCGACGCTCTCGGCCGTCGAATGTCTCGGCAAGCTAGCGACGTTCGTGTTCCTTGCGCTCGACCTGCGCACGAAGCGCTGAATACGCCGGAGCGCATCGGAGCCCAAAGCGGGTTATCTTCACATACCGGCCGCCGCGTGACGCTGGATCGGCGACGGCCGGCCAACTCGCCGCGCCCGATCACCGGATGCGTTCGCGTCGGGTATCGGCGAATCGACAATCACGCGGGCCTCCCGGGAGAATTCGTCATGTTCCAAATTCGCGCCGTTTCAGCAGCTATCGTGGCATCGATCGGCATCGGGCTCGCATGGGCGCCGGTCTCGATGGCGCAAACCGCGGCACCGGGCGCGGTCGCGTCCACGCCGAAGGAAGTCAAGAAGGCGCAGAGCAAGGCCGCGCGCGCCAAGAAGAATGCGGAGTTGAAGGATCTCGAGAAGAACGGCTATCAACCCGGCGGCGACCAGCAGAATTATCCGCAGAACATTCAGGAAGCGCAGCGCAAGGTCGATGCCGAAAAGGCGGCGAAGGGAAAGGCGGCTTCCGCGCCTTGATGCATCGAGGATGCGTCGAAGTCTCGGCATGCGATGGACCCGCTTCCGTGCGGGTCTTTTTTTGCGTGGGGAAGATCGGTACGGACTGCGGGCCGCTGGGCCGCGTATCGGCCTTGGTCAAATCTTGCACCGTGTTCACGTAACGTATACAACGCCATTCTGTGCGGCTCTGTCAGACCGCGCCCGCGTTCGGCCGATTCCGGTCCACAATACCCGCACTCTCTCGCCAACCCTCCCGCATGCCGCTCAAAAACCTCCTTCGCCGCCTCGACCTCACGACCCTGCAGCTATTCCTCGCGATCTTCGAGGAAGGCACGCTGACGCGCGCGGCCGAGCGCGAGGCGATCGCGGTGTCGGCGGCGAGCAAGCGGCTGCTGGAACTCGAGCAGGCCGTCGGCGCGGTGCTGTTCGAGCGCCGCGCGCGCGGCATGGACCTCACGCCCGCTGGCGAAACGCTGCTGCATCACGCGCGCCGCGTGCTGCGCGACATCGAAAACATCGGCATCGAACTCGCCGAGCACGCGAGCGGCGTGCGCGGCTACGTGCGGATGATGGCGAACCTGTCCGCGATCGTCGAATTCCTGCCGGAGGACTTACGGGCGTTCATCGCGCTTCACGAGCAGATCAAGATCGACCTGGAGGAGCGCCCGAGCGGCGGCGTGATCGAGGCGATCGCCGACAGTCTCGCCGACCTCGGCATCTGTTCCGGCGATGCCGACACGCGCGGCCTTCACACGGCCCACTATCGCCACGACCGCCTCGCGATCGTGATGCGCGCCGACCATCCGCTCGCGAAGCGCGACCGCGTTCGCTTCGAAGAAACGCTCGACAGCGATCACGTCGGCCTGCATTCGGCCAGTTCGATCAACATGCGCACGCATCTCGCCGCGCGTCAGGCGGGCAAGCCGCTCAGGCTGCGCATCCACGTACCCGGCTTCGACGCGGTCTGCCGCATGGTGCAGGCGGGGATGGGCGTCGGCGTGCTGCCGTTCGACGTCTATCGCGCGATGGGGCGGCAACTCGGGCTCGTCGCGGTGACGCTCGATGAAACGTGGGCCGAGCGCAGCCTCATTATCGTTGTGCGCGATCCCGACGCGCTGTCGCCCGTGAGCCGGATGCTGTTCGATCATCTGCGCACGATCGAAGCCCGCGAGCAGCACAACCCCGCGGCGTAAAACCCGAGCGTTCGCGATCCGCGAACGGTCCTTGCCGAAATGCGGTTGGACACTAAACGCCGCCGCTCCTAACCTGCTCCCATACGAAACCCCACACGGAGACAGGCACCATGAGCGGACCCCTTGACGGCATTCGCGTCATCGAGATCGGCACCTTGATTGCCGCGCCCTTCGCGGCGCGCATGCTCGCGGAATTCGGCGCGGAGGTGATCAAGATCGAGACTCCCAACGGCGGCGATCCCCTTCGCAAATGGCGAAAGCTGCATGAAGGCACGTCGCTCTGGTGGTATCTCCAGTCGCGCAACAAGAAGTCCGTTTGCGTGAACCTGAAGTCGCCGGAGGGCGTCGAGGTCGTCAAGCGGCTGGTGAAAGACGCCGACGTGCTCGTCGAAAACATGCGGCCCGGCGCGCTGGAAAAGCTCGGCATCGGCTGGGACGTGTTGCACGCGATCAACCCGAAGCTCACGATGGTGCGCATCTCCGGCTACGGCCAGTCGGGTCCGTATCGCGACCGCCCGGGCTTCGGTGCGATCGGCGAGGCAATGGGCGGCATCCGCTACACGACCGGCGACGAGGACGGCCTGCCGGCGCGCGTCGGCGTGAGTCTCGGCGATTCGCTCGCGTCGCTGCATGGCGTGATCGGCGCGCTGATGTCGGTGCTGCGCGTGAAGACGGGCAAGGGCGACGGGCAGGTGGTGGACGTCTCTCTCGTCGAAAGCGTCTTCAACCTGATGGAAAGCCTCGTGCCCGAATACGACCTGCTCGGTCACGTGCGCGAGCGAAGCGGCGGCGCGCTGCCGGGCATCGCGCCGTCGAACACATATCGCACGGAAGACGGCGGTTTCGTCGTGATCGCGGGCAACAGCGATCCGATCTACAAGCGCCTGATGCACGTGATCGGCCGCCCCGATCTCGCCGACGACCCCGCGCTCGCGCACAACGACGGCCGCGCGCTGCAAAGCACGATGCTCGACGAAGCGATCACCGAATGGACCTCGCACCATTCGGTCGACGATGTGCTCGCGACGCTCGAACGCGCCGAAGTGCCGTCGGGGCGCATCTATTCGGTGGCCGACATCGTCGCCGATCCGCATTACAAGGCGCGCGGCATGCTGCTCGACGCGGACCTGCCGGGCGGCGCCTCGGTGAAGATGCCGGGCATCGTGCCGAAGCTCTCCGACACGCCGGGCGAAGTGCACTGGCCGGGGCCCGCGCTCGGTGAACATACGGCCGGCGTACTGGCTTCGCTCGGCTTCGATGCCAGCGAAGTCGAGCGCCTGCGCGCAGCAGGAGCCGTGCAATGAACCGCGATTACACACAACGTCTGATCGTCCAGGAAGTGGCACCACGCGATGGCTTGCAGATCGAGCCTCGATGGGTCGACACGCATGAAAAAATCGCATTGATCGATGCGCTTTCGACCTGCGGCTTCACGCGCATCGAAGCGGGCTCGTTCGTTTCGCCGAAAGCGATTCCCGCCCTGCGCGACGGCGACGAAGTCTTTCGCGGCATCGGCCGCCGCCCGGGCGTGATCTATGTCGCGCTGATCCCGAACGCGAAGGGCGCCGAGCGCGCGCTCGCCGCTCAAGCCGACGAAGTCAATCTCGTGATGTCGGCGAGCCAGACCCATAACCGCGCGAACATGCGCATGTCGTGCGAGGCGTCGCTCGCGGGCTTCAGCGATATCGTGCGGCTCGTGAAGGGCAGCCGCGCGAGCCTGAACGCGACGGTGGCGACGGCGTTCGGTTGTCCGTTCGAAGGGCGCATCGACGAAGACCGCGTGGTCTCGCTCGTCGATGCGTATCGCGAGATGGGGATCGGAGGCATCACGCTCGCCGATACGACGGGCATGGCGAATCCGCGTCAGGTCGCGCGGCTCGTCGAACGCGTGCTCGGCCGCGTTCCCGCCGACGCGCTCACGCTGCACTTTCACAACACGCGCGGCCTCGGTCTCGCCAACGTGCTCGCGGCCTACGATGCCGGGGCGCGCCGCTTCGATGCCGCGCTCGGCGGTCTCGGCGGCTGTCCGTTCGCACCGGGCGCGTCGGGCAACATCTGCACGGAAGACCTCGTGAACCTGTGCGACGAGATGGGCATCCCGACGGGCATCGACTTGCAGAAGCTGATCGCGCTGTCGCGCACGCTGCCGGCGCTCGTCGGCCACGAAGTGCCGGGGCAACTCGCGAAGGCAGGGCGCAACTGCGATGTGCATCCGGTGCCCGAGTACGTCAAGTCGATCTGAATTTATCCCTCACCAACCTATTCGACCGGACGGCGCAACGCCAGTCCGGCGTGGAGACAATCATGAGCGATCTGGGCGCAGTAGCGGCAACGAACCGTCCGCTAGCGAAGGAAAACACGGCGGACATCATTCGCAAGGTGGCGTGGCGGCTGATGCCGCTCATCATGCTGTGCTATCTGTTCGCCTTCTTCGACCGCATCAACATCAGCTTCGCGAAGTTCCAGCTGCAAAGCGATCTCGGTTTCTCCGACACCGCCTACGGGCTCGGCGCGAGTCTCTTTGTGATCGGCTATGTGCTCTTCGAGGTGCCGAGCAATCTGATGCTCTTCAAGGTCGGCGCGCGCAAATGGATCGCGCGGATCATGATCTCGTGGGGCCTCGCGACGACGGCGATGGTCTTCGTCTCGAACGAATGGCAGTTCTACGGGCTGCGCTTTATCATCGGCGCGATGGAAGCGGGCTTTGCGCCGGGCGTGCTGTACTACCTCACTTTGTGGTTCCCGCCGAGCTATCGCGGACGCATCACGTCGCTGCTGTTTCTTGCGTCCGCGTTCTCGGGGCTCGTCGGCGCGCCGCTGTCGGGGCTCGTGCTCGGGCATATGAACGGCGTGCTCGGCATGCCCGGCTGGCACTGGCTCTTCCTGCTCGGCGGCCTGCCTTGCGTGCTGCTCGGCATCCTCGTGCTGAAGGTGCTGAAGGATCGCGTCGATGACGCCGGGTGGCTCACCGCAGCGGAAAAAACGTATCTAAAGAGCCAGATTGCGTCGCAAAGCAAGCCGGCGCCCGGCGGTCATTCGCTCCTCGGCGCGATCAAGACCCCCGGCTTCCTCACGCTCGGACTGATCTACTTCCTGATCCAGATCGCGTCGTATGGCCTGAACTTCTGGGCGCCGCACCTGATTCGCGCGGCAGGCACCGACAACCCGACGATCATCGGCCTGCTCACCGCCGTGCCTTATGTGTGCGGCGCCATCTGCATGGTCGTGGTGGGCCGCATGTCGGACAGTTCAGGCGAGCGTCGCAAGTTCGTGTGCGTGCTGTTGCTGATGGCCGCGGCGGGCTTCTTCGCGGCAGGCGTCTTCGACAAGCAGACGACCTTGCTGATCGTCGCACTCGGCGTGATGGGCGCGGGCGTGGTCGCTGCGATCCCGGCGTTCTGGGCGCTGCCGCCGAAGCTCCTGAGCGGCGCGGGCGCCGCAGGCGGCATCGCGCTCATCAACACGCTCGGGCAACTGGGCGGCATCGTGAGCCCGGTGATGGTCGGACGCATCCGCGATCTGACGGGCAGCACGACACCCGCGCTGTATGCGATCGGCTGCATGAGCGTCGCGTGTGCGCTGATTCTGATGTTCGGCCTGCCTCAATCGCTCAGGCAGAAGGATCACGCGGAGTAAACGAAGGCCCCGCGACTAAGCGGGGCTTCATCGTTATCCCTTCCACGTCCACTCGCGAATCTCATCGCGATCGATGCCTTCCGCATGCGCATGGCGAATGCTCTCGATCACCTGATCCTGCAGCCAGTTCTTCGCATGCGCGCCGGTATCGCGCAGGCGCGGCACGCGGTCGATCACGTCGATCGCGAGCGTATAGCGGTCCACGCCATTGATGATCGCAAGCTCGAACGGCGTGTTGATGTTGCCTTTCTCGCGATAGCCGTGAACGTGCATGTTCTCGTGATTGGTGCGGTTGTACGTGAGCTTGTGCACGAGCGTCGGATACGAGTGGAAGTTGAAGATGACCGGCTTGTCGCGCGTAAAGAGCGAATCGAAATCGCGCGCTGAAAGACCATGCGGATGTTCGGTGTCCGGCATCAGGCGAAACAGATCGACCACGTTGACGAAGCGGATCTTCAGATCAGGAAACTGCTGCTTCAGGATCTCGACGGCGGCAAGCGATTCCATCGTCGCGATGTCGCCCGCCGAGGCCATCACGACATCTGGTTCGTGGCACGCGTCGGTGGATGCCCAGTCCCAGATGCCGATGCCCTTCGAGCAATGCACGATGGCGTCCTGCATGTTCAGGTACTGCAGATGCGGCTGCTTGTCCGCGACGATCACGTTCACGTAGTCGCGCGTGCGCAGGCAATGATCGGCGACGGAAAGCAGGCAGTTCGCATCGGGCGGCAGATAGATGCGCACGACTTCCGGGCTCTTGTTCGTGACGACATCGAGAAAACCCGGGTCCTGATGCGTGAAGCCGTTGTGATCCTGCCGCCACACGAGCGACGTGATCAGCAGGTTGATCGACGGAATCGGCGCGCGCCAGTCGATTTCCTTTTTCGCTTTCTCCAGCCACTTGGCGTGCTGGTTGAACATCGAATCGATCACGTGCACGAACGCTTCGTAAGTCGCGAGGAGGCCGTGGCGGCCCGTCAGCACGTAGCCTTCGAACCAGCCTTCGAGCGTGTGTTCCGAGAGCATCTCCATCACGCGGCCGGTGGGGTCGAGCGCGCCGCCGTCGCTGTCTTCGGGTTTCGTCTCTGCAATCCAGCGCTTGCCCGACGCTTCGTACACGCCGTCGAGCTTGTTGCTCGCGGTTTCATCGGGACCGAAGAGCCGGAAGTTCGACATGTTGTTGCGGATCACGTCGCGCAGGAATGTGGCGAGCACCGCGGTCGGCGACGCATAGACGCTCGCCGGGCTTTTCACGTCGAACGCGTAGTCGCGCATGTCGGGCAGATGAAGCGCATGCCGCAGACGTCCGCCATTCGCATGCGGATTCGCGCTGATGCGGCGTTCGCCCTTGGGCGCGATCTCGCGAAGCTCGTCGATCAGCCGGCCTGCTTCGTCGAACAGCGCTTCGGGCGCGTAGCTGCGCATCCAGTCTTCGAGCACGCGCAGGCTCTTGCGGTTCGTTGCGGGATCGAGCACGGGCACCTGATGCGAGCGCCAGAAGTCCTCGACCTTGTGGCCGTCGACTTCCTTCGGCCCCGTCCAGCCTTTCGGCGAACGCAGCACGATCATCGGCCAGCGCGGGCGCGTGGCGTCGTTGTTCGCGCGCGCGTGCTGCTGGATCGCGCGAATCTCGCCGATGCACTGTTCGAGCGTCGCGGCCATGCGCTGATGCATGCCGGGCAGATCGTCGCCCTCGACGAAATACGGCTTGTAGCCGTAGCCGATGAACAACGCTTCGAGTTCGTCGTGCGGGATGCGCGCGAGGATCGTCGGATTGGCGATCTTGTAGCCGTTCAGATGCAGGATCGGCAGCACGGCGCCGTCCTGCACCGGGTTCAGAAACTTGTTCGAATGCCACGACGTGGCGAGCGGGCCCGTCTCCGATTCGCCGTCGCCGACCATCGTGGCGACGATCAGATCGGGATTGTCGAATGCGGCACCGTAGGCATGCGACAGGCTGTAGCCGAGTTCGCCGCCTTCATGGATCGAACCGGGCGTCTCCGGCGTGCAATGCGAACCGATTCCGCCCGGCGATGAAAACGCGCGAAAGAGCTTCAGCATGCCGGCTTCGTCATCGCTGCGGTCGGGATAGACCTCCGAGTAATAGCCTTCCAGATACGCATTGGACAGCGTCGCGGGCGCGCCGTGGCCCGGCCCCGAGACGAACATCACGTTCAGGTCCTGCTGGACGATCAGCCGGTTCAGGTGGACCCACGTGAACGATTGCCCCGGGTCCGATCCCCAGTGTCCGAGCAGACGCCGCTTGATGTGCTCGGGCTTGAGCGGCTCGCGCAGGAGCGGATTATCCCGCAAATAGATCATGCCGACGGACAGGTAATTGCATGCGCGCCAGTAGGCGTCGAGCTTGCGTAGTTCGTCGGGGGAAAGCGGGAGATTCGGGGTTGCCGGGCCGGGCGTTTGGCCTTGTGCTGCGTCGTCCAAGGGCTTCTCCAGTCGTGGTTGCGTCAGGCGCGCATAGGATGCGCGGTTGATTATGGCGCCATCGGCCTCATCTTTGCAGTAACCGGAAAACGCGCGCTCGGACGCGATCAGACGCGAACGTCCGGTATCGTCGAGCAAGATGTCGGTTTCGTGACAGCCGGTGCGCACGCGACACAGCGCCGCACGCGATTTTCGATCGCCTCCTAAAATAGCGTATGACCGACCCTTCCTCTGTCGCCGATTTTCATCCCGCCGTCGCCGGCTGGTTCGAGCGTCATTTCCCGGCCGCCACCGCGGCGCAGGCGCGCGCGTGGCCGCTTATCCGCGCGCGCCGTTCGACGCTCGTCGCGGCGCCGACCGGCTCCGGCAAGACGCTCACGGCCTTTCTCGCCGCCATCGACGAACTCGTGCGCGACGGCCTTGCGCGCGGCGCGGTGCTGCCGGACGAGACGCGCATCGTCTACATTTCGCCGCTGAAGGCGCTGTCGAACGATATTCGCGTGAATCTGCAGGAGCCGCTCGCCGGCATCTCGGACGAACTCGCGCGGCTCGGCCTGCCGTCCGTCGAGATCCGCGCGGCGGTGCGCACCGGCGACACGACGCAGCAGGAACGCGCCGCTGTCCGGAAGCGCCCGCCGCATATCCTCGTCACGACGCCCGAGTCGCTTTACGTGCTGCTCGGTTCGGACTCGGGTCGCGCGATGCTGTCCACGACGCGCAGTGTGATCGTCGACGAAATTCACGCGGTCGCGGGCACCAAGCGCGGCGCGCACCTCGCGCTGAGCCTCGCGCGCCTCGACGCGCTTTGCGCGCAGAAGCCCGTGCGCATCGGTTTGTCCGCGACACAGAAGCCGATCGAACTGGTCGCGAAGTTTCTCGTCGGCGAGGGCGAGCCGTGCGAGATCGTCGATGTCGGGCACGTCCGCGCGCGCGATCTCGCGCTCGAACTGCCGCCGATGCCGCTCGAAGCCATCATGTCGAACGACATGTGGGAGCGCGTCTACGACCGGCTTGCCGAACTCGTCGCGCAGCATCGCACGACGCTCGTGTTCGTCAACACGCGTCGCATGGCCGAGCGCGCCGCGCGCCATCTGACCGACCGGCTCGGCAAGGAAGCGGTCGCGGCGCATCACGGCAGTCTCGCGCGCGAGCATCGGCTGGACGCGGAACAGCGGCTGAAGCGCGGCGAACTGCGCGTGCTGATCGCTACCGCTTCGCTGGAACTGGGCATCGATATCGGCGATGTCGAACTGGTTTGCCAGCTCGGCTCGCCGGGGTCGATCGGCGGATTCTTGCAGCGCGTCGGGCGTTCGGGGCATCAGGTCGGCGGCATGCCGAAAGGGCGGCTCTTCCCGACGTCGCGCGACGATCTGATCGAATGCGCGGCGCTCCTCGATTGCGTGCGGCGCGGCGAACTCGACGCGCTGTCGGTGCCGCGCGCGCCGCTCGACGTGCTCGCGCAGCAGATCACGGCGGAGGTGTCGTGCCGCGAGTGGCGCGAGGACGCGCTGTTCGCGTGCTTCACGCGCGCGTATCCCTACGCGACGCTCGCGCGCGCGAAGTTCGACGCGGTCGTGCGTTCGCTCGCGGAAGGGTTCACGAGCCGCCACGGTCCGCGCGGCGCGTATGTGCATCGCGATGCGGTGAGCGGCACGTTGCGCGGCCGGCGCGGCGGCAGGCTGACGGCGGTGACGTCCGGCGGCGCGATTCCGGATAACGCCGATTTCTCCGTGCTGCTGGAGCCGCAGGGCTTGCAGATCGGCACGGTCAACGAGGACTTCGCCGTCGAAAGCCTCGCAGGCGACATCTTCCAGTTGGGCAACACCTCGTACCGGATCTTGCGGATCGAGGGCGGGCGCGTGCGCGTCGAGAACGCGAACGGCCAGCCGCCGAACATCCCGTTCTGGCTCGGCGAGGCGCCCGGCCGAAGCGACGAACTGTCTCACGCGATCGCGCGCATGCGCGGCCAGATCGACGCGTGGCTCGGCGCAAAAAGCACGCTCGACGCCGCAATCGACGCGCTGTCCGCCGAAGCGGGCATCGACCGCGAGGCGGCGCGGCAGATCGTCGACTATCTCGCGCGCGCGCGGGCCGCGCTCACCGTTTTGCCGACCCAGGACACGCTCGTGATGGAGCGTTTCTTCGACGAATCCGGCGGCACGCAGCTCGTGATCCACGCGCCGTTCGGCAGCCGCGTGAACCGCGCGTGGGGCCTCGCGCTGAGGAAGCGTTTCTGCCGCACCTTCAACTTCGAACTGCAGGCCGCCGCGACCGAGGACGCGATCGTGTTGTCGCTCACGCGCAGCCACAGTTTCGCGCTCGACGAAGTGTGGCGCTATCTGCGCTCGAACACGGCGGAGCGCGTGCTGATCCAGGCGCTGCTCGACGCGCCGCTTTTCGGCGTGCGCTGGCGCTGGAACGCGACCAACGCGCTGGCGCTGCCGCGCTACGCGGGCGGGCGCAAGGTCGCGCCGCAGTTGCAGCGCATGAAGAGCGAAGACCTGCTCGCGGCGATCTTTCCCGATCAGGTCGCGTGCGCGGAGAACGTCGTCGGCGAGCGCGAGGTGCCCGAGCATCCGCTCGTCGAACAGACGCTCGACGACTGTCTGCACGACGCGATGGACAGTGAGCAATGGCTCGCGATCCTGCGGCGCATCGAGGGGGGCGAACTGCGGCTCGTGACGCGCGATCTGCCGGCGCCTTCGCCGCTGGCGGCTGAAATTTTGTCGGCCCGCCCGTATGCCTTCCTCGACGACGCCCCGCTCGAAGAGCGCCGCACGCAGGCCGTGCTAGCGCGCCGCTGGAGCGATCCCGAATCCGCCGACGATCTCGGCGCGCTCGACGCCGAAGCGATCGAAGGCGTGCGCGAGGAAGCGTGGCCCGTCGCGCGCGGCGCGGACGAAATGCACGAAGCGCTGATGAGCCTCGCGTGCGTGACCGAGGCCGAGGCCGGGCGCAACGACGGCTGGCCCGCGTGGCTCGACGCGCTCGCAAAGTCCGGCCGCGCGACGCGCTTGCGCGTCGCGGAGCACGACGCGCTCTGGGTGCCGGTCGAGCGGCTCACGTGCGTGCGCGCCGTCTATCCGCAGGCGCCGATGCATCGGGCATTGCACGCGCCCGCTGGCTACGCCGATCCGTGGACCGAAGACGACGCGCTCGTCGAGATCGTGCGCGCGCGGCTGTCGGGCTTCGGTCCGCTGACCGTGCCGGAAATCGCGCGGGCGCTGGCGTTGCCAGCGTCAGCGGTGGCGCTCGCGCTGACGAAGCTCGAAGCCGAGGGCTACGTGCTGCGCGGCCGTTTCACGCCCGGCGCCGTCGACGAAGAATGGTGCGAGCGGCATCTGCTCGCGCGGATTCATCGCTACACGGTGCGGCGGCTGCGTCGCGAGATCGAGCCGGTCGAGCGGCAGGATTTCATGCGCTTCCTGTTCGAATGGCAGCATCTTTCCGCCGATACGCGCGGCGAAGGACGCGACGCATTGCTCGCGGTGGTCGAACAACTGGAAGGCTTCGAAGCGCCCGCCGTCGCGTGGGAAGAGGAAATGCTGCCCGCGCGCATCGCCGATTACTCGGGCTACTGGCTCGACGAAATCTCGCGCTCGGGCAAGGTCGTCTGGAGCCGGCCGGGCGGACGCGCGCGCGCGGCGGGCGGCCCGGTGCGCGGCACGCCGATCGTCCTCTTGCCGCGCCGCCATCTCGCCGCCTGGAACGCGCTGATGCGTCCGGGCGAGGCGCCAGAGATGAGTTCGCGCGCGCAACTGGTCCACGACGCGCTGAAGGCGCACGGCGCGATGTTCTTCGACGAGTTACTCGCCGACACGCGTCTCCTTCGCACGGAACTGGAGACGGCGCTCGGCGAACTGGTCGCGCTCGGACTCGTGAACGCCGACAGCTTCGCCGGCCTGCGCGCGCTGCTTGCGCCCGCCGCGAAGCGCAATGCGTTCAGCCGGCGGCCGCGCCGGGGTGGCATGTTCATCGGCGGGATGGACGACGCGGGACGCTGGGCGCTTCTGCGCCGCGCCGAAGCCGAAGGCGCGCCCGATGCCGTCGAACATGCGGCGATGGTGCTGCTGCGCCGCTACGGCGTCGTGTTCTGGCGGCTGCTCGAGCGCGAAGCCGACTGGCTGCCGCCGTGGCGCGATCTGCTGCGCGTGTTTCATCGGCTGGAGGCGCGCGGAGAGATTCGCGGCGGACGCTTCGTCGCGGGCATCGCGGGCGAGCAGTTCGCGCTCGCCGAAGCCGTGCCGCTGCTGCGCGACATGCGCAAGCGCTCGCCCGATGGTAGTTTCGTCGCGGTGAGCGCCGTCGATCCGCTCAATCTCGTCGGCACGCTCTTGCCCGGCGAGAAAGTGCCCGCGCTGCCGGGCAACCGTCTGCTGTTCCGCGACGGCGTGCCGGTCGGCGCGGTGATCGCGGGCAAGACGCGCTATCTCGTCGAACTCGACGCTGAGGAACGCGAAACGGTGCGCTCGAAGCTCGTGAAACGCAGCGCACGCTCGATCGGTGGATTGACCGGCCTTTCAGGGACGACCGCGGGTGCGGCCTTGCCGCACTGAGCGCTACGAAGGCTCCCGCGCAAGACGCCAGAAGCCAAAACCTATGCGCAAGACGCCAAAAAAAGCGGTCCGCGATGCATCGCGGACCGCTTCATCCGTGTTGCGGATTACCTACTTCGAAACCAGCTTCTTGCGAAACGGCCCGGGTTGCGCGGCCGGCACGCTCTGCACCGCGACGCCCGGATAGTTGGAGAGGCGGTTTGCGTTCACGGCGGGGCGCGGGCGAAAACCCTGATGCGCGCCGGTCCGCGAACCGCCGACGATTGCGGTCATTGCTTCGCGATCGAGAAGCACACTGTCCGCTAGATCCTTGATGACGATGACGGCCATGACATTTTCCTGAAGGTTCGGAGTCGAAACCGGCGTGACGACGGTCACGCTACGAAGCGCACGGATGCCGGAACACTGCACGCACCCAGTATAGGCAATCCGTTCGCGATTGTGACCGGCGCGACCCCACGTGCGGCCACAACACATTCGAACGACGCAAAGGCGAAAGGCCGCTCGCGGCCTTTGCAGGTTGCGAGCGGCCGGGCCGCCGGAAAACCGGCGGCGCGAGGGCGTTCTCAGAACAGCACGGTGGAGTTCGCCGCGCCGATCTGTTGCGGGTTGACGTCGAAGCGCGGCGCGACGAAGTTCGGCCCGATCACGCTGTTGTTCAGTGCGGAGACCTGCACGTTCTGGTATTGCTGGATGTTCTGGTTCACGTTGACGTTGACGTTCGCGAACGGGCCGAAGCCGCCTTGCGCGAGCGAGCCGCCGTGAACGGACGACATTGCGTGGCGGTCGAGTTCCTGGCTGTGGTGCAGGTCTTGGATCATGATGGACGACATGTTGGTTCTCCTGGCGTGCGTGCTGTGGTGGTGGGCGAGGTTCGGGCCGCGCTCAGAACACGTTGATCGTGTTCGTGTTGCTCGCCTTCTGGATCGGCTTGACGTTCGAATCGATGTCGGTGACGAAGGCGGCGTTGTTGCCGTTCGCGCTGGACACGTTCTGCGTCTGGCCGATCAGCTGCTGCGTGTTGACGGTCACGTCGAGCTTCGTGAAGTCATAGCCCGGGATGAAGAAGGCGGAGTTGCCGCCACGCACGGCCGACATGGCGCGGCTGTCGAGGTCTTCGGTCTTGGCGAGGTCTTTGATCATCAGCGATTTCATTTGGATGCTCCTGGAGAGGGAAGGCTTTCGGGTTGGTCGAGCATTCTGTCTGCTCGGGTGGGATAAATGCATGGCCTGTGCCAGTCAGAGCGCGGCTTCCGAAAATACTTCCAAGTACCTGAAAGAAAAGGAATATTTTCGACGTTGCGAAGAGCGGCGAGTGGCGGGTGGCAACATCGCCGGCGGCCCGGACCCAACAGCGGCCGCTCACGTGTTGGATCGCGCGAGACACCCGCATGCGAGCCGCCGAAGATCGAAAACCAGATTTGCGAAAGGCGCGGGTGAAGGCTAGTATCGAACGTGCACATGTAGTTTGTTACGACAAGTGAATTGTCGGTCGATTTGGAGCCGCGTCGAGTCGCACAGATGACAAGCTTTCCAGAAGCGATTCGTACATTCCACAGCGACGACCCGTCGCGCGACGCGTTTTTGGCAGAGATCGACAGCGCACTGGCGGACACCCGCGAACCGCATTCGAGGCTCATCGCGATCCTCGATGAAGCGCACGCCGCCAGGCCGCTGCCGCCCGACGTCTACGCGGCTGTGAAGCGTCGCATCGACGAAGCATCGCTCTCAGCGCCTCAGCGCAACCTCCATCCCGCCACTCCCGACAACGCAGACGAAACCCGCGTGCAGACCACGCCCGCGGGCTTCACGCCGCGCGATTCGTCGGGGCAGGCGTCGTTCGGCAACGGGCAGGTGGTGGCGGAACTGGATCAGGTGAAAGGCGTCGGCGATACGCTCAACGGCCGCTTCGTGCTCGAAGAATGTCTCGGCATCGGCGGCATGGGCACCGTGTACAAGGCGCTCGATCTGCGCAAGCTGGAAGCGTCCGACCGCCGGCCCTACGTCGCGATCAAGGTGCTGAACCTGCAGTTCCGCGGCAATCCGAAATCGCTGATCGCGTTGCAGCGCGAGGCGCGCAAGGCGCAGACGCTCGCGCATCGCAATATCGTCACGGTGTACGACTTCGATCGCGACGGCTCGGTCGTCTACCTGACGATGGAGTATCTGTCCGGCCAGCCGCTCTCGCGCTTGCTTCGGAACCCGAATTTCAAGGGCATGCCGTTCGCCGAAGTCTTCCCGATTTTCAAGGGCATGGCGAACGCGCTCGCCTACGCGCACGAGCGCGGCTTCGTGCATTGCGACTTCAAGCCGGCCAACGTCTTTCTCACCGATACGGCCGAAGTGAAGGTGATCGACTTCGGCATCGCGCGCGTGTTCCAGCGGCCCGAAGAGGAAACCGAGGCGACCATCTTCGATCCGGGCAGTCTCGGCGCGCTCACGCCCGCGTATGCGAGCCCGGAGATGCTGGAGCACCGCGAGCCCGATCCGCGCGACGACGTGTACGCGCTCGGCTGCATCACCTACGAATTGCTGACGGGCAAGCATCCGTTCGACCGCGTGCCCGCGACGCAGGCGCGCAGCGCGGGCATGAAGCCCGCCCGTCCCGACGACCTCGGCAACAAGCAGTGGAAGGCGATCCGGGCGGCGCTGTCGTTCGACCGCGAAGCGCGCACGCCGACCGTCGCGCAATTTTCCGACGAGCTTGCCGAAGAGCAGCGGCCGGCTGCCACGGCGGGATCGAAGGGCAGGCCGAAGCTGATGTTCGGCGCGGCGGCGCTGGTTGCCGCCGTGGTCGCGGGCGGCGGTTACTACTTCTACGATCAGTCGAGGAGCGAGCAGGAAGGCGCGAAAGGCGCGCAGGAAACCGATGTCGCGGGCAGCGTCGTGGCGCCTTCGGCGCCTGCCGTGGCCGTCGTGCCTTCGGCTCCCGCCGCGGCGTCCGCGCCCGCGACTGCACTGACGCTCGATGCGGTCACGCCGGCGCTGGCCGCCGTGCCGTGCTCGGCGCTCGTCGCGACGGTCCACGATCAGACCGTCGACGTGCAGGGCTACGTGTCGGAGCGTTACGGCATGGGGCGGCTCAGGCAGGCTCTCGGTGCGCTGCCGGGCGTGAAGACGGTCAACCTCGGCGTGCAGGCGGTCGCCGAGGACAAGTGCGACGTCCTCAAGGTCGTCGGGCCGTACTGGACGGCGAACCATCAGACAGGCCGCCCGGCTTCGCTGCGCTCGCGCGCGCCGGGCGCACGGCTGACCGAAGGCCAGCCGCTGATCGTCGACGTCATGACGCCGGGCTTCGATTCGTATGTCAACGTCGATTATTTCCAGCTCGACGGCACCGTGGTTCATCTCGTGCCGAACGAGCGCGCGAAGGACAACCAGGCACCGCCGCACTACACGGCGACCATCGGCACGATGGGCGACTGGGTGGTCGGCAAGCCGTTCGGCTCGGAACTGATCGTGCTCTTCATCACGCCCGCGCCGCTCTTCGATTCGCTGCGCCCCGACAGCGAACCCAAAGCCGACTACCTGCGGGCCGTCGATGCGCGGCTCGCGCAACTCGCGGGGAAGTACGGCCGCGATCACGTGGCGGTCGACATCGTGCAGATCAGCACACAGGCGCGCAAGCACTAGCCGCGCGCCATGCGCGGTTACTTCATGTCCCGTGCGACGCGAAAGCCGTTTTGCGACTGCCGCACGCTGGCGCTGTACTTGAAGCGCGTCGCGGACTGCATGTACGCGGCGCCCTCGCGCCACGATCCGCCGCGTATTACGCGCACCGAGCACGCGGCGTCGTCCCAGACGCGGCCATCGGCCGGCGCGGACTTGTACGAGCTGTGCCAGCAGTCCGCGACCCATTCCCAGACGCTGCCGTTCATGTCGAAGAGACCGTAGGGATTCGCCGCGAACGAGCCGACTGCGACGGGGCTCTCGGTCGTCCACGGATCGCCGCAGTCCTTGCAGTCCGCGTTGCCTTTCTTCATCTGGTCGCCCCACCAGTAGACCGTCGACGTGCCGCCGCGCGCGGCGTATTCCCATTCGGCCTCCGTCGGCAGGCGATACGCCTTACCGCCCACCTTCGACAGCCATTTCACATAGACCTGCGCGTCGTCCCAGCTGACGTTACGCATTGGTGAATTGTTCGGCGGATTGTCATCGATTGCGATACGTGTGCAGGCGCCCGCGTCCGCGCACGCGTTCCACTGCTCGACGGTGACTTCGTACTTGCCGATGGCGAACGGCTGGCCGATCGACACGCGATGCGGCGGCTTTTCGGCGGGATCGTCGGAGTTGCTGCCCATCGTGAACGTGCCGGCGGAGAGCGGGATCAGTATCGGGCAGTTCGGGCAGTCCTTGATCTCGCCGCCGCTCGCAACCTTCGCGGCGACGGGCGGCGCGGGCAACGCCGGCGCGGCGGGCGTTGGCGTCGGCTTAGCCGTTTCGACGGGCGCCGCCGGCTTTGCTTTCACAGCGGGCGTGGACGCGGGAGCGGGCGTCGGGACCGAAGGCACCGCGCGCGAGGCGGGCGCCTCGCTTTTCGCACCGGCGGCACGCAGCCGCTCGATGCGCGCTTTCGCGAGCGCCGCGAACCGGCCGTTCGGATAGGCCTTCAGATACGCCTCATAGTCGCTCGGATAGGTGCTGTCCTTGATCGAGTCCCAGAAGGTCAGCTCGTACTGCTCGCTGCTGTCCTTCGGCAGGATGCCGCGCATGCGCGTCGGCGCCGCTTCGTCCGCCTGCACCGATGCGACGGCAACGCCCGGACGGGCATCGCCGAAACTGACGTCGTGCGTGAGCGTCGATGCCACCCACGGCACCTGCCGGCCGTGCGTCGCGTTCGCCACCGAATCCGCGGCGAAGCGAAGCAGCGCGTGGGCATCGCGCGGGCCCGTCGCCAGGGCGCGCAGCAGTGCGGCCGTATAGACGCCGTGCGCGGAACCTTCGGCGGCGAGCGAACCGGGCGCCGTCGCATACGCGACGAGCGTGTTCGCGGGCAGCGCGAGCGCATGCTGCGCTGCGGGTTCGAACGGATCGTTCAGGCAGGTGTCGAGGATGACGATGTTCGTGCGCCGCGCGCTCCGGCCGCCGTGCGTCATGCCGTCGAGCACGCTCGCGAGCGCGATGCCCTTCGTGACGAGCCGCGCGGGAGAGGCGCCGTCGGCATCGACCGGGATCAGCAGCGTGTCGCGCGAAGTCCGCAATCCGTGGCCGGCGAAATAGACGACGCCCGTGCCATCCGCGCCGAGCCGCCGGTCGAAGTCCGCAAAGGCCGCTTTCATCTGCGCTTCGGTGAGGTTCGCGCGGCTCACGACGTCGAAGCCGAGCGCGGCGAGCGCATCGCTCATGCGGCGCGCGTCGTTGAGCGGGCTGGCGAGCGGCTCTACGGCGTAATCGGCGTTGCCGATCACGAGCGCGAGTCGGGGAGCGGGCGCAGGCGGTGTATCGGCGATACGCTCGAAGGCGGGCCGATCCTCATGACTGGCTGAAGTGGCCGGCGCCGACTGCGCGCACGGGACGCCGATCGTTCCGAATATGCATACGATCAAGAGTTTTCGCCACATATTCACACCTGTCTGTCCGGCATTGAAGACGGCTGGCCGACGTTGCGTGTTGCGACTTCGCGTTGCCTGGCTGGATCGGCGAGTTGCCGGTGCGAAACCCGCAACCCAGCAGCGACAACGATAGCACGGCGTCAGGCGATGCTTAATCCCATTAAGCAGGGATTCGTTTGGGGGAACTCGCGTTTTTTCACCACCCGCCAAAGCGCGGTTGTACGTATCTTTTTGAGGACTTCCGTTCTAAGCTAAAAGACGAAAAGAGGAAGAAACCAAGGACGTCGCTTAAAGAACGATGTCCGGTCATGGCGGGAGGCTGCGTAAACATGCTGAGACGAACCATGCTTGGCGCGCTGGCTTCGCTCGCGGCGCTGGCCGCGGACAAATCGTATCCGGCGCCGCGGCCACGCACGCCGTCGCCGCAGAACGCGGAGGCGTACATCATCTGGCCGCCGGACGGCGCGGTCATCACGGGCGGCAAGCTCTGGGTGCGCATGGGTCTGCGCAACATGGGCGTGTGTCCGAAGGGCATCGACCTGCCGAACGTCGGGCATCATCACCTGCTGATCGACACGGACCTGCCGCCGATGGATCAGGAAATTCCGTCGGACCGCAACCATCTCCACTACGGCGCCGGCGAAACCGACGCGCGGATCGAACTGCCGCCCGGCAAGCACACGCTGCAGCTTTTGATGGGCGACATGAACCACATGCCGCACGACCCGCCGGTGTATTCGAAGAAGATCACCATTACCGTGCGATGAAAGCGGCATCGATGAAACCGGCAGCATGCAGGCGGGCGCAACCCAGGGCACTTTCCAGCGGAGCCAGCGGAGGGCACGAGCCATGAACAAGCTATTCGCCGCGGCCGCGCTTGCGGCCTGCGTCTTCGCGGGCGCCGCGGCGGCGGGCCCGACGCCGGCTCCGCCCAACGCCTATGCGTACATCGGCTACCCGAACGACGGGCAGGTGGTTCCGGCCGGCAAGCCGTTCAAGGTGTGGTTCGGGCTGCGCTACATGGGCGTCGCGCCGCGCGGCGTGAAGTATCCGAACACGGGGCATCATCACCTGCTGATCGACACCGATCTGCCGCCGATGGATCAGGAGATTCCGTCGGACCGCAATCATCTGCACTACGGTGCGGGCGAAACCGAGACGCTGCTCGAACTGCCGCCGGGAAAGCACACGCTCCAGTTGCTGATGGGCGACGACAAGCACATTCCGCATGACCCGCCGGTGTATTCGAAGAAAATCACGATCATCGTGAAGTAGGACCCCTTTGCGTTTGCCCAACGCGCGCGGCCGCAGGAACTCCTTCGGCCGCGCGCCTCTTTGCGTGCTGCGCCTGCACGAATCCCCTTCAAGCCCTCTGTTGCCCGATGTCCAACACACGACGTCCCGTGTGTTGGATCACCGACGTCATCCGCACGGCCGACGCGCCGCGAACCACCGCATGGCACTTTGTGCAAACCCTTTGTTTATAGGCCTCAGCGAAGTATTTCGCGCGCTGGCATCGCGACTGGCACACGCCATGCATTAATGCCATCCGAGCAGACAGATTGCTCGACCAACCCGGAAAAGCCCATCCCTCCCAAGGAGCACCGAAATGAAATCGCTGATGATCAAAGACCTCGCCAAGACCGAAGAACTCGACAGCCGCGCGATGTCGGCCGTGCGCGGCGGCAACGCCTTCTACCTGCCCGGCTACGACTTCTCGAAGCTCGACGTGTCGGTGAACACGCAGCAAGGCATCGGCCAGACGCAGAACGTGTTCAACCAGAACGGCAACAACGTCGCGTTCGCCACCGATATCGATTCGAAGGTCAAGCCGATCCAGAAAGCCGACAACACGAACACCGTCAACATCTATGGCGGCGGCCTCGCAGCCTGATCCCGGCCCGCAGACGAACACCACACTCTCTCGACACGAAAACGCAAGGAGCACCGCCATGTCCACTCTCTCGATCCGCGATCTTTCGCACAGCGCCGAACTCGACCGCACCGAAATGTCCGCCGTCCGCGGCGGCAACGCCTTCTACCTGCCGAGCTACTACTCTGACTCGAGCTTCAACGTCAGCACGCAGCAACTCATCGGCCAGACGCAGAACGTCTACAACGCGAACGGCAACAACGTCGCGTTCGCCACCGACATCGATTCGAAGGTCAAGCCGATCCAGAAGGCCGACAACTCGAACACCGTCAACGTGTATGGCGGCGGCCGGGGCCTGTTGTAAGCGGCGATTGCACCACCCGCAAGACACTCTCTCAAACGTAAGACACATAGCGCAAGGAGCACCACCATGTCCGACCTCATGATCCGCGATCTCTCGCACAGCACCGACCTCGACAGCCAGACGATGTCCGCCGTCCGCGGCGGCACCGCCTTCTACCTGCCGAGCTACTACTCGGATTCGAGCTTCACCGTCAACACGCAACAGGGCATCGGCCAGACGCAGAATGTGTTCAACGCGAACGGCAACAACGTCGCGTTCGCCACCGACATCGACTCGAAGGTCAAGCCGGTTCAGAAAGCCGACAACACCAACACCGTCAACGTGTTCGGCTCGCTGTAAGCAGTGCAGCAAGCGCGAGGGTTCGGGGACCCTCGCGACGCAGTCCCGCGGCCCGGCCAGGATTCATCGCGTCGGGCCGCTCATCGCGCGCAGTTCGCAGAGACATTCGAATCGCGGCTAGTGACGAACCTGTATGGAGTCGCGCGGCGCGCTGTGCTCTACTGGAATTTCGTCGTTCGGCACGTCCTGTTCTTTACTCTGTTTCCCTAGCAGCCAGTGCGTTCACCGGGAGTGAGATCGTGCAAGCCCTGTTGCCTTCGTTGCGCGTGAAAGCCGGGCATATCATCGGAAGACGGCTTGCGTCGCTGTCGCGACTCGCGCTCTTTAGTGCTTGTTGCGCGACACTCCTCACCGCGTGCATCGATGTGAAGGTTCCGACCTACCAGCGGCCCGACACGCCCGAAAAGACCGCGTATTCGAAGCCGGTCGCGGCGAGCGAAACGATCCAGCCCGACTGGTGGACGCAGTTCCACGATCCGTACCTCGACTCGCTCGTCGCCCGGGCGATCAACAGCAACTTCGATATCAAGGTGCTCGCCGCGCGCATCCAGGTGGCGGGCGCGCAGATCGGCGAGGCGCGCGCGGGCGCGCTGCCGACGATGGATCTCGGCGCCGGCGCGAGCTTCGAAAAGACCACCGGACAGACCTTCAGCAAGCAGTACAACCTCGCGACGCAGGTGAACTGGGACATCGATATCTGGGGCGCGGTCGAGAAGGGCGTGCAGGCGCAGAAAGCCGAATTCCGCGCGACCGAATGGGACTGGCGCGCGGCTTACCTGAAACTCGTCGCCGATGTCTCGACGACCTACTTCCAGATCCTTCAGTTCGACGATCAGATCGAACAGCAGAACGCAACGATCAAGACGAACCAGCAGATCCTGACGATCTTCGAGGGCATGCAGAAGAACGGTCTTGTGCCGAATACGCAAGTGCTCACGCAGCGCGCCGAACTCAACCGGCTGACGCGCGAGATGCTCGAATTGCGCCGCTCGCGCGACCTCGCGGACAACGCGCTAGCCACGCTGACCGGCGTGCCGGCCGGCGACTTCAAGGTGCCCGACGGCCACTTGCAAAAGCGCGTGCAGATTCCCGTGGTGCCGCAAGGCCTGCCTTCGCAACTGCTCGCGCGGCGGCCCGATTTGATCGCAGCAGAGTATCGCGTGCTCGAAGCGTACGACCTCGTCGGCCAGGCGAAGCTCGCGCAGTTGCCGACGATCAGCCTGACGGGCCGCGGCGGCAGCGCCAGCTTCCAGCTCACCGATTTGCTCAAGACCTTTACATTCAGCTTCCTGCCGAGCATCAACATCCCGATCCTCGATCCGAGCGTGCGTGCTCACGTCAAGACGACGGAAGCGCAGACGACGGTCGTCGAGCAGCAATACCGCGCGACGGTGATGAGCGCGTTCGAGGAAGTCGAGAACGCGCTCGTCAATCTGGATTCGCACCAGAAGCAGCGCGTCGAGTTGCAGCAGGAAGTCGATCATCTGACGATCGTCGCCGCGCAGATCGACGCGCAACTGAAAGAGGGCGTGATCTCGCAGCTTCAGGTGTTCGAAACCGAGCGCACGCTGCTCGCCGCGCAGCTCGCGCTGCTCGCGAATCATCAGCAGATGCTCTCGGACACCGTCACGCTCTACAAGGCGCTGGGCGGCGGCTGGCCGGCCGTCGACGTGCAGAAGGAAAGTAAGGAAGCGTTGAAATAAACCCGCGCGTTCGGTTCGATTTTCCGAAGTTGAACGAAGCGGCTGTGATATGGCGTCGGCAGCCAGTGCCCGGCGATTGACTACGGCAATGCGTGACTTACACTTTCTACAGTCGCCGCCCGGCGGGCGGCTCCGTCCAACAAAGTCTATTCGCCCGCGTGTCGGCGGGCTTTCCTCTGACGCGCACGCGGCAGCGGCTAGACGTTCCCTGTGACGTGGACATGGCTCCTGGCGATTCGATAGCAGAGGTGCACGCGAGCGTGGGCGAGGCATTCGATGTCGTGCTCAAGCCGGTATCGCATCCGGAGCTGGCGGAAATCCGCATCGACGAAAACCTGTTCGCGATCGGCCGCGCGGAAGCGCCGTTCGATGCGTGTGCGCCCGAAGCCGTCGCGCAACTCTCGCGGCGTCACGCGCGCATCTTCATCGAGCACGGCGCGGTGTATATCGCCGATCTCGACAGCAAGAACGGCACGTCGGTGAACGGCGCCGAGGTTCGTCAAAAGCCCGCGCTGCTGCATGACGGCGACACGATCAGCTTCGGCAGCAGGCTGTCGTATCGCGTGCAGTTCGTGCCGCGCCCGAAGCAGCGCGCGAGCGTTGCGCGCACGGTCACGGTCACGCTCGCACCCGAACGCGACGACCTCGGCCTGCAACCGATTGACATCAACCAGTATCCGTTTCTGATCAGCAAGGCCGACGACCTGTTCGCGCGCCATCGCGCGCAGTATCCGCATCAGGTCAATTACATTTCGCGGCGCCACGCGCATGTGTTCCTGAAGAACGACACGCCGTTCGTGGAAGACCTCGGCAGCACCAACGGCACGTTCGTCAACGGCAAGCGGCTCGAAGCGGCCGCGGTGCCGCTCGAGAACGGCGACGTCGTCGCGTTCGGTGGCACGCATTTCGTCTATCGCGTGAGCGTGCGCCGCGAACCAGAAGGCGACTCGACGCTCACGCAGGTCAAGGAGCCGGTCGCCGCTCCGGAAGATGTCGACAACGACAAGACGACCTTCGTCGGCTCGGCGCATTCGTTCCTCGACATCTTCTGCATCGATCAGCCGGTTGCTGCCGAAGACGAAGTCAACGAGGAAGCGCTTGCGCAAGCCGCCGATGCCAGGAAGGAAGGCGAGCGTCGCCGCGAGCGCAGCCGGTTCGCGATGCTGTTCTCCGCACTGCGCATCGCGTTCACGGGCAACGAACGGCTGACGAGCCGGCGCGGCCTTGCGATCGGCGCAGCGCTGGTCGCGGTGCTGGCGGCGATCGCGCTGTCGCTGTACTTCAACGGTTCGTCGGAACGCCGGTTGAAGGGGCTCATGGCGAGCGGAGAATACGAAGCAGCGGCGAATCTCGCGAACGACTATCTTCAGCGTCATCCCGACGACACGCGTTTTGCCGCGCTCGATACCGAAGCGGTTCTGAAGGCGAAAGTGCCCGAGTGGCTCGCGGCGCTCAAGGGCAATCAGTACGACCGCGCGAACGCGATCATCGCGGAGATGAACCGCCTCGGCGCGAACAACACCGACGTGCGGCCGCTCGTGAAGGAACTGGAATGGATCGGCAAGCTTGAGAGTTTCGTCGTGGGACGCGGCGGTCCCGACGCACCGATTCGCATGTACGTCGACGAAGACCGCATCGGCGAAATCCTCAGACACTGGGAAGACGATGCGTCCGGCCATCAGCGTTCGCTCGACCGCATCGCTTCGTATGTGCCGGCGTTCGCGACGCCTTATGCCGAAGCGCTCAGCCATTTGCGAAGGCTGCAAAGCGACGACTCCGTTTATCTCGCGGCCATCGACCGGCTGAAGGCGAGCATCGCGAAGGAGTTGAGCCAGGATCGCGCGGAAGCGTTGCAAGGCGTGCTGAGTGAATACGCGGACAAGTATCCGCGCTTGGGTGGCCTCGACCGGGTGCGCGCGGACCTGCGCAACTACCTTGATTTGCAGACGCAGATGCGCGGTCCGAGCCTTGCCCCGCTCGTCGCGATGATGAGCAAACTCAAGTTCGAAACGCCGCCGTTTCAGGAGCGTTATGCGCAATTGAGCGCGAACCGGCTGCCTTCGCAAGACGTTCTTAGCCGCTATGAAAGCGTGCGCGATGCGTGGCGAAGCGGCCAAAGCGTTCAGGCCATCGACGGCTTGCAGAAGATGCCCGCCGGTCCCTGGTCGGACGTGATCGCCACGGAGCTGGCGCACAAGAAAGCCGTCGCCGCGCAGTTCGCCGATGTGCAGAAGGCGCGCGGCACGAAGTCCTATGAAGACGCGCTGCTGACTTTCTACGGCACGCTCGATCCCGAGCAGGATGCGTTCTATGTGAAGTCCGTCGATCCGGATGTCGCGGCGTTCAGGGACAAGGCCATCGCGCGCGCGCAGGATCTGCTCAATCGCGCGCAGACGCAGTGGACGCAGTATCGGGCGAACGGTGCGATCGGCGGCACGCAGCGGCTGGAAGCGGGCATCTCGGACACCTTCCGCACGCAGGCGCGACTGCTTGCGGGCGCGCAAGCCGATGCGCAGGGCGGCATGCGCATCTTCAGGCAGGTAAAGGCGGACGGCGCGGCGAAGTGGCAAAAGATGGCCGACGAGATCGATGCGGAAGCGCAACTCCAGCGGCGTTCGCTGCAGGAATTGCGCATGGTGCTCGAACCCGGGCTGCTCAAGGACAAGCTGGCACTGATCGGAGGGGCGGGCAGTGAAGAACGACGCACACCTTAAGCCCTTCGCCGAAGCGCTGGAGGATCACGGCGCAGAAGGCGTCGCGATCCTGACAGCCGAGCCGTGGCGGCTCACGCAGGCGCTCGTCATCGCGATGGTGGCGCTCGTCATCGCGGCGGTCGTCTGGTCGTTCGTCGGACGCGCCGACGTGATCGTGACCGCGCAAGGCACGCTCTCGCCCGAATCGGAGGTGCGGCGCATCTATGCACCGATCGACGGCGAACTCGCCGATCTCTATATCGCCGAAGGGCAGCCGGTGCAGAAGGACGACGTGCTCGCGCGCATCAACGCGCGCGGCGCGATCGAAGCGGCGAGCAATGCGCTCGAAGCACGCCTCAAGCTCGACGACGCCGAGCGCGAATGGAGCCAGTTTCCCGAGAAGAAGCTCTTGATGGAAAGAAAGGCGGCGGCACTGAAGGATCAGATGGAAGTGGAGGAGCGGCTGCATCAGAACCGCGTGTCCGAAGGCACGACCAAGCTCGCCGAAGGGCAGAAGGCACAGCTCCAGGAAGCGCGCAGTGCGCTCGAAAGCGCGCGGCGCGCGCGCGATAACGCCAAGCTCGATCTCGACCGCTTCGCGCGTCTGTTTGCGCTGCCGGGCGGCGGCGGCATCGCGGAAGCGCAGGTCGAGCAGAAACGCAACGTGTATCTCGAAGCGGACAGCGCGTTTCGCGTCGCGCAGTCGAAGCTTTCGGAACTAGACTTTCGCTTGAGCCACGAATATTCGCAAGCGAAGGCGCAACTCGAAACCAGCGGTCAGGAAGCGGTCAATCTGCGCCTGCAATATGAATCGGCGATGCGCGAAGTCGCCAGTACGCAAGACAAGTTGCGTCTGCAACTACAAACCGCGCGGCTCGTTGCCGACGCCGCCGCGCGCATCCGCTTCGAGAACATCGACAAGGACAATTTCCTGCTTATCCTGGCGCCCACCTCAGGCGTGATCACCGACGTCACATCGACGCAGCCCGGCGACAAGATCCAGGCGAACACGCCGCTCGGCGGCATCGCGCCGAAGAATGCGAAGCCGGTGATCAAGATCGAGATTGCCGAACACGACCGCGCGTTCTTGCGCGAAGGGCAACCCGTCAAGCTCAAGTTCAATGCGTTTCCGTACCAGCGCTATGGCCTGATCGACGGCACGCTCGCGTTCATCTCGCCTGCGACCAAGCCGAGCCCGCAAAGCAAGCAGCCGGTGTACGAAGGGCGCGTGACCCTCGAGCGCGATTATTTCCAGGTGTCGGAGACGAAGTACCCGCTGCGCTACGGGATGACGGCGACGGCCGAGATCGTCGTGCGCGAGCGGCGGCTGATCGACCTCGGGCTCGATCCGTTCAGGAATGTGGCCGGCTAGGCATGACTGTATCGACCGCGCTTTCGAGCGCGTTCCCAACCTTCAAGGAGCGAATGAGATGACGGCGATTGTGCGAATCGATGAAGAGGTGGTCGACGTCAGCGAGTTCGTGAGACTGCTGAAGCTGAACGGCCAGTTCGACAGCCTCATCGAACAGCTCGTGCGGGACAAGCTGACGGTGCGGGCCGCGAAGCAGCATGGCATAGCGGTCAGCGCGGACGAGATCCAGACGCGCGCCGACCAGTTCCGCCGCATTCGCGGCCTGCATCGCGCGGCGGACATGAACAACTATCTCGACGCGCTCGGCGTGAGCCTCGACGAATTCGAAGTGTTCATCACCGAGACGCTGTATCAGGAGAAGATGCTGGAGCAGGTCGGCACCGAAGCGGCCATCGAGGAATACTTCCAGTTGAATTCGCCGAAGTTCGACAGCATCGAAGTGAGCCATATCGTGCTCGATACCGAGGGCAAGGCGAAAGAGATGATCTCCTATCTCAACGACGACCCCGAGAGCTTCGCGGAGATGGCGCGCGAGCATTCGGTCGCGGATACGCGCGAGGAAGGCGGCAAGATCGGCCGCGTGCTGCGCGGGCAGTTGCGCACCGACATCGAAGCGAAGGTGTTCAACGCAAACGTGGACGAACTGCTCGGGCCATTCCCTGCCGCCGACGAATCGTCGTTCGAGATCTTCTCGGTCACGGCGAAGCACCCGGCCAAGCTCGACGAAGACGTGGCGGCGGAAATCCGCCGGCTGCTGCGCGAGGATTGGCTCGCCGCGCGGGCGCAGGAACATGTGATCGAAGCGCGCTGAAGAAGGATCGATAGCTCATGGAAGCGCCACCCAAATCCGATTCGCCCGTCGACTCGACCGCTGATTTTCTTGCGACCGTGGAGTTGCTGTCGCCGTTCACGCGCGAGGAGATCGAACGACTCGCGGAGCACGCGCAGTCGCGTTTCTTTGCATTCGGCGAGACCGTGTGCAACGCGGGAGACGTCGCCGACGGGCTCTTCGTGATCAAGGCCGGGTCCGTGCGCGTCTTTACCGAGGAGCACGGCAAGGAAATCAGCATGGGGGTGAAGAAGGAGCGCGAAGTCTTCGCCGACATCGCGATGCTGCGCGAATACCGCCATGAGTCTTCGGTGCGGTCTTCGGGCAAGACCGAACTGCTCTTCATTCCCCGCAGCATCATCGAGCCAATTATTTCGAGGAACGAGGCCGCGCTCGCGTTCGTGACGAGCTATGTCGCGATCAATTCGGCGGGTGGTTTCGTCGCGCGTCTTTTCGATCTGCGCGGCAAGCTGAACAAGCCGGAACTCGAGGAGTGCGTGCGCAGCGTGGGCGTGAAGCGTGTCGGCGCGGGCAAGGAAATCCTGAAGCAGGATTCGCGCGACGACCGGCGCCTGTATGTCGTGCGGCAAGGCGAAGTGCGCATCGTGCGTAACGAGGGCGGCACGGAGCATCTCATCGCGACGCTCGGCCCCGGTGAAATTTTCGGCGAGAAAGCGTGCGTGATGCGCCAGGAGCAGATGGCTTCGGTCGTCGCGAGCGCGGACACGCGTCTGCTCGTGATTCCCGAAAAGACGGTGCACTTCATCCTTGAGCGCAACACGAAGTTGCGGGAAGTGCTGGAGGAGCGCATCCGCTTTACCGAACGGGAATTGCAGCGACAAAAGAAGCTCGCGGAGCGCCGCAAGCTGCCTTCGATGCTCGACCTGCACACGAAACCCGAATTCGGCGAACGCATCATCAAGCGGTTCGCGTGGGTGGAACAGGCAGAGGAGATGGACTGCGGCGCCGCCTGCCTCGCGATGATCTGCAAGCACTACGGCATCTCGATGACACTCGGCAAGCTGCGCGAACTCGCGAACGTCACGACGCAGGGCGCAACGCTCGACAGCCTTGCGCGTGCGGGCGAATCGCTCGGCTTCACGACGCGCGGCGTGCAATGCACGTTTGAATCGCTGCGCGGCTTCGACTTGCCGTTCATCGTGCACTGGGAGGGCTACCACTACATCATCGTGTATGGCGTGTCGAAGGAGTGCGTGTGGGTGGCGGACCCGGCGATCGGCTTCAAGAAGATGACGATCGACGAATTCGAGCGCGGCTGGAGCGGCACGTGCCTGCTCTTCACCGCCACGCAGGAGATGGCGCAGATCTCGGTGTCGCGCTCGCCGTGGATTCGCTTCGTCGGCTACCTGAAGCCGTATCACAAGATCCTGCTGCATCTTTTCCTTGCGACGTTCGTGATCCAGGTGCTCGGCGTGATCCCGCCGCTCATCATCCAGAACATCCTGGACGGCGTGATCGTGCATCAGAACGTCGGTTTGCTGCATGTGCTGATCGCCGGGCTCATCATCTCGAACCTGTTCTCGCAACTGATGTCGACGATACGCGCCTATCTCGCGAACTTCATGGTGCGCAACATGGACTTCGCGATGATGTCGCAGTTCTTCAAGCACACGCTCTCGCTGCCCTTTGGCTTCTTCGCGAAGCGCAAGACCGGCGACATCTTCGCGCGCTTTCAGGAGAATCACACGATCCGCGCGTTCCTGACCGAATCGACGGTCACGACCGTGCTGAACCTGCTGATGATCTTCATCTACTTCACGATCATGTTCCTCTACAACGTGAAGATGACGCTGATCCTCATCGTGTTCGTGATTCCGATCATGGTGCTGACCGCGGTCGCCACGCCGAGGATCAAGCACTACGCCCGCGAGGTCTTCGCCGCCGCCACCGATGCAAAGTCGTTCCTGATGGAAGCGCTCGGCGGTGTCGAGACGGTCAAGGGCATGGGCATCGAGCGGCCCGTGCGGCTGAAGTGGGAGAAGAAGTACGCGAAGTCGCTGGAAGTGCAGTACAAGGCGCAGCGCTTCAATATCGCCGTCGGCCTCGGCAGCCAGTTGCTCAACACGGCGACGACGATCGCGATACTCTGGGTCGGCGCGAACATGGTGCTTGCGCACGAGATGACGATCGGCCAGTTGATCGCGTTCAATGCGTTCATGGGCAGCGTGCTTTCGCCGCTGATGGGACTGATCGGACTATGGAGCCTGCTCAACGATGCGGGCGTCGCGATGGAACGTCTCGGCGACGTGCTCGACATGGAGCCCGAGGAGAAGCCCGGCGATCTGGCATCGCGCGTGATGCTGCCTGACCTGCAGGGCGACATCAGCCTGAACGGCGTGTATTTCAAGTACGGCGAGTCCGATGCGGACTACGTGCTGGAGAACATCAGCTTCGACATCAAGCCGGGCGAACTGGTCGCGATCGTCGGGCGCAGCGGCTCGGGCAAGACGACGCTCGCGAAACTGCTGGTCGGCTTCTATACCGCGACCGAGGGCAAGATGATGGTCGACGGCTACGACATCAACGTGATCGACAAGGGCTATTACCGCGCGCAGATCGGCTACGTGATGCAGAGCAACCTGCTGTTCTCGGGGACGATCGCGGAGAACATTGCGAGCGGCGACGAAGCGCCCGACCGGCGGCGCATCGAGGAAGTCGCGAAGATGGCCGATGCACACGCGTTCATCGCGAAGATGCCGCTCGGCTATGAGCAGATTGTCGGGGAGCGGGGCGTGGGCTTGTCGGGCGGACAGATTCAGCGGCTTTGCATCGCGCGTGCGCTCTATCACGACCCGCGGCTGCTTGTTTTCGATGAAGCGACGTCCGCGCTCGATACGCAATCGGAGAGCAACATCCTCGGCAACATGCAGGAGATACTCAAGGGCCGCACGGCGGTGATCATCGCGCACCGGCTTTCCACGATCATGCGCGCCGACAAGATTCTCGTGCTCTACGAGGGCGGCATCGTCGAGCAGGGCAGGCACGACGAACTCGTCGCGCGCAAGGGCATGTACTATCAACTGGTGCAGAAGCAACTGAGCGCAGCATGAAAATACTCGATCAACCGGAAGACATCACGCCTCAGCCCGGCTCGGCTATCTCGTATGCGGGGCTCATCGAAAAGATCGAGATTCTTCGCTCGACATTGCGATGGTCGTCGAAGCTCGAACGGCCCGAGATCGAAAAGCTGCTGAAGCAGGCGAGTTCCCTGCGCGACGAGGTCATGCAACTGTCGCACAAGGAGCGCTTCGTGCAGGCGGCAACCGCCGAGCCGAAGCGCGTCGATCAGACGCCCGGCGCGCGGCGCCAGGGACTGCTCGAACGCAGCTTCATCTTCGAAGGCACGTTCGGCGACAACCCGAAACTGCTCGAAGCGCTGGAGATCGCGGAGAAGGCGGCGCCCACCGACCTGCCGGTTCTGATCGACGGCGAGAGCGGCACGGGCAAGGAACTGATGGCGAAGGTGATCCACGCGAACGGGTTGCGCGCGGATAAGCCGTATATCTCCGTGAACTGCGGCGCGATTCCGGACAACCTGCTGGAATCGGAGTTGTTCGGGCACAAGAAGGGCGCGTTCACGGGCGCGTCGAACGATCGCAAGGGCAAGTTCGAGAGCGCGCATACGGGCACCATCTTTCTCGACGAGATCGGCGAGTTGCCGTTGTCGGGGCAAGTCAAGCTCCTGCGCGTGCTGGAGGCGCACGAGATCCAGCGCGTGGGATCGGATGAGCCGATCGGCGTGGACACGCGCATCGTCGCGGCGACGAATCGCAACCTGCGCAAGTTTTGCGAGGAAGGGCGCTTTCGCGAAGACCTGTTCTATCGGCTGAGCGTGATCCATCTGACCTTGCCGCCGCTGCGAGAACGCCGCGACGAGATCGCGCTCCTGCTCGCCTATTTCGGCGACGAGGCCGCGGCGACGCTCAAGCGCCGGCCCGTGCGGATGTCGCCGAGATTGCGCGACTTCCTGAAGAACTACGATTACCCGGGCAATATCCGCGAGTTGCGCAATGTGGTTTACCGGATTGCCTGCCTGGCGGCGGACATGGCGGACATCGAGCATTTGCCGCTCGATATCCGGCCGAAGTCGGCGGGGATGGTCGCGATGAACGACGCGCAGGTGAGCGTCGGTATCGGCGGGGCGACGTCGCTCAGCGAAGCGAAGCGCATCGCGAGCGATGAGGCGGAGCGCGCGTTCCTGGAACGCGGGTTGATCGAGGTCGGCGGAACGGTCGCGGAGTTGGCGCGGCGCTTCGAGATGAATCGCTCACATGTGCAGATGCTCTTGAAGAAGCACGGACTTCATTCAAAGGACTTTCGCCAGCGAGACAAGGAGGGCTGAACCGCTGGCCGCTCAACCCATCGAGCGAGCCAGCGCGAGCGCGCCCAGGTTGCCTTCACCGAAGCCGTGGTGCCCGCGCCGCTCGACGATCTCGAAGAACATGTCGCCCGGCGCGCGTTCGAGAAACGTTTGCAGGAACAACTCCGGCGTGCCGTCCTCGCCGATCTCGCCATCGACGAGAATGCCGCGCGAACGCAACTGCGCGACATCGAGCCCATGCCCCGGCAGCCTCGCGTCGAGTTGATCGTAGTAGCGCGCCGGCGGCTCGACGAAGCGCACGCCGCGCGCGATCAATGCGTCGACGGAAGCAAAAATATCCGTTGACGCCAGCGCGATGTGCTGCACGCCTTCGCCTTCGTGATCGGGCAGATACTGCTGCATCAGATCCGTGCGGTACGTGCCTTCTTCGTACACCGGAATCCGGATCGAACCGCACGGCGACACCGTCACCGCCGAATCCTGCGAAACGTGCCAGTCCGGGTGCACCTGATGAATCTCCTCGAAGTGCAGCACTTCGCGATAGAAATCGAGCCATTCCCGGATGCGTCCCGCGCCGACCGTCTGCGTCAGGTGATCCACTTCGAAAAGCCCCGTGCCCGCGCTCGACGCATCGGCGGTTTCGACCGGACGGAAGTCGATATCGTAGATCGACGCCTCGCTGTCGCCGGACGGATGCTTGCCCGGCCAGTGATCGACGAAATAGATGTGTGAGTCGCCGATGCCCTGGATGGCCGGAATCGCCAGTTCGTTCGGGCCGATCTTCTCGCCCTCGAAATCCCACGCGCCGAAGTCGACGGCGCGCTCGTGCGCCGTCTGCGCGTCGAGCACGCGGATGCCGATCGCGCAGATGCCCACGCCATGCGTCTCGGCAAAGCGCGACGCGAACGAGTCGGGCTCGGCGTTGATGAGGAAATTCATGCTGCCCTGCCGGTACAGCGTCACTGCCTTGCTGACGTGCTGCGCGACCGGCACGAAGCCGAGGCGCCCGAAAAGCGCCGCGAGTCCTTCCGGGTCCGGGCTCGAAAACTCGACGAATTCCAGCCCCGCGATGCCGAGCGGGTTGTCGCCGTCGCCTTCGTCGGGGGTCGGGCGGGCGGAAGAATCGGAGTCGAAGTGAGTCATCGGCTTTATCTCTAATGGGTCGGCAAGCATCCAGGCGATGCGCGGTATGGGCGGGCCACGACGTTCGTAACGGCCACGTTACGCAAAGCGGGAAAAGTTGCCCGTAGAGTAGCGGTTGCGCGATCGGGATGTCAAAGCCGGCGAAGTCAGGCTTGCGCGCCGTGCATCAGCCTACGCAAAGACCGTACCGGAAGCCCCGGATAAAGCCTCACGCAGCCAGCCGCCCCACGCCCATCGACGGCCGCTTGGCCTGCGGCGGAAACACGTTCCACGAGCCGTCGTCGTGGCGAAAGAAGATGATCGCGAGCATGCCGGTCGGCCGCAGCGCCTCGACGCAGACATGGCGTCCGAGCGCCGAGCGGCAAAAGCGTACGACGCGGGCCGGCATCGCCGGCGTGGGCGCGAGCCATTTGTCGACGGCCCAGTGCAGCGATTTCTTGTCCGTGTGCATGATCTTCCCCTTGGGTCTTGGCGAGCTGCGCTTCAGGCAGCGTGAGCGCCGGCGAAGAACCGGCTGCGCTTTGCAACGATCAACGCCCGGAAAAGTCCCGCGACCGCATGCATCGCGACGCGCGGGCTGGCGAAGCAGGCTTCCACTTGCTGGCTGCGGTTCACGCCGAACAGGCACCACGCGCAGAAGTGCTCGCAGTTGTTCGTCAGCAGCCGATAGTCGTCTTCGCCGAGGCGGCTTTGCGCACGGCGAACGGCCTCCAGCCCGACAAAGGCGGCAGTCGGGTTGAGGCGAATCGAAACCTGATGGCCGGCGGCGAACTGGTCGAGCGAGATTTCTTCGACCGGACCGCGATGCAGCGACTTGGCGAAGCCCGCGTAATGAATGACGCGGCCGTTGCCGATGTAGATGCCGTGGTGTTCGTAGCCGGAGCGAAGGGTAACGAGCTGGGTGCCGAGCGCCGGTTCCGTGCCGAACGAGAAGGTGGTCGCGGAGACGGCGCCTTGGTGTTCGAACATCGCGGAAGGTTGGTTGACGTACATGGCTCGCTCCGATTGTTTTTTCGTCCGAGTCGCTGAGGTGTCTGTTTTGCGTCTCGTTGCGAAGGTCGCTGCATCAATCGGGCCAGTTATTACAAGTGATTGATTTGAAAGCGAAATAGCTCTTGAGTAGGCGAATCTGCGCCTTCGCCTGTCGCGGCATGACCAACACTTTCGGGCGAGGTTTGTTGGTGCGCGGCACCACTGCCTTCAGCGCGCATTTAAGCCGGGAAAGGGATCGGGGAGTGTTGGCTGTGAGCCGCGCGTGCAACGCCGAGTGTTGGCGTCGCGCCGACGAAAGCAGAACGACGGGCGTTGCACCCTGAACGCGAAAGAACCGGCGAGCCGCGCCGCATCAGGCGCTGACGTGAATGCAGGCGTCGGCGTGAAAACCGGCATGGGGCTTGCAAGATACCGGGCGTTCCATCCTCGACGCACACGCCTGGAGACCGACATGAGCGCCATCACCGTCACCGATCTGCAATACGACCGCGATCTCGACCACCAGGCGATGGCCTCCATCGGCGGCGGTGGCGGCGCGCCCTGGGTCTATGGATGGATCACGCCCTATTCGCCGCAGCGGCAGCAAGGCTTCGGCGGCGTCGTGAACATCTACGACATCACCAACAACTTCAACGCGGACCAGATGATCAACCAGTTCCAGTCGGTCGATGTCCGCAACAGCGGCGACAATTCCAACATCACCGTGAGCCCGAACGCGATCGCCGGCAACGCAAAGACGGTTTAGCGACGAGGCCGCGCGAGCGAGACCTGCTCGATTTGCCACGCGGGGCACGGCGCGCGGGTGCACAATTGAACGGCACCGCGAGTGCCGCCGCGCCGCATCGGATCAACGCAGCATTGATGATCGGAAGATCGCAGAGGGTGTCGTGACCATGACCACTGAGTTTCGATGGACATCGGCCGCTCGCACGGACGCGGGACGCGTGCGGCAGATCAACGAGGATGCCTTGCTCGACGAGCCGGCGCGCGGCCTGTGGGCCGTCGCCGACGGCATGGGCGGCCATGCCGTCGGCGATCTAGCGAGCCGCCTCGTGATCGAAAGCCTCGCGGGCGTCACGGCGCCCGACGGCCTTGCGAGCGTCGTCGCCGATGCGCGCGAGCGCCTCACGCAGGTGAACGGCCAGTTGCGCATGGAAGCGGCGCGGCGGCAAGTGCAGCGCATCGGCAGCACGGTGGTCTTGCTGCTGGCGCGCGAGCGCTGCTGCGGTTATCTGTGGGCCGGCGACAGCCGCATCTATCTATGCCGCGACGGACGCCTGCGTCAGCTCACGCGCGACCACAGTCACGTCGAGGAACTGAAAGCACGCGGCCAGCTCACCGCCGAGGAAGCGCTGCATCATCCGGCGCAGCATCTGATCACGCGCGCGGTCGGCGCGACCGACTCGCTGCAACTGGACGAAGACGCCGTCGACCTGAACGACGGCGACACCTTCCTGCTATGCAGCGACGGTCTCTCCAACGAAGTGAGCGAGCAGGAGATCCTGAGCGAGCTCGCAAGCGGCGATTGCGAGCGGGCGGCCGGCCGGCTCGTCGAACTGGCACTCGCGCGCGGCGGGCGCGACAACATCTCGGCGGTAGTCGTGCATGCGCAGGACCTGTTCGGTTCGGAGAAGACGCAGTTGAATCCGGCGGTGTGAGGCCGCGTCATTCCACCACTACCGTCCCCGTCATCTGCGGATGAATCGAGCAGAAGTAACGGTATGTCCCCGGCTTCGCGAACACGAACGAGAAGCTCTGATCCGTATCCATCGGCGTGGACTTGAACGCGCTCTTGTTCTCGTCGACGATGGTGTGGATCATGTCGTCGCGATTCACCCAGGTCACCTTCGTGCCGGCCGCCACGCGCAGGGTCTGCGGGCTGAACGCGAAGTTGTCGATGTGGATCGTCGCGTCGTTGGCATCGGCGGATCGCGCGAGCGGGCTTGCGGCCATCGCGGCGAGTGCGAAGAGGGACAGGGCGGCGTGTCTGCGTGACTCGTTCATGATCAGGCTCCGAGGGTCGTATCGACGATGGCAAGTTCGCCGCGTTGCGCGACGTAGTTCACGGAGCGCAGTCCGAGCATCGAGCGCAGACGCTCGGCGGGCACCTTCATTGGCCCGGGACCGGCGGCCGCGCCCGGCGCGGGTTGCGGGAACGCCGTCGAGAGCGCCGAGTAGAAGCTCATCGTGCCTTCCACCTTCTGCGCGACCTGATGGACGTGGCCGTTCAGCACCGTCACCGAGCCGAAGCGCTTCATCAGCGCGAGCGCGCGGGCGCTGTCGTCGGTGCCCCAGCCCCATTGCGGATACAGCGACCACAACGGAATGTGCGCGAACACGACGATCGGCGTGCTGCTCGAACGGCCTTCGAGATCGCGCCTGAGCCAGTCGAGCTGCGCGTCGCCGAGAAAGCCGAGGCCGCCGCCCTTCAGGTCGATCACGTTGACGAGCCCGATGAAATGCACGCCGCCCTGGTCGAAGCTGTACCACTTCGTGGCGCCGTTGCTCTTCGCGAAGCGCTCGAAGTAGGGCGCGCCTTCGTCGACCAGCACGTCGTGCTCGCCGGGCACGTAATGCACGTCGAGCCCGGCGCCGTCGATGATCTGCGCGGCCGTATCGAACTCGGCGGGCTTCGAGAGATGCGTGATGTCGCCGGTGTGGATCATGAACGCGGGACGCTCTCGCATCGCGCGCACTTTCGCGACGGCGTCGGCGAGCGTGCTCGCGGGCTCCATGTTCGGATCCTTCGCGAAGCCGATGTGGCTGTCGCTGATCTGGATGAAGCTGAACGCGCGGCTGTCGGTCTCTGCGGCCTCGGCGCTGTTGAAGAGGCGCGAGCCGGGCACGCCGCCGGAAAGCGTCCAGACGACCCCGGCGCCCGCCCACGCCATGCATGAGAGCGCCGTTCGGCGGCGCTGGCCGTGTGCGCTCAATTCGTCGTCGGTGAAATTGGTCGGATCGGTGGAAGCGGTCATTGCGGTCTCCTCGAAAAGGCGGCGGCGTCATCGCGATTCGCCGGGCCGGTTGCGTGAACGAACGAGCCGCTGTCGGTCGGGGCCCGCGCGGCATTCGTCCATCGAACCCGCGGCGCCGCGCGCTTATTCCATCTATATTTTTTGCATCAGCGGGAGAAAGCGGGAATAAACCGCGCGCGGCGTCAGTCTTTGGAAGCGGAGACGGCGCGGCGGCAACATGCGGCGTCATACGAAAGGAGAGCCGCACGATGTGGCATCAGAGATCCGCCAAAAAGGACGCCCGCGATGCGCCGACGCGCTTCGAGGCGACGTTGCTCCCGCATCTGGACGCGGCGTACAACCTCGCGCGCTGGCTGACGGGCAGTCCGAGCGACGCCGACGATGTCGTGCAGGAAGCGTTTCTGCGCGCGTTCCGCTTCTTCGATAGCTTCGAAGGCGAAGAGGCCGGCAACGCGCGGGCGTGGCTGCTGCGCATCGTGCGCAATACGTGGTTCACGGAATGGCGGCGCCGGCTGCACAAGGCGGACAGCACGTCCTACGACGACGACCTGCAGGGCGACGATCCGCTGCCCGGCTGGATCGACGAGTCGGGCAACGATCCGGAGACGCTCGCCGTGCGCCGCGACGACGTGCACCTGATCCACCGCGCGCTGGAAGCGTTGCCGGTCGCATACCGCGAAGTGCTCGTGCTGCGCGAACTGGAGGACCTGAGTTATCGCGATGTCGCATCGGTGATCGGCGTGCCGGTCGGCACGGTGATGTCGCGGCTCGCGCGTGGCCGGCCGTTGCTTGCGGCCGCGGTGCGCGCCGCGCAAGGCGGTGCCGGCGAGCGGCCGGGCGTGCGGCTCGTGCGCAGGCCATCGGTGGGATCAGCCGACGCAGGGGAGTCGAGCAATGGACAATGACAACGAAATCGTTTCGCTGGGCGCGCGGCTGCGCGACGGCTCGCTGAATCAGCGCGCACCGGATCATCTGCGCGCGCAGATTGTGGCGCGTGTGCGCGCGGAAGCGGCGCCCGCGCGGCGGGCGCGTGCGGACAAGCGTGCGCGCTGGAACTGGCCCGCCTGGGCAACGTGGTCCGGTCCGTTCGTCGGCGGGACGCTGGCCGGCAGCGCACTGTGCGCGCTCGCGTTCACCGCGTTTCTGAGCTTGCAGCGCCCCGCGCCGTCCGACGGCATCGCGCAGGAGGTCGTGTCGAGCCACGTGCGCGCGCTGATCTCGGACCGCACGATGGACGTGCTGTCGAGCGACAAGCACACCGTCAAGCCGTGGTTCAACGGACGCATCGACTATGTGCCGCCGGTCGTCGATCCGCGCGAGCCGGGCTTCGCGCTCGTCGGCGGGCGGCTCGACTATGTGGGGCATCGGCCGGTCGCGGTGCTGGTGTATCGCTACCTGAAGCATCCGATCGACGTCTACGTGTTTCCCGACGGCAGCCATGCCGCGAACGCGCCGGCTGGCAAACCGTCGACGGCCGTCACGCAGTCCGACGATGGCTATGCGCTCGCGAACTGGCGTCGCGACGGCATGAGCTACTGGGCGGTCAGCGACGCGTCGAGTTCGGTCCTTCGCCAGTTCGCGCAGGCGCTCCAGACGGACGAGAGCCGCTGATGGAAAACACGGTTCAAGCAGCGGGCGCAAACGTTTCGCCATCGGCATAGCGATTGCTGACATGGCGAGGCCGCAGCGCAAACGGATGGCGTCGCGGCACGCACGCATCGTGATGGTGCGCGCGGGCAGCGAATCATCCGTCTGACCGACTCCCTGGAGCGCCGTATGGACGACATGTCGAAGGAAGAAGCAATCCGCAGGAAAGCGTATGAACTTTGGGAAGCGGCGGGCAACCCGGAAGGGCGGGCCGACGAGTTCTGGGAAGAGGCGCGCGCGAATCTCGGCGGCGACGATGTCGAACCGGTTTCGGAAGACCAGAGCGACACCGGCCCGGCTGGCGAAGCGATGACAAAAACCTGAACACACAAGAACAACGCGCGGGTCGAACGACAAGAGCGCTTCGCTCACTTTAATCAGACACAACAAAGCGGCGGGTTTTTCGCCAAACCCGCCGCTTTTTCATGTGCGCCAGCGCTCATGCGTTCGGGTATCTCCGAATATTGTCTGATCCTTACAATTTCTACACTCGATCACCGATCGGTTATGCACAAACGTTCGGAAAGAAAAGCGCCAGCCGGCACGCCACATCGGGGCATCCCGTCTGACAAAAACGATTCATGCGATGGAGACACATCATGGGTATCAAACTGAAGCTCATCGCGGGTGCGCTCGCATTCGGCGCATTCGCCACGGCTTACGCGGCGGACCCGATCAAGATCGGCGTCGACGGCCCGTTCACCGGCGGCTCGTCGTCGATGGGCGTGAGCATGCGTGACGGCGTGCGCCTCGCGACCGCCGAAATCAACAAGTCGGGCGGCGTGCTCGGCCGGCAGATCGTGCTCGTCGAACGCGACGACGAAGCGAAGAACGAACGCGGCGTGCAGATCGCCCAGGAGCTGATCAACAAGGAGAAGGTCGTTGCGGTGGTCGGCTATATCAACACCGGTGTCGCGCTCGCGTCGCAACGCTTCTTCCAGGAAGCGAAGGTGCCGGTCTTCAACAACGTCGCGACGGGCACGATCATCACGCGCCAGTTCGACGACCAGCCCGACAACTACGTCTTTCGCAACGCAGCGCCTGACCGCATCCAGGCGCCGATGATCGTCGAGGAAGCGATCACGAAGCGCGGCTTCAAGAAGGTCGCGATTCTCGCCGACTCCACGAACTACGGCCAGCTCGGCCGCGAAGATCTGGAGAAGGCGCTGTCGGCGAAGGGCGTGAAGCCGGTGGCCGTCGAGAAGTTCAACATCAAGGACGTCGACATGACGGCCCAGTTGCTGAAGGCGAAGGAAGCGGGCGCTGAAGCCGTGCTGACCTACGGCATCGGACCGGAACTCGCGCAGATCGCGAACGGCATGGCGAAGCTCGGCTGGAAGGTGCCGCTCGTCGGTAGCTGGACGCTTTCGATGGCGAACTACATCGACAACGCCGGCGCGAACGGCGAAGGCGCGCGCATGCCGCAGACCTTCATCCAGGAAGCGAACACGGCGAAACGCAAGACGTTCATCGACGCGTACCTGAAGGAATTCAAGCCGAAGAACGATCGCATCGATTCGCCGGTGTCGGCGGCGCAGGGATACGACTCCATCTACCTGCTCGCCGCGGCCATCACGCAGGCCGGTTCGACGGAAGGTCCGAAGGTGCGCGCCGCGCTCGAAAGCCTCAACACGAAAGTGGAAGGCGTCGTGATGGTCTACGACAAGCCGTTCACGCACGGCGATCACGACGCGATCAGCCCGAACGTGCCGGTGGTCGGCGAAGTGAAGGGCGGCCGCGTGGTCTACGCCTACGACGCCGACAAGAAGGGCGGCAGCACGCTTCGCACGAAGCAGACGACTGCCTCTAACTAAGACGTTGGTCGTGTGCGCGGGAGCCGCTTTCGCCTGATGGCGAAGGCGGCTTTTCCTTGTGGTTCCCTTCGACGGCCCGACGATGTCCATTCTTCTCCAGCTTGTCTATAGCGGCATCGCGCTCGGCATGATCTATGCCGTCATCGCGTTCGGCTATCAACTTACGTTTGCCACGTCCGGCACGCTGAACTTCGGGCAAGGCGATGCGCTGATGCTCGGCGCGCTCGTCGGCCTGACGCTCGTTTCCATCGGCGTGAACTACTGGCTGATGATTCCGCTCGTGTGTCTCTTCGGCCTGGCGCAAGGCGCGTTCGTCGAACGCATCGGCGTGCGGCCGGCGATCAAGATCAAGTCCGAATTCGGCTGGATCATGTCGACGATCGCGCTTGGCATCATCTTCAAGAACGTCGCGGAAAACGTGTGGGGCCGCGACGACCTGCGCTTTCCGTCGCCGTTGCCCGAAGCGCCGATCAAGGTGTTCGGCGCCAACGTGCTGCCGATGGAACTGCTCGTGGTGGGCGGCGCGCTCGTGATGATGCTCGCGGTCGAGTTCTTCAATCGCGAGACCATTTTCGGCAAGGCCGTGGTCGCGACCGCCAACGATCGCGATGCCGCTTCGCTCATGGGCATCAATACCGGACTCGTCATCACGTTCTCGTATGCGCTGTCGTCGCTCACGGCTGCATTTGCGGGCGTGCTGATCGCGCCGCTCACGCTGACCGGCGCGACGATGGGCGCGGTGCTCGGCCTCAAGGCGTTCGCGGTGGCGATCATCGGCGGGCTGTCGAGCGGCATGGGGATCATCGTGGGCGGGATGATTCTCGGCATCGCCGAGACGACGACCGGCTTCTATATATCGACCGGCTACAAGGACGTGCCGGGACTCGTGCTCCTGCTGATCGTGCTGGCGATGAAGCCGGCGGGTCTCTTCGGCAAGACCGCCATCAAGAAAGTCTGAGGCTACCGTGAACATCAAGAAAATCGTCGCGGGTGCTGTCGGGCTCGTCGCACTCGCGGTATTTCCGGTGCTGTCGGGTAATCCGTACTACATCCATCTCGTCGAGACCATCATGATCTACGCGATCCTGCTGTTCGGTCTCGACATCGTGGTGGGCTATACGGGGCAGGTGTCGCTCGGGCACGCGGGGCTTTTCGGCGTCGGCGCCTATACGGCGGGCGTGCTCTTCATCAAGCTCGGCATGCCGTTCTTCGTCACGGCGCCGCTCGCGATTCTGGTGACGGCGGGCTTCGGCGCCATTCTCGCGCTGCCGGCATTGCGCGTGTCCGGCCCGTATCTCGCGATGGTGACGCTCGCGTTCGGCACGATCATCCAGATTCTCATCAACGAGATGGATTTCCTCACCAACGGACCGATGGGCCTCAAGATTCCGAAGCCCACGATCGCCGGTCACAGGCTGGACGAAGTCGAATACTACTGGCTCGTCGCGGTGCTGCTCGTGGTGTCGCTGGTGGTCGTGCATCGCGTGCTGAAGTCGCATCTGGGCCGTGCATTTGAGGCGCTGCGCGACAGTCCGATCGCATCGGACTGCATGGGCGTGTCGGTGTATCGCCACAAGGTTTATGCGTTCGTCATCAGCGCGGGTTTCGCGGGTCTTGCCGGCTGCCTCTATTCGTATTCCGAGCAGTACATCTCGCCGAACACCTACAACTTCGAACTGACGATCCTGTTCCTGCTCGCGATCATCATGGGCGGACGCAAGACGCGCACGGGCGCGGTGCTCGGCTCGACGATCATCGTGCTGCTGCCGAAACTGCTCGACGACATCTCGATGTTCCGCACCGTGTCGACGTTGCTTGCGGCGGTCGTCGTGATCGGCGCGGTGATTGCGCTCGCGCGCCGCATCAGCACGCCGAAGAAAGTGGCGATTCCCGTGATCGGCACGGCGGGCCTTGCGATCTTTTCGTACTGGATCGATGCACTGACCGACTGGCGCCTGACCATCTTCGGCCTGATGATCCTGCTGGTCGTGTATTACCTGCAGGACGGCATTGTCGGCTTCGTGCGCAAGATCCTGAGTCTCGGGCGCGTGCGCGTGACGAAGATCGATCCCGCCGATCTCGAGGACGCACAGGCCGATGCGGTGCTCGCGGTGCGTACCGAGGGCGCCGGGAACATCCTGGAGCTGCGCAACATCCTGATGCAGTTCAGCGGCCTGAAGGCGCTCAACGACGTGAACCTGACAGTGCGGCGCGGCACGATTCACGGTCTGATCGGGCCGAACGGATCGGGCAAGAGCACGATGATGAACGTGCTGACGGGCATCTATGTGCCGAGCGCGGGGGCGATCGAATACGACGGTCAGTCGATTGCGGGGCGGACGTCGGCGAACATCGCGCTGTCGGGCATTGCGCGGACGTTCCAGAACGTGCAGTTGTTCGGCGAGATGACGGCGCTGGAGAACGTGCTGGTCGGATTGCATCACACGTTCAAGTCCAATTTCGCCGATGTCGGGTTGATGACCGGGCGGTACCGACGCGAGGAGCGTGCCGCGCGAGAGCGCGCGTTCAACCTGCTGCGCTTCGTCGGGCTTGAGGATGTGGCGACCGAAGAGGCGCGCAATCTGCCCTATGGGCGCCAGCGGCTGTTGGAGATCGCTCGGGCGCTCGCGCTCGATCCGCAATTGCTCCTTCTCGACGAGCCCGCGGCGGGGCTTACGGCGCCCGATATCCGCGAGCTGATCGCGATCATTCGCAAGGTCAGGAATCACGGGATCACGCTCGTGCTCATCGAGCATCACATGGACGTGGTGATGAGTGTCTGCGACACGGTCTCGGTGTTGGACTTCGGGCAGAAAATTGCCGAAGGGAAGCCTGCCGAGGTGCAGGCCGATGAGAAGGTTATCGAGGCTTATTTAGGGGGGCAGGCGGCGTAGGGTGGTCATCGCTCGCGCGCCGTTTGCTGTATCTGCGCCTCGATGGAACTTGCTTTCTTAGCGGTCTTTCAGCGAAGCGAAACCAAGTTTCCCGCAAGACGAACCCGCCACACAGAGAACCGAAAAAAATGCTATCGATCAGAAACCTGCACGCCGGCTACGGCAAGGTAAAAGTGCTGCATGGCATATCGATGGACGTGCCTAAGGCACAGGTGGTCACGTTGATAGGCTCGAACGGAGCCGGCAAGACCACGACGATGCGCGCGATCTCCGGCATGATCAAGGCGACCGACGGCGAGATCACCATGGGCGTCGGCGGCGACGCAAAACGCATCGACGCGATGGACTCGCACAAGATCGCGCGCCTCGGCCTCGCGCATTCGCCCGAAGGCCGGCGCGTCTTCGCGACCATGTCGGTCACTGACAACCTCATCCTCGGCGCATTCCCGCGCCTGACCTGGGCGCGTCCGAAAGGCGACGTCGCCGCCGACCTCGAACGCGCCATCGAACTCTTTCCGCGCCTCAAGGAACGGCGTCATCAACTCGCCGGCACGCTATCGGGCGGCGAACAGCAAATGCTCGCAATGGCACGCGCCATCATGCTGAACCCGGATCTCGTGCTGCTCGACGAACCGTCGATGGGCCTCGCTCCCATCCTTGTCGAAGAAGTCTTCCGCATCATCGAAAGGCTCAAGCAGGAAGGCGTGACGATGCTGCTCGTCGAACAGTTCGCGGCCGCCGCGCTCAACGTCGCGGACTATGGCTACGTGCTGGAAAACGGCCGCATCGCCACGCACGGGCCGGCCGAGCAGCTACGCAACGATCCGTCGGTGAAGGCCGCCTACCTCGGCACCAGCCACTGACCGCCAACGGTCGACCTCACTTGCGCAAAACGGCGGCACGCACCGATTGATCGGACAAAACAGCGTGCCGCCGTGCATCGCCAACGCGCTGTCAAAAATCCACACCTGTTCAGCAGACGCTGAACGCAAGTAGTCGTGATGGACGTCGTTCGCAATTAAATGTACTATTTGGTACATATTCAGGCGAAGCGATTCCAGGTGCTGGCGCGCGCTCGCCGGCAGGCGCACTATGATGGTGATGTCCGCCGTCGACGTGCTTGCAGCGGAACCGTAAGGCCTGAGCCAGGAACTCGTTAAAAAAAAGGAGCGCTGCGATGATCAGCGGAAAGACGACGCTTATCGCCCATCTGGGATTCCCGACCGAGGCGTTCAAGGCGCCGATGATCTACAACCCGTGGTTCGAGAAGAACGGCATCGACGCGGTCGTGATGCCGATGGGCGTCAAGCCCGAGGACTACGAAGCCTTCCTGCCGATGCTATTCCGCCTGAGCAACATCCGCGGTGCGCTGGTCACGATGCCGCACAAGGTCACGACCGTCGGCCTCGCCGACGAAGTGACGCCCACCGGCCGCATCGCGGGCGCTTGCAACGCCATCCTTAAACGTGCGGACGGCAAGCTCGTCGGCGACCAGTTCGATGGCGCGGGCTTCGTGCGCGGCGTCGAGCGCAAGGGCCGCGCGCTCAAGGGCGCACGCGTGCTCGTCGTGGGCAGCGGCGGAGTGGGCTCGGCGATTGCTGCATCGCTCGCCGCGGCCGGCGTAGCGGAGATGGCGCTCTTCGATACCAACACGGCTTCCGTCGAAGCGCTCGCGGGCCGCCTGCGCGACCACTATTCGCAACTCGTCGTCACGACCGGATCGAAAGACCCGGCGGGCTTCGACGTGATCGTCAACGCGACGCCGCTCGGCATGAAGGAAGACGATCCGCTCCCGTTCGACATCGACCGCATCGCGCCAAGCACGTTCGTTGGCGAAGTGGTGATGAAGTCGGAGTACACGCCGTTGCTGCGCGCGGCGAAGGCGAAGGGCTGCGCGGTGCAGGTCGGCACGGACATGCTGTTCGAGATGATTCCCGCGTACCTGGAGTTTTTCGGTTTCGGCACGGCGACGCCCGACGAGCTTCGCGCGGTTTCGCAAATCAAATACGCCTGACAGCAGCATCGAACGGACGCCGCGGACAGAAGCACGACCTATGCGCGCCCGTTCCTATACTTCGTTGATGCACAAGTAGCAGCCCTCATCCTCTGTCGAATAAACGAGCGCGCGGTAGCGTGAATCTGGAGGAATCATGGGATTGACTGCATCGGGCGACGCGCCCGCTTCCCCTCATCCGGCCCCGCATCATCCGGCCCTCTGGAGTCTTGCGCTCGCGGCACTCGGCATCGTCTACGGCGACATCGGCACGAGTCCGTTGTACACGCTCAAAACAGTATTCGATCCCGCCTACGGACTGCCGCTCGAACCGCTCAACGTGATCGGCATCGTGTCGCTGATCTTCTGGTCGCTCATCGTCGTCGTGTCGCTCAAGTACGTGACGCTGATCCTGCGCGCGAACAATCACGGCGAAGGCGGGATCATGGCGTTGCTCGCGCTCGCGGCCTCGTCGGTTGCCAACCGGCCGCGGCTGCGTCATGTGCTGCTAGGCATCGGCGTGATGGGCGCCGCGCTGTTCTATGGCGACGGCGTGATCACCCCGGCCATCTCCGTGCTGAGCGCAGTCGAGGGACTCGAAGTCGCGACGCCGCTTCTCAAGCCTTACGTCATTCCGGTCACGCTGATCGCGCTCACCGCGCTCTTCATGATGCAGAAGCACGGCACCGCCGGCATCGGCGCGGTGTTCGGGCCGGTGATGGTGGTGTGGTTCTTCGTCCTCGCGATCGCGGGCGCCGTAAATATCGCGGACGCGCCCCGCATTCTCGAAGCGCTCGATCCGCTCGCGGGTCTCGCGTTTTGCCTGCGTCACCGCTGGCTCGCGTTCGTGGCACTCGGCGCGGTCGTGCTTTCGCTGACGGGCGCCGAAGCGCTCTATGCCGACATGGGTCACTTTGGCGCGCGCCCGATCCGCCTGACCTGGTTCGGCATGGTTTTTCCTGCGCTCGCGCTGAACTATCTGGGGCAGGGCGCTTTGCTTCTCGCCGATCCATCCGCGCTGCAAAATCCTTTTTATCGACTCTTTCCGCAATGGATGCTCTATCCGATGGTCGGACTGTCGACCGTCGCGACCGTGATTGCATCGCAGGCCGTGATCTCCGGCACCTATTCGATGACCAAGCAGGCGATGCAACTCGGCTTCCTGCCGCGCATGAACGTGGTGTACACGTCGGCCAAGGAAATCGGGCAGATCTATGTGCCCGGCATCAACTGGACGCTACTGATTGCCGTGGTCGGGGCGGTGCTCGCGTTCGGTTCGTCGACGGCGCTCGGCTCCGCTTATGGCATCGCCGTGACGGGGACGATGCTCATCACGACCGTGCTGACGTTCTTCGTGATTCGCTACGCGTGGCACTACAACTGGCTGCTATGCGCGTGCGCGACGGCCTTTTTCTTCGTGATCGACGCGACGTTCTTCTCCGCGAATCTGTTGAAGATCGCGCAGGGCGGCTGGTTCCCGCTCGCGATCGGCTTGGTCATGTTCACGATCATGGCGACCTGGGGCCGCGGCTGGGAGATGATGCTGGCCGAAGCGCGCCTGCGTGCGGGCACGACACCGCTCAAGCCTTTTCTCGCATCGTTGCTGGCGAAGCCGCCGGTGCGCGTGGAAGGAACCGCGATCTTCATGAACGCCGATCCGCATGGCGTGCCGCATTCGCTGCTGAACAATCTCGTGCACAACCGCGTGCTGCACGAGACCGTGATCTTTCTGACCGTTGCGAACAGCGAGGTGCCGTGGATTCCCTCGAACGAGCGCGTGTCGGTGCAGGCGCTCGGACAGGGCTGCTATCAGGTGACGGTTCTCTACGGCTTCAAGGACGAAGTCGATTTGCCCGCTGCGCTGGAAGCGTGCGCATCGTCGGGAGTGCGGTTCGATCGCACGCAGATCTCGTGGTTCCTGAGCCGCGCGACCGTTGTGCCGACGCCGGGCAAGGGCATGGCGCTCTGGCGCGAACGGCTCTTTGCCGTCATGCTGCACAATGTGGGCAACGTCGCTGCTTATTTGAAACTGCCCGCCGACCGCGTGATCGAACTCGGGGCGCGTGTCGAGATCTGAACGCGACCGACCACTGACAAGCACGCAACGACGTGCTGAACGGAGACGACATGAGCGAAGCTGTCCGGCCTCATCTTCCCGCCACTGCACGCACGGTCGAGCGGGGCAAGATCGTATCGGCGCGCGAGGCGGTGCGCCTGATCCGCTCGGGGAACACGATCGCGACCAGCGGTTTTGTCGGCATCGGCTTTGCGGAGGCGGTGGCCGTCGCGCTCGAAGAGCGGTTCCTCGAAGGCGATAGCGCGGGCGGCGAACCGGTCGGCGACCTGACGCTCGTCTATGCAGCGGGTCAGGGCGACGGCAAGTCGAAGGGTCTCAATCATCTCGCGCGCGAAGGGCTCGTGCGCCGCGTGATCGGCGGACACTGGGGCCTCGTGCCGGGCTTGCAGCAACTCGCGATCAACAACCGCATCGAAGCGTACAACCTGCCGCAAGGCGTGATCTCGCAACTCTTTCGCGATATTGCCGCGCACCGTCCCGGACAACTCTCGACGGTCGGTCTCGGCACGTTCGTCGATCCACGCAACGGCGGCGGCAAGCTCAATGCGCGCACGACGGACGATCTCGTCACGCTGATGCAGATCGACGGTCGTGAATATCTTTTCTACAAGACCTTTCCGATCGACGTCGCGATCGTGCGCGGTACGACGGCCGACGTCAACGGCAACATCACGATGGAGAAGGAAGCGCTGACGCTCGAAGGGCTGTCCATCGCGATGGCCGCGCGCAATTCCGGCGGCATCGTGATCGCGCAGGTCGAGCGGCTTGCAGAGTCGAACACGCTCAACTCGCGGCAGGTGAAGATTCCCGGCGTGATGGTCGATTGCGTGGTGGTCGCAGAGCCCGAGCATCACTGGCAGACGTTCGGCGAGCAATACAGCGCCGCCTTTTCGAGTGAGCTGCGCGTCGCGGCGAGTTCGGTGCCGCCGATGGCATTGTCCGAGCGCAAGATCATTGCGCGTCGGGCCGCGTTCGAACTGATGGCAAACAGCATCGTGAATCTCGGCATCGGCATGCCGGAAGGGATCGCAAGCGTCGCGAACGAAGAGCAGGTGATCGATCTCTTCACGATGACGACGGAGCCTGGCGTGATCGGCGGCATTCCCGCGGGCGGGCTGAATTTTGGTGCCGCGACCAACACGCAGGCGATCATCGACCAGCCGTACCAGTTCGACTTCTACGATGGCGGTGGACTCGACATTGCGTTCCTCGGACTCGCGCAGGCCGATCGCGAAGGCAATCTGAACGTGAGTAAGTTCGGCCCGAAGCTCGCGGGTGCGGGCGGCTTCATCAACATCAGCCAGAGCGCGAAGAAGGTGGTGTTCGTCGGCACGTTCAACGCGGGCAAGCTGGATATCGCGATCGAAGACGGGCGTCTGCGGATCGTGCGCGAAGGCACTTGCCAGAAGTTCGTCGATGCCGTCGAACACCGGACGTTCAGCGGCACATACGCGGCCGAGCGCGGACAGCCGGTGCTTTATATCACCGAGCGTTGTGTGTTTTCCCTGACGCCCGAGGGGCTCGAGTTGATCGAGGTCGCGCCGGGCATCGACGTGGAGCGCGACATCGTCTCGCAGATGGGCTTCGCGCCCGTCATCAAGAAGCCACCGCGCCTGATGGATGCGCGCATCTTTCAGAACACGCCGATGGGGTTGCGCAATATCCTGCTGCGCTTGCGTCTTGACGAACGGTTCAGCTATGACGCCGAAAAGAACATGTTCTTCATCAACTTCGAGGGACATGAAGTCGCCACACTCGACGATGTCGAGGCGATACGGCGCGAAGTCGAGGCGAAGCTCAGCGGGCTGAAGGTCAGGCCGCACGCCATCGTCAACTATGACAATTTCTCGATCCGGCCGGACATGCTCGATGCTTACTCGGAGATGGTCACGAAGCTCGTGAATGGCTGTTATGAAGGCGTTACGCGATATACGACTTCGAGTTTCCTCCGGCTAAAGCTCGGCGATGCGCTCAAGAAGCGCGGCTTGGCCGCGTATATCTATGAGAGTCCGGAGGAGGCGCGTGCGGCGGCTGACGGCGGCGCGGATAACGCCGTCTGATTGCCTTAACGCACGCGGCGCCTAGCAGCCCCGTCAGCGGCAATCTTCAACCGACTATGCCGGATGCCATAACCGAAATAGATGACGACGCCAATGACCATCCAGACGATAAGGCGAATCCACGTATCGGCGGGCAGCCCGGCCATCAGGAACACGGCAGACAGCGCCCCGAGCGGCGCGACGACAAACACCGCCGGCGTCCTGAACGCCCGCTTCAAGTCGGGCTGAGTGATCCGCAACACGAGCACGCCGATGCAGACGACCGCAAACGCGAACAAGGTCCCGATGCTCACCAGCTCTCCGACGAGCCCGATCGGCAACAGCCCCGCCAGCACCATCACGATCAGACCCGTGATGATCGTCGTGATGTACGGCGTGCGAAAGCGCGGATGAATCTTCGAAGCAAACGGCGGCAGCAGCCCGTCGCGTGCCATCGAGTAAAAGATTCGTGGCTGGCTCAAAAGCAGCACGAGTACCACCGACGTCAGCCCGAAAATCGCACCGAGCTTCACGATCGGCGAGAGCCAGCGCATGCCGATCGCATCGACGCCGACTGCAATCGGGTCCGCCACATTGAGCTTGTCGTAGGGCACGATGCCCGTGAGCACATACGATACGAGCACGTAAAGCAGCGTACAGATCGCAAGCGAGCCGAGCAGACCGCGCGGCATGTCGCGGCTCGGGTTCTTCGTCTCCTGCGCGACCGTCGACACGGAATCGAAGCCGATGTATGCGAAGAACACGACCGCCGCGCCGCGCACCACGCCGCTTATGCCATATACGCCCGATTCGCCCGTGTTCGGCGGGATGAATGCGCCTTGCGGATTCGTGCTCGTCGTCCAGTGCGCGGTATCGACGAATCCGATGCCCGCGATGATGAACGCGATCACGATCACCACCTTCACGATCACGATGAAGCTGTTCACGCGCGCCGATTCGCGGATGCCGATCACGAGCAGTATCGTGATCAGCCCGACGATCACCATCGCCGGCACGTTGAGGAGCGCGCCCGCATGGCTCCATCCGTGCCCGGGTTCGTAGGAGAAGGGCGCTTGCGAAAGACGCGCGGGAATATCGACGCCGAGCGAATGCAGAAAGCTCACGACATACCCCGACCAGCCGATCGCGACGGTCGTTGCCCCCACGGCATATTCGAGGATCAGGTCCCAGCCGATCAGCCACGCGATGAACTCGCCCATCGTCGCGTAGGCATACGTGTAGGCGCTGCCGGAGACGGGCACGGTCGAGGCCATCTCCGCATAGCACAGTCCCGCGAGCCCGCAGACGATGCCACCGAGTACGAATGAAATCGTAATGGCCGGCCCCGCGTTGGTGGCGGCGGCGTGCCCGGTCAGCACGAAGATCCCCGCGCCGATGATGCAGCCGATGCCGAGCATGGTGAGGTCGAGGCCGGAGAGCGACCGCACGAGCGTATGGCCGCCTGCCTCATGCAGGACCTCATCGTTTTCGGAGGCCTCGGCCTGTAGTGCATCGATGGACTTTCTTTGCATCATCGTCACGACACTCTCCTGTTCCCTGAGGCATCATTGAAGCGGGCGGGCTTATACCGTGATAGCAGATTTGATAGAACAATTCGAGCTTTAATCGCGAGCAAGACGCGCGCCCGGACCGCACTATAATCACAACGTAAGTAGCACGTTTTCACCCCGGGTCAGTTTTGCGAGCCAGTGGACGCTTGCGTCCTTCCCCGGTTACTCACTCAGTGGAGATTGAATATGTCCGTTCGTATTGGTGATGAAGCCCCCGACTTCACGGCAGAAACAACTGAAGGAACCGTCCGCTTCCACGAGTGGATCGGTGACAAGTGGGCCATCCTGTTCTCGCATCCGAAAGACTTCACGCCAGTCTGCACGACCGAACTGGGCTACATGGCCCGGCTCAAGCCTGAATTCGACAAGCGCAACACCAAGGTGATCGGCCTGTCCATCGATCCCGTCGACAATCATTCGAAGTGGGCGAAGGACATCGAGGAAACGCAGGGCACGGCAGTCAACTACCCGATGATCGGCGATGCCGACCTCAACGTCGCCAAGCTCTACGACATGATCCATCCGAACGCGAGCGGCGGTCCGCGCACGGCGGTGGACAACGCCACCATCCGCGCCGTGTTCATCATCGGTCCGGACAAGAAGATCAAGGCGACCTTCACGTATCCGATGAGCGCAGGCCGCAATTTCGACGAGGTGCTGCGCCTGCTGGACGCGCTGCAGCTCAACGCGAAGCACGCTATCGCCACGCCCGTGAACTGGCAGCCGGGCGAGGACGTGATCATTCCGACGTCGGTGTCGGATGAGGACGCAAAGAAGAAGTATCCGCAGGGCTTCAAGACGCTGAAGCCGTATCTGCGTACGGTCGAGCAGCCGAAGTAAGGCTGTTGCGCGGAAGGGGCCGGCCGCACCCGTCGAGGGTGCGGCCGTTTTCTTTAGTGGCCCGCGATCGACGGATCGGCGGGCGCCGTCGCAGCATCGACCGGATGAACGGCCTGCTTGATCAGAAGCGCGACGCACGCGACCAGACCGGCTACCGCGACCACCGTGAAGATACCCGCGAAGGTGAACTGCCGGCGCGTGAGTTCAGCGACGAGAAACGACCCCGCGATGCCGCCGAAGCGACCGATGCCGAGCATCCAGGCGACACCGGTCGCGCGACCCTGAGTCGGATAGAACGCGGCCGCAAGCGCCGGCATCGACGACTGCGCGGTGTTCATCAGGATGCCGGCCGCGAAGACGCTGACCATGAGCCAGCCCACATCGCCGATCGACTGGCCGATTGCGTATACCGTCACGGCGGTCAGCGCGTACCCTGCCGCGATCACGCGGTTCGGATTGAAGCGGTCCATCAACATGCCGAACAGCACGGCGCCCACGCCGCCGAGCGGAAAGAGCGCGGAGATGAGCGTCGCGCGCTGCGGTGTGAGGCCCGCTTCCTTCAAGAGAATCGGCATCCAGTTGATCGAAGCGTAGAAGATCACGAGGCCCATGAAGTACGCAAGCCACAGCATCACCGAGCCGACCACGTATGAGCGCGAAAGCACCACGCTCAGGCCGCCCTTGGCGCTCGTGCGCGGCGCCTGTTCGGTCATGATGAAGGAGGTCGCGCGCGCGGCGCTCGCGGAGACGCGCGAGAGCGCTGCGCGAATCTTATCGACGGGATGGTTCTTGGCGACCATGTAGCGCACTGATTCGGGCATCACCATCATTAGCAGCACGGCAAGGATGAGCGGCGTTACGCCACCGAGGACGAGCACGCTGCGCCAGCCGAAATGCGGGATCATCCACGCGGCGAGAAAGCCGCCGAATGCCGCGCCGAGCGGAAAGCCGCAGAACATGAGGTTCGTGAGCGTGGCACGCCGCTGGTCGGGGCAGTATTCGCTCATCATCGTGACCGCGTTGGGCATCGCGGCACCGAGGCCGAGGCCAGTGACAAAGCGCAACACGGTCAGCTGGAACAGGTTGCCCGACCACGCCGATGCAAGGCACGCAAAGCCGAAGACGGTCACCGAGACGATCAGCAGCAGACGCCGCCCGAGCCGGTCCGAGAGCGGACCCGCGGCGAGTGCGCCGAACGCGAGTCCGAAGAGCGCGGCACTCAGCACTGGCGCAAGCGCCGGCCTGCTGATGTGCCATTCCGCGACGAGCGATGGCGCAATGAAGCCGATGGCGGCCGTATCAAAGCCGTCGAGCAACACGACGACGAAGCACATCACGAAGATGCGCCACTGGAATCCAGAGAACGGGTGCTCGTTCAGGAACGTCTGGATGTTGACGGTCGTACCTTTATCCATTTTTTATAACCCCGAGAGTGAAGACTCCGACGCACGGCGCATCTGCGCCCCATGCGTTCGCTCCCCGAATTGTGCAGCGCACCCGCATGAGCGTCGACATTCGCGGGCACAGGATTACCCTAATCGAAATACCGCGCGACGATGCTTCCCCGAGGCACGCGTCGCCGGTGTCAGCTCTTGCCCGTCTGGCGCTCGGGCGAGGTCGTCACTTCGCCGGGCCTGCGCAGCATCTTGTCGACTTCTCCCGCATGCATTTCTTCGGTATGGATCATCTGTCTTGCGAACTCTTCGAGCGCGACGGAGCGGTCTTCGACGAGCGCGAGCAGATCGCGATAGAGCTTCAGCGCGACGTTCTCGGCCTGAAGCGATTCGCGCAGGATCGACGCGATGTCGAAAGTGTGCGAGTCGAGCAGCGGTCCGATCGTGAGCGACGGATACGCGCCGAGCGTCGTGATCCACTCGCCGACCTGCTGGGCATGCAGCAACGACTCGTCGGCCTGTTCGCGCAGCCAGGAGACGATCGGAATGCGCCCGAAGCCGAAGACGAGAAACGAATAGTGCGTGTAGCGGACGACGCCGGCCAGTTCGGACTCGAGAATCTGATTCAGCACGGCGACGACTTTTTCCTTGTCGATTTCCCTGTCGATCTCTGACATTGCTGCCTCCATTCGTGTCTTGCGCGGCCAGCGCGCGACGCGCTAAGCCGCTGTTAGCCGCGATCTCCGACATCAGCTAATTGTAGTCACGCGCGCGGATCGTGCGAGGCGTTTGTCGAAACGCCTTCGTGACGATGCGCTCTGTGCGCAAGATATGGTCCCAGGACCACAGTGGGACACGGGAGAGGCAAGCGTGCGAAGGCGCCACGACAAAAGCGCCCGCGCCCGGTTTCAGGCAACTTCTTCCAGCAGCCGTGTCGCGCAGTTCGCTAGGAGGTACGTCATGGCGTTTCGGGCGCTGTCGGCGTCGGAGATTTCGATCGCCTGCACGACCTTCGCGTAGTCCGCGAGATTCGACTGGTGCGCGAGCGCGTGCGGATGGTCGGCCGGCTTCGCCGCCCGCAATGCCATGCGCACGAGTTGGCCCATCTGGCGCAGGAGTTCGTCGCCGCTCGCATCGACGATCGCGGATTGCAGCGCGTCCTCCGCCGCGCACGCCGCCGCACTGTTCGCGTCCGCCTGAGCGAACTTCTGATAGGCGGCCGTAATCGCGATGCGCTGGTTGCGGGTCGCGCGCTCGGCCGCGAGCGCCGCCGCGCGCGGATCGACGAACAAGCGGAATTCGATCAACCCGCGCAGGTATTCCGGCTCTGCCGCCGCGCGCAGCCGCCATTCGGCGACTTCATGGTCGACGATGAGCCAGTCCGTGGGCGGCCGGATGCGCGTGCCCGTCTTCGGCCGCACATCGAGCATCCTTCGCGAGATCAAAATCGAAAGCGCCTCGCGCATGATGGTGCGGCTCACGCCATGCTTCTTCGAGAGTTCGATTTGCGGTGGCAGCACATTGGCTGCGTATTCGCCATTGACGATGCCGGTAACCAGTTGGTTCACCACACGTTTGACGAGCGACCCTTCGTATCCATGGTTCATTTGTTCTTCTCGTTGAATCACCCGAATGCCAGTGCGTTCGCCGCCCACCCCGAGCGGCCCGCGTTCGCGTGAACGCTGGCGCGATAGTATTGCCGCGATGCCATGTGCGACGGCCGGCCGTGCGGTACGGTTTTCTCCGCTTACGTGCCGAACGCGTTCTGTTGTCGTGCAGACTTCTTGCTCTGGTGCACGGTTTTGTTGCCGCGCTTTTTCGGGGGCGAGCTTCGCGTCTGTTCGAATCGATGGACGCGGCTCGCCTTATGTTTGTTTTGAACTTCTGGTCGTCAAGGGATGCAGAACGCCCGCATGGAGCGCCGCAGAGGGTCCGGTAATTTTTATCCGCTACTTCGTGACCGTCGGCAAAAGAAGCCTATCGCTCGCAGACTTCCTTGCCAATATGGTGCACCGGGGATTCGTCTGCGTAACGTTCGTCCGCCCACACACCATTAGCAAGTCGCTTCGCGCAAGCGTTTGCGCGTGCCCCGGATTATTGCGGAAAGTGCGTCAGGCCGCGCCTTCGAACAGATCGCGCAGCCATTGCGTGAAGACGCGAACGCGCGACGAAAGCTGACGGCTCTGCGGATACAGGACGGAAACGGGCATCGACGGCGGCGCAAAGCCGGCGAGCACGATTTCGAGCCTCCCCGCGGAAAGATCGTCGAGCACACGATAGCGCGGCACCTGAACGATGCCGAGGCCTGCCAGTGCGGCGCCGGTATAGAGCTCGGCGCCCGTCACCGAGACGCTCGACGGCAGTTCCGTCTCGACGACGCGTCCATCGACGCTGAATTCGAGCGGCATCATGCGGCCCGTCCCGCTCGACATGTAGTTGACCGCGCGATGGGCGCCCGGCTTGCCGAGCGCATCGAGCGACGCAGGCGTGCCATGCTTCGCGAGATACGCGGGACTCGCCACCGTCACTTGCTCCATCAGCGCGACGCGCCGGCCGACCATCGACGAATCCTGCAGCGTGCCCGCGCGAAGCACGCAATCGATGCCCTCGCGCACGAGATCGACGAGCCGGTCGTCCTCGCCGATCTGCAGTTCGATGTCCGGATAGCGCGCGATGAACGCCGGCAGCGCGGGCACTACGAAGTGCCGGGCGAGCGTGCCCTGCACGTTCGCGCGCAGGAGACCTTTAGGCGCGACATGACGAAACGATCCTTCGGCTTCTTCCATGTCCGCGACAAGACGCACGCAGCGGCGGTAAAACGCCTCGCCGTCGTGCGTGAGACGCACCGTGCGCGTCGTGCGCTCAAGCAGGCGCGTGCCGAGCCGCTCTTCCATGCGCTTTAGCAGGTTCGTCACGGTGGCGCGCGGAATCTGCATATCGTCGGCGGCCTGCGTGAAGCTCTTCCTCTCCGCTATGCGGATGAACACCTGCATTTCCAGAAAGCGGTCCATGCATTCTCGTCGGGTCGTGTCGAGCAGATTGTTGAAGCAGATGGATCGATGGTAACAAGACGGCTTCGATTATTCACGCCCGGCTCGCAAAGGAAAGATGAAGATGGCCGCGATGATGCCGAGCAGACCGCCGATCAACGTTTCCCAGGCACGCGCGGCGAGGAGCGGCACCGAGTGCGTTCCGCTTGCCGCCATCGTCACGATCAGCGTGAAAGCGAAGGCCGCGCATGCGATGTCATAGCGTTCCGGTAAGGCCATGGCATAGACGATCATCGCGATCGCGGCCACGCACCAGAGCACGAGCGGCGCATGCGCGGCGAGCGGCAGGCACGCTAGCGCGAGCGGCACGCCGACCAGCGTCCCGACGATCCGGCGCCGCACGCGGGCAAGCGTCCCGGTCGCCGAGCCCGCGACGACGTAGGTGCAGGCCGTGATTGCCCAGGACGATTCGACAAGACCGATTGCGTCGTTCATCGCGACGATCGCGAGCGCGCCGCTTGCGGCCTGCAATCCCATGATGAATTCCGCCGACATGCCGTTGCGGCCCGAGGGCGGCCCCGGCGCGAGCGCGGCCACGATGGCCGGCCGTTCCGCCGGACCGCTCAGCATGCGCGGAACGATCGAAGCGAGCGCGGCGATCGCGACCGCCACGGCGATCGTCGGCAGGTCGCCGGGGGCGAGATGCATGCCATAGGCGAGCAACTGCCCGATGTAGACCTGCGATCCGATCCCCGCGCCCAACACGCCGAAGCGCTTCAGATAGCCGACGAGAAACGCGCCGGATACGAGCGTCAGCTCCGGACCCGCGCGCGCGGCGTGTTGCAGGAGTAGCGCGAGCACGCAGAACATCGCGGCGCCCGCACCCGCCGCGATGCACAGCAGGGCGAGATCGCGGCTCGATTCGGGGCGCGTCGTGCGTGCCTCGGACACACTCGCCCAAAGCGCGAAGCTGCCCGCCAGCGCGCCGAGCAGCGCGTCGCCCGGCAGTCCGTGCGCGATGTCCTGAAGCGCGCCGAGCGACGCGGCAATGCCGTAAGCGGTAACGAGACGCAGGCCCTTGATCCGCCGGTGCGTGCCCGGATCGGCGCGTTCCAGCCAGCCGGCACCCGGCGCGAACGATCGTGCGCGAGCGCGCAGGGCAACGGCGTCGTGGTCGTCGTCAGCGGGGTTCATCGTCGATGGTCGGCTGTGCTTATTGCGTCTTGCATGAGACGCGTTGCACTGATTCTAGGAGGCCGCACGCCAATTCGCCGAAGAGACGGCTAAAGCGCGCGCTAATCGTTGGATCGCAGGCGAGGTGCCGCGCGCACAATGCTCGCCAGGGTAAGAACTCAAGGCAATCATGCGACCGATCCGGCCGGGCATCGACGGGGAAAAGGCACGGCTTCGCGCACTCGTGCAGATTCCCGCGCTGACGCTTCTCGTCCTGTGCGTGCTGTGGATCACCATTCTCGTGCGGCTGCAGATCGAGAAGGCGGCCGTGCTGCGCGACACGCAAGAGGCCGCGCGCACGATTGCGCGTTCGCTGCAGACCCATACGCTCAAGACGATTCACGACGTCGACGTGATCGCGCTGCTCATCAAGTACGGTTACGAAACCGCGCCCCTCACGTTCGATCTCGCGCGTTATCAGGCCTACGGGCTGATCACCGCCGATACCGCGCTGCAAGTGACGGTCGTCGGCGCGAACGGCCATGTGCTCGGCTCGACGCTGCCGTTCAAGGGCGTGGTCGACCTGAGCGATCGCGAACACTTTCTCGTGCACCGCTCGAATCCTCAGACAGGACTTTTCATCAGCCGTCCCGTGATCGGCCGCGTGTCGAAGCAATGGTCGATTCAGGCGACCCGCCGCATCGACGATCCGGACGGCCGCTTTGGCGGTGTCGTCGTGATTTCGGAAAACCCCGCGTATCTCACCGACGGCTTCTATAACAGCGCGGCGCTCGGACGACACGGACTGATCGCGGTGATCTCGAAGCAGGGCTTCACGCTCTCGCGTCGCGCGGGCGAAGCGCCCAGCACGACAGGCGGTCCGACCCTCGACCGCTATCGCGACATCTCGCAGGCGCCGGTCGCGACGATGGTCGATCCGGTCGATCACATCGAACGGGTTGTCGCGGGTAGCACGGTGGACCGGTACGGGCTCGCGGTGGTCGCGGGCCTCTCGCTCGACGAAGCGCTCGACGACTATTACCACATGCGCCGCGTTTATGTGACGATGGCCGCCGTGATCTCCGCGATGCTGATCGGCTTTGCGGTGTGGATCATGGCGCTCGTGTCGAAACTGCACCGGGGCAAGGACGAACTGCGGCGCCTCGCGCAAACGGACCGGCTGACGGGACTCTACAACCGCGGCCGCATCAAGGACCTGCTGCACGACGCGGTCGCGGCGCCGGGCGCATGCGGCAACGTCGCGGCGATCTTCGTCGACCTCGACAACTTCAAGCAACTCAACGACAGCTACGGTCATCAGTGCGGCGATCAGGTGCTCACGGTCGTCGCCGACCGGCTGCGCGCGGCGGTGGGCGAACACGGCGCGATCGGACGGCTCGGCGGCGACGAATTTCTCGTCGTGATCGAAGCACGCGATGCGCTCGCCGCCGGCATGGCGCGCGCGCAGGCCATCTCGGCCGCGCTTGCAGTGGACGTCAGCGTGCATGGCAAGCCCTATGTGATTCGCGCGAGTCTCGGGCTCGCGGTGCTCGGCGCCGGCGACACCGCGAGCGATCTCGTGCGCAAGGCCGATCAGGCGATGTACGAGGCCAAGCGCTGCGGCCGGGGCGTGCGCGCGACGACCTGGCACGCCTGGACTGAAACGAGCGAGAGCGCCCGCGCGCCGCACAGCGCGCCGGAGCGCTCGATCGCCTGAGGCGTCTTTGGCGTCTTCACGCCTGCCACGCTGCGCCGTCTGGAAACGCGTGCCGTTCGAGCGACGCCGCATGCATCTCGATGCTATAGCCCGGCGCTTGCGGCGGCATGTAGCGCCCGTTAGCGATCACGACGGGATCGACGAAATGCTCATGCAGATGATCGACATATTCGAGCACGCGATTGTCGAGCGATGCAGAGACGCAGATGTAATCGAACAGCGAAACGTGCTGCACGTACTCGCATAATCCGACGCCACCTGCGTGCGGGCAGACCGGCACGCCGAACTTGGCGGCCATCAAAATTACGAGCAGCACTTCGTTCAGGCCGCCGAGCCGGCAATTGTCGACCTGACAGAAGTCGATAGCCTGCGCCTGAAGCAACTGCTTGAACATCACGCGGTTGTGGCAGTGCTCGCCCGTCGCGACGCCGATGGGCGCGAGCCGCTGGCGGATCGTCGCGTGACCGAGGATGTCGTCGGGGCTCGTCGGCTCTTCGATCCACCACGGGTCGAACTCGGCGAGGCGCCGCATGTTGACGATCGCTTCATCCACTCCCCAGACCTGGTTCGCATCCATCATGAGCTTGCGCTCGGCGCCGATCTCCTCGCGCAGGATGCGCGCGCGCCGCACGTCCTCGTCCAGATTGCCGCCCACCTTCTGCTTGAAGTGCGTCCACCCTTGCGCGACGCCTTCGCGCGCGAGACGCCGGATCTTGTCGTCGTCGTAGCCGAGCCAGCCTGCCGAAGTCGTGTATGCGGGATAACCCTTGGCGAGCATCTCGCGTTCGCGCTCGTGACGCGTGGGCGCATGGCGGCGCAGGATGGCAAGCGCTTCGTGAGGCGTGAGCACATCGGTGACATAGCGAAAGTCGAGACAGCGCACGAGCGCGTCCGGGCCCATGTCGACGAGCAGCTTCCACACCGGCTTGCCCTCGGCCTTCGCCCATAGATCCCACACCGCGTTCACGACTGCCGCGGTCGCGAGATGGATCACGCCCTTGTCGGGGCCGAGCCAGCGCAACTGGCTGTCGGACGTGATTGCGCGCCAGAAGCCGCCCATGTCCGCCGCGATATCTTCCAGCCGCCGGCCGACGACGAGCGGCGCGAGCGCTTCGAGCGCGGCCACGCAGACCTCGTTGCCGCGCCCGATGGTAAACGTGAGACCGTGACCGGCAAGCCCATCGGGCGAATCGGTTTCGAGGATCGCGTAGGCTGCGGAATAGTCGGGCGCGGCGTTCATCGCATCGGAGCCGTCGAGCGAACGCGAGGTCGGAAAGCGGATGTCGCGCGCGGACAGCTTGGTGATGGTGGTCATTGTCGGCTCCTTGAAAAGAACATGACGGCTTAAAAGCCGCGACGATTTGTTCAGGCGGATCGCACTTCGGATCTCATCGCCTAAGAGGACGTTGACAAGCTCGATTCCGCCTCCTAGCCTGCTAGCATGTTAGTTCGAAATCAGGGGCGGTGTGAGCGATTCGACCCACGACACGCATCTCGCCGCCGACCCCTACCGCGCGCTCTCGACGCTTCAAGGCGCCGGCCGCGGCAGCCTGACCGACGCGGTTGCACAAGCGTTGCGCGCCGCTATCGTCAGCCTCGCGATGGAGCCCGGCATGATGATCGACAAGCTCGCGATCTGCGAACGCATGGGCGTCTCGCGCTTTCCCGTGTCGGCCGCGCTCGCGAAGCTCGCGGCGGCGGGGCTGGTCGAAGTCTTGCCGCAGCGCGGCACGCGCGTCATGCCGATCGTGATGCACGACATCCGCCAGCACCTGTTCATTCGCAGCGCGCTCGAAGTGGAGACCGTCCGCATGCTCGCGAGCGCTGAACGCGATTCCTCGGATGACACGCTCGACACGCTGGAAGCCAATCTCGGGAGGCAGCGCGAGGTCGTCGCAGCGGGCCTGCGCCCGGCGTTTCACACGCTCGATCTCGGCTTTCACGAGATCCTGCTCGACGCCATCGGGCTGCCGCGCGTGAAGGAGATCGTCGCGGTCTCGCGCAGTGCGCTCGACCGCGCGCGGCGTCTGATGGCGAGTCCGGAGCGTCACGCGAACACGCTGCTGGAGCACGAGCGCATCGTCGATGCAATCCGTGCCGGCGATGCGGATGCCGCCGCGCGGGCAATGCATCATCACCTCGATGAAGTGGTCGCAGAATTGCGGCGCTTTGCTGGCGAAAGACCCGATCTGTTCAAGGAGTAAGACCCGAAACAAAAGGCTCAATGCAGTCAACTCGGTGTGGAGGAGACAAACAAATGAAGCTGCTAAAACTGGCAAGCGCGGCCGCGATACTGGCGGCCGCGGGCATGGTCGCGACCGGTGCGCGGGCCGCGGAAGACTTCAAGGGCGTGACGGTCAACGTGATGACCTTCGCCGGCCCGCAGATCGCGGAACCGTTGCAACGCCGCGCGCCCGAATTCGAAAAGCTGACGGGCGCGAAGGTCAACATTCAGACCGTGCCGTTCTCCGATCTTTATCAGAAGCTGTTGACCGACTGGGCTTCCGGATCGAACTCGGTCGATGCGGCGGTGTTCGCGCCGCAATGGATGGTCGACTATACGAAGGGTGGCTTTCTCGAAGACCTTTCGGGGCGCATCGCCAAGGACGCAGCGCTAAAGGAGAACGACGTGATGCCGTTCTTCAGCGACTTCTCGCAGAAGTTCAATGGCAAGACGTATCTGGTTGCGCTCGACGGCGACTTCCAGATGGTCTATTACCGCACCGACATCCTCCAGCAGCTCGGCAAGCAACCGCCTAAGACCTGGGACGACTATCTCGACATCGCGAAGGCCGCGAACGGCAAGACCTTTGGCGGCGACGGCAAGCCGGTCGCGGGTTCGTGCATTTCGAAGAAGCGCAACGCGCAGGCGTACTGGGCGATCATCTCGATCGCGGGCGGCTATCTCCAGTCGAAGGGCACGGCGCAGGGCGCATTCTTCGATCCGCGCAACTTCAAGCCGCTCGTGAACAACGACGCGTTCAAGGCCGCGCTCAACGTGCTGAAGGAATCGACGAACTACGGTCCGCAGAACGAGATCAACCTCGACGTCGGCGATACGCGCAGCGCATTCATCTCCGGGCACTGCGCGCTGACGCTCGACTGGGGCGACGTCGGCGTGCTCGCGATCGATCCGAAGCAGTCGAAGGTGATCGACAAGGTCGGCGCCGTGATCCTGCCCGGCTCGACGAAGGTGCTGAACCGCGACACCGGCAAGCTCGCGCCGTGCGACAAGAGCACGTGCCCGTATGCGGTCGATGGCGTGAATCACGCGCCGTTCGCGGCGTTCGGCGGATGGTCGGGCGGCATCAGCGCGAAGGCGAAGCCGAAGGTCAAGGAAGCGGCCTACGCGTTCCTCTCGTTCATGAGCCAGCCGGCCCAGTCGAACGTGGACGTGACGATCGGCGCGAGCGGCTTCAATCCGTATCGGCGCTCGCAGTTCACCGACATGTCGATGTGGAAAAAGGCGGGCATGAGCGAGACGGCGGCGGGTTCCTATCTCGGCGCGATCAGGACGAGCCTCGAAAGCCCGAACATGGTCATCGACCTGCGCATCCCGCAGAACCAGCGCTATGAACAGGTCGTGCTCGACACGGCGGTCGCGCGCTTTCTCGCGGGCGAACTCGACGCGGATGCCACGATGAAGGCCATCGAAAGCGGCTGGAACGAAATCACCGACGACCTCGGCAAAGACGGCCAGTTGCGCGCCTACAAGGCGTCGATCGGGGCGAAGTAGCGACTACGGGAGGGCCGCTTCGATGCAATCTTCGTCGCATGCTTCATCGGCCGAGACACCGCGTCACGCATGGCGGCGCTCGTCGGTCTCGAACTGGCTCGACCGGCAGGCGCCGTATGTGTTCGTGTTGCCGACGGTGCTCGTCATCCTCGGCTTCTCGATCTTTCCGCTCGTGAGCTCCGCCTATCTCTCGCTGATGCGCTTCGGGATCGGCGAGGGCGGGTACGAGCTGTCGTTCGTCGGCATGCGCAACTACGTGCGGCTCTTCAGCGGCACGCAGCAGTTCCACTTCGTCGGGGTATTCCGGCCGCCCGGCGTCGTGAGCGTGGCGGTCATGCTCGCGGCGTTTCTTGCGACCGCCTGGTGGTTCGTGCGTTATCTGCGGAGTACGCGGCGCTCGTTCATGGGCTTCGCCGGGCGATCCATCCTGGCCGTGACCTTCGTGGCGATCGTGTGGCTCGCGATCAATACGACGGGCAAAGGCGGCGCGCTCGGCAGCCTGATGGTGACGCTCTTCTACGTGGTGCTCGGGGTGGCGCTGCAGTTTCTGATCGGGCTCGGGCTTGCGTATCTCTGCACGTTGCCGCTCAAAGGCGGCCGCTTCTTTCGCCTGCTGTTCTTCCTGCCGCTGATGGTGACGCCCGTGGGCATCGCGTATATGTTCCGCATGATGGCCGACACGTCGGTCGGGCCGCTCGCACCGCTCTGGTCGCTGCTCGGCCTCGGCCAGATCGCGTGGGCGGCGGACCCGTGGCTCGCGCGAATCGTGGTCGTGATCGGCGATACGTGGCAATGGGTGCCGTTCATGTTTCTCGTGCTGCTCGCGGCGCTCGAAGGCACCTCGCGCGATCAGATCGAGGCGGCACAACTCGACGGTGCATCGGGCTGGCGCATCTTTCGCGACGTCACGTGGCCGTCGATCGCGCCGGTTGCGGCGAGCGCGGTGCTGATCCGCCTCATCGAAGCATTCAAGATCGTCGATCTGCCGAACGTGCTGACCAACGGCGGCCCCGGCATCGCGACGGAATCCATGACCTTGCACGCGTTCATCGAATGGCGCACGCTCAATCTGGGCGGCGCGTCGGCGGTGGCCTACATGCTGTTCTTCATCTCGACGATCGCCTGCGTGTCGTTCTTTCAGCTCGTCGTGAGACGCGCGCGAGGGCAGCGCTCATGAACGCCATCAAACGGCTTTTCGTGCGCGCGCGCATCGACGAGATGCCGCCGGGCGCGCGCCTCGTCGCCTATGCGCTGCTCGCGCTGTGGTCGCTCATCGTGCTGTTTCCGCTCTACTGGATGGCGATCACGTCGTTCAAGCTGCCCGTCGACGTGTCGAGCGGCCCCGCGTATCTGCCCTTCGTCGACTTCAAGCCGAGCCTCGACGCATGGCACTACATCTTCGTCGACCTCGGGCCCGACACGTTCCGGCCGTACCTGAACTCGCTGATCGTCGCGACGTGCGGCACGGCAGCGGCGGTCTTCTTCGGGTCGATGGCGGCGTATGCGCTCGCGCGCATCGAGTACCGGCCGCCCGTCGCGGCTGTCGGCCTGGGCGCGCTGCTGATCGCCGCGCTGGTCGCGGCGGTCGGCTGGGGCGGCGTGGATCTGCGCATCGCGGCAGCCGCGGCGCTCGCGCTCTTCTTCCTGCTGCTGCGTCCGCTGATCCGTCGCGCGCGAAGGCATCTCGGCAATGAAGACATCCTCTTCTGGATCGTTTCGCAGCGCATCCTGCCGCCAGTGGTCACGGTGATCCCGATCTATCTCACCTTCAAGAGCGTCGGCCTGCTCGACACGCATCTCGCGCTCGTCATCACCTACGCGACCGCGAACGTGCCGATCGTCGTGTGGCTGATGTTCGACTTCTTCGACGGCGTGCCGAAGGAGATCGAAGAAAGCGCGCAGATCGATGGCGCGACGCGCTTCGCCATTCTGTTCGGCATCGTGCTGCCGCTCGTCGCGCCGGGCCTCGTGGCGACGAGCCTGCTCGTGTTGATCCTCTCGTGGAACGAGTACCTGTTCGCGCTTTTCCTCACGACGGCCAACGCTCAGACGATGCCGCTCCTGGTGGCCGCGCAGAACGCAACGCGCGGTCCGCAATGGTGGAACATGTCGGTGCTGATTCTGATCATGATCCTGCCGGTGATGCTGCTGACGCTCACGTTGCAGCGCTTCATCGTCAAGGGCATTCTCGTGGGAGCGGTCAAGGGATGACGGACATGCAGATGCCCGCGCAAGACGCGCGGCTCGGCCAGATCGCGGCGGGCCAGCATTCGAAGAGCGTCTCGCTGCGCAATGTCGGCAAGACCTTCGGCGACACGCGCGTACTGCGCGATCTCACGCTCGACGTGCACGCGGGCGAGTTCCTCGTGCTGCTCGGCGAATCGGGCTGCGGCAAGACTACGGCCTTGCGGATCGTGGCGGGCCTGGAGTCGGCGACGGAGGGCACTGTGCATGTCGGCGACAAGGACGTGACGCAGCAGTTGCCGCGCGACCGCGATGTGGCGATGGTGTTCCAGTCCTACGCGCTCTATCCGCACAAGACGGTGTTCGAGAATATCGCGTATCCGCTCTTGGTGAGAAAGCGCTCGAAGGCCGAGATCGATGCCGCCGTGCGGGAAGTGGCGGCGAGCGTACAGCTCGAACCATTGCTCGCGCGCTATCCGCGTCAGTTGTCGGGCGGCCAGCGGCAGCGCGTTGCGCTCGCGCGCGCCATCATCAGGAGGCCCGCCGCGTTCCTGATGGACGAACCGCTATCGAATCTCGACGCGAAGCTGCGCGGCCACATGCGCGCCGAATTGAAGCACATGCAGCACCAGCTCGACATCACGACGATCTACGTCACGCACGACCAGATCGAAGCGATGACGCTCGCGCATCGCGTCGCGCTGATCGACAAGGGCGTGTTGCAGCAGCTCGATACGCCCGCGCGCATCTATTCCGATCCCACCAACCTGTTCGTTGCGGGTTTCATCGGTTCACCGCCGATGAACTTCCTGCGCGGCACGCTCACGGATCACCGCTTCGAAGCGCCAGGTCTCGCGCTCGGTGCAAACATCACGCAACAGGGCGAAGCGACGCTCGGCGTGCGCCCGGAGGAATGCACGCTCGTGGCCGCGTCCGAGGGGGAATTGAAAGGGCGCATCTACTCGGTCGAACTGATCGGCGACCATTCGCTCGTTACGATGAATGTCGGCGCACAGCAGGTGGTCGTGAAGGTCTCGAACACGTTTGCAGGCGAGATCGGCAGCGAGGCCGGCGTGCGCGTGAACCGCGAGCGCATCTATTTCTTCGACCAGGTTTCGGGCGAACGAATTCGTACCTAGCGCGGCGGCATCGGCCGACTATTCCGGATTGTCACGAAGCCGAGCCGCGCGGCTTTTTTCTGATGCGCTAAGATCACGTGCCGGTGTGCGAAGCACGCGTATTCACGCGCCGCGGAATTTCCCCGAAATGCTTAAAAAAAACTAAAAAATCGCGAAGATTCGAATTAACGATGGTTTTTCAACCGAGGATCGAAAATCGATGCGCCGAGTAGTTTTCAATCAAAAGGGTGGTGTCGGAAAATCCACCATCGTCTGTAATCTGGCCGCGATCAGCGCGTCGCAAGGGTTGCGCACGCTCGTGATCGACCTCGATCCGCAAGGCAATTCCAGCCAGTATCTGCTCGGCGCGAAGGCGCAGGACGCGCAGCCGAATCTCGCCAGTTTCTTCGAATCGGCGCTGAGTTACAGTTTCCGGGAGCCGGATTTCAATTCGTTCGTCCATTCGACGCCATTCGACAATCTCGACATCGTCCCGTCACATCCGGGCCTCGATGCGCTGATGGGAAAACTCGAATCGCGTTACAAAATATATAAGCTGCGCGATGCGCTGAAAGGCCTGCAGAATTACGACGCCGTTTATATCGACACGCCGCCCGCGCTCAATTTCTTCACGCGTTCGGCGCTGATCGCGGTCGAGCGGTGCCTGATTCCGTTCGATTGCGACGATTTCTCCCGCCGCGCGCTCTATTCGGTGCTCGAAAACGTGCAGGAAATTCGCCACGACCATAATCCCGGGCTGGCCGTCGAGGGCATCGTGATCAATCAGTTCCAGCCGCGCGCGAGCCTGCCCCAGCAACTCGTCGACGAATTGCGCAGCGAAGACCTGCCGGTGCTGAACTCGCATTTGTCGCTTTCGGTGAAGATTCGCGAGAGCCATCAGCACGCCCGGCCGATGATCTACCTCGAACCGCGTCACAAGCTCGCGCAGGAATATCTCGCACTGCATAACGAGCTCAACGCATAGGGCCGGATGGGCGGGCGACGCGCCCTGACGCATGACCTACATCCTGCTCGCCAATGCCGTGCTCATCGCGCATCTGGCGTTCGTCGCGTTCGTGACGTTCGGCGGCCTGCTCGCGTTGCGCCAGCGGCGTTTCGCATGGCTTCACTTGCCCGCGCTCGCATGGGGCATCGCGGTGGAACTTGCGGGCTGGGTCTGTCCGCTGACGCCGCTGGAAAACCGTCTGTTGAAACTGGGCGGCGAAGCGGGTTACGCGGGCGGCTTCATCGAGCATCTCATCGGACGCGTGCTCTATCCCGGCGACCTCACGCCGATGCTCCGCTATGGGCTCGCATTCGTGCTGATCGCCGTGAACGCGGCGATTTATGCGGTCGTGATCGCGCGCCGCCGCAACGGGCGCTGAAGGTCAGCTCTTGCGGGTGGTCTTCGCGACGAAGTGCGTCGGCGCGTGCTGCACCTTTTCGCTTCCGCACTTCGGACAGCGCAGATGAATCGTTGCGTGCTCGGCGAGATGTTCCGCGTGCTCGAACGTTTCGCCGCACTGCTCGCATCGATATTGATAGGTCGGCATGGCTCGTCTCCAACACCGGGCCCGCGAGGCAGACCCGGCTATCAACCATTCTAGCCCGCCGTGCGATGCACGAAGGGTGTTTCTGGCGTCGGAAAGCCCGCTTGCTTGAACGTCTCGGCAATGGCGCGATTGGTGTCGAAATAGACCTGCCAGTAGTGCTCCGTCGTGGTGTAAGGACGCACGCAGAGCAACGGGCCTTCGGGCGTGAACGAGAGGATCTCGACATCCGGCGCGGGGCTGTCGGCCACGTTCGGTATCTGCGCGACCGCCGCCTTCAGCCGTGCGATGGCGTCGAGCGGATCGACACCGTTCGCGATCTTCGCGGTCAGTTCGACACGCCGGTTAGGCAGCAGGCTGTAGTTCCAGATCGTGTCGGAGAAGACCTTGTTGTTGCCGACGATGGTCGCCACGTTGTCGGGTGTCGTGATCATCGTGCCGAAGAGGCCGAGTTCCATGACCGTGCCGGTCACGCCGCCCGCCGTGACGAAGTCGCCGACCTTGAACGGCCGCAGCACCTGCATGAAGATGCCCGCCGCGAAGTGCGCGAGCAGGCCGCCCCACGCGACGCCGATCGCAAGCCCGAGGCCCGCGAGCAGCGCGGCGAACGAAGTCGTCTGAACGCCAAAAATCTGCAGGATCGCGAGGATCAGCAGCAGGTTCAAAAGCGCGCCGATGATCGAACCGAGGTAGTGCGCGAGCGTGGGATCGACGCGGCCGTTGCGCGCGAGCACCTTGCGCATCATGCCGATCACGACGCCGATCAGCCATCGCCCGATGATCCACAGGGCGATGGCCGCGATCACGTTGATCGCAAAGTCCACCCCACGGGTCATGATGAAAACGCGCACCGTTTCGATGTTCATATCTTTCTCGCTTGACCCGCGCCAATCGGAAAATGCTTCGCTGATGCCCTGAGATTTATAGGCGACGGGCCGCGCGACTGCAAGAACCGTGAACGGCCGGGTTCAGGTCCAGTCCGTCGGAGTATCTTCGGGGTCGGCGAGTGTGAGACCCGCCGCCGGCAACGGCAGCGCCGTCTTGTAGCGCACCTGCTTGAGCGCGAAGCTCGAGCGAATGTTCGACACGCCCGGAATCTTCGTGAGCCGTTCGAGGATGAAACGTTCGAGCGCCATTACGTCGGGCATCACCACGCGCAGCAGATAGTCGGCGTCGCCCGTCATCAGGTAGCACTCCATCACCTCGGGGCGCGCGCTGATCGCTTCTTCGAAGCGGCGCAACGCATCCTCGACCTGCTTTTCGAGGCTCACCTGGATGAACACGTTGATGCGCAGCCCGAGCACTTCGGGATTGAGCAACGTGACATGCTGCTTGAAGAGACCCGCCTTTTCGAGCGCACGCACGCGGTTGAAGCAGGGCGTCGGCGAGAGGTTCACCGCCTGCGCGAGTTCCGCGTTGGTGATGCGCGCATTGTGCTGAAGCTGGTTGAGAATGCCGATGTCGATCCGGTCGAGACGCTGCTTGGTCGATGCCGTCATGGTCGAAATATTCCGTGGAAAGCGCGCGATCAGGAATAAATACACTATCCGTGATGCCAAGGCCAGACAAAAGAGACGCACATTCTGCCCGTCGATGGTTATGCTCTTTTGAATCTATTCGAATCGCCTTGAGCCCTTTAGCGGAGTCGCGCCATGACGGATTTAGCGAGCGGTACCAGCCAGATCATCTCCTTAGCGAAAGGTCGCGAAGATAGCGATCCGCAGGAAACTGCCGAGTGGCTCGAAGCGCTGGACGCCGTCGTCAAGCATGTCGGCAAGGAACGCGCGCAGTATCTCTTCGACCGCCTCGCGGATCACGCGCGCTCGATCGGCGTGGAGTCGGCGCGCGCTCGCGTGACGCCTTATCGCAATACGATCGACGTCGCGGATCAGCCGCGTTATCCGGGCAATCTCGACATCGAAGAAAAGCTCGCCGCCGTGCTGCGCTGGAATGCGCTCGCGATGGTCGTGCGCGCGAACCGCGCGTATGGCGAACTCGGCGGGCATATCGCGAGCTACGCGTCGGCGGCCGACTTGTTCGAAGTGGGCTTCAACCACTTCTTCCGCGCGTCGGGCGAAGACGGGCAGCACGGCGACCTCGTCTATTTCCAGCCGCATTCGTCGCCGGGCGTTTATGCGCGCGCGTTCCTCGAAGGCTTTCTCGACGAAGAACATCTGCGTCACTATCGACGCGAGATCGCGGGGCCGGGGCTGTGTTCGTATCCGCATCCGTGGTTGATGCCGGACTTCTGGCAGTTCCCGACAGGCTCGATGGGCATCGGCCCGATCAACTCGATTTATCAGGCGCGCTTCATGCGTTATGTGCAGAACCGCGGGTTGCAAAAGACCGCTGGTCGCAAGGTCTGGGGCTTTTTCGGCGACGGCGAAATGGACGAGCCGGAATCGATCGGTGCGCTCTCGCTTGCGGCGCGCGAGCAGCTCGACAATCTCGTCTTCGTCATCAACTGCAACCTGCAACGGCTCGATGGGCCGGTGCGCAGCAATGGCCGCATCGTCGACGAACTGGAAGCGCAGTTCACGGGCGCGGGCTGGAACGTGATCAAGGTGCTGTGGGGCTCGGACTGGGACGCGCTCTTCGCACGCGACCGCACCGGCGCGCTCCTGCGCGCGTTCGCGCATACCGTCGACGGCCAGTTCCAGACCTTCTCGGCCAATGACGGCCACTACAACCGCGAGCGCTTCTTCGGCCAGAACCCCGAGTTGGCCGCGCTCGCCGCGCATCTTTCCGACGATGACATCGACCGCTTGCGGCGCGGCGGCCACGACGTGCGCAAGCTGCACGCCGCCTATGCGGCCGCGCTTGCGCACGAGGGCCGCCCGACCGTGATCCTCGCGAAGACGATGAAGGGCTTCGGAATGGGCGCGGGCGGGCAGGGCCGGATGACGACGCACCAACAAAAGAAGCTCGATCTCGACGACCTGAAGGCGTTTCGCGACCGCTTCCGCCTACCGCTTTCGGATGCGGACGTGGAGGCGGTCAAGTTCTACAAGCCCGCCGACGACAGTCCCGAGATGCGCTATCTCCATGCACGGCGCGCGGCGCTCGGCGGCTATCTGCCGCGGCGTCGCAAGGTGGCTTCGCATGCGTTGACGGTGCCGCCGATGCAAAGCTGGGCGCAGTTTGCCATCGACTCGAACGGCAAGGAGATGTCGAGCACGATGGCGATCGTGCGCATGCTCGGCAGCCTGATGAAGGACGCGCAACTCGGGCCGCGGATCGTTCCGGTGGTCGCGGACGAGGCGCGCACGTTCGGCATGGCGAATCTGTTCCGTCAGGTCGGCATCTATTCGCCGCTCGGGCAACTGTACGAACCGGAAGACATGGGCTCGATGCTCTACTACCGCGAGGACACGCGCGGACAGATCCTGGAGGAGGGCATCTCCGAGGCGGGCGCCATTTCGTCGTGGATCGCGGCCGCGACGTCCTACAGCGTGCACGACCTGCCGATGCTGCCGTTCTACATCTATTACTCGATGTTCGGCTTCCAGCGCATCGGCGACATCATCTGGGCCGCCGCCGACCAGCGTGCGAGGGGCTTCCTGATCGGCGCGACGGCGGGCAAGACGACGCTCGGCGGCGAAGGGTTGCAGCATCAGGACGGCAGCAGCCATCTCGTTGCATCGACGATTCCGAACTGTCGCGCCTACGATCCCGCGTTTGCATACGAAGTTGCGACGATCGTCGACGAGGGCATGCGCGAGATGGCCGAGCGCCAGCGCGACGTGTTCTATTACATGACCGCGATGAACGAGAACTACGCGCATCCTTCGGCGCCCGGCCACCTCGACGACGCGACGCGCACCGGCATTCTCAAAGGTCTCTACCGGCTTTCAGCGAAGGACGGCGCGCGCGTTCAACTGCTCGGTGCCGGCGCGATTCTCGGCGAGGTCATCGCGGCGCAGGCGCTGCTCGAAGCGGACTGGCACATCGCCGCCGACGTCTGGAGCGTGACGAGCTTTACCGAACTGCATCGCGATGGCGCGGCCTGCGAGCGGGACGAGCGGCTCGGCGCCGCGGCTGACGAACCGTTCGTGACGCGCGCGCTGGCATCGACGAGCGGCCCGGTGATTGCCGCGACCGACTACGTGCGCGCGCTGCCGGAACTGATCCGCGCCTACGTGCCGCACCGCTACGTGACGCTCGGCACCGACGGGTTCGGCCGCAGCGACACGCGGCAGTCGCTGCGCGAGTTCTTCGAAGTGGATCGCGCATCGATCGTCATCGCCGCATTGAAGGCGCTCGCGGACGATGGCGCGATCGACGCCGCACTAGTCGCGAGCGCGCGCGAACGTTATGGCAAAGGTCCGAGCGGCGCGCCGTGGCAGCGTTAGTATCAACGCGATGACGACGAGCGGGTCGTCGTCGGAAATGTCGGGGGTCGGGTAACAATCGGCTAGTACGCTTGGCGCCGCATCGGTGAGAATGCGGATGCGTCGATCCGTTTTTCTCGCTGACACTGCCAATCAGCGAGCCTCCCAAGCACGGCAAAAATCCCCGATGACCGAACCCGATCCGTTCAACCGCTACTCCGACGCCGAGATTGCCGCTGTCTATCGCGCGATCCGCGAGCGCCGCGACATGCGCCACTTCACCGATGCCCCGATCCCCGCCGACCAGTTCGCGCGCCTGTTGCAGGCCGCGCATCACGCGCCGAGCGTCGGCTTCATGCAGCCGTGGCGCTTCGTGCGCGTGACCGACTGCGCGCTGCGGGTCGCGCTGCATGAAATCGTCGAGGCGGAGCGCCGCGCGACCGCCGAGGCGCTGAACGAACGCGCCGACGAATTCATGCGCCTCAAAGTGCAGGGCATTCTCGATTGCGGCGAAGTGGTGGTGGCGGGGCTGATGGAGCAGCGCGAGCGGCATGTCTTCGGGCGTCGCACGCTGCCGGAGATGGACCTCGCCTCGGTGGCGTGCGCGATCCAGAACCTGTGGCTCGCGGCGCGCGCGGAAGGGCTCGGCGTCGGCTGGGTGTCGCTGTTCGACGTCGATGCCGTGCGGCAGTTGCTCCACATGCCCGCCGATGCGAAGCCGGTCGCGATCCTCTGCATCGGGCACGTCGAGCGCTTCTACGACAAGCCGATGCTGCAGGCCGAAGGCTGGGCGAAGCGCGTGCCGGGCGCGCTGTGCGTCGATGAGAACCGCTGGCCCGCGCCGCTCCCGGGCGTTTAGCGCCAGGGCTTCTTCAGACGCCGCGCTTCGCTGTCGCGGCGCGCTTCGCGCAGCAGGTCGAACACTTCCTCGTCGCTCGTCTGCGAGAAGTCGAGATAGAACTGCCCGACGCCGAAATAGCTGCGCGGCCGCATCGCGCAGACGAATTCATCGACGACCGTTTCGACACGCGATTCCGAATTCGCCGGCGCGACCGGCAGCGCGGCGACGACGCGCGCGGGCTTGCGCTCGCGCAAGGCCATCGCCGCGGCTTTCATGGTGGCGCCGGTCGCCATGCCGTCGTCGACCACGATCGCGATCCGTCCTTCCACGTCGACCGGTCCGCGATTGCCCCGATACGCGCGCTCGCGCCGCGCCAATTCGATGCGCTCGCTTGCGATCACGGCGTCGAGTTCGGCCGGGCTGACGCCCGCATAGCGCACGATGCTGTCGTCGAGATAGAACGCGCCGCCCGACGCGATCGCGCCCATCGCGAGTTCCGGCTGGACCGGCACGCCGAGCTTGCGCACGACGAGCACGTCGAGATCGGCGTCGAGCGCGCGCGCCACTTCGAACGCCACCGGCACGCCGCCGCGCGGCAGGCCGAGCACGAGGACGTCGTCGCGATGCGCGTAGCCCGCGAGCAGTCCGGCGAGCACGCGGCCCGCCTCGGCGCGATTCTCATAGACCGATTCCATGCTGCGCTTCCTTCGATGATCCGGCGACACGAACGCACGCGTTCCATAGAAACCTTAGTTCGCGCGAGCGGGAAGTCAACGCGGCAGGACTCCTTCAGCGTATTTCATTGAATTGAAAGGTAATTCGTCGCCGCACACGGCGCCGTTTTCGCCATTGATGGGCATGAGTGCTCAAAAACGGTGCGCGAGCTTACGAAGGTTTCCTGGGAAGCACCATCTTCATGCATCGGCGGAAACCGCCACGGTGCGCGATGCACCATTCAAAAACGGCCGGCGCGCCTGTCCGCACAGGATCGGCGCGGATAGCACCAAGACTGGTCCGGAACTTGCGAGAAAAGCCGCTTTTTTGCCCGTCGAACATGCAGGCACTTGAATCCGGAACCAATACCCTTTTCCTGCTGCTGGGCGCGGCGATGGTCTTCGCGATGCACGCCGGTTTCGCGTTCCTCGAACTCGGCACGGTGCGCAAGGAAAACCAAGTCAATGCGCTCGTCAAGATCCTGGTCGACTTCGCGGTCTCGACGCTCGCCTATTTCTTCATCGGCTACAACATCGCGTATGGCGTGCAGTTCTGGCATGGCGCCGACGTGCTCGCCGAGCAGAACGGCTACGCGCTCGTGCGCTTTTTCTTCCTGCTGACCTTCGCGGCCGCGATTCCGGCGATCGTCTCGGGCGGTATCGCCGAACGCTCGAAGTTCAACCCGCAACTGTTCGCGACTTTCGTGATCGTCGGCTTCGTCTATCCGCTGCTGGAAGGCGTCGCGTGGAACGAGCGTTTCGGCATTCAGGCCTGGCTCATGAATACCTTCGATGCCCCGTTCCACGACTTCGCCGGATCGGTCGTCGTGCATGCGTTCGGCGGCTGGATCGCGCTCCCCGCCGTGCTCCTGCTCGGCGCGCGCCACGGCCGCTATCACAAGGACGGACGGATCTCGGCGCATCCGCCGTCGAGCATTCCGTTTCTCGCGCTCGGCGCGTGGGTGCTGGCGGTCGGCTGGTTCGGCTTCAACGTGATGAGCGCGCAGAGCGTCGACAAAATCAGCGGCCTCGTCGCGGTCAATTCGCTGATGGCGATGGTCGGCGGCACGCTCGCCGCCTGGGTCGCCGGACGCAACGATCCGGGCTTCACCTACAACGGGCCGCTCGCCGGACTCGTCGCCGTGTGCGCGGGTTCGGACGTCATGCATCCGCTCGGCGCGCTGATCGTCGGCGGCGTGGCGGGCGCGCTGTTCGTGCAGATGTTCACCTGCGTGCAGAACCGCTGGCGCATCGACGACGTGCTCGGCGTCTGGCCGCTGCACGGCCTGTGCGGCGCGTGGGGCGGCATCGCGGCGGGCATCTTCGGGCAGAAGGCGCTCGGCGGGATCGGCGGGGTGTCGATGTGGTCGCAACTGATCGGCACGGGCGGCGCGATCATGCTGGCCGTCGCGGGCGGCGTGGGCGTCTACGGCGCGATCGCGTTCACGGTGGGCATGCGCCTCGATCGCGAGGACGAGTTCAACGGCGCCGATCTGTCCGTGCATCGCATTTCGTCCACGCCCGAGCGCGAGATGGCGGGTTGAGCGGCACATCGCTTGCTGAAACGGTCGACGACGCGGCGGCTCTCTACGCCGTCCGCTCGGACAACCGGAGGAAACATGAAACAAGGCAAGAAGCTGGTTTTATCGACGCTGCTCGCATTGACGTGCGGGGCCGCGATGGCGCAGAACGGCGGCGGCGGCGCGGGCGGCCAGGGCGGCACGGGCGGCGGCAATGCGCACGGCGCGGCGACGGCGGGACCGACCGCGGGCGGCGATCCGGCATCGGGCGCGATGAGCGGTTCGAGCAAGAAGATGCACAAGTCAGCGAAAAAATCGGCGACCGACACTACCAATTTCCCCGGCGCCAACGCCAGCAGCGACGCCAAGGGGCAATGACGGCGCTTGCCTTCCGGGTCCGTCGATGCGTTCATCCACGGTTCATCGACGGACTTCTTCGGCCTATTGCATTGCATCGCACCATGACGGGCGCTTGAGCCCGGGCCGTGTGCCGATGTCGATTGGCGCGGCGCCTCACGCCGCATGAGCCTGGCCGTTCGGCAGGCTCCATGCCGAGGCCCGCGCGCCGGTATGATATCGACTCGACATTCCGAGGCCCGACGCTTGAACCCCACTGAGACTGCGACCTTCGACCTGCCGCTGCCTTCGCGCAATTTCGCCGCGACGCACCGTGTGCTCCTGATCGTGCTGATCGGGTCGATCCTGATCCCGCTTGCGTGTCTCACGGCTTACGGCTATTACGACTACCAGCGCCGTCTCGCCAACGCGGACGAACTGGTGGAGCGCGTGGTGCGCGTCGCGAACGAACACGCGGTCAAGGTCATGGACCTGAACCAGCAGCTTCAGACGCGTATCGTCGACATGCTCGGCGAAAGCGACGACGCCAGCATCACGAGCCGCGAAGCGGCGCTGCACCGCACGCTCGACGACATCGGCGGGGGCTTTCCGCAGGTCGCGGCGATCTCGGTGTTCGGCGTGAACGGCGAATTGCTGGCGAACAGCCGCTACTACCCGGCGCCGCACGTGTCGATCGCAGAACGCGACGACTTCCGCTCGGCCCGCGCGATGGCGCCCGTCACGTATTTCTCGCTGCCGCTGCGCGGCAAGGTCGGGCAGGCGGACGTATTCACCTCGACGATGGGCCGAGTGTCGCACGGCGGGCAGTTTCTCGGCGTGGTGTCGATCGCGCTCAAGCGCGAATATTTCAGCGACTACTATCGCGAACTCGCCGCGGGCGATCCCGCGCTGACCATCGGCCTGTACCGGCGCGACGGCGGCATCATGGTGCGCTTTCCGCCGGAGCCGGCGGGGGCGCAACCGGCGAGCAACACGCCGTTCACCAACGCGTTGCGCAGTAACGAACTCTACGGCCGGGTGCGCATGACTTCGACGCTCGACCGCGTCGAGAAGCTGCTCGCCTACCGGCGCGTCGCCGACTATCCGCTTTACGTCGCCGCCGGCTACGCCACGGATTCGATATTCCAGAACTGGTGGCGCAATGGCCTCGTCGTCGGCGCGATCGCGCTCGTGCCGTGCGTGGTCGTGTGGCTGCTGGTCGTGTTCTCGATTCGCCGCCTGAACGCCGAGCAGGCCGCGTGGGAACGCTGGCGGGGCGAAGTGGCGATCCGCCTTTCCATCGAGGCGTCGAGCCGCCAGTTGCGCCGCATGGGCGCGCTCGGCAATCTCGTCGCGAACGTCGCGCACGACTTCAACAACCTGCTGATGGTCGTGTCGTCGAACATGGAACTGGCGCGGCGCAAGCATTTCAACGACGTCGAGAGCGAAGTGCTGGCCGTCGAGCGCGCGACCGCGGGCGCGGAATCGCTCGCGCGGCGGCTCATGAGCGTGGCGCGAAAGCAGCCGCTCAAGCGGGAACTCATCGAACCGGCCGTCTGGCTGTCGGGCATCGCCGAACTGGTGAAGACATCGGTGCCACCGAACGTCGTGCTGTCGATCGAACTGTCGCCGGACCTGTGGACCGTGATGGCCGATCCGGTCGAACTGGAACTCGCGCTCGTGAACATCGTCGTCAATGCGAGCGAGGCGATGCCGCGCGGCGGACGCATCGTGATCCGCTGCCAGAACGTGCGCGTGAAGGCGGGGGAAACCGAGCTGCCGAACGGCGAATACGTGCTGATCTCGATCTCCGACAACGGCGAAGGCATGAGCGACGACGTGCGCCAGCGCGCGTTCGAGCCGCTCTTTACGACCAAGGTGCGCGGCGCGGGCACGGGTCTCGGGCTCGTGCAGGTGCTCGCCGCGTGCGAGCAGGCGGGCGGCTCCGCGCGCATCACGAGCGTGCCGGGCGCGGGCACGACGGTGCGCCTCTATCTGCCGCATCATCACGCGCCGCAAGTCGAGGAGCCGCCTCCGGCCGTGGCGGACGAGCCGCTCGTCACTGCACCTGTCGAAGAAGCAGGGAGCGAATTGCGCGGGATGTCGGTATTGCTCGTCGAAGACAACATGGATGTCGCGGCAGGCATCATGGCCGTGCTGGAGGTGTTCGGCTGCGCGGTGCATCACGAGGAAAGCGCCGACGCCGCGTTCGATCTGCTCGGCCAGGGCTACGGGTTCGACCTCGTGCTGTCGGATGTGCAGATGCCCGGGCGCATGAACGGCATTGACCTCGCGGAGCAGATCATCACGCGGCTGCCCTCGCAAAAAGTGGTACTGATGACCGGTTACGCCGACGAACTCGAACGCGCCAGGCATCTCGGCGTGCCGATTCTCGCCAAGCCGTTCGACATGGACGACCTGCGCGAACTGCTCGCGCCCCGCGTCGCGCAGTAATTCACGGGGGGCCTGCGCCCCCGGCTCCCATCTTCCTTTCACGCTCGCTCCCGAGAGGGAACGGCGCATGCGTATTGCTTTGCCACGAGACCGCGCGTCGGCGCGCAGCGCGCACCGCGGGCGAGCGCGCGTGCGACGCGCCCGCACGCCGCCGCGCCTTGTGCGGCGGTCGTCCGGCTGTACGAAATGCGGCCTATACGCATTTCACGTCGGTGCGCCGAGGCCGGTCGTGACTACGTAGTGTTGCTAAGAATGTCCGGTCCGTTGTGTTTCGCCCGGCGCGCGATGTGTAAAAGCGCGCGTCACCACGGCAGGAAATGCACGGCGCCCCGGATATCTGGCAAGTGACTGTGTGAAACGAGGAGGCACGCAGTGAGAAAACCGAAACTGGCCTATTCGAAGACGATGCGCAAGCCGGGTCTGCAAAGCGGGCCGCCGACGGAGCAGGATTTCGAAATCTACGCGTCGTATCAGGTCAACGCGGCGGGGCTGTATATCGGCACGCTGAAAGTGGTGCGCAAGACGGACGGCCGGCTGCTGTTCCCATTCGCGGGCGCGCCGGTCATCGGTCCGTTTCCGACGCGCCAGGAAGCGCGCACGGCGGCAGCTACGTTCGGGACCAGGATCGTCGCGGGGGATATCGACAATCCGGAGGCTTGATGAGTAGCGGATCTTCAATGCGAAGTCGGGGCAAGCGGCCGGCGTTGCGAACCTGCCCTACTTACAGGGCCAGATCGGTGCGCTAACAATTTTTCCGACGCCTCATACGGGGGCGACGGTGCGCGGCTGCCCAAAGGTCCGAGGTGCGCGCACGACCGTCACGCACCTCGATATCGTCTCGGGGATGCTTTCCGAATCGGCAGGTCTTGTCGACGGCAAGTCGGGATCGGCCTTGACTCTGCAGACATGAACGGTAGAAGTCCGAGTCATCTGTCGATGGCGATAATCCAATTGGGAATAAAGAAGTCTCGCTGTTATTAATTCGGATAACGAATATACAAAAAAACTACGTACCCGCGATTTTTTGATAAAAATCAAAAAATCGATTATCTCGAGTAATTTTTAAAATTAATAAAAAATCGACTAAGTGATTTTCAAGGTGCGTCAATGTGTCACCGTTCCGAATAAATCGGCGAAGGCATAAACTCCCCAGACGCTTTGGTATACGAAATAAAAAACATCGTAGTCTTGAATAACGTCGAGCCAAAAGAAACGGGGAGGTGGGCGAGCGGTGAAAGAATCCTCCCAGATGCCGTGCGCGGTTGAACGCGGCTCTTCCTTGGATCGAATGCTTTTGTAAGGCGGCATACTTAGGGGGTAGGCGTGACACGAACAAAAGAAGAAGTGTCGAAGTGGTTGGCAGAATACGTCCGGGCCAGTTTTAATATCGAATGGAATGGCAATGAATCGAGTCTCGCTGACCTCGGCGTCGACTCCCTGTCGGGTGCGGAACTCGTTTCAGCGCTGGAGGGGTGGCTCGAGATATCGATTCCAGTGAATTTCCTTGAATGCATTGCTGACTCTGCGCAGTTATGCGAAGCGCTCGTCGATCTGCAATCGGGCAGGCTGTCACCGGCGGATACGGCCCGGCCATTCGAGAAGTACATCAATCCCTATCTCGCGACCAAGCTCGCGCAATTGAAGATCGACAGGACCTTCGTGCGAGCCGCTGGCGCCTATCTGTATGACGAGGACGGGCGCCAGTACCTCGACTTCCTGTCGCAGTATGGCGCGGTCCCGTTCGGGCATCATCCCGCCGAAATCTGGAGTGCGGTCGAACGTCTGCGCGACGATGCCGAGCCGATCTTTGCGCAGCCTTCGTTCCTGAAGTCGGCAGGCTTGCTGGCGCAGCGTCTCATCGAACTCGCGCCCCCTGGCCTGCGTTACGTGACGTTCTCCAACAGCGGGGCCGAGGCCGTCGAAGCCGCGCTGAAGATGGCGCGTCACGCAACGAACCGAACGCGCATTCTGTCCACGAAGAACGGGTTTCATGGCAAGACTTTCGGCGCACTGTCAGCGACGGGAAAGCTCGACTATCAGACGCACTTCGGCCTCCCTCTGCCGGGCTTCGATCACATCGAATACGCAAGCATCGAGGCTCTCGAAGCAGCCCTTTCGTTGCACGCCGGTCAGGCTACGCAGTACGCGGCATTCGTCATCGAGCCGATTCAGGGAGAAGGTGGCGTGCACGTGCCTCCTTCCGGATACCTGCGTGAGGTCGAAGCGGTTTGCCGCCGTCATGGCGTGCTCCTGATCGTCGATGAAATCCAGACTGGGCTGGGACGCACGGGCGCACTGTTCGCTTGCGAGAACGAGGGCGTGCGCCCCGATATCCTGACGCTCTCGAAGACGCTGGGCGGTGGCATGGTGCCTGTTGCCGCGACGCTTTGCACGGATGCGGTGTATAGCGAAAAAATCGCGCTGAAGCACTCGTCCACCTTCGCGGGCAACGCGTTCGGAGCGCGCGTGGGTCTCGCCACGCTGGATCTTCTGACGAGGAACGGCGGCGAACTGCTGACGCATGTCAGAACAGAAGGCGCTTACCTGAAGAGGCGGCTGGAGCAGATTCGAGAGCGTCATCCGTTGCTGATCACTGAGATATGCGGACAGGGATTCATGCTGGGTATCCGCTTTACGTCCGAGTCGCTCACAAAAGAGTGCTTCCTCGGACTGGCCGCGCGACAAAGAGAACTGGCGCAGTTCGTCGCAAGCTATCTGCTCAACGCCGAGTGCATTCGCGTGGCGCCCACGCTGAACCGGGGCGACGTGCTGCGCGTTCAGCCGCCTCTCAATGCGACTCGCAAGCAGTGTGACATGGCGGCGGATGCAATCGGCCGCGCGATGGACGTGCTGGCCGAACACGACACAGGGAAGCTCTACCGCGCGATCCTTCAGCATCGGCCGGTCGAAAACGTGGCGCCCGTATCGAAACGCTTGCCTGCGTCGATCACCCCGGCGCGAACGCCGGACGATGCGCGTCGCTTTGCATTCCTGCTACATCCGCTCGATGCCCGAAGCTACGCCGACTACGACACCAGTCTCGCGATTCTGGAGCCAGGCGAACTGGCCGAGTTTGCACGCAGCATGGATGGCCTGATGGACCCCGTCGTAGGTTCCACCATGCAGATCGAATCAGCCACGGGGACGTGTGCGCGCGGCGATTTCATCATGATTCCGCATACCTCGGAGCAACTGCGCAGGCTCCCGCAACGCGACGCCCTTGCCGTGTTGAAAAAGGGCATTGAACTCGGCCGTTCACGCGGCGCGCGTATCGTCGGACTGGGTGCTTACACGTCGATCGTGAGCGGCGGCGGCGTACAGCTGCTGAACGAGGACGTCGCCCTCACTTCCGGCAACTCATATACCGTCGTGGCCGGCCTCGATGCACTCGATTTCATGATGCGTCGCGTGGAGCGTCGATGGGATGCAAGCGGCGTCGGCATCGTCGGCGCGGCCGGAGCCATCGGATCGTGCATGGCCGTGCTGCTCTCGCGGCGCGCCGCCCGGCTCATCCTGATCGGCAATCCCGCACACGAAGCATCCGTCGGTCGCGCGCGCCTCGTCCGTGTTGCGAAGGCGATTGTCGAGCAGGCGCTCGCGCCTTGCCCGGAAGCCTTTCTTCCCGGCTCGCTGGCGCAGCGGATCAGACAGATTGCGCAGCGTGAGCGCGACACCGTAGCGCTGATCGTCGCACTTGAAAAATGCGGAGCGCTCGTGTTGACCGACAACAGCAGCGCAATCAGCGCCGTGGATGTGGCCGTCACAGCCACGAGTTTCCCGGGCGACGCGGTGAATGCCAGCGTGTGGCGGACCGGGACGATCGTCTGCGATATTTCGCGCCCGCGTTCGGTGCACGAGTCGATAGTCGGACGTCGCCCCGACGTGCTCGTGATCGACGGCGGCATCATCGCGTTGCCGGGCAAGCCGCGTGTCGGCCCATATGGTCTCGTCGACGGGACCTCATACGCGTGCATGGCGGAAACGATGCTGCTCGCGCTGGAGGGCCGCTTCGAGAACACGAGCATCGGCAACACGCTCGACGTTCGCGAGATATCGGCGCAGCAAGCACTCGCGCGCAAGCACGGCTTCGCGCTCGCCGGGCTGCAGAGCTTCGGCAGCCCGCTCACCGACGCACTTCTCACGCGCTTCGTCGATGCGGCGGTCGGCTTCACGTCCGCTGCGGCATAACAACGTCTCACTTCCAGGAAGCCGTTCAAATGGCCGTTTCAACCAAGCCGCTTACGCTGCGCGTCAGTGCGTGGCCTTATGAGAGCAGGAACCTCGTCGATGTCGTGCGAGGGCACGCGGAGCGTTCGCCGCAAGGCCGTCCGTTCACGTTCATCGATTATTCAGGAACAAGACCGGCAGACTTGCCGATCGACCACGAGACGCTCGACCGCCGCGCGAGGCAGGTCGCCGCGCTATTGCAGGCGCGCGGCAAGCCGGGCGACAGGGTGCTGCTGCTGTATCCCGCAGGTCTCGATTATCTGTGTGCGCTGTTCGGCTGCCTGTACGCCGGCATGGTTGCAGTGCCGGCCTATCCGCCGCTCAATCCGCGGTTGCGCGACAGGCTCGCGGCGGTTGCCGAAGACTGCGCGGCAAGTGCCGCGTTGACCACCCGGCAGACGCTCGAAGAACTCGGGGACGAGACAGCGCTGCTGCCGCCGCTTGCACGTCTGCGCTGGCTCGCGACCGATGGCGGACTCGAATCGCTGGAAACGATGTGGCGCGAACCGCGAGCGGGGCGCGACGAGCTAGCGATCCTCCAGTACACGTCGGGATCGACGGGTACGCCCAAGGGCGTGATGGTGACGCATGGCAACCTGTTGCACAACGTCCATGCCATCGCACTTCACCTGCAATTTTGCCCCGACGATCATCATTTGACGTGGTTGCCGCCCTATCACGATATGGGCCTGATGGGGGCATTACTCGGGTCGTATTGCGCTGGCGTGCCGGTGAGCTTCATGGCCCCGGCAGCCTTCCTTCGCCGCCCCGATCGATGGCTTCGCGAGATTTCCAGGCGGCGTTGCACCGTCAGCGGTGCACCCAACTTCGCCTATGAATTGTGTGTTCAAAAGATAGCGGACGACGATCTCAACGCGCTCGACCTGTCGAGCTGGGAACTGGCGTATTCGGGCGCCGAGCCGGTGCGCGCCGCTACGCTCGATCGATTCTCGCGCCGCTTCGGCGGCGTCGGATTCCGGCGCCAGGCGTTTTATCCGTGCTATGGCATGGCCGAGACGACCCTGTTTGTAACGGGCAAGCGAAGGGACGAGGCACCCCGGACGCTGTTGATCGACGAGGCCGCCTATTCGCAAGACCTGCACGCGGTGGCTCCCGACGACACCGCGCCCGTGCGGCCAGCGCTGCCAATTGTCAGCTGCGGCGAGGTGGCGACGGGCTTCGATCTGGTCATCGTCGATCCGGACACCGAACTCATGCTGCCCGACGGCCGTGTCGGAGAAATCCTTCTCGCAGGTCCTTCCGTTGCGGCGGGTTACTGGTGCCGCGAAGCGGACACGGTTGCGGCTTTTCACGCCTGCGTGAGCGGTCGCTCCGAGCGATACCTTCGCACTGGCGACCTCGGCTTTCTGCACGAAGGGGAGCTTTATGTGAGCGGCCGTCTCAAGGATCTCATCATTCTTCGCGGTGTCAATCATTATCCGCACGATATAGAACGCACGGTCGACCTCTGTCATGAGGCGATCCGCCCGTCATGCGGGATCGCGTTTTCCGTCACAGTCGGCAACGAAGAGCAACTCGTGTTCGTGCAAGAGATCGGCAAACGCGACGACGAGCGCGCGGGCGAAATCTTCGCCCGCATGCGCGAGGCGATCTACACGCGACACGGTGTACAGCCGTATGCGCTCGTACTGATCGAGAGCGGCACGATCCCGAAGACGACGAGCGGCAAGCTCTCGCGCCGCCCGTGCCGGTCGAGCTATCTGGAGGGAAGGCTCGCGGTAATCGTCCAATGGAAAAACCCCGCCCTGGGCGACACCGCGTCCGCCGAGCCGGCATCCCCGCTCGAAGCGTCTCTTTGAGCCATCCCGATTTTTCCGGAGTCATCATGTCAAGTTTAACTAATCTCTCCTCCCGTGGCGCCGCCGCAGATTCCTCCGTGGCGCCGTTCCTTCCGTCGTTCGATCCGCTTATTCCGCATCCGGAACACGTCAACAACCCTTACCGCGTATATGCGGAACTGCGCGCCAATGCACCGATGTACCGGTCGCCGCACGGCGTGTGGATCGCGAGCGGGCATAGCGAAGTGGCGTACATGTTGAAGGATGCGCACTTCGGACGCGGCTACTTCTACTTCGAGAACATGGCCGAGCGGCTCGGTGCCGGCATACTCGACCAGCCGATCTACACGTCGGCCCGCAACATGATGGTCATGAAGGACGGCGACGAGCATCTCCGGCTGCGCAATCTCGTTGCGCGCTCCTTTTCGCACAAACGGGTCGATGAGATGCGTCCCTTCATGCGTTCGGTAATGAACGAACTCGTCGATGCGGCGCTCAAGAAGACGTCGTTCGATGTCATGCTGGATCTCGCCTTTCCGCTTCCGAGCGCCGTCATCTGTCAGATGATCGGCGTGCCTAAAGAAGACTGGCCGAAATTTCGCCAGCGCACGGCCAACGGCTCTCGGGCGCTGGAACCCGCGCCACTGAGTCCGATCGAGCTGTTCGAGCAAAACCAGGCGGTCGATCAGTCGCGCGAATATTTCGAGTGGCTGATCGATTTGCGGCGACGCGAACCGGGCGACGATCTCACGTCGCTCTTGATCGCTTGCGAAGTGGAAGGGCGCCTGACCCGGCCCGAGACGATAGACAACCTGCGGATGATGTTCGTGGCAGGGCAGGAGACCACCGTGAACACGATCGGTAACGGCCTGCTCGCGCTCTATCGGCATCCGGACCAGCTCCGCGCACTAAAGGAGAACCCAGCGCTGTTGCCCGATGCGGTGACGGAGATGGTGCGCTACGACTCCGCCGTTCAGATGACGCCGCGGCAGGCGCGATGCGACATCGAAGTGGGCGGCGCCGCCATCAAGGCAGGCGAAACGATTCTCTGTATCGTCGCTTCCGCAAATCGCGATTCCGACGCGTGGGCCGAGGCGGATCGCTTCGACATCACTCGAACGAACAGCTATCCGCTGTCGTTCGGAGGCGGTCCGCACTATTGTCTCGGCGCGCAGTTGGGTGCAGTCGAGACCGCAGTGGCGCTCGAGACCCTGTTCGAGCGTTTGCCGGATCTCAAGCCGGAAATCCACGATCCCCAATGGCTGCCCGGCACCGTTGTGTTTCGAGGCTTGCGCTCGCTGCCCGCGACGGCGTGAGACGGAGCCATCACATGATCCGGAAATTGTTGACTGGACTGATCGCCGCGCTCGTCGTGTTCATTTTGCCGGCCTTGCTGTTTCAACCGGCCGCACTCGCCTTCTCGAAACTCTGGGTGATGGTGGGCGCAGGTCTGCTGGCGTCGCTGACTCAGCCCGCCTACAGCCCGCTCGACCGCAATGCGCCTCCCGAGGATCGCGGCACGGCGAGGCAGCTCGTCTGGACGGTCTACCTGACGCTGCTGGGCGGCGTGGCGGAGTGCGTCATCTGGCGCTACCCGGCCAGCATGGGCTGGGACGTGCTGGCAACCGGCGCGATCTGCGCGGCCTTCGCCGGCGCTCTGCTGCGCGCCTGGGCGGTGGCGAAGCTCGGACGCTTCTTCACCTGGCACGTGCGCGTGCAGAGCGGCCAGCACGTGATCACGACTGGACCATACGGATTCGTGCGTCACCCGAGCTATACGGGAGCGTGGCTGCTCTACGTCGGCATGCTCGTCGCCATGCACGCGCTGGTCGCCGCCACGCTGGCGGGCGCGCTCCTGATGGTGGCTTTCGTGCGACGCATCCGTTACGAGGAAGGTCTGATGTTGAAGACGTTCGGCGACCAATACGAAATCTATTGCCGGCGCGTGAAGCGGTTTGTTCCGCTCGTCTGGTAATCCCCCATTCAAAGTGAGCCTTTCATGTTGACTCTCCACCATTCGCCGTTTTCAGTCGCCTCGCAAAAGGTGTGCATCACGCTCGCGGAAAAGCGTGTCGACTGGAACGACCGCATCGTCGATCTGCTGGCCGGCGAGCATTGTCTCGAGACCTTCCGGCGTCTGAATCCTCGCGCCGAGGTGCCGGTACTCGAACACGCCGGACATGTATTCGTCGAATCGTGGCCGATCTGCGAGTACATCGACGAAACCGTGCCGCAGTTCCCGCTCATGCCCGCATCCGCGATTGATCGCCATACTGCGCGAGTGTGGAATCAGTGCGTCGAGCGAGATCTGCACCATGCTTCGGGCATGCTGACCTATGCGGTATTTGCACGCCCGATGCTCAAGGAGCAGCCGCCCGAAACGCTGAGCGCGCTGTTGCAGGCTGTTCCCGATCCCGCCGTCCGCGCATGGCGTTCGAGTGTCCTTGAAAAAGGACTCGATGCACCGGAGATCCCCGACTGCATCGAACGGCATCGCGCCTTTTTTCAGCGCGTGGAATCGCACCTGCCGGATTCGCACGCGTGGCTTGCCGGTCCCGCGTTCAGTCTCGCGGACATCGCCGTGCTCCCGTACGTGATGCGTGCCGAGCACCTGGGCCTTGGCGATCTCATGACGTTCGAGAGCACACCGCACCTGCGCTCGTGGTACTTGCGCATGCTGACGCGTCCATCGATGCAGCCGGCGCTGGTCCGTTATGTCGACGCCACGACACAAAACCTCCTGACGAGCCTCTCGGCTGCGGCGCATCCCGCGCTCAGCCGATTGATCGCGCACACCGCCTGACGGGGGCACGATGGACCAGAAGAACCTCTTCGAGACGCCTGCAACCTATGGCTTGCTTCGTCTCGAGAACCTAGCCAGCCTGGCGATCTGCATTGGCCTTTTGGTGATGCATCGCGATGCCGTCCGATGGCCTGTATTCGTGCTGCTGTTCGCGTACATCGACGTCATCGGCTACTTTCCCGGTGCGATAGCGTTCCGGCGTGCGCGGGGGCAGCCGCTGAACCCGGCGTACTACGTCCTGTACAACACGATGCATAGCGCCTTGTGCGCGCTGCTGGTGGCGGGGCTGTGGGCGTGGTTCGTGCGGCCCGAGTGGGCGCTTCTCGCAATTCCGATTCATCTCTTCGGCGACCGCTCGCTCTTCGGCAACTTTCTCAAGCCATTCGGCGTGAGCTTCGAGCCGGCGGCCCACGCGGAGTTCGCGCGGTTCCGGGCGAACTATCTCGGTTCGTCGCGGGTGGCGGGAGAGCAAGATGCACCGTGATGCCGGGCAGACCGACCTCGTGAGCGCGGCTAGCGACACTGTATTGCGCGTCCTGCGCACGCATGCCGACCATCCGTCGGCACTTCTCGCGATCAACCGCGATACGCTGCGCTTCAGCGCGGACGGCATCGAAGGTTTCATCGCGTACCGGCCCGCGGGCCGCCGTCATCTCGTGATGGTGGCGGGCGTCTCGGCGGCGGCGGGGCAGGCCGACGAACTGCTCGACCGCTTTCTTGCCTGGGCGGCCAGCGAGCGCAGGCAAGTGGTGGCGGTGCAGATATTGCACGACGATGCCGAGCGGTTCGCCCGCCGCGGCTTTCGCGTCAACCAGATCGGAGCGTCATACGGGATCACGCTCGCCGGCTTTGCTCTCGCCGGGACGCGCTTCATCAAGCTGCGCAACAAGATATCGCGTGCGCGCCGTTGCGGCATCGTCGTGGCGGAACTCGGCAAGGATGTCGCGCTCGTTCCCGACGTGCGGCACGCGATCGAGGAGATCGACCGTCAGTGGATCAAGGAAAAGGGCACGCGGGAGCTCGAATTCCTGGTCGGCGAGAGGGGCCAACTCGACGAGATCGACGGCTCGCTGAGGCGGATCTTCGTCGCCTTGCGAGAAGGCGTTCCGGTTGCCTACATCCTTTATACCGCGAGTTTCGGCCGTTACGCCGGCTGGATGCACGACCTGAGCCGCCGGTTGCCGGATGCGCCGGCTGGCGTCATGGAGCTGATCAACAGCCGCGCGATCGAGATTTTCAAGGCCGAAGGCGCAAAGATGCTGAACTTCGGCTTCACGCCGCTGACGTCGCTCGCGCCCGAGCACGAGCTACCCGGTTCATGGCATCGTATGACGGCGTGGGGCTTCGCACAACTGGCGGCGCACGGCAGCTTCATCTATCCGGCGCAGACGCAGTTGCAGTACAAGATGAAGTGGAACCCGGACGTCGTTTTGCCGGAGTACGTCGCGTTTCAGAAGGGCGGGACGCTGAGCGGGCTGTGGCAGTTTCTTCGGCTGACACGCGCCATTTGAATCATGCCAGCTATGTCGAACGTCAATTCGCATGTTTTGTTATCCGAATCTAATGAACCGTCGACGGTGTGGCTTCCCGTTCCCGTCGATGAAGTCAGGCCGCCTCCGCACGAGCCTGTTCGTTGCGATGTGGCGGTGATCGGCGGCGGGCTAGCGGGCTTGTCCACTGCGATCCACATCAGGCAGATGGCGCCGCGGCTCGACGTTGCGCTGTTCGAGTCGGGACGCATCGGATACGGGGCGAGCGGGCTGAATTCGGGGCAATGCGCGCCGCGTATGGGCCCGGCAATCGACGCCCAGATCCGCTCGCTCGGCGGAGATACGGCGCGCGTCGCCTACCAGTATTCGCTCGATGCGGTGGCCTTCGGTGCGAACCTGGCAAGCGCGCATGGGATCGATTGCGATCTGGAATCGCGCGGTCAGTGGCAGGTCGCGCTCAGGGAACGTGACGCGCGCACGCTCGAAAGACACGCTGAAGCCTACCGGTCGCTGGGTTTCGACGTGCCTCTGGTCAGCGCAAGCGACGTACGGGCCGCTCTGCCGGATTCGAACCGCGTATTCAATGCGCTGGCATTCCCGGCTTCGCTCCTGAATCCGGGGCGCCTTTGCATCGGATTGAAGCGCGCAGCGCTGAATCTTGGTGTGCGCATCTTCGAGCATGCCCGCGTGACCCGTTGGGATCGGCGCACCGGCGCCTTCGATGTGCATTCCGTTCAGGCAAGCGCGCCGCGTGTCGTGCTGGCCGTGGACGGGGGCGTCGGCCAACTGGATCATTTCCGCCATGCGGTCATCCCGATCTCCGCGTGGGCGGCTGTGACGCGCGCACTCGCTCCGGACGAGCGCGCTGCCATCGGATGGCGTCAGGGTCAGGGACTGTTCGATGCCCGCCCGGCCTTCAGCTTCCTGCGTCCGTTACCCGATGGCAGGCTGCTGATCGGCGGACGCTACCGACATGCGCGAAACGGACTGGTCGAAGCCGACCGGCGCTTGGTTGGCCGGGACCTCATCGAACAACTCAGGTTTTTCCTGCCCTCGCTGCGAGACGTGACCGCCGAGGCCGTCTGGCACGGCAATTTCGGATGCACGCTCGACGAGTGGCCGATCGTCGGGCCGCTCGACGACGACTTGCGTCACTGGCATATCGGTGCATCGAACGGACATGGTCTTGCGCTTTCGCTCGCCATGGGCCGGGATCTGGCGGCCATGCTGACGGGGAACGTTCCGCTGCCGCCTCGACCATGGATTCGCCGCCACGCGATGGGGTTGCCCGAACCCTTGATGCGCGTTTTTCTTCCGCTGTACCTCGCGTGGCTTGAACGCGCGAGCCGACTGACCTCCTGAGTAAGGACACCACTACTATGTTCATGAATGAATCGCGCTCGACATTGGAACGATTTGCCCCAGGCCTCGACGCCGAACTCGCGCGACAAGGCCTGACGGCAATGGAGTCGAAAGATCCTCTGGCGCTGAAGGCGCTCATTCGGCAGTATCGGCTACCGCGGCTTTGGGTGCCCACGGCTTTCGGTGGCGAGGGCATTTCGCCCTACGAGGGGATACGCATTCAACGCGCGCTCGGCGCGCGTGCGCCGTCGATGGCTCTGATGCTGACGATGCACAACTTTACGGTCAGCTTTTGCAGTCCGCTTTCCCAGTTCGTGCCGTCGTGCGCTCAGATGCTGCGTGACGTCGCGATGGACGGACTGCTCGTCGCGTCGGCGTTCGCCGAGGGGCGCCGAGGCGCAGGCATCCTCGACTCCACCGTGTATCTCACGCCCGACGGAGAGGGTTTCCGGCTCAACGGCCGGAAAAAGCCGTGCACGATGGCGAACAGCATGGACATCATTACGGTCGGCGTCGCGCTGCAAGGCGCCGATTCGGTGAAACACACCGGCATGGCGATACTGCCCGCCAGGCAGCAAGGGGTCTCGCGCCGGGAGTTCTGGCGCATCCCGCTCCTCGCCGCAGCGGACAACCACGAATTGTGCTTTGAGAACGTGCACGTCACCTCCGACCAGTTGCTGCTGGCGGCCGAGGACGACCGTGAAACGGCCGAGCTTGTCGCGAGCGCGGAGGTCGAGGGCATGGGCTGGTTCGAGATCGTCGCCACTGCGAGCTACCTCGGTGTGGTCAGCGCCATGGCGGAGCGCGTGTTGCGTGACGAGCGCGTCGATCCCGGTGAGCGGGCCGCGCTCGGCGGCGAGATCGAGTGCGCGCAGGCGGCGCTCGACGGCGCCGTTCACATGATGGAGACGTCGCCCACCGATCAGGGGCTTCTCGCGCGCGTGCTCATGGTGCGGTTCGCGGTCCAACGCATCATCGCGCGATGCGCGATGCAGGCCGCCGAACTCGCTGGCGGCCTTGCGTTCATCGAGAACGCCGAGATGATGACGTTACTTGCCGGAAGCCGTTGCCTTGCGTTCCACCCGATGAGCCGCAAGGCCGCCGAGCCGATGCTCGCAGACTGGCTGAAAGGCTGAAGATTGCAGCCCGAAGCCGGGCTGCGTCCCACAGGCCGCCATTCCGTTTCAAACAGAGATGCCCGTCGCGGAGAATGGCGGCGGTGCAGCCGTGCATATCGACAGAGGGAACATGAAAAGCCTGATCGCAGCGTCGCTCGTCATTGTCGGCGCGATTCATCTTTTGCCGCTTACGGGCGTGCTCGGCTCCGCGCAACTGGCACGACTCTACGGCATCGCGGTGGAGGAGCCCAACCTGCTGATTCTAATGCGCCATCGTGCGGTGTTGTTCGCCATGCTAGGCGCGTTTCTCGTGTATTCGGCGTTCGTTCCTGCGCTTCATACACTGGCGTTCCTTGCGGCTTTCATCAGCGTGAGTTCCTTTCTCTGGCTCTCGTGGTCCATCGGGCAAAACAACGCGCAGATCGCGCGAGTCGTAAGCGTGGATATAGTCGCGCTCTTGATACTCGCTGCCGGAGTGGCGATATCGTGGTGGCAAAAAGCTTTTGGGTGACCGATGTTACGAGGCAGGCACGTAGCTCGCTCGCCGGACCGGAAGCAACACAGAGGCGCAGTCGGAAGACGCCTCTGCCCGGACTGCGAGTGTGTGCGTACTGGTCCATCGGACCGGATGACTTGCACGGGATCCGTTGAGGGCGCGCGTAACCCGTTGGCGCCAACGGGCTACGCCGTGGTTGTGTTCAAGTAGAAAACGCTGCGTGAAAGCGCGGGAGACAGAAACACCGACGGCCGGCTGCTGTTCCCGTTCGCGCCCGTCATCGGTCCGTTTCCGACGCGCCAGGAAGCGTGCACGGCGATTCTGAGTAAAGAAAGTTCGCAGGCCGTAGGTGACATCCGGGCAGAAGCCGCCGAAGATCAGCGCCGAGAACCCACGAAGCATGACGCTGCAACGCGACTCTCGCGTTGCGCAAGTTCGAACGGCGACAAAGGCGCGTGGCAGGAGGAGGCGATCGCCGGAGCGTCCGGCGAATCGCGTGGCAGACACGCGCCGCGCGCGACTCGTCAAACGTTCGACGGTCGCGGCGCCTGTGATGTGCAGCTTGCGGTCTAAGACGACTTGCCTGTCGCCGCCACCGGCATCACGCCGCCGGTCACGGCCTTCGTTTCATCGACGGTCGTGCGGCCGCCATCCCTGAAGAATGCCTGTTCGGCCGCCTTGTTCAGCACGAGGATGCTGATGCGCCGGTTGGTCGGCTCGTCGGCGACGTCCTTGTTGAGCGGCAGCACATCGGCAAGACCGCGCACCTGCAGCACCTTGCGTTCGCTCATGCCGCCCGCGACCAGCGCGCGCCGCGCGGCGTTCGCGCGCTCGCCCGACAGTTCCCAGTTCGAATAGCCTGCCTGGCCGCCGGAGTAGGGCACGGCATCGGTGTGGCCGGCGATCGACACGCGGTTGTCGACGTCGTTCAGCGATGCGCCGATCTGCGAAAGAATCGTCGTCACGTAGCCTTCGAGGCGCGAGCTGCCGGAGGCGAACATCGGCCGCTTGAGCGAATCGACGATCTCGATGCGCAGCCCCTCGCTCGTGATCGCGATGCGAATCTGGTCCTTGAACGCGCGCAGCGCTGGCGTGTTCTCGATGAGCGCGGTGAGCTTCTGCTTCAGTTGCTGGAGGCGCTGCGCGTCGTCGGCGGCGACGGCGGCGCGCGCGATCGACGGCGGCACCGGCTGCGTCTGGCTCTTGGTGGCTTCGCCCGGACGCGAGCTGGAAAGGTCGCGCCCGCCGCCCTCGATCACGCTCGTATGCGCCGCGCCGCTGCCGTCCTTGCCGCCGAACACGGCGGCAAGCGGCGTGTTGAAGTAGTCCTCGATGCCCTGCTTGTCGTATTTCGATGTCGAGCCGAGCAGCCACATCAACAGGAAGAACGCCATCATCGCCGTGACGAAGTCGGCGTAGGCGATCTTCCATGCGCCGCCATGATGGCCGCCGTGGCCGCCCTTTTTCTTGCGGCGCACGACGACGGTCGGCGCGAGCACGGATTGCAGCGGGTCGCGTGAAGGTTTTTCAGCCATGATCTCGTCCGTTCGATGCGCTAATTAGGCCGATTTCGGCATCTTGGTGGCGCGCACGGCGTCGTCGAGTTCCTTGAAACTCGGGCGGTCTGCGGTGAAGAGCACCTTGCGGCCGAACTCGACGGCGAGCGTCGGCGCGTAGCCGTTCATCGAGGCGAGCAGCACCGACTTCACGCATTGATACGGCTTGGCTTCGGCCTGGCCCTTCGCGTTGAGCAGGTCCGCGAGCGGCCCGATGAAGCCATACGCGAGCAAAATGCCGAGGAACGTGCCGACGAGCGCGCCGGCGATCATCTCGCCGAGCACGGCGGGCGCGGCGCCGACGGAGCCCATCGTGTGCACGACGCCCATCACCGCCGCGACGATGCCGAACGCGGGCAGGCCGTCGGCCATCTTCTGGATCGCGTTGGCGGCAACCGATGCCTCGGTGTGGTGCGTGTCGAGTTCCTCGTCCATCAGGTCTTGCATTTCGAGCGCGTTCACGTTGCCGCTCGACATCATGCGCAGATAGTCGACGATGAAATCGAGCAGGTGATGATCCTTCATCACGTCTTCGTATTTCTGAAAGAGCGGGCTGGCTTCGGGCGCGTCGACATCGGCTTCGAGCGCCATCATGCCTTCCTTGCGCGCCTTCTGAAGCAGTTCGTAGAGCAGCGCGATCAGCGCGAGATATTTCTCCTTTGTGTACGCGCCGCTCTTAAAGATGCTCGGCAGCGCCTTGAGCGTTTTCTTCAGCGTGGCGGTCGGATTCGACACGACGAACGCGCCGATCGCCGCGCCGAAAATACACAGCAACTCGAACGGCTGCACGAGCGCGGCCAGATGCCCGCCGACGCCGACAAAACTTCCGATCACCGAGCCGATGACCAACACCCATCCGATTACGACAAACATTTCTTTCTCCGCGAGAGTCGTGGGCTTTGCGCAAGGTCAGGAAATACTGGGCCGTAGCTTGCGCAAAGTCGTCTTTGGTCTTAACGGCGTGGCTGGGCGGAGATTTAGGGCGGGAGGAAAGAAAGTTTGTCAGCAAACGTTTGTAGGTAAGTTTTACAAGGCCGCGCCGGGCGTCTGATCGAGGAAACCGGTGATCGAGACGATGCGTTCATTGTCGTCGAGCGTGCCGAAATCAGTGCCTTTCACGATGGTCTGGCCTTGCGGCGTGCGCAATTCCCAACTGAAACGCAGATGGTTGGCGAAACCGTCGACATCGGTCGTGCGCCGGAACGTGTGCGCGGGAAAGCGCTCGTGCACGGCGCGGATCATCGCGTCGATGCCGGCGTGGCCGTCGCCGTGCAGGAGCGGATCGCGATAGCTCGCGTGTTCCGCATAGCTCGCTCGAATCAGCGTGGCGCGGCGTTCGGCGTCGGTTTCGTTCCATGCGTCGAAGTAGCGGTCGATCAGGACATCGCGGGAAGGGGACTGGGCGTTCATGGTGGCTCCTTTTAAGTGAGTTCGGCGCAGCGGCACGCGTGTCCTGTCGCCGTGACCGAACTATCGAAGACGCGCAAACGCCTGTCGATTACGCCGTAGGTAATGGAACGCCCGCACACCCTTCGACTATGATCGCCGTCATGAACTCGACCCTTGCCCACGCCGCGCCGCGCAAGCCCGTCGGCGCCTTGCTGCGCGAATGGCGGCAGCGCAGAAGACTGAGCCAGCTCGACCTCGCGGGCGACGCACAGGTTTCCACGCGCCATCTGAGCTTCGTCGAATCGGGCCGGTCCGTGCCGAGCCGCGAGATGCTGATCCGGCTCGCCGAACAGCTCGACGTGCCGCTGCGCGAGCGCAATACGCTCTTCATCGCGGCCGGCTACGCGCCGCTGTATCGCGAACGCACGCTCGCCGATCCGCAACTGTCCGCGGCGCGGCGGGCGGTGGATCTCGTGCTGAAGGGCCACGAGCCGTATCCGGCGCTGGCGGTCGACCGCCACTGGACGATGATGGCCGCCAACGCGGCGGTGGCGCCGCTCGTCGCGCTCGCCGATCCGGCGCTGCTGGAAGGGCCCGTGAACGTGCTGCGGCTGTCGCTGCATCCGAAGGGGCTCGCCGACGCGATCGTCAACTGGCACGAGTGGCGTGCGCATCTGCTCGCGCGCGTGCGGCGCCAAATCGAAGTCTCCGGCGATCCGGTGCTGGCCGATTTGCTGCGCGAACTGGAGTCGTATCCGGCGCCGCCGCATGCGGGCGCGGGGCTTGCTCAGGCTATGCACGGCGAGATCGACGCGGTCGTCGTGCCGTTCAGGCTGCGCACGGCGGCGGGCGTGCTGTCGTTCTTCAGCACGACGACGGTCTTCGGCACGCCGGTCGACATCACATTGTCCGAACTGGCGATCGAAGCGTTCTTTCCCGCCGACGCCGAGACCGCCGCCGCCTTGCGCGCGACGGCGTCCGCGTGACGGGCGGCGCAGGCGAAATGGAACCTCCGGCCGGGCCGCCGATCAATGAAACAGGGCCGCGCGTCGTTCGCGATCGTGCAAGAGCGCGCCGGAAGCACGGCCCGGCGAACCAACCAACGAAGCATCAGACAAGGGCGAGAAAGCGATGATCCATACCTTCGAGCAAACCATCGGCGGACAGCGGATGGCGTTCTGCGCCAGCATCGCGGAGGGCGGCGGGCCGCAGCGCGTGATCATCAGCCGCGCGGATTCGGCGGAGTCGCTCGTGATCGTCGACGCGAGCGGCATCATCGGCGCGATCAAGGCGGAAGTGGAAGCACCGGAGAGCTTCGTCGCCGATGCGGTGCGCAAGGCGCAGCAGGAAGCGCTGATCGAGCGCGCGCTCGAAACCGGCGAAGTGCAGACCACGAGCCTGTAGGGCTTGTTGCTGTCATGTCGGCGCCCGCTCGCGGTTTCGCGATGCGGGCGCTTTCGCATCGGCGCACGGCGCGCCTAGGCGCGGGGCGAATCGCCGAGCGCGAACGGCGTGACGGAATCGGGACCGTCGGGCAGATCGGGATCGTCGGGGTTCGGCGATGCATCGGGGTCGAGCAACTCGTCCGGATCGGGATCGAGCGGCGGCGAATCAGGCGGCGTGGACATGTCGGCTTTCCTCAAGCGGCCTGCGGGCCGCGCGTTTGCACGATGGGCGCTTGATTGACCGTGCAAGGGGCGTTCCCGCAAGGATGACGCCGGCGGCTTCGTGCTCGGCGCGGCATGCCCATTCCCGCTGTGTCATCACGGCCGTGGCGCCCGGCCCGCCACGCCTTTCGCCGCCGGCTGCCCGGCGTTGCGCACCCGACGCGCCGTCAGCGCGCCGCAGATCAGGAGCGCCACCGAAATCCCCGCCGACCACTTCACGCCCGCGATGATGCTCGCCACCTGACTCGCGTCCGTGGCGTGACCCGCGAGCGCGCCGAACGCTGCGACGCCGATCGCGCCGGCCGACTGCCGCGCCGTGTTGAGCACCGCCGACGCCGTCCCCGCGCGCTCCTGCCGGACCGTACCGAGGATGGCCGTCGTCATCGCGGGCACGGCGAGACCCATGCCGGTCGGGATCAGCAGGAACGGCAGCAGCAGCGCGACCGTCGACGTCGATGCGCCGACGAACATGAGCGCCGCGAAACCGGCTGCGTCGATGAGCGCGCCGGCGATCATCGGCCCGCGCGAGCCGAACCGCGCGACCACCGGGCCGCTCGCCAGATTCGACACCAAGAAGCCGCCCGTCAGCGGAAGGAACGCGAGGCCCGTCTGCAACGGCGTATGGCCGAGCACGCGCTGCAAATACAGGCTCAGCACGAACACCATCCCGTAATAGGTCAGGTTCGCTACCCCGCCGAATACGACCGCCGCGCTGAACGTGCGGTCCGCGAAGAGCGGGAGCGGCAGCATCGGCGCGGTGCTCCGCCTTTCGACGGCGACGAACGCGGTCCCCGCCGCGATCGCGAGCGCGATCCCGCCGAGCACAAGCGGATGCGCGATCCCGCGCGGCCTCAGTTCAATCATGGCGCCGACAAACGCCGTCAGCGCGACGATCGCGAGCGCCTGGCCGGGCAGATCGACGCCGCTTGCGCGCGCCGCGCGCGGCGTGTCGTCGACCCAGACGAAGGTCGCGACGATGCCGGCCGCGCAGAGCGGCAGGTTGACCCAGAAAATCCCGCGCCAGCCGAAGGCCGCGATCAGGATGCCGCCGACGATCGGACCCGCTGCGATCGACACCGCGCCCGCCGCCGTCCATAGTCCGACCGCGTGCGCGCGCAGGCGCCGGTCGTCGCCGCACGACCGGTTCAGGAGCGCGAGGGAATTCGGCAGCATCGCCGCCGCGCCGACGCCCTGCAACGCGCGCGCGGCGACGAGTTGCGGCGCATCGGCCGCGAACGCGCAGCCGAGCGACGCCAGCGCGAAGAGCGCGAGCCCCGCGACGAACAATGGCCGCGCGCCGAAGCGGTCGCCGAGCACGCCCGCCGAGAGCATCAGCGCGGCGAAGGCGAGGGCGTAAGCGTCGACGGTCCATTGCAGGCTCGAGAGGCTCGCGTTCAGGTCGTGGGCGATGCTCGCGAGCGCGACATTGACGATCGACACATCGAGTTGCGAGACGACGAAGCCGACGCTCGTCGCACCGACGATCAGCAGGTGCCGCGCGTCGAGGCCGGAGGAAGGGGAAGTGGGGTTCGAGTTCATGCGGACATCGTAGGCGCGTCGCGCACGCGATGTTTCCGGGTGACGTGAAACGTGGCTGCGGGCCGCGACGGCGAAAAAAAAGCGCGCCCGCAGGCGCGCCTTGCCGCAAACCGCCAATGCCCGGTCTTCAGTGCTTTTCCGGCGCGTGCCGGATGAAAAGCGTCGTCAGCGCGCCGACGACGCACAGCGCCGCCACGTACAGCGCGGGCGCCATCGGATTGGATTTCATCATCAGCGAGACGACGATCGGCGTGAGGCCGCCGAAAATCGCGTAGGCGACGTTGTACGAGAACGAAATGCCCGAAAAGCGCACGACCGCCGGGAACGACTTGACCATCACGAACGGAATCGCGCCGATCACGCCGACCGTGAAGCCCGTGAACGCGTACCACGGCACGAGCACGGACGTATCGACGGCCAGTTGCTGGAACAGCGTGTAGTACGAGATCGCGAGCGCGATGCCGCCGACGAAGATCGTCTTGCCCGCGCCGACGCGCCCGGCGATCGCGCCTGCGAGCACGCAGCCGATCGTGAGGCACAGGGTCGCGACGCAGTTCGCGATCAGCGCCGTCGCGGCGGGAATGTGGAACTGTTTCTGCAGGAGCGTCGGCGTCATCAGGATCACGACGACGATCGCCGCCGACAGCATCCACGTGAGCAGCATCGAGACGATCACGGCGCGGCCGTGGTCGCGCAGGACGGCCTTCAGCGGAATCTCGGCCGCAAGCGACTTGCGCTTCTGCAATTCAGCGAACACCGGCGTTTCATGCAGCCAGCGGCGCAGATAAACCGAGAACAATCCGAAGACGCCGCCGAGCAGGAACGGAACGCGCCAGGCGAAATCCGCGACTTCCGAGGGCGCGAAATTCCGGTTGACGGCCGCCGCGATCAGCGAGCCGAGCAGGATGCCGGCCGTGAGACCCGCGGTCAGCGTGCCGCACGCGTAGCCGATGTGCCGCGACGGCACGTGCTCGGACACGAACACCCACGCGCCCGGCACCTCGCCGCCGACCGCCGCGCCCTGCATCACGCGAAACAGGAGCAGCAGCACCGGCGCCATCAGGCCGATCGACGCGTAGGTGGGCAAGAGGCCCATCAGGAGCGTCGGCACGGACATCAGCAGCACGGAAAGCGTGAACATGCGCTTGCGGCCGAGCAGGTCGCCGAAGTGCGCCATGATGATCCCGCCGAGCGGCCGTGCGAGATAGCCGGCCGCGAAAATGCCGAAGGTCTGCAACTGGCGCAGCCAGTCGGGGATCGTCGCGGGGAAGAACAACTGGCCGATTACCGGCGCGAAGAACACGAAAATGATGAAGTCGTAGAACTCGAGCGCGCCGCCGAGCGCCGCGAGCGACAGGGTTTTATAGTCGCCGCGCGTGAGCGCGCGGCCAGCGGCGGGGACGGCGCCGTTGAGTGGTGTTGCTTGCATCGATGAAAGTCGTCGGTAAATGGAAAAGCCGCGCGCACGGGGTTGGAACGTGTGGAAACGCGCAGGACGAGGCATCGCCCGACTGCGGAAAAGCTGCGCCGGATCAGCGCGAAAACCGCGGCCGCGCAGCGCGGCTCGGAGCCGCGGCGCAGCCTGCCTTCACGATCTGCGGGTGGCAGCGCGAAAGCGGGAACTTTTTGCCAAACATCGGATGTTACAGGATGTCGCCCTGCGCGCCGCTGGAAGCCGTCTGTAAGCACATCACATTGTGTAAAAAATAGGACTTATCCAATGTGACAGGCTCCGGCCCTTGTTCAGAATCCGCCCTCTGTATTGGTCTTGTGATGCGACTGCTTCCGGGGCCAAGGCGAACCAAGCTCCGGTGGCCCCGGAACCCTTGTCGCCGCATTTTCCGACCACCGGGCCCGACTTTCATGCGTGTCGCCGTTCTTCAAACCGATTCCACTCACCGTCTCCTGCTTGGCGAACTCGTCAAGCGGCTCGGCCATACCTGCGTCGTCTATGGCGACGGCCTCGCGCTCTCGAAAGCCTTGTCGCGCTCGACCGTCGACATGCTGATCCTCGACTGGCATTCCACCGGCCTGTGTGGCCTCGACCTGCTGAAGTCGGTGCGTTCGAGCTTCGGCGAGCGCGTCCCGGTGATGTTCGTGACCGCCGACGGCGCCGAGCACAACGTCGTGCGCGCGCTGACCGCCGGCGCCGACGACTTCCTCGCCCACCCGGTGCGCGCCGCCGAATTCGGCGCGCGCGTCGAGGCGCTTTTGCGGCGCGCGTATCCCGCGCAGACGTCCGCGAGCTTCGACGTCGGCTGCTATCACTTCGACGCGCGCCAGCAGAGCGTCACCGTGCGCGGCAAGCCGGTGCAACTGAGCGGAACGCAGTTCCGGCTCGCGATGCTGTTCTTCTCGAACGTCGGGCGCGTGTTGTCGCGCGATCACATTTTCGCGATGGTCTGGGGGCGCGAATTCCGCGAATCCACGCGCACCATCGACAGCCACGTGTCGCGCCTGCGCCTCGCGCTCGACATCGAGCCGGTCAATCACTTCCGCCTGCAGCCGGTCTACAAGAGCGGTTACCGGCTGCTCCATCTGTACGGCGACGAAGTGGAACAGATCGAGCGCGACGCGTCGAATGTCGCCGCCTGAGGACGCCAACGGAAAATGCCGTCGCAAGACGGCATTTTTTTCGTCCTTCCGCTGCGCGACGCCTTACAGCGAAGGCAGCGCCGGCCGCGTTTCGATCGAGCGTCGGATCAGCGCCTCGACTGTCTTGCGCTCCTCGCCCGCGAGTGGCAGGCGCGGCGGCCGCACCGGCTCGGTGCCGAGCCCGACGATCGCCTCGGCAAGCTTGATGTTCTGCACGAGCTTGTGCGAAACGTCGAGCGCGAGCATCGGCGCGAACCAGCGGTAGATCGTCCGTGCTTCTTCGATGCGTCCGGCGCGCAGCAGCCGGTAGATCGCCACCGTCTCGTGCGGAAACGCGCACACGAGCCCCGCGACCCAGCCGCACGCGCCCATCAGGATGGCTTCCATCGCGAGATTGTCGACTCCGCAAAAGAGCGCATAGCGCTCGCCGGTCTCGTTGATGAGATCGGTGATCCGGCGCACGTCGCCCGACGATTCCTTGATCGCGGCGAATTTCTCGTCCTCGGCGAGTTCGGCGAACATCTGCGGCGTCACGTCGACGCCATACGCGAGCGGATTGTTGTAGACCATGATCGGCAGCGGGCTCGCGTCGGCGATCATGCGGAAATGGTTGAGCGTCTCGCGCCGGTCCGACAGATAGCGCAGCCCCGGCAGCACCATGTAGCCCGCCGCGCCGTGACGGGCCGCGCGTTCGGCCTGGCGGCAGCCGTCGAGCGTGCTGTTTTCCGCAATCGTCAGGAGGACCGGCACGCGGCCGCGCGACGCGTCCACGGCGATGTCGAGCACGTCGAGCTTCTCGTCAAGCGACAGCGTCGACGCCTCGCCGAGCGATCCGCCCACGATGATGCCGTCGACGCCCGCCTCAATCTGCGCTTCGATATTCTTCTTCGTCCACGCGCGGTCTATGCTGAAATCCGCGTTGAACTTGGTGGTGACGGCGGGCATCACGCCTTCCCAGATATGCGCCACGGCGGCTCTCCTCGAGTGAATGTAGCCGCCAGTTTAGGCAGCGAAAATGCACGCGTCTTGCGCGAATCAAGCGTCTCGCGTGCCGATTTCGGCATAGTCCGCAAAACGCTCCGTTGTGCCGAAATCGTCACGAAAACCGGTTAGCTGCGCCAAGACGCGCCGCCGCCGCGTTTCTACGATAGCAGCATGAAAACACTCGACATCATCGATTCGCACACGGGCGGTGAGCCTACCCGCCTCGTTGTTTCGGGCGGGCCGGATCTCGGGCGCGGCACGCTGCGGGAACGGCTCGACGTCTTTCGCGCGCAATTCGACGCCTGGCGCGCGGGCATCGTGACGGAGCCGCGCGGCTCGGACGTGGTCGTCGGCGCGCTCTTGTGCGAACCCGACGATCCGGCGAGCACGGCTGCGGTCATCTTTTTTAACAATGTCGGCTATCTCGGCATGTGCGGGCACGGCACGATCGGGCTCGTCGTCTCGCTCGCGCATCTCGGACGGATCGCGCCGGGGCCGCACCGGATCGAGACGCCGGTCGGCATCGTCGAGGCGACGCTCAACGGGAACGGCAGCGTCAGCGTGCGCAATGTGCCGGCGTACCGGCACCGGCAGGCGGTGACGGTCGACGTGCCGGGCCACGGCGCGCTTACGGGCGATGTCGCGTGGGGCGGCAACTGGTTCTTTCTCGTCGCGGACCACGGGCGCGAACTCGTGCCGGCCAACATCGCGCAACTGACCGCGTTCACCGAGGCGATCCGCGACGCGCTCGCCGCGCAGAACATCACCGGTGCCGATGGCGCGTACATCGACCATATCGAACTGTTCTCGGACTCGCCGCGCGCGGGGCTGGACAGCCGCAGCTTCGTGCTCTGCCCGGGCAGCGCCTACGACCGCTCGCCATGCGGCACCGGCACGAGCGCCAAAGTGGCGTGCCTGGCCGCCGACGGCCTTTTAGCTCCGGGCGAAGTCTGGCGACAGGAGAGCGTGATCGGCAGCGTGTTCGAGGCGAGTTACGAGCCGGCGGACGCGGGAATCGTCCCGACGATCACCGGCCACGCCCACATCATGGGCGACGGACGCCTCTGCTTCGATCCCGCCGATCCGTTCGCGTGGGGCATTCCCGCCGCTCCCGCCAACGCGATCCGATGAGCGCGGATGTCATCGTCGTCGGGGCGGGGATCGTCGGCGCGGCGTGTGCGGCGGAAATGGCGGCGCACGGTCTCGCGGTCGAGGTGCTGGAGTCGCGCGGAATCGGCGGCGGGGCGACGGCGGCGGGCATGGGCCACATCGTCGTGATGAACGACTCGGCCGCGGAATTCGCGCTCGCGCGTCATTCGCGCGAACTCTGGCTCGAACTCGCGCCGCAACTGCGCGATTGCGACGCGTTCGCGCGTTGCGGCACGCTGTGGGTCGCGGAGGACGACGAAGAGATGGCCGCCGCCCGCGCGATGCGCGACGCGTTCGCGGCACACGGCGTGCACGCGGACCTGCTCGACACCCACACGCTGCGGACGACCGAACCCGCGTTGCATGAGCGGTTTGCGGGCGGCCTGCTCGTCTCGGACGACGCCATCGTCTACGCGCCGCGCGCCGCCGAATGGCTGCTGACGCAATCGCCTCATGCGTCGCGCATCCGCGTATCGACGGGATGCCGCGCGGCGAAGATCGAGCGCGGACGCGTCACGCTCGCGAACGGCGAGGCGCGCACGGCGGCGCATGTCGTCGTCGCCAACGGGCTGGCCGCGCACGAACTGCTGCCGGACGTGCCGCTCGCCGCGAAAAAAGGTCATCTGCTGATTACCGACCGCTATCCTGGCCTGATCTGTCATCAACTGCTCGAACTCGGCTATATCAAGAGCGCGCATCACGCGACTGGAACTTCCGTTGCATTCAATGCGCAGCCGCGTCCGACCGGCCAGTTGCTGATCGGGTCGTCGCGGCAGTTCGATACGCTCGATCCGGCCATCGAAACGCAGGTGCTCGCCGCGATGCTCGCGCGGGCGGCGCGCTATCTCCCGGACTTGCCGGCGCTCAACGCCATTCGCGCGTGGACCGGGTTTCGGGCGGCGTCGCCGGACGGCTTGCCGCTGATCGGCGCGGCGCGCGAGCTCGACGATGGCATCTGGCTCGCCGCCGGCCACGAAGGGCTCGGCGTGACGACTTCGCTCGGCACGGCGAAGCTGCTGGCGGCGCTGATGCTGAACCACGCTTGCGCGCTCGATCCCGCCGCGTTCGCGCCGAGCCGCTTTTCGACGGAGCACGCGCATGACTGACACCGTGACCGTCACGATCGACGGGGAAGCGCGCAGCGTTCCGGCGTTCACGACCGTCGCGGCGGCGCTCGCGATGCACGGCACGCTCGCGACGCGGCTTTCGGTAACGGCCGAGCCGCGCGGCCCGCTGTGCGGCATGGGCGTGTGCCAGGAATGCCGCGTGAGCGTCGACGGGCGCGCGCATGTGCTCGCCTGCCAGACGCTGTGCCGCGACGGCCTCGCGATCCTCACCGCGACCGGGGCCGCGCGGTGAAGATTGAACGCTACGACATCGCGATCGTCGGGGCGGGGCCGGCGGGCTTGCGTGCCGCGCAGGTGGCGGCGGGCGAGGGCGCGCGCGTCGCGCTGATCGACGACAACCCGCGCCCCGGCGGACAAATCTGGCGGCAGGGTCCGGGCGTCGCGGCGGCGCCGCCGCTCGCGCTCTGGTTGCGCGGCACCGCGCCTCGCCTCGCCGTGAAAAGTGGCGTGAGAGTCGTGTCGGCGACAGGCGCGAACCGCCTGCTGCTCGAATCCGCCGACGGAGCCGCCTGCATCGAATCCACGCATTTGATTCTCGCGACCGGCGCCCGCGAGCTTCTGCTGCCCTTCGACGGCTGGACGCTGCCCGGCGTCACCGGCGCGGGCGGCTTGCAGGCGCTTATCAAGGGCGGCATGCCGGTCGCGGGCGAGCGCATCGTGATCGCGGGCAGCGGGCCGTTGCTGCTCGCGGCGGCGTCGACGGCGGCGCAGCACGGCGGCGACGTGCGCGCGGTCGTCGAACAGGCGGGTGCGGGCCGCGTGCTGCGCTTCGGCGCGACGCTCGCGCTCACGCCGGCGAAGCTGGCGCAGGCGGTCGCGCTGATGCGGGCGATCCGCTGGTCGCGCTACCGGACGGGCGCGGTCGTCGTGAAGGCGCACGGCACGAAGCGCGTCGAAGCGGTGACAATCCGCGCCGCCGGACGCGAGCAGTCGATCGAAACGGATCGCGTCGCGTGCGGCTACGGGCTCGTGCCGAATGTCGCGCTCGCGCAGGCGCTCGGCTGCGCGCTCGATTCGCACGGCGCGATTCGCGTCGACGATTCGCAGCGCACGTCGGTCGCGGGCGTGCTGGCGGCGGGCGAATGCACGGGCGTCGGCGGGATGGAACTCGCTTGGGTCGAAGGCGCGCTCGCGGCTTACGCGGCGCTCGGCATCGACGATGCGCGCGTCGCGGCCGAACGTCGCGCGCGCGGGAGCTGGCGGCGCTTTGGCGCGCGCGTCGCCGCCGCGTTCGAGCTGGGCGACGAGGCGCGCCGGCTGCCATCGCCCGATACGCTGATCTGCCGCTGCGAGGACGTCAGCGTCGGCGCGCTCGCGCCGCACGCGAACTGGCGCGACGCGAAGCTGCACACGCGCTGCGGCATGGGGCCGTGCCAGGGCCGCGTGTGCGGCGCGGCGGCATCGGCTTATTTCGGATGGGACGTCGGGGCGCCGCGCGAGCCGTTCAGCCCGGCGCGCATCGACACGCTGATCGCAGCCGGCGATATCGCCCCATAGCGTGATCGGGCGCGCATTTTTTTATGCCGCCGCGCGCCCCTATAATCGAGCGCAGCCATTCCATGCCACGACCGCCGTGCGCATCCGTCCATGACCGGCAAAGTCGCAAACCACGCGAGCGATACGCGCATGACCACTACGATGGACCGCCCGGCCGACGAACTCGGCGCCGCCGCATTGCGCGCGAGCGCGGGCGGATCGACGCTCGACGCGATGCTCGGGCACTTCATGCTGCTCGAACCGGTCTTCGACGCGATGCCCGACGTCGTGTTCTTCGTGAAGGACGAGGAAGCGCGCTACGCGATGGTCAACCGCACGCTCGCCAGGCGCTGCGGCCAAAAGGACAAGCGCGCGCTCATCGGCAAGACGGCCGAAGACGTCTTTCCGCGCCGCTTCGGCCGGATCTATACGGCGCAGGACAAGGCGATCATCGGGCAAGGCAATCAGCTGATCGATCAGCTCGAACTGCATCTCTATGCCGGACGCGAGCCCGGCTGGTGCATGACCTGCAAGCAGCCCCTACAGGATGCGTCGGGCAGGGTGGTCGGCCTCGCGGGCATCTCGCGCGACCTGCAGGCGGCCGAAGGCACGCATCCGGCTTACAGCCGGCTTGCCGCAGTCGTGCAGCACATCCAGGAAAACTTCGTGCAGCCGCTCACGATGCGCGAGCTGGCGTCGATGGCGAACATGTCGATCGCGCAACTCGAACGCTATTTCCACAAGGTCTTTCACCTGACGCCGCGCCAGGTGCTGCTCAAGACGCGGCTCGATGCCGCCACGGCGCTGCTCGTCACGCATGACAAGGTCACCGATGTCGCCGCGTTGTGCGGCTACACCGACCACAGCGCATTCACGCGCCAGTTCAAGGCGACGGTCGGGCTCACGCCGACCGAATATCGCGCGCTCCTTCACGCAGGCGCGGCGCCCGAAAAGTCTGACTAGAAAGCGGGCACGGCGGATGGAGGATTTACACGGTCGTGCTTATCGCGGGACTCGGGCACGGGCGCGGCGCCGCCCCGTAAGGGCGTGGCCGGGGCGACGAGGTTCCGGCCTGCTTCTTGCTCAACGGGATGCGGACAGGACCGGCGGCACGCCGGGTTCCTGGGACCTTCAAGCACCGCGCGCGTTCCGCACCGGACAAGCGCGGCCCTCCAACCGATCAACAACGGTGCTGTCGGAATCCATGTCGCGACCCTGAAGCGAATAGGGTCGAGCGGCAAGCAGTAGAATCGCCGGCATATGAATTCCGCTTAGGCAGTTTCAAAACAAAATGATGAACGAAGTAGCAAGACTGGGGCACACGAGGATCGTGCTGATTGAAGACGATCCGGAGAGCAGGGAATCGTTGCAGATGTTGCTCGAGGAGGAAGGCGCGGACGTGGTTGCCGTCGCCGATGCCGAGGAGGGCGTGGAAACCGCGATCCGGCTCCTGCCCGATGCAGTGATCTGCGACATCGACCTTCCCATCATGGACGGTTTCTACCTGATACAACGTTTGCGCGATCACGAGATTCGCGGGAATCTGCCGCCCTCCGTGGCGATCGCGCTGACGGGCCACGATGGCGACGAATATCGATTGCGAAGTATCGGCGAAGGCTTTCAGCATTTCATGACCAAACCGGCGCATCCCGACGAACTCGTGGAGTTGATCCACGATTCGCTGAACGCGCGCGCGATGTCCTGAAGCGCTGCGAAAGGAGGCGCGCCGCGCGCGCTTCCTTTCCTGGTCGACTGCGATGCTAGGAGCGGTCGCGGTTGCGCGCTCGCGTGGCGCCCGTGATGACGGCGATGCCGAGCAGGATGACGGCCACGATGGCGATCGTGTGCTGCGCGACGTGCATCGCGACGAGCGCCCACGCCACGCCGCCGATGAAGATCAGCCAGCCGACTAGATAAATGATGAGTGTCATCGAATTCTCCCTTGTGCCTGCGTTGTTGGTTGTGATCGAACGCGGTCGCTTTCGAAGCGGCCTTCTATATTCGACGCTTCGGCGCCCGCCGGATCATTGGTATGCTGCGGCGCAACCCACGACGCCTTGCAAATCACATTCCATCCCTGCCCATGCTCACCGTCCATCATCTCAACAATTCCCGTTCGCAGCGTGTGCTCTGGATGCTGGAGGAACTCGGCGTCGAGTATGAACTGAAGCGCTATCAACGCGATCCGAAGACGATGCTTGCGCCGCCCGAACTGCGTGCGGTGCATCCGCTCGGCAAGTCGCCGGTCATCACCGACGAGGGTCTCACGATCGCCGAGTCGGGCGCGATCATCGAATATCTGGTCGATCGTTATGGCAAGGGACGCTTTGCGCCGCCGCACGGCGCGACGCCGGAGCGCGTGCGTTACAACTACTGGATGCACTACGCGGAAGGCTCGGCGATGCCGCCGCTGCTGCTCAAGCTGGTGGCGCTGCGTATCGGCAGCGCGCGGATGCCGTTCTTCGTGAAGCCCGTCGCGCGCCGGATCGCTCAGACGATGCAAAGCAGTTTCATCGATCCTCAGCTCAAGCTGCACTTCGGGTATGTCGAGGCGGAACTCGCCAAGTCGGAATGGTTCGTCGGGGACGCCTTCACCGCCGCCGACGTGCAAATGAGTTTTCCGCTCGAAGCGGCCAGTCATCGCGCCGGGGCCAAGGCGCTTCCCCATGTTCGCGCGTTCCTCGAACGCATTCATGCGCGAGAGGCGTATCAGCGGGCGCTGGCGCGTGGCGGGAAGTACGACTTTGCCGATTGAGGCCGGTCGTTAGGCGGGTTGATCGGACGCGTTTGCGTTCTCGCGAAACCAAGTTTCACAGCGAGCCGCCGAGCGTCATGCGTACAATTGCGCCTACCCGCCCCAACCCCATGCGCTGACGCGCGAAAAAGGCTGAGCATGGCCCGCATCGTCCCCGACGACTGGAAAAATCTCGAAGCAACCGGCGCCGCCGTGCGCGAACTCGAGACGCTGTCGCTCCTGGAAAAGCTCCCCGACGACTACACCGTGTATCACGGCGTTCACTGGACCCGCATCAACGAGGGGTTCTCGGTCTTCGGCGAAGCGGACTTCGTCGTCGTGGCGCCGTCGGGCCGCGTGCTCGTCATCGAACAGAAGGCGGGCTTCCTGCGCGAAACGCCGTCCGGGCTGGTGAAGGTCTATCTGCAAAAGGAACGCAACGTCGCCGTGCAGCTCGCACGCACGCTGGAAAACCTCCATCGGCGCTTCACGGCCGCGTTCGGCGCGGGCACCTATCGCATCGAAGAACTTCTGTACTGCCCCGACTACACGGTCAAGGACGACTCCATCGCAGGCGTGCCGCCCGGCCGTATCGTCGATGCGAGCCGCAAGCGCGAGCTGCCCGCAGTCGTGCTCGACGTCCTGCCGCCCGACGAACCGCGCTTCGAATCGTCGACTCGCATCCATCACTTCCTCGCCGACGAACTCGCGCTCACGCCCGATACCAACGCGCTCGTCGGCCAGGCCGACATGCTCGTCACGCGCCTGTCGGGCGGCCTCGCGACCTGGGCGCGCCGCCTCGAATTCGAGCCGTTCCGTCTGCGCGTGATCGGCACGGCCGGCTCCGGCAAGACGCAACTCGCCGTGCAGGTCATGCGCGATGCAGTCGCGAAGGGCAAGAGCGTGCTGTACGTCTGCTTCAACCGGCCGCTCGCCGATCACATCCGGCTCGTCGCGCCGACGCAAGCGAAGATCGCCAACTATCATCAACTGAGCGCGGCGGTCGCGCGCGATGCGGGCAGTCCGCCCGACTTCAGCCAGCCGAACGTGTTCGCCACGCTCGAAGAACGCTTCGCGAACGTCGAGGTGCCGGAGCACTGGAAGTTCGACGTGTTGATCGTCGACGAAGGCCAGGATTTTCACGCGGCGTGGGTCGATGCGCTCGCGCGGCTCTTAAAGCCCGAGGGCGCCTGGTGGTGGCTCGAAGACCCGATGCAGAACCTCTACTTCCGCGAGCCCGTTCCGCTGCCCGGCTGGACGACGCTGCGCGAGAACACCAATTACCGCAGCCCGCGCGATCTGCTCGCGTACATCCGGCGCATCGTCGGGAACGAAGTGCGGCTCGATGCGGGCAGTCCCTTCGACGGCTCCGAGGTCAGCATGTCGACCTACGCGAGCGGTCACGCCGACGAAGTGATCGAGGCGACCAAGCGCGCGATCACGCAGGCGCTCTCGCTCGGCTTTCGCAAGCAGGACATCGCGGTGCTGTCGTTTCGCGGACGCGAAGGCTCGGTGCTGACGGCGGTCGAGCAACTCGGCCCGCACCGGCTGCGCAGCTTCACCGGCGGCTACGATCTGTTCGGCAATCCGGAGTACCGCGAGGGCGACGTGTTGCTCGAATCGATCTATCGTTTCAAGGGGCAATCGGCACCGTGCGTGGTCCTGACCGAAGTCGATTTCGATGCGCTCGACGAGCAGGCCGCGCGCAAATTCTTCGTCGGCGCGACGCGTGCGACGATGAAGCTGATCGTCGTGGCGTCGGAGCGCGCCGCGAAGGCGTTCGACGAGGCGCACTGATGGCGGTTTCAACGTTGCGCATCGCCGCCCTGTGGCTCTTCCTGGCGAGCGCGCCGCTGGTTCGCGCGGCGCCGCCCCTCGCGCTCGAAGTGCAGGGAAAAATTTCAAGAACGAACGACGCGTCGCACACGGTCTATCGCATTTCCGAGGCGGAACTGCTGAAGCTTCCGGTGCATACGATCGTCACCTCGACGCGCTGGACGCGCAAGTCGACCTTCACCGGACCGCTTTTTTCCGACGTGCTGAAGCTCGTCGGCGCGACGGGCCGCACGGTCGACTTCGTCACGCTCGACGACTACACCGTCAGCATGCCCGCGAACCACGCCGAGGCTTACGGCGCGATCCTCGCCTACACGATGGACGGCAAGCGCCTCGAAGTGCGCGACTTCGGCCCGTTCTTTCTCGTCTATCCCCGCGACGCGTATCCGTCGGAACTGACGGGCGCGGCCGCCGACGCCCGATTCGTATGGCAGGTCAAAGCACTGATCCTCAAATGACGCGCCCGTGGTATCGGCGCGTGTGGTATGCCGCGCTGATCGCGATCGCGATCGCGCCGCCGATCGGCGCCGTCGCCTACATGCTCTACACGGGCCTGCTCGTGAAGCAGACGCCGCATGAGATCGTCATGGCCTACGACGGCTTCTACTGGGACGCCGCGCAACTGGAGATCGCCTATGAGCGCTTCGCGAACCAGGTGCTGCTGTATCGCGGCGGCATCGACGAGGAAGCCGACACGGTCCGCCTGCGCTACCAGATCGTCGAATCGAAGCTCAACGTCGTCGCCGGGTCCACGAAGATGCTCGGCAACCACGAGGCGTTGCGCAACCGGCAAGAAGAAATCCTGCGCCAGCTGGCGAATGCGATCGAATCGATTTCGCCCGATGTCGATACGATCGACCAGGACCCCCAGCACACGCTTCGCATCACGGGCGTGCTGCGGCAGAACCTCGCGGCGGTGACCGAACTGTCGAACGGCCGGCGCATGGTGGACGTGGCCGAGCGCGAGGGCATCGTGAGCGACTTCGAGGCCAAGCGTCGCTATCTGATCTATGGCGGCATCCTGCTCGCGCTGCTCTCGGCGGCGGCGACCACGCTGCTGCTCCTGAACGGCTACCGGCGCACGCGCCTGATCGAGCAGCAGCGCGCGGCACTCGCGGCCGAACATCAGGCGACGCGCGCCGCGCGCGAGGCGAGCGTCGCGAAGGACACGTTCCTCGGCATGATCAGCCACGAGCTGCGCACGCCGTTGCACGCGATCGTATCGTCGGTGGAATTGCTGGGCCTGAGCCTGCGCGAGGACGCGGACCGCCGGATCATCCAGCGTCTGGAAACCGGCGCGCGTCATCTCGAAGCGCAGATGCGCGACCTGACCGACTACGCGCGGCTCGGCGCCGGCAAGCTCGAACTGCGCATGACGGTGTTCGATCCGCTCGAACTGCTCGATTCCATCGTCGATGCGAACACGCCGGCCGCGACGGCCAAGGGCCTCGAACTGCGCGGCGAGTTTCTCGGACAGCGCGGTCCGCTCGAAAGCGACCAGCATCGTCTGAGGCAGATCGTAACGAACCTCGTCACCAACGCGATCAAGTACACCGACGCAGGTTCGATCGACGTGCGCTTCGAGCGCACCGACGACCGCCTCGACATCTCGGTGATCGACACCGGCCCCGGCATCGCGCGCGAGCAGCTTCCGCTGATCTTCCAGGAGTTCACCCAACTCGATTCGTCGAGCACACGTCGTTTCGACGGCGCGGGCATGGGGCTCGCGGTCGTGCGCGGACTCGTCGATCTGCTCCGCGGCAGGGTCGAAGTGTCGAGCGAAGTCGGGCAGGGCGCGGCGTTTCGCGTGAACCTGCCGGTCGCGTCGGCCGAGAGGCTGCCGGAGCGCCGCGAACAGGCCGCCGAAAGCGCGCCTTTCCGGAAGTCGCGCGTGCTCGTGATCGACGACCACGAATCGATCCGCGAATCGCTCACGGAAATGCTGACGCATCTCGGCTACGCGGCCGTCGCGATGGGCGAGGTGGACGGCGCGCTCGCGTGGCTCGCGTCGAATCAGGCCGACGTGATCCTCGCGGACCTGCACATGCCGGGCAAGGATGGCTATTCGTTCGCACAGGAGTATCGCGCGCGGCTCGCGCCCGGCGCGAGCGTGCCGATCATCGCGGTGAGCGCTTACGCGCCCGAACTCGTCGATCCGGCCGCGACCATCCTGTTCTTCGATTATCTGCTGAAGCCGGTGCGCTACGAGGTGCTCAAGAGCGCGGTGGCGCGCGCGGTATCGGCGACGCGGCGCATCGCCTGAACGTTCAGCGAACGCTCATGTTCAAGCTCAGGCGCGCAGCAGACGTTTGGAGAGATCGGCCACCAGAATGGCGAGGCGAGCCGGTTTTTCGAAGCACGCGACGTTGTAGTCGCGGATCACCTGGCTGATGTCGGACTCGCTTGCCTTGCCGGTCGTGAGTTCGCCCGTGAGGACGAAGACCGGCGCGTCCGGGTTGTCGGATTCGCGCACCGCGCGAATCGCACCCGCCGACGTATGCGCGCCGAACAGCCAGTCGATCACGACCGCATCGAACACCTGCGTTTGCAGCGATTCGAGGAACGTGTCGAGGTTGTAGAACGCGATGGCCGTGAAACCCGTGCATTCCAGATAGTCGTGCAGATTGTCGGCCGAGGCCTGATCGTCGTCGACGACCGCGATCACCGGCTTTTCCACGTCCGCGCGACGCGGCTGGATCTCGATCTTGTGGACGTCGAAGGCTTCGTGCAGCAACACGCCCTCGTGCTTCGTCACGAGCCAGCGGTTGTTCAGCTTTTGCACGATGAAGTCGGGACGACTGCCCGCGTCGAGCGCCGCGCCGACCCACGCGGTGCAGGGGATTTCCGCCGAGCCGATCTTGAACACGGCGTCGTGAGCGGTGCCTTCGGTGTCGTCGACGTTGGCATTTTTTGCATCGAAGAGCTGGAGCGCGGGTTCGTCGAACGCATCGGCGACGCGGCGGATCTGCGTGAGCGTCCACGGACTATTGCCGCGCAGCTTGCGATGGCCCTGCGAGAAACTGAGATCGAGGATGCGGCATAGCTCGGCGGTCTGCTGCCGCTTGCCGATGCCATGACGGCTCATGAGTTCGCGCACGCGCTCCGCGACGGCGAGCGATTCCGATGAAGATGTTTCAGTGACCATTGCCGTTCGACGATGAGAGAGGCGCCCCGTTCCCGCAAGCGCGGTCCGCGGGGGTGTGATGCGGCGTCATTGTAAAGCGGAACGGCCGGGGTCCGTGTGCGGGATGCAATGGAAACGGCCGGAACCCGGTCCGGCCGCTTGATGCGCTCATAGGCTTTGTCGGTGCAAAGCCCGCAGGCGCTTACTGACTGCCGGAAGCCGGCGCGTCCATCGTCGATGAACCCTTCTTCTGCGTCTTCTTGTGCGACATGCCGGACTTGGAAGAACCCATCGAATTGCCGCCCGTCGCGTTGGAGTTCGCGCCGGTTTCGCCGTTCGCGTTCGGCGTGCTCATGCCGGTGCCGCCCTGGCCCGCGCCGTTGCCGCCCGCGGTGCCGCCGCCCGCGCCACCGCCGCCGCCGGCCTGCGCATACGCGCCGCCGGACAGGCCGAGGATGAGCGCCGATATCAGCAGGCCTTGTGTTGCCTTCGTAGCGAGTTTCATGGTCATCTCCTTGAGTGTGGATAGGAGTCGCATTCAGTGCGATGCGACCCGCATGACCTTCACTGCAATCGTCGTGCCTCGCCAGAAAGCGCCAGTCACGCGCGACAAAAATCCGCGCCGCCGATGTCGTCGCGCCGGGCCGAATCCGACGGCGACCTCGTGCAAATGGTAATCTTTGGCATCAGTCGGTTCTTTTTCGGGGCCGCATCGATCGCATACGGATTTCGTCGAAATCCGCCTCCGCGCGCAGCACGCCGACTGCCTTTGTCTCGTCACGCGTTCGTCTCGCGTCCGATCCGCCGCGCGGCCACGCGCGAATCAGCGAGCCTCGATGCTCGCCCGAAAACAACCGAATGACCGGCGTCGTCGCCCGCACTCTCAATCGCCTGCCTTGCATGGCGAAGGCGGTGCGGACTTTCAGGCGATGACCTGCAGTGCTGCCACCGGGTACTCCCACACGGCGGTGTTTTTTTACGAACGACCGGGAGATGAAGATGAGCCACGCTGATACTCTGGAACGGCGCATCTGCCCTGTATGCAAGCGCTTTCCCGCGGGATACGCGGACAGCGACGTCTGCCTGATTTGCGGTGCCGATACGGTCCCTGTATCGGAAGCGGCCGGGGGGAAACACCACGCGGAAGCGATGCAGCCGGCAACCCGCGCGCCGCGTCCGCGTGCCGAACGGCCGCATCTGGATTCGGGCGGCGGCGTGTTTTTTCCTTTCGACGGTGATCGTCCGGAACGCAAACCTGTGTGGCCCTATGTCCTCGCCGTTCTGGGCGCGGCGTTGTTCGTCACCGTCTACTTTCGTCATGAAAGTCCGCAGCCGCAACAGGCGCTGCAGCCGGAAATTGAATCACAGCGCGGCTACGATTCCGGTGCGGTCGTCGCGCCGCCTGTGGCAGCGGCACCGGATGCCGTCGCCGCAGCGAGTACGGCACCGCAGACGGCTCCCGCTCCGGGCAATGCCGGTGGCGAATCGATTGCGGACTCCGCTGCGCCGGAAGCCGCTGGCACCGTGACCTCCACGCCGACCGATACGACACCCGCCAGGCCCACTGCCGCTGTTCCCGCGCCGAAAGCGGAGACGCCGCCCGCGAAGAATGCGGTCACCGCATCGGAGACGAACATTCTGAACGGCGTGCGCTACTCTCTGAAGCAGGGCGACCTCACCGACGCGCGCGAGCGCTTCGAACGGCTGCGCCAGAGCGTACAGGCGCGTCCGGAGGGTCGGCAGGTTGCCGAAGAATTGAACCGGCGCGAGCGCGAGCGCGACGCCGCCTTGCAGCGCGCGCGATACTGCGAAGCGGGCAAGGACTGGTCCTGCATGGCGCAGAACGCCGCTCACGCAAAGGATCTCGATTCGGGCAACGCACAGTCGCAGGTCATGCTCTCGATGGCGACGAGCCAGCTCCGATGGGCGAGGAGCACGCGGCCCGCGCCGTCGAGAAGCGCCGCGCCGACGCCCGCCGGCCCGGTCGCCGCGGGCCAGTGATTTTCAGACGCGATGCAGCGATTGCTCGCAACTCAGGCAGGCATAGACGACGGAGCTAGCATGACTACGGGTTCTGGTTTGGCCGACGGTCCGCTGAAGGAAACATCCGGGGCGCTGCACACGCTCGTCGGATACCTCGAACTATCGCTCGACACGGGGAAAGGCGTCGTCATGATGCGTCGCGATCCCGACGTCTTTTCCGTCTGCCTCGGCAATCCGGAGAACGAGGAAGAGAAACTGAAGAACCACGCGACCATCACTGCGGCGGTGGCGAACGAGATCCTCGAAATGACGCAGGGCGGTGTCAACCGCCTGACTGTCGGCGACCAGACATACCGCTTTTTCCGGAGCTTTACGCAGATCGCCGATGTCGGCGCGGTCGTCTTCGTCCCCGCGTAGATGACCGGAACCTGACTTCGAGCGGTCTGCGGCGTCATACGGCAGTTCATCGCGCTACGGCCGACTATGCTTAAGACAGTACTGTCGGACGATCGTATTGTTCTGGAGGCACGCCGTCATGAAATCGCTCATCTATGCAGTCGCTGCCGCGTCGGTGCTGGCGGCGCCGCTCGTGTCATTCGCGCAATCGGATTCTTCGTTGACGAGAGCGCAAGTGCGTACCGAACTCAAGCAGTTGGAATCCGCAGGCTATGTGCCGGGCGGCGGCGACGAGCCGAATTATCCCGCCAACATTCAGGCCGCCGAGGCGCGTATCGCCCCGAGCGACGCTGGCACCGGTTACGGCGGCGCGGTCAGTGGATCGTCGGCCTCCGGGGGCGGCACGGCAGTCAGGCCCGCTTCGCCTGCCGAGATGAACAAGCTGTATTTCGGCGGTCAGTGAACCGGGCGTCATCCGTCGGACGATCGCGCGCGGAGATCGCCGGAAGCGCCGCGCGTCGATCCTGTCTCACCACGTTCTCCGAGCGGCTGCGACCGTGAGAGCGTTAAGGCGCCACGAGCATGCTCGATGTGGCGCCTTTCTTTTTCTCGTCGCCGTATCCTGTTCGTCAGAAGCGCAACGTGACCGCTACGCCGCGGGACGACCGCCGTCGCCGGTCTCTTCTTCGATGACGATCGTATTCGCCATCCGGTCGTGCCATCCCTGTCTTCGTTCGTTGAACAGGATCGGCAGGAAGCCCGCACCGCACGTCGCGAAGCAGATCAGGTAACCGGCCGTGCGCAGGGCGGCCTGCTTCGCGGTCATCCGCTGCCCGCTATCCGCATCGACGATTTTCACATGCAGCGCCCGCTTGCCCGGCGAAGTGCCCCAGACGACCCACATCACGCCGGTCAGCAATATCGGCACGCATTGCGCGAGCACGGTCCACAGAAGGATCGTCGCGACGAGCGACTCCGGTTGCGCGAGCAGTTCGTCCGTCGACGGACCGAGCGGCACGAACAGCACGATCACGGTCCACCAGAGCGAATCGATGCCCAATGCGCTCATGCGGCGGGCGTGGCTGGCGTATCGCATCGACGGCGCGAGGCGATGCCCGGAAGGCGCATGTGTCATAGTTCGGTCAATTACTCGGCGCTAAAAACATAGGGTGACATTAGAACAAATCGCGGCGTGCATGCCGCACGTCATCGCCAAGACATCAACGATCGTAGAGGTCCGCTTGTCCATTCGACGACTCGAGCAAGCGCGCCGTTTGCTGGCACTGGCGCAAACTGGCTTGCACTATACCGAAGGCGCATTCGACAAGGAGCGCTATCAGGAGATCGCCGCCATCGCCCACGCGCAGCTCGGCGAACTGGCCGACATGGACGCGGAGCAAGTGGCCGACCTGTTCGCACATGAAGCAGGCTATGCAAACCCGAAGCTCGACGTTCGGTGCGCCGTGTTCAACGACGCCGGCGAAGTCCTGCTGGTACGCGAGGCGGCGGACGGATTGTGGTCACTTCCCGGCGGCTGGGCGGATGTCGGCGCGTCGCCGGCCGAAAACGCCGCCAAAGAAGTGCGCGAGGAAAGCGGATACACGGTTAGCGTGGAGCGCCTGCTCGCGGTGTGGGATACGGCGAAGCATCCGCATCCGCCTTCGGTCTTTCATATCTGGAAGCTCATGTTTCTCGGCAGGATCGTGAGCGCGGGCGATGTTATCGGCGTCGAAACGAACGGCGTCGGCTTTTTCGCGATCGACGCGTTGCCGCCGCTGTCGCTCGGACGCATCCTGCCCGAGCAGATCCGACGCCTCGACGCGCTTCGACGCGACGGCGGCATCGCGTTCGACTGACGAGGGCGCAGCGGTTCGCGTCGCGCCGCCGTTCACGACGCGTCGTCCTGCTCCAGCGCTTTGGGCTGCGTCTCGTCGAGGATCCGGAGCTTCTCGTCGATATCCGCGAGCGGATGGCCGCTTGCGCGGACCTCGGCGACGAGCCGGTGCGCGTAGGAGCGACAGTTCGCAAGCGTTCCGTGCAACTCCGGCTCGCTTTTCAGCACGGACACGGCCGCTTCCATCTCGGCCGGCGTGTCGCTCAGCAGCGCGGCGACGACCTCCTGCGGCGGGATGGGCGAAGCGTGACTGCGCAACTGGCGCATCCAGTCGGTCGCATGGAGCGTGGCGCGCCGTCGATGCTCGCGCGCCTCGGCCGCATCGAGCGAAGAGAGGCTTTGCCGGTTGTTTTCGAGCGCGGAACGCCAGAGCGTCATCACATTGCCGCGCATCTCCCCAATCGCGGCGCCGAGCGCCGCCGTCTCGCCGCCCGTCATGAGGCGCCGGTCTTCGAGCGCATCGAGCCGCTCGCGAAAGCCATTCAGAAAGGGATGCCAGTCCGCGGGGAGTTCATTGTGAGCGTAGAACTCGCTCGTGAGATCCGTCAGTTCCTTGCGAATCTCCGCGACCGTCTGATGGTCGGCGAGACGCGCCTCGTAGACGTCCTTCGACGTCACGACCTGCCGATGCAGCGGGAAAAGCGGATTGTTATAACGCCGCTGCAAATGCCGTTCGATGGCGCCGGGTGTCGCGCTCCACTTCCACTGAGGCAGGGCGTGGGCGTCGAAGTCGGGCAGGCCGCGGACCATTTCCCGGAAAAGCGGCATGGCGTGCTCGGTGGCATTGCGCAGGCACGCGGCGATGCGGATGTCGTTGCCTTCCAGATCGCCGCCGGCACGACCGTAGTAGGGCGAATCCGGCGCCTGAAGCAGGAAGCCTGTTGCGAGCACGAACTCCATCGGCAGTTCCAGCGGCTGTCCTTCAAGCTGGAAACTGCGTTGTTCGACGGGCGTGGCGTCGAAGGACTGAATGAGGCGGTTTTCCAGTTCGATCAGCGTATCCAGCACGTCGCCCGTCGCGGGCTGGGCTTCGTCCGCGAGCAGGCAAAAGGTGTCGCGCGCCATCCGCGCCGCGACCACGCCGTGCTTTTCGGCGAAGAGCCAGAACCAGAGCGCGAGCGCGTAGCCCTTGGTCGCGCTCTGGGCGGTGTTCTCGACTTCCGGCGTGAACACGATGCCGGCGGCGTTCCAGTTGGAAAAAGGCGGAGCGTCCGCCCTCATGAGCATGCCCAGCAGTTTGCGCAGTGCGCCGTAGGTATCCGATGCCGAGTCGGACGCGCCCTGGGAGGGCGATGATTTGTTCCAGAACTTCCAGTCCACGTTGTCCTCAACTGAGCAAAGGAACACGATTCGGGGCGCGATACGCGCGCGCTTGAGTCTCGCCAATCATCGCGGTTTGCGTGCGCGCAGGCAAGGTCCGCCTCGTGCCGATGCGCGCGCTTTGGTCAGAGCAATCCGTCCGCTCACGCCGGTTTGGGGCGCGGCCGCCGTCGCGCTAACGATCCACTTTCGTTATCGCGTCATCATCAAGTCGAATTGTCCGGCTATTGCCACTTCACTATAGTGGCTTGACTCGTGAAGACAACAGGACAAGGAGACACGATGAACCAGGTCGATCTGGCAGGACGCACGGTGGTGATTACGGGAGGCGCGCGCGGCATCGGCTATGCGGTTGCGCAACGGTCGCTCAAGTCGGGCGCGCAGGTCGCGCTCTGGGACATCGACGCGGAGCGCCTTCAGCGCGCCGCCGACGAACTCGACGGCGCGAAGAGCGTCAGCGCGACGGTGGTCGAACTCACCGACGAGGCATCGGTCGAGGCCGCCGTGCAGAAGACGCTCGCCGCGCACGGCAAGATCGACGTGCTGGTCAACAACGCGGGCATCACGGGCGGCAACGGCACGACGTGGGAACTCGCGCCCGACGTGTGGCGGCGCGTCATCGACGTGAATCTGATCGGCCCGTTTCTCACGTGTCGCGCGATCGTGCCGCACATGCTGAAGAACGGCTACGGGCGGATCGTCAATATCGCTTCCGTCGCGGGCAAGGAAGGCAATCCGAACGCGTCGCACTACAGCGCGTCGAAGGCGGGGCTGATCGGTCTCACCAAGTCGCTCGGCAAGGAACTCGCGACGAAGAACATCCTCGTCAACGCGGTTACTCCGGCCGCGGCAAAGACCGAGATCTTCGATTCGATGTCGCAACAGCACATCGACTACATGCTCTCCAAGATTCCGATGAACCGCTTTCTGCTGCCGGAGGAAGCTGCGTCGCTGATTCTCTGGCTCTCGTCGGAAGACTGCGCGTTCAGCACGGGCGCCGTGTTCGACCTGTCGGGCGGACGCGCCACTTACTAGGCGCGGCGCGGGACAAGCATACCGGAGACAACCTATGAGCGATCCGCACCCCGCGGAGGACGCGGTGACCGCGAAGGTCATGCGTCGTCTGCTGCCTTTTCTTCTCCTGATGTACGTGCTCGCGTTTCTCGATCGCGCGAACATCGGCTTTGCGCAAAAGGCGCTGCAGCAGGACACGGGGCTCTCGAACGCCGCGTTCGCATTCGGCGCGGGCATTTTCTTCGTCGGCTATGCGCTCTTCGAGGTGCCGAGCAACCTGCTCTTGCATCGCGTGGGCGCGAAGCTGTGGATGTGCCGGATCATGGTCACGTGGGGACTCGTCTCGGCGGCGATGGCCTTCGCCCATTCGACGACCACGTTCTATGTCCTGCGCTTTCTGCTCGGCGTGGCGGAGGCGGGCTTCTTTCCGGGCATCGTCTATTACCTGACGCGCTGGTTTCCGCAGTCGGCGCGTGCGCGCGCGCTCGGCGTCTTCTACTTCGGCGCGCCGCTCGCATTCATCTTCGGCAGTCCGCTCTCGGGCCTTCTGCTCGACCTGCATGGCGCGCTCGGTTTCGCGGGCTGGCAGTGGCTGTTCCTGGTCGAAGGCGGGCTCGCGTCGATCGTCGGCGTGTGGGCGTTCTGGTATCTCGACAACGAGCCGGCGAAAGCACGCTGGCTCACGTCCGACGAGCGCACGCTGCTCAGTGCGCGGATCGAAAGCGATGCGCGCACTGCTTCGTCGCATGGGCCGCACAGCGTGCTCGCGGCCTTGATCGACGTGCGCGTGCTGATTCTCTCGACCGTTTATTTCCTGATCCAGATAGCCGTCTACGGCGTGATCTTCTATCTGCCGCAACAGGTGTCCGCGCTGCTCGGCGCGAAGGTGGGGCTGAAGGTCGGACTCGTCACGTCGATCCCGTGGATCTGCGCCGTCGTCGTGACGTGGATCGTGCCGCGCTATGCGGACGCGAGCGGCCTGCACCGGCGCCTCGCCGTGCTGATGCTGCTGGTCGCGGGCGCGGGCATCGCCGTGTCGGGGCTCGCGAGCCAGCCGGTCGTGTCGATGATCGCGCTGTGCTTTGCCGCGAGTTGCTTCATCGGCGCGCAGCCGCTCTTCTGGACGTTCCCCACGCGCTATCTCGCCGGCGCCGCGGCCGCGGCGGGCATTGCGCTCATCAATTCGCTCGGCAGCCTCGGCGGCTTCGTCGCGCCGATGCTGCGCACGGCGTCCGAAGCCGCGTATGCATCGAAGAGCGCGGGGCTCGTCGCGCTCGGCACGGCGAGCGTGCTGGCAGCGCTCGTCATCGTCGTGTTCGTGCGCCAGCCGAAAGCTGCCGAGTTTGCCCGCGCCAAGCCCGCGAAAGCGTCATAACCAGAACATTCAACGGAGTCAGATCATGTCCATGCCAACCATCCGGCAAGTGCGCGCCTTCACCGTGCGGGGCGGCGGCGCCGATTACCACGACCAGGGCGCCGACCACTGGATCGACGACCACATCTCGACGCCGATGGCGCGTTATCCCGAGTATCGGCAAAGCCGGCAGTCGTTCGGGATCAACGTGCTCGGCTCGCTCGTCGTCGAGATCGAGGCGAGCGACGGCACCGTCGGCTTCGCGGTGACGACGGGCGGCGAAGTGGGCGCGTTCATCGTCGAGAAACATCTGGCGCGGTTTCTCGAAGGCCAGCGCGTGACCGACATCGAAAAGATGTGGGACCAGATGTACTTCGCGACGCTTTACTACGGCCGCAAGGGCATCGTGCTGAACGCGATTTCGGGCGTCGATCTCGCCCTGTGGGACTTGCTCGCCAAGGTTCGGAAGGAGCCGGTGTTTCATCTGCTCGGCGGCCCGGTGCGCGACGAACTGCAGTTCTACGCGACGGGCGCGCGTCCCGATCTCGCGAAGGAGATGGGCTTCATCGGCGGCAAGATGCCCTTGCAGCATGGGCCGGCAGAGGGCGAAGCGGGCCTCGCGAAGAACATCGCGAAGCTCGCCGACATGCGATCGAAAGTCGGCGATGATTTCTGGCTCATGTTCGACTGCTGGATGAGCCTCGATCTGAACTATGCGAAGCGCCTGGCGTCGGCGGCGCACGAGCATGGGCTGAAGTGGATCGAAGAGGCGCTTCCTCCTGACGATTATTGGGGTTACGCCGAACTGCGCCGCTCGGTGCCGCGCGGCATGATGGTGACGACGGGCGAGCACGAGGCGACGCGCTGGGGCTTCCGGATGTTGTTCGAGATGGGCTGTGCGGATCTCGTCCAGCCGGACGTGGGCTGGTGCGGCGGCATCACGGAGCTGATCAAGATTTCCGCGCTCGCGGATGCCCATAACGTGCTCGTCGTGCCGCATGGGTCCTCGGTGTACAGCTATCACTTCGTGGTGACGCGGCACAACTCGCCGTTCGCGGAGTTCCTGATGATGGCGCCGAAGGCCGATGAAGTCGTGCCCATGTTCACGCCGCTTTTGCTCGACGAGCCGGTGCCGGTGAACGGCCGCATGAAGGTGCCGGAGACGCCCGGTTTCGGGGTGCGGCTCAATCCCGACTGTGCGCTCGTCCGGCCTTACACACACGATTGAGGGGCAAGCCCGTGCTAGAGAACAAAGTGGTCATCGTCACCGGCGGGTCGCGAGGCATCGGCCGCGCGATCGCCGTCGCCAGCGCCAAAGAGGGCGCGGACATCGCCATCAACTACTGGGGCGATAACGACAAGTCTTACGGCCGCTTGTCGGCGGTCGAGGAAGTGGTCGGCGAGATCGAAGCGCTGGGTCGCCGCGTGATCGCGATAGAAGGCAACGTCGCTGAGAAGGAAACCGGCGTGCGACTCGTCGAGCGTACCGTCGAAGCGTTCGGCCATGTCGACGTGCTCGCGAGCAACGCAGGCATCTGCCCGTTTCATGCGTTCCTCGACATGCCTGCGTCCGTCTACGAGACGACTGTCGCGGTCAACCTGAACGGTGCGTTCTACGTGACGCAGGCGGTCGCCAACCAGATGAAGGCGCAAGGCACGGGCGGCGCGATCGTCGCGACCAGTTCGATCAGCGCGCTCGTTGGCGGCGGCATGCAGACGCATTACACGCCGACCAAGGCCGGCGTACATTCGCTGATGCAGTCGTGCGCCATCGCGCTTGGCCCTTATGGCATCCGCTGCAACTCGGTGATGCCGGGCACCATCGCGACCGACCTCAACGCCGATGATCTCTCCGATAGCGAAAAGCGCGCGTACATGGAAAAACGTATCCCGCTTGGCCGCTTAGGCGAGCCGGACGATGTCGCGCAGTGCGTCGTGTTCCTCGCGTCCGACCGCGCGCGCTATGTGACGGGCGCGGCGCTGCTCGTCGATGGCGGGCTGTTCGTCAACCTGCAATGAGCGAACTCGCCGAATACTTGCGCAACAAGGCGATGAAGTATTCGGCGGGCTCGCAGAGCGTCTCCTGCTTGCGACGCAACAAGCCGAAGCCCGACAGGCTCTTGCCGATCTCGACGGGCAACTCGACCAGTAGTTGCGCACGCAAGTAATCGCGCACGACGGATTCGGGCAGCATCGCGACCGCTTCGCTGTTTTGAAGCAATTGCAGCGTGGCGAAGATCGACGCGCATTCGACCACGTTCGATGGCGACGTCAGCCCCGCCCGCGCGAGTTCCTCTTCGAACAGGCCGCGCGCCGGGCTCGTGATCGGCTGGAGAATCCACGGCCAGGCGATCAGTGCATCGAGTGCAAGCGGCGTCTTTGCGGCAAGCGGATGCTTCGCGCGCACCACGAGCCGCATGGCTTCGCGCGCGAGCGGTTCGAAGTCGAAGTCGTTGTGTTGCAGCGGGGTCGTGAGCCGGCCGAGCGCGAGATCGACTTCGCGGCGGTGCAGCAGTTGCACGACCTGATCGCTCGTTTCACCCAGAATGCGCACGTTGAGCAGCGGCCGTTCCGACTTCAGTTCGGCGACCGCCATCGCGAGCACGTCGGGCGCGGCGCCCATGATCGCGCCGACCGTCAGTTGCCCGTGGCCGCCGCGCCGCTTGCTCTCAAGGTCGGCGGCGAAGCGGGTTAGGTCCGCGAGCGAGCGGCGCGCATAGGCGAGCGTCGCGGTGCCGAGCGGCGTCGGCTGCATGCCGCGCGCGTTGCGCTCGAACAGCTGGAAGCCGAACGCTTCCTCGATGTCGGACAGCATGCGGCTCGCGCTCGGCTGAGCGACATTGATGGCGTCCGCGGCCTGATGCAGGTTGCGTGCGTCGTCGAGCGCGACGAGTAGCGCGAGATGCTTGAATTTCAGACGGTTGACGAGTGCGTGGGAGATGTTTTCGTTCATCGCGAGACGCCTGGGCGATACGGTTTTGCGATCGGCCAATCCTGCAATCGGATTGTGATGTTATCGGTCGGCGCATTATAGTCGCAGCACAAGAGCCTGGACGCACCTGATTTCAACGATCACATAACCATCCAAAGGGCAGGCCGCCATGGAGACACTTGCGTTTCGAATGACCCTTAAAGCCGGCATGCGCGATGAATACGAACGGCGTCATCGCCAGATATGGCCTGAGCTTGCCGAGGCGCTTCGCGCTGCCGGCATCCGCGATTACTGGATCTTTCTCGACGAATCGACCGGACATTTGTTCGCGACATTCAAGCGCGAAGCGTCGCATTCGACCGATGCGCTGCCGGCGCTGCCGGTGATGCGCAAATGGTGGGATTACATGGCGGAACTGATGGCGACGAACCCGGACAACTCGCCGGTGTCGACACCGCTCGTGCCTGTCTTTCATCTTCCCTGAATCGCCGGCGCTTTCGAACCGCACGAGGACACCGCCATGCAGGTTGTCGATCCGCATATTCACTTGTGGGATTTGAAGACGCATCACTATCCGTGGCTCGCGAATCCGCAGACGTCGTTCGTCGGCGATGCGCGCGAGTTGCAGCACGATTACCTGATCGGCGATCTGCTGCGCGATGCCGGCGACATTGAAGTGCTGAAGCTCGTGCACGTCGATGCGAATCACGATCCGGCCGATCCCGTTGAGGAAACACGCTGGCTGCAAGGCATCGCCGATGGCGAAGGGCGCGGCATGCCGAACGGCATCGTGGCATACGCCGATCTTTCGGCCAATAACGCAGAGGCGCTGCTGGAAGCGCATGCGGCGTTCAGTAACACGCGCGGCATTCGCCAGATTCTCAATGTGCACGAGAATCCGCATTACGACTACGGCGGCCGTCATTTCATGCACGAGGCGGTGTGGCGTCGAAACTTCGGCTTGCTGAAACGCCATTCAATGTCGTTCGATATGCAACTATATCCGTCTCAGATGAACGATGCCGCCGCGTTGGCACGCGAGCATCACGACACACAGTTCATCGTGAACCATGCGGGCATGTTCGTCGACCGTTCGTCGGTTGCGGGCTATCGCGCCTGGCTCGGCGGCATGCGCGCGCTCGCCGCCTGCGAGAACGTCGCGGTGAAGATCAGCGGGCTCGCGATGTTCGATCATGCATGGACCGTCGAGAGCTTCCGGCCATATGTCCTGGAAGCGATCGATGCGTTCGGTTGCGAGCGCGCGATGTTTGCGTCGAACTTTCCGGTCGACCGGTTGTTCGGTTCGTATGGCGCGTTGTGGCGCGCGTATGCAGCGATAGTTGCAGATGCAACCGATAGCGAAAAGGAAGCGCTGTTCCGACGCAATGCGGAACGTATCTACCGGATTTAAATGACGTAACGGCTTGCATGGAGACAGCATGACTGACACGAAAACGCCGAGGCTCGAACTTCGGCATGCGAGCAAGTCGTTCGGACGCGTGCGCGCGCTCGGCGACGGCAGTCTCGCGCTATTGTCCGGCGAAGTGCATGCGCTGCTCGGCGAGAACGGCGCGGGCAAGTCGACGCTCGTCAAGATTCTCGCGGGCGTGCATCAGCCGGATACGGGCGAACTGCTCGTCGAAGGCATCGCGCGGCGCTTCGCGAATCCCGCCGAGGCACGCGACGCCGGGCTCGCCGTGATCTATCAAGAGCCGACGCTGTTCGCCGACCTGTCGATTGCCGAGAACATCTTCATGGGCCGGCAGCCGCGTGACGGGCTGCGCCGCATTCGCTACGACGAGATGAACCGCGAAGTCGATACGCTGCTCTCGACGCTCGGCGTGAACCTGCGCGCGGAACGGCTCGTGCGCGGCCTGTCGATTGCGGACCAGCAAGTGGTCGAGATCGCGAAGGCGCTGTCGCTCAATGCGAACGTGCTGATCATGGACGAGCCGACCGCAGCGCTCTCGCTGCCCGAGGTCGAGCGGCTCTTTGCCATCGTGCGCGCGCTGCGCGAACGCGACGTCGCGATCCTGTTCATCACGCACCGGCTCGACGAAGTGTTCGCGCTCACGCAGCGCATGACGATCATGCGCGACGGCGTGAAGGTGCATGACGCGCTGACCGCTGACATGACCATCGATGCGATCGTCAGCAAGATGGTCGGCCGCGATCTGGACACGTTCTATCCGAAGGCCGATGTCGATCGCGGCGAAGTGCGCCTGTCGGTGCGCGGTCTTACGCGCGAAGGCGTCTTCAGCAAGATCTCGTTCGATGTCCACGCGGGCGAGATCGTCGCGCTCGCGGGACTCGTCGGCGCGGGACGAAGCGAAGTGGCGCGCGCGATCTTCGGCATCGATCCGGTCGACGCGGGCACAGTCAAGATCGCGGGCAAGCCGCTCTCTCTCGGCAAGCCAGCGGCGGCGGTCCGCGCGGGCCTTGCGCTCGTGCCGGAAGATCGTCGCGCGCAGGGTCTCGCGCTCGAACTCAGCATCGCGCGCAACGCGTCGCTCACGGTGCTCGGCAGGCTTATGAAACACGGTCTCATCTCGGCGAAGAGCGAGTCGACGCTAGCCGCCGACTGGGGCAAGCGCCTGCGCCTCAAAGCGAGCGATCTCGATGCGCCAGTGGGCACGCTGTCCGGCGGTAACCAACAGAAGGTCGTGATCGGCAAGTGGCTCGCGACGAATCCCAAGGTGCTCATCATCGACGAACCGACGCGCGGCATCGACGTCGGCGCGAAGGCCGAGGTGTATCGCACGCTCGCGGATCTGGTGCGCGAAGGCATGGCGGTGCTGATGATTTCGAGCGAACTGCCCGAGGTGCTCGGCATGGCCGACCGCGTGCTCGTGATGCACGAAGGCCGCATCAGCGCCGACATCGCGCGCGCTGATGCGAACGAGGAACGGGTGATGAGCGCCGCGCTCGGTGCATCCCCGCATCTGGAACGCGCAGCATGACACGACACTCATCTACGATGCCCGCGATGCATGCACCCAAGCACAAGCGGCCCAATCCCGTTGCGGGACTCGTGAAGAGCCGCGAGGCCACGCTCTTCGTCGTGCTGATCGCGCTCGTCGCGGCGACAGCCGCCGTCAAGCCGGAGTTCCTCAATCTCCAGAACTTGCGCGACGTGCTGCTCAACGTCTCGATCATCGGCCTGCTTACGGCGGGCATGACGGTCGTGATGCTGATGCGGCACATCGATCTCTCGGTGGCGTCGGTGGTCGGCGTGAGCGCGTATGCGGTCGGCAGCCTGTTCGTGATGTTTCCGCACATGCCCGTCGTGCTCGCGATGCTCGCAGGCATCGGCATCGGTCTCGCGATCGGCGCGCTGAATGGCGCGCTCGTCACGTTCGGCCGCGTGCCCTCGCTCGTCGCCACGCTCTCGACGCTCTACATCGTGCGCGGCGCCGATTACGCGTGGGTCCACGGCGGCCAGATCAACGCGACGAGTCTTCCCGAATCGTTTGCGCTGATCGCCACCGGATCGGTGCTGGGCATTCCGAATCTCGTGCTGATTGCGTTCGTCGTGCTCGTCGCCCTCGCCATCTATCTGCGGCAGTATCGCGGCGGACGCGAGCACTACGCGATCGGCTCGAACCCGGAGGCCGCGCGGCTCGCCGGCATTGGCGTCGAACGCCGCGTGATGATCGGCTTTCTGCTCTCCGGTGCGATCGCCGGACTCGCGGGCGTGCTCTGGCTCGCGCGCTTCGGCACCGTCGATGCGAGCACGGCGAAGGGCATCGAGTTGCAGGTGGTCGCCGCCGCAGTGGTGGGCAGCGTGGCGATCACGGGCGGCGTCGGCACCGTGATGGGCGCGACGCTCGGCGCGCTTGTCCTCGGCGTGATCAACATCGCGCTCGTGGTGTTGCGCGTGTCGCCGTTCTGGCAGCAGGCCATCCAGGGCCTCCTGATCGTCGCGGCCATCACGCTCGATACGCTGCTTGCCCGCTCCGTCGCCAAACGCATGATGAGGAAACGCGATCATGGCTAAACCCGATTCCGCTCTCTCCACGACCAGGCGCCGCCACCTCCAGTGGGAAGCGATGCTCGCGATCGTGCTTCTCGTCTCGCTCGCCGGAGGAAGCGTGCTCTCGCCGATGTTCCTGTCGTCGGCGAACCTCTCGAACATGCTCGCCGACTTCACCGAGATCGCGCTGATCGCCTTGCCGATGACGCTCATCATCATCGCCGCCGAGATCGATCTGTCGGTGGCGTCGGTGCTCGGCGCTTCGAGCGCATTGATGGGCGTGTTATGGCACATGGGCCTGCCGATGCCGCTCGTCATCGCGATCGTGCTGGTTGCAGGCACGCTCGCGGGGCTCGTCAACGGGCTCGTGATCGTGCGGTTCAACCTGCCGTCGCTCGCGGTCACGATCGGCACGCTCGCACTCTTTCGCGGGCTCGCCTATGTGCTGCTCGGCGATCAGGCCATTGCGGATTTTCCCGCCGCGTACACGGCATTCGGCATCGACACCATCGCGGCCACGTTCCTGCCGATGCCGTTCATCCTCGTGATCGTCGGTGCGATCGTCTTCACGGTGCTGTTGCAGGCGACGCCGTTCGGTCGCAGCCTCTATGCGATCGGCGCGAATCCGGTGGCCGCGCAGTTCTCCGGCATTGATGTCGCTAAGACGAAGCTTAGGCTATTCATGCTGTCCGGCGCGATGGCGGCACTCGCGGGCGTCGTCTATACGCTTCGCTTCACGAGCGCTCGCGGCGATAATGGCGAAGGCTTCGAGCTCTCCGTGATCGCGGCCGTGCTGTTCGGCGGCGTGAGCATCTTCGGCGGACGCGGGTCGATGATCGGCGTGCTGCTGTCGCTCCTTATCATCGGTGTGTTGCGCAATGCGCTGACGCTCGCGGACGTGTCGAGCGAAACGCTGACCATCGTGACCGGCGCGCTGTTGCTGTCGTCGGTGCTGATACCGAATCTCGTTGCGCGCTTCCGTGCGGCACGGGAAAAGCGCTTCATGACTCAGACGCTTTAACGCAGGTTTCATAACCACGCGCGTCAAAGAGCTCGCGTTTAGCGAGGCCGCGCGCGACATCAGGAGACTCAAGGCCATGTTCAAACCATTACGCTCGATCCGCCATCCGGCGCTCGCGGCCGCGCTACTGGCGGCCTGCGTCGCGATGACCGCCAACGCCGCCGACTTGAAGAGCGGTCTGAAGATCGCGTTCCTGCCGAAGCAGATCAACAACCCTTACGAAGTGATCGCCGACGACGGCGGCATGGCCGCGATCAAGGAGATGAACGGGCAGGGCAAGGTGGTCGGCCCGTCGGATGCGGGCGCGTCTTCGCAGGTCTCGTACATCAACACGCTCATCACGCAGCGGCAGGACGCGATCGTGATCGCCGCGAACGATGCCAACGCGGTGGTGCCTTATCTGAAGAAGGCGATGTCGCAGAACATCAAGGTCGTGACCTTCGACTCCGACACTGCACCGGACGGCCGTCAGATCTTCGTCAATCAGGCGGATTCGGAAGCTATCGGGCGTGGGCAGATCCAATTGCTCTCGAAGCTCGTCGGCGGTGAGGGCGAGTTCGCGATTCTGTCGGCGACGCCGAATGCGACGAACCAGAACACCTGGATCAAGTGGATGCAGGAGGAACTGAAGAAGCCCGAGTATTCGAAGCTCAAGCTCGTGAAGATCGCATACGGCAACGACGACGACCAGAAGTCGTTCGTCGAGACGCAGGGTCTGCTGCAGGCGTATCCGAACCTCAAGGGTATCGTCGCGCCGACGTCGGTCGGGATTGCGGCCGCGGCACGCTACATCCAGTCGTCGCCGGCGAAGGGCAAGGTCGTCGTGACCGGACTTGGCACGCCGAACCAGATGCGCGCGTTCGTGAAGAACGGCACCGTGAAGGCGTTCCAGCTGTGGGACCCGGGCCAGCTCGGTTATCTCGCGGCGTTCGCGGCGGCTAACCTGGCGTCGGGCAAGATCACCGGCAAGGAGGGTGATTCGTTCGAAGCGGGCAAGCTCGGCAAGCGGACGGTCGGCAAGAGCGGCGAGGTGATCCTCGGGCCGCCGACCACGTTCGATGCGGCTAATATCGACAACTTCAACTTCTGAGGTTGAGCTTGGCGGAAAGCGCAGCGGCCATGTCGGTCGCTGCGCTTTTTTTTGTTCGCTGCTGGTTGCAGGCGGCACGTGATTAAACCCTTGCCGATCAGCGTGTTGGCTCGTTCGCGCACGAGCTGTCCACAGAGTTATGAACGAAAACTGTGGACAACTCCCCTCACTTCACCGTCGACCCCCCACGCAACACCTGTATCGCCGTCGCCGACACGAACTCCGCCCGCACGGTATCTCCGGTCTTCAACCCGTCGAGCGACACATCTGGCGAAAGCTCGAACACTTCGGTGCGGTTCGGCCCGCGCAACGTAATCAGGCGCTTCTTCGGATCGATCTTCTGGATCGTCGCGAGAATCTGCACGCTGCGAGCGGTAGCGGCCACGCCGCCCGAAGCGGGAATGGTGGCCTCGGTGTCGACACGTTCGCGAATCCCCGTCGACTTGACCTTCGTCGCGCGCACGAGGAGCGCGTTCCGGTACTGGATGTTGACCGTATCGCCGATTTGCAGTTTCTTCACGTCACCGACTTCGGGATTCACCGCGACCTCGACGATGCGTCCTTGCGGCCCCTGCAGCGCCACGCTGTTGGTCGCCGGATCGATGCCGACCACATGCGCCTGAACCTCGGCGACCGCCGCGGCGCCGCGCGCGTCGACCGCCGCGCCCGATGCCGCGTCCTGTGCAAGGACCGGATGCGCGAGCGCGATTGCGGTGAAAGCGGCGGCGCGCACGAGGGCCGTATGCAGGACACGTGACTGAGCTTGAAGTGACATGCGTTGCTCCTTGCTTGAGTGAGAAGGCGTCTGGGGCGGCGCGACTAGCGCCGCGACTTCGACAGCAGGTGTCCGAGACCGAGATTGGTTGCGATCTGCCAGATATAGACGCGCGAAAAACGCACGCCATAACGTCGTTCGATCAACGCGCGCAGACGAGCGTTGGTCCACGCGTCGCTTTCAAAGCCATGCGCGCGCGCCGGTCCTTTGAGGGCCGACGCGATCCATTCGAGCGCCTCCTGATCGAGCACCGAGGAGCGGCCGCCGACGCCCATCTTCTGCAATGCTTCGAGCCCGCCCGCCGACACGATCGCCTGATAGCGCTTCACCGTCTGCGTAGAAAGATGCAACTGCTCGGCGACGGCTTCGACCGACGCGCCGTCGAGCAGCATCTGCCCGGCTGTCATTCTCCGGACGACGCTCGGAAGGTTTTCTGGTCGGGAAAGCATCTGCGCACTCGTCGTTGTGATCGCAGGAAAGCGGCTGATTCCCTGTGTCGCGCAACTGCCGCAACCGTCAGGATCGAGACCGTTCGTGGAAAGCACAATCCGTTTTCCGATGCCAAAACCTCGAACTCCCTTACAGCATGTATCAATATACGTTTTCTCGTCGATTTGGGAAAAAGCAGTCAAAATTTTTCCCTTGTAATTCGATTTTCTTTTTCCTATGGCAGGGACGTCGGATCGAATCGGTCTAAAGAATTCGGAGAATGAAATTGGCGGCGCTCGTGTTGCATTTTTTGGTGCAGTAATAAAAATGTTCTTGGCATGGACAAAAAACGTTTGTTAGCATCTGTAAAAGGAGACAAAGAAGCTCTTTGTAAGGCACTCATCCGCGCCACCGCGGCTTCGCGCGCCGCCCACGTTTTCCGAGGAACGTGTATGGCTTTCCCTTGCTAGCAGCCCGCGAGCCAGACTCGGCAGTCGAAACCGCGCGGACATTTGCGTCCTGTCATTCGATCTGTCGGCCGAGTCCGCCAGCGTAATCCGTATCGAGCGTTTTTATAATCGCGCACGCAAAGGGCGGGAGATTTCTCGCGCTTTTTTTCGATGTTCCGTTAGGACCAACGCAAAGGATTGCTTGAAATGGATCGTCGGAGCGAGGTAAAGACGCGGTGTCGACTAGCGGCCTATTTCGCCGAAGCACTTTTAATGTGCGACGCATTCGCTCGGATATTCCATCGACACCTCGCCGGTCATTTCGGCCTATTAGTCCCGCCTTTTTCGCCGTGCGCTTTCGGAAACGGGTCGAAGCGAACGCGACGTCGCGTATCGCCGAACCGCGCTCGCCGCGCGACACTCGCGATCGCCGGCCCGTGCGCGTTGCTGGCGGCATCGATGCCGGTTCGCGCGACCGAAGGCGGCGTCGGGCGGCCGATCACCGGCATGCAACCGACGCCCGAGGCGGGCGTCGTGCCGCCCGCCTCGGACTGGATCGTGACGCTCGCAATCATCTACTACGAAGGCTCGCTCGGTTCGAGCAGAACCTTGCCGGTAGCGGGCACGATCACGGCGGGGCTCACCTACACCGCCGTCTATTCGCAGGCAAACCTGATCAAGACCCGGGGCATCACGTTGGGCGGCTGGAACTTCGCGACATCGGTCGGCCTCGGGCCGGTTATCACGTGGGCCGGGAAGGTCGCCAGGACGCCGGTTTCTGCGGACTGCGCCGGGTCAACGAATTCGAGGCGCATAACCGCCCGAAAGGAAACGCCGTGCTGCATTCGCTCAGCGCGACGTTCGAGCGCGCGCGCCGTGAGCACGCCGCGTCATGCGGACAGATTCGCCCGGGTCCGGCGGGCGACGCACACAGGCACCCGTTTCGTGCGAACCGGTCCGCTTTTCAACATCAGTGCGCGCGAATCCGCGCACGCAAACCCGGACTCGATCCTATGAAAGGAGCCTTCATGGACACCCCGATGACCGAACGCATCACCCGCGCCCTGACGCGCGCCGCGGCGAACGAAGGTGTGTTGCCCTATGTGAAGTTCCACGCGATGTTCGAGCGCACGGTGCCGCTCACCGAGCGTTATCGTGTGCTGGAGGCGGCGGTGCGTTCTTTCGCCGATGTCTCGTCGGTCGACTACGGCGTGCTGCTTGCGTGCGACAACGGCCTGCCGGGTCCCGATTTCTTTCAGCGCTTTCGCCGGTGCCGCAACGGGGAATATGCCGCGGTGGTCGGATCGTCGCCGCTGCAGAACGCGACGATGAAGCAGAAGCGGCTCATCGCCGCGACGGAGCGCGCGCGCGTGTACGAGCATGCACGCGAGGACGCGGGACGCGCGGAAAAAGCGGTCGCCTAGCATCGCCCCACGCGCGGCGCGCGCGCGGCGGCCTGTCGCGCGCGTTCGGACTCGCTGTCAGACCCGGTAGAACTCGATGTCCTGTCCGGCGTGCACCGCGCGCTTGAGCCACTCGGGCATGTCGCCAATACCGTCCCACGTGTCGCCGCTCGCGTTCATGAACGCAGGCTTCGCGCCGTTGCCGGCGTGCGGCACGGAGGGCAATTGCGGCATCAGCCGCTTCGTGCCGTTCGTCTTTGGGGGGAGGGGAGTCGCTGCCACGTTTGCTTCGGCCAGGGCCTCGGCGAGCGCCGTTTCGGTTATGCCGAACTCGACCATTCGGCCACGCAAATAGGCAATGATGCTGTCTCTCTTTCTTTCGTCCACGGCTGTCCTGATTCAGCTTATTACTTTCTGGAAGGCGAACCGATATCCCGCGCGGACCGGGGCGGTTCGATGAGTTAAATGATTTTTACAAAGCGTGGCGCGCGGCGAACCGCACGTCAATTAGTGTAATACCGCAATGCCGTCATTCCCTGAGAACGCGATGAGGGGACGGCGGCGCTTCGGCTATGGCTGGCGGACGTTGCGAAGGACAGGCGCGTAAAGAAGACACGTCAGGGTGCTCTTGCGGAATCCGGGAAGCCGGCCAGCGATGCCAGGGCGCTTCGAAACCTCGAACCCTTCTATTGTATGCCGCTTATTGTAATCGCTAAATCCTTTTAACGATTATGTTGTTCACCCGGCAATTCGGCGCCGTGCGCGCGAATGGCCGCGATCAATTCCGCCGCCGTAATTTCATAGCGCACTTCGCGGTGAATGCCGGCTTTACGCTCGTCGATTTCGATCAGGAGGACGGCCTTGCCGTCGTCGGCTGGCACGAGCCGCAGCGTGCGCAGTTCCTGACCGGTCGCTTCATCGCATTCCGTCAGCAAGGTCATCGATCCTGTGGCGGGACCTCTTGGCATCGACATTCTCCGTTCCGGTGATCGACGTGATGGTTCTCGCGCGCGCCTCGTGCCACGTCACACGCAAAACGCGCACGCAAAACGTGCACGCGACAGACACAGCGCCCGCAGCCCGCGTCAATCGGACGCGCCGGCGACGATTCCATTATTGCTTGCCAAATCCGCGCGCGTCCAGAGGCGCGCGGATTATCGAGGATGCGCGCGGCGCGCGACGATCGCGGCTTTGCGCGCCTGCCCTCAACGCGCTGCGAGGGCCGCGTGTGCCTGCGCCGTGATCTCGAACGAGCGCAGCCGCGCCGCGTGATCGAAGATCTGCGCCGTCACGATCAGTTCGTCGGCCTGTGTCTGGTCGATCAGCGAGGCCAGTCCGGCTTCGACCTCGCCCGGATCGCCGACCACCGAGCACGCGAGCGAATGCTCGACGCCCGCGCGCTCCGTCTCGCTCCACGCGATGTCGCGCGTCGGAGGCGGCAACTGGCCGGGCGTGCCGCGCCGCAGGTTAATGAACTGCTGCTGCAACGACGAGAAGAGAAACGCCGCGTCGTCGCTGCGATCGGCGGCGAACACGTTCACGCCGACCATCGCGTAGGGCTTGTCGAGCGTCTTCGATGGACGGAACTGCGCGCGATACACCTGCAGCGCGGTGAGCAGGTAGTCCGGCGCGAAGTGCGACGCGAAGGCGAACGGCAGGCCGAGCGCCGCGGCCAGCTGCGCGCTGAAGAGCGACGAACCGAGCAGCCAGATCGGCACGTTCAGCCCGGCGCCCGGCACGGCGCGCACGCGCTGGCCTTCAACCGGATCGGCGAAATAGCGCTGCAGTTCCACGACGTCGTCGGGGAACGAGTCCGCGCTGCCTTGCAGGTCGCGGCGCAGCGCGCGCGAGGTGGTCTGGTCGGTGCCGGGCGCGCGGCCGAGTCCCAGGTCGATGCGGCCCGGATACAGCGAGGCGAGCGTGCCGAACTGCTCGGCGATCACGAGCGGCGCGTGATTCGGCAGCATCACGCCGCCGGAGCCGACGCGAATCGTCTTCGTGCCGCCCGCGATATGGCCGATCACGACCGACGTGGCCGCGCTCGCGATGCCCGTCATGTTGTGATGCTCGGCGAGCCAGTAGCGCAGATAGCCCCATTGTTCGGCGTGCTGCGCGAGGTCGAGCGAATGGCGAAAGGCGTCGGCGGCGGTAGCGCCCGCCGGAATCGGAGATAAATCGAGTACTGAAAAGGGGATCATTCGACGGGTCCGGTGTCTGGAGGCGTCGGAGCGCGCGGGGCGAATTGCATGGGCGTGTGCAGATTGCGAGGCGCGTCTTGCGACGCCGGATGAAAAGCCGATTGTGCCGAAAGTCGGGAAAACGTGCCCGTTACACCGGGTGTAGGGTTATTCGCGGGACGTTTCCGAAGGCGCTGGCGATCATGCCAGCACCGGATAACCTTGCGCGACGGCGGCGCGCTCGATGTCGAGAATCGAGGCGTAGTCGCTCGCCGGGCGGCGCACGAAGCCCGTGAGTTTCAGCCGGCGCGCGAGCGCGGGATCGGCGCGGACGGCGTCGTCGAGCGCGTCGGCGAGAAGGGCGGCCGCTTCCGCCGGCACTGCCTTCGACGCGATGAACGGCAAGCCCGGCGCGCTTTGCGTCACGCCGATCTCGCGTATTCCATCGGCCAGTTCAGGCAGCCGGTCGCGCGCGAAGGCGAGCGTCACGCAGTCGATGGCGGCGACGTCGGCGCTGCGGTCGATCGCGAGCGCGCGCAGGGATTGCAAATGGCCGCCCGTTCGCAGCACGGCGGAAAAGAACGGCTTGCCGGGTGCGAGCGGCGCGACGGCCGCGCGAAACAGGTTCATGCCGCTGTTGGAGTCGTCGTCGTTGAAGGCGGCGCGCAGGCCTCGGCACTGCGCGAGCGTCGTCGCGTCGACATGCGCGCCTGTCACGAGCACGCTGCGATAGTTGCCGTCTGCGCAGCCGTCGATGCCGAACGCGGGCGTCGCGATCACGCGAACCCGCTCCGACAGCGCGCGAACCAGCGGATAACCGCAGGTCTGTGACAGCAGAAGATCGTCGCGCAGCCAGAAGCGTTCGAGCGGCTCGTCGGGCTCGATGAGCGTGAGCGAATCGCCGCGAGCCGCGAGCCACGGTTCGAGCCGCGCGCCGACGTGCGCGAGCAGCGCGCGCCAGTCCGAGGCGAGATCGGGCGTCACGTTGTACATCGGCAGGGCGGCGATCCAGTTCATGGGCTCTCGGCTTCGTTTCGGGGCGATGGCGCGATGACATGCCGGCGCGTATTCCTCTGCCTCTCCGCGTTGGAGGCGCAGTATAGTCCCGCGCTCGCGCCGGTTACGCGGTGTAAAGCGTGATCAGAAAAATGGCGAACCGGTAGCCGAGCACGATGACGCCCGCGGCGAGCGCCATCGCGACCGCCTTCACGACGCGCCCGATTCCCCGCGACCCGAACACGGGCTCCAGCGCCAGGAATGCATAGCCGCCGCACACGGCGAGATTGACGATCGAGAGAATCTTGTCCACGACGGGCGAGCCGAGACCGGCGCCGCCCAGCCGGACGTCGATGGCTGCGATCGCGAGCGCGAGCGAAAACAGCAGCAACAGGAACGCGTAAAGATGTAGCGAGAAATAAAAGAACGCGACGAACGGCTTGCCCGCGCGCAGCAGGAGCAGCCACGACATCAGCGTGAACGGGACGACCATCAGAATGATCAGCGACTTCGCGTTGAGCACGGCGGCGCGGTCGAAAAGGAGCGTGTACTGCGCCGCGTCCATCCGCCATGTCTCGGCGCGTTCTGCCACCAGCGACTGCGCGAGCGGACTCCAGTCCTGATGATGAAGATGCGAGTCGAGCGTCGAACCGAAGATCTGCGTGTCGGTCAGCGATTGCATCGCGAAGAAAAACGCGTTCGCGACGAGAAACAACTGGAACGGCGGCACGTATGGCATGCGCTGGCCGTTCAGATGCGCGACCGTCAACCGGCCCGGATGACGCAACAGCAGCCAGAGCGTGCGAACCAGCTTGCCGTCGATGCTCGTGGCCGCGTGCAGCAGCTTCGCGCCGATCCCGCGCAGCGTCAGGTCTGGCGGCCGAAGAGGGCTCTCGCCGCATTGTGGGCAGAACGGGCTGGCGACGCGGATGGCGCACGTCGGGCATGTCCAGGGCTCGGTGGCAGACATGGCTTCCTCGGTTGGACCGCGCGCACGATGGCGGCGATGCCTGCGGCCGTCGCGTGCGTGCCGGCGCGCGCCGGGCGAAGCGGGATGCCGGCCGATGTCCGCACCTGCACCGGATGCGCGACGGCGGCGAACGCCACGCGGCGCGCCATCGCCGAGTAACCCTCGTACATGAAGCCGTTACAACGTTTCAGGTACGCCGGGCGCGCCTTCGCGTAGATGCCGGGGAGTGCGAACCACGGGACGTGCGGCAAATCGTGATGGACTAAATGATAGTTGTTGTTCAGGAACAGCAGCCGCCAGAACCCGCCCGCTTCGTTGATGACGGTGCGCGCGGCCGGATCGGCGGCCTCGCGGTGCTCCTGGAACGAGCGGATCGCGCCCAGCGCGAGCGCCGGATAGCCGATGCCGAACAGAAACGCGAACCAGCCGATACCGCAGCGGCTGTCGAGCCAGTCGATCAGCACGGCGAGCAACACGCCGTGCAGCGCCCAACTGCCGGCGGCGCGCCAGTCCCCGCGAGCCATCGACGATACCGCGCCGCGCAGCGTCCCCACGATCGCGAACGCGGGCCCGATCAGCATGCGGCCGGGCAGTGTGTTGCGGATGGCGAAAAGCGCGCGCAGGCAGGTTCCGGCGCGCGCCCAGCGCTCGGCCGACACGAAAAAGCTCTCGGGATCGCGGGCGGGATCGGTCAGGTGCGCATCGTCGTGATGACGCAGATGCGACTCGCGATACACCGCATACGGAAACCAGGCCGCGAGCGGCGCGATGCCGAACAGCGCGTTGACGAGGGGAAAGCGCGTCGGATGACCGTGCAGCAGTTCGTGTTGCAGCGACATGTACCAGCACGACAGCAGCGCCAGCGCGCCGAGCGCGAGCGGCATGCCAAGCGTGCGCGCATTGAGCGCGACGGCGAACCACCCGCCGTACACGCAGGCGATCAAGAGCCACGTCGGCCATTGACTGCGCCAGCGCCACGAGGCGCGCAGGCGGTGGATGTCGCGGCGTTGGGCGTCGTCGAGATAGATGGACATCGGCGTTCGGTGACATGGCGAGCCCAAATGGTAGCGACGCCCGCCGCCCGGCCCAACCAAGCATTGCGCCTAACCATGTGCCGCTGACGGGAAAGGTTTGCGCATCGACGCGGCGCGGTACGGCACTTGCTACCGGAGCCTCGTCGCTTCGTGTCTTAAGACGGTTTTGGCACCAGTCTGAGTCAATCCCGGTTCCGAGTACGTGAGCGCCGGGCTTGAAAAACCGAGAACAATAGATGACTTTCAACAAGATCCGTTCGGGAGCGGCTGTCCCGAGCACAGACGCATCGCCGAAGCAGCCGGGCTCGCGCCCGATGCCCGGGGAAGCAGGCGGCGCACAGTGCCGCCCGGTCGACTGATGCGGTCTTCGCGCCGCGCACGCGTGTGCGATAAGCGCTGCCGCCGGATGCAAGCCGTCGCGCTGGCGTGGTTCTCCGCCTTCGCGGCGATGCTCCTGCCGTGGTGCGCGAGCGCTGATCCGTCGGCCCCGCCGTCGATCGCGCTTTTTTACGGGGCGAAGGTGCCGGCCGCGCAATTGTCCGCGTTCGACGCGGTCGTCGTCGAGCCGGACAGCGGCTTCGATCCGCGCGCGCAAGGAGCGCAATCCGCCGATGCGTCCAAATGGTTCGCGTATGTGAGCGTCGGCGAGGTGACGCCGTCGCGTTCGTACTATCGGAAGATCCCGCCATCCTGGCTCGTGGGCGGCAATGCGGCGTGGCAATCGCATGTCGTCGATCAATCGGCGGACGGCTGGCCTCGCTTTTTCGTCGACGAAGTGATCGCGCCGCTGTGGGACAAAGGCTATCGCGGCTTTTTCCTGGATACGCTCGATTCCTACCAGCTCGCCGCGCATTCCGACGACGCCCGCGCGCGGCAGCAAGCCGGCCTCGTCGCGGTGATCCGCGCGATCAAGGCGCGTTATCCCGACGCGCGGCTCATCTTCAACCGCGGTTTCGAACTGATGCCGCAGGTCCACGATCTCGCGTATGCGGTCGCGTTCGAGTCGCTTTATCGCGGCTGGAATCAGGCGCGCAAGCAATACGTCGCGGTGCCGCAGGCGGATCGCGACTGGCTGATGGCGCAGGCGAAGACGCTGCGCGAGCAGTACGGCCTGCCGGTGCTCGCCATCGACTATTGCGCGCCCGCCGACCGGCGCTGCGCGCGCGAAACCGCCGCCAAAATCGGCGCGGACGGCCTGATTCCCTACGTCACCGATGGCGCGTTGAGCACGGTCGGCGTCGGCGCGGCGAGCGCGCCTGGCGACGCGCCGCAGCAGAACGCGCGGACGGGCGCGCTCGCCCGCACGATCCTCGTCGTCCAGAACGCGCCCGCGAGCACCAATCTGAACGTGACGCCCGGCGTGCGCTATGTGTCGATGCCGCTCAATTACCTCGGCTACCGCGTCGAATTCGCGGATGTGTCGAAGCTGCCCGCCGCGCCGCTCGACGCGCGCTATGCGGGCATCGTCGTCTGGCTCGACGGCCCGCCGCCCGACGCCGGCGCATTCCGCGCGTGGCTGCTCGCGCAGACCGGCAGCGGCATGCATGTCGCGATGCTGACGAGCTTCGGCGTGAATCTCGACGATGCGCTCGCCGCCAGGCTCGATCTGGAGCCGGTTCGAGGCCTTGCGGGCAAACGTTTGCGGGTCGAATCGATGGACGGCGCGATGATGGGCTTCGAAATGAAGCCGCGTCCCGATCCGCGCGACATCACCGGCGTGCGCGCGGGACCGCACAGCCGCTCGCTCCTGCGCCTCGTTTCGGCGGACCCCGGCAACGACTACGCCATCGACGCCGCCGCGATCACGCCGTGGGGCGGCTACGCGCTGCGGCCGTTCGCGGTGTTCGACATGCCGATGGCGAATCAGGCGCGCTGGGTCGTGCAGCCGATCCGCTTCTTCAAGGCGGCGCTGCGCCTGCGCGACGACATGCCCGCACCCGACCCGTCGACGGAAAACGGCCGGCGTCTCTTGATGACGCATATCGACGGCGACGGACTCGCGTCGCGCGCCGAGTATCCGGTCGACGGCGGCGCGATGAACCCGAAGGCGCCGCAGTATTCCGGCGACGCGCTCTACGAGGTGATCCGCGAATTCGGCCTGCCGACGACCGTCTCCGTGATCGAGGGCGAAGTCTCCGACGATGGCCCGTATCGCCGCATCGCGCCGCGCCTGCGCGAGATCGCGCGCCGGATGTTTGCGCTGCCGAACGTCGAGATGGCGAGCCACACCTACACGCATCCGCTGCAATGGATGCGCGTGACCGGCCTCGCCGCGCAGAACAGCGAAGACACCACGACCGAAGGCGGCAGCCGCGCGAACTACAACGGCCTGTCGATCGACATTCCCGGCTACCGGTACGACACCGCGCGCGAGATCGGCGGATCGATCGGCTATATCGGCCGTCTCGCGCCGCCGGGCAAGCGCGTGAAGGTACTGCTCTGGAGCGGCGACTGTCAGGTGCCGGCGAGCGTGATCCAGGCCGCCGACGCGGCGGGCGTCTACAACATGAACGGCGGCGACACGCTGATCACGAAGAGCGACCCGACCTGGACCGCGATCGCGCCCCTCGGCGTGAACAAGGACGGCTATTTCCAGGTGTTCGCGCCGAACCAGAACGAAGAAGCGTACACGCAGCTCTGGCAGGGACCGTATTACGGCTACACGCGCGTGCTCGAAACGTTCGAGATGACCGGAACGCCGATCCGCTTCAAGCCCGTCGACGTCTATTACCACATGTTCAGCGGCACCAAGTTCGCGTCGGTCGAGGCGTTGAAGCGGGTCTACGGCAGGCTGCTCGCCGAGCCGCTGATGCCGGTGTACGCATCGGAATATGCGCAGAAGGTGCTCGATTTCGAGCGCATGAGCATCGAGCAAGACGGCGATTTCTGGCGCGTCCACGGCGGCGGCGCGCTGCGCACCGTGCGGCTGCCGCCGGGGCGCGCGCCGGAGCTTGCCAGCGCCGAAGGTGTCGCGGGCTATCTCGCGGGACCGGGCGGCGTCTACGTGCACCTGACGGGCGCCGACGCGCGCTTTCGCACCGTCGATGCCGCGCGGGCGCAAAGCCTCCCGTATCTCGCCGACGCGAACGGCGCGATCTCGCGCTTCACGCGCACCGCGAACGGCCTGTCGTTCGATCTTGCGTCGCATGTCGCGCCGCGCTTTTCGCTCGCGGGGACGCGCGCGTGCCGCGTCCGCGCCGATGGCCGCGCGCTGCCGGCCACGCTTGGCTCCGGCCGGCAGACGCGTGCCGAGTACGCGCCGTCGCGCCGGTCTCTAGCCGACACAAACCCGGTCCACGTCGATGTCGCCTGCGGAACCTGATCGCGAGCGGTTGTTCTCGCCCATCGTCATCGCCGCGTTCGGGCTGCTCGTGATGCTCATGCTGATGCTCGCGTTCCCGCGCGAGCGCTTGCAGGAGCGGCTGCTGCAGGGCCAGAAGACCGACACGCTGACCATCGCGTACCTGGAGGCGTGGCTGCGCATCGCGCCGGACAACGCCGAAGTGCTGACCGAACTCACGCGGCAGTATCTGAAGGCGCAACGCATCGCCGATGCCGAACGGCTGCTCGCGCGGCTCGCCGTGTCGTCCGACGAAGACGCGCAGGCGCGCTCGCTGAAAGTGCGTATCGAACTCGCAGAGACGCAGGCATACGCGTTGAAACCGGACGACCCGGCGCGCGCCGCGCGGCTGCGCGAACTCGACCGGCTGCTGACGGCCGCGGCTGGCAAGCCGTGGCCGCCGGGCGAACTGGAAGCGTTCGCGGCGAAGGCCGCGGCGCTCGGCGATGCCGCGCTGGCGGGCCGCTACTACGCGCGTCTCGCCGACGCCGAGCCCGCGCGCGCGGGCGAATGGCTGGAGGCGAGCGCGAAGCTTGCGCTCGGCGCGCGCGACTATGCCGCGGCGGCCGATGCGTTCTTCGCGGCGCGCGGGAAGGCGCACGGCATCGACGAAGAGCGGCGTCTTTTCCTGAGCGGCGTAGAGGCGTGGCAAGCGGGAAATCGGTTGAACGAAGCGTTGCTCGCCGCCGATCAGCAACTCGGCTCGCTCGCGCGCGACCGCGAGACGTTGCGTTTTCTCACGCGGCTCGCGCTGGCGGCGGGGCGGCCGGATCTCGCGGACCGTTACGCGCGGCGGCTCATCGACATGTCCGCGCGCGGGCGTGCCGAAGGCGAGTCGCGGCGCGAAGCGGTTGCCGATAAGCCGTCTGTCGGCGTGAGGCGCGCCGTCTGGACGCCCGGTCCGCGAGACATGCGCTACGGCCTGCGCCGGATCGCGTCGGATTCGGCCGAGCCGCCATCGCACCGGAGCGCCCCGCGCGCCGCCTTCGACAACGACGACTACGAACTCGCCTTCAAGGTCTTCCTCGCGAACGGCAATGTGGCGAGCGCGCAGCGCGTCGCGCAAAGCGCCGTCGACCACGATCCCGATTCGATCGTCTGGCGCGAACGACTGGCGCAGGTCGCCGAATGGAACCACGCGCCGGACGTCGCGCTCAAGAACTACGCGATCCTCGCCCGCCGACGCAACGACGCCGCCAGCTGGGCGCAGGTCGAGCGCCTCGCCCCGGCGCTCGGCGACGACGCTGCGCTGCTCGAAGCGTCGATCTTCGAAGCCGACCGCGATCCCGCCGACATGAAGCGCGTCGATCACGTCGTGAACGCCTACGAACTGCTCGGCGACCCCGATTCCGCGCTGCGTTTCCTGAAGGCGCGCATCGACCGCCAGCCGCGCGGACCGGTCCGCCGCGCGATGCTCGAACGCTACGCGGCGCTCGCCGGTCGCAAGGGCGACGACGATCTCGCGCTCTCCACCTACACGCGCCTGAACGACGACTACGGTCCCGATCCGAAGTACGCGTTCAGGCTCGGCATCCTGTATTACGTGCGCACGGACTTCGGGCGCTCGCTCGCGGTCCTGAAGAACGCGCGGCGCGCGGCCACGCCCGCCGACGACGACTTCTGGCGTCTCTACACGATGGTGGCGTCCGTGAGTCAGGACGACGCCGCCGCGAAGGAGGGCTATCAGGCGCTCGTGCAGGGCGGGAAGGCGTCGTCCGACGACATGGCGTCGATGGTCGGCCTCTACGACGACACGCCGCTCGAAGCGGGGCGGCTCGCCGAATTCGCCTACCGCTCGACGGGCCGCGAGCGCCTGCTCGAACTCGCCGTCTACGAATACACGCGCGCGCATGCGACGGCGCGCATCGCGTCGCTACTGGCGTCGCTCGATCCGGCGCAGCGGGCCGCCGCTGAACGGCGCCCGGCGTTCCTGCTCGCGCGGGCGCAGTATCTGCGCGACGCGGGCGATCCGGACGGCGCGTTGCGCGACGTGCGCGCGGCGCTCGCGCTCGCGCCCGGCAACGCGGAGGCGCGCACGGCGCTGATGTGGTCGCTCGCGGAGCGCGGCAGCGACGCCGAGCTGCGCACCGCGCTCCGACGCTACGCCCGCGACGCCGAAGGCGACGGTTCGCTGTGGGGACCTTACGCGGCGGCCTATCTGCGGCTCGGCGACGGCCGCGCCGCGCTGCACATGATGCACAAGCAAGCCGCGACGCGCCGCGACGATCCGCTCTGGGCGCTCGGCTACGCGGACGCGCTGGAGCTGAACAGCCGGATCGACGAAGTCTGGCGCGTGCGCAACGCCGTCTGGCGCCGCCAGATGACAGCGCGCGCGAGCGCCAGCCCGAGGCTCGACGATGCGCAGCGCGCCGACCTGCGCGCGCGGATGGTCGGCCTCACGGACCTGTTCCGGGGCGGCGATGCGTCGCGGGCGGTGCTGATCGAATTGCTGCGCGAAGACCGCGACCCGGATACGGCTGCCGCGCCGTCGCCCGCCGATGCCTTGCCCGCGAGCGAGGCGGCGCGCATCGCGGGCAGGCAGCGTCTTTATTCGGCGGTCGCGCGCGAGGCGGCGCTCGGCTGGGCGCAGTCGCACGAAGCCTACGATCTGGAGCGCGTGTGGCTGCTGCGGCAATACATTGACAGCGCGACGCGGCCCGTCTACGCCGAGATGACGATCGCGCTCGCCGAACGCGATACGCCGACGATCGAACGTCTGCTCGACACCGAGCCGGACTGGGTGCCGCGCCAGAACCGTCTGGATGCCGAAGCGGTGATCGGCCGCTTCGGCGCCGTGCAGACTCACGCATACGAACAGCAGTTCGCGCTGCCCGACGACGAGACGGTCAACGCCGTGCTGCGCGAGCAGTTGCTGCGCAACGCGCAGGCGCTCGCGCCGCGCTTCCGGGTGGTCGATCAGGGCGGGCTGCGTTTCACCGAAAGCGGCATCGGCGCGGGCATCCGTCTTTCGCCGACGCAGTCGCTTACGCTCGACTACAGCGAGCGCAACCAGACCGGCAGCGAGTCGCTGCCGGGCGTGCCGCAGCACGATCGCAGGCTCGACCTGACGTTTCGCAACCTCGCCCTCGATCACAGCGAAAAGGCGACGCTCGGCCGCCGCAACGCACTCGACGACTTCACGACGTTCCGCCTCGAAGGCACCTTGCGCGATACGCGCAGCCTGAGCTTCAGCTACGCGCTCGGCGTGCATCAGATGGCGACCGAGACGAGCCAGCTGATCGTCGGCGGGATGAAGAATCTCGCGAGCGTGGGCTTTCTGTATCGGCCTGATCCGCATGTATTCCTGAACGGCCGCTTCGAATACGACCGCTTCTATGGACAGGACGAGTCGTTTCTCGGCACGGGCGCCGTCTACGACCTGAGCGCCGGCTACAAGCTGCGCACGGGCTATCCGGACTACACGGTGCGCGCGGTTTTCACGCACGGGCAATACAGCGCGTCGGGCACGCCGGGCGGCCAGCTTCTCAGGCTTCTGCCGGCGGGCGTGCCGCTCACCGCGTCGCAGTTCATGCCGCAGACCTTCACGCAGGCGGGCGTGCTGTTCTCGGTCGGCGACGATCTCGACGGCGGCTATACGCGCCGCTGGCGGCCTTTCTTCGCCGCCGGCCCGGTGCACGACTCGAACCAGGGCTGGGTCGCGCAAGTGCGCGCCGGGCTCGCGGGCAGCGTCTTCGGCAACGATCAGGCGGTCGTCTACTACGAACATGCGGGCGCGAGTTCGGGCCGCTCGCAGCCTTTCACGGAATACGGCGTGCGATATCGCTGGCTGTACTGAACCGGTTTGCAGCAAACGGAGAATCGACATGAAGAACAGGATTGCCAGTGTCAACGGCGGCGCGGTCCGCGTGAGCATCGCGCTTGCGGCGGCGCTCGCGCTCAACGCGTGCGCGGTCGTCGATCGCAGCGACGCAGTGACGGGCGTTTCAAAGGACGACAGCTTCACCGTCCTGCCGATCGTCAACCAGACGGAGACGCCGCAGGCGGGTCAGCGGGCCGCGTCGATTGCGCAGAGCCTGCTTGCATCAGGCGGCTTCCGGCAGTTGACGCGCTATCCGGCGAGCAGCGACGACGAAAATCTCTTCGATCCCGCCCGGCCCGACGCCGCCGCGAAAGCGCTCGACTGGGCGCGCTCGCAGAAGATCCGCTATGCGCTCACGGGCACCGTGACGGAGTGGCGCTATAAAGTGGGCGTCGACGGGGAGCCCGCCGTCGGCCTGACCTTCGACGTGATCGACGTCGAGAGCGGCAAGGTGCTCTGGAGCGCGGCGGGCAGCCGCACTGGCTGGAGCCGCGACGCGCTCTCGGGCGTCGCGCAGAAGCTCGAGAAGCAACTGCTCGCGCCGCTCACGCGCTAGGCCGCAGAGCCGGGCAAGGAGGAGAGACGACGTGGCGAACCAGACAGGGCGTGCGGCAGGCGGAAAGCGCGGCGACTCGCGCGTGCGCCGCACCAGCTCGCAGGGCGGGCAGAGCATCGCGCAGGACATGCTGTGGGCGCGGGTGATCGCGCCGTCGCGCATTTCGCGAAAGCGCGCCGCGTATGTCGCGGCGGAAGTCGTCGTGGCGACGCTCGTCTTGCTCGCGATCTGCCGGCTCGTCGATCCCGCCGATCCGCTCCTCGTGCGCACGGGCTTCGGCTGGGTCTGGCTCGTGCCGATCGTGCTCGCGCTGCGTTACGGGACGATCGCCGGCACCGCGAGCGGGCTGCTGCTGCTCGCCGGCTGGTATGTGCAGGCGCCCGGGCCGCTCATGCCGCTCGTGGCCGGCGTGCACGCGGGCGCGCCTGTCGGAGCGGCGTTTCCGGGCGCGTTCTTCTTCGGCGGCTTCATCGCGACGCTGCTCTGCGGGCAGTTCGGCGATATCTGGATCGGGCGGCAGCGGCAGGCGCGCGTCGCGAACGACTATCTCGCCGAGCGCCTGTCGATCCTCACGAAGAACCAGTTCCTGCTGCGGCTTTCGCACGAGCGGCTCGAACAGGACCTGCTCGCGCGGCCCGCGACCTTGCGCGATTCGCTCGGGCGCCTGCGCGCGCTCGCGTTGCGCGACGACGACCCGGGCGCGCTCAAGGGCGCCGCGCGCTTTCTGGAGGCGGCCGCGCAGGCCTGTCAGATCGAGACGGCGGCGCTCTACGAATGGCGCGACGGCGGCGTCGTGTCGACGCCCGCCGCGACGGTCGGCGCGCCGTTCGAGCTGGATCTTGCCGATCCGCTCGTCGTGGAGGCGCTCGACAAGCACGCGCTCGCCCATCCGCGCTCGGCCGAAGGCGACGCAAGCAGCGCCGATCCGCGATTGCACACGCGCTATCAGGCGGTCGCGCCGCTGCTGGATGCGGGCGGGCGCCGGGTGGCGCTGCTGGTGGTCGAACGCATGCCGTTTCTGGCGCTCACGCGCGACAACCTCCAGTTCCTGCTGGTGCTGTGCGGCTATTACGCGGACGGCGTGCGTCACGCCGAGATCACGCGCGCGCTCATCGAAGCGTTTCCGGGCGTTCCCTACGACTTCGCCCTCGATTACGCGCGCCTCGAACATCTGCACCGCGATACCGGCATCGAATCGTCGCTCGTCGCGCTGGTGTTCGATGCGAGCGCGCTCTCCGCGTCGCTCTACGAGCACGTGCTGCGCTCGCGCCGCTCGCTCGACGTGCAGTGGCCGATCGCGCAACCGGGCCAGCGCGCCGTGCTCACGCTGATGCCGCTCTCGGGCGAGGGCGCGGTCGACGGCTATCTGCTGCGCATCGAAGAGAACCTGCGCGCGCAGTTCGGCACCGACTTCGAGACGGCGCACGTCGCGACCTATTCGATGCGCGTCGGTCGCGCGGCGCCCGTCGAGGCGCTGCTCGCTTTTCTGAGGCTCTGCCATGTCGATCGGTGATTCGCGCGTCGTCGCCGCGTTCGCGCTCGTCGCGGCCGTCGCCGGGGCGGCGCTGCAAGTCCGCGTCTTCGTGATGGCGGCGGGGGATGGACCGCAAACCGCGTTGCTGCTGCGCTGTCTCGAACTGCAGGCGCTCGCCGCCGTGCTGATCGCGCTTGCGGCTTGGCAGGTGCTGCCGCGCCGCTACCGGATTCCGGGCAAGGCGTCGTGGTTCTATCTGTGGCTCTTCAACTTCAGCGTGCCGGTGGGCGGCGTGCTCGCCACCGTCTGCGCAATGACGCTCGCGCTCGCGCTGCCGCGCCGGATCGAGGCGAGCGGCATCGCCTATGTGGAGGAGCCGCAGTTCGCGACGCACCTGATCCCGCATGTGTCGTATGGACGCGGCGCGCGCCTGAAGGCCGAATTGCAGAACGCCGAAGCCGCGACGTCGCTGCGCATGACCGCGCTGCTCGCGATGCAGTCGATGCCCGCGCACACCATCAGTCCGCTGCTGCGCGGCATGCTGGCCGATCCGCTCGACGATATCCGCTTGCTCGCCTACGGCATGCTCGACAGTCAGGAGAAGCTCCTGACGCAGAAGATTCTCGCCGAGCGCCCGAAGCTCGCGCGCGAACTCGCGCCGCGCGAGCGGTATCGCGTGAACAAGACGCTGGCGGCGCTCTATGGCGAGCTGATCTACGGGCATCTCGTGCAGGGCGATGTCTACCGGAACGCCGCCCAGCAGGCCGACGCCTACGCGCAGGCGGCGCTCGCCATCGAGCCGGGCGATGCGTCGTTGTGGCGCATGCGCGGGCGTCTCGCGCTCGACCGGCGCGATCTCGACGACGCCGAAGCGCTGCTCGCGCGCGCGATCGCGTGCGGCTTCGCCCGCGACCGCATGCTGCCTTACCTCGCGGAAGCCGCGTATTTGCGCGGCGATTACGTCCGCGTGGGTTCGCTGCTGGCGCAGATGAATCCGTCGGCGGTGCTGCCCGTGATGAAACCCGTGCTCGACTACTGGCTGCCGGGCGGCGTTTCTGCTTCGTCTTCTGCTTTCACGAAAAAGGCGCTGTCATGAGTACTGTCGAGCACGTTTCGAAGGAAACCGCCAGCGTGGCGCTTCCGAAGGCATCGAAGGCCGATGTCGTCCTGCTGCTGGAAGGCACGTTTCCGTATGTGAGCGGCGGCGTGTCGAGCTGGGTCAACCAGATCATCCGCGCGTTCCCCGAGCACTCGTTCGCGCTGTGCTTTCTCGGCAGCCGGCCGCAGGATTATCCGAAGCTTTCGTATCCGCTGCCGGATAACGTCGTGCATCAGGAAAACCACTTCCTCTACGATTTCGACGCGCCGCCGTCGATCGAAAAGGGCCGCGGCGACCGTGCGGCGTTCGCGCAGTCGGCGCAACTGCACGACGCGATGCGCAACCCGGCGATGCGCGCGGCAGCCGGCGCGATGCTCAAGGACATGCTCGGCGAACTGGCGCCCGGCGGCAAGCTCTCCGAGCCGGAGTTTCTCTACTCGCGCGAGGCGTGGAAGTTCATCACCGAGCAGTATCGCGAGCGCTGCACGGACCCGTCCTTCGTCGATTACTTCTGGACCGTGCGGATCATGCACAAGCCGCTCTGGCAACTCGCGCGCATCGCGGAAGCCTTGCCGCTGGCGGGCGTCTACCACACGGTATCGACGGGCTATGCGGGCTTTCTCGGCGCGCTCGCGCATCATCGGACGGGACGGCCGTTGCTCGTCTCGGAACACGGCATCTACACGAAGGAACGCAAGATCGACCTGTTCCAGAGCCAGTGGATTCGCGACAACCGCAGCATCTTCGAGCGCGACGTCTCGCAGGTCGGCTATTTCCGCGATCTGTGGGTGCGCTTCTTCGAAACGCTCGGACGCGTGTGCTACGACGCCGCCGACGACATCATCGCGCTGTACGAGGGCAACCGGCAGCGTCAGGTCACGGACGGCGCGCCCGCGCACAAGACCGCGAGCATTCCGAACGGCGTGAATCTCGCGCGGCTCGCGGCGCTGCGCGCCAAGCGCGCGCCGCAGGTGCCGAAGACGCTCTGCCTGATTGGCCGCGTGGTGCCGATCAAGGACATCAAGACCTTCATCCGCGCGATGCTGACGGTGGTGCGCGAGGAGCCGGAAGCCGAGGCGTGGATCGCCGGTCCCGAGGACGAAGACGAGGAATACGCGAAGGAATGCCGCAGTCTCGTCGAGAGCCTGGGACTCGAAGAGAAGGTCAAGTTTCTCGGCTTCCAGAAGATCGACGAACTGTTGCCGCGCTGTGGCGTGCTGATCCTGAGTTCGATCTCGGAGGCGCTGCCGCTCGTCGTGCTCGAAGGCTTCGCGGCGGGCGTGCCGTCCGTCACGACGGATGTCGGCTCGTGCCGGCAACTCATCTACGGGCTGCCGGGCGAGGACGCGGCGCTGGGCGCGGCGGGACGCGTCGTGCAGATCGCCGATCCGCGCGCGCTCGCGCAGGCCGCGCTCGACCTGCTCGACGAAAAAAACTGGCACGCGGCGCAGGCGGCCGGTATCGCGCGAGTCGAGCGGTTCTATACGCAGGACATGATGGTCGGCGCTTATCGGTCGCTGTATGCGCGCCTGATCGCGACGCCGGACTGAGCGCTCAATCACTTCCAAGGCACCGACATGGCTGGAATCGGCTTCGAACTGCGCAAGATGCTCCGCCGCGACACGCTCGCGGGACTGATGCAGGCCTACGCATACGCGGGCCTCATCAGCGCGGGGCCGTGGATTCTCTCGATCGTCGGCATTCTGCTGATCGGCATTCTCAGCTTGCCGTTCGTGCTGCCGACCGGACTCATCACGCAGTTCCAGGTGTCGGTCACGTATCTGATTTCACTCAGCCTCGTGCTGACGGGGCCGCTGCAACTCGCCTATACGCGCTTCACGTCGGACCGGCTCTTCGAAAAGCGCGCCGACCTCGTGCTGCCGAATTTCCACGGCGCGGCGCTCGTCATCACGGTGGCGGCGGCGGTGCTGGGCGGGCTCGCCGTCGTGATCCTCTTTCCAACGCAAAGCGCCGCGTACCGGCTGCTGATGCTGGCGGGCTTCGTCGTGATGAGCAACATCTGGCTCGCGACGATCTTCCTCTCCGGCATGAAGCAGTACATGTCGATCCTGTGGGTGTTCTTCATCGGCTATGCGTTGACGACCGGCGCCGCGATCACGCTGAACGTGTTCGGGCTCACCGGGCTGCTGGGCGGCTTCGTCGGCGGGCAGACGGTGCTGCTCGCCGGGCTTCTCACGCTCATCTATCGCGACTACACCGGCAGCCGCTTCATGGCGTTCGAGCTTTTCATGAAGCGCTATCGCTATCCGACGCTGATGCTCACCGGCTTCCTGTACAACCTCGGCATCTGGGCCGACAAGTTCATGTTCTGGTACTCGCCCGCGACCGGGCAAAGCGTGATCGGACCGCTGCGCGCGTCGATCATCTACGACATTCCGGTGTTCCTGTCCTACCTCGCGATCATCCCGGGGATGGCGGTGTTCCTGATGCGCATCGAGACGGACTTCGTCGAGTATTACGACGAGTTCTACAACGCCGTGCGCGAGGGCGCCTCGCTGCAGCACATCGAGCGCATGCGCAACGCGATGGTCGAGGCGCTGCGCAACGGACTCTATGAGATCGTGAAAGTGCAGGCAACCGCCGCGCTGATGCTGTTCGCGATCGGCGCGGTGCTGCTCGACTGGCTGCGGATTTCGACGCTCTATCTGCCGCTCTTCTACGTCGACGTGATCGCCGCGAGCCTGCAGGTGATCTTCATGGGCGTGATCAATGTGTTCTTCTATCTCGACAAGCGCCGCGTGGTGCTCACGCTGGTCGCGCTGTTCGTGCTGTTCAACGTCGTGTTCACGGGCGTCACGCTTGCGCTGAACCCGGGCTGGTACGGCTATGGCTTCGCGCTCTCGCTGCTCGCCGTCGTGCTCCTGAGTCTCTACTGGCTCGACCGGAAGCTCGATACGCTCGAATACGAAACCTTCATGCTCCAGTAATGCGTGCGGCGGGCATTGTTCGTGCTTGACCGGGACGTCGTTTCCGCACACACACGGACGCGCCTTTCCTGTTCATTCGCCGCGTTCGTTCGTGGATCGTCGGCGAGCATCCCGGAGCAACCAGTCCATGTCAGACGATCAGAACCGTTCACGCACGCGTTCCGGACCAGACGCGTCCACTGCGACGCCGGAAGCGTCGGAGGCCGGCGCGAATTCCCCCCACCTGAACCGCGACGAGCAGGACCAGGCCGCCGAGCACTCGACGCCACGCGCACTGGTGATCCACGAGATCGTGCGCGAGGAAGGGGAAGCCGCGATGGACCGCACCGCGGGCGCGCTGATCTGGTCGGCGCTGGCGGCGGGGTTGTCGATGGGCTTTTCGTTTCTGGTGCAGTCGATCCTCGAAAGCGCGCTGCCCGAGACGAGCTGGCGCGGGCTCGTATCGAGCTTCGGCTATACGATCGGTTTCGTGATCGTGATTCTCGGACGCCAGCAGCTTTTCACCGAGAGCACACTTTCCGCGGTGCTGCCGGTACTCACGCGGCGCGACATGAAGACGCTCCTCAAGACGCTGCGCCTCTGGTCGATCGTGCTGCTGTTCAACCTGGTCGGCACGGTGATCTTCGCGGGGATTTTGCAGTTTCCCGGCGTGTTCTCGCCGGAGGTCACCGAGTCGCTCGGCAAAGTCGCGCAGACGCCGCTGACGGGAAGCTTCGGCGTGACCGTGGTGCGCGGCATGTTCGCCGGCTGGCTGATCGCGCTGATGGTGTGGCTGCTGCCGAGCGCGCGTTCGGCGCGCCTCCTGACGATCCTGCTGATCACTTACACGGTCGCGGTGAGCAAGCTGTCGCACGTGATCGCGGGGTCGGTCGAGGCGTCCTATGCGGTGATGACCGGCGCGGCGAGCGTCGGCGATTACTTCGGCGTGTTCCTGCTGCCGACGTTCATCGGCAACATGATCGGCGGGATCTCGCTCGTGGCAATCGTCAACCATGCGGCGATCGCACCGGAGATCACCGGCGCGCCGAACCGGCAGGACTGACGCGAGCCGGCGCGACGGCGTTATTTGTTGCTGCCGGCGCCCGTGCCGTAAAGGCCGTTGTTGAAGCCGCCGGCGCCTTCGGTCTTGTGGCCTTTGCCGGCGGTCGCGCCGCGGCTCTTGCCGGCGGCGTCCTTCGACTGCGGCGCCTGCGATTCGTGGACGGCCGAGTTGGCGGCGGCGGGCTGCGTGCCCATCGCGGATGCGCGATTTTCCTGCTGCTCGGAGCCGCTGCCGCTCGTGATCTGCGCGAAGCCGCTGGTGCTGGTCAAGGCGATCGAGCACGCAAAAGCGGCCGTCGCGGCGCGGCGAAGGAAAGTGAAATCGAATCGGGACATGCGCACTCCAGAAAGACCAAGGTCTATGCGAGGAGCAGGAAGAATGCCTGACGGCATCGGCTGGAATGCTTACAGGAAAGCTTGCGCGCCGTCGCTCGCGCGACGGCGCTCATGGCTCGCGCCGCGGCGCGAAGGGGCGAAAGCGGTGGTTAAGCCGCTTTCGCCCAAAGCCTGTTGGTCGTTTTCCCGCGGCCCGGCGTGGAGTCGCCCGGTCCTTTGCCGACCGCGTCGAGCGCGCTCCGCAACGCCTCGATGCGCCGCCTCTGCGCCGGCACGAGCGCGTACTGCGTGCCGACGGCATTGAGCCGCTCGCGCCAGTATTCGACGTTCAGTGTTCCGGAGGATTGCGCGCTCATCGTCCGAAGCTGGGCGAGCGCGCGTTCGATGTGCTGAAGTTCGACATCGGCCATCGCCGAGGGCAGCAGGCTGCCCGTGGTCTCGGTTTTCTTCTTTTTCATGTACTCGTCACCGTTTCAGCCACGCGGCAACGGATGCGAATCAACGCTTCCGTCTCCGCGCGGGCACCCCGTTCGCCCGAACGCTCGACGTCGTTTCAGGCGGCCCCTCGGTTTTTGCGACCGTTGTCAAAAATGTACGCAACGCGAGGGTAGGTGCTCCGTCTGGCATCGCACATTGTTTCGCCGAACGGCGCGATGTTTGACTCGTGCCGTGGCGCGGCGAACCGGGATGCGCGCAGGCGTAATGAAATAGTGCGGGCGTTCAGCCTTCGCCCGTGTCGCGCGCCTTGCCGCTGCGCCGGATCTGCGCTTCCATCGCGAGATCGAGCTTGCTGGTTTTGCGCGGCTTCGCTGGCTGGATCGCGTTGACGAATGCGACGAATTCGTCCATCGGCAGCGGCGCGGAGACTTTCTGGTCGCCATCCGCCGATTTGTCGACGAGATAAAACAGGCCGCTGCTCATGCTGACGGCCGCGAACTGCGGATTCCCGCTGCGGGTCTTGAGCCGCTCGACAGCGGCGATTGCCTTGGTGGAACGCATCGTCGGGTCTTATCTCAGGGCGCGCACTTCTTGCCCGCGCCCTCGATCCACATGTTCGACGTGTGGCGCTGGCCGGGATAGAAGCGATAGCTCGTCTCGCCGTTGTCGAAGCGCACCTTGATCACGTTGGATTCGCCGAATTCGAGCATCACGCCCTGCGGGATCGGCGTTTTCTTGTAGGGCGCGTCGTGCTTGTCGGCTTCCTTCGTGATGCACTGCACTATGCTGTCGACCGAACTGTTCGACGCCTTCTCGACTTCCGGCTCGCCTGCGTCCGGGTTGTGAAAGTAGCCGCATGCGCTGAGCAGCAGGGGCAGCGCGACGAGCGCTGCGCGTTTCTTCATGGTCTCTCTGAGCATTCGTTCTCTCGTTCTGAAGGCGTCATTAGAGCACGGCGCCCTTACGGTTTCGACAGCATGACGGCAGCAAGGCGCGCGCCCGGCACGCGGCGAATCACGCGTCGGGCGGCACGCCGAGCAGTTGCATCGTCCCGCCGATGACCCCGGAAAACACCGGCCCCGCCACCGTCCCGCCGTAATAGGAACCTGTCGACGGCTCGTCGATCATCACCGCGACGATCACGCGCGGCGCGCTCATCGGCGCCATGCCGACGAACGACGCGCGGTACTTGTTCTTCGCATACGCGCGCCCGACCTGCTTTCTCGCCGTGCCTGTCTTGCCGCCGACGCGATATCCCTCGACGTTTGCCGCGCGTCCGGTGCCTTCGGGTCCCATCGCCATTTCAAGCATGGTGCGGATCGCGGCGGCGGTCGCGGGCTTCGTGACGGCGACGGGCGCGGCGCGGGTGTCGTCGAGCACGAGCGTGGCCGGATGGAAGTGGCCGGTTCCGGCGTAGGCGGTGTAGACCTGGGCGATCTGCAACAGCGAGAGCGAGAGCCCGTAGCCGTAGGCCATCGTCGCCTGCTCGATCGGCTTCCAGCGCTCGTGCGAACGCAGCCGGCCGGTCGCGGCGCCGGGGAACGTCAGGTCGGGCGCGCTGCCGATGCCGTATTCACGGTACTTTTGCCACATCGTCTCGGGCTGCAGCCTGAGCGCGAGCTTGGTGAGCGCGATGTTGCTCGACATCTGCACCGCCTGCGACACCGTGATGACGCCGTGATTCGACGTGTCGTGGATCACGTTCGGCCCGAGTTTGAACGTGCCCGGCGACGTGTCGATGCGCGTGTCCGGCCGCGCGAGCCCGAGGTCGATCGAAAGCGCCGCGACGAGCGGCTTGATCGTCGAGCCGGGTTCGAAGGTGTCGGTGAGCGCGCGGTTGCGCAACTGCTCACCGGTCAGGCGGGCGCGGTCGTTCGGGTCGAAGGTCGGATAGTTCGCGAGCGCGAGGATTTCGCCGTTGCGCGCGTCGAGCACGACGACGCTGCCCGCGCGCGCCTGATGCTTCGTGATCGCCGCCTTCAGTTGTGTGTGCGCGAGCTGCTGGATGCGGCGGTCGATCGTCAGATGTATCGTTTCGCCGTTCTGCGGCGGCGCGCTCTCGCCGATTTCAGAGATCACCCGGCCGAGCCGGTCGCGGATCACTTCGCGCTGGCCTTGCTCGCCCGTGAGGCGCGCGTCGGCGGCGAGTTCGATGCCTTCCTGACCGCTGTCCTCGCTGTTCGTGAAGCCGACGATATGCGCCGCCGACTCGCCCTCGGGATAAAAGCGCTTCGTGTCCGGCACCAGCGTGACGCCCGCGCGGCCGGTCTCGGCGATGCGTGTCGCCGTGTCGGCGTCGACCTGGCGCTTGAGCAGCACGAACGAGCGGCTCGCGTTGAGGCGCCGCAGCAATTCCTTCTCCGGCATGTCGATGAGGCGCGCGATGTCGCGGGCGCGTTCGGCATCGAAGAGCTTCGGCGTCGCCCAGATTTCGTAGGTTGCGAGGCTCACGGCGAGCATCGCGCCGTTGCGGTCGACGATCCGGCCGCGCGTCGCCTCCAGTTCGAGCGTGCGCTGATAACGCTTCTGGCCTTCGTTGATGTAGAAGTCCTGGTTGAGCACCTGCACCCACAGCGCGCGGCCGGCGAGCGCGGCGAACGCGCCGGAGACGCACAAGAGGACGAGCGTCGAGCGCCACTTCGGCAGGCGGCTCGCGAGCATCGGATTCGGGTGCGGCGTCTGGTAAGCGACGCGGCCGGGCGTCTTCTTCTTGTTGAACATGGCGGCGGGTCAGGGCAGGCGAGCGAGCATGGCGTCGAGAGCGGGGTTCGCGTCATCCGGCAGACGAATGCCGATTTCGTTTTGCAGCACGTCGCGCAAGGCGTCGGCCGTCGTCAGTTCGCGTTGCGACGGATCGGGGCCGTACACGGTCAGCCGCCGGTTGAACATCGCGTAGCGCGAATTCCCCGCGACGCGCGCCACGAGCAGGTTGCTCACGAAAATCGACTGAGGATGCGTTGCAACGAAGTGGTTCGCGAGTTCATAGTCGATGTCGAACTGCGGTCCGAGGTCGAAGCGGTAGAGCGGCGCCCACGCATCGTCCAGCTTCACTTGCAGCAGGTAGTTGTTCGCGTCGATGACGTCGATACGGAACGGCTCGTGCGGCGTCGCCTGCTCGCGCCCGGTTTCGAACACGAGCGGCGCGGTCAGCGTCACGCCGCCGAAGCCGACGTCGGCCAGATAAGTGACGCCTTCCAGATCGACCAGCAGTAGCATGTGCGTGCGCGCCGGCATCGGCGCATCGGTGCGGCCCCAGACGACGCGCGCGGCGAGACTGCGGGTCGTAAAGCCGAGCGCGTCGAGCATGCCGCGAAACAGCAGGTTGTGCTCGAAGCAGTAGCCGCCGCGCCGCGCGCCGACGAGCTTTTGCTGGATCGATTGCGGATCGAGCCGCACGGGACGCCCGAGCAGCGCATCGAGATTTTCGAACGGAATCGTTTGCGGATGCAGCCGGTGAAGCGCGGCGAGCGTATCGAGCGAGGCCTCGCGCGGACCGTCGTAACCGATTCGCTCGAAATACGCGTCGAGGTCGATCGAAGAATTGGGTGCGTTCATTGTCCGAAGGCTTGTCCGTGAAAGCGTGCCGGGGCGCGATCGCCCGCCGCCGAATGGCGCACATTTTACGACACGAAAGGTTAAAAATTACAAATTACCTACGACAACGTGCTCTCTCATGCGCTTTCTCGACGCGCGATGCCGACGTTTTGAACTGTGCCGCAGGCAAAGCGGTCTTTCCAGATTCACGTGCCCACCTTCCGCTTCACTCACTTACGGACGGACCATGCCCACTGAACACGACCAACCCGCCACGCATGCCGAAGGGACCCAGGCCGCGCCGCTCGCCGGCAAGCATCCGGCGCCGCCCTGCGCGCTCGTCATCTTCGGCGCGGGCGGCGACCTGACGAAACGCCTGCTGATGCCGGCGCTTTACAACCTGTCGTCGGACGGATTGCTCGACGACGGCATGCAGATCGTCGGCGTGAATCATGGCGCGCGCGAGACCAGCGACTTTCGCGACGAGCTGACGCAGTCGCTGCGCAAGTTCGCCGCCGACCGCGCGAGCACGTTCCACACGTCGCAGCTAAACGAAAAGGCGTGGAACTGGGTGGTGGAGCGCACGCAGTACTTCGCAGGCGAATTCGAATCCGACGATACCTTCGACGGACTGAAGCAGCTTCTCTCGACGATGAAGACGGGCAACGTCGTGTTCTATCTCGCCGTGACGGCACGCTTCTTCAAGCCGATCGTCGAACATCTCGGGCGCGCGGGGCTCTTGAAGGAGGAGAACGGCAACTTCAGGCGGATCGTGATCGAGAAGCCGTTCGGCACCGATCTCGCCTCCGCGAAGGACCTCAACGCGCACATCCTGAGTTACGCGAACGAACAGCAGATCTATCGCATCGATCACTTTCTCGGCAAGGACACGGTGCAGAGCATTCTCGCCGTGCGCTTCGCGAACGCGCTCTTCGAGCCGATGTGGCGGCGCGAATACATCGACCACGTGCAGATCACGGCGGCCGAGACGATCGGCGTGGAAGGGCGCGGGCGCTTCTACGAGCAGACGGGCGCGTTTCGCGACATGGTGCCGAACCATCTGTTCCAGTTGCTCGGCATGATCGCGATGGAGCCGCCCAATTCGTTCGATGCCGAAGCCGTGCGCGACAAGAAGGCCGAAGTCTTCGACGCCATGAAGCCGCTCACCGCGCAGGACGTCGTCTTCGGGCAGTACGAGAAGGGGCCGGCGGGCCCGGGCTACCGGGAAGAACCCGACGTCGCGTCCGACAGCCAGACGGAGACTTACGCGGCGGCACGCGTGTTCATCGACAACTGGCGCTGGGCCGGCGTGCCGTTTTACCTGCGCACGGGCAAGCGGCTCGCGGCGCGCCGCACGGAGCTTTCGGTGCAGTTGAAGACCGTGCCGTTTCGCCTCTTTCGCGATACGCCCGTCGACCGCCTGACGCCCAATGTGCTCACGCTGCGCATCGACCCGGCGCACGGCACGAGCTTCGATTTCAACGTGAAGGTGCCGGGGCCGGTGATGGAAATCGGCGCGGTGCGCTCGTCGTTCGATTACGCCGACTTTTTCGCCGAGCGCGCGAACGTCGGCTATGAGACGCTGCTCTACGACTGCATGCTCGGCGACGAAACGCTGTTCCAGCGCGCCGACAGCATCGAAACGGCCTGGGCCGCGGCCGATCCGGTGCTGCATCCGAAAGACGGGCCGCTTCCGGTGCACGGTTACGCGGCGGGCACGAGCGGTCCGGCAGAAGCCGACGCATTGCTCGCCGCCGACGGGCGCGCCTGGCGGCCGCTCGTCGATACCCGCAAGAAAAAAGACTAAGGAGAACCGACACGTGGCAACAAAAAAGAAACCAGGCCGGCCCGAGCGAATTCTTGCGATCGACATCGGCGGAACGGGCCTGAAGGCGGCGCTCATCGGCGCGGACGGCGACATGCAAAGCGAGCGCCTGCGTGTTGCGACGCCACATCCGTGCACGCCCGAACAACTCGTCGACACGCTCGCCGAACTGGTCGCGCCGCTCGTCGCGCCGCCGCCGACGCACGTTTCGATCGGCTTTCCCGGCGTCGTGCGCAATAACCGCGTGCTGACGGCGCCCAACATCGGCGACGCGAGCTGGCGCGATTTTCCGCTCGCCGACCTGCTCGCCGCGCGGATCGGCAACCCGCCCGTGCGCATGATCAACGACGCCGAAATGCAGGGTCTCGCCGCCATCGAAGGGCACGGCATCGAGTTCGTGCTGACGCTCGGCACCGGCGCGGGCACGGCGATCTTCCGCGACGGCGAACTGATGCCGCATCTCGAACTCGCGCATCATCCGGTCGCGAAGAAGAAGACCTACGACGAGTACATCGGCAATGCGGCGCGCGAGAAAGTGGGCGGCAAGCGCTGGAACAGGCGCGTCGAGAAGATCCTCGGCGTGCTCGCGTCGCTCGTGAATTACGACAAGCTATGGATCGGCGGCGGCAATGCCGCGCATCTCACGTTCGACCTGCCGGCGAACGTGGGCGTGGTGTCGAATGCGGCGGGCATCGAGGGCGGCGCGCGGCTCTGGCATCCGCGCTCGGTGCGCGAGTCGCGTCAGTTGCCCGCCGCCAATCAGCGCACGGGAGCGTTCGAATGACGGCTCATCGCAAATACGGACTGCGCGCGGTGATCGGCGACGGCCAGGCCGCGTTCGACGCGCTCGCGCAAATCGACCTCGTGATCACCGATTGCGACGGCACGCTCTTGCATACCGACAAATCGCTCAGCATCGCCGCCATCGACGCGGTCCGGCGCCTGCAGGCGGCGGGCGTCAAGTTCACGGTCGCGAGCAGCCGGCCGGGCGCGGGCATGCGAAAGATCGTCGAGGCGCTCGACGTCAAGCTGCCGTTCGCGTCATATAACGGCGGCAATATCGTGGCGCCGGGCACGTGGGACGTGCTGGGTGCGCACAAGCTGCCGCGCGAGGCGGTCGATACCGTGCTCGCGCGGTTCGAACGCGACGGAATCGACGCGTGGGTGTTCATCGGCGACGCGTGGTATCTGACGAACCCCGCGGGCGCCTACGTGCCGCTCGAACGGCGCACGGTGGGTTACGACGGCGTATCGGTGAAAAGCTTTGACGAGCTGGATCTCGCGGCCGTCGACAAGATCGTCGGGTCGAGTGCCGACGCTGCGCTTCTCGCGCGCGCGGAAAGCGAATTGCAGGCGGCGCTGCGCGGCCGGGCGAACGCCGCGCGTTCGCAAAGCTATTACCTCGACGTCACGCACGTGCTCGCCAACAAGGGCGAAGCGGCGTGCGAGCTGTCGCGGCATGCGGGCGTGCCGCTCGGCCGCGTGGCCGTGCTCGGCGACATGGCGAACGACGTCCCGATGTTCGATGCAGCGGGGCTCGCGATTTCGATGGGACAGTCGTCGGAAGCCGTGCAGGCGCGTTCGTGCCTGGTGTCGGCGAGCAACGACGAAGAGGGATTTGCTATCGCGATCGATGCGCTCTTGGCTGCGCGCGCCGAGGTCGCGGGATAGGTCGCGAGGAAAACGGGACGGGAGAGGGCGGCTTCGACGCGCGCGCACCGCCGGCGGCAATGCCGGGCGACGTCGAACCGTGCTCTTCCTGGCGCTCGTCCGTCGGAATGGCGGACGCACGCCGATGCATCAGCGGCGACGCATCTGCTGCGGACGGGGTCCGCCGCCGCCTGCGCGCTCGTCCTTGTGCCGGAAGTTGATGCGGCCCTTGGTCAGGTCGTACACCGACAATTCCAGCGTCACGCGGTCGCCCGCGAGAATGCGAATGTGATTCTTGCGCATGCGGCCCGACGCGTAAGCACCGACCACGACGCCGTTATCGAGCGTAACGCGGTAGCGGCTATCGGGCAGTACTTCGTCGACAATGCCGTCCAACTCGATGAGTTCTTCTTTCGCCATATGAAGCTCCTGTCTGAACAATAATGAGATTGTAGGTGACGCGCGGGCTTTGCGCTCCCGCATCACGCGGATATCGATACGGGTGTCAGAGGTCCGCGACCGTCTGGCCGTCGATTTCTCCGTCGATCAGCTTTTCCGCATGCGTGAGACATGCGCGGCGCGCCTGACCGCCGTTTTCGAACGCCTGCGGCTGGGTGACGCGAAACACGCGGCTGTCGCCCGCGGCTTCTTCGCCTTCGGGCACCGCGCGGCGGATTCGCACCGACGCCTCGTAGCCCGCATCCGCCGCGCGAACCGCGACGCCGTCCCGCGCGCCGCGCGGATAAATCAGCGGATGAATTTCGTATCCTTTATACGTCTTGATCGTGTCTTTCATGTTTCCTGTGTCCTGTGTTGCGCTCGCCCCGGACGCGCACGTGAGCGGCCATGAAACCGCGGCCGCGAGCCGTCGAGGCTCTTGCAAGCGGCTGCGGACAGCCACAAGCGGCCAGAGGCGGCTCAATAGCGCGGCTCAGAAGCGCGGCTCGGGGCCGACTCGTCTGCCAAGCGAGCAAAAAACGAAGCGCTGCGCTTCGGCGGCGCGGTCGCTTCATGGGCTTTTCGTAATGAAGAACGTGACGGTCACGAACCGCCGACGTCGCTGAAACTCAACTGTGGCCCGAACCCGGGCCGAATCTTGAAGACGAACGCCGGGAAACTGCTGCCGACATTGCCGGGGCGATGACATTCAGCGCCTGATTCTGGACGTTCGCGCTGACATGCTGGGTGGTCGCTGCTGCCGGGGAGATCCTGCTACGCATCTGGTGCTGCTCACGCGCAAGATCAAGTAAGACATCGAAATCGGAAAATAGTTCCGCTGTCGCCGGAAGCCCCGCCTCTCGATGCCGCGAATCGTGTTGTCAATGTCGCGTCCAATGCACCGAAGTATCCATTATAACCAACCCGACTTGCGGAACCGCCAATACAACATGATGTCGACTACCAGCATCACGCCGAGGCACGCCGGATAGCCGTATGCCCAGTCCAGTTCGGGGATGCGGTGGAAGTTCATCCCGTAGATCCCGGCGATCATCGTCGGCACGGCGAAAAGCGCCGCGAACGAGCCGAGACGCTTGGTCACTTCGCTTTCCGCGAGCGAAATCAGGCCGAGATTCACCTGAATCGCGGTGACGATCATTTCGCGCCGCCCCTCGATCGTTTTCACGATGCGCAGCAGGTGATCGTAGACGTCGCGGAAATATTCCTGCATGCCCGCGCAGACGCCCGGCGGCCGTCCGCCATACAGTTTGCTGACGGCTTCGAGCAGCGGCGCCGTGTGATGCTGCAGCAGCACAAGGCGGCGCTTGAGCGAATACAGGTCCTCGATGATCTCGCGCGACGCCGCCAGTCCGTTGCGCTCGAAGATGCGCTCCTCGACTTCGTCGAGTTCGGCGGCGAGTTGTTCGAGCACCGGAAAATAGCGGTCGACGACATTGTCGAGCAGCGCATACATCACGAACGCCGGACCGTGCCGCAGCAGATGCGGTTCGCGCTCGCAGCGCTTGCGCACTTCCTGGAAGCCCTGCGTCGTCCGGTTGCGCACGGACAAAACATAGTTCGGCCCGACGAACACATTGATCTCGCCGACGAGCAGTTCGCCTTCATCATCGAATTCGACGGTGTGGAACACGGCGAACAGCGACTCGGCGTACTCCTCGATCTTCGGCCGCTGATGGCCGTGCTGCGCATCTTCGACGGCGAGTTCGTGCAGGCCGAACTGATGCATCATGTGCGCGAGTTCGCCGGGGCCGGGCTCCTTGAGCGCCACCCAGATGAAGCTGTCGGGCAGGTCGCGATAGGCGTTGATATCGTCGATCGGCACATCGGCGAGCTTGCGGCCGTTCTGATAGGCCGCGCAATTGACCAGCATGAATGAGTGCCCCGGGTGTGATGTATTGAGGTCCGCGCGCCGCCGGCTTACAGCGCGCTTGTGCTGCGACGGCCTTGGCGCGTCGCTCTTGTTTTGCATCTTAGCGGATTTGCCCGGGCTTGCTTGAGCCATGGCGCGCGCTGGCGAAGGCCGGGCGCGGGCCGGACGGAACGGGATACGTGCGATCAGTCGGTGGTGTGGTCGGCGATGGCGTCGGGACGCGCGGGCGCATGTTCGCGCTTGGTGAGCTTGCCTTCCACCGACGCGCCGACGTCCATGCGCAGTTGCTGGTAAAAGATGTTGCCGTTCACGTGCGCATTGGACTGAAGTTCGACGAAATGCTCGACGGTGACATCGCCCGTGATCGTGCCGTTGATCACGATGTCGTAGGCGCAGACGTTACCCGTGATCGTCCCCTGGTCGCTGACGACGAGCAGCGTCTGTTCGCCTGGGCGCCCGGTGACATTGCCGGTGATGTGGCCGTCCATGCGCAGGCCGTCGCTGAATTCGAGATCGCCCCTGAGATGGACGTCATGGGCGATGAGCGTGGCGAGCTTGGCCTGCTGGATGCCGGGGGATTTCTTCTTTGCAAACATGGCGGGGTTCTTCCGTTGCGTCGGTTCGTTGAAAGCGGGGTTCGGTAGGACTTCTTTGAATCAGTCGGACTTGTCGTGCTGGCGTCTGAAAAAGGCGAGATCGGTGCGCAGGCGGCTCAGTTCGGCCGCCGTGTCTTCCGCCTGCTTCTCGAGCGCGGCGCGCGTGGCGGCTTCGTGATCGAGCGCGAGTTGCGCGTGCGTGAGCTGGTCGCGCAGTTCCTGCTCGGAGACTGGCGGCGCGCAGATCGCGTCAACCTGCCGGACGTGCTCGCGCGAACTCTTCAGCGCGAAGCCGGCCGCCGCGAGCGCCGAAATCGCGCACGCCGCCGCGATGCCGCCGAGCAGGAGCGTCGGCGCGCGCCGGGGCGTGAGCGAATAGGTGCGCCGTGCGAGCCGGTGCGTCGCGCGGTTCCGGTCAACTTTGCGCATGGGACTTGAGCCTGAAAAGCGCCAGATACGGCGTCGGATTGATCTGAGCGCCATCGACGATCACTTCGAAGTGCAGGTGCGGTCCGGTCGAACGTCCGGTCGATCCGACTTCGGCGATCTTCTGCCCCGGCATCACGACATCGCCGACCCGCACGAAGATCTTCGACGTATGGCCGTAGCGCGTGACGATCCCGTCGCTGTGCCGGATGTCGACGGCATTGCCGTAGCCGCCGTGTGGACCCGCCTGGATCACGCGGCCGCCCGCGGTCGCGAGGATCGTGGCGCCGGTTGGTGCGACGAGATCGACGCCCGGATGGAAGCTCGCATGCTTCGTGAACGGATCGATGCGGTTGCCGTACGGCGAACCCGCGTGCGAGCCCGGCGCGGGATCGCGGCCCGGAAACGCCATATACGATGCGTAGTGCGGCAAGACATCCCTTTCGAGTTGCGAGAGCGTGTCGTCGAGACAGTCGATGAACTTCTGCGTGCGTTTCATGCGCTGCGGCGCGCTGCCTTCGTTCGCCGTTTTCCCGGCGCCGCAGAGCCGTGGCGGCAGGAGCGGGCCGCCCGCGCCGTCGAGCGGCGCGGTTTCCTCGCTGTCGGGCAGCGGCGGGACGATATGGACGTCGGGGCCGTCGGCGGACTTGCGCGACGCCTTCAGGCGCTCCTCGAAGTCGCGCAGTTCGCCGACCTGCGCGCTCAGTTGCGCGACGCGCGGCTCGATCTTCGTCAAGGTCGCGCTGACCTTGCCGAGTTCCTCCAGCTCGTAGGAATGACGCGCGGACTGGGCGCGCTCGTCGAAGGCGTGGCTGCTGCCGAGCGTCGAACCGATCGCGATGCCGAGCGCGAGCGCGGCCAGAATCAGCGCGATGCCGGCGACGATCGCGATCACGCGCGCCGTGCGCGCTTCGACGAAGCGCACGCGCTGGCTGGAAACGGATCGGCGGGACCAGATGACGAACGCCATCAGTGAACCTTGCGTGTGAAGGCGGCCGCCGGGCGCGCGGACTGTACGGTCGGCTTGATCGGAATAAGTGTCACGTCGTGGAAAGGGTGCCGCGGCAAGTGCGGGCGATATTTGAATCGGTCGGCAATTATGCATGGCCTCGCGAGCGCCGCATCTCAATAAGTCGGCAATGCGCTGTTTCAGCCTTGGGATGCGCCGCGGTCGGCGCAGGCGATCTTCCCCGACGCGCGACGTGACGGGCGTCGTCGAGACCGCTTTCAACTGCGCCGGCGATGTCCGGCTACCCTTGCGCGGCGCCGTTTCGGACGATCTGCAATGCTTGGAAATCGCGTCCCGCCGGCCGCCGTTGACAAACGCTATCTCGAAAAACACACTGCGTTCGGACCGCCTTTTCAGAAAATTCGGAAAACCAATCAAACCGATTTCCACGGGCACGCTTCGCCACTCTTTTTCGACGTATCGAGGAAACATGCATAACACCGCTTTCAACATCGTCGCCGGCGCGATGATTTCGCTGTCGCCCACGTTCCTGTCGATCGCTTTCGCGGCGCCTTCGCCGGCCGCCGCGATGCCGGGTGCGGCCATCAGCGCCTCAGCACCGACGGGTGGAGTCGAAGGCGTGAGCGTCGTGGAGACGGTCGGGTCGATCCAGGCAGTCAACCGCACCACGCGCGAAGTGATGATCGGCGACAGGCAGGGCGGCCGGACGAAAATCACCGTGCGGCCCGATGCGAAGTATTTTGCTCAACTCAACGCCGGCGACGAAGTGCGCGTTCGCATGACGCGCGACGTCGTCGTCCGGTTCGGGCGTGCGGCGAAGGGCGGCGCGGTCGTGAGCGCCGCCGTCGCGTCGATGGCACGTTCCGCGCCTCCGGTGGAAGTCGTGGCCGACGTCGTGAAAGTCGATCCGACGAGCGGCGTCGTGCAGTTGAAGGGCCCGCAAGGCAATCTTCTGAACGTGCAAGTGCACGACCGCGCGAAGCTCGCCGGCGTCACGCCGGGCACACCGGTGTCCCTCGCGTACACGGAAGCCGTGTCGGTCGCGGTCACGCCGGTGCACTGAAGCGCAGCGCCGTCGTCACGCGCAAACGGGGCGCGCGAGTCAGGGCGGCGCCCCGCTTTCGTTCCACACCATCGTATTGTTTTCGCCCATCAACAGCGCGCGATTCGATTCCGCCGCCGCGCGCAAGTAGTCCCACACGGCCGTGATGCGCTTGAGCTTGCGCAAATCTTCGCGGCACGACAGATAAAACGCGCGCGTCACCTCGATCTCGCCGGGCAGCACGGGCACGAGCCGCGGGTCCTGTGCGGCCATGAAGCACGGCAGGATCGCGAGCGCGCCGCCCTGCAACGCCGCGAAATACTGCGCGATCACGCTCGTGCTGCGCCAGCGCGACTGCGCGCCCGGCACCGCGCGCTCCAGATAGAGCAGTTCGTAACTGAACGCGAGGTCGTCGATATAGCTCGCGAAACGATGCGTGCGCAGGTCCTCGGCCGAAGCGATCGGAGCGTGGCGCGCGAGATAGCCGGACGTCGCGTACAACTTCAGCCGGTAGTCGCAGAGCTTCGTGTAGACGTACTGTCCCTGTTCGGGGCGTTCCAGCGTCACCGCGATGTCGGCCTCGCGTTTCGACAGGCTCACGAAATGCGGCACGGGCAGCAAATCGATCGTGATGCTCGGATGCGCGTCCTGAAAGCGCGCGAGTTGCGGCGCGAGGAAAAAACATCCAAAACCTTCCGTCGATCCGACCCGCACGTGCCCCGACAACGCGTGGCCCGTATTGGCGATCTGCTCGGTCGCGGATTGCACCGTGGTTTCGATCGAATCGACGTAGCCGAGCAGCCGCTGGCCCTCGGCCGTCAGCACGAATCCTCCGCTTCGAGATTTGTCGAAGAGAAGCGTGCCGAGCGCGTCCTCAAGCGCCCGCACGCGCCGCGCGACCGTCGTGTAATCGACGCCCAGCCGCTTCGCCGCGCCGCTCGCGCGCTGCGTGCGGGCGACTTCGAGGAAATAGCGCAGGTCGTCCCAGTTCAGTCTCGCGACATCCAGCTTGATACTTTTCTGCATATCAGACGGGTATTTTTATCGATGGTTGATGGACTTTTGCATAACTATACTCAATGAGACAGGCCCGCCGCCCGACCGGCGGGCAAAAAAAACGGAGACGACATGCCATTCCCCTCCACGCGCCAGCGCGTGCGGCCTCGCGCATCCATCCCCGTCGTTTTCTCTTCGATCACGCCCTACGGAGGCTCACGTGAACATCGCTGCTGAACATCCGGCGCAGGCCGCAAAGCACGGCCTGCGCACCGCGAAACTGCTGATCGACGGCGAATTCGTCGATTCGAAATCGGCCGAATGGCGCGACATCGTCAATCCGGCGACGCAGGAAGTGATCGGGCGCGTGCCGTTCGCGACCGTGGACGAAGTGAATGCGGCCGTCGCCGCGGCGCACAAGGCGTTTCAGACCTGGCGCACGACGCCGCTCGGCGTGCGCATGCGCCTCATGCTCAAGTTCCAGGACCTCGTGCGGCAGAACATGAAGCGCGTCGCGCAGACGCTCACGGCCGAGCAGGGCAAGACGCTGCCCGACGCCGAAGGCGATATCTTCCGCGGACTCGAAGTCGTCGAACATGCGTGTTCGATCAGTACGCTGCAACAGGGTGAATTCGCGGAGAACGTGGCGGGCGGCGTCGATACGTACACGCTGCGCCAGCCGATCGGCGTCTGCGCGGGCATTACGCCGTTCAATTTCCCCGCGATGATCCCGCTCTGGATGTTTCCGATGGCGATCGTCTGCGGCAACACGTTCGTGCTCAAGCCGTCCGAGCAGGACCCGCTCTCGACGATGGAGCTCGTCGAACTCGCCGTGCAGGCGGGCATTCCGCCGGGCGTGCTGAACGTCGTTCACGGCGGCAAGGAAGTGGTCGACGCGATCTGCACGCATCCCGACATCAAGGCGATTTCGTTCGTCGGCTCGACGGCGGTCGGCACGCACGTCTACAACCTCGGCAGCCAGCACGGCAAGCGCGTGCAGTCGATGATGGGCGCGAAGAACCACGCCGTCGTGCTGCCCGACGCCAACAAGGAGCAGACGCTCAACGCACTCGCCGGCGCCGGTTTTGGCGCGGCCGGGCAGCGCTGCATGGCGACGTCGGTGGTGGTGCTGGTCGGGGCGTCGAAGGACTGGCTGCCGGATCTCGTCGAACGCGCGCGCGGGCTGACAGTGAACGGCGGCACGGAGCCGAACACGGACGTCGGCCCGGTCGTCTCGCGTAGCGCGAAGGAGCGCATTCTCGGGATGATCGAGAAGGGCGTCGACGAAGGCGCGACCCTGTCGCTCGACGGGCGCGGCGTGGCGGTGCAGGGCTATGAAAAGGGCAATTTCATCGGCCCGACGATCTTTTCCGGCGTCACGACCGACATGTCGATCTACAAGACGGAGATTTTCGGACCGGTGATCTGCGTGTTGGAAACCGCGACCCTCGACGACGCGATCGCGCTCGTCAACCGCAATCCGATGGGCAACGGCGTCGGGCTTTTCACGCAAAGCGGCGCGGCGGCGCGCAAGTTCCAGAGCGAAATCGATATCGGTCAGGTTGGGATCAACATTCCGATTCCAGTGCCGGTGCCGTCGTTCAGCTTTACGGGTTCGCGCGGCTCGAAACTCGGCGACCTCGGGCCTTACGGCAAACAGGTCGTGCAGTTTTATACGCAGACGAAGACCGTGACCGCGCGCTGGTTCGATGACGCCACGGTCAACGACGGCGTCAACACGACCATTTCGCTGCGATAGCACCGGGGAGACAGCAATGCAAATCGGTTTCATAGGACTGGGACACATGGGCGGCCCGATGGCGGCGAACCTGCTGAAAGCGGGTCACGCGCTGACGGTGTTCGACCTGTCGGAAGCGGCGCTCGACGAGGCGAAGCAGAACGGCGCGACGCTCGCGCCGTCGCCGCGCGCGGTGGCGGAGGCGAGCGAAGTCGTCGTCACGATGCTGCCGGCGTCCGCGCACGTGAAGGCCGTCTACCTGAACGAGGACGACGGCGTGCTCGCCGGCGTGCGCACGGGCGTGCCGCTCATCGACAGCAGCACGATCGATCCGGCGACCGCGCGCATGATCGGCGAGACGGCACGCGCGCGCGGCAATCCGTTCGCGGATGCGCCGGTGTCGGGCGGCGTCGTCGGCGCGCAGGCGGGGACGCTCACGTTCATGGTCGGCGCCGACGAAACGCTTTTTGAAACGCTCAAACCGGTTTTGGCCGGGATGGGCAAAAACATGGTGCGCTGCGGCGAGACCGGCACCGGGCAAATCGCGAAGCTGTGTAACAACCTGCTGCTCGCCATTTCGATGATCGGCGTGGCGGAGGCGATGAAACTCGGCGAGTCGCTCGGTATCGACCCGCAAAAGCTGGCGAGCATCGTCAATACATCGACCGGCCGCTGCTGGAGTTCCGATACGTGTAATCCCTATCCCGGGATTGTGCCGAATGCGCCCGCGTCGCGCGGCTATTCCGGCGGCTTCGGCGCGGACTTGATGCTCAAGGATCTCGGTCTCGCCGTCGATGCCGCCCGGCAGGCGAAGCAACCCGTCTTTCTCGGCGCGCTCGCGCAGCAGCTTTACCAGTCGATGAGCCAGCAGGGCCTGGGCGGAATCGATTTTTCAGGCATCATCAAGTTGTACGGGAAGGAATGAAGCGTGCATTTACCGGAGGAAACGGGCACGCACGTGCGTGTCTGTTTCCGTGCTTCCTATAACCGCTTTATTAAGTTGCACTGCACAACGACGCCCGGAGCGGCTTATCGGGCTTAGGCATCGGGAATACGATGATTCGCTTTTCTTAAATTTGTCCTATTCTGAAAGCACGACGTTCTGCGCTACCGAAAACGGAGCACTGGGTATCACAGGTTTTTAGCGATCCGAATCGTGAGCCGGAACTTGGGATGCACGTAGAACTTCGGCATTTCGCCGACACGGACAAAGGAGTACGCGATGCAAGTTACCCGTCACCTGAACATGGAATTGCGCCACGCCACAGTGCCGACTTACGTGGCGAGCTACATTTTCCCGTTGCTGCTATTGGCCTATGAAGCGTGGCGAGTGGGGTCGTGGGTGTCGGTCAACGGCTTCAACTTCATGAACTTCCGGTCGATGGGCTATGAGTTCGCGCTGATGGTCGCCGTGTTTGCCATGCAAGTCATCGTCGAACTGGCGTTTCTCGCTGCCGCGGGACTCAGCAAACATCACGATTTCGGACATCGTCTGAGCAATCTGCTGCTCGGGCTGTTCTGCTCGGTGGTCGTGCTGGGTTTCGATCTCGCGCTGCAATACGCGATCTGATCGCTGAAATAGACGCTCGATCCGACAAGGCCGGTTGCTCGCAACCGGCCTTGTTGTTTTCAGGGCGGCAAATCGATCAGCATCCCGCAGCAGTTGGCAAGGCGGGCGGCGTTTCGGACCGCTCTTCGTAGAACTTGCGGCTCGCGTCCTTGAGCGCCGTGCGCAGTCCTTCTTCCACCACCGGATGGTAAAACGGCAGCTTGAGCGCCTCGTCCACCGTCAGGTCCAGTTGCAACAGCCACGCGAGCAAATGCCCCAGATGCTCGACCGCCGGGCCGCACGCCTGCGCGCCGCGCAACTTGCCGGTCCCGGCGTCCGCGTAGACGTGCAGCACGCCGCGATTCTGCCGCATCACGCGACTGCGCCCCTGCGTTTCGAACGACGCCGAGCCGGTGACGGTCATCTGTCTGTCGAGGTCGTCGTAAGAAGCGCCGACGATCGCCACCTGCGGCTCGCAGAACACCAGCGCAAACGGCACCTTGCGCTTCACCGGTTGCACGTCGGGAAAGCGTGCGGCGTTGTCGCCGGCGATCTTGCCTTCGTCGGCCGCATCCGAGAGCCACGGCCGCGTGCCGTCGCAATCGCCCGCGATGAAAATGCTGCTTTTGCCGCATTGCATCGACGCTTCGTCGAATCGCGGCACGCCTTTGTCGTTCAGCTCGATACCCGCTTTCGCCAGATCGAGCGCCTTCAGGTCCGGCGCGCGCCCCGTCGCGACGAGGACGAGGTCGAACTGCTCGGTGCGCGTGCGGCCGTCGAGCGCCTTGAAGCGGATCGTCGGCACGCCGTCCTGCATCGACATCGATTCGATCTTCGCATCCGGATCGAAATAGAACTCCTCGGAGAGCGCCGCCGCGAGCGCGTCGCGCACGGGCGTGTCGGTGAGCGACGCCACGCGCCCGCCCTGGCCGAACATGAATACGTCGACGCCGAGCCGCGCGAACGCCTGCCCGAGTTCCAGCGCTATCGGCCCGGCGCCGAACACGGCCGCGCGTTGCGGCAGGGTCTTAAGATCGAACACGGCGTCGCTCGTGATCAGACGCTCGCCGAACACCTTGAACGCGTCGGGGATCGTCGGCACGGCGCCGGTCGCGATCACGACGCTCTTTGCCTCGATGCGCCGCGTATCGTCGATGGAGAGCACGTGACGACCCGCCGACGACGATTCGAACCGCGCGCGTCCGCGAATCACGCAGTCGGCGGGAAACGAGTCGGTTTCTTCCAGGATGCCGCCGATGAAGTAGTCGCGCTCGCGCCGCACGTAGTCGAGCACCAGCGCGCCGTTCGCGCGCAGCGCCTCGGTGCCGTCGATGCCGCGCGGCGCAAGCGCCCTGGCGTCATGCAAACCGTTCGCCGCCGCGAGCAGCAGCTTCGACGGCATGCAGCCGACGCGCGCGCAGGTCGTGCCGAACTCGCCTGATTCGATCAGCACCGCGCGCCCGCACGCCGAGCGCGCGGCCCGAAAGGCCGACATGCCCGCCGTGCCGGCCCCGATCACGGCGACGTCCACTTGAGTTTCTTTCATCTGATTCCTTCAGAAGCGTTGAAAGCGCCGCTCACGACCACGGCGCATGACGGCCTTCGAGACTGCGGTCGAGCTGGAAGGCCGCGCTGATCAGCGCAAGGTGCGTGAGCGCCTGCGGGAAGTTGCCGAGCGACGCGCCGTCGACCGCGACTTCCTCCGAGTAAAGTCCCACATGGTTCGAATAGGCGAGCATCTTCTCGAAGACGAGCCGTCCTTCGTCGACGCGTCCCGCCCGCGCGAGCGCTTCCGCGTACCAGAACGAGCAGGCGGAAAAGCCGCCTTCCTCGCCGTCGAGGCCGTCGAGCGCGCCGCCGCGCGTGTAGCGGAAGATCAGCGGATCGACGCGCAGGTCGCGGCCAACCGCATCGAGTGTCGAGAGCCAGCGCGCGTCCTTCGGCCCGATGAAGCGCACGAGCGGCATCATCAGCACGGAGGCGTCGAGCACGATGGAACCGGGCGTCTGCACGAAGCTTTGCAGGTCGTCGTTCCAGAAATGCTCGTGGATGTCCGCGTGGATGCGGTCGCGGATGTCGAACCATTGCGCGAGGGGCGCGGGCAGCGAGCGTTTTTGCGCGAGACGCAGCGCGCGATCGAGCGCGACCCAGCACATCAGCCGCGAGTGCAGCAGGGCGCGCGGGCCGTTGCGAAATTCCCAGATGCCGTGATCCGGCTCGTGCCAGTGTTCGGCGACGTAATTCACCGTGCGCGTGACGTGTCGCCAGCCGTCGTGCGACACCGCCGCGCCGTACTTGTTGTACAGGTAGACGGCGTCCATCAGCGCACCGTAGACGTCGAGTTGCATCTGGTCGCGCGCCGCATTGCCGATGAGCGGCGGCGCGACGCCGCTGCCGTGCAACTGGTCGGCGGCGGCTTCTTCCGGCGGCTTTTCGCCGTCGACCGCGTACATCACGGAGAGCGAGCCGTCGGAATCGCAGCGCCGGTTGCGCTCGGCGATCCAGTGCATGAAATGCTGCGCCTCGCCGGTGTAACCGAGGCGCAGGAGGGCGTACACGGAGAACGCGGCATCGCGGATCCACGTGTAGCGGTAGTCCCAGCGGCGGCCGCCCTGCGGCGTCTCCGGCAGGCCGAACGTCGGTGCCGCGACGATCGCACCGTGCTCGCGCGAACTCAGCAGCTTGAGCAGCAACGCCGAGCGCATGACGACTTCGCGATAACGTCCGCGATACGTCGATTCGGCCGCCCACGCGCGCCAGAACGCGACGGTTTCGTCGAGCAAGGCCTCGCACGGGTTTGCGCGCTCGAGCGGCTCGGACGCCGCGCCGAAGACGAAACACGCGCTGTCGCGTTCGTCGAGTTCGAAATGGGCAGAGGCGTCGTCGTCTTCGATCGACAGCGCGACGGTCGACAGCAGCGTGAGCGGCTCGCCGCCGCCCGCCGGCTCGAAGCGCACGCGGTGCGGGTCGGACTGCGCGGCCGTGTGAGCGGTGCGCGCGTAATCGAAGCGCGGCGCGCAGCGCATCGCCACCGGGATGCGCCCGAACACCGAGCGCACCACGCGCACGACGCAGTTCGGCGCATCCTCGCCGGAACGCGTGAGCGGCATGAAGTCGAGCACCTCGCACACCGCGTCCGGCGACATGAAACGCGTCACCAGCACGTTCGTTTCCGGCAGGTACATCTGCTTGACGCGCGGACGCTCGAACGCGGGCGCGACCTGGAAATGGCCGCCGCGCGCCGCGTCGAGCAGCGCGCCGAAGATCGTCGGCGAATCGACGCGCGGATAGCACATGAAGTTGAGCGCGCCGTCGGTGGCGACGAGCGCGGTCGTCGTCATGTTGCCGATCACGCCGTGTTCCTCGATCGGCGTGCTGCACGGCACGCGTGTGTGCGCGCGGGCGTCCCGTGTGCGGGCGGGGTCAGCCATTGTCCGCGAAGCCGGGATAGAGCGTCATGCCGCCGTCGACGTAGAGCGTCGTGCCGACGACATAGTCGCTTTCGTCCGACGCGAGCCAGACGGCGGCGCGCCCGATGTCGTCGACTTCGCCGATGCGCCCGTAGGGCACGAGCTTCAGCAGCTTGTCGAGCGCTTCCTTCGAGTCCCAGGCGTCGCGGTTGATCGGCGTGCGGATCGCGCCGGGCGCGATGGCGTTCACGCGGATGCGCTGCGGCGCGACCTCCTGCGCGAGCGATTTCATCATCATCTGGATGCCGCCTTTGGACGCCGCATAGTTCACGTGGCCCGCCCACGGAATGATCTCGTGGACCGAACTCATGCAGATGATCTTGCCGAGCGCCTTCGACACCGGACGCGGGCCGCGCCGCACGAATTCGCGCACGGCGCGCTGCGCGGTCAGGAACTGGCCGGCGAGATTGACGTTCATGACGGTGTTCCACTCGTCGAGCGTCATGTCGATGAAACGCGCGTCCTTTTGCAGGCCCGAATTCGCCACGACGATGTCGACCGTGCCGAAACGCTCGCGGACCGCGTCGAACATGGCGTCGAGCTGGGTTTCGTCGGAGACGTCGGCGCCAAAGGCAAACGCGCTGCCGCCGGCCTTTTCGATGTCGGCGGCGAGCTTTTCGGCCGGCTCGCCGTGCGAGTGGTAATTGATGGCGACGGCCGCGCCGGCTGCCGCGAGCGCCTCGGCGACGCCGAAGCCGATGCCGGAACTGGCGCCTGTGACGAGCGCGGTCTGGCCTTCGAGGGGTTTGTGCATGGCGATCCTCTGAGGACGCGCCCCGGCGGCGGATGCCAGTCACAGCGGCGCGTCTTCGGCGAGGCAGCAAGTGCCGGACCCGGGAGCGCCGGCGCAGCGCCTAAGCGTGCGCGATCTGTCGGTCGCGCGCCTCAGGCGCGGCGGGCGCTGTCGTTGCCCGATACGCGGATCGCGGGGAAGCGGTCGGTCGGCTTGGCGATTTCGTCCTGCGACGCGACGATTTCCAGCTCGTAGCGCCCGGCTTCGTAAGTCGCCTTGACGACGGCGTTGACCGCCGCGAGCGTGTGTTCCAGCGCGTCGCGCAACGAGTCGCCGAGGAGCGTGCGCGCGACGAACACCGCGCTCGTCAGGTCGCCCACGCCCACCGGCTGGCGCGCGAACGGGTAGAGCGGCCGTTGCGCGAACCACGCTTCGGTCGCGCTGACGACCAGCATGTTGAAGGTGTCGGCGCGGCTGTTGCGGTCGATCAGATGCTTCACCAGCAGGAAGCGCGGTCCGCGCCCGATCACCTCACGACACGCGTCGACGGCATCTTCCACCGTTTCGATCGTCCGCCCGGACAGCTTTTCCAGCTCGATATGGTTGGGCATCATCGCGTCGGCGAACTGGGGCATCGTCGTGACGAGGAAATCCTGAATGCCCGGCTCGACGGTGCAGCCGCCCGTCGCGCCCATCACCGGGTCGCAGAAGAAGAGCGCGCGAGGATTGACGGCTTTCACCGTCTTCACGATCTCGACCACTGCGCGCGCCTGGTCGGTTGCGCCGAGGTAGCCCGACAGGACGGCGTTGCAGCGCGCGAGCATGCCGATCGCGCCGATGCCGTCGATGACGTTCTGCAACTCGTCGGCGTCGAACACGCCGCCGGTCCAGCGGCCGTATTGCGTGTGATTCGAAAACTGCACGGTGTTGAGCGGCCACACATTGACGCCGAGCCGGCGCATGGGAAACACGGCCGCGCTGTTGCCGGCGTGACCGAAAACCACATGCGACTGAATACTGAGGACGTTGTTCATGATCTCTTCCGGGATTCGGACGGCGCCCTGCAAGACGGGATGCTCGGTTGATCGAAGGACTCGCGCCGCGACGGGCGAGCCGCGTGAAGCATGAATTGCCGCGACGCGCCGGACCGCGCGATCCGGACAGAAACAGAACGAAGCCGGAAAGCGCGGCCTGTCGGCGCAGAAGCCTATTGTGCCGCGCCGCCGCGCGCCGTGGCGCCGCGGCAGCGTTATTAATTGCAAACTCGGCACTTGCAGCCTCCGCTGCGCCTTGCCAGTGCACGAATGGTCGCGCCGTTGCAACACCGGTGCTGCTCGCGCCGTTTCAACGGCATGGCACTTGCTCAGGGCGTTCATTGACGGCGGATCGAAATCCAGGTCGATCCCTTCGCGCACGATAAAAAATCGAATATTCCAGGCACACTATTTCTCTCATGCGCCGGATAATGTTCCGACGCGTGCGTGCCACGCAATCTTCATACGACAAATAGGACAACAAGGCGATTCAAAAACGAAGACCGACACCAAAAACGCAAGTCAAATCAGGAGGCTGGAATGGAGACGCTGGCAAAGAATCGCACCGATTTGCAGAAGTCCACGCTTGCTATTGTTCTCGCCGGCGGGCGCGGAACCCGGCTCGGTCCCCTCACCGACAAGCGCGTGAAGCCCGCTGTCCACTTCGGCGGCAAATACCGCATCATCGACTTCGCGCTGTCCAACTGCCTGAACTCCGGCATCCGCCGCATCGCGGTCGTCACGCAGTACAAGGCGCATTCGCTCCTGCGCCATCTCCAGCGCGGCTGGGGTTTCCTGCGCGGCGAGTTCAACGAATTCATCGATATCTGGCCGGCGCAGCAACGCGTCGATTCGAGCTGGTATCGCGGCACGGCCGACGCCGTGTTCCAGAACCTCGACATCATCCGTTCGATCGCGCCGGAATTCATCGTCGTGCTGGCGGGCGATCACATCTACAAGATGGACTACACGCGCATGGTGCTCGACCACGTCGAGAGCGGCGCGGACTGCACGGTCGGCTGCATCGAGGTGCCGCGCATGGAGGCGGTGGCGTTCGGCGTGATGCACGTCGACGAGGACCGCCGCGTCACGGCGTTCCTGGAAAAGCCCGCCGATCCGCCGCCGATGCCCGGCAAGTCGGACATCGCGCTCGCGAGCATGGGCATCTACGTGTTCAGCTCGAAGTACCTGTTCCAGTTGCTCGAGGAAAACATCGCGGCGTCGAACACGGATCACGACTTCGGCAAGGACATCATCCCGCGCGTCGTGACGAGCGGCCGCGCGATCGCGCATCCGTTCGGCATGTCGTGCGTGACCTCCGACAGCGACCCGAACGCGCCCGCCTACTGGCGCGATGTCGGCACGGTGGACGCCTACTGGGCGGCAAACCTCGACCTCGCCTCGACGATCCCGGAACTCGACCTCTACGACCGCAAATGGCCGATCTGGACCAATCAGGAGCAGCTTCCGCCCGCCAAGTTCGTGCGCGACCTGAACGGCCAGCAGGGCGAGATCACCAATCTGCTCGTCTGCGGCGGCTGCGTGATTTCGGGCTCGCATGTGACGAAGTCGGTGCTGTCGTCGGCGGTGCGGGTGCATTCGTTCTGTCACATCAACGAGGCAGTATTGTTGCCGCAGGTGACCGTCGGACCGAATTGCCGGCTGACGCGCGTCGTGATCGACCGCGGTTGCACGGTGCCGGAAGGCCTCGTGATCGGCGAGGATGCCGAAGACGATGCGCGGCGCTTTTTCCGTACCGAGAACGGCATTACGCTCGTCACGCAGGAGGCGCTGCGGCGGCTCGACAAATAGCGCCAGCGGCCGACGTCCGCGACACAATCAATAAAAGGAATCGCAGATGACCGTTTGCGTGCTGCACGTCGCAGCTGAGATGTATCCGCTGTTGAAAACCGGCGGGCTCGCCGATGTCGTGGGCGCGCTGCCGCCCGCGCAGTCGCAGTTGGGCACCGACGCCCGCGTGATCCTGCCGGCCTTTCCGGCCGTCCTCGCGGGGTTGAGCGGCGTCGAGCCGGTCGCCGATCTCGGGCACGCGTTCGGCATCGGCGACGTGCGACTGGAGCGCGGCGTGCTGGAACCGCACGGCGTCGTCGTGTACGTCGTGCGGGCCGATGCGTTCTACGACCGGCCGGGCAATCCGTATCTCGACGCGTCGCATCATCCCTACGCCGACAGCGACCGTCGCTTCGCGCTGCTCGGCTGGGCGGCGGCGCGCGTCGCGACGGGCGCCGATCCGGGCTGGACGCCGCACGTCGTCCACGTGCACGACTGGCACGCCGGGCTCACACCCGCGTACCTGCGCGCGTTCGAGCGCGCGAGCGGCAGGCCGCGCGTGCCGTCGGTGATGACGGTGCACAACCTCGCCTATCAGGGCGTCTTTCCCGCCGCGCATTACGGCGTGCTGCAACTGCCGCCCGATTTCTACGCGGTCGAGGGACTGGAGTTCTACGGCCACGTTTCATTCCTGAAGGCGGGGCTGTACTACGCCGAGCGCATCACGACGGTCAGCCCGACCTACGCGCGCGAAATCCAGACGCAGCACCACGGCGCGGGCCTGCACGGCCTCTTGCAGACGCGCTCGCACGACATCAGCGGCATCCTGAACGGCGTCGATTACTCGATCTGGAATCCGTCGACCGACACGACGATCGACACGCGCTACACGGCCGCGAAGCCCGCGGGCAAGGCGAAGTGCAAGGCGGCGCTGCAGGCGCGCATGGGGCTGGAACAGAACGACGGCGCGCTGCTGTTCGGCGTCGTTTCCCGTCTGACGGAGCAGAAGGGGCTGGACCTGCTGCTCTCGGCGATTCCCGACATCGTGCAGCGCGGCGGCCAGCTCGCCGTGCTCGGCACCGGCGACCCGGCACTCGAAACCGGCATGAAGAACGCGGCGGCGGCGCATCCGGGCGCGGTGGCGGTGGAACTGGGATTCGACGAAACGCTCTCGCATTCGATCATCGCGGGCAGCGACATCGTGATGGTGCCGTCGCGTTTCGAGCCGTGCGGGCTCACGCAGTTGTATGCGCTCGCTTACGGGTCGCTGCCGCTCGTGCATCGGGTGGGCGGACTCGCGGATACCGTGGTGGATTCGTCGCTCGAAGATCTCGCCGACGAACGCGCGACCGGCTTCGTCTTCGAGACATTCGACCGCGCGGGCATCGTCGCGGCGATCCGGCGCGCGTTTGCGCTCAAGGCGCGACGCACGGAGTGGAAGGCGGTGACGCGGCGGGCGATGGAGCAGAATTTCGGCTGGGAAGCGGCGGCGCTTCAATACGACGCGGTGTATCGCGGGCTGCTCGCTTAAGCCTCGACGAACCCAAATCGCCACGACAGCCGCCGCGTCGCGGCCAAAAGGCGCGTGGCGAGCGCGCCGTGCGGATCGCTCTCGAACCCGCCCGACGAACCGATGACCGCGATCACCAGACACACGCTGCCCGTGTGATCGAAGACCGGTGCGGCCAGCGTGTGGATGCCGGGCACTGGCGCGCCGAGCGCCGTGTCCAGGCCACCCGTGCGGATCGCAGCGAGCCGCTCGCGGTAGCCTTCATCGGGTGCGAGCGTCGTGCCGGCGAGCCGGATCGCGTCCTGCTGCAAGAGGCGCAGCAGGACATCGTCGGGCAGATGCGCCGCGTACACGCGCCCGATCGCCGTATTCACGAGCGACATCACCGTGCCGATCCGCAGGCTCACGTGCTGCGGCCGCGCCGATTCTTCCAGCCGCACGACGGTCGGTCCGAGCGGCCCGAGCGCGGCAGCCGCGACGCTCATCCCGGTGTCGGCGGCGAGGGCGGCGATTTCCGGTTCGGCGTCGCGGATCGGCGAAAGCCGCTGGAGCGCGATCAGCCCGAGTTCGAGCGCGAGCGGCCCGGCTTCGAAGAGTCCGGCGTCGTCGCGTGCGAGCAGGCCGGTTTTCACCAGACTGACCAGATGCGGAAACGCCTTCGCCGCCGGCATGCCGGCGGCCGCCGCCAGATCGCGCAGCGAGAGCGGCTTGCCCGCGCCGGCCAGCGCGACGAGCAGTTCGCCCGTGTTATCGAGCGCGTTGATGCCGCGCTGGGCGCGGGTGTCGTCGATGAGAGGGGAATTCATGGCGTCGTCAGAGCAGGGTGGCGATGGCTTTCGCGGTGGCGAGGAGCGCCCGCGCGACGGGTCCGTCCCACGCAACGTCGATCGAGCCCGACGATCCGATCACCGTCAGTGCGAGTTGCATGCGCCCGTCGGCGTCGCAGACCGGCACGCTCATGCTGCTGATGCCGGGGCTCGGTGCATCGATGCTGCGCTCGATGCCGCGTCGGCGAAGGTCGTCGTCGGCGAGCGGGGCGTCGTCTTTCTGATGCGCGAGCATCGCGGCGACGCGCGCCGGATCGTAGAACGCGCGGAATACGCGCCCCGTCGACGTCGCCGACAGCGACATCACCGTGCCGACATGCAGGTTCACGTGCAGCGGAAATCCGCCGCGCTCGTAGCGCACGATGGTCGGCCCCTGCGGCCCGCCGACGCACACCGCGACGCTCGCGCCCGTCGCCTCGGCAAGCGCCGCGACGTGCGGCACGGCGACGCGGTACGCGTTCTGCTGCTCCAGCTGCATCAGGCCGAGCCGCAGCGAGAGCGGGCCCGGCTCGTAATCGCCGCTCAGTGCGTCGCGCTTGACGAGCCCGAGCCGCGTCAGGCTCACAAGATAGGTGTGCGCCTGCGCGGTCGAGAGTTGCGCGGCGTCGGCGAGCGCGCTCAACGCGAGCGGCGTGCGGTGACGCGCGAGTGCATCGAGCAGCCGGCCGCCCACTTCGACGCTCTGCACGCCGCGCTGCTTCTTTTCCGACGCGTCGCGAGTCGATTGCTGTGCCAAAAAAAAGTCCCGATGATTATATTGAGAAAGGCAAATGGTAGCCGACACGCCGCCCGCACGGTTCGCATGGCAAACGCCCCATCGTTTACCCGACATTTGCAAATAACAAAGCGACTTGCTGTTGACAAATGTCATGACGCGGCCGATCATGATCCCATCCCCACAAGCTCATTCCCCACGAACACGCAGGAGACGAACATGGCAAAGGCATTTGCATCGCAGGCCGATCTGGAAGAGAAGAAAATCACGTTCACGCAGCTTTCGGAGAACGCCTACGCGTACACGGCGGAAGGCGATCCGAACTCGGGCGTGATCATCGGCGACGACGGCGTGTTGATCGTCGACACGACGGCCACGCCCGCGATGGCGCAGGACCTGATCGCGAAAATCCGCAGCGTCACCGACAAGCCGATCAAGTACGTCGTGCTCTCGCATTACCACGCGGTGCGCGTGCTGGGCGCGTCGGCGTATTTCGCGGAAGGCGCGCAGCAGGTCATCGCGAGCCGCGGCACGTATGAAATGATCGTCGAGCGTGGCGAGCAGGACATGAAGTCGGAGATCGAACGCTTTCCGCGCCTGTTCGCGGGCGTCGAGACCGTGCCGGGCTTGACCTGGCCGACGCTCGTCTTCGAGAAGGAAATCACGCTGTGGCTCGGCAAGCTCGAAGTGAAGATCGCGCATCTCGGTTCGGGCCACACGAAGGGCGACACGGTCGTCTGGCTGCCGTCGCAGAAGGTGCTGTTCTCGGGCGATCTCGTCGAGTACGACGCGGCCTGCTATTGCGGCGACGCCCAGCTCGAACAATGGCCGACGACGCTCGAAGCGCTGCGCGCGCTCGGCGCCGACAAGCTCGTGCCGGGACGCGGCCCAGCGCTGCTGTCGCCGGCCGACGTGAACAAGGGCATCGACTACACGAAGGACTTCGTCACGACGCTGCTTCAGGCGGGCCGTGAAGCGGTCGCGGAAAAGCTCGACCTGAAGGGCGCGATGGCGCTCGCGCGCAAGTCGATGGACCCGAAGTTCGGCAAGGTGTTCATCTACGAGCACTGCCTGCCGTTCGACGTCTCGCGCGCCTACGACGAAGCGAGCGGCCTCACGCATCCGCGCATCTGGACGGCCCAGCGCGACAAGGAAATGTGGGCCGCGCTGCAGGACTGATCCTTTGCTGTAACCCAAGCGAACGGCGCTCGCCGTTCGCCTCCCATCCCGGACCGACGGCGCGACAAGACGCCGATCCATCCCGCTTTTCCGTTTTCTGGAGTGAGACATGTCGAAGCCGATCAATCCGGCGACGGTCCCTGTGACCGTCGTCGCGGATGAGGACGACCTGCTGCTGCGCAAGGTTGCGTGGCGCATCATCCCGTTTCTGTTTCTTTGCTATGTCGTGTCGTTTCTCGACCGCATCAACATCGGCTTCGCGCAGTTGCAGATGAAGCACGACCTCGGTTTCAGCGACGCCATGTACGGCCTCGGCGCCGCGGTGTTCTACGTCGGCTACGTGATGTTCGAAGTGCCGAGCAACCTGCTGCTCGCGAAGTACGGCGCGCGCCGCACCTTCACGCGGATCATGCTGCTGTGGGGGCTCGCGTCGGTCGGCATGATGTTCGTCTCGACGCCGGGACACTTCTATCTGCTGCGCTTTTTGCTCGGCGTGTTCGAAGCGGGTTTCTTCCCCGGCATCGTGCTGTACCTGACCTACTGGTTTCCGGCGCACCGACGCGCGGCGGTGCTCTCGGTGTTCTTCGCGGGCGTCGCGGTGGCGGGCGTGTTCGGCGGGCTCGTCTCCGGCTGGATCATGCGCGACATGGGCGGCGTGATGGGCCTCTTCGGCTGGCAGTGGATGTTCGCGCTCGAAGGCGCGCCGGCGGTGCTGCTCGCGTTCGTCGCGCTCGTCTATCTCGTCGATTCGCCGCGCCACGCGACATGGCTCACGCCGCACGAGCGCGACCGGCTGGAAACGCTGTGCGCCCAGGGGCACGCCGCGCCGGGCGCCCACGATTCGGATAGCCTCTTCGCCGCGCTCAGGAATCCGCGCGTGTACCTGTTTGCGTTCATCTATTTTTCACTGACCTGCGCGTCGCTGACGCTGAGCTTCTGGATGCCGCTGATGATCCGCGATTTCGGCATCAAGGACGTGGTCTCGGTGAGCCTGTATTCGGTCGTGCCGAACGCGATCGGCGCGGTCGGCCTGATCCTGATCGCGCGTCATTCCGACCGCGTGAAGGAACGCCGCAAGCACTTCGCGTTCTGCACGATCGGCGGGGGCATTGCGCTCGCCGCGCTCACGCTGCATCTGCCGAGCTTTCCCGCGATGCTCGCGATTCTCTCGCTCGCCTGCGTGCTGATCTTCGCCGCGCTGCCGATTTTCTGGGCCGTGCCGTCGAGCTATCTCACGGGCAAGACGGCGGCGGCGGGAATCGCGCTCATCAGCAGCATCGGGATTACGAGCGGCATCGTGAGCCCGTGGGTGATCGGCCAGATCCGCACGACGACCGGCAGCATGGACCTCGCCGTCTATCTGCTCGCCGGATTGCTGCTTGCGAGCGGTCTCGCGCTGATGTTCGGCATCGCGAAGGAGCCGGCCAGGCGCGCGTAGTTCAGCGCGGCGGCGCGGCGTTCGCCATCGCGCGGAAGGTGTCGGGCGTCGCAAACGCCAGATAGTCGGCCTGCATCTCGGCTGTCAGGCATTCGATCAGCGTCGCGTTGTCGATCCAGAGTTCGATCACGTCGAAAGAGCGATTGCCGCGCGTGCAGCGCTCCGCGCGCCAGCCCTCGCGATGGCCGATCGCGATCACGTCCTCCGCTCGCAGCTTCGTCGCGACCGCCAGATGGAATGCGCTGTAGCGAACGCGGGAAACGTCGGCGGGCATGTTGCCCGGCTCGGCCCCGGCAGGACGAAGGACGCGACCGGCCGGATAGACTTCGATGGCCGTGCCGCGCTCGTCGCCCGCGACCGCGATCCACGAGCCGGGGAACACGGCGAAGGGCGCGATGAAGCCGCCCCACAGCTCGGCGAGTACGGTCGCGGCGCGTTGCGGATCGCGCGCGGGTATCGAGGCATGGAAGATCATCGCGAGGCTCCGTTTCGTCGACGCCTTGTACGGTAGCACCGCCCGTTCGCGCGATTCAGCTTCGTTTACCCGGTTTCGCAAGCGTCAGGCGGCGCCCGCGAAGCGGAGCAGGTCGGCGTTGAGCCGCTCCGCGTGGCTCAGAAACACGCCGTGCGGCGCGCCTTCGTACACGACGAGCCGCGCATCCTGCATCAGCGCGGCCGTGCGCCGCGAGGTCAGTTCAAGCGGATTCGACGCGTCGTCGTCGCCCTGGACGATGAGCGCCGGCACGTCGAGCGCCGCGAGTTCCGCGCGGAAGTCGCCGCCGTTGATCGTGTCGTAACACGCGGAAAGCGCGAACTGCGACGTGCGCAACGCCATCTCGCGAATCCACTCGATCATCGCCTCCGAGACTTCCGGCCCCGCGAACGGCCGCGCGTTTTCCGCGAGCCAGCGCGGGTAGTCGGTGACGAGATCGCGCTGAAACATCTCGACGTGCGCGGGTTCGAAGCCGTCGGGGTTGTCGGGCGTCTTCGCGAGCATCGGCAGCGTGGACGCGATCAGCGCGAGCCGCGCGACCCGCGCCGTCCCGTGACGCGTGAGATAGCGAACGGCTTCGGCGCCGCCCATCGAATAGCCGACGAGCGTCGCGTCTTCGAGATCGAGCGTGTCCATCACGGCCGCGATGTCGTCCGCGAGCGTGTCGTAGTCGTAGCCGCGGCCGGGGTCGCTCGAACGTCCGTGGCCGCGCCGGTCGAAGGCGATGCAGCGAAAGCCGGCGCGCACGAGCGGCAACATCTGATAGGCCCACATGTCGCTCGGCAGCGAAAAGCTCGCGATGAACACGACCGGCCGGCCCGTGCCCCAGTCGCGATAGAAAAGCTCGGCGCCGTCGCGGGTGGTGACGTGGCTCGGACGGCTGACGGAAGGCGTGGCGGCGGTGAGCATGGTGTTCTCCTCTGAGTGGCGGGAAGGTCGCGCGGCAGGCGCCGTTCGATGACTTCATCGTCGCAGTTCGAGGGAAGCGGAACAATTACGTCACAGGTAATGCCACGCGCGCCCGAGACACCAACCCATCTCGACATCCGGAAAAATGACGCGTTAGACTAATCCCGCATCGCGGCGTCCGCGCACGCGCGGTGCGTCAACCGAAGCATCACCTATGGACCATCCGATGAAAAATGTCGTCAAGAAAGGCCTCGCTGTTTTGCTGCTCGCTTCCTTCGCCGTTTCGACCGCGGCGATCGCGAAGAGCACGCATCATCATCACAAGTACCCGCCTGCCAAGCATGTGAAGCACGTAGCGCACTGATTCGTCGCGATCGTTTCGTCACCCGGCCGTCGCCGCCGTTTCCAGGCGCGACGGCCGGCCGCTCATTCTTCTTCGCCCGCTTCGAGCTTGCAGCGCGCGCCGCCGTCGATCGAGCCGCGCAGGTCGACTTGCACGCGACGCGCATTCGCGCCGCACATCGTGTCATAGCGCGTCCGGACGACCGGCCGCGTGGCGGCTGCTGCGACCTGCATCTCTGCGCCCTCCGGCGAAGCCTCCCGGCGACCTTCGCCCGCCGCGACCGACGACTGGCCGGGCACCGACGTCGACGCCACGACGATCACGGAACCGCACAGGATAATTTTCCACATGACGCACCTCGCGCACGAAAGGGATCGGAAGGTCGGAATCGCACTGCCCGGATGGCTCGCTTGCTGCGTTGCAACACAAAATTGCGCGCATCAAAAACGCGTGTCAATGTCGCGAAAAATCATGGTGAAAACGTGCGCGGCGGCTTCATGAACGCGACCGCCCGTTCGATTTCAGCGCGTCCGAAAGCCATTCCCCATGCGCCGCCTGGCTGACTGGCGCGCGTGGTCCGCGACCCTGGCCGGGCGGCAGGCGCGCGCGTGGTCGGCGTTTCTCGACACGCTCGCGCGCCGCCGTCCCACGTGGATGGTGTCGCTCGCTTTCGCCGAGGCGAACCTGTCGGAAGGATTGCGTGCCGCGTGCGCATCGACGGCGATGCTCCTCGTCGGCAATTTCCTGCATCAGCCCGATTTTTCCTATGCGGCGATCGGCGCGTTCTGGACCTGTCTTGCCGACGCGGCCGGTTCGAACCGCATGCGTTTCGCGTCGATGACGGCGTTCGCGCTGCTCTCGACGCTCTGCGGCGGCCTCACCGCGTGGGCTTCGGGGCACGGTTTCGCGGCGGCGACGGCGGCGGTCCTCGTGTTTTCGACGCTCGGCGCGCTCGGGCGGATCTGGGGCGCGGCGGCCTCGCAGGTCGCGATCCTCGCGGCGACGGCCTGCGTCGTGATGGTCGACCGGCCGGTTCACGGCGGCGCGGCCGAATGGCGCTTTCTCGCGCTGTACTTCGCCGGCTGTGCGTTCGCGACGTTCCTGAGTTTCACCGTCTGGCGCATCCACCCGTTCGGGCCGGGACGCGCGGCCCTGCGTGCCGCGTATCAGCGTCTCGCGGACATGGCGCGCGACTGCGCCCGCCTCGTCGAAGACCGCGAAGCGGATGCGACGCACTGGGCCGCGCACGCCGCGACATTCCGCGGCCGCGCGCGAATCGCAGTCGAAACGGCGCGCGCCGCGCTCGGCAAGATTGCGCCGGCGAGGACGGACCGGCGCCGCAGCTACAACGACCTCCTGATCGCGTTCGCGAACAGCGAGCAGATCTTCGCCTACCTGATCGCCGCGAGCGATGCGTGCGAGCGCGGCGGCCGTGCGTCGGACGCTCCGCTGCCGAGCCCGCGTCGCGCCGCGCGCGCGTTGAACGCCATCGCGGCGACGCTGCAGCGCATCGGCGGCGTGGTGACGGATGAATCGTGGGCGTCGTCGGCTGAATCGCCGCAGTTGCACGAGCGCCTGCGCACGCTCGGCAAACGGCTCGATGCGGCGATCGGCGAGCGGACGTCGCTCGAATTCTGCACGGAGCCCGCCGAAGTGGAAGCGGCGTCCGAGCCGTTGCAGCACTGGCGCGCCGCCGCCGCGAGCGTGCTGCGTCGCGCGCGCGAGACGGTCAGGGCGAACGCGTCGGGCGAGTCGATCGGCGTGCGGCACGCGGCGCGCGTGGGCGTGGCGACGACGCTCGCGTTCCTGATCGTGCGCGCGCTGTCCGTTCCGTTCGGCTACTGGGCGACGATGGCGACGCTCCTGATTCTCCAGCCGTCGATCGCGACGAGCTGGCCGCGCAGCGTCGAGCGGGCGGCGGGGAGTGTCGCGGGCGCGCTCGTTGCCGCGGGGCTCGGCCTCGTCGTGCATACGCCGCTCGGCATTTCGCTGTTCGTCTTCCCGCTCGTCTGCGCGACGATGGCGCTGCGCACCGTGAGCTATGCGCTCTTCGTGTTCTTCATGACGCCGACTTTCGTGCTGGTCGCCGATTTCGCGTCGCAGACCGGCCCGACGCCGGCGTTCGCCGCGATGCGCCTCGGCAACAACGTGCTCGGCTGCGTGATCGCGATCGCGGCGACCTTTTTGCTGTGGCCGAGCCGCGAGAGCGCCGGTTTCGACGACAAGCTCGCGCGCGCCATCGACGCGAATCTCGCCTACCTTGCCGCCGCGCTCGCGAAGGCGCGCACGAACGATGCCGAACTGGAGCGGCTGCGACGCGCGGCGGGCCTCGCGAGCAACAACGCGGAGGAAACGCTCACGCGGCTGCGTCTGGAGCGGCTCAACGCATCGGCGACCGAAGAACTCGGTTCGACGGCGCTCGCGCTGTTGCGCCGGATCGCGGGGACGGCCACGCGGGCGCGTCTTTCCCGGGACGCGCCCGCGCCCAACGAACGGCTGGTCGCGTGGGTGCGCGCGAGTGCCCATGCGCTTGACGAACGCCTGCGCGCGCGCGCGGGAGCTGCCGCCGCCCGCACGTTTCCGGCGATCCGGCTCACGCGGCTGGAAGCCGACGCGGTCAATCAGGTGAGCGTGCTGTCGACGCTGCTCGAACAGGCCGGCCGCGCGGCGCCTTAGGCGTCGCCTGATCCGCTGGCGCATCGAGCACTTCCGCCACGAAGTCGATGAAGGCGCGCACCTTCGCCGCGGGCAGGTGACGCGACGGATAGAGCGCATAGAGATCGAACGATTCGCCGGTCCAGTCGGCGAGCAGTTCGACGAGGCGTCCTTTCTCGACGAGTTCCCGCACGCCGCCCGCCTTCAGCCGCGCGATGCCTGCTCCTGCGAGGCACGCGCCGAGCAGCGTGCCCGCGTCGTTGACGGTCAGCCGCCCGCCCGTTTTCGCGGTCAGCGTCTTGCGGGCCGCGCGGTATTGCCATTCGAGCGGTTCGCCGGTCAGCGTATTGCGCATCTGGATGCAATCATGGCGGGCGAGATCGTCGGGCGTCTCGGGGCGCCCGCGCCTGCGGACATACGACGGCGCGGCGACGGTGATCGTGCGCGTGTCGAGCAGCTTGCGCGCGACGAGCGACGACGACGGCGGCTGGCCGAAGCGCACCGCGACATCGAAGCCCTCCGCGACGAGATCGCCCAACTGGTCGCGCGCCGCGAGTTCTAGCGAGATGTCCGGATAGCGGTCGAGGAACTTGGCGATGTGCGGCGCGAGCATACGTCGGGAAAAATACCCGTCGACGTTGACGCGCAGGCGGCCGCGCACGGCTTCGGAGGAGCTGGACGTGAGCGTGACCGCGTCGCCGATGCCCGCGATGAGCGGCGCGATTTCCGCGTAGAGCTGGCGGCCTTCGTCGGTCAGCGAGACCGAGCGCGTGGTGCGGTCGAAGAGTCGCACGCCGATCTTTGTTTCGAGCCGGCCGAGGGCGCGGCTCACGCCCGATGGCGTCATGCCGAGCGCGTCGGCGGCACGCGCGAAACTGCCGCTTTCCACGATTGCCGCCAGGATGCTGATGTTGGACAGCATGCGGCTGTCGAAGCTCATTTTTTGCTCCTTTGGGCGAGGGTGTTTGAACACCGTTTGATGGTTCTGCGCTTGAAACGGGCTCAACGGATGAGCTGTGGAGATGTCGCACATGGATCTTGGCTTGAACCTGTCGACCAAGCGCACCCACAAACGCGAATTCTCGATGAGATGACACGCGTGGTGCCGTGGCGGAACTGATTGCGCTCATCGAGCCGCACTATCCGAAGGGCAAAACGGGTCGCGCGCCATTTCCGATCCCAACGATGCTGCGCATTCACTTCACGCATGTATGGATCCGACGCGTTTTGCAAGCTTCTTTCGTGATGTAAAAGGTCTGCAAACATGTATCCGGCTTGCCCGATGGGCTACACGGGTTCTTCGCACTTTTCAGTGCTTTCATGCATCCGCCCGCTCAGCAGGTTTGTATTTGGCCTCGCTGCTTAGGAGCACCTGAATGACGCGTGCATTCTTGTTGGCGAGTGCAACGCATGCTCTGTTATAGCCCCGCGCAATCGACTCCTGCAACCAGCGGCTTGCTCACCGCCAAAGGAGATATAACCGTTAGCGGCCGTATCATGCCCCACGTATCGGGCGAGCTCTTGCGAGATCGCCCGAATAGGATACGGGCCGGTTCCCGACTCGACGACCGAAATCGTTCTCCGCGAGCTTGAGCACTTTGTTAGTGCAGAAAAGTTCGATATTTTGGTTTTTGCGATGTTGCCACGACGACGTTGAACCGCAGTAGTCTGCTTTCCTGGGCGATCAGCGCGCAGAACTTCATATCGTTACAGTCGGAGTGCAATTTGTTGCATCCATCAACACTAATCGACTGGTATGCAACGCTACCCGATACCAGGCTTGGCTTCATTCCCTCTTTGCCCCTTGCTGCGGGCGTTCTGACGGGCAAATACCGGAGTGTTCTGATACCGCCCGCCGATTCGCGGATTGGTGCGTCGGTCACGACATCCGACCGTTATCTGTCCGAGTACAAGCGGCATCGTGTCGGCGTGCTATCGCAGTTCGCCAGCAGCAGAGGTTATTCGCTGCTGGAGCTTGCGATAGGGTGGTTGCTGGGCGCGCCCTATGTTCCTTCCGTTATTGCGGGAGCCAGTCATATCGAACAGGTTCGCCAGAATGTGAAGGCGCGACGGTGGGCCATTCCAGCGCAGGATATTGAGGCATTGAATCAAATCTTGACGTCTGAGCCACGAGAGTCGGAGTTTTTGCATGGCACGAGGTAGATGGAATTCGCCTGAACCGCAAGTCGGGCCTAAGTCGGTTGAACAGACCCGCCTCTCAATGGGATATAGACCATGGAAGACATTTCGTCAGTGAACCTGCCTTTGCTACAAAAGCTAAAAATGATGCTTTTTGCGTTATCGACGACCAGACTCATCATTTTTGCACTGCTCTTGTTGTTCGTAGCGACGCTGCCGTCGCTCGCTTTATTATTGCTGAATCCGGATTTGCAATTTGGAGGTCCTGGCTGGGGTGCTGACAATGTCGGGCGCATGATACTTTGGGGGTGTGTATTGGCCCCTCTGCTGGAGACGATTGTCCATCAGTGGGCGTGTCTTCGGATACTTGAAAAGCTTCGCGTCAGAGCGTCTGTCGCGATTGTCTTGTCGTCGCTCGGGTTTGCGGCAGCCCACGATTATAGTGTTCCGTATATGTTAACGGCTTTCTTTAGCGGAGTTGTCCTGTCAACTGTTTTTGTCGTCGAGAGAAAAAAGCGGGGCTATCCATTTCTCGCTACGCTCGCAGTGCATGCACTGAAGAACTGGATTGTTTCGGCTCATCTGCTGCTCGCATAGCCGATTGGCCGTCAGCGCGTGCGTACGCTGATGAGGCATACGGGCATTGACGCGTTGTATTCGGTTATGCAGACCTTCCCTTACTTTCTTTGCCGCCACAAAGAAAGTAAGTTCCGCCCCGGACAGGGGCAATGCTAATAAACCGACGTGAATACAGGTTCCGCGGAAGCGCACAAGCGTCCAAACCAATTACTGACTAAAAGTCACCAATCATGTGACACAGCGTCGATTCCATCAAAGTTGCCGGGCGCCTAAGATGCAACGCATGCAATCCACCCCACCGAGGAGAAAGAGAGCATGTACGCCATCACAGGCATTACCGGACAGGTCGGCGGAGCGCTGGCGAACGCGCTGCTGGAGAAGCACGTCTCAGTACGCGCCGTCGTGCGCGACGCGCAGAAGGGCCGAGCATGGACCGATCGTAACTGCGCCCTGGCCGTGGCGCACATGACGGATGGCGCTTCGCTCACCGAAGCGTTCCACGACGCCCAAGGCGTCTTCATCCTGCCGCCATCGGAATTCGACCCATCGCCGGGCTTTCCCGAGGCACGCGCGGTCATCGACGCCGTGAAAACCGCACTCGAAGCGGCGCGGCCTGCGAAGGTCGTGTGTCTGTCGACGATCGGCGTGCAGGCGAAGCAGTCGAACCTGCTGACGCAGCGCACGCTGATGGAAGAAGCACTCAGTGATTTGCCGATGCCCGTCGCGTTCCTGCGTCCCGCGTGGTTCATGGAGAACGCGGCGTGGGATGTCGCGTCCGCGCGCGACACAGGCGTGATCCAAAGCTTCCTGCAGCCGCTCGACAAGCCGGTCCCGATGATCGCCACGGCGGATATCGGGAGCGTGGCCGCGCGCATGCTCCTGGAAACCTGGGATGGACGGCGCATCGTCGAACTGGAAGGGCCGCAGCGCGTCACGCCGAACGAGATCGCCGATACGCTCGCACGCATCCTCGGCCGGCCGGTTCGCGCCGAAGCCGTCCCGCGCGAAACGTGGGGCGCGCTCTTTCGATCGCAAGGTACGAAGGACCCGATGCCGCGCATCCAGATGCTCGACGGCTTCAACGAAGGCTGGATCGACTTCGAAGGCGACCCGGCCGGCATCGTGAAGGGCGAAATCGGCCTGGAAGCAGCGCTGCGCGGGTTGGTCGAACGGGCGTCGTAACGCCCGCGCGCCCTTGAACGCCTACGAACTCATGTGCAGCGTCCCGTTCACGCCATTCGGGAAGAAGCCGCCCTTGACCGCCGACGCGCTCGTCAGATACACGATGTTGAGCACGTCGGCATAACTCCGGCTGAACGCAAGCCCGTTCTGGTCGAGCGGGACGATATTGGCAATGTCGGGCGTTGCACCGACGATGCCCTGGTCGTCGTCGACCGTGTTGTCGAGACTGTCGCGCGCGTCCGAAATCGCGCCGGCCGACGTGCGCAGGCTCGGCGTTTCGAGTCCCTTTGCATAGAGCGTCGTGCGCACGAGTCCCGCGTGATAGGCCTCGGCCGCGAGAATGCCGGCCGCCGCTTCGAGATACGTCTTGTTGCTGATGAGCGGCGACGCGCCCTTGTACGCAGTCACGCCCACGTCCTCGAAGATGAACGCGCCGAGCAGGAAGTTGTTGTCGTTTGCGTACGGATTGAACGCGACGCCCGCGCCCACCAGACCCGCCGCGCGGGCCGCTGTCGAGAACGCGCCGAGCGGATCGGTCCCGCCGATGTCGATGGCCGGTTGCGCGACCGCCGCGCCGCCGAGCGCGGTACGCAGGAAGTTGACGTGCTCCATCTCGTCGCGCGCGATCTCCTTCGCGTACTGCGAGACGAGCGGGTCCTGGAACGGCACCTGCGCGCCGCCGATCACCGCGCCCTGCGTGCCCTGTCCGCCGAGCATGCCGGCCGGCAGTCCGGCGCCCGTCACGGCATACGCGTAGAACTGCGCTTCGAGATATTCGAGGTTGAGCGCGAAGTTGAGGATTTCTTCGTCGGTGGGCGCGGTCGTGCTCGCCATCACGTTGTTGCCCGAGCCGCCGCCGCATGCGCTGATGAGCGTGCCGCCGACGAGCCCGAGCCCCAGTCCGCCCGCGTTGCGAAAGAAGCGGCGCCGCTCTGCGCGTCGTTCGGCGCGGCGGTCCATCACACCCATCAGCACGGAAGCATCGTTCATGGTCATCTCCTTCAATGGTTTGTCGATTTGACGACGTGCCTGCGGGACTGCGCGCTCCGGGGCGCAAGAAACAGCCTTGCGCGACAGGACGATGGCGATACGCGGGCGCGAAGAACGCGAAGAGGCGCCGGGTCGAACGGATGCGACCGCGTGCTGTCTTCAGTAGCAGTTACGACGGCGTGACGAGGACGGATGCAAGGCGACGCAAATAAAGCGCGAGCGTGGGGCGTTCGCGCAGGACCTACCGGGAGGAGGGAAGCGGAATCGGCAAGCGTTACGCCGTCGAGGCGGATCAGCTTTGGTAGCGCGAGTCGTCGGGCTTGAAGCGGCAGCCGAGCCGATAGCGCGAACCGGGATGCACGAAGCGCACGAACGTGACCGCGGCGTCGCCCGACCAGGTGCGGCGCACGAGCGTGAGACACGGCTCGTCGGGTGCGATTTCGAGCAGTTCGGCTTCGGAGCGCGTCGGCAGGCACGCATCGACGACATGTTCGATCTCGTGCGCCGGCACCGTCGCCGAGAGATATTCGGACGGGCGCAGCGACGTGAAATCCTGTTCGAGGAACGCGGGCGCGACGGCCGGATTCACGTAGCGGTCTTCGAGACGCACCGGCACTCCGTTCTCGCGATGCACGCAGATCAAATGAAACACCGACGAACTCGGCGGCAGGCTTAGCGCGTTCGCCACGGCGGCCGGCGCGCTCTCGCGCTGCACGAGAAGCGTCTCGGAGCTGTACTCGTGACCGCGCGCGCGGATCTCGTCGCCGATGTGCGCGATCATCAGCAGCGTGGACTGCGGCTTCGCCTCGGCGACGAACGTGCCGACGCCCGACAGCCGCGTGATCCAGCCCTCGCCCGTCAGTTCGCGCAGCGCGCGGTTGATCGTCATGCGCGACACGCCGAGCGATTCGACGAGACTCAGTTCCGAAGGAATGCGATCGCCCGGCTGCCACGTGCCCGCCTCGATCTTGCCGCGGATGTAGGTCTTCACCTGCGCGTAGCGGGCGAGCGGGGCGTCCGTGTCGGCATCGGTGTCGGCGGTGTCGAGGGGCTTGCGCGCCGGCTCGGCCGGCTTCGTGTGCGGTGTTTCCGACATCGCGCCGTCTCCTCAGTGCCGCGCCGAGCGCAAACGCCCGAGCGTCTCGATGAAGAGATCGTTGTCGTCGCGGCTGCCTGTCGAGACGCGCACGTATCGCGTGAAGTCCGGTCCGCGCCACGGCTTCACGATCACGCCCGCGCGCATCAGGCGTTGCGCGAGCGCGTCGGCGTCTTCGCGCGCGTCGAAGAACAAAAAGTTAGCGAGCGACGGCGCGCAGGCGGAGCCCATCGCCGTGAGCGCGTCGCGCATGCGTTCGCACTCGCGGATCGCGTGCACGAGCGGGCTCGCGCCGCGCGGATTCTCGTTGCTCACGCGCTTGGCGACGCGCGCCACGCCGAACTGTTCGCGCACGCGCTCGGCCGACGCGCCGGCGTGGTAGGCGGGCAGATCGCGCACTTCGGGGCGCAACGCCGCGATGAACGCATCGGCCGCGCTCATGCGGTTTCTCCTTCGCCGCCGCGCGACCAGAACGCGTTGCGGTCGAAGTAGTTCTGCAGAAACTGGCGCAGACGCGGCTCTCCGGCATCGTGGAAGACTTCGCGCGGCTTGCCTTGCACGGCGATGCGTCCTTGGTCGATGAACATCACCTTGTCCGCGACCTGCGCCGCGAAGCCCATCTCGTGCGTGACGACGGCCATTGTCATGCCGTCGCGCGCGAGTTGCTTCATCACCTGCAGCACCTCGCCGACGAGTTCGGGATCGAGCGCGGACGTCGGTTCGTCGAAGAGCATGATGTGCGGCTCCATCGCGAGCGCGCGCGCGATCGCCACGCGCTGCTGCTGTCCGCCCGAGAGCTTTGCCGGATAGACGTCGCCCTTGTGCGCGAGGCCGACCGTGTCGAGCATCGCGTTGGCGCGCCGCTTCGCGTCCGCGCGCGGCAGGCGGCGCACGCGCAGGAGCGCTTCCATCACGTTTTCGAGCGCGGTCATGTGCGGCCACAGGTTGAACTGCTGGAACACCATGCCGATGTTGCGCCGCACGCGATTGATCTCGCCCTGCGACGCGCGCACGCGCCGGCCGTTCTTCTCGCCGTAGCCGAGCAGTTCGCCTTCGATGCGCACTTCGCCCGCGTCATACGTTTCGAGCGCGGCGAGGCAGCGCAAGAGCGTGCTTTTGCCTGAACCCGACGGCCCGATGATGCAGACCACTTCCGACCGTTCGATGTCGAGATCGACGCCGCGCAGGACTTCCAGCTCGCCGAAGCGCTTGCCGAGATTGCGCACTTCGATCAGCGGCGAGGAGGGCGCGGGCGTCTCGATGACGGAGGACTCGGACGCGGAAACGGGAAGGTCGATCATGGCATTCATCGTTCACCTGGTGACGAGGGATAACAATCCACATGGTCCGCATGGTCCACGCGTCAGACGAGAAAGCGCGTGAGCCGCGCCTCCGCCCAGAGTCCCGCGCGCGACGCGAGTTCGACGAGCAGCAGATAGCACACGCACAGCGCAAGCAGCGTCTCGACGAAGGCGAACGTCGCCGAGCCGATGCCGGTCAAGACGAACGTGAGTTCGGGAACGGTCACGATCGACAGCACGGCGGTTTCCTTGCTGAGCACGATAATCAAGTTGACGATTGCGGGCACGATCAGCACGAACATCTGGGGAATCTGGATGCGCAGCACGATCTGCCAGCGCGACATGCCAAGACACGACGCCGCTTCGAGATGTCCCGGCGGCACCGCGCGAAAGCCCGAGCGGAAGGCTTCGGCGAAGTACGCGCTGCCGTAGAGTCCGAGGCCGAGGATGCCCGCCGTCAGCGGTTCAAGCGTCAGCCCGAACGACGGTCCGCCGTAGTACAGCAAAAAGAGCTGCACGAGAAACGGCGTGCCGCGAAAGAGTTCGATGTAGGCGCGCAGCACGGCGCGCACCCAGCGCTCGCAAAAAAGTTGCAACAGCGCGATGACGAAGCCGATCGCGAGGCCGAGCACGACGCCGGCGATCCACGTGCCGAGCGTTGTCGCGAGTCCCGCGCCGATGGCGGACAGGTTGTGCGTGATGACGGCGGGGTCGAACTGCTGCATGGCGTCGTCCTCAGGCGTGTTGCAGCCGCACTTCGGCGGCGTGCGCGACGAGCGACAGCGCGCCGCAGATCACGAAGTAGATGAGCCCTGCCGCGACATACGCCTCCAGCGGCCGGTAGGTGCTTGCCGCGATGTTCTGCGCGGTGCGCGTGATTTCGGCGATGCCGACCACCGAGATCAGCGACGACGCCTTGATGAGCAGCACCATCTCGTTCACGAGCGACGGCAGCGTCAGCCGGAACGCCTGGGGCACGAGGATGCGGCGCAACGTGTCGAGCGGCGGCAGGCCGAGCATGCGCGCGGCTTCGATCTGGCCTGGCGGAATGCTGAGAAAGCCGCCGCGCAAAATCTCCGCGATATACGACGCCGAACACAGCGACACCGTGCTGATTGCGGCGACGAGCGGCGGCACGTTGATCCCGGCGAACGGCAGCAGGTAATAGACGAGCAGCAACTGCACGAGCATCGGCACGCCGCGAAAGAAAAACACATACGCGCCGCCCGCCGCGCGCCAGCCCCGGCTCGGCGAGAGCCGCGCCGAGCACACACCGATCGCAACGAAGAAGCCGATCACGAGCCCGGCGAGTGAAATGCCGATGGTCGCGACCGCCGCCTGCAACAAGAGCGGAATGCCCTGGGCGAAAACGGTCATGCTGAACATGGGGCCTCCGTGTTCGGACGCTCGAGGCGCTGGCTCAGTAGTTCGGCGTGGGCAGCGTCGGCGGGACCTGCATCGCGACGCCGAACCACTTCTTCTGCAGCGTGGCGAGGCGCCCGTCCTTGTCGAGCTTGAGCAGCGCGGTGTTGAACGCGTCGGCGAGCGGCTTGCTGTCCGCGTCCTTGCGCAGGCAATACGCGAAGTACACCTTCGCGCCGAACGGCGGCTGGACGACCGCGAACGTCTCCGGCCGCTGCTTCGCGACGTAGGCGATGTTGGTCATCGAATTCGCCACCGCGACGATCCGGCCCGCCGCGAGGTCCGCATAGGCCTGGTTGTTGTCGACGTATTCGCGGATTTCCGGCGGCTTCGGCAGCGTGGCCGCGTAGGCCTTCAACTGATCGAGCTGCGCCGAACCCTTGCCCGCGCCGACCGTCTTGCCCGCTACATCGGACGATTGCTTGAGGTTCGAATCGTTGGCGCGCTTGAGGAAGGCGTCGGTGGCATCGGCGACGGGCAGCGTGTACGTGTAGCGTTCCATGCGCGCTTTCGTCACCGTGATCGGGCCGCCGACCATGTCGAACTTGCCCGCTTCGAGACCGGGCAGCACGCTCGGCCACGGCAGGTCGATGAAGCGCACCTTCACGCCGATCTCCTTGCCGATCTCCGCGAAAAGATCCTTGTTGAAACCCGCTTGCTGGCCGTTTTCGAGGAAGTCGAACGGCGCGAACTGCATCTCCGTGCCGACCACCAGTTCGCCCGCCTTCTTCACCTTCGATAGCTGATCTTCGGCATGCGCGCACACGCTCGCGGCGCACAGTGCCAGCATCAGCACACGACTTCTCCAGCCTGCAAGGATATTCATCAGAGTCTCCGGGGTGGCAAAGCGGTCGTCGCGCATCCGGCAGAGGGTGGTCAGCGCGGTATGCGAGGCAGTATATACCGCGAAATTTCGATGACCAAAAAGAAATTCTGCGCGGATTCATAGGACATCAGCGTGCCGGGAAAGGTCGCGCTGCGGTCGCTGCAATGCAACTTGCAGCGCTGGAATTGGCGGTATATACAACCGAAGATGCGTCATGCCGTGCACGCGTTTTTTCGCGTGACGGCGAGCCGAACGTCCCCGTCGCCACGCCGCTACAGGAGCCAGCCGATGCCGTCAGTCACCCGAATTCCCCTCATCGATTTCAGCGGTGTGCGCGAAGGCGACGCCGCCGCGCGCGCGCGCGTCGGCCACGAGATTCGCGAAGCCTGCACGACCATCGGCTTCTTCTACATCGTCAATCATGGTGTGCCGCAACATGTGATCGACGCGGCCGAAGCCGCCGCGCGCAAATTCTTCGCGTTTCCGGTCGAGACGAAGCGGCGCGCGGCGGTGAATCACCGGCATCGCGGCTTCAATTCGCTCGGCGACGCGACCATGTATCAGGCCAAGCGCCCCGACTACAAGGAGTTCTACAGCATCGGCCTCGAACTGCTGGAAGACGATCCCGACGTGCTCGCGGGTCAGGCGCTGCGCGGTCCGAACAACTGGCCCGACTTCATGCCCGAACTGCGGCCGGCGCTGTACGGCTATTACGAGGCGATCGGCGAGTGCGGCAGTCATCTGCTGCGCGCGGTGGCGTCGAGTCTCGACATCGACGAGCATTTTTTCGCGTCGCGCTACACGAAGCGCATGCAGCGCACGCAGATGGTCTATTACCCGCCGCAGCCGCCGCAATCCGACGACAATCAGTTCGGCGTCGCGCCTCATACGGACTACGGCTGCATCACGTTGCTTTGGCAGGACCAGGTGGGCGGCCTGCAAGTGCGCGAAATCGCGAACGACACCTGGATCGACGCGCCGCCGATTCCGGGCAGCTTCGTCGTCAATGTCGGCGATCTGCTCGCGCGCTGGACCAACGACCGGTTCCGCTCGACATTGCATCGCGTGATCAATGCGTCAGGCCGCGAGCGCTATTCGATCGCGACCTTCTACGATCCGACCTACGGCGCCATCGTCGATCCGGCGGAACTCGGCACGCCTGCCGGCGAGGTGCGTCATGCGCCGGTGGCGGCGGGCGATTACATCCTCGGGCGCATCAACGATTCGATGGGCTATCGCAAGAAGCGCGCAGCCGAGCAGCAGGGCACGGCCGCATGAGCGCGCCGCTCGACGCCACCATCGCCGCGTTGCGCGAGGCCCTGGGCGACGACCGCGTGCGCGTGGGCGAAGCCATCGGCGAACGTTCGATGACCGACTGGACCGGCTACGCGCCCGCGCGGCCCGCGGCGCTCGTGCTGCCGCGCTCAACCGACGAGGTGTCGCGCGCGCTCGCGATCTGCAACGAAGCGCGCCAGAGCGTCGTGCCGCAAGGCGGCATGACGGGGCTAGCAGGCGGCGCGATTGCGCGCCCGGCCGACATCGCGATTTCGCTCGAACGGCTCGCCGGAATCGAGGAAATCGACGCGGCATCGGCGACGATGACCGTGCTCGCCGGCACCACCTTGCAGACCGCGCAGGAAGCCGCGGCGGCGGCGGGCTTCGAACTCGGGCTCGACCTCGGCGCGCGCGGCTCGTGTCAGATCGGCGGCAATCTCGCGACCAACGCGGGCGGCAATCGCGTCATCCAGTCGGGCACCGCGCGCGAACAGGTGCTCGGCCTCGAAGCCGTGCTCGCGAACGGCGCCGTGCTGAGTTCGATGAACAAGATGATCAAGAACAACACGGGCTATGACCTGAAGCAGCTTTTCGTCGGCTCGGAAGGCACGCTCGGCGTCATCACGCGCGCGGTGTTGCGGCTGCATCCGCCGCGCGCGGGACGTCACACGGCACTCGTCGCGCTCGATGGCTACGATCAGGTCGTCGCGCTGTTGCGTACGCTCTCGGCACGCTTCGGCAACGATATCGGCGCGTTCGAAATCATGTGGCCGGACTTCTTCGACTTCGGCGTTTCCCTCACGTCCTCCGCGCGCTCGCCGTTTGCCGCGCCGCATCCGCTTTACGCGCTGATCGAACATGCGGGCTTCGATGCCGACGACGACGGCGAGCGCTTCGCCGCCGCGCTCGCCGACGCCTTCGACGCCGGCGCGGTGCGCGATGCGATCGTCGCGCAATCGGTGGCGGATGCACGCGCGCTCTGGCAAGTTCGCGAGTGCACGGCGGAATTTCCCGCGCGGCTCGACCCGGTCAATTTCGACGTGAGCTTGCCGATCGGCTCGATCGGCCAGTTCGTCGCCGAATGCCGCGCCGCGCTCGATGCGCGCTGGCCGTCGAACCGTTCGTATTACTTCGGCCATATCGGCGACTCGAACCTGCACGTGACCGTGGACGGACATTCGGTGCCGGGCGTGCCGCATCACGAGGTCTACGCGTTCGTCTACGACATGGTCGTGCCGTATCGCGGATCGGTCTCGGCGGAGCATGGCATCGGGTTGCTCAAGCGCGAGTTCCTGCCGCTCTCGCGCTCGCCCGAGGAGATCGCGGCGATGACCGCGATCAAACGCGCGCTCGACCCGAACGGCATCCTGAACCCCGGCAAGCTGATCTAGCGCGTCAGCGTTTCGACCAGAACTCGCGCTGCACACGCAGCACTTCCTCTTCGACCTCCGCCACCGGGCCGATCAAATCGACGGCCTTCTGGCAATGGTCGTAGACGTAGCGCGATGCCACGCTCATCGTCGGATTTTCGGAATGATCGCCGGTGGCTTCGAGCAGCCGTTCCTCGGTCATGCCGAACACCACTCGGCCGATATTCGCCCAGTACGCTGTGCCCGCACACATGCAGCACGGCTCGACCGTCGTATACAGCGTGCAGCCCCACAGATACTCGGGCGTGAAGTTCAACGCCGCAACACGCGCCAGCACCGACTCGGCGTGATTGACCGTATCGACGTTGCCTTGCTCCATCAGCACGCTTTCCTGATCGGGGCCGACCAGGATCGCGCCGAACGGATGATGGCCCATCAACGTTGCGCGCTCGGCGACGGCGCTTGCATGCCGCAGATGCCGCACGATCTGCTCGCGCGTTGGCGGAAGGCCTTGCGGCGGATAGCGGGTTGCTTGATTGTCACGCACGTCGATGCTCATGCGGTTTCCTCTCGGTCAGGTGGATGGGTTGGGGGAAAAAACGAGTTCGCCCGTTTCGAGCAGGGACTTCAGGTTGGACAGGATACGCGGCCATCCGCCCGACACCGCGCCGATGAACTTCGACTCCTTCCGGGCGATCGAATGCGTGACGGTCAGCTTGGTGGCGCGCTCGACGGGTTCGATCTCGAAGCGGCAGTGCGAATAGCCTTCCTCCTTCAGTTCTTCCCGGAACTCGTTGCGCCATTTGAGCACGAGGAGCCGGGGCGCTTCGCTCTCGAGCACTTCGCCGGAATCGGCGACGCGTCCGTCGGGGAACATCAGCCGCCACGGCGAGCCTGCTTTCCAGTCGGTTTCGTGATGCATGCCGAACCAGTACTGCTTCGTGAATGCGGTGCTCGTCAGCGCGGACCAGAGCCGCTCGGGCGTGGTGCGGATGAAGGTGACATAAACGAATTGAGTGGAACCTGCGTCAGTCATATTCATCTCCTTCGAGGGACTTCTTGAGATCGGACAGGGCGGCGAGCCGCGGTTGCTCGAACTTGCCGATCCAGCGTTCCGCGATCTCGTTGATCGGAACGGGATTGATGAAGTGCAGCTTCTCGCGGCCCTGGCGCTTCCATGAGACAAGATTCGCGTCTTCGAGAATGGCGAGATGCTTCGCGACCGCCTGACGCGTGATGTCGAGCCCCACGCACAGTTCGCCGAGCGTCTGACCATTTTTCGCGTGCAGCCGGTCGAGCAGAAGCCGGCGGTTCGCATCCGCCAGAGCACGAAATACCGCGTCGTCGTCCATGAACCTATTATGCAACCACCTGGTTGCACGTCAAGCGAGTTTTACTCACAACCGCTGTGAGTTTTCATCGTTCGTCAGGAGACGCGCCTGCTGGTAACGTGTTTGCTTGACGGCTGGCATCGGGCCGGCACGCAACCGACCAAGGCGGATCACACCATGAAAGAGAAGCCGGTTCCGTTTTCCCTCCATGTCCCCGAGGAAGACATAGACGACCTGCGCGCGCGTCTCGCCCGCACGCGCTTCCCCGATCAAGCGCCCGGCGAGCCGTGGCAGGCGGGCACCGACGTCGCCTATCTCGCGGATCTCGTCGACTACTGGCGCGAGCGCTTCGACTGGCGCGCGCAGGAAGCGGCGCTCAACGCGTTCCCGCAATACAAGGTGGCGCTGCACGGCATCGACGTGCATTACCTGCACGTGCCGGGCAACGGTCCCGCGCCGATGCCGCTCGTGCTGCTGCACGGCTGGCCGGGCTCGGTGTTCGAGTTCATCGAGATCATCCCGCGTCTCACCGATCCCGCCCGTTTCGGCGGCGATCCGCGCGATGCGTTCACGCTGGTCGTGCCGTCGTTGCCGGGTTACGGCCTGTCGTTTCGCCCGAACCAGCCGCGCTTTGACATCCCCGCGATGACCGAATGCCTGTTCGACCTGATGCACGACGTCCTCGGCTATGAGCGCTTCGGCGCGCAGGGCGGCGACTGGGGCTCGGCGATCGCGAGCCGGCTCGGTTACGTGCATCCGGACGCGATGATCGGCGTGCATCTCAATTACATGTCGGCGGCGAGCCGCAACGCGGCGGCGTATCAGAGCCCGAGCGCCGAGGAGCAGCGCTATCTCGACCAACTTGCCCACTGGAACGCCGACGGGAGCGCGTATTCGTCGATTCAGGGAACGCGGCCGCAATCGCTCGCGTTCGGGCTCACGGATTCGCCGGCGGGGCTTGCCGCGTGGATCGTCGAGAAATTCCGGGCGTGGTCGGACTGCGGCGGCGACGTCGAGCGGGCGATCAGCCGCGACAAGATGCTCGCCGACATCGCGCTTTATTGGTTCACCGGGTCGATCAACGCGTCGTTCTGGCCGTACTACGGGCGCACGCATGGCGCCGTGACGCTGCCACCGGGCGAAACCATCGGCGTGCCGACGGGCTACGCCGAATTTCCGTGCGAAATCCTGAGGCCGCCGCGCTCGGCCGCCGAGCGCGTGTTCACCGACCTGCGCCGCTGGAGCGTCATGCCGAAAGGCGGCCACTTCGCGGCGCTCGAACAGCCGGACTTGCTCGCCTCGGAAGTGCGCGCGTTCTTCGGGGCGTTGCGTTAGGGGCGCCTTTTCATCGGCCGGCGCGGCGAGTACGCTACGTGCAGCGTCCGGCCGCGCCGGGCGGCTGGTTCTCCGTTGCCGCGCATCGCCTGACGGGAGAGGCTCATGAAGCGAATCGTGGTGATCGGCGCGGGTTTCGCCGGGCTGTGGAGCGCCATCGGCGCGGCCCGCAAGCTCGACGAACTGTCGGTTCCAGCGGGCGAAGTCGAGGTAGCGGTCGTCAACGGTGCGCCTTTTCACAGCATCCGCGTGCGCAACTACGAGTCCGAACTCGCGGCGACACTCGTCCCGCTGACCGATGTGCTCGACCCGGTCGGCGTGCGTCTGATCGAAGGAACAGTGTCGAAGATCGACGTGGCGAACCAGTGCGTTTCCGTGCTACCGGACGCGCTCGATGACTCGAAGCCCGCGCAGCAGCTTCCGTATGACCGCGTCGTGCTCGCCGCGGGCAGCAGGCTGGTACATCCCGATATTCCCGGCCTCGCGCAATACGCATTCGACGTCGACTCCTATGCGGGCGCGTGCCGGCTTCAGGATCATCTGCACTCGCTCAGTGCGCGCGGTGCGTCGCCGGGGCGCTATACGGCCGTCGTGGTCGGTGCGGGACTGACGGGCGTCGAACTCGCCGCCGAGTTGCCGTCGCGCCTGCACGGCATCGTGCCGGAGGCCGACCGGCACGCAATCCGCGTCGTGCTCGCGGACCGCACCGCCAAAATCGCGCAGGCGATGGGCGGCGCGCAGCCCGTCATCGAGCGGGCGCTGACGACGCTCGGCGTCGAACTGCTGCCAGGCGTGTCATTGAAGGCGCTTGACGGCGAGAGCGTCGAGCTGACCGACGGCACGCGCATCGAGGCGGCCACGGTCGCGTGGTGCGGCGGCATGCGCGCGAGCCCGCTCGCGGCGCAGTTTCCGGTGATGCTCGACGCGCTGGGCCGCGTTCCCGTCGATTCGTTCCTGCGCGTCGAAGGCGTGCCCGACGCGTTCGCCGCCGGCGACTGCGCGCGACTTCTGGTCGATGGCGTGCGGGCGTCGGTGATGTCGTGCCAGCACAGCCGGCCGATGGGGCGTTTTGCCGGGCACAACGTCGTCTGCGATCTGTTCGGCATGCCGATGCTGCCGCTTTCGATCGACTGGTACACGACCATTCTCGACCTCGGTCCGTGGGGCGCCGTCTATACCGAAGGCTGGGACCGGCAACTCGTGGCCGAAGGAGCGGCGGCGAAGAAGACCAAGCAGACGATCAACTGCGAGCGCATCTATCCGCCCCGCAATCGCGTGCGGGCGGACATCCTCGAAGCGGCGGCGCCCGTCGTTCAGACGCCGCCGCCGACCCGGCGCGCTTCGGGCTCGCATTAGACGGTGCGTCGCGCCGCGCGTGTCGCAAGAAAGTTTGCGTTCGCACAACCGTGCGCTTTCAGTCCCATGACGAGCGGTACGTGACTTGCTGAGGCGGTCGGTGTTTGATTCCGCCGGTTGCACTCTGCGGCGGACATTTCCATTCGGCATCGAGCGCCGGGAGTGCCAACATGAACGCGCTGCCCTCAGACGAAGGACCGGTCGTGATCGCGTACAGCGAGGGACGCAAGGCGGCCCGCGGACGGCATGAGATCGAGACGCAGCTCGAACTCGCGCGTCAAATCGCGGCGCTGATGGGCGCATCGTTCGCAGGCGTGTTCGATCCGGCGCAGCAGTATCCGTCGAACCGCTACCTGATTCCCGACGACACGCTCGACAGCCACGACGCGCGGCGCCTGAACCTCGCGAGCGAGCGGGACCTTTACGGCGGCGTCGTGCCGTTTCCGTTCGTCGCGACGAAAGTGGTCGTCCACGGTCTGCCGCCCGGAGCGCGCGAGGCGCCCGCAGGCTGGGCGCCCGCCTTCGGCGAGCGCGTCAGCGCGATCGTGCTGCCGGGTTTCTCGGCGTTCACGCGTAACGACGCGCACGCGGCCGCGTCGCGTTTGTGGCGTGACGGGGCGGTGCGGCTCAAGCGGCCGTCGGGAATCGGCGGCGCCGGGCAGGCGGTCGTCGCGGACCGCGCGGCGCTCGACGCCCAGCTCGACGATATCGGCGACGCGGTGTTGCGCGCGGAAGGCGTTGTGCTGGAGCGCGACTTGCAGAACATTGAGACGCTGAGCGTCGGGCGGTTGCGGCTCGGCGATCTGGAAGCGAGCTACTACGGCGTGCAGCGGCTGACGACCAACAATCACGGCCATCAGGTGTATGGCGGCTCGGATCTGGTCGTGGTGCGTGGCGATTTCGACGCGCTCACTCGCATCGACATGCCAGCCGAAGCGCGCACCGCGATCGAACAATCGCGCGCGTTCGACGAAGCCGTCTCCGAAACATTCGACGGTTTCTTCGCATCGCGGCGCAATTACGACGTCGGCAACGGCGCCGACGCGCGCGGGCAGGCGTATTGCGGCGTGCTGGAACAGTCGTGGCGGATCGGCGGCGCGAGCGGCGCCGAGATCGGCGCGTTCAGGGCATTTTGCGATGACCCGGCGGTACGAATCGTGCGAGCCTCGACGACGGAAGTCTACGGCGCGAACGCGGCGGTTCCGGCCGATGCATGCGTGTACTACCACGGCATCGATCCGCAGGCGGGCGAGATCACGAAGTACTGCACGGTCGACGGTGAACGGGCACGGTAAGTCGCCCGGGCAGACGGCCAAGGAGCGCAAAGCCATGACGGCGGACAAATACCAGATCGAGATTCCCATCGGGCGCGGCTATCTCGACGCCACCTTCGTCGCGCCGCAGACGACGATCCCGGGCATCCTGTTCGTCCACGGCTGGGGCGGCAATCAGGAGCAATACATGGAGCGCGCGCGTCAGGCGGCGGCGCTGGGCTGCGTGTGCCTCACCTTCGATCTGACCGGCCACGCCCGCACGCGGCACGAGCAGGACACCGTCACGCGCGCGACCAATCTCGCCGACGTGCTCGCCGCCTACGACACGCTCGCTGCGCATCCGCTGATCGACCGCAGTTCGATCGCCGTGGCGGGCAGCAGCTACGGCGGGTATCTGGCTTCGATTCTCACGTCGATCCGGCCGGTGCGCTGGCTCGGTCTGCGCGTGCCCGCGCTCTATCTCGACGAAGGCTGGGACATTCCGAAGCGCGCGCTGCATAAGGAGCACGATCTGGTGGCGTATCGTCGGCGCATCGTGGGCTCGGACGAGAATCGCGCGCTGCGCGCGGCTGCGGATTTTCGCGGCGACGTGCTGCTCGTCGAATCCGAGCGCGACGAAATCGTGCCGCATACCGTGATCGCGAGCTATCTGCAGGCGTTTCTGAAGGCGCATTCGCTCACGTACCGCGTGATCGACGGCGCCGATCACGGCCTCTCGGACGAGGGCAGTCAGCGCGCGTACACCGCGCTGGTCGTGAACTGGCTTGCGGAGATGATTGGCGGGCGCCGCGCAGGCAGTCGCGGTGAAGCAGCGACGCAGGCCGTGCGCTAGGCCGGGTCATCGCGTGCGGGGGCCCATCGACCATGCGCCCCGCTCGAACCTTGCGTCCTTCAGAGAATCACATAGATCTTGCGCATCGTTTCCTCGACTTCCCACAGGCCTTCCGTATTCGCTTCGAAGAACAGCGTATCGCCGCCCTTGAAATGGATCGTCGGTTCGCCGTCGGGCGTAAAGCGGCCTCGTCCGGCGAGCATGTGCATCACTTCCGCCCGTTTCACCGCGCGCCGATAGGTGCCCGGCGTGCATTCGAACACGCCCGTATCGATCGATTCGTTGCCCGGTATCACGCGCTGCGCGCCCGATACCCTGATCTCCGGCGTGCCGGGAAGCCCGGCCGTGCCCCAGTCTTCGAGTGCCTGCAATGCGATGCTCTGCCTGATCTGCTGTACTTTCATGTCGCTCGTCTGAAGATGATGATGATGAGTGGATCAGCGTGAAGTGGCGATGCGCTGTTCGATCCTGCCGAGCCGCACGACCGTCACGCCCGGGCGCAGTTGCCTCAGCGACGGCATCACGAGCATGCAGTCGTCGTAGGGCGTCGTGACCGGAGCGCCGTCCGACCAGCCGATGACGCTGCCTGCCTTGTCGAAGATTTCGAGGCCGGTGTATTCGCCCGCGAACCGGAAGTCCGTACTCTTCGCGACGACCGGCTCGGTCACGCGCACCACGCGCATTTCATCGGGCAGCGGCGCGAACCAGTCTTGCGGCAGATCGCTCGCGTCGACCACGCCCGAGAGCGCGAGAAAGCGCGCGGTGACATCGCGCGCGACATCGACGGCGCTCGCTTCCCAGTGCTGCCCGCATTCGATCAAAAGCGCGTTTTTCGCACTCGACGGATCGCCGAAGCCTTCGTAATCGCGCATCCGGCGGCCTTCCGGATGGCCTTCGTCGCAGATGACCGTCGCGGGCGTGCCGAGCTTCGCCGCGAGTTCGATGCCCTTCGCGAGCGGTCCCGCGACGATCAACGGCGCGCTCTTTTCGTGCATCGAATGGAGGTCGAGCAGCAGGTCGACCGTATCGATCAGCGGGCGCATCGCGCGTGCGCGTTCGAGTTCGCTCGACACGCGCGCGGTGTCGTCGAGCGTCTTCGCGGTCCACACGCGGTTGAAGTCCTGATCGACGAAGCGGGCGGCATCGGGCTTCGATGCGTCGAAGCGTCCATACGCCGCCACGTTCGCGAACGAAAGCGTGAGCCGTCCGCGGCGCGGGCGCATTTTCGCGCGCAACAACGCATCGACGACAATCGCGCCGCACACCTCGTTGCCATGCGTGAGCGCGTTGATCATCACGTGCGGACCGGGCACGCCCGAGTCGAACGTGTGCACATACGCGATGCCGGAGTCGCTCGCTTCGTGAGCGGCGATGTCCGGGAACGGGATCTCGATCGGATAGGCCGGTTTGCTCATTCGAGTCCGCCCTGGCAGAGATACTTGATCGACAGGTAATCGTCGAGGCCGTACTTCGAGCCTTCGCGGCCGTAGCCCGATTCCTTCACGCCGCCGAAGGGCGCGGCCTCGCTTGCGAGCGCGCCTTCGTTGATGCCGACGATGCCCGCTTCGAGCCGGCGAGCAACCCGGTCGATGCGGCGCAGGTCGTTGCTGTAGAAGTACGAGGCGAGTCCGAACGGCGTGTCGTTGGCCGCGCGAAGCGCTTCTTCTTCGTCGTCGAAGCGAAAGAGCGGCACGACCGGCCCGAAGGTTTCCTCGCAGCTCAGTTGCATGTCGCTCGTTGCATCGGCGAGGACGGTCGGCGCGTAGTAGTTCGGTCCGAGCGCGGTGAGCCGCTTGCCGCCCGCGACCACGCGCGCGCCTTTCTGCACGGCATCGTCGACGTGGCGCGCGATCTTGTCGATCGCGCGGGCGTTGATCATCGGGCCGATCTGCGCGTCCGGATCGGTGGCGGGCGCGACTTTGAGCGCCGCGACGCGCGTGCCGAGCAGGTCCGCGAATTTCTCGTACACGCCCGACTGCACGTACACGCGATTCGGACAGACGCAAGTCTGCCCGCCGTTGCGGAACTTCGAGGCAAGCAGGCCCGCGACGGCGGCGTCGAGATCGGCGTCGTCGAAGACGATGAACGGCGCATTGCCGCCGAGTTCCAGCGAAAGCTTCTTGAGCGTCCCGGCCGATTCGCGCGCGAGATACTTGCCGACCGGCGTCGAACCGGTGAACGTGATCTTGCGCACGCGGCCGTCGTGCAGCCAGTCCGCCACCGCGGGCACCGCGTTTTCGCGCGACGCCGAAATCAGGTTCAGCACGCCTGGCGGCACGCCCGCTTCATGCGCGAGCAGCACGAGCGCGAGCGCGGTGAGCGGCGTGTCCTCGGCCGGCTTGCCGACCACCGTGCAGCCCGCTGCGAGCGCCGGTGCGATCTTGCGAGCGATCATCGCAAGCGGAAAATTCCACGGCGTGATCGCCGCGACGATGCCGATCGGTTCCTTGATCGCGCTCATCCGTTTGCCGCGCTGCTGCTGCGGGATGATGTCGCCGTAGATGCGCGTCGCTTCGTCGGCGAACCACGCGACATACGATGCGCCGTACAGCACCTCGCCGCGGCCTTCCGCGAACGGCTTGCCTTGTTCGAGCGAGATCAGCCGGCCGAGCGCGTCGGCGTTCTCCAGCATCAGCGCATGCCAGCGGTGCAGCACGGCCGCGCGGTCCTTCGGCAGCGCGTCGCGCCATGCGGGAAAGGCGCGTGCGGCGGCGTCGGTGGCGGCGCGGGCGTCGGCTTCACCGCTGTCGGCGACATCGGCGATCACTTCGCCCGTCGCCGGGTTCGTCACGCCGAAGCGCTTGCCGCTTGCGGCCGCGACCCATTTGCCGTCGATGAAATTGTCCGCGCGGATCAGGTCCTTCAGTTCGAACTTCGTTGTCATCGCCATGCTCCTTGGATCACGCGAGCCGTTCGGCGATGGCCTTGCCGACTTCCGTCGTGCTGGCGCGGCCGCCGAGGTCGCCGGTATGCGGGCCTTCCTTCAGCACCGCTTCGATCGCAGCGAGAATCGCATCGTGCGCTTCGTGCTCCGGGCCTTCGCCGTTGCCGAGGAAGTCGAGCATCATGCCCGCCGACCAGATCATCGCGATCGGATTGGCGATGTTCTTGCCGGAGATGTCGGGCGCCGAGCCGTGCACCGGCTCGAAGAGCGACGGGAACGTGCGGTCCGGATTCAGGTTGCCCGAAGGCGCGATGCCGATCGTGCCCGTGCAGGCGGGACCGAGGTCCGAAAGAATGTCGCCGAAGAGGTTGGTCGCGACCACGACGTCGAAGCGGTCCGGGTTCAGCACGAAACGCGCGCAGAGAATGTCGATGTGCTGCTTGTCCCACTTCACGTCCGGATGGAGCGCCGCGACTTCGGCGGCACGCGCATCCCACCACGGCATGCTGATCGAGATGCCGTTGCTCTTCGTCGCGACCGTGATCTTCTTCTCGCGACGCTCGGCGAGGTCGAATGCGAACTTCAGCACGCGCTCGGAGCCCTTGCGCGTGAAGATCGACTGCTGCGTGACGAACTCGCGATCCGTGCCTTCGAACATCGTGCCGCCCACCGATGAATACTCGCCCTCGGTGTTCTCGCGCACGATCATCATGTCGATGTCGCCCGCCTTGCGGCCCGCGAGCGGCGAAGGCACGCCGTCGAAGAGACGCGCGGGGCGCAGGTTGATGTACTGGTCGAATTCGCGGCGGAACTTGAGCAGCGATCCCCAGAGCGAGACGTGGTCGGGCACCGTGTCGGGCCAGCCGACCGCGCCGAACAGGATCGCGTCCGCGTCTGCGAGTTGCGCCTTCCAGTCGTCGGGCATCATCTGGCCGTGCTTCGCGTAGTAGTCGCAGCTCGCCCACTCGATGTGCCGGTATTCCAGCGCGATGCCGAAGCGCTTGCTGACCGCGTCGAGCGCGCGCAGCCCTTCGGGCATGACTTCACGGCCGATGCCGTCGCCGGGAATGACGGCGATGTGATACGTTTTGCGGGTCATGCGGGTCTCCTGATCGAAATGTGGATAACGATTAGTTTATTCCTGCTGGATCGTCATAAAATTCGGCTTTTGGTTAAGCCACTATGCACGAATCGTGAAGAAAGCGCCGAACCCCACGCCGAACCTCGACGACCTGCGCGTGTTCTGCCTCGTCGCCCGCAAGGCCAGCTTTAGCGCGGCGGCGGACGCGCTCGCGGTGTCGGCGGCGTATGTCAGCAAGCGCGTAAGCGTGCTCGAAGCCGATCTCGGCACGCGCCTTCTGCATCGCTCGACGCGCCGCGTTGCGATCACCGAGGCGGGCGAGCGCGTCTACGCGTGGGCCGAGAAGATTCTGGATGACGTCGACCATCTCGTCGAGGACGTTTCGACTACCCGGCGCCTGCCGCGCGGCACGCTCTCCGTGTCGAGCAGCTTCGGCTTCGGGCGGCACGTCGTCGCGCCGGCGCTTTCGCGCCTGACCGAGCGTTATCCGCAACTGAACGTGCGGCTCGAACTGTTCGACCGTATCGTCGATGTCGCGGGCGAGGGCTTCGATCTCGACGTGCGCATCGGCGACGATATCGCGCCGCATCTGATCGCGAAGCGCCTTGCGTCGAATCACCGGGTATTGTGCGCATCGCCCGCGTATCTGGAGCGACACGGTGCGCCACGTGCGCTTGCCGATCTCGCCGCGCATCCGTGTCTGGCGATCAAGGAACGCGATCATCCGTTCGGCGTCTGGCGGCTTTCCGTGCGCGGCGAAATCACCTCGATCCGCGTGACGGGACCGCTCTCGACCAATCACGGCGAAGTGGCGGTGCAATGGGCGGTGGAGGGACGCGGTATCGTGCTGCGCTCAATGTGGGACGTGCGCCCGTTGCTCGCGAACGGCACGCTCGTGCAGGTGCTGCCGGAGGCGACGCAGAGCGCCAACGTGTGGGCCGTTTATCCCGAGCGGCTCGCGACGTCGGCGAAGGTGAGGGTGTGCGTGGATTTCCTGAGCGAGGAGTTCGCGCGCTGGCCCGGCTGAAGCGGGCACGCCATCCTGGTCAGGGATGAGGCTGCGAGAAGAGCGTTTCGAGCGGATAGTGCGACTTCACGAACGGCGACTTGATGATCACGTAGCTGAAGTACTTTTCGATGCCGATGTCGCGTTCGAGCAGCCCTTCGATGATGCTCTGATAGTGGCTCACACTGCGCGTCACGAACTTGAGCAGGTAATCGTAGCCGCCGCTCGCGAGATGGCACTCGACGATCTCGTCGATATCCTTGATCGCGTTGACGAACTTGATGAAGTCTTCGCGGCGATGATCGGCGAGCGTCACTTCGGTGAAGACGATCTGCACGTCGCCGAGCTTTTCGAGCGCGATCTGCGCGCCGTAACCGACGATATAGCCCGCCTTCTCCAGGCGCTTCACGCGGATGAGACACGGACTCGGCGACAGACCGACCGCATCGGCAAGCTCGACGTTGGTGATGCGCCCTTTCTTCTGCAATTGCGAAAGGATCCGCAGGTCGATACGGTCAAGCTTGCTGTCGTTGCTCATTGGGTCGGATCGCAGGGCATCTTTGGAAAAACGTCCGCCGATCTTATCACGCGATATTTCTCACGCAGCCGCGCGTGCGGGCGCCTTGCCCGCCGTGTTGAGCGCCGCGCGCACGTCGGCTTGCGCGAGCACGTCGTCGAGCGTCTTTTCGAGGCGTTCGAACAGCATGTCGAACTCGCTTTCCGTGTAGCAGAGCGCGGGCGCGAAGCCGAGGATGTTGTCGTTGAAGGCGCGGAACACGAGCCGGTTCTGATAGGCGGCGGTCGCGATGCGCTCCGAGAGCTTGAGCGCCGGATCGAAGCTTGCCTTGGTCTCCTTGTCCGCGACGAGTTCGAGCGCGCCGAGCAGGCCGCGATGACGCGAATCGCCGACGAGCGGATGAGCGGTTAGCGCATCGAGCCCGCGAGCAAAGCGCGGCGCGCGTGCCTGGCCGTTCGCGAGCAGGCCGCCCTCGTGATAGAGGCGCATGACTTCGAGACCGATCGCCGCGCTGACCGGATGCGCCGAATACGTGTGCCCATGACCGATCGCGGCGGCCGGATCGCCGCCATCGGCGATGCCCTGGTACACCGCGTCGGACATCAGCACGGCGCCCATCGGCGCATAGCCGGCGGTGAGACCCTTCGCGACCGTCATCAGGTCCGGCTCGACGCCTTCACCTTCGCAGGCGAAGAGCGGGCCGGTGCGGCCGAAGCCCGTGATGACTTCGTCGGCGACGAAGAGGATGTCGAGCTTGCGGCAGGCTTCGCGCATCGCCTTCAGCCAGCCGGCGGGCGGCACGATCACGCCGCCCGAACCCTGGATCGGCTCGCAGAAGAATGCGGCGACGTTGTCGGCGCCGAGCGCGGCCACCTTGGCTTCGAGCGCGGCGACGGAGGCGGCGATGAGCGCGTTGTCGTCGGCGAATGTGTTGCGGTAGGCGTAGGGCGACGCGATGTGATGCTGATGCGGCAGCGGCAGGTCGAAGTTGCGATGGAACGCCGGCAGCGCGGTGAGCCCGGCACCGATCGACGACGAGCCGTGATAGCCGCGTTCGAGCGCGATGATGTGCTTCTTCGACGGGCGTCCGGTCGCGTTGAAATAGTGTGTGATGAAGCGCAGCGCGGAATCGACGGCATCGGAACCGCCGAGTGTGAAGTAGACGTGTTGCAGCGAAGCGGGAGTTTTGTCGATGAGCTTCGCGGCCAGTTCGATGGCGGGTTCCGAGCCGAAGTGGAAATAGCTGGTGGCGTAGGGGAGCCGCGTCATTTGTTCGGTGGCGGCCTTGACGATGCTCTCGTGGCCGTAGCCCGTATTGACGCACCAGAGGCCGGAGAACGCGTCGAGCAGTTCGTTGCCGTCGATGTCGCGCAGGAAGACGCCTTGGGCCGATTCGAGCACGGTGACACCGCGGGCTTCGTGGGCGCGGTAGCTGACTACCGGGTGGATCAGGTGCTTGCGATCGGCTTCGATGAGCGATTGGGTCGACATGGACGGTCCTCGGACGGGGTAGGTTTTTACCATTCCATGGTACGGGTGCCTTCGCTCGCGCGTGGTGGTAAAAAAGTGCCCAAACCGTTTGGGCGATGCATTTTTTCTTGCTCTACAGCATTTTGTGCTGGGGTTGTGGGTTTGGGGTTGTTCGTATCTGTGCTTCTATGGAGCTTGTTTTCTTTGTGGTCTATTAGCTCTGCCCCTGTCCGGGGCGGGACTTACTTTCTTTGGCTAGCGCAAAGAAAGTAAGCAAAGAAAGCAGCTTCTTAGGCAGCAGTCGCAGCACGGCAACGCACTCGCAATACTGAGTGGACATACCGCCTAAATGTCGCCCTCAAAGGACAAGAGGCGCCTGGTCCGATTAACCATGGTGTTATCGCACAGCGAACGAGTTGGCACAGCAGTCATTCATCCGTTTTTGCTTCGCTGGACGAGGGGTGCACGAGTCGCGCGGTTGAGCTTCGCGGTTGTGCCCCTCGTCCGAGCGAAGCGTGGACGGAGCTGAACGGAGCGCATACCACTTTGTTGAAGTTCGGGAGGTGTCAGTCGTACTGCGCGCCAAGCCGGGTGGATGTTTGAGAACGACACTTAGGCGGTATGTCCACTCAGTGCATCAATTGCGTTTTCGCTTGGCGACTGCTGCCTGGAAAAGCTGCTTTCTTTGCTTACTTCTTTGCGCTAGCCAAAGAAAGTAAGTCCCGCCCCGGACAGGGGCAGAGCCAATAGACCACTAAGAAAACAAGTTCCCTAGAAGCGCAGATACGTCCAACGATATCCCCACGCAAACGCGAGCAGACGCCCAATTCAATACCCGCGCGCCCGATCAACCTGTCCGATCATCCGCAACCCCGCCCGATGCAATCGGATATTCTCGATCACGACATCGACGGCACTCTCAGGCCGGGTAGCACTGGCGATGTGCGGCGTGATGCGCACGCGCGGATGCGTCCACAAAGGATGATCAGCGGGCAAAGGCTCCGGCTCGGTCACATCGAGAATCGCGCTATCGAGCTGCCCGCTCGCAAGCGCCGCGAGCAAATCGTCCTGATCCAGATGCGCCCCGCGCCCGACGTTGATGACGGAAGCACCCTTGGGCAAGGCAGAAAAAACCCGCGCATTCAACATCCCGCGCGTAGCGTCCGTCAGCGGCAAAAGACAAATCAGCACGTCCGTGCGCCCAAGAAACGCATCGAGCGAATCGATACCCGCATGACACTCGACGCCATCGATCACCCGTTCCGAACGGCTCCATCCCGCGCAAGGAAACCCGAACAGCCGCAGCCGCTCGAGGACGGCGGTCCCCAGCACGCCCAGCCCAAGCACGCCGATACGCCGCGAAGCCGCCGCACGCACCGGCATCTCGCGCCACTCGCGCTTTTGCTGAAACCCGGCGTAGTCGAAGAGATCGCGGTGGATCGTGAGCACCGCCTGCGTCACATACTCGACCATTCCCTCGACGATCCCCAGCTCGATCATCCTCACCACCGGCACATGCGCGGGCACACCCGACAGGTCGAACTGATCGATACCCGCGCCCACGGAAAAGATCACCTGGAGATTCGGCAGCGTGCGCGTCGGATCGTCGGGCGGCATCCACGCGGCTAGATAGCGGACCGATGCAGGATCGCCCACGTCCGGCCACACGCGAAACCCCAGTTCCGGCGCCTTCTGCGCAAAGAGCCGCGCCCATTGCTCGCCGCGCGCGGGATCGGCTTTATAGAGAAACGTCATGGTTTAACAGACCGCCTGGTTGATGATGCCGAATTGTCTGACTTCACGATCCACCGCCAGCAAGCCGTTCTTCGCCATCTTCACGACCGTGTCGACGCGCGCAAGGCCAAGGCCCTCCAGCCATTCCGACAGACCGCTGTCGCCGGGCGTGTCGATGCGCACGAACACGCCGGCGTTGAGCGCCAGCCAGTGGCTGATGAGTGCCTTCGCGCGGCTCGAATCGGCCGAGTCGGGCGCGACCACCGGTCCGATCGCATAGCCGCGTCCGAAGCGGCGGAAGAGCGCGAAGCCGAGCAGTTCGCCGTCACGGTCGAGCGCGATGCCACTCGCCACGTCGAGCAGTGCGGGCAGTAACGCACTGCGATCCAGTCCGCTCGCACGCGAAGCCAGTTCGACGAGGCGCGGCGCATCGTTCGCGCCGATCGGGCGCAGCCGTTCGCCGGGCGGCAGCGAAACCAACGGCGGCTGGAACGCGGCGCCCTGATGTTGATGAATCGTGCCGACCTCGCGAAAGCCGAGCTTCTCGTAGAGCGGCTTGCCGGCGGGCGTCGCGTGCAGGATGGTCGTGCGCTCGCCGAGTTCGTCGAGCAGCAGTTCCATCAGCCGCCGTCCGATGCCGCTGCCCTGCCGCGCGGGCGACACGATCACCATGCCGAGCGACGCCGTATCGCGTCCGTATTTCCAGCAGAACGCCGTGCCGATCACGCCGCTCGCATCCTCGGCGACGAAACCCTTGCCCGCTTCGGCGACGAAACGCCAGTCGTCGGCGCGATGCGGCCAGTTCAGTTCGGTCGTGAGCGCATGCGCGGCGCCGATGTCGTCGGCGGTGAACGGTCTGTACGTGGGCGCTTCGGGTTGCGCTTCCTTCTCTCTCAGGTCGGACACGCCGGCCTCCTTTGTCTAGGGACTCACGCCGTCACTCTCGCATTGCAGTGCAGCGTTGACTAGGACGATCTTTCTATCGCATCCGCGTTCGCCGTGCTCGATGCGAATCAATGCAAAACGTGAAGTCGGCCGGTCCACAACGAGCGCGTTGTGCTGAATCGTCCTTTTTGTCAGCGACATATGCCGACCCAGCAGGCCTACGATTTGAGGCATCACAAGGCACGAGTCAAGGACCCACGCAATGGACAATTTCGATCCGGCCAGCATCGTCGTGCGCGGCGGGCATTTCATCGGCGGCGAGTATGTAGACGACGATGCGGCGCGCATCGACGTCGCGCGGCCTTCGGATGGCGTCGTCTACGCGTCGGTGCCGGTCGCCGACGCCGCCATGATCGACCGCGCCGTGGACAACGCCTTTACCGCCTATCGAACGAGCGGCTGGGCGCGCATGGCGCCGCGCGAACGCGCGCGCATCCTGCGGCGCTTCGCCGATCTCGTCGCCGCCGATGCCGCGACGCTCGCGCCGCTCGAAGCGCTCGGCTCGACGCGCCCGGTTCGCGATGCATTCGCCTGGGACGTCCCCTATACGGCCGAAGGCATCCGCTTCTACGCGGAGTTCGCCGACAAACTCGGCGGCGAGGTGATCGCGACGGATCACGATCATCTCGGCATGACGATCGCGGAACCCTACGGCGTGATCGGCGCGATTGCTCCGTGGAATTTTCCGCTCGTGATGGCGTCGTGGAAGATCGCGCCGGCGCTCGCGGCAGGCAATGCGGTCGTGCTGAAGCCTTCGGAGATGACGCCGTTCTCGGTCCTTCGTCTCGCCGAACTCGCGGTCGAGGCGGGCGTGCCGAAGGGCATCTTCAACGTGGTGCAGGGCGACGGCCGCACGACCGGCGATGCGCTCGTGCGGCATCCGCGCATCGGTAAGGTCACGTTCACCGGCTCGACGAGAACAGGGGCGGCGATCATGGCCGCGTGCGCCCAGACCGGCACCAAGCCGGTTACGCTGGAACTCGGCGGCAAGAGCCCGCAGCTCGTCTTCGCCGATGCGCCGCGCCTGGACGATGTCGCGCGCCGCATCGCGGGCGCGATCGCGGGCAACGCGGGACAGGTGTGCAACGCGGGCTCGCGGTTGATCGTCGAACGCGCGGTCGCCGACGATCTCACGGCCCGCGTTCGCCGCATCTTCGCCGAACTCAAGCCGGGCGCGACCTGGACGCGCGGCACGACGCTGCCGCCGATCATCTCCGAGCCGCAGGCCGCGCGCATCGAGGCCATCGTGAAACGGACGGTCGCGAGCGGCGCGCATCTTCAGTGCGGCGGCACGCGCGCCGACGGCAAAGCGCCCGGCGCCTTCTATTCGCCGACGATTCTCTCGAACGTGACCGCGCAATCGGAAGCGGTGCGCGAGGAAGTGTTCGGCCCGGTCCTGACGGTCCAGACCTTCGATACCGAAGAGGAAGCGCTCGCCCTCGCGCAGCATCCCGACTACGGGTTAGCGGCGGGCGTCCATACCGCGGACCTTGGGCGGGCGCTGCGGCTCGTGCGCGGCATCGAGGCGGGCACGGTGTGGGTGAACCGGTACGGGCGCACCAGCGACTTCATGATCCCGACGGGCGGCTATAAGCGTTCGGGCATCGGCAAGGACCTCGGGCGGCACGCCTACGAGGCGAATCTGCGCTTCAAGAGCGTGCTGATCGACCTGCAGTCTTAAGCGCCTGATGCACTGATCGCCTTCACCGCAGACTCTGCTGTGAAGGCCCCCCAAAACGCAGCGGTTGTGTGTTTGAGCGCCACGAATCAGCGACACCCCCGGTTTTTGCGCTGTTTAAATTCTCAACAGGAACGAGCTTCCCTGTTTTCGCCACTGAACTCGCCACGGGTTCACACCAACGATAGGACCATCATCATGATCGATTTCGAGCCGAAGTACATCACGTTCGACTGCTACGGCACGCTGACGAAATTCCGCATGGCCGACATGACGCGCGAGATGTACGCGGACCGTCTGCAAGGCGCGGATATGGAGAAGTTCGTCGCATTCTTTTCGGGCTATCGGCGCGACGAAGTGCTCGGCGCATGGAAGCCGTATCGCGACGTGATCGTGAACGCGGTGCGCCGCGCGTGCGAGCGCATGGGCGTGGCATTCAACGAAGCTGAGGCCGAGAAGTACTACACCGCCGTGCCGACCTGGGGCCCGCATCCGGATGTCCCGGAAGGCCTGTCGCGGCTCGCCAAGAAGTACAAGCTCGTGATCCTCTCGAATGCGTCGGATGACCAGATCCAGAGCAACGTCGACAAGCTCGGCGCGCCGTTTCACAAGGTCTTCACCGCGCAGCAGGCGCAGTCGTACAAGCCGCGCATGCAGGGCTTCGAGTACATGTTCGACCAGCTCGACTGCAATCCGGAAGACGTGCTGCACGTGTCGTCGAGCCTGCGCTACGACCTGATGACCGCGCACGACATGGGCATCAAGCACAAGGCGTTCGTCAAGCGTGGTCACGAGCCGTCGACGCCGTACTACGAGTATCACGAAGTCGACGACATTGGCGGCGTCGCGACGCTGCTCGGCCTGTAATACGCCGACGGCCCGAGGACACCCGATGAAGCTCGATTCCTATTGGCTCGACACCGCCCCCATGTGTTCGTTCGCGAGCGAGGGGCCGGTCGAAGGCCATGCCGAGGTCGCCGTGATCGGCGGCGGCTTCACCGGCCTGTCGGCGGCGCTCGCGCTGGCGAAGCGCGGCGCGTCGGTCGTCGTGCTCGATGCGGGGAGTCTTGCGGGCGGCGCGTCGGGCCGTAACGGCGGGCAGTGCAACACGGGCGTCGCGCAGGACTATGCGGCGCTTTACGCGCAACTCGGTGCCGAGCGTGCGCGCGGCTGCTATCGCGCGTATGCGTCGGCAGTGGAAACCGTGGAGCGGCTGATCCGCGAAGAAGCGATCGATTGCGACTACGTGGCCTCGGGCAAGCTCAAGCTCGCCTCGAAGCCGCATCACTTCGACCATCTGGAGCAGACCGCCGAGCTGATCCGGCGCGAAGTCGATCCCGACATCGAACTGATCGGACGCGACCGGATTGCGAGCGAAGTCGGCTCCGACCGTTTCTACGGCGGCCTGTTGCACAAGCACGGCGGACAGATGCACATGGGCCGGTTCGGCATGGGCCTCGCGAACGCCGCCGCACGCTACGGCGCGCGGCTCTTCGAACAGGCCGAAGTCACGTCGATCGAGAAGGACGGCGGCGCTTATCGCATCGCTTCCTCGCGCGGCGAACTGCGCGCGCAGCAAGTGCTGATCGCCACGGGCCCTTCGCGACATGGCCCGTTCGGCTGGTATCGCAGAAGACTCGCGCCCGTCGGTTCGTTCATCGTCGTGACCGAGCCGCTGCCGCCTGCCGAACTCGCGCGCCTGTTGCCCAAGCGCCGTTCGTACACGACAAGTCGTTTGATGCACAACTATTTTCGCGTGACGCCGGATGCGCGGCTGCTCTTCGGCGGACGTGCGCGCTTCACCGCGTCCGAGCGTCCGTCCGACGAGAAGAGCGGCCGCATCCTGCAAGCCAATCTCGCGCAGATGTTCCCGAGTCTCGCGAGCGCGCGCATCGACTACTGCTGGGGTGGTCTCGTCGACATCACGGCGGACCGGCTGCCGCGCGCGGGCCAGCACGACGGCCTCTATTTCTCGATGGGCTACAGCGGCCACGGCACGCAGATGGCAACGCACATGGGCCAGATGATGGCCGAGGTGATCGGCGGCAACGCGCAAGCGAATCCGTGGCGCGAGTTCGACTGGCCCGCGATTCCCGGACACACCGGCAAGCCCTGGTTTCTGCCGCTCGTCGGCACGTACTACCGCATCAAAGACGTTTTCTATTGACTGACCGACCTAAAGACCCGATCGCAGAGTCAGAACTGCGCACCCCACGTCATCCTCACGCGGAGAAGTTTCCATGACCCACGACAAATCGCTGGACGCTGTCGCCAACGCCGGCATCCGTCTCGAAGAGCTGACTCGCCGCGGGGCCTCGCGCCGCGACGTCCTGCGCGCGCTGGCCGCGGGCGGCCTGATGTCGATGACGGGCGCGGGCCTTCTCGCCGCGAGCGGTGCCGCGTTCGCCCAGGATGCGAAGCCGAAGCAGGGCGGCCGCATCCGCGTCGCGACGCAGTCCGCTTCCGCTGCCGATACGCTCGATCCGGCCAAGGGCGCGCTCGGCACCGACTACGTGCGCGCAAACATGTTCTACAACGGCCTGACCGAACTCGATTCGCATCTCGGCGCGCGGATGGCGCTTGCCGAGTCGCTCGAAACCAAGGATGCGACCGTGTGGGTCGTGAAGCTCAGGAGCGGCGTGCAGTTCCACGACGGCAAGTCGCTCACGCCCGCCGACGTCGTCTACTCGATCATGCGCCACAAGGACCCGGCCACCGCATCGAAGGCGAAGACGCTCGCCGACCAGGTGAAGGACGTGAAGGCGACCGGCCCGAACGAAGTGACGATCACGCTCGAAGGCGCGAACGCCGACCTGCCGGTGATCCTCGCGACATCGCACTTTCTCATCGTCAAGGACGGTACCAAGGACTTCAAGACGGCCATCGGCACGGGCCCGTTCAAGGTCAAGGAATTCGCGCCGGGCGTGCGCACGGTCGGCGTGCGAAACGAGAAGTACTGGAAGCCGGGCATGCCGCATCTGGACGAGATCGAACTGATCGGCATCGGCGACGAACCCGCGCGCGTGAACGCGCTCCTTTCCGGCGACGTGCAGTTGATCAACGCGGTGAGCCCGCGTTCGACCGAGCGCATCAAGGGCACGAGCGGCTACACGATCCTCGAAACGAAGACGGGCACCTACACCGACCTCATCGTGCGCGACGAAGGCGGCATCACCGGCACCGAGGATTTCCGCCGCGGCATGATGTACCTGATGGACCGCGAGCAGATCCGTCGCGCGGTATTCCGAGGCTACGGCGCGATCGGCAACGACCAGCCGATCGATCCGACCAACAAGTACTACATGGCGGGCCTGCCGCAACGCGGTTTCGATCCCGACAAGGCCAAGTTCCACTTCCAGAAGGCCAAGCTCGGCAGCGCGCCGGTGCAGATCGTGGCGTCGCCGGCGGCGGACGGCTCCATCGAAATGGCGATGTTGCTGCAACAGGTCGCGCCGCAGGCGGGCCTCAACCTGCAGGTGACGCGCGTGCCCGCCGACGGTTACTGGTCGAATCACTGGATGAAGCATCCGCTCGGCTTCGGCTCGGTGAACGGCCGTCCGAGCGCGGACGTGATCTTCACGCAGTTCTTCAAGTTCGACGCGCCCTGGAACGAGGCGAACTGGAAGAGCCCGCAGTTCGACCAGATGCTCGTCGCCGCGCGCGGCGAACCCGACGACGCCAAGCGCAAGAAGATCTACGGCGACATGCAGGTGCTCGTGAACCAGACGGGCGGCATCGGCATTCCGCTGTTCCAGAGCTCGATCGACGCGCATACGACCAAGCTGAAGGGCCTCGGCTCGGTGCCGCTCGCGGGCCTGATGGGCTTCGCATTCGCGGAGAATGTCTGGCTCGAAGCCTGACGCCCGACGCGCCAAGAAGCACGCCGCACGCATGCGGCGTGCGTCCCCAACCCAGGAGGCGATACCGATGAAAGCACACGCGCAACGACTCATCGCCGCGCGCCTCGGACTCGCGCTGCTCACGCTGTTGCTGGTGTCGGCGGTGGTGTTCGCGATCACCGGCCTGCTTCCCGGCGATGCCGCGCAGCAGGCGCTCGGCCAGGCGGCCACGCCGGAAGCGGTGGCTGCGCTGCGGCATCAATTCGGGCTCGACCAGCCGGCATTGCAACGCTACTTCCAGTGGCTCGTTCATATCGTGAGCGGCAACTTCGGCACGTCGCTCTCGAACAACCTGCCGGTCAGCGAACTGATTGCCACGCGCCTGCCGAATTCGCTCGTGCTCGCCGGACTGACCGCGCTCGTCTCCGTGCCGATCGCGCTCGTGATCGGCATCTCGTCGGCGATGTTCCGCGGCTCGCTCCTCGACCGCGCGCTCAACGTGCTCACGCTCTCGACGGTCGCCGTGCCCGAGTTCCTGATCGCAACCGTCGCGGTGCTGATCTTCGCGGTGAAGCTGCGCTGGCTCCCGGCGTTGTCGTATCTGTCGGAGGTGTCGTCGTTTGGCGCGCTGCTTCGCATCTACGCGATGCCCGTGATGACGCTCTGCTGCGTGATCGTCGCGCAGATGGCGCGCATGACGCGCGCCGCGGTGCTCGACCAGCTGACCGCATCGTATGTGGAGATGGCGCTGCTCAAGGGCGCCTCGCCGATGCGCATCGTGTTGCGCCATGTGCTGCCGAACACCATCGGTCCGATCGCCAACGCGGTCGCGCTTTCGCTGTCGTATCTGTTCGGCGGCGTCGTGATCGTCGAGTCGATCTTCAACTATCCGGGGCTCGCGAGCCTGATGGTCGATGCCGTCACCAACCGCGACATGCCGCTCGTGCAGGGCTGCGTGATGGTGTTCTGCGTCGCGTATCTGGCGCTCGTGCTGATTGCCGACCTGTGTCAAATCGTATCCAACCCGAGGCTGCGTCAACGATGATCCGACCCGCCACCACTCCCCACGCCACCACCGTTCTCTATGCGGTCTCGGACAACGAAGCCGATGTCGCCGCGCCCGCGTTGCAGGAGCCGCTGCCCGAAGTGACTGCCGTGCGGCCCGGCATGCTGCGCCGTCTCACGCGCCGCTTTTCCGTGCTCGGCCTGATCGGCCTCGTGATCGTCGTGTTCTGGCTCGTCGTCGCGTTCATCGGGCCGCTCGTCGCGCCGTACAAGGGCGGCGTGCTCACGTCGACGGAAATCTTCGGCACGTATAGCACCGCCTATCCGCTCGGCACCGATTATCTGGGCCGCGACATGCTGAGCCGCATTCTCTACGGCACGCGCTACACGGTCGGGCTCGCGCTCGCGGCGGCGGTGCTCGCGAGCTGCATCGGCATCTTCTTCGGGCTGATCGCGGCGGTGTCGGGCCGCTGGGTCGACGAAATCCTGAGCCGTCTCTTCGACGCGCTGATCTCGATTCCGAGCAAGGTGCTCGCGCTCGTCGTGATCGCCGCGTTCGGCTCGTCGATTCCGATGCTCACGATGGTCGCCGCGCTCGCCTACATTCCCGGCGCGTTCCGCATCTCGCGCTCGCTCGCGGTCAACCTGATGACGCTCGAATACGTGCAGGTCGCACGGGCGCGCGGCGAAGGGCTGTTCTACATCGCGCGCGTCGAAGTGCTGCCGAACATGATCCATCCGATGCTCGCGGACTTCGGCCTGCGCTTCGTGTTCATCGTGCTGCTGTTGAGCGGCCTCAGTTTCCTCGGTCTCGGCGTGCAGCCGCCGAACGCCGACTGGGGCTCGCTCGTGCGCGAGAACATTGGCGGTCTCTCGGAAGGCGCGCCCGCCGTGCTGATGCCGGCCGTGGCGATCGCGACGCTGACCATCGGCGTGAATCTCTTGATCGACAATCTGCGCCGCAAGAGCGGGCGCGGGGGAGCCGCATGATGAGCATGATCGAAGTGAAGGGCCTGCGCGTGACGGGCGGCGTGGCGCCGGATGCGGTCGTCGAGATCGTGAAGGGCGTCGATTTCTCGGTGAAGAAGGGCGAAGTGCTCGCGCTAATCGGCGAATCGGGTTCGGGCAAGACGACCATCGCGCTGGCGCTGCTCGGTCATGCGCGCGCCGGATGCGCGATCTCGGGCGGCTCGGTGCGCATCGGCGATCTCGACGTGCTCTCGCTCGACGAGCGCGGCCGGCGTGCGCTGCGAGCACGCGTCGTCGCGTATGTGGCGCAGAGCGCGTCGGCGGGCTTCAACCCCGCGCGCACGATCATGGACCAGGTGACCGAGCCCGCGCTCCTGCACAAGCTGATGACGCCCGCCGCCGCGCGCGAGAAGGCCATCGCGCTCTTTCGCGCGCTCGCGCTGCCGGCACCGGAGGCGATCGGCGCACGCTATCCGCATCAGGTGTCCGGCGGCCAGTTGCAGCGGTTGATGGCGGCGATGGCGCTGATCACCGATCCGGCCGTCGTCGTGTTCGACGAACCGACGACCGCGCTCGACGTCACCACGCAGATCGAAGTGCTCGCGGCGTTCAAGAAGGTGATCCGCGAACTCGGCACGACGGCGGTGTACGTGTCGCACGATCTCGCGGTGGTCGCGCAGATGGCGGACCGTATCGTCGTGCTGAACGGCGGCACGGTGCGCGAGAACGGCACGACCGCGCAAGTGCTCGATGCGCCCGTCGATGCCTACACGCGTCAACTGCTCGCGGCGACGCGCCGGCCCGAGCCGGAAGCGATAGCGGTATCGAAGGACACGGTGCCGCCGCTGCTCGAAATCCGCGGACTGAGCGCGGGCTATGGGCGCATCGACAGCAAGGGCGTGCCCGCCGTGCGCGTGCTCGACGACGTCAGCCTGAAGATCGTGCGCGGCAGCACGCTCGGCGTGATCGGCGAATCGGGCTCGGGCAAGACGACGCTCGCGCGCGTGGTCGCGGGTCTCGTCGATCGCGCGCGCGGCGAGGTGCTGCTCGACGGCAAGCCGCTGCCCGCGCAGTTGTCCAGACGCACGCTCGACCAGTACCGGCGCATCCAGATCGTGTTCCAGAACGCCGATACCGCGCTGAACCCGAGCCGCACGATCGCCGATATCCTCGCGCGGCCGATGAATTTCTATCACGGCCTGCGGGGCAACGCGGCGCACAAGCGCATGCTCGAACTGCTCGATCTGGTGAAGCTGCCCGCGTCGATTGCGAAGCGCCAGCCGGGCGGACTGTCGGGCGGACAGAAACAACGTGTGAATCTTGCCCGCGCGCTCGCCGCCGATCCGGCGCTCATCCTCTGCGACGAAGTGACGTCGGCGCTCGATACGGTCGTCGGCGCCGCGATCCTCGAACTGCTCGCCGAGCTGCGCCGCGAACTGGGCGTGTCGTACATGTTTATCAGCCACGACATCTCTACGGTGCGCGCGATCTGCGACGAAGTCATCGTGCTCTATGCCGGCCAGCGTGTTGAAGCGGGCCAGCGCGACGTGCTCGCCGCGCCGCCATATCACCCGTACACGGGGCTGCTCGTCGATTCGGTGCCCGCGCTGCAGCCGGGCTGGCTCGACGCGCGCCGCGAGATCGCAGGCGCCGTGCTGCCGCCGATGGGCGCAAGCAGCGGTCTCGGCGAACTGTGCAGTTTCCGCGCGCGCTGTCCGGTGCGCATCGACGGCAAATGCAACGTCACGCCGCCATTGATGAAAAAGCTGCCTTCGGGCGCGGAAATTCTTTGCCATCACTCGGCGGCCGACCTGAACCGCATGCAGACCGCCGACCCGGTGGCGGTATGAGCGGACGCTTCGTGCGGGTCGCGGAACAGGGCCGCGAGACGTTCGCGATCCAGATCGACGGCGTCATGGCGCAGGCCGCCGAGGGCGACACGCTGATGGTCGCGCTCCTCATCGCGCAGGACACCTTGCGCGACTCCGAATTCGGCGACGGCCGCCGCGCTGGCTTCTGCCTGATGGGCGCGTGCCAGGACTGTTGGGTGTGGACGGCCGACGGCCGCCGCGTGCGCGCCTGCACGACGCCGGCCTCGCCCGGCATGTCGATCGTAACGCGGCTTGCCGCCGGGGAGGGCGTATGGCCGCGCGGGTAGTCGTGATCGGGGCGGGGCCGGCGGGCGTGCGCGCGGCCCAGGCGCTGGTGGAAGCGGGGCTCGTGCCGGTCGTGATCGACGAAGGACGGCGCGACGGCGGGCAGATCTATAGACGGCAGCCGGACGGCTTTTCGCGTTCGTATGACACGCTCTATGGCACGGAAGCCGGGCGCGCCGCCGCGTTGCATCGCGACTTCGACGCGTTCAAGGACCGCATCGACTATCGGCCGGAGACGCTCGTCTGGAACATCGGCGCGAAGCACGTGCATCTCGTTTCGGGCACGCAGTACAGCGAACTCGCCTTCGACGCGCTGATCGTCTGCAGCGGCGCGACCGACCGCCTGATGCCCGTGCCCGGCTGGCACTTCGCGGGCACCTATAGCCTCGGCGGCGCGCAGGTCGCGCTGAAGTCGCAGGGCTGCGCGATCGGTGCGCGCGTCGTGATGATGGGCAGCGGTCCGTTGCTGTACCTCGTCGCCGCGCAGTACGTGAAGGCGGGCGCGACGGTCGCAGCGGTGCTCGATACGTCCACCGCGATGCAGCGCCTTCGTGCATTGCCGCAATTGCTCGCGATTCCCGCCGCGTTGAAAAAGGGCATCGCGCTGATCGGCGTGTTGAAGCGCGCGCGCGTGCCGGTCCATCGTGGCGTGACGCCGGTGCGTATCGACGGATCCACGGAACATGGCGTGGCGGGCGTGCAGGTGGCGCGCGCGAACGGTGCGAAGCTGGACATCGCGTGCGACGCCGTTGCACTCGGCTATCACCTGCGTCCCGAGACGCAGCTCGCCGATCTCGCCGGCTGCGAATTCCGCTTCGACGAGGCCGTGCAGCAATGGCTTGCCCATATCGACGAAGACGGCCGCAGCAGCGTGAAGGGCGTCTATCTCGCAGGCGACGGTGCACGCGTGCGCGGCGCCGATGCAGCCGAACGCTCGGGCCGTCTGGCGGCGCTGGCGGCGCTCGCCGACCTCGGCATCCGGGCCGCGAGCCCCGCGCCCTTGCGCGCCGACCTCGCGCGCTTTACGCGCTTCGCCGCTGGTTTGCGCGCCGCGTTTCCGTGGCCTGCGCGCTTCGCCGCGAACCTGCCCGACGACACCATCGTGTGTCGATGCGAAGCGATCACGGCGGGAGAACTGAGGCGCGTCGTGCGCGAGACGGGCGCGGCGGAAGCGAACCGCGCGAAGGCGTTTTCGCGCGTCGGCATGGGACGCTGCCAGGGGCGTTTCTGCGCCCACGCCGGCGCCGAAGTGATCGCGGCGGAAGCGCGCGTGCCGTTGTCGTCGGTTGGACGGCTGCGCGGACAGGCGCCCGTCAAGCCGCTGCCGGTGGCATTGGAAGCGGACATCGAAGAGGAGAGCGCGCAATGAGCGCAGAAGCCGATGTGATCGTGATCGGCGGCGGCATCATGGGAGCGTCGACGGCGTTCTTCCTGAGGCGCCGCAAGCGTTCCGTGATCCTGCTCGAACGCGGCCTCACGGGTCAGCAGGCAAGCGGCGTCAACTTCGGCGGCATTCGCCGGCAAGGACGCGCGCTGCCGCAACTCGCGATGGCGAATCGCGCGCTCGACACGTGGCGGCGCTCGAAGGAACTGCTCAACGAGGACGTCGAATTCCTTGCGTCGAGCCATACGCGTGTCTGCTATCACGCGCACGACGCCGACTATTTCGACCGTTATGCCGCCGATGCCCGCGCCTATGGCCTCGACCTCGAAGTGCTGCATGGCGCGGCGATGTTCGAGCGCTTTCCGTTTCTCGGACGCGAGGTGCTCGCCGCGTCGATCTCGCCGTTCGACGGCCACGCGAACCCGCGCCTCGCCGCGCCCGCCTTCGCGCGCGCGGCGGCGCGGCTCGGCGCGCGCATCGTCGAGAACGCGGAGATCGTGCGCGTGGAGCGCGAGGGCGGCGGCTTTCGCGTCGAGAGCGCGGCGGGCGACGTCTATCGCGCGGCGCAACTCGTGATCTGCGCGGGCGCGTGGGCGAGCGCGCTCACGCAGCAATTCGGCGAGCCGGTGCCGCTCGTCGCGCGCGGGCCGCAGATGGCGGTGACCGAGCCGGTCCCTTACGTGTTCCGGTCTTCGATGGGCGTGTACACGTCGGTGAAGGCGGAGAGCATCTATTTCCGGCAGATTCCACGCGGCAACATCATCCTGGGCGGCGGCCCGCCCGGTCCCGCCGATGCCGACACGCGACGTGCGTCGGTGCTGCCGCACAACACGGTGGGCCAGCTCGCGCAATTGCGCCGCCTCGTGCCCGCGATGGCGCCGCTCAACGTGATCCGCGTGTGGAGCGGCGTCGAGAGTTATCTGCCGGACTCGGAGCCCGTGATCGGGCCGAGTTCGAAGGTCGATGGTCTGTTCTATGCGTTCGGGTTCAGCGGGTCGGGATTCCAGATCGGGCCGGGCGTGGGCGAGACGCTGGCCGAACTCGTCGATACCGGCGCGACGCCGATCCCGCTCGATTCGTTTTCCATCCGGCGGTTTGCCCTCGCGCCTTCTACTCCGGTGCTCTCGACATGATGTCTACCAGGACGGCGGCCCCGCTCGACGAAGCGCTCGCTTTCATCGAAGCGCATTTCGACGAGCCAGTGCGGCTTGCGCAACTCGCCGAGTTGTCGTCGCTTTCGGTTTCGCGGTTTGCGACCGTGTTCCGGAAGCAGGTCGGTTTGTCGCCGTATCGGTATCTGTGCGGCGTGCGCATCCGGCGTGCGCAAACGCTCTTGCTTGCCGGCGTGCCGGGGTCGGTCGTTGCGGCCGAGGTCGGCTTCTTCGACCAGAGCCATTTCGCGAGGCACTTCAAGCGGTTTTGCGGGATGACGCCGAGTTCGTTCTTGCAGAGCGCGGGGCGGTAGGGAGATGGGGCGAGGGCGGTTGCTGTTATGGACGCACGCCCCGGTTACGCTCCATACCCCACGATTCCCTTCACTTCCAGGAACGCTTCCAGACCCCACTCGCCGTACTCACGGCCATTGCCCGACTGCTTGTACCCGCCGAACGGCGCACCCGCATCCCACGACGGATAGTTCAGATAGACGCTGCCCGCGCGCAACCTGAGCGCCACACGCCGCGCGCGCGCCAGATCTCCGGACTGCACGTAGGCCGCAAGCCCGAACGGCGTATCGTTGGCGATCGCGATCGCATCTTCTTCGTCGCGATACGGCATGATCGCGAGCACCGGCCCGAAGATTTCCTCGCGCGCGATGGTCATCGAAGGACGCACGCCGGCGAACACGGTCGGCCGCACGTAATAGCCGCGCTCGAGACCCGCCGGACGCCCGGGTCCGCCCGTCACGACCTGCGCCCCTTCGTCGATGCCGATCGCGATCAGCCGCTCCACGCGCTCGAACTGAAGCGCGCTGACGACCGGTCCCATCGTCGTGCGCGCATCGTCAGCCGGGCCGACGCGATGCGCTTCGGCCGCGCGACGCGCAATCGCCACCGCTTCTTCGTGACGCGCCTCGGGCACGAGCATGCGCGTGGGCGCATTGCACGACTGCCCGCTGTTGCCGAAGCACGAGTTGACGCCCGCAGTCACGGCCGCTTCGAAATCGGCGTCGTCGAGCAGGATGTTCGCCGACTTGCCGCCCAGTTCCTGATGCACGCGCTTGACGGTCGGCGCCGCGAGCTTCGCGATCTCGATGCCCGCGCGCGTCGAGCCGGTGAACGACACCATGTCGACCTCCGGATGCGCCGCGAGCGCGGCGCCCACGGTCGGTCCGTCGCCGTTCACGAGATTGAAGACGCCGGGCGGCACGCCCGCTGCATCGAGTATCTCGGCGAACAGCACGGCGTTCAGCGGCGACACTTCGCTCGGTTTCAGCACCATCGTGCAGCCCGCCGCGATCGCGGGCGCGGCCTTGCAGACGATCTGGTTGATCGGCCAGTTCCACGGCGTGATCAGCGCGACGACCCCGACCGGCTCGTGGTTGACGAGCGTCGTGCCCTTTCTGCGCTGCCACTGGAACGTCTCGCACGTGCGGATGAGTTCTTCCAGATGACGCCGCCCGATGCCCGCCTGCCATGCATGCGCGAGCGCACGCGGGGCGCCGATCTCGCGCGAGATCGTGTCGCCCAGTTCGTCGTGGCGCGCCATGAAGACTTCTAGGATGCGGCGGATCAGCGCCAGGCGCTCATCGGGCGTTGTCTGCGAGAACGATGCGAACGCGCGCCGCGCAGCCGTCACCGCGCGATCGACGTCGGCGGGCGTGCCCATTGCCACGTCGGCAAAGGCTTCTTCCGTGCAGGGATCGATGACAGGAAGGCGCGCCGGGCCGGACGGCTCGACCCACGCGCCGTCGATGTAGAACTTCAGTGCATGGTTCATGCGAATGGGTTTCACTCAGAAGGGTTCAGGCGCGCGCGGCGGAAGAAGAACGCCGGCTCACGACGACGATCATCACGAGGCACAGCGTCAGCGCGGTCAGCATCGTGCTGATCGCGGCGATGGTCGGATCGATTTCGTCGCGCAGCGTCACGAACATGCGGCGCGTGAGCGTCTGATTCGATCCGCCCGAGACGAACAGCGCGACGACCGTTTCATCCAGCGCCTGGATGAACACGAACACCGCGCCGGAAATCACGCTCGCCTTGATCTGCGGCAGCGTGACGGTCATGAAGCTGCGAAAGCGGTTCATGCCGAGGCTGCGCGCCACCATCTCCTGCGTGCGGTCGAAGGTACGCAGGTCCGCGCCGACCGAGATCAGGACATACGGCAGGCCGAGCATGGTATCGGCGAGAATCAGGCCGCCGAGCGTATTCACGTAGCCCGCCTGCGAATACACGAAGAACACGCCCACCGCGACGATGATGATCGGCACCATCAGCGGCAGCATCAGGAGCGTGCGCAGATAGCGCATGATCCAGTGCGTGCCGTTCTGGATCGCGTAGGCGGCGGCGACGCCGAGCGGCGTCGCTATCAGCGCGGCGCAGACCGATGCGGTGAGCGTCGTGCGCGCCGCGTCGATCCACGCGGGGTTGTCGAAGAACGAGTGATACCAGCGCAGCGAATACGCGGGCGGCGGGAAGGTCATGAAGCGCGTGTCGGAGAACGACAGCGGCACGACGATCAGCACCGGCACCATCAGGAAGAGGAGAATCAGCGCGACCGTCGCGCCGAGGACGATGCGTCCGAACGAGAAGCGCTTCATTTCGCCCCCAGGGTCTTTTCGAGCGGCACGACGCGGCTCGCCGCATAGAAGATCGCGAATACGCAGATCAGGAGGACGACGCTCACCGCGCTCGCCGCGCCCCAGCTGTTGTAGATCTCGACGTTGCGGCTCACCACCATCGACACCATGATCGACTTGCCGCCGCCCATCAGTTCGGGCGTGATGTAGAAGCCAAGGCACAGCACGAACACGAGCGTGACGCCCGCGAACACGCCGCTCATCGAGAGCGGCAGGAACACGCGCATGAACACGTGCAGCGGCGAGCCGCCAAGGCTCGCGCCCGCCTGCGAGAGATTCGAGGGGATTTTCTGCATCGCCGAATAGAGCGGCAGGACCATGAACGGCAAGAGGATGTGCACCATCGCGATGATCGTGCCGAACTGGTTGTAGGCGAGCTGCACGGGCCGGTCGATCAGGCCCATCGCCAGAAGCGACTTGTTGATCATACCGGTGCGTTGCAGCAGCACGAGCCACGCGTAGGTGCGCACGAGGACGCTCGTCCAGAACGGCAGGATCACCATGCCGAGCACGAGTGCACTCAGCTTCGGTGACAGCGAGGCCGCGAAGTACGCGACCGGATAGCCGAGCAGCAGCGTGATGACCGTCACGATGATGCTCAGCTTGAAGGTCAGCAGGAACGTGTCGAGATAGGCGCCCGTGAACATGCGTCGATAGTTTTCGAGCGTGAAGCCGTCGTGATAGATCGACTGCCACGACAGCCACGCAAGCGGCACGAGCAGCAACACGACGATCACGAGGAGCGCGGGCGTCATCAGGAGAAGCATCGTGCGGTCCTCGCGGCGCTGGTAGCGCACCCCGGGATCGGACTCGGTGGCCTGCATCAGTGTGGGTCCTTCGAATATCCGCTTGGCAGTCGTCATGATGCACCTGAGAGCATGGGTCACGCACCTATGGCGTCGAGAATCTGATACCACGCGGCGACGAGCCTCACGCCCGGCGCGCGCAGCGAATGAAACGGCACTGGCCTGAGCCCCGGCGCGCCGAGCAGGGACAGCTCGGGGGTCTCGCCGAGCGCGAGCGCCGCGGCGTGCTGGCCGAGCAGACTCGCCATCGCGACGCCCGCGCCGTTATACCCCAGACAAAAGGTCGTGGCATCGTCGCTGCGTCCGACGTGCGGCAGCGAATTGAACGTCATGCCGACATAACCCGACCAGCGATACTCGATGCGCACATCCGCGAGATCGGGAAAGAGCGCCACCATCGCGCGTTGCAGCGCATCGAAGCCGGTCATCTGTCCTTCCTTGCCGAACGCGTCGCGGCCGCCGAACAGCATGCGCCCGTCCACCTTGCGGAACCACTTCATCATGCGCCGCGTCTCGGTGTAACTGCGGCGCTCGACCATCAGACGCGCGTCGAGATCGGCGGGAAGGCGCTCGGTCGCGATCATCGCGCTGCGAAACGGCACGAGTTCACGCTGATAAGGCGCTGTCGCCGAAGTCAGATCCGAGTAGGCGTTGGTCGCGACGATCACCTGCTTCGCGCGCACCGTGCCGCCCGGCGTGACGAGCGTGACCCGCGCATCACCCGACGCGCGATGCATCTTCAGCACCGGCGTCGATTCGCAGATCGGCACGCCGCGGGCCGTCATGCCGCGCGCGAGCCCGCGCACGTATTCGAGCGGCAGGATCGTGCCCGCATCCGCGCTCAACACGCCGCCGACGAAGCCCTTCGAACCCGTCTCGCGCTCGACTTCGGCGCGCGACTGCACGGTCATCGACGTATCGTTGAGCGTCGTGCGCACCCAGTCGGCCTCGGCGCAGATCGCCGCGAGCGCGCGTTCCGTATGCGCGCAGCGCAGGCTGCCCGTGTGTTCGAAGCGCGCGCGGCCGATCCCGAATTCGTCGACGAACGATTCGACCACCCGCACGCCCTCGTGCGCGAGCCGGTGCATGCGCTTCGCGGTATCGAGGCCGTGCACCTTGTGGATCGTGGGAAACGACAGCCTGAATTTCGACGACACCACGCCGCCATTCCTCCCGCTCGCGCCCCAGCCGACCGGGTTCGCATCAAGCACGACGCACTCGACGCCGCGCTTTTGCAGCGCATACGCGGCCGAGAGCCCCGAATAGCCCGCGCCGATGATCGCGACCTCGACATCGAGGTCGCGCGCAAGCGTAGCGCCCGCGCTGAACGGCGCATCGGAGGCGAGCGCGCGCCATAGCGTGTCGGGGAGCGGACGCTTCGGAGTCGGCGCGAGCATGGATCAGGCGGCCTGACGCGCTTCGGCTTCGACCGCATCCGCGAGCGCGGCGAGCGTCGCGAACCTGAAGGTCGGCGTCGTGACGGCCTCGGGGACCGGCGTCGCGCCGAAGCCCTTCTGGTTCTGACGGCGCTGGATCCAGCAGGTCGAATAACCAAGCTGCGTCGCGATGCCGATGTCGTGATACTGGCTCTGCGCCGTGTGCAGGATCTCGCCGAACTTGTAGCCGAACGCCGCCTGACGGCCGCGGTTGTACGCGAAGAACTGCGGATCGGGCTTGGCGACGCCCGTTTCGTCGCAGCAGACGGTGTCGTCGAACGGGTCGCCGAGCGTGTGCGCATACGCCGACAACGCCACGCGATCCGCATTCGTCATCGCGACCAGGCGATAGTGCTTGCGCAGGCGCTTCAACGCGGCGACCGAATCCGCGAACGCGGGCCATTCGAGCACGTCGCGCTGGAAGGCGGCGGCCGATTGCGGATCGTCGGGCAGACCGAGTTCCTTCGCGAGCGACAGGTAGACGTTCGCCATCTCGTGGCTCGAACGGCCGGGATAGGCGGCGCGGCCGCGCATGTACGGCTCGAAGATCTGGTCGTCGGTCAGGTCCTTCGCCGCCGCGCCGCCGAGACGGCGCACGGAGGCGAGCACGCCGCGCTCGAAGTCGATCAGCGTGCCGACGACGTCGAACGTCAGGACCTTGAAATCGGTGAGCTTCATGAAATCATCCTTGTGCAGTTTGCTATGAATCGGGAAAGGAATGCCCGAAGCGCGGGCGGCTAAAAATGCGGAAACGGCTTCAGGCAGGCACGACGATCGTGTCCTCTGGATCGAGCACGACGCTCATCTGCGCACCGGGTTCCGGAATGCGCCGGCGCGCTTCGTGGCTGCCCGGCTGCCTGAGACTGATCGGCGTGCCGTCGGCGAGCGCGGCGAACACGCGCAGGCTTTCGCCCTGATACAGCACTTCGGTCACGCGGCATGAGAGACGGTTCACGCCGTTCATCGCGTCGCCGCTGTCGATCACCAGCTTTTCCGTCTGCACCGCGAGCAGCAGCTTCTCGCCGCGCGGCAGCGGATGCGCGGTACGCAAGACGGTATCGCCGAGACGCACGGCATCGTCGCCGGCGCGCGTCACGTGAAGCAGCGTCGCCTCGCCGATGAAGCTCGCGACGAACGCATCGCACGGACGGTCGTAAAGCCGCTCGGGCGTGTCGATCTGCACGAGCCGGCCGTCCTTCAGCACGGCGACGCGGTCGCTCATCGTGAGCGCCTCGCGCTGGTCGTGCGTCACATAGACGATCGTCGCGCCGAGCTTGCGGTGCAGCCTGCGCAATTCGATTTGCATGGTTTCGCGCAACTGCTTGTCGAGCGCGGAAAGCGGTTCGTCCATCAGGATCAGTTGCGGCTCGAAGACCATCGCGCGAGCGAGCGCCACGCGCTGACGCTGGCCGCCGGAAAGCTGGCCGATGCCGCGGTTCTCGTAACCCGCGAGTTCGACCATCGCGAGCGCATCGGCGACTTTCCTTGCCCACGTCGATTTCGGCTGGCGCCGGGCGCGCAGCGGAAACGCGACGTTCTCGCCGACGCTCATGTGCGGGAACAGCGCATAGTTCTGAAACACGATGCCGATGTCGCGCTTGTGCGGCGGCGCAAATGTAATGTCGCGCTCGCCGACCCAGACCGCGCCGGAACTCGGCTGCACGAAGCCGCCGAGGATGCCGAGCAGCGTGGTCTTGCCCGATCCCGAGGGCCCGAGCAGCGACACGAATTCGCCGGGAGCGATGTCGAGCGATACGTCGTCGAGGGCCACGACCGGGCCGTAACGCTTCGCTGCCGATCGGATCGAAACACCTGTTTTCGCTCGTGCGTCCATTGCGTTTTTTCTCGCTGAGAAGCCTGCGTTGAAGAAAATATAGGCCGCGTCTTTTTTGGCGGCAATTCCCAAATTGTTGGATCAGGCATAACATCAGGTCATGCCGAACCTTCGCAAAAAACTGCCGAGCGCCAATGCGCTCTTCGTCTTCGAGGCCGCTGCGCGCTGCGGGAACTTCACGCGCGCGGCACAGGAACTCTACGTCAGCCAGCCTGCCGTGAGCCGCATGCTGTCACGGATGGAAGACCATCTGGGCGTGCGTTTGTTCGAGCGCGTGCGCGGCGGCATCGAACTGACCGAGAACGGCAGGATTCTCTACCGGAAGATTTCCGAAGGCTTCAACGGGATAGAAAGCGCGATCCGCGAGATCGAGGCGCGGGCGACGGGCGTGGAATCGGTCACGCTCTCGGTGTCCACCGCGTTCACGACGCACTGGCTGATGCCGCGCATGAGCCGGCTGAACCAGGCGTTTCCGTCGGTCGATCTGCGGTTTCAGTTGATCTCGGGGCGCATCGGCGGACCGCTCGTCGACGTGGATCTCGGCATGCGCTTCATGCGCGAGGACGAGATCGGCGACAACAGCGTGCTCGTGATGCCGGAGACGCTGCTGCCGGTCTGCAACCCGCGCTATCACGAGACGTCGGCGAGCGCGGCGGGCCGCGAGCAGGGCGATACGGTGATCGTGATGGACGACGGCGAGCGCGGCTGGCACGAGCGCTTCGCCACCTTCGCCGGGCACGGACGGCACGCGGCGGGCATGCTGAGTTTCAACGACTACGCGATCGTCGTGCAGGCCGCGCTGCTGGGTCAGGGCATCGCGCTGGGATGGCTCAACGTGGTGTCGCACTGGCTTTCGCAAGGCGCGTTGCTGCCGGCGGAGCAGGAAGTCGTCGTGACGAACCGGCGGTGCTGCCTCGTCTGGCCGGAGAATCGGCCGCTGCGGCCGGTCGTCGCCGATCTGCGCGACTGGATCATCGAGGAGACGCGCGCGGACATGGCGGTCGTCGATCGTGCGTATCCCGGGTTGAAGTTGCGCGACGCGCTTGGCGGGAACGGGCTCGTGTTGGACGCGGTCACGTCGTCGTGATGAAGCGCCGCATCACCCACGTCCCCGCAACATATCCGCGATCCGCTCCGCGATCATGATGGTCGGCACATTCGTGTTCGCGCACGGAATCGACGGCATCAGCGACGCGTCGCACACATAGAGCCCATCGACGCCAAGCACTGCGCCGCGCGCGTCGCAAACCGCGAGCGGATCGTCCGCCGCGCCCATGCGGCACGTTCCGGACGGATGCCACGTGCCGCCCACCGAACGCGTGACGAAGCGCGTCAGTTCGTCATCGTCGGCGAGTAGTCGATCCAGCGTCACGCCCTGCGTCACCACGCGCCTCACGAGCCACGCCCGCAACGGCCCCGCGATATCCAGCAATGCAGCAAGCAAGCCGCGCTGGAACGCGTTCCACAAGCCCGGCACGGCCACGCTCGCGACGCGCGGCGAATAGCTCGTCGGCAAAACCGTTGCGCGATGCCGCGCCATCAGCGGATCGGCGAGCGTCTCTGCCCCGAAGCGCAGCGCGAGCTTCAGCCGCTCCAGATCGCGCGGATCGGAGAGCATGTTGAAGTCGACGGCGGGCTCGTCCAGCGGATTCGCCGACGTGAGCTTCACGCGCCCGCGCGAGTACGACTTGTTCACCCAGAAGAAGATCGTCCCCAGCCGGTGGCCGACCGAATGCCAGCCCGAGCGCGAAAGAATCGCGCCGTGCATGTCGCCGGGAACGGTGCCGGGCAGGCCCGACGAAAAGCGCACGACGGCTTGTTCGTGATGCTCGTCGGGAAAGGGCGTGCGGGCCGCGGGCGGCAGGAACGCGGAGACCGCAATCGACGGATGCTCCATCAGGTTGCCGCCGACGCCGCCGCGATCCGCGATGACGTCGATGCCGAGCGCGGCGAGATCGGCGGCCGGGCCGATGCCGCTTCGCAGCAGGAGCGCCGGGCTATGAATCGCGCCCGCGCAGACGATCACCTTCGCCGCGCGCAATTCCTTGCGATTCGCGAGGAGCGCGCCAATCGCGCGCTTGCCATCGAATAGCACGCGCTCGACGGCGGTGTCCGTCACGATTGTGAGATTGGTGCGGGCGCGCACGGTGTCGTCGAGATAGCAGACCGAGGTCGGAATACGCTCGCCCGTTTCGCTCACGCCGATCGCGCCGATGAACGTGCCGTCTTCCCACACGCCGTTCTGGTCGTCGCGACGTCGGTGGCCGCGCGCGTCGAGCGTGCCGAGCACCGCGCGCACGAACGGCGAAACGCGCGCCCAGCTCGCGCGCTGCACGCGCAGCGGGCCGCTCGTGCCATGCAGTTCGCCGCCGAAATCGCAATCGGTTTCGAGCTTGCGGAAGTACGGCAGACATGCGGTCCAGTTCCAGCCGTGGGCGCCGAGCGCGTGCCATTCGTCGTAGTCGGCGGGGGCGCCGCGGTTCGCCATCAGCGCATTGATCGCCGAGCCGCCGCCGAGCACGCGCGCCTGCTCGTAGCGGCGCATCGCGGCCGTCGCGCTCATGCGCGCGGTGAGCCGCTGCCAGATGTTAGTGGTGTCGAGATACGCGCGGCCGGGATAGCGGCTGCGAATGGCCGCGGGCATGTCGGCCTGCGAGATGTTGCGGCCGGCTTCGACGAGGCACACAGTCTTGCCGGCGTCTTCGGACAGGCGCGCGGCGAGCACGCAGCCCGCCGAGCCGCCGCCGAGAATCAGATAGTCGATCACGTTCGAGGAATGCGCCGGCGCGCCACGGCGAGCGTTACTGCATGAACTTGAGCCAGCGCGCCTTCGCCTGGACGCCGGCGTCCGACGCCCACCAATCCTCCGACATCAGCGCCTGCTTCGCTGCGTTATCGGGCGAGCTCGGCAGTTCGCTCGCACGCTTCGCGTCGATCTTGCCGGTCTTGAACGCCGCCGGATTGCCCGGGCCGTAGTCGATATAGAGCGGCAGGTTCGCCTGCAATTCAGGCGACACGGCCGCGTCGACGAACTTGATCGCCTCCGGGAGATTCGGCGCGTTCTTCAGCACGCACAACTGCGTGTTCTGCAGGATGCCGTCGTTGAACGTGAAGTCGACGTCGGGATTGTCCTTGCGCACCGCGCTCGCGCGGCCGTTCCAGATCATCGTCATGTCGACTTCGCCGTCGTGCAGCAGTTGCGCCGACTGCCCGCCCGACGTCCACCACACCGTCACGTCCGGCTTGATCTGCTGAAGCTTCTTGAACGCGCGGTCGACGTCGAGCGGATACAGCTTGTCGCGCGGCACGCCATCGGCGAGAAGCGCGGCTTCGAGCACCGTCATCGGGTCGTTGCGCAGCGCGCGCGTGCCGGGGAAGTCCTTCACGTTCCAGAAGTCGGCCCAGCTCTTCGGCACCTTCTTCAGCGTCTTCTTGTTGTAGCCGATGACCGTCGAATAGAACTCGTAAGCCACCGAGTAGGGCGTGCGGTACTTCTCGGGCATCGCGGCCGCATTCGGGATCTTCGAGAAGTCGAGCTTTTCGAGCAGGCCTTCACGGCCGCCGCGCAGACAGTTGGACGTCGGCGTGTCGACCACGTCCCAGATCGGCTTGCCGGTCGCGGCCTGCGCCTTGATCTGCGGCCACGCGTCGGGGATGCTTTCCTGGTTGATGGTGATGCCGAGCTGCTTGGCGGCGGGGTCGAGGATGGCCTTGGTCTGCGCTTCCTGATACGTGCCGCCCTGCGAGACGAAGGTAATCTTCCCGGCGGCAAAGGCGGGCGCAAGGCTCGCGGCGCTCAAAATCAGGAGAGCGGCAAGCGGGCGCAACGTTGGCTTTTTGATCACGACTTTGTCCTCGAGATGGTTATGCGAAAGAGATCGTCGATGTAATGCGGTGTTCGTCGCGCCGCGTCGCCGAATGCGAATGCGGCGACGCAGGGAAGGCGCGCACCGGAGCCTCGGCCCTTCGATGATGCGCCATCAGCAAAAAATATAGTGAGTCAAATTCGCCGCGACAACGCCCGAATTGTTGGAGCGCCCATGACATGAGGTTATGACGGGGCGATGAAGCGGGACTGAATGGTAGCGCGAGTGACAGCCGATTCAAAAACATCACATGAATCGACGAGGGGCGGAGGGCGTGAAGGGATAAGGTGGAACGAGGCCGTTCCACCTTTTAATACAGCGCTATTTCGTCAGGCGGCGGCGTCGAGGTCCATCAGGGCGCGAACGTGCGCCGCCGTACCGCTGGCGAGTCCTTCGAGGCTGTAGCCGCCTTCGAGGATCGAGACGATGCGTCCTTCCGATGTCGCATCGGCGATGCTCATCAGCTCGCGCGTGATCCAGTGGAAGTCGTCGTTTTCGAGGCGCAGGCCCGCGAGCGGGTCCAGGTGATGGGCATCGAAGCCGGCAGAAATGATGATGAGTTGCGGCGCGAATTCGCGGATCGCCGGCAGCATTTCAGCGCCGATGCGGGTACGGAACAGGTCCGAATCGCAGCCGCGCGGCAAAGGCACATTGACGATGTTATGGTCGACGCCCGTCTCGGACGCGGCGCCCGTGCCCGGATAGAGCGGCGACTGATGGCTCGACGCATAGAGCAACTGGGGCCGGCTGAAGAACGCGGCCTGCGTGCCGTTGCCATGATGAACGTCGAAATCGACGACTGCAACGCGTTCCAGCCCGTGCACATCGTGCGCATAGGCGGCCGCGATCGCCGCCTGATTGAAGATGCAAAAGCCCATCGCGCGCGCCGGTTCCGCGTGATGGCCGCACGGGCGCGTCGCGCAGAACACGTTGCGCGCCTCGTCGTTCATCACGGCATCGACGCCCGCGCACGCCGCGCCGACGCAACGCATCACCGCTTCCCACGATCCCGGCGACATGACGGTATCGCCGCCGTCGAGCGGCACGTAGCCTTGCTTCGGCGCGATGTCCGCGATCTCGTCGATGAAGTCGCGCTCGTGAATCAACGCCAGTTGGTCGAGCGTGCCCATCGGCGCTTCGCGCCATTCCAGCGACGAGAACGCCGGCGAACGCAGCGCGCCGAGCACGGCCTTCAACCGTTCCGGCGACTCAGGATGATTCGGGCCAGGCCGGTGTTCGAGACAGGCCGCGTGGGAATAAACAAGGGTGGTGTTCATGAGGGTCGCCTATCGCAGCCGGTGCACGTCCGGCTGTCGTCGCTTTCTGTCGTGTGCGCAGACGGCCTGCTTCCGCGCGCGTCGCGACACGCCAGTCGTTGCGCGCCGCATCGCCGAGCTTAGCGTCCGCCGACTCGCCACGATAGTTAGACAAACTTTGGCACAGCATAGACGATCTCTTATGCGAGACCGAGCGTGCAAAGACGGCCGGCGTTAGCCGAGATCGGCGGATGCGTCGAACTGCATTTCGGCCTGCACCCACTGCGGCGCGCCGCCATCGACGCGTTGCTGCGACAGCGCGCTCGCCTTCACGCCGAGCAGCCGGATGCTGCGATCGAGCGTGACGCGTTTCAGGCATTCGGTCGCGGCGCGCCGGATCGAGGCGCCGTCGGTCACGCCGCGCTCCAGCGTGTGGTCGCGCGTGACCGTGTGGAAGTCGCTGAACCGCACTTTAATGCTGATGCACGCGGACGTGAGATTGCGCCGTTCGAGGTCCTCGGCGAGCCGCATGCACAGCGCGGTGAAACGCTCCGAGAGTTCGGCGCGGTCGCGGCGCGGATGCAGGTCGCGCGAGAAGGTCGTCTCGCGCGACTTCGAGCGCGGCACCGACTCGGTCTCGATCTCGCGCTCGTCGATGCCCGCCGCGATGCGCGTGAGCCAGCTCGCATAGCTCAGACCGAAGTGCTCTTGAAGGAACGCGGGATCGGCGGCGGCGATGTCGCCGACCGTGTGGATGCCGAGCGCCGCGAGCCTGTCGTTTGCCTTCGGGCCGATGCCGTTCACCTTCTTCGCGGCGAGCGGCCAGATGCGTGGTTCGAGGTCCTCCATCGTGAGGAGGGTCAGCCCGTCCGGCTTGTCGAGTTCCGAGCCGATCTTCGCGAGCAGCTTGTTCGGCGCGACGGCGATGGAGCACGTGAGCCCCGTTGCATCGGCGACCACGCGCTTGATGCGTTCAGCGAGCGTGCGCGTCTCGCCGGGCACGTCGGTGAGATCGATGTAGATTTCGTCGATGCCGCGATTCTCGATGCGCGGCGCGACGCTTGCCACCGCGTCCTTGAACAGCTCCGAGTAATGGCGGTACGAATCGAAGTTACTCGGCAAGAGGAACGCGTCGGGAGCGAGTTGCGCCGCCTTCATCATGCCCATTGCGGAGAAGACGCCGAGCTTGCGGGCCTCGTAGGTCGAGGTCGTCACGACGCCGCGGCCCGCGTACTCGCGCAGCCGCACGAAGTGGCGCGTGCCGTTTTCATCGACGGTCGGCGTGGCGCGATGGCCGCCGCCAACGACGACCGCCTCGCCGCGCAACTCGGGATAGCGCAACAATTCGACGGACGCGAAGAACGCGTCCATGTCGAGATGCGCGATACGGCGGGTCGGGGCGCTCATGTCTGGATGTGCCGCGATGCTATTGCGCGACGCTCGACAAGTTCGCGCACGAACGCTGGAAATACGCGGTCGGTACGTTCGGCACATCCTCGGCGAGCCGGTCCAGTTCCTCGCGGATCGAACTCAGATAGTGGCCGTCGCGGGCATCGGCGTCGCCGGCATGGATCGCTTCCAGCTTGCGCCGCACCGCGCCATAACGGGCGCCCGCCGCGCGATGCTGCTCGGCGCGTTCCTCATAGCGCAGGAAGGTCTGGAGCGCGGCGAGCACGGCCGCCACGATGCTCGTCAGCCCGACGACCGCCCGCAGGAACGACGACACCGCCGTCGCGATCAGCGACAGAAAGGCCGACGTGCCGATGAGCGAGGTAATTGCGATGACCGCGATGCCGAGCCAGCGGCCGCGCCGGTGCAGGCGGTCGGCCATGTCGTAATGGCTCGCCTGCGACTCGCGCGCACGGCGGATCCACTTCAGCAGCAACTCGGCTTCGTCGGTGGGCGGGTGATAGTCGGTCGATTGGGTCATGTGTCGATACGCGATGCAGCCTGTTCACGGACCGGCGGTCCGGCAGGATGGATATGGTATCAACACCGGCGAAATCGTGGCGCGCGCTCAACTCCAGTCGTCCATGTCGTGTTTGATGCTATGGCGGTTTGCGATCAGCGTATCGACGCTCGGCTCGTTGTTCATCGCGCGCTGGATCGCGAGTTTGGTCGCCTCGTAGTTCGTGCGGTACATGTCCTTCTTGTCGAGATTCGCGTCCGTCACGCAACGCGGGTCGATCCACACGAGGCTGATGATGCACAAGTCGTTCGCCTGATCCTTCGGCAGGATGCCCTCGATCAGGCAATCGACCACGGCGTCCGCCGTCGCCGACTGCACGACGCCGCCGAACAGTTCGATCGTCGCCATGTCCTTGAGCGTGACCTTCGGGACGATCATCGTCGCGGGGCGCACCATCTGATTGCAGGCGCGGATCGCGAACATTGCCGTGTGGCCCTTGCTCTGCGCCATCATGTTGGCGAAAGCGTGACCGACCGGACCGTCGACGCGGCCGATCAGGATCTCCGGCATGGCGTCGGTCGCCTGTCCGGGCGCGGCGAAGACGGTGGCTTCGCCAGCGCGGAATGTCAGATCGTTACTCATGGTGGCTCCTGTGTCCTTCACGTGCTGCTTCGATGACCCGCTAAAAGAACGGGCAAGCGATGCAAGGACAATGCCAATGACGCAGGCAGCGCACACGACGGCAAGTCGCGAGTCGTCGCGCGCAACAGAGTGTCAGCGAGTCGTGACACATTGGCCGGGCGCGACGAGCGCCAGCGACGCTCGCCGACGCGTCACGTCTCGCGACGTTCAGACCGGATTCGCTTCGACGAATCGCTTGAACGCGGAGTAGGCGGGATTGCGCGAGACGCCGTCCGGGCGGATCAGGCCGTATTTGTCGTCGATGATGCAGTACATCATGATGCACTGGATGTCGTACTTGTCCTTGATCGACTTGTACTGCGTGAGTGCGCTCGTCACGTACTCGGCCGCCGATTCCGGCGAATCCTTCGAACCGGACCAGCCCCATTCGGTCAGCCAGATCGGCACGCCGAAGGAGTCCTTGAGGATCTGAAGCACGTCGATCGATGCGGTTCTGCCGGCGCGTTGAATGTCGTATGAACTCTTGTACCAGTGATAGGTCGTGAAGTCCCAGCGCAGGGCACTCGCACCGCCCGCGCCGTTTTCCGTGCCGTTCGGCGAGATGCCGTTCCACAGCATCTGGAGCGCGCGATAGGCCATCGGAATGCCGACGTTGACGCCGACTTGAATCGACGGATCCACGGCCTTCACGCCGTCGATCATGCCGCGAATCACGCCGCGAAACGAGCCCCAGTGCGCGGGGTTCCAGTCGGCGGAACTGCTGCCGTCACCGTGCATCTTGAGTTGGACATCGAGTTCGTTGCCGCATTCGATGTAGTTGACGAGGCCCTTGAGCGGTCTCGTGCAATCGACGCCCAGCTTGTAGCCGAGCGAATAGGCGGCGGACTCGGAACTCGTGTAGTCCCATCCAGCGGACTGCGCATTGAGCACGGGAAGAATCGATACGCCGCCCGCCTTGAACACGCCGACCAGCAGGCGCGCGAGCGTTTCCGACATGCCGTCGCTTGCCGTGTCCGCACGGTACATCGTGCATCCCAGATCCCTTAACTGCGCGAGCTGCACGGCCGCTGACAAGGTGCTGTAGATGCCTTCGTTCCAGGCGATATGGCCGTTCATGCCATAGAACAGCTTCTGGCCGGTGGCCGCCTTTGCTGTCGCATCGACGCTTGTTGCCGCGCTCGCCGCTTCTCCGTATGTTGATAGCGCGACACTACCGGCGCCGGCCGCCATGAGTGACAGAAATTTCCGACGCGGCAAGCGAGCGCTGGCCTCGTTGTCGATATCGGGGAATTGTTGCTCGTCTGGATAAGGGTTTCGTTTGGACATAGGTAAATGGTCACGGGTTTGATCAGGCGAAAAAAGTATAGTCGGACCGATATGCCTGAACCTGTAACGTCAGGTAACAACATGACCGTTAAGGAAATTGTTCTTGTGTCGTTTGAGATCATTCCCGTGTTTTGCTTTTTATCGAGTGATATGGAATGTATGACCTCGATCGCGCGGGACAAAACGCTCTAATAAGCCCAAAATTCCCGGGAAAAACGAAAAATAAATGCCGCGAGGCTTGCTGAGGCTAAGACTTACCGTCAAGACATTGTCAGTCGGTAATTTCTTAGCGAATTCGATGCATCTTGGTTGAATAGGCAAGAATGCCGTCTTAAGCGGCGGGTTAAATAACCGCGTTGCAGTTATGAAAGGCGCATTGAGTGCGTTCTTAGCTCTAACCGCTAAAGAGCGTGCGTCGGCCTTTAAAGATTTCTCTGATTGATTAAAGCCGCACGCATTCGGCAATACAAGTTAGCTATGCAATGACTTTTCTGACAGCAGCCTCGTCGCTCAGGCGCCGAAGAGTTCGCTGCGCGCCGCGCTGAGAATCGACGCGATCGCCGGATGACTGATGCGCCGCTCGATCGAGATGGAGAAGAACTCCTCGACGATGGTGTCGATATGTCCGACCACGCTGAGAAGATGCTCACGTCTGAGTTGCGCTGCGAGCACGGTCGGCGCGAACAGCACGCCGCGCCCCTCGCGTCCGAACGCGATGGCGAGTGCGCTGTCGTCGAATTCGCCGACGATGCGCGGGGACACGCCCTGTGCCTTCAGCCAGTGATCCAGCTTGCGGCGCACGGCAGACTCGGTGCCCGGCAAGAGCACCGGCATGCCTTCCAGCGATGCCGGGAAATCGCGCTCCGCACGTTTGGCAAGCGACTTCGGCGCAAAGCAACTGAGCGTCGAGCGGCCGAGCAGGTGATTGAACGCCTTGACGTTCACGCCCGGCGGAATCGGCGCATCGGCGACGATCATGTCGAGGCGATGCACGGCGAGTTGCCCGAGCAGCGCATGCAGGTTGCCCTCATGGCAAATCAGCCGTAGCGACTCCGAGCGATTGAGCGCCGGTTCGAGCAGCCGATAGGCGACCGCTTTCGGCACGGAGTCCGCGAGTCCCACGCGTAGCTGCGTCTGCGCGAGCGCCTGATCGCGCTTGACCGCGCTTTCGAGTTCGGCGCCGAGCGAGAAAATTTCGTCGGCGTAGTCGAGCGCGAGACGGCCCGCGTCGGTGACTTCAAGGTTGCGCCCGCTCTTTCTGAAGAGCTTCTTGTCGAGCGCCTCTTCCAGCAGCTTGATCTGCCCGCTCAACGTCTGCGGCGTGATGTGCAGTTGCGCACCCGCGCGCGCGAGACTCCCGGCCCGCGCCGATACCCAGAAGTAATACAGATGCTTGAAGTTCACGATGTCCCTCCGCGCGGACACGAATCATTCGGTTTTATCGAATGAAACAAACAGAAAATACGAGTTTTATATCACACGCTTCTTCGCTACATTGATGCATATCGTAGGCCATATGAAAGGAAACACCGCCATGAAGTGTCCTGTCTGCAAGACACCCGATTTGCTGATGAGCGAACGCGACGGCGTCGAGATCGACTATTGCGCGACGTGCCGCGGCATCTGGCTGGATCGCGGCGAACTCGACAAGCTGCTGGTGCGCATCGAAGAACATGCGGTGGCGGACGGCCGCCGGCATGCGCCGCGCGAGCGCGGCGACTACACCGAACGCGAACGGCGTGCTGACTGGGGCACGCGCGACGAGGGATACCACGGTCACCACGACCGGCGTCACACGCAGAGGAAGAAGAAATCGCTGCTTGGGGAATTGTTCGATTTTGGCTGAGGATCGCCTTCAACCCGAAGCGAGCGATTGAAGCTGGTTTGCTGCATCCCGACCGCCGGCATGTGCCCGGCGGCGGGTCATCGATACGGAGCTGTGTAATGGCAACTGTTATGCAACTGCTGAACGCCAAGACCGATGCGTCGGTTCATACGATCGACGTCGGCGCGAGCGTCTACGACGCCATCGCGTTGATGTCCCGGCAGGGCATTGGCGCGTTGATCGTCACGGAAGGTTCGGCAGTGCGCGGCATCGTGACCGAGCGCGATTATGCGAGGAAAGTCGTGCTGAAGGAGCGGTCCTCGAAGAGCACCTACGTATCCGAGATCATGTCCCGCGCGCTGCGTTATGTGCGGCCGCGACAGACCACCGACGAGTGCATGACGCTGATGAACGAGCATCGCATCCGTCATCTGCCTGTGATCGACGGCGGGCAACTGGTCGGCATGGTGTCGATCGGCGACCTGGTGAAGAACCTGATCGATGAACAGCAGTTCGCCATCGACCAGCTCGAACGCTATGTGAGCGGCGGCAGCCACGATCCAGGGACGTCCACGCTGACGCGGCGCGCGTCGCTGCCGGATGCGTTCGCGACGGCCTTGTCGTGATGACGCGCGTGACGATTGATCGTCACGGATCGGGCCGCATGGGCGGCGTGCCATGCAGCCCGGCCGTTCGGTCCGCCCTGTTCACCAGCTTGCGCGGCTGGAGCCGGGCCAGCACCGCGCCGAAGACCAGCGCGCCCGCGACGCAATAGATTCCCGCGTTCGTGCTGTGCGTAACGACCTTCATCCGGCCGATGATCGACGCGCTGACGAAGCCGGCGGGCGGCCGCCGCTGGCGTTTCGTTGTGCGCCGTTCAGGCGATCGCTTCGTCGACGATCTCGATCCAGTGACGCACCGGCGTGCGCCCGCCCGCGCCGAGATGCGTCTGGCAGCCGATGTTGGCCGTCGCGATCACATCGGGCTGGCCGCTTTCGAGCGCGTCGAGCTTGTTGTCGCGCAGCTTGCGGGCGAGTTCGGGCTGCGTGAAGGAATAGGTGCCGGCCGAGCCGCAGCACACATGCGCGTCGGCAACCGGCGCAAGGTCGAAACCCAGTCGGCCGAGCACGCCTTCCACCGAACCGCCGAGCTTTTGCGCATGTTGCAGCGTGCACGGACAATGGAACGCAACGCGCTGGCTGGCGCGGATCTGCAACTGCTCGAGCGGCGCATCCGCAAAGACTTCGCCCAGATCGCGCGCGACCTCGCTGATGCGACGGGCCTTGTCCGCGTAAAGCGGATCGTCGCGCAACAGGTGGCCGTATTCCTTGACGAACGCCCCGCAGCCGCTCGCGGTCTGGATGATCGCTTCGGCGCCCGCTTCGACCTTCGGCCACCATGCGTCGATGTTGCGGCGTGCGCGCGTCAGTCCCGCTTCCTGCGCGTTCAGGTGATAGTCGGTCGCGCCGCAGCAGCCGGCTTCCGGCGTCGCCTCGATGCTGATGCCGAGCCGGTCCAGCACGCGCGCGGCGGCTGCATTCGTGTTCGGCGACAGCGAGCGCTGTGCGCAGCCTTCGAGCATCAGCATGCGGCGTGCATGACGCGCAGCGGGCCGCGTGCCGGCGAGCGGCGCGCGCTCGGGAATCTTCGCGGCGAGCGCGGCGGGAAGCATGGGCCGCGTCATGCGCCCGGCCTTCAGCAGCGCACCAAAGGTCTTCGCGCGCGGGATCACGTGGCGCAGGCCCGCGCGCAACGCACGCTGCGCGACGGGCCGCTCGACCCGGCGCTCCAGCATCTCGCGGCCGATGTCGAGGAGCGCGTGATAGGTCACGCCCGACGGACACGTCGTCTCGCAGTTGCGGCAGGTGAGGCAGCGGTCGAGATGCAACTGGGTCTTGTCGGTGACCGGCTCGCCTTCGAGCATCTGCTTGATCAGATAGATGCGTCCGCGCGGTCCGTCGAGTTCGTTGCCGAGCAATTGATACGTCGGGCACGTCGCGTTGCAGAAGCCGCAGTGCACGCATGAGCGCAGGATGTCTTCGGCTTCCTTGGCGCGCGGGAGCGCTTTCGCTTCGTCGCTGAGATTCGTTTGCATGATCGTGATTGCTTCAGTAGTCGGAGTACATGCGCCCGGGATTGAAGACGCCGTGCGGATCGAGGCGTTGCTTCAATTGCCGGTGAAAGCGCATCAGCGGCGCGGCAAGCGGATGAAACGGTTCGATGCCCGGCACTCGCGTAAAGCAGCTCGCATGGCCGCCGGCCGCGCTCGCGATCTGCCGGATCGTGGCGGCGGGTGCGTCGCTCTTCAACCATCTTTGCGCGCCGCCCCAGTCGAGCAGCGCGTCGCCCGGCAAGGCGACGAGCGGCGTGTCGTTAGGCAGCGACAAACGCCAGAGCGGGCGCGGATCGTCGAAGAAGGCAAGGCGCTGTTCGCGCAGGGAGGTCCAGAATGCCGGGTCCAGACGCTCGCCGCCGATGCGCTCGAGCGCCGCGTGCACCGAACCCGTTCCGCCTTCGAGACGCACATGCAGCTTGCCGTCGAGATGACATGCGCCGCTCACGGGCAGCGACGCCTTGCGCCATGCCGACAGTTCGCGCATCGCTTCGCTCGCTTCCATCGCGAGCGTGAGGCATCGCGCTTTGCGTGGCTTCGGCAGCACCTTCAGCGAGACTTCCGTGACGAGCCCGAGGCAACCAAAGCTGCCGCCGATGAGACGCGACACGTCGTAGCCCGCGACGTTCTTCATGACCTGTCCGCCGAAGCGCAGATGCTTCGCCTCGCCCGTGATGATCCGGCAGCCGAGGATGAAGTCGCGCACCGAACCCGCCCACGGGCGACGCGGACCCGACAGGCCGCTCGCGACTGCGCCGCCGACGGTCGCCGCACCGCCGAAGGTCGGCGGCTCGCAGGGCAGCATCTGGCCGGCTTCGTCGAGGATCGCGTCGATCTCTGCGAGCGGCGTGCCGGCGCGTGCGGTGATCACGAGTTCGCTCGGATCGTAGCTCACTATCCCGCGATGCGAGCGCGTGTCGATGGCTTGAGCGTCGACGGGGCGGCCGAGGAACGCCTTGCTGTTGCCGCCGCGAATCGAGAGCGGCTGTTTGTCGGCGAGCGCGGATCGAACCTGCTCGACGAGGCGCGCGCTATCGTCGATAGAGAGAGGGTCGCGTCGCATCAGAAGCGCTCCAGTTCGGGAAAGGGCAGCGCGCCGTGATGCACGTGCATCGAGCCGAACTCGGCGCAGCGATGCAGCGTCGGCACGTTCTTGCCGGGATTGAGCAGGCCGTCGGGATCGAAGGCGGCCTTCACTGCGTGGAAGAACGTCAGCTCGTCGCTATTGAACTGCGCGCACATCTGGTTGATCTTCTCGCGGCCGACACCGTGTTCGCCCGTGATGCTGCCGCCCACCTCGACGCACAGTTCTAGGATGCGTGCGCCGATCGTTTCGGCGCGTTCCATTTCGCCGGGCGCGTTGGCGTCGAAGAGGATCAGCGGATGCATGTTGCCGTCGCCGGCATGGAACACGTTCGCGACCCGCAGCCCGTATTGCGCCGACAACGCGGCGATCCCGCGCAGCACGCGCGACAGTTCGCGGCGCGGAATCGTGCCGTCCATGCAGTAGTAGTCGGGCGAGATGCGGCCTACGGCGGGAAACGCGTTCTTGCGGCCCGCCCAGAAGCGCTGACGTTCGGCTTCGTTCGCCGCGAGCCGGATATCGGTCGCGCCCGCCGCGCGCAGGAGCGTCTCGACGCGCTCGCAGTCTTCTTTCACGTCGGATTCGGCGCCATCGACTTCGCATAGCAGGAGCGCTTCGGCATCGACCGGGTAGCCCGCGTGAATGAAGTCCTCCGCCGCGCGGATCGCGAGGTTGTCCATCATTTCGAGGCCGCCGGGAATCACGCCCGCGCCGATGATCTGCGCGACCGCATCGCCGGCCTTTTCAATGTCGTCGAAGCTCGCGAGCAGCACCTTCGCGCTCTGCGGCCGGATCAGCAGCTTCACCGTGACTTCGACCACGATGCCGAGCATCCCTTCGGAGCCGGTGATGAGCGCGAGCAGGTCGAAGCCGGGCGAATCGAGCGCCTCCGAGCCGAGCGTGAGCCGCTCGCCGTCGATGGTCACGATCTCGACCTTCAGGATGTTGTGGACGGTCAGCCCGTATTTGAGGCAATGCACGCCGCCCGCATTTTCCGCGACATTGCCGCCGATCGAACACGCGATCTGCGACGACGGATCGGGCGCGTAATAGAGGCCGTGAGGCGCAGCCGCCTGCGAGATCGCGAGGTTGCGCACGCCTGGCTGCACGCGCGCGATGCAGGCTTCGGCATCGACTTCGAGGATGCGGTTGAAGCGTGCCATCACGAGCAGGATGCCTTTTTCGAGCGGCAGCGCGCCGCCCGAAAGCCCGGTGCCCGCACCGCGCGCAACGACCGGCACGCCGTGCGCATGCGCGTATTTCAGTAGCGCCTGAACTTCTTCGACGCTGCCGGGCAGGGCGACGAGCATCGGCGTGATGCGATAGGCGGACAGGCCGTCGCATTCGAAAGGACGCAGCTCTTCGTTCGTATGCAGAAGCTGAAGGTGGGGGAGCAGCGACTGCAGATCGCGCACGATCGCGGCTTTGTCGTGATCGCGAAGCGGGCCGTCGAGCTGCTCGTCGTAGGCGTAGGTCATGCATTGTCTCCGGTGGGGCCGCGGTTTCTTGTGAGCTTCGGATGCCGCGCGTCTTTCGAATTGTTCCGGGCCGAAATGGCGCTGTCGAATCGTTTTTCAGTGGTAATACCAGTTTTTTCAGCAAGGTTGTTCGGGGAAAATCGAGCGAATCACAGGCGCATGGGGCTGTTGCGCGAACGACGGCTCGCGTCCATGCTACGATCGGACGGTGGTAATACCAGTGGCGGACGTCATGGAAGAGACAGGACACGCAGGGAAACGGCAACTGGCAGACGTCGTCGCCGAGCGCATCGAGAAATTGATCGTCGATGGCGTGCTGAAGCAGGGGCAGACGCTGCCGTCCGAACGGCGCCTGACGGAAAAGCTGGGCGTATCGCGGACCGCGCTTCGCGAAGGCCTCAAGATCCTGCGCGCGCGCGGACTGATCGAGACATCGCAGGGCAAGGGCTCCTTCATTGCCAAGCTGACGGCCGAGCCGGCCCAGACGCCGATGATGCATCTGCTCGGCTCGCAGCCGCGCACGCTCTACGATCTGCTCGAAGTGCGCGAGATGCTCGAAGCGGAATCGGCGCGGCTGGCGGCGCTGCGCGGCACGCCCGCGGACTACATCCTGATTACCCGCCGCTACGACGAAATGGTGGCCGCGCATCCGCAGGAAACCGACGCGTCGACCCACGCGCGGCTCGATCATGCGTTCCATCTCGCGATCTGCGAGGCGTCGCACAATCCGGTGCTCGTGCACACGCTCGCGACGCTGAACGATCTGATGCTGAGTTCGGTGTTCGCGTCGGTGAACAATCTGTATCACCGCGAGGCGCAGAAGCGGGTCATCGACCGGCAGCACGCGCGGCTCTTCAACGCGGTGACGGGCAAGCTGCCCGAGCAGGCGCGCCGGGCCGCGAGCCAGCACATCAAGCGCGTGCGCGAGAGTTTTGCGGAGATCGAGCAGGAGGAACAGCGGCTCGTCAGGTCGACGTTGCGGCTCGAAGGATGGGGCTAACGCGGCGGCGCGCGCCGCCGCAGACGCGAAACTACGCCGTCGTCAGCCTGAAGAACGCCACGGCCTGCGTGAGCCGTCGTCCCTGTTCATCGAGCGATTGCGAGGCCGCCGCCGCTTCCTCGACGAGCGCCGCATTCTGCTGCGTCACCTGATCCATCTGGGCGATCGCGAGGTTCACCTGCTCGATGCCGCGGCTCTGCTCGCCCGATGCCGCGGCGATTTCGCCCATGATGTCGCTCACGCGCGCGACTGCTTGCAGGACGTCGGCCATCGTCGACCCGGCGGTGCTGGCGAGCGCGGAGCCGTCCGCGATGGATTCGACCGACGCGCCGATCAGCTCCTTGATCTCCTTTGCCGCGCTCGATGAACGCTGCGCAAGATTGCGCACTTCCGACGCCACGACCGCGAATCCCCGTCCTTCTTCGCCGGCGCGCGCGGCTTCCACGGCGGCATTCAGCGCGAGGATGTTGGTCTGGAACGCGATGCCTTCGATGATCCCGGTGATGTCCGCGATCTTCGACGAACTGCTGCTGATCGACGACATCGTATCGACGACGCGTCCCACGACCGCGTTGCCCTGCTGCGCGACCGCCGACGCCGTGGCGGACAGCGTGCTCGCCTGCTGCGCGTTCTCCGCGTTCTGGCGGACCGTCGCGGTGAGTTGCTCCATGCTCGACGCGGTCTCTTCGAGCGAGGCGGCCTGCTGCTCGGTGCGCGTCGACAGGTCGATGTTGCCCGTCGCGATCTGGCTCGATCCGGTCGCGATGCTGTCGGCCGACGCACGAACGTCGCCAATCAGCCCGACGAGGCTCGTCTGCATCGTGCTCATCGACGCGAGCACGCTGCCCGGCGGCGCGCGGTCCGCATCGGCGACCGGACCGAGATCGCCGCTCGCCACGCGCCGCGCCACTTCGCCGAGCTGATCGGGTTCCGCACCGAGCGCGCGCAATATGCCGCGCGTGATAAGCACGCCAGCGAACAGCGCTGCCAGAACCGACGCCAGGCACACGCCGATCGTCAGCATCCGCTGATTCGCATAATGCTCCGCCGATTCCTTGACGAGTTCCGCTTCGCGGGCGTTCGTCGCGTCGGAATAGCCCTCTGTCGCCTTCACGAGCGAGGCGAGCAGCGGCCGGCATTCCGCGTTCATCTTCGCGATCGCCTCCGCGTGCTTGCCCTTGAGCGCGAGATCGACGATGGCGAGCGCGACCGGACCGTAGAGCGACTCGATGCGATCGATCTCCGCGATGCGTGCGCGCGCGTCGGCGGTGGCGTCGGTCGAGCGGGCGATCATGTCGTTGAGCTTGCGCAGGCTCTTCTGCACGTCCTCGTGGGCCTGCGCGACCGCGGCCTTTTCGATCTCGAGTTCCGCGGGTTCCGTGACCAGCACGAGATTACGCGCGGCGATCGCGCGCCGGTCGACGGCGGTCCGCACGTCTTCGGCCACGTTCGCGCGGGCGTTGATTCCGTCGACGTAGCTCGAGAAACGCTCGTTCGACGCGCTGAGCGCTTCGATGGACAGTCCCGACACGAGCAGGACGGCGCCCGTGAGCAAACCGAAGCCAATGGAAAGTTTCGTCCTGACAGTCATACGCTGCGTGTGCATTTTTCTTTCTTCGTGACGGTGGGTGGAAGCTTACGACGGCTTTACGGCAGCCCGACGTCCGACTTGAGATCGACGAAAGTTCGACTTGCGAAATGAAAACGTTTGGCGTGAAAAGAGTCGGCGTGGAGCGCCCGGCCGGCCGCTTGTTGCTAATCGGCCATTCCAAAACTGTTACAAAAACTTACACTCCGTGCCCGAGTGGTGTCAGGGCTGATAACGCAGAAGCGATGAAAACGGGGTTTTGTGCAGCAGCGGGGATGAGCGTGATGTTGGCGGCATGCGGCGGCGGCGGACACCGCGGCGGCTCGGGACCTACGCTGGGTCCGTCGGCGGAGCGGCAGTACGACGGCACCGTCAACGGCCGCCAGGCGACGATTCCTATCCCGGCGACGGCAAGTCCGAGTTCAGCCGCAGCTACGACACGAGCTACGACACGGCGCCCACGCTCGCTGCCGTCACCGGCACGTTCAAAGGCACGAGCGCCACGAACATCGGCGCGAACGTCGCGCTGGACAACGTCACGCTTACCGCCGACGCCGCCGGCAACATCACGGGCACCGGCACCCACTGCACGTTCACAGGGACCATCAAGCCGCGCGCGAAGGGCAACGTGTACGACGTCGGCCTGACGTTCGGTCCGGGCGACGGCTGCGCGTACCCCAACGCGTCCGCGACTGGCCTCGGCGTCATGACCGGCAACGTGATTCATGCGTTCGTCCAGACGCCTTCGAAGTCGGGCGTGTTGTTCGTCGGGACGAAATAGCGCGCATGGCCGGGAGTCCGGTCGTCCGCCTGACGCGCGATGTTGTGGCGTGCGGGAAAGCGCTTTAACGTTCGGTATCGTCATTCACGAACCTCTTGCGCCGACCATGCATCCCGTTACCTCGCTTCTCGCCGAATGGCTGCCCGTCTGCAACGCTTCCGACGTGGGACCTGCATCCGCATCGGCCTACGTCGTCGCGGACGAGCGGATCGTCGTGTGGCGCGACGAGGCCGGCCGCGTGCACGTCTGGCGCGACTACTGCCCGCATCGCGGCGCGCAACTGTCGCTCGGTTTGGTGCAGGCGGGCGAACTCGTCTGCCCGTATCACGGATGGCGCTACGACACGCACGGACAATGCGTGCACATTCCGTCGAACCCTTCGCTTGTTCCGCCGCTACGCGCGTGCGCTCGCAGCTTTCGCGCCGCGGAAAAATACGGCGTGATCTGGATGTGTTTCGGCGAACCGGCTCGTGCGCTCGACTTCTTTCCCGAATACGACCTGCCCGGCGCGCGATGCATCAATCTCGCGCCGCAGCGGGTGCGGTCTTCGGGGCCGCGCGTCGTCGAGAATTTTCTCGACATGGCGCACTTCCCGTTCGTCCACACGGGGATTCTCGGTGAGCCCGCGCACACCGAGGTGCGCGATTACGACGTCGCCGAAACCGATGGCGGCCTCGAAGCCACGCAGTGCTTCTTCTGGCAACCGGCGGGATTGCCTGGGCAGCCGGGCGCCGACATCGAATACGTGTACCGCGTGAAGCGTCCGCTCGTCGCGAGCCTCAGCAAGAAGGCGGGCAGCGGACAGGGCGCGCTGCACATCATGATCGCGGTGTCGCCGGTGTCCGCCACGGAAAGCCGCGCGTGGCTCGTCTCGGCTCACGAGGACGACGCGCTCCACACCGACCAGCAACTCTACGATTTCAACATGGAGATCCTCGTGCAGGACACGCCGATCGTCGAGTCGCAATACCCGAAGTACCTCCCGCTCGACCTGACGGCGGAATTGCATCAGCGTTGCGACCGGATGTCGGTGGCATATCGCCGATGGCTGGCGGCGCAGGCGTTCGGCTACGGTACGTCGCTCGGCACTTGAGCGTAATCTGTCGGCTGCATGCTGGCGGGGACAGCCGCGCAGTCCCCGGATTTCACTCACTCTTACGGGGCGCTTTCGCAATGGAATATCGTCAACTGGGCCGCTCGGGCCTCAAGGTATCGACCATCACGTTGGGCACGATGACGATGGGCGGCAAGGGCAAGTTTGCGAGTGTCGGCGACGTCGGCCTCGACGATGCGCGGCGGCAGATCGACATGTGCATCGACGCGGGCGTCAATCTGATCGATACGGCGGACGTCTATTCGGGCGGCGCCTCGGAGGAGATCGTCGGCGAGGCGCTCGGCGGCAAGCGAAAGGGCGGCGTGCTGATCGCCACCAAGGCACGCTTTCCGATGGGCGACGGCCCGAACGATCGCGGACTGTCGCGTCATCATCTGATCGAGGCCTGCGAGGCGAGCCTGCGACGCCTGAAGACCGACGTCATCGACCTCTATCAAGTGCACGAATGGGACGGCCTGACGCCGCTCGAAGAGACGCTCGACGCGCTCGATCTGCTCGTAAGGCAGGGCAAGATCCGCTATGTCGGCTGCTCGAATTATGCCGGCTGGCATCTGATGAAGGCGCTCCATGTGAGCGAGCGCGAGCGCCTGCCGCGCTTCGTGAGCCAGCAGATCCACTACACGCTCGAAGCGCGCGAGGCCGAATACGAACTCGTCCCGATCTCGCTCGATCAGGGCTTGAGCATTCTCGTCTGGAGCCCGCTCGCGGGCGGACTGCTGTCGGGCAAGCACCGGCGCGACACGACGCCCGAAGGCACGCGGCAACTCGCGGGCTGGACCGAGCCGCCGATCCGCGACGAGGATCGCCTGTGGTCGATCGTCGACGTGCTCGTGGAGATCGCGGGCGAACTCAATGTGTCGGCGGCTCAGGTCGCGCTTGCGTGGACGCTCGGTCGTGCGGCGGTGGCGTCGGTCGTGATCGGCGGGCGCAACGAGGCGCAGTTGCGCGACAACCTCGGCGCGGCCGAGCTGACGCTTTCCGCCGAGCAGCGCGAGCGGCTCGACAAGGTGAGTGCGCCGCCGCTGCTCTATCCGTACTGGCATCAGGTGCAGACGGCGAGCGACCGGCTCAGTGCGGCGGACCTGTCGCTGCTGCGGCCGCATTTGACGACGTAGTCTCCTGCACGGCGCCGTCTCCCAAGGCGCCGTCCCTATACCTACATATGATTCCCGGCCGCGCCCGTTATCCGTAACATGGGTTCATCCAAGCGGTGAGCCAGTCCACGATGCCCGCCCCCATTTCACGCACGGTCGAGGACAAGCAAGTGCAGCCCCGTTCACGAGTTTCAGTCATCGACGACGACGAATCGGTTCGCGTCGCCACGTCCAGCCTGCTGCGTTCGCTCGGCTGGGAGGTGAGTCTTTATGCGTCTGCTGAATCGTTTCTCGAATCGGGACAGGTCGACGAAATGGCCTGCGTGATCACCGATGTCCAGATGCCGGGCATGACGGGCCTGCAATTGCAGCAGCGCTTGCGCGAACTGGGGCTGGCGCTGCCGGTCATCTTCATCACGGCGTTTGCATCCGAGGCCGCGCGCAGACAGGCGCTGGACGGCGGCGCGATGTGTTTTCTCAGCAAGCCGGTGGACGGTGCGGCGGTATCGGAATGCATGGACCGCGTGAGGCTCGGATTTTCGAAGGATTAGAATCGGTTGCGTGCCTTGGCCCGACGCACGCGCGCAGGATGACGTTCAGACTCAACGCCACCGGACGCTGAAGCCGTGTGCCGCGACCTCTGTCACGACACGCAGATTGCCGGTATTCGCCAACGAACCCCTAATCGAACGCCTATGTCCGTGCCGCTCTTTCCGCTTCGTGTCGTCGTCCGCATGTCGAGCGGCTGACGTGGCCGCGATGGATACCCTCAGCAGCGCGCCCCGCACCGTGCGCCGCGACGCGCGCGTCGCCCTGACGCTTGCGGCGGTGATCGCGCTCGCCGTGTTCCTGATCGATGCGCTGACGCCGCTCGACATCGCGATCGCGGTGCTGTATGTCGTGGTGGTGATGCTCGTGGCATCGACCGGCAACCGCCCCGCGACGGTGGCGACCGCCTGGGGCTGCGTCGCGCTCACACTCGCCGGTTTCGTGCTGTCGCACGACGTCAACTATTCGAACGCGGCGGTCGCGCGTTGCGTGGTGAGCCTGCTCGCGATCGCCACGACTTCGGTGCTCACGCTGAGGAACCTCACCGCGACGACCACGCTGCACGAGCAACTCGAACTCCTCGACCTGGCTCACGACGCGATCGTGGCGTATGACATGAACGAGCGCGTCACGTTCTGGAATCGCGGCGCCGAAGCGCTCTACGGCTGGAGCGCGCAGGAAGCGGTCGGACAGCCGATCCACCGTCTGACGCAGACCACCTTTCCCGTGCCGTTCGCGCAGATCCGCGAGGAACTGCTGCGCTCGGGCCGCTGGGACGGCGAACTCGAGCGCGTGCGGCACGACGGCAGCGCGGTCGTCATTTCCAGCCGCCTGGCACTGTGGCGCGACGAGAAGGGCGCGCCGCGCGCCGTGCTCGCGACGAGCAACGACATCACCGCGCGCAAGCGGATGGAAGCCGAATTGCAGCGTCAGCGCGAAGAGCTTCGCAACACGATCGACGCGATCCCCGGCATGGTGTGGAGTTCATCGAGCGACGGGCGGCTCACGTTCATCAACCGGCGCTGGAACGACATGGGCGTGACGCTCGGCGACGGCAACACCGACGTGTGGCCGACGATCGTCCATCCGTCCGATCTGATGCAGATGCAGCGGGACTGGCGCACGGCCATCGAAACGGGCGCGTCGTTCGAGAACGTCTCGCGCATCCGTGGCAGCGACGGCGTCTATCGCTGGATGCATATCGGCGCCGAGCCGTTGCGCGACAGCACGGGAGCGATCTGCCGCTGGTACGGCGTGAACACCGACATCGAGCAACGCAAGCAGGCCGAACAGGCACTCGAACGCAGCGAGGCGTTTCTGCTCGACGCGCAGCGCCTGAGCCGCACCGGCAGCATCGCGATGCGCTTGCCCGACGGGGACATGTGGTGGTCCGACGAAGCCTACCGGATCTTCGACTACGCGCGCGACGTCGTGCCGTCGATGGACCTGATCCTTGCGCGCACCCATCCCGACGACCTCGCGATCGTGCAGGACGCGTACCGGCAGTCCATCGGCGGCGCGATGCACGTCGATGTCGAACACCGCCTCGCGATGCCCGATGGCAGCATCAAGTATGTGCACTACGTCGCGCATCTCGCGGTGCCGGCGGCGGAGGGCATCGAGTATGTCGGCGCGCTGATGGACGTCACCGAGACCAAGCGCGCGCAGGAAGCGCTCGCGCGATCGACCGCCGAACTCGCGCACGTCACGCGTATCACGATGCTCGGCGAACTGGCGGCGTCGATTGCGCACGAGGTCACGCAGCCGATCGCCGCGATCGTGACCTGCGGCGACGCCGCACTGCGCTGGCTCAACCGCCCGCGCCCGGAACTCGCCGAAGCGCAGCAATCCATTGCGCAGATGATTCGCGACGCCAAGCGCGCGAGCGATGTGATCCGGCGCATCCGCGCGATGGCGAAGAAGCACGACAGTCTGCCCGCGGCGCTCGATCTGAACGAGATCGTCGGCGAATCGGTCGAACTGGTGCGGCGCGAACTGGAACGTCATCGCGTCGAGGTGCAAGTCGATCTCGCAACGCCGACGCCTATCGTGTGCTGCGACCGCGTGCAATTGCAGCAGGTGCTCATCAATCTGCTGATGAATGGCGCGCAGGCGATGTCCGAGGTGAACGGTCCGCGCAGGCTCTCCATCGCGACGCGCCGCTTCGATGCCCGGCACGCGCAGGTGATCGTGCAGGACTCGGGCACGGGCATCCGGGAAGACAACGCGAGCCGGCTCTTCGATGCGTTCTTTACGACGAAGGCCGAAGGGATGGGCATGGGGCTGTCGATCTGCCGGTCGATCGTCGAGGCACATGGCGGACGGATCTGGGCCGAATCGCCGGAAGAAGGCGGCGCGCGGCTGCAGTTCGTGCTGCCTGTCGGGGAGACATGTGATGAGCAGTGACAAGATCAGCAACGCGATCGTCTACGTGGTGGACGACGACGAGTCGATGCGCGACGCGGTCAGCATGCTGTTGCGCTCGGTGGGACTGAGCGTGGAGACCTTCGCGTCCGCGCACGAGTTCCTCGCGTTCGACATGCCCGACGTGCCGAGCTGCCTGATTCTCGACGTTCGCCTCAAGGGGCAGAGCGGGCTTGCTGTGCAGGAGCAGATTTCGGCGAGCGAACTTGGCCTGCCGATCGTCTTCATGACCGCGCACGGCGACATCGCGATGACCGTGAAGGCGATGAAGGCGGGCGCAAAGGATTTTCTCGCGAAGCCCTTTCGCGACCAGGACATGCTCGATGCCGTCGAGCATGCGCTCGCGAGCGACGAACAACGGCGCGCGGCCAGCCGCTCGGTCGCCGACTTGCGCCGTTGCTACGAGTCGCTCACGCCGCGCGAACGCGAGGTGATGGCCTACGTGGCTTCCGGCCTGATGAACAAGCAGATCGCCGCCGAGCTGAACCTGAGCGAGATCACCGTGAAGATTCATCGCGGACAGGCGATGAAGAAAATGGGCGCTCGCTCGCTTGCCGATTTCGTGCTGAAGGCCGAAGCGCTCGGCGTGAAGATGCCGGAAGGCGCCACGACGCCAGCGCGCACGCAGCGCAACTGAATATCCCACGATGACCTTGCAGGCTCATGCACATGCATGAGCCTTGCGAGCGCGCGTCCGTTGCACGGCGCCCCTAAACCTTGATATGAGAGGACCCAACGATAGGATGTTCGGCGCAACCCTATGTACGGCTATTCGGGCGCGTGGCGGCGCGATAACTTGGAGTCATGCGGCGCTCGCTTCGAAGCGCCGAGTGACTCGAAGATCAACTCTATTGTTTAACGAGGAGTGCGAGGATGCAGCCCAACGCGAATTTCATCGATCCGTGGATGCAGACCATCGGTTTGCTCTCGCTGCTGTCGGGTGTCGGGGGTGCCGGTAACAGGCGCGCTGCGGCGAGCGAAGGAAGGCCGCAGGCTTGTCGCCCACAGGTCGGGACGCAGTTAAAGGGCGTGCAGGTTCGCCTGATCGACCGGCCGTCGCGCTCGACCGCGACGATCGAGTGGCGCGATCCGACGCATTGCTGCTATGGCGATCAGGTCTGGCGCACGAGTTGTGCGCGCGTGGCGGGCGTGTGCGCGATGAGCGGGCGTCCGATTCGCCCGGGCGATGCGATCTACAAGCCGCGTGCGTGCCGCCCGATGCCGATCAATAGCGACGCGATGATCCTTCGCTCGGTGCTCGAAGAAGCGCCCACGCTTTGATCTGCTCGTGCGATAAAAAATCCGCTGCATGAATCATGCAGCGGATTTTGCTTTGTAGTACTGCGCATTCCGGATCGACCGATAGAAGCCTCGTCGCCGCTACGACGCGCGCGGCCGTGCCGATTGCCCTCGGTCAGAGTGCGGGGACGATTCAGGCTTGGCGCGGTCTGTGCCGGACACCGCGATGCGTTCCAGCGGCAACTGTGCGTCGCGGCCCACGTCGTCGAGTGCGTGCCGATAGCCTGGCGCGCTCGCGCCGCACCATGCGGTCATCGCGAGGCACGCGGCGACCGCTGCCAAACCCGACCGGGATCGTATCGCTCGTATGACCTTCATGATGTGCGCTCCTTGCGCCCCATCGAAGTGACAGGGCGATGGAGTCAGCTTAGAAGAGACGAGGCGCGCGGACCATTCTACGAACGACTCGATGCGCCAGCCGATCGCATGACGCACTCATACCTGGGTGTGATCCGCCGCTGGCAAACGAGACCTCAATGTGTCTGACGTGCTGCCACGAGTTTGCACGCCTGCGCGGGCAATTCCGCGAGGACCGGCATGCCGGGCGTCAGCCCCGGCGTCTCGCGCGAGGTGGTGGCGACAGTCAGCGTGAAGCCCGCGCAGTCGATCGTCGCTTCGACCGATGCGCCTACATCGCGTATGAACGTTACCGTGCCGCTCAGCCGGTTCGGGCCGACGCCCATCGAAACAGGTTTCACACAGACGTCCTCGGGACGGATCAGCAGCCGGATGTCCGTGCTCGCATCGGGCGCGCGCGCCGGCCGCGTGACGACGATCTGCTGGCCGCCCGGCAGGCTCACGCTGTCCCTTCCGTCGTAGGTCACGGGCAGGATATTGCCGAGGCCGATGAAGTCCGCAACGAACTCGCTGACGGGTTCACGATAGATGTCGAGCGGCTTGCCCACCTGCGCAATGCGGCCCTTTTCCATCACGACGATCTCGTCGGCCATCGTCATGGCTTCGCGCTGATCGTGCGTGACCATGATCGTCGTGATGCCGAGACGTTGCTGCAGCAAGCGGATCTCGACCTGCATCGCTTCGCGCAGCTTGGCGTCGAGCGCGGACAGCGGTTCGTCGAGCAGCAGCAGTTTCGGCGACGACGCGATCGCACGCGCAATCGCAACGCGTTGACGCTGCCCGCCGGACAGTTGCGTCACCGGCCGGTTCGCCATGTGCGGCAACTGGATCAGTTCGAGCAACTCCGCGATGCGGCGCGTGCGCGCGGGCTTGTCGGTCTTGCGCAGCCGCAGCGGATACGCGATGTTCTCGGCCACGGTCATATGCGGAAAGAGCGCGAGCGACTGGAACACCATGCCGAAGTCGCGCCGGCTGGCCGGCACGTGCGTGATGTCGCGGCCCGCGAATGTCACGCTGCCCGACGTCGGCGTATCGAGCCCGGCAATCATGCGCAAGAGCGTGGTCTTGCCGCAGCCGGACGGACCCAGGAACGAGACGAGCTTGCCGTCGGGGACGCTCAGGTCGACGTGATCGACGGCGTATGCCGCGTTGAAACGCTTGGTGACGGCCTGCAATGTCAGATGAGTCATCGAATGCCCCTGGAAATACGAATGCAGATGCGAAGTCAGAGCGCCACGCCCGCATCGCCGACGAGCTTTTCGAGCATCCAGATCAGCGCGAAGTCGATGACGACGATGAAGACCGCGAAGGAAAACACGGTCGGGTCCAGCGACGAAACCGTGCGGCTGTACAGCCAGACCGGCAAGGTCATCGTGTCGATGCCGTACAGGAAAAAGGTCACGGTGAACTCGTTGAACGACACGATGAACGCGAACAGCATGCCCGCGAGAATGCCGGGGCGCATCAGCGGCAGCACCACGTCGATGAGCGCGCGGCCCGGGCTTGCGCCCATCACGCAGGCCGCTTCCTCCAATTCCGGGCCGATCGACGCCACCGACGCCGCGCAGTTCTTCACGGTGAACGGCAACGCCAGGATCACGTGCGCGATGACCAACCGGGCGAGGCCGAGTTCGACCGGCAGCACGTTGAACACCAGCAGCAGCGACAGCCCGAGCATCACGAGCGGATAGACGAGCGGCAGCGCGACCAGTTGCTCGACCGCCGACTTGCCGCGGAACCGGTAACGGGAAAGCGCATAAGCGGCGGGCACCGAGACGAGCGTGGCGATGAGCATCGTCGAGACCGCGACGATCATGCTGTTCGCGAGCGCATCGCCCATCGAGAGCGCGCCGTTCGCATCGGGCGCGATGAAGCTGTGCCAGGCCGCCCGATACCATTGCAGGCTGTAGCTCGGCGGCGGGAATTCGAGCGTGCCCGCGGCGCTGAACGACATCGTGATCATCGTCAGGATCGGCAGCGCGGCGAGGAACAAGACGATCGCGGCGAGCAGTGCCGTCGGCTTGCCGAGCTGGCCGGGCATCGATGCGCGCAGGCGCCACGCGCGCGGGCGCAGGAGGGTGGCGGGCGTGCTCATGCGGAAGGCTCCTCGATACGGCGCGTGCGGCGCACCAGACGCTGCGAAATCGCCATCACGGCGAGCGTCGCGGCCATCAGCACAATGCCCGATGCCGATGCGGCAGGCCAGTTCAAGAGCGGCGCGACCTGATCGTGGACCAGTACCGCGAGCATCGGCACGCGGCGTCCGCCGAGCAGCAGCGGAACCGCGAAGGCGCTCGCGTTGTAGGCGAACACGAGCAGCGCACCCGAAACGAGACCCGGCATCGCGAGCGGAAGCATCACGTCGCGCAGGATTTGCCAACGGCTCGCGCCGAGCGTCGCGGCGGCTTCCTCATACGAACGCGAGACGGCGCGCATCGCGCTCGACAACGGCAGCACCGCGAGCGGGAAGGCCGTCTGGATCAGGCCGAGCAGCACGCCATGCTCACGATACAGCCACATGACCGGCCGCTCGACGAGGCCGCTCGCAAGCAGGCCGTGATTGAGCAGACCCGCCGGCCCGAGGATGATGAGCCATCCATAGCCCTGCAGCAGCAGATTGACAAGCAGCGGCAACAGCACGCCCGCCAGCAACAATCGTCGCGCGACACGCGATTCGGTGCGCGCCATCGCAAGCGCGACGGGAATCGCCAGCAACACGGCGCAGATCATGCTCTGGAACGCGAGCCGCAGCGTCAGCCAGAGCGACTTCAGGAAATAGCCATCGCCCAGTTCGACGTAGTTGTGCAGCGTAAAACCGCGCCACTCGGCGCCCGGCGTGCCGAAGCTCATGCGCAGCACGACGAGCGCGGCCGCGGCGAGGATCAGCAGGAACAGCAGGATCGGTGCGAGCAACAGCCACGGACGCGCCTTCGCCAGCGCCGCGCCCGGCGGCGCGGACGCGGGTTCGTCGAACGTGCCGGAAGGGCGCCGCGAAAAGCGCGTGCGCATCGTGGTCATGCCGAGAAGATCTCGGTGTAGCGCTTGATCCAGGCGGGTTGCACGGCGGCGAGCGCCTTGTCGTCGTGCAGCACGGCCTTTTCCGCGATCTGCTGCGGGCTCGGCACGAACGCGCGGCTTTCGGCCGGAATCACGGCTTTCGAATTGACCGGCCCGTTCAGCACGTCGGCGGCCATGCGGCCCTGCACGCCGGCATCGAGCGAATGATTGATGAAGGCGTGGATCAGGTCGCTGTCGCCGGGATGCGACTTCGGGATCACCGTGAACATCAGCTGCGTGGCGAAGCCTTCCTTCATCCCGTAGGTGACGCCCATCTTGTACTCGGGCTTGCGAATCTGGGCCGGGAAGAACGCGGGCGAATAGATGCCGCCGATATCGAGCGAATTGGTCCGGAACAGGTCGGCAACCTGGTTCGGATTTTCGCCCAGCGTCATGACGTGGTCTTTCAGTTGCATCAGCTTCTTGAAGCCGGGCTCGATGTTCTGCTGCGAGCCGCCCGCCAGTTTCGCGGCGATGATCGCGAGGTCGACCGCTTCGGCCCACTCGGGCGGCGGCAGGAACAGGCGCCCCGCGTATTTCGGATCCCACAGCGCTTCATACGACGAAGGCGGCGTCTTGACGGTCGACGTGTTGTAGATGAGCCCGTCGGACCACAGCAGATAACCCACGCCGAAGCCGTTGGCGCCCGTGCGGTACTGCGGCGCGACTTCCTTGAGATTCGGCAGCTTGTCGAGGTCGGGCTTGACGAGGAGGCCCGCATCCGCGAGACCCGCGGCGCCCACGCCCGCCAGCGTGATGACGTCATACGTCGGACGGTCGCCCGCCGCCTTCAGCTTGGCGACCATGCCGGACGTGCCGTCGGCGCGGTCGGCGATCACCTTGGCGCCGGTCTTCGCCGAGAACGTCCCCGCGATATTGCGCAGCGCGGCGGCGCCCGTATCGTCGGACCACGTCAGGAGGCGCAGCGTCTTGCCCGCGAAGTTCTGTTCCTGTGCCCTCAGATTGACGAAGGGCATCGGGAGGGCAGAGGCCGCGAGCGCCGTACCGATTGCCTTGATGGCCTGCCTTCTGCTTTTCTTGATGTGCTGCATGGCGGTCTCCCGTGGTGATCGAAGGAACGTTCTGATGCGCGTGAATGCACTGTAGGCGCGTCAAAATACCGTCACCAACGAAATCTCTGCATGGGAGGCATGTGTGACGCTCATACGAGCGCGCGGCGCAGGTGTTCGATGAACGAAGCCGGCGCCTGCTGTCTAGCGCCGTGCGATGCCGCGCCCGTTTCCCGATCGATGCGCCTGCTGCAACTGCCGTCGCCGTCAGGACGCCGGCTGATTTGCCCACTCGGCCGCCATCGACGCCGCGAACTCGCGATACGAGCGCAACGGCCGGCCGAGCAATGCCGTGAGCCGTTCGACGTCCGCCGCCTTCGCCACTGCGCCGTCCTGCTGGTAGCGCCGCATCATGAGGCGCATGTCGTAGGCGAGCCAGCCGGGCGCGGCGTGCTTCAGGCCGTTTTCGAGCGCATCGAGATCGTCGCCTGCGTAACGGATCGGCCGCTTCAGCACGTCGCTCCAGATGGCGCTCATGCTCGTGGCATCCAGCGCGTCGGGTCCGACGAGTTCGTAGTGCTCGATGGGCAACGGCCCGGCCGCATCCTCGCGACGCAGCAGTTCGCGCGCGGCCGCGTCGCCGATGTCGCGCACGTCGACCATCGAAATGCCTTTGTCGCCGATCGGCATCGCGTACACGCCTTGCCCGAGAAGCGCCTGCTTCTGCCGCACGTCGTTCTGGATGAAGTAGGCCGGGCGCAGGATCGTGGCGGGCAGATCGCACTGTTCGATCATCCGTTCCGCCGTGTACTTGCTGGTGAAATGCGGCACGTCGGCGTACTCCGCGCCCTTGAAGACCGACAGGTAGACGATTCCCTTCACGCCTTCGTCGCGTGCGACGTTGAGCGCCTGCAGCGCCTGCGTCAGTTCGTCGGCGGCGTTCGGCGCGAGCAGGAAGAGCGTGCTGACGCCGCGCATCGCTTGCCGCAGCGCGTCGACGTCCGACAGATCGCCCTGAACGGCCGTCACGCCGGCAGGGAAGTGCGCGCGTTCCGGCGAACGTGTCAGCGCGCGGATCTGCGCCTTGCCGCTCAGGTGGTCAAGAACCTGCGTTCCGATGCTGCCCGTACTGCCCGTAACCAGAATGGTCATGACGTTTTCTCCGTGGGAAAAGAGGGTGGTGGAGGACCCGAGCGGCCCGACAGCACCCACGATAAACGTTTCATTCATGCGTCGGAAGAGTCACAATCGGAACACCTCGTCTCGCCAGCGGAACGATCATGGATCTCGAAGCACTCGCGGATTTCAACGCCGTCGCGCAGCACCGCGGCTTCGGACCAGCAAGCCGCGCGCTCGGCCGTCCCAAGGCGACGCTTTCGCGACGCGTCGCTCAACTCGAAGAGAGCCTCGGCGTGCGTTTGGTCGAGCGCGGCGCGCGCCATTTGCGGTTGACGGAGGAAGGTCTCGCGCTGCACGAACGCACGCTCGGGCTGCTCGCCGAAATCCACGAGGCGGGCGAAGCCGTGGCGTCGCGCGCGCCGGTGCCGGCCGGCAAGCTGCGTATCAGCGCGCCGGTCGTCTTCGCGCACGTGATCCTCGCGCGCATCGCGGCGCGTTTTGCGCTCGCCCATCCGCGCGTGGAGGTGGAACTCGTGGCGGAAGACCGCGTCGTCGATCCGGTGGAGGACAACTACGACCTCGTGATCCGCATCAATCCGCCGGCCGACGAACTGCTGATCGGCCGTCGCATCGTCGCGGATACGCGACTACTGGTGGCTTCGCCCGATTTGCCGATGCCGCCCGCGCCCGGGTCCGAAGCGCAGGAACAGGAGGTGCCGGCCGTCGTGCTGCCGACGGCGCGGCCGGCAGCGAGCTGGCAAGTGGCGACATCGCCGGGGAACCTGTGCGCGTTTATTCCGGTGCCGGTCTTGCGGCTGTCGTCGCTGCTGATGGTGCGCGAGGCCGTGCTGGAAGGCGCGGGCGCCGCGTTGCTGCCGGGTCTGCTGGTCGCGCGGGACGTGGCGGCGGGACGTCTCGCGTGCTGGGGAAAGGATGCCGGGCCGCCCGTCGAGGTCTGGGCGCTCTACAGTTCGCGCCGGTTGTTGAGCGCGAAGGTGCGCGCGTTTCTGGACATGCTGCGCGAACTGGACGAGGCGGATCGGGCGCCGCCCGTCGATTGAACTTCCCGTTTCAGTCGGGTTCGCCGCGCGTGTCAGGCATTGCCCGAACCGGCCACGGGCGACGTCGCGACATGTACGCTTTGCAGCAGCGCCTGCAGGTCGTCGATGTTGAACGGCTTGGACAGGATCGCGACGCCCGCGTGCTTCGCTCTTTCCAGTTCATCCGCATAGCCGGTCATCAGGGCAACGGCTTGCCGGGGCCACCTGCGCCGGACTTTTTCCGCCACGTCGATGCCATTGTTCACGCCCGGCATCTGGATGTCCGAGAGGATGAGGTCGAAGGTCTTCCCGTCGTCCAGCAGCCTGAGCGCGGCATCGCCCGTCAGTTCATGCTGCGCTCGCCAGCCGAACACCTCCAGCACGGCCGCGAGCCCGGCTGCGACTTCCTCGTTGTCCTCGACAAGCAGGATCGAACCCTTTCCCGACGCCTTCGCCGGAGCCTGCGACGGCGGCATCACGCGCGTTCCGGTTTCTGTCTTTGCAGCCCGTCTTGGAAGATAGAGGCGGATCGTGGTGCCTTCGCCGACAGCGCTCTCGATCCGCGCCGTGCCGCCCGCCTGCTCGCACATCGCGATGACCTGAGCGAGACCGAGCCCCGTCCCGGCGCTCGCGGTCTTCGTCGTGAAGAGCGGCTCGAAAGCGCGCTGTGCGACCGAACGCGTCATGCCGACGCCGGTATCCGTGCACGCAATGACGACGTATTCGCCCGGCTTGAGGCCGCCCGACGCATGCGCCACCTCGATGTTCTCCCCGCTAATGATGAATTCGCCGCCATCGGGCATGGCATCCTTGGCGTTGACCGCGAGGTTGATCAACGCCGACTGCAACTCGCTGGCATCGACGTGGACGGGCCAGATGTCTGCGAACGACGAGATGCTCAGGCTGACGCGGTCGCCGAGCGACGTGCGGATCAGCGCGGCGTCGTCTTCGAACCAGCGCTGCAGGTGAATTTCCTCCTGTCGCAACGGCTGCTTGCGGGCGACGCTCAAGAGCCTGCGAGCCAGCACTTCCGCTCCGGCGGATGCGCGTTCGACGGCCATCACTTCCTTTTCCAGTCCGTTGAAGCCTTTGCGCCGCGCGAGTTCCATATTGGCCTTGACGACCATGAGCAGATTATTGAAGTCGTGCGCGACGTTCGCCACGAGATTACCGAGCGCGCTCATTCGCTTCATTTGCCGGCCGGTCGCCTCCGCCGATAATCGCATTCCGAACTCGGCCCTCCATCTTTCCCACGCGATTCGTTCCGCTTTGAGACGGCGCAAGCTGAAGAGCACGAGAAGCCAGATACCGCAGCAGGGAAGCAAGGTAGCGACGGCAATGAGCCCGTCATGCTTGATCCATCGATACGTGACGGCCGAGACCGGAATGCCGGCCGTCACGTAGAGCGGGTAAGCGCCGACTTTCCGATAGACGAGGAGCTTTTCGACGCCATCGAGCGTCGAATTGATCCGGATTCGGCCGTCGCGGTTTCTGACGCGAATGGCGTCGACGAGCGGCTGATTGTTTGTCGGGGCGCGGCGGGCCTTGGGCGAAGGCGAGCGGGCCAGAATCGCGCCGTCCTTCCTGAATAATCCGAGCGTCAGCGCGCGGTCGTGCGACGTGAGTTGTTCATAGAAAGAGAGAAAGGCGTCTCGGCGCAGCGAAATATAGATGACGCCGAGAAAGCGGCCATTCGCGTCGTAGCGTGGCGTGCTCGTATTGAACACGTCGACACCCGTGGCCGGCGCGCGCTCCGGCAGCGATACCTCCGTCGTGGCAGCCTCCGGAACTTGCGCGGACCGAAACTCGGCGTGATCGCCGATCGACAGAATCCCGACCGGATAGGTGCCGCTGCTGACGAGCAAATCGCCTTTTTTGCCGAAGATGGCGATCGACGCAACGGGAGGCAGGCGCTGCGCGGTTTCCTGCAGAAAGTGGTGAAGCTGTTGCTGGCGCGCGCGGATTTGCGCGTCGCCGTCCGTCCCGAGCATGGACATGACGCGCAACGACATTTCCTGATCGACGTCCAGAATCTTTACTGCTTGCTCTTCGGCGACCCGTGCGAGGCGATCGATTACCTCCGACGAATCGGCGACGCGCGTCTGATAACCGAAATAACCGTAAGTCACCAGGAACAGCAGGGGTGTGACAATCGATGCAACCAGTGCGGCCATCAACATTCGGCGCGTCGCGCCGAAATCGCGCGGTGGCACGGGAATTTCGAGCGCCGATATATCTAGAGCGGACGATTCCGGGTTTGTAATCATAAGAGACGTGCTTCGGCGAAAGGCGAAGCATATTCAGTTAGCCGCACAGCGTCAAACGATGTTCGGAAAGCAATATGTCGAGATAATCGCTTTCTCCTGGGGTATACATTTATACGTGTTTTCCTATCATCGTGCGTTTTGCGGCATTTTCTCCGGCGATACCGCCAAACATGCGCTGATCGAAAGTGTAAATTTGCGTGCGCTCCAGCGAGCGTTGCCGTCGACAGGCACAATACGCGCCGAAGACGCCGCAGATGCGCTGCGTCGCGGTAATCCGTCCCCCGATCCCATGAACCACGATATTCCCTTGCGGCCGCCCATGCCGGCGCGTGCCGCCAATTCGCAGCGTTTCCTGCTGTTTCTGGTGTGTCTGTTCGCCTCCGCCGGGCAACTCGCCATCGACATCCACGTGCCCGCGCTTCCCGCGATGGCCCGTTTTTTCGAAACGTCGCCCCAGGCGATCCAGTCGAGCGTATCGGGCTACATGGCGGCTTATGCGCTCGGCCAGCTCGTCTTCGGGCCCATCGCCGACGCCTATGGCAGAAAACCCGTGCTGGCATTCGGGCTGGTGATCTTCACGATCGGCTGTCTGCTGTCGCTCGCGGCGCCGAATCTGGAGACATTTCTGATCGCGCGCGGTTTGCAGGGCTTCGGTATCGCGGCGACGAACTTGCTCGCGAAGGCGATCATCACCGATTCGTTCAAGGGAATCGCGCTTCTGCACGCGTTCACCTACATGTCGATTGCCTGGGGACTCGCGCCGATCGTCGCGCCCGTGATCGGCGCGCATTTGCAGACGTGGTTCGGCTGGCAGGCATGCCTCGTCTTCCTGCTCGTCTATTCGCTCGTGATGTGGGCGCTCGTCTGGCGCTATCGCGAAACCTTGCCGCGCGCCGTCCATCTCGAGCCGCGCACGCTGATCGCCAACGCCGGCAAGGTGCTGTCGAGCCCGGTGTTTCAAAGCTGCTTTCTCGCGCAGGGCCTGTGCTACAGCATCTTGCTGGTGTTCAACATCATCGGGCCGTTCATGGTGCAGAACACGCTGCACAAGCCGCCGACTTATTTCGGCTACCTCGCGCTCGGCATCGGGCTGATGTATTTCCTCGGCGGATTGTCCAATCGCATGCAGGGCAAGCGTTTGCCGAGCGCGGAAGCGCGTCTCCTGATCTGCTCGCGCGCGATGGCGGGCGCGTCCATCGTGATGCTCGTGCTCGCGCTGACGGTCGGCCTGCGCGTCTGGACGCTCGCGGCGCCCGTGCTCGTGATGGGTTTTTGCGCCGGCGCGATGTATCCGACGCTGATGGCGAAGGGCAATTCGCTCTTTCCGCACATCGCGGGGTTGACGAGCGCGATTCTCGGATGCGCGTTGCTGCTCGTCTCGTCGCTGATGATGGGCCTCGCGGGCTTCGTATCGGTGCAGATACTGGCGCCGCTTGCGGGCTTCTTCGTGATCCTCGCCATCACGGTCGTGTGGATGGTGACCAAGCTGTTGCGGCATCTGGCACAAATGCAGGCGCACGCGGCCGAGCGCAGCGCGGAAGCGGCCTGAGCGCGCCCACCTGATCGCGCGAGTTAAGCAATTCCCGAAATCCGTCGGCGGGACCGATAAAATGCTGCGCCCGCCCGCTTTCCGGCCGTGTCGCGCGTGACCCGTGCGACGGGCGCCGGCAACGGGCATCCGCCTCACGAAGGCATCCGGTCCTGAACACGACACGCCACGACACTCGAGGATTGCTTTCATGCTTGCCCGCATCACCCGTCTCACTCGTCTCTTTCCGGTTTGGGCCGTGCTGGTTTCCACGGCCGCCTACTTTTCGCCTTCGTCCGTGACCGGCATCGCGCCGCACGTGACGACGCTCCTCACGATCATCATGCTCTCGATGGGCGTGACGCTGTCCGTGGCCGATTTCCGGCGCGTTTTCACGCGTCCCGCGCCGGTCATTGCGGGAATCGTGCTGCATTACCTCGTGATGCCACTCGCCGCGTGGGTGATCGCGAAGGCGCTGCACATGCCGCCCGACCTGACGGCGGGGATGGTGCTGGTCGGCAGCGTCGCGAGCGGCACGGCGTCGAACGTCATGATCTACCTGGCGCGCGGCGACGTGGCGCTGTCGGTCACGATCAGCGCCTTGTCGACGCTGGTCGGCGTGTTCGCGACGCCGCTCCTCACGCGCCTTTACGTCGACGCCTCGATCGCCGTCGACGTGCACGGCATGCTGATGAGCATCCTGCAGATCGTCGCGCTGCCGATCGTGCTGGGGCTCGTCATCAACCATCTGTTCGGCCGCTTCGTGCGCAAAATCGAGTGGCTGCTGCCGCTCGTGTCGATGGTGTCGATCCTGCTGATCATCGCCGCGGTGGTCGGCGGGACGCAGAAGAGCATCGCTTCGGTCGGGCTCGTCGTTGCGTTCGGAGTCGTGCTGCATAACGGTATCGGCTTGCTCGGCGGTTACTGGGGCGGCCGTCTGCTCGGTTTCGACGAAGCCGTGTGCCGCACGCTGGCGATCGAAGTCGGCATGCAGAATTCGGGGCTCGCCGCGACGCTCGGCAAGCTCTATTTCACGCCGATCGCCGCGTTGCCCGGCGCGCTGTTTTCCGTGTGGCACAACCTTTCCGGATCAATGCTCGCGGGTTATTGGGCGGGCCGGCCGGCAAAAGGCTCGACGCACGAAGAAGCGGCGAGGGCAGCCGCGGCGACCCCGACGGGACACTCGGGCTGAGTGCGGCGCGGGAAGTCGCGGCTTCCCGCGTCGCTGCACGATTCGCGCCGTGCTGATAGATTAGCCGTCAGCAAAATCGTCGACTGAGAGTGTCCGATGGCCGGCAGACCCAATTCCCCCGCATCGCATGTCCGTTCGCTGATCGTCATCGCACTGGTCGCGGCCGCGCTGGTCGCGGCCTTCGCGTACACGGCAGGCTGGCTTTCACCGGGACGACTCACGCCCGCGAAGATCGTCGACAGTCTCGCGCCGCCCGGCGGCCCGGCGCTGGGTTTTCGCCGGAATCACGCGAAGGGCATCTGCTTTACCGGCGAGTTCGAATCCAACGGCGCGGCCGCGCAGTTGTCCAAAGCGCGCATGTTCGCGGCCGGCACTTATCCGGTCACGGGGCGTTTCAATCTCGCCACGCCGGACGCGAAGGCGTCGGACGCGATGGCGCGAGTGCGCGGCCTGAGCCTGCGCATCGTCATGCCGGACGGCAGCGAGTGGCGCTCCGCGATGATCGATGCGCCTTTCTTCCCCGTTGCCACGCCGCAGGCGTTCTTCGACCTGCAGCGCGCGCTCGCGCACAAGGACGATCCGAACGCGATGAAGACCTTCGCCGCCGCTCACCCGGAGATCGGTGCATTCGGCAAGTGGGCGGGCAGCGCGCCGTGGACGGCGTCCTATGCGGAGGAGCGCTACAACAGCCTGAACAGCTTTGTCTTCACCAACGCCGACGGCAAGGACGAGACCGTGCGCTGGTCGTTCGTGCCCGCGGCCACGCCCGAGAACGTGTCGGCCGACGATTTGAAGAAGCGCGGCGCCGACTTTCTCGGTGCGGACATCACGCAGCGTGTCGGCAGCGCGCCGCAGCGCTGGTCGATGGTCGTCACGATCGCGAATCCGGGCGATCCGACCGCTGACCCGAGCAAGGCGTGGGGCGAGGATCGGCGCTCCGTGGAGGCGGGCATGCTGGTGGTGAAAGCCATCGAAGCCGAGCCCGACGGCCCGTGCCGCGATCTCAACTTCGATCCGACCGTCCTGCCGCCGGGCATGCGCGTTTCCGACGACCCGTTTCCCGCCGCGCGTTCAGCCGCCTACTCGGTCTCGTTCAACCGCCGAACCGCCGAGGACAAGGACTATCCACGCACCGCGGCGCAAGGAGCCAAGTGATGAACCCGACCCACACGCGGTTCTCGCCGCTTCAGCGCGCCTTGCACTGGATCATGGCGGTCTGCATCCTGTCGATGCTTTTTATCGGCGTGGGCATGGTGTCCACGGTCAAGCCCGACTATCTGAAACTCGTGTCGATACACAAGCCGCTGGGCGTCACGATACTCGTACTCGCGCTGATTCGCGTGGTCGTGCGGCTCGTGCGCGGCGCGCCGCCGCTGCCCGCGGACATGCCCGCGCCGATGAAGCTGGCGGCCTATCTGTCGCATCTCGCGTTCTACGCACTGATGATCGCGCTGCCGTTGCTGGGGTATGGGATGCTCTCGGCGGCGGATTATCCGGTGGTGGTGTTCGGCGTGCGATTGCCTTCGCTGCTGCCGCACAGTAACGAACTTCATACGCTGCTGTGGAATGCGCACCGCTTCCTCGCGCTGTGTTTCTTCGCGCTGATCGTCGTGCATCTGGCAGCGGCGCTGTTTCATGCGCTGGTCAGGCGCGACGGCGTGTTCCAGGCGATGGCGCCGTGGCGTTGAGCGACTGAATTTCCCTTCTCGCAGGTCTTCCATGACTCAAGCGCTTCATATCGACTTTATCTCCGACATCGCCTGTCCGTGGTGTGCAATCGGGCTGTCGTCGCTTCAACTCGCCTTGTCACGGCTCTCGGATGTCGTCGATGCCGAAATCGTCGTGCATCCGTTCGAACTGAATCCGCAGATGCGTTCTGACGGCGAAGCCATCGACGAGTATCTCGGCAGGAAGTACGGGCGCACGCCGGAACAGATCGCCGAAACGCAGCGCGCGATTCGCGCACGCGGCGCGAGCGTCGGCTTTGAATTCGCCCCGCGCACGCATGTCTACAACACGTTCGACGCGCATCGCCTGTTGCACTGGGCGGGCATCGAGGGCAAACAAGTGCCGCTCAAACTGGCGTTGCTGCGCGCCTATCACGGCGAAGGCACAGATCCGAGCAATCGCGAAGTCCTCGTCGAGACGGCGCGCTCGGTTGGGCTCGATGCCGCCAAAGCGCAAGCCGTGCTCGAAAGCGGCGCCTATGCCGACGAAGTTCGCGAGCAGGAGAGCCAGATTCAGGCGATGGGAATCCAGTCGGTTCCCGCAATCATCTTCAACCAGCGCCATCTCGTGAGCGGCGGGCAACCGGTCGAGGCATTCGAGCAGGCGATACGCCAGATTCTCGCCGAAGCGCACTAGCCGTTCGCCATCTTCCGTGCACCGAGGCCATGAACTTCGCCGTCACCGTGGTCTCTCCGCCGGGGTATCCGCATTCCGCCGCATTCCATGAAGTGGCCGAAACGCTTCATCACGCGTTGCTGGCGTTAGGCCTCGACAGTGTGATGACGCGCGAGGGACGGCTCGATTCGCGGCGGCACATCGTGCTCGGATCGAACCTGTTGCCTCATTACGGGCTGCTGCTCGCACCCGACGCGATTCTTTACAACCTCGAGCAGGTCTACACGGAATCGTCGTGGATCACGCCTGAACTGCTTCACATCCTGCGCCGTCATGTCGTATGGGATTACAGCGAAGCGAACGCGCGCGCCTTCGCCGGACTCGGCGTGCATGTGGCGCGCGTGCTGCCCATCGGCTACGTGCCCGAATTGACGCGCATCCGGTTCGCGACGACGCGCGATATCGACGTGCTGTTCGTCGGCGCGCTTTGTCCGCGACGTCAGCGCATCATCGACAGGATGCGCGCTGCCGGCGTGAATGTCGTCGCGGCATTCGGGATATATGGACGTGCGCGGGATCTCCTTCTCGCCCGGACCAAGCTGGTGCTCAACCTACACGGGCGCGAAGGCGGCGTGCTCGAAATGGTGCGCCTTTCGTATCTGCTGGCGAACGGTTGCGCGGTGCTGAGCGAGCGCTGCGCCGACCCTGCGGAAGAAGCGCCGCTAGCGCACGCGATCGCCTTTGCCGACTACGACGCATTGCCCGAACGCGCCGCGCAGCTACTCGCATCGCCTGCGGAACGCGAGCGGCTTGCGCGCGACGGCCTGGCGGCGATGCAATCGCGCAGCGCCGCCGACTATCTGCGCGCGGCCCTGACATAAGCGCCTGCACCGCACGACGCGGCATCAGGACATGCTCTGGCTCGATTCGACTGCAAGCAGGTTAAGGATGAGCAGGATGGCGGTCTGATTGTCCAAGCTGATCTCGATGCCGAGCGTGCCCACGATCCAGCGTCCGATCTTCGTGCTTGCGAAATCTTCGCTTCGCGCGGATTTCTTGAGCGTGACGCCGAGCTTCATCGCGCGATAGTGATACGAAGGGATCTGGTGCTGCGCGGCGAGTCCGAACAGCCCGCCCTTGCCGCCCGAGCACCAGCCGAGCGTGCCCGCCAGAACCAGTTGCTCGTACTTGTCCAGTCCGCCGATGAAGCCGCGCGCAAGTCGCCGCACGCGCGCTTCGTCGAGTCCGTATTGCAGCAGCACCGATTCGACCGGATCGTCGACGACATGGGCGCGCTCGTCGACTTGTTGCCCGATGCCGTCCAGCTCCATCGAGACGTCTCGCTGATAGCTCGCGCTGCGCAGGCAGTCGATTAGAAAGCGCCTGAAATAGGTACATACTGCGTAGCCGGTCGATGGCGCGCTTTGCTCGCTCGCATGCGATTCGCCGTGTCCCGGTTCGAGGCGCAACACCTTCGAATAGATGAACTGCGCGATCAGTTCTTCCTTGTCTTCGCGTAGCGATTGCAACTCGGGCGGATGATAGCTGCGCAATGCGCCCTTCACGAGGTTGTAGATCGACACCATTTCGTCGTGCGACAGATGCGTGCGACGACGCCAAAGGTCGGTGAGATTCGAGGGCGCGCCTGTCTCTGAGGCGGCGTCCATCGTCAAGGTCTCCATGTGTCAATCCCCCCAAAGCGGTGGCAACGTGATGAGTATGGTTTTCTCTTACCAAACGACCAATATGGAATTAGTGATATCCGTCGTCTAAACTTTCGGGTAAACCTGTCAAGCAGGGGACTAGCCGAATCGCGCCACGGCCATGCCGTCGCCTCGTTCAAGCGTCCGCCGAATTCCTGACGTCACCCGACATATTCAACGCATAAAGGGGATGACAGAATGCAAGGCGATCTTGAGCCATGCGAGGTCTCGGACGATCTCGCCAGCGCGCTCTATGCGACGGACCCCGCATCGTTTTTCGCCCACGGGTGTGCTCTGGCGCTCCTCGGCGCTGTCTGTCTGACACGGCCGCAAGCGGGCTGGATGGCGACCCTTTGCGTGGTTTTCTATGGGATTGCGAATTGTTTCGCGATGGGTCTGTGGGCATGGCGCCGCCAGCGGCCGCTCTTTTTCAGCGCGCGACAATGGATCGGTCTGCACGCGCTGAGAAACGCGGTACTTCATGCCGCGCCGGGTCTGTCGATCTGGTTCGTGTTCCAGAGCGAATCCGCCGATCTTGCTGCCGCGCATACCGTGCTGCTCGTCGCGCTGGCCGCGCTCGCGTATGCCTCCAACGGCATGAACCTGCTCAACCTGTGCAGCGCGGTGCCGATACTGCTCCTGCCCGCAACCGCTTTATATCTGCTACAGCCGCTCGATGGTGGGTTCGCGCTGGGCGTGGTGCTCGCGGTGTTCATGGTCGCGATCTACGGGTTCGCGACGCAGTATCGCGGGTTCTTTCGCGGCATCGTCGAAGCGCGCGTCGATCAGCAGCGGCTCGCCGAAACCATTGCGCGGCAAAAGTCCGTGATCGAGGAAGCGAGTCTGGCGAAGACGCGTTTCTTCGCGACCGCGAGTCACGACCTGCGCCAGCCGCTCCATGCAATCGGACTGCTCGCCTACGCGCTGGCCGATCACGGCGCAAGCACGCAGGAGCGCGATGAAACCGCGCAGCACATCATCTCCAACGTCGATGCATTGAATCAGCTTTTCAATCAGGTGCTCGACCTGGCGCGGATCGAAAGCGGCGTGACGCAAGTGATGCCGCAGCATTTCCGCGTCTCGGAACTGCTGACGCGCATCGAAAGGCAGTTCCGGCCGAGCGCCGCCGCGAAAGGGCTGGCGTTGCGCGTCGCGCCGACGGCTTGCGTCGCGTTCACCGATCCGGTCCTGCTTGAACGCGTGCTTGCCAATCTCGTGTCGAACGCGGTGCGTTACACCGAGCGCGGCTCGATCTGGATCGGTGTGCGGCACGGCAGCGATCCCGCGCGCTCGCGGATCGAGGTTCGCGATTCGGGTATCGGCATCGCCGCGCACGAACACGAACTCGTTTTCGAAGACTTCTACCAGGTACCGATGCCGCACAACGCGGTGCGTCAGGGTCACGGTCTCGGTCTTGCGACGGTGCGGCGTCTCACCCGGCTACTGGGCGCAGAAGCGTCGCTGCGCTCGGATCTCGGGCGCGGCACCACCATCCGCGTTCCATTCGGAATGGGCGACGCGGGCCTCGTCACGGCGAGTTTCGCTGCGCCGCTCGCCGTGAGCGCGTTTATCGAAGGCCGCCGCGTGCTGTGCATCGACGACGATCCCGGCAATCTCGACGCGCTCGGCACCTTGCTCGCGCGCTGGGGTTGCATCGTGCGCGGTTGCCGCGACGAACTCGCCGCCGTCCGTGCGATCTCCGAGGGCTTCGTTCCCGACGCCGTGCTGTGCGACTATCAGATCGGCCGCCACCAGACGGGCGTCGAGGCACTGAAGGAAGTGCGCGAAGCGTTGCGGCGACGCGGACATAACGGATTCGCGAGCGTGATGATCACCGGCGACATGGCATCGCCCGAATTGATGGCGCTCGCGGCGGAGGGCGTGCCGGTGCTGCGCAAGCCGGTGACGCCGGCGCGCCTGCGCCGCACGCTCGACTCGCTGCTTCAGCCGCGCGGACAGGACGAAGCCGCCTGAACCGCACGCGGCGGCGGCCCTCGCTTCAGGCGATGTTGCCGCGCAGACGCAAGGCGCGCAGATACTGCCCCGCGACTTCGGACGCGCCGTAGTGCACCACGGTCTGATCCACGAGCGCCCAGACCGCCGCGCCGCCGAGCCGCACGCGCCGGCAAAAGGAGAGGTCTTCGGAAAGATAGTGGCCTTGCTCTTCGATGGTGTCGAAAAAGCCATAGAAGTCGCCGGCGGGCAGCGCTTCGCGGTATTGCTCGGGCGGCGCATAGCGTTGCGTGAACGGTTTCGCGACGTCGAACGCATCGCGCCGCGCGAGAAAGATGCCGGTGCCCACATGCTCCGCTTCGACGAAGCCGTCCACCACGTGCGCGCGGCCGTCTTCCGAGGTCCGCAGCCGCACCGTGTAGTCGGCATGCTTTTCGAGCCACTCGCGCATCGAGAGTCCCTGGTCGGATTCGTCGATACGCTGATCCAGATTGAGACGCCGGTACGGATACGCGACGCCCGCGACGCATTTGTTCGCCGCGAGCAATTTCATGACGGCCTGCGGTGGAAACTGCATGTCGGTGTCGAGAAAGAGCAGATGCGAAAACTCGGGATGCGCGACGAAATAGCTCGCGAAGAAATTGCGCGCCCGAATGATGTGCGACGAGCCGACGTGCATGGTCTGGAAGCCGTAGTTCGCATCGGTCAGCGCGCGAGCGGTTTCCATCAGCGAGAAGGCGAAGTTGATGTGCACGTCGTCGTGATGGGTCGGCAGGCAAATGAGCACGTTGGGTGCGCTCACAGCGGCCGCCCGCCTTGAAGCCAGCCGTTGATGATCGCAATCGCCGACGACCGGTTGTGCACGCCGAGCGCGCGAAAGATCACCGACAGGTGCACCTTGACCGTGCCTTCGGCCACTTGCAGTTCGCGCGCGATCATCTTGTTGGTGCAGCCGCTATGCACGAGCCGCATGATCTGGCGCTGGCGCGGCGACAGGTTCTCCATCAGATGAAGATGATGCGGCGCGAGCGACGCCGCCGGCAGGCTCGTGACGGGGCGCGCACGCTCGGCGGCGGAGGAACGCGCCGGATTCGGCGGGGCAGCGCCGATCAGACTCAGCGCTTCGATCGGCACGTAGGCGCCGCCCGAGAGCACGAGTTCGATGGCCTTGAGCATCACGTTGGCCGGCTCGCGCTTCGGCACGAAGCCGAGCGCGCCCGCGGCCAGCACCGCGCGCATCTCGTCGACGGATTCTTCCGCCGACAGCACGACGAGCGGCAACGCGGGATTGGCCTTCAGCAGCGCCGTCAGCGAGGAAGCGCTCGCCATGCCCGACATGTGCAGGTCGACGATCGCGAGATCGTGATTCGCTTCGGGACGCGCGGCGGCGGCGAGCGTGTCCCAGTTGTCGGCCTCGTCGAACTGCGCTTCGGGATCGATCTTGCGCAACAGCGACTTGACGGCCTGACGGATCAGTTCGTGGTCGTCGGCGACGAGGAACCTCATGCTCTCTCCCTCAGTTGAGACTGGCGCCCGATGGGGTCACGGGGTGTCGTCGACGCACAGGTCCGGGTCGCTCACGACGCAATCGGCGCTCGGCAGCGAAGGGCCGCCGCGCACGCGCACGGCCGTTTCCTTCGCGGAAATCCGGAGTCCCTTCGGCAGCAGGACCCACATCTGCGTGGGCTGCTTCATCCGGCTCGCCTGTTGCTGGGCCTGCGGCCCCGTGCCGAAGAAGTAGTCGGCGCGCACGGCGCCGCGAATCGCGCCACCCGCATCCTGAGCCATCAGGAGGCGCGTGACGGAAGAAGCGCCGGAAGCGCCCTCGTTCGCGTTGATGAAAACAGGAGCGCCGAGCGGCGTCGTGCGCGGATCGATGGCGGCGGAACGCCCCGCGGAGAGCGGCACGCCCAGCGCGCCGATGGGACCCGTCGGCGAATCGGGGATGGCGCGGAAGAACACGTAACTCGGGTCCGAGCTTGCAAACGTATAGGCGATCGGCGGGGCGCTCGCGAGCGCGGACGGGCGGGCGGCAGTGCTCGCGGCGGGCGCCGGCGACGGGTTGCTCACGCGTGCCGGATGGACGGCGGGCCCGGCGCCCTTGGCGAGATTGAAGCCGCGCAGGAGCGACGAGTCGGGCGGCGAGTCCGCGTTGCCGCTCGCGATGGCCGAGGCGGCATCGGGCTCGCCGATATCCTGCGCGCCGCGCAAGAGCGACGACTGCGGTGCATCGTCGGGCGCGGGGCCGCTGGCGGTGTCTTGCGTGCTCTGGGTGCTCACGGTGCCTTCTTCCAGGTCGATCTCGACGCCCCGCACCAGAATCTTGCGGCCCTTGCTTCCCGCGCTGGCGACGGGCGGATTGAAAGCCAGGCCGTTCTGTTCCGCATAGGCGAGCCGCAAGATGGAGCCATCAGGCAGGCGTATCTTTCCGGCGCCCTGCAACTGCATAGAATAGAGCATCGCAGGGTCTTCCACATAGGCGAGTACTGGCGCATTGAGCCGCCCACGCTCGATCTCCGCGCGCGCGAAGTACGGCACGATTTCGCTGCCGTTGCGGCGCAGCCGCAGTTTCTTGTCGCGGATGTCGGGCGTGCTGTCGCCGAGCCTGAGGGTATAGGTCTTGCCGCTCATCGGCACGGTCGCGAGCGGTATCACGTTGCGGCCTTCGACGCGCGCCGGAACCGGCGTGCCGCGCGCGTTGGGCGGAAGACGGCGCGAATCGAGAAACAGCATGTCGTTCGGCACGCCATAGACCGGATACACATACGGCGCGCGGCGTTCGCGACTGCCCTTGAGGATCGGCTCGTAGTAGCCGGTCAGCACGCCGCGCGTCGACTTGTCGACATTGCGGATCTGGTAGACCGTGAAGTTGTCTTCGAAAAAGCGGCGGACCGAAGCGCTGTCGTTCGTGTCGATGCCGCGCGATGCCGCGCACGGCGCCGCCCATCCGGACTTGCCGCCGAGCACCGCGCAACCGCGCCGGAACGCTTCCCAGGATTCGACGACGTTGTCGGTCGCCCAACCCGGCACGCTCGCGAAGGGCACGGGCGTGTAGAGCGCGTTTTTCGTGGCGAAGGGCGCCGCGGTGCCGGCCAGCGACGCCGCCGGGCTCGCGGGCAGCGGATTGGCGATGCCCGCATCCGCACCCGTCGCGCTGACGATGCGGGCGTCGTCGGGCGCCTCGACGGACGGCGCGTTTGCCGTCGTTCGCGCGCTCTGGACGGTCGGGGCCGGCGTGCTCGCGCAGCCGGCGAGCGCGGCCGCCGCCAGCGCGAAGAGCGCGGCTGTCGCGCGGATCTTCACGCCCGAAGGGCACGGTGCGACGGTGGGGGAATCTGCAACGGATACGCCAGGCGTCCTGCCCGACTGCGCGGCGGCGCCGCTCGTTCGTGATGCCATGATGTCCTCGCGCTGCCGCAGAACCGTCCGTCATTCGCCATCGGGCCATGCCCTGCGCGTCTTCGAGCGAATGACCATTCGCTATCTAGACGAACGGACGACCTCGATTTTGAAGGTCGCCGCGCCGTACGCGACGGCGCACGAAGGCGCCTCGGCGCCGCACGCCGGCACGCCCGCGAACGGCGATGCGGTGAGGGTCCGCGCGGCGCTCGCCGCCGCCTGAGCCTCGGGCGAGAGGCTCGCGAACACCGCATCGTGCGTCATGCCGAGCGCGGAAAAATCGCGCGGCGCGAGCGATACGATCGCCACGAAATGATTCGCACCGACCGGCTCGCCCGCCTGCATCGGCCAGGCGGGACGCGGCAGCGTGAGGTGCTTCTTCTGGCTGATGCGGTTGTCGCGGTCGAGTTCGTTCGGAAAGAGTTGCAAGTACTGATTCGCCGGATCGACGACGAATACGTACACATAGCCATCGCGATTGCTGAGGATCGAGAAGCGCAGCCGGTCGCGGTCCACGACGGCGCGCGCGACTGGCACGTCCACCTTCACGGCGATCGACGGGTCCGCGAGCGAGACGATGCGCGTGAATTCGTCGGCCGGCGAGAAGGGCGGCAACGCGGCGGGCGGCGGAGATTCGCGCGGCACGTCGGCGGGCTTCGGCACGCGTTGCGCCAGCGCGGGGGACGTTGGCGCGGGTGGAGTCGGTGTCACGCCGCCGTTAGCGGCGCGTCCGATCTGTGGTGCAGGCGACCGATGCGAGAGGAACGTCGGCACGAGAAAGGCGAGCGCCGCCGCCGTCAGCACGCACCCCGCGCCGAGCGCCCAGCCGACGCGCCGCCGCCGCGCCGTCTTGTCCTTTGCGCCGCCCGCCGCGCGCTGTGCGGGCGCGTCATGGAGCGTGATGCCGAGTTCGGCGGCGAACTGCCGGTCGGTCTGCGGCCGGTTCGCCGGTGCCACCGCGAGCGCGTGATCGATCGCCTTCAGGAAGCGCTCCGAATACCGGCCCGCCGCGAGCTTCGCGAGCGGCTGATAGCTGTCGCTCACCATCCGGCCGACCGCAGGCGGCGGCGTTTTCCCGGTGATCGCGAAATACACGAGCGCGGCGAGCGCATAGTGATCGGTCCACGGCCCTTGCCTGAGCGAGGGCACTTCGGCGTACTGCTCGATCGGTGCATAGCCCGGCTTGAGGATCACGGTGAGCGCCTGCGTCATGTCGCCGATCACACGCCGCGCCGCGCCAAAATCGAGCAGCACGGGACGATGGCTTTCTTCGAGCAGGATGATGTTGTCGGGCGCGATGTCGCGGTGAAAGCAGTCCGACGCGTGCAGCACGGCGAGCGCATCGACGAGCGGCGTGAGCAGCGCGCGCAGCCAGGCTTCGTCGGGCGGCTTTTTCATCGCCTTGAGCGCGTCCTTGAGCGTCACGCCCTTGTAGTACGGCATCACCATGTAGGCGGTGCCGTTCGCTTCCCAAAAGCGATACACCTTCACGAGCGACTGATGGTCGAAGCGCGCGAGCAGCCGCGCCTCGTCGTTGATGAAGCTCTTCAGCCCGGCGCGGAACATGTTCTCGTAGCGCTCGGACTTGACCTGCACCTGCGTGCCGCCCACGCGCGAGGCGAGCGCCGAGGGCATGTATTCCTTGAGCGCGACGTGCCGGTCGAGCGAGGTGTCGAAGGCCAGATAGACGATGCCGAAGCCGCCTTCGCCGATCAGCCCCACGATCTCGAATTCGCCGAGTCGCGTGCCGGGCGGCAGGATGTTGTGCGACGCGAGCTCGCCCGGCGCGCACAACCGGCTCGCAGGCGCTACCCGCGCGCCGGTCACGATGACCGTCTTGTCGGTTTCAGCGCTGTTTTCGGCGTTGCTTTCGGTCTTGCCGCCGTCGCCGCCGTCGCCGTTTTTGCCCGGTAGCTCGCCAGCCGCGTTCATGATCCGAAGTCCCGCAGCAAGGTGGTGAAAAGCGCGGTGTCCGGCAGGCCGTACACCGGCCAGATCGTGAACGGCCGCGGCGACGGGTCTTCGGGATCAAGCGCGGCGTCGGGCGCGGCCTGGGCGGAGGTCCACATGCTCATGCCGACGACCTCGGTTTGCCAGACCGGCGCGAAGGTCCGCGCGAGCGCGCTCGCGAGCGTCGTGGGCGACTGCACGACCCACGGCTCCTGAAGCACGGCAGCCCGTGCGCCGTGAGAGGCCGGCACAGGCAGCGGCACCGGCAGGGCGGCGAGTTGCGCGTCGAGGCGCTCGATGCCGTGATCGAAGTCGAGCGCGGCGAGCGCCACGCCTTCGATCGCGGAAAGCCATTGCCAGAGCGCGGCGATTTCGCCGCCCGTCGCGGGCGCGCACGGCATCGACGCGGCGATCGTGAGCGGAAAATGCCGCCCGACGCGGTCCACGGACGCCATCACGACGCCCGTCCAGCATCCGGCGAGCGTCGGCGCGATCGCACCGGGCATCGCGAAGAAACGCCACACCGGACACGTGAGATAGAGCGGAAGCCAGTCCGCGCCGAGCGCGAGCTGCGTCTCGGCGACGCGCGCGGCGAGCCACGCGTCCCACGGCGCGACGAACGCGTCGGACAGCCGCCGCGCCGCGAAGTCGCCGAGCGACGGCAGCTTGCCGTACCAGCCGGCGATCGTTTCGCCGTCGTCGGCGAGGGTCGTGTCGAGCGCGTCGTTCATAGCCGCTCCGGGCACGAGAACGCGCGCAGGTCGGCGAGCCGGAACGGATTCTCGACGCTGTTCGCCGTCACTTCGAAGCGCGCCTTGCGCCCCTCGACGTCGAAGGTCGCGATGAAGCGCTCGGGCTGTTCCGTCGACTGGACGTCGAGCCGGTCGAACATGCGAAAGAGCGCCCAAGGGCCTTCGAAGACGAGATCGCTCGCGCCGCCGCCAGGCGGCGGCGAAAGTTGCACGCTCACGCGGCCGGAGCCGCGCGTGCCGGGCCACTGGATCGCCGTCGCGATCTGCGGGCCGTGCGCGTAGGTGAGCACCTGGCCGTCGACGTCGAGCGTGAACGAGAGGATGGTCGGGTCCATGTCGAGCGGCTTGAATTGCAGGGCGAGCGCGGGCGTCTTGCCGCCCGCGCGGAAGAACACGCCGCGAATCGTCGCCGCCCGCTCGAACTGCGCGAGCCCGGCGGGGCTGATCTGCGTGGCGGACGAATCGGATTTCCGGAAGGCCCAGGGTTTCGCCGATACATCGACGTCTGCGGCGAGGTTCTTCTGGAAGAAGTCGTCGAACTTGCCGCCCGGCGCGAAGAGCGCGCCGAAGTCCTCGGGCAGCACGTCGCGCGCGGAATTCGGGTTGAACGGATAACGTCCCTTCAGCGCGCGCTCGCAAAACGAGGCGATCGATTCCTTCAGGTCCGCCGACAGGTTCACGCGCCGCGCCTGCTGCGTCTGCGCCGCGCCCTGGCTGCCGAGATCGAGCAGCGCGGTGCGGATCGGCTCGGGCAGGCGCGCCGCCTGCGCGCGCAGTTTCGCGGGCGCATCCGACGGCGGCGGCGCGGTCTTCTGCTGCAACGCTTCGTCGGTGGCGCTCAGACTGGCGTAGACATCGTTGATGAGCGCGAGCGTCTGCGTGATCGGCGCCGGCTGACCGGCGCCCGGACTCGTGACGAGCGCGCGCAATCCGGCGAAACGGTCGTCGACGATGCTCTCCAGCCGGGTGCCCGGCGCTACCGGCGCGATCTGCGTGGGATCGGGTCCGCCGATGATCTTCAGCAACTGCTCGCGCGCGGCGCTGATCTTGTCGTTGGCCTTGTCGACGACGGTCGTTTCGTTCTCGGGCCGGGTGGCGAGCGACGTTTCGCGCGACGCCGCCTTCGCGAGCATGGCGAGCGGCGAATCGGGCGCGGACAGGATGCGCGCGATCTGCGCCGACTGGGCGAGGCTGTCCGCGTGAACGATGCGGATGTCGTTCAGGAAGTCGTTCCAGATGCGCGCATAGTCCTGAAGGTAGAGCAGCCGGACGTCTTCAGTCAGGCGCTGGGTCGCGGCCGGATCGCCGCGCGGCAGGCCGCTCTGGTCGCGGATGCCGAGCACCCACGGTTCCTCGGTGGCGAGTTGCACCGCAACCTGGTCGACGCCGCTCAGGAATGCCTTGTGATAGCCGTCGAATGAATAGAGTCCCGGCACGCCGCGCGTGAGCGGCATGCCGCTCGCGCGCACGAACACGAGCGACGCGTTCGGCCCGCCCGCGTGCGCCACGGTGAACTCCGGATAGTTCGCCCCGACGCCTTGCTGCTTCACGCGCCCGTACACGCGCTGCGCGAGCGTGCTGGCGGCGAGCATCGTGCGCAGATGCGCGACGAGGCGTTCGTCGAAAGGCAGATTCGGATGCACGACGCCGCGCGCGAGGAGCGCGTCGAGATGACCGGCAAGCGCGGCGCGCTGTTCGTTGCCGACTTCGCGCGGCAGTGACCGCTCCCAGTCGGTCACGATCCAGGTCTTGAGCGCGTCGGGGTCCTGATGTTCCGGCTGGTTGAGCATCAGATACGCCTTGAGCGCTTCGTAGGCGTAGCCCGGATTCGCGCGGTTCGCGCTGCGCGCCTGCTCTTCGATACGCGCGGCGAGCTTCGGCAGGAACAGGTCGGTCAGCAATCGCTCGTAGGCGTCGCTGGCGGCGGCGTCGAGCTTGGCGCCTTGCCACAGCCCCCATTGCATCGAAAGCGGCGGACGCGCGGCATCGACTTGGCGGGTCGACGCGAGCTGGCGCACCGCCGACAAGAGCGGCAGCAACGCGACGAGACTCGTGCCGGCCGCCGAGGTGCCGGCCACGGCCTGTTGCGCCGTGTGCGCCGCCTGATCGACGCTCGCCACGTAGATGCGGTTGCGCAGATAGCTCGTGCCCCAGAGCGCGAGCACGCACGCGCTCACGGCCGCGATCGCCGCGTAGGCCGAGAGCCGCCACAGATGCCGCCGGCGCGCCCATCTGAGATTCGATCCGGCGAGGCCCTGTTCGGCGAACACGACCTGCGTCAGGAGCCGCTCGATGAAGTAGCTGCGCCCGCTCGAAGGACGCGGCGGCTGCACGCCCCGCTCGACGCCGAATGCACGCGCGAGCGACCCCATCACGCGGTCGATCGGCGTGCCTTCCTGCGTGCCGCTCGTGAAATAGACGCCGCGCACGAGCGGGATGTCGTCGTGTTTCGACTGCATGAAGGTTGCGCGCAAGGCCTCGGCGAGCGCGGGTTTGAGCGCCGCGAACTGCTGCGGAAAGCCAACGATCGCCGCGCGCTGCGCCAGTCCCGTTTCGGCATTCAGCCGTTCCGGCAGACGCGTGACGAGCCGTGCTTCGAGCGCATCCAGTTCGGCATCGACGCGCGCGCCGAATTCGCTTTCCGTGAGCGGGTGCTTCGGGTCGTAGGGAAACGTGAAGCCGAAGACCTGCGCGCGCTCTTCCTTCGGCATGTCCGCGAAGAACTCCGTGAATCCCGCGAGCAGGTCCGTTTTCGTGACGAGCACGTAGACGGGAAAGCGCGTGCCGAACGCCTGCATCAGTTCGCGCATGCGCGCGCGCAGCGTCGAGGCCATCTCCTCGACGTTGGCGGGCATCGCGGCGATCAGGTCGGGCACGGCGAGCGTCATCAGCACACCGTTGACCGGCTGGCGCGGACGCGTCTTCTTCAGGAGCGCGAGAAAGCCTTGCCACGCGGCCTGGTCGGCATCGCGGTCGCTTTCGTGGGTCGTGTAGCGGCCGGCGGTGTCGATCAGGACGGCGTCGTCGGTGAACCACCAGTCGCAGTTGCGCGTGCCGCCGACGCCGCGGATCTTGTCGGTGCCGAAGCGTTCCGCGAGCGGAAAGCGCAGGCCCGAGTGAATCAGCGCCGTGGTCTTGCCCGCGCCCGGCGCGCCGATGAACATGTACCACGGCAATTGATAGAGATATTGCCTGCCCGAGAGCGTGACCCAGTCGCGCCAGCCCGGCTTCTTGCCGGATGCGGTGATGCGCGCCTCGCGCAACACGGCAAGCGCTTCGTCGAAGCGCTTTGACAGCGTCGCGATTTCCGTCTCGCCCGGCGTCGGCGCGGCGGCGGCGCGCGGCGCCTCGCGATGGGCGGCGAGTCCCGCCGACAGCGCTGCCTGCGTGCGGCGCGCGCGCCACGCCACCCAGATTCGCCTCAGGATGACGACGAGCGCGACGCAGCCGATCGCGATGAATCGCGCCGTGCGCGATTCGAGCGGATAGCTGCGCGCGAACGACATGAGCGGCCCGGCGATCCAGATCGCGCCCGCCATGAGCGCCAGCCCGACGATCAGCAGCAGGACCGGATGAAAGAGGATCGACAAGAGCTTCTTCATGGCGCGTGCGGCCCTAGGACCCGGGCTTCGCGAACAGCGTCACCTCGACGCGCCGGTTGCGCGCGCGGCCGGCGGGCGAATCGTTGGGCGCGACGGGGTCGGCGTCGCCCTTGCCCTCGGCCTTCAGGCGCGCGGCCGGGACGGTCGCCGCGAGCAGGTCGCGCACGTTCGCGGCGCGCTCCTTCGACAGTTCCCAGTTCGATGGAAAACGCCCCGAGCGGATCGGCCGGTCGTCCGTGTGACCCGTGACGAGCACGTTGCCGGGAACCGCGTTGAGCGCCGCCGCGATGCGCTCGACGAGCGGCCTGACCGGCGTCGCGACTTCCGCGCTGCCGGGCCGGAAAATGTTATCGCCGTGCAGCGTGACGACCGAGCGGTCCACGCGGTCGTCGACGGCGACCAGACCGTCGCGGATTTCCGGCGCGAGGAATTCGGCGAGACGCGGTTTCGCGGCCTGCGTCACGACGAGCGGGCGCTGCGCCCCCGCGCGAATCGAGGTGAGCGTGTCGAACGCGGGATCGGACAGGCGGCCGAGCTGGAAGCTCATCGCGAGATAGGCCATCGCGACGAACAGCAGCGCGAATGCGCCGACGACCCAGACCGGCAACACGTCGGTCGTGCGCCGCCGCGCGGCGTGCACGCCTTGCCAGTGCGGCGACAGCGCGCGCTCCGGCTCGCCGCGCTCCTTGCGGATCAGGTCGTAGAGCCGCGCGCGGATCGCGTCGAGCGTCTGCCTGCCTTGCGCCGCCACGCGATAGCGGCCTTCGAAGCCGAGCGCGAGCACCATGCTCGCCAGTTCCAGCAGATGCAGATGCTGAGCGGGTTTCTGCGCGAGCCTCGCGAGCAGCTGAAACACCTTTTCGCCGCCCCAGGCCTCGTTGTGGAACGTCACGAGCAGACTTTGCCGCGCCCAGACGCCCGCGCCCCACGGCGTGCCGGAAGCGGCTTCGTCGAGCATCGTGCAGACGATGTAGCGCGCCGCCATCACCTGCTCGGCCGCGACGCCGCTCGCGCGCGCCTCCGACTCCAGGCGGCGCACGCCCGCCGCGAGCGAATCGCGCAGGGCGGCGGGGTCGGCGCAGGCGCTCATCGCGCGGATGCGGGGCGCGAGTTGCAGGAGTGGCGCGCACGCCGCCACGAGCGGATTGAGCGCGCCGCCTCGGGTGAACGCGGCGTCGAAGGCACGCTGTTCGGCGCCCGGCGCGGTGCCCGGCGCGAACGGCCCGTCGGTGCCGCCGCTGCTCCCGGCGCGGCGGCGCGCGCCGGGATTGGGCTTGATCATGGTCTGGTCGGATTCGAATCCGGCGAAAGGATCGTCGTCGTTCGTCATGGCACTTCCTGATCCCGATGACCTCAATGACCTCAATGACGGATGGCCCAGAACTCCAGTTCGAGCGCGGGGAATTCGCCGGCGATGTACATCGCGAGGTTGCCGGTCTGCTCCAGTTCCTTCCAGAGCTCGCCCCCGCGATCCAGCTCGAAATACGAAAAGCCCGCGTGAAACGGAATCTGCCTTGGCGCCACCGGCATCGCGCGCAGACCGATCCCCGGCAGCGCGAGATTCACGAGATCGCGCAGTTTTTCGGCGGGGGCGACCTTCACCTGCGTCGGGAAGCGCGTGCGCAGCGTTTCGCCGGGCATCTGGGCGTTGGCGGCGAGCACGAAACCCGCCGTGCGCACGAGTTCGAGGTCGTTGATCATCGCGACGCGCACGCCGGGCTTGCGGCTCTGCAACTCGATGGCGACCGCGTCCGGCTCGCGCACCTGCGCGAGCAGTTGCCGCACGTCGCGCATGAGCGGCTCGAAGGATGTGGCGAGATCGTCGTGGCGATACGGCGGATACGCGAGCACGCGGCGGCGCTCGTCGAACGCGGCGAGATCGCCGGCGAGCGCGAGCGTCGTCTGGTACAGGCGCTCGGGATGCAGCAAGGGCACGTTCAGCAGATGCGCGAACTGCGGCTCGAACCGGTTGAGCGTCTGCAACAGCAGAAAATCGGCGATCTCCGCGACGCCGCCGCGTCCCGGACTGGCGAGATGACGCGCGATCCGGTCCGCATGCTGATGCAGCAGTCCCGCGAGTTCCTGCGCGTGGCCGAGAAGACGCTTGTCCGCGAGCGCGTGGAGCATCGGCGGGATGTAGCTCGCGTCGAGCAGCACGCGATTGTCCGCGCGCCGTTCGAGCACGCGCGCGATGCCGATGGTCGCGAACGCGTCGGTGGCGTCGCGCGCGAGCATCAGCCGCAGGTTCGGCGCGCCGACGCGAATCTGCGCGACGCGGTCGGTGCTCGTCGTGACATCGACGACGGCGGTGTCGGTCGTGCGATAGCGCAGGCCGCTCGCGCCGTCGATGCGATCGCCCGCGCCATCGGCATCGAACTCCTTCGCGCCGGCGCGCGCGAGCGGCAGGGTGAGCAGCACGACTTCGTCGCGCGTGCCGGCGGGAATGTCGAGCGGCGGCGGAGCGGGCGCGTCGTCGGGAAACGAAAACGCGGTGCCGTCGGGCAGCATGCCGAACGCGGACGCGAGCGCGACCTTGCCGAGCCCGAGCGCGATCTCGTCGAGCATGACGGCGGCGCATCCCCACGGCCACGCTTCAGTCGCGCGCGCGTGCGCGCTCACGAGATGCTCGATGAAGCGGTCGTGTTGCTGGAAATGCTGCGGTTCGAGGAACAGCCCCTCGGACCAGATCATGCGTTGGTGCCAGGTCATGGTGGCTCGTATCCGCTCTCTGGGGTTCGACACGGCGCCGCGCGCGCTTCGCCGGCGCCGGCGGGTCAGCAACCCCGACGCTCCCTCAAAAACGAACGAGCGATACCGATTTGGAACTCGCCGGCGCGCGCGCTTACTTGGCGGCCTTCGATGCCGGCGCGCTCGCGCGGTGTGCGGCGATCGAGACATCGGCGGCGTCGATGCGCACGTCGAGCACGGTCGTCTGGTTCGGCGGCACCGGCACGGTCGCCCGCCAGCGAGAGCGCTCGATGTCGCGATATGCGGCCACGACCGCGACGAATGTCGTGCCCGGCTGCACGGTCGCCTCGACGCTCCGGCTGTCGCCGGGCTTGAGCAGGAATTCGTTCTTCGCGTTGAGATCGCCGCCGAGCGTCGCCTGGTCCTTTGCGTAGAGCGTGAAGAAGTCGGCGCTGTCGAAGGCGGCGGTCGTCTTCAGTTCGTACACGCGCACGACGACGGGCGAGGGCCGGCCTCGCTGATCGGGATTCGCCTGGTCGAGCGCGCTCACGGTGATGCGCACGACCGTCGGCGGCGGCGGGGGCGGCGGCGCGGACTTGCAGGCCGCGACGACGAGCGCGCACACGCAGACGACGCGCGCCGCGCTGCGAGTGAGACGCACAGGACGCGCGCGGCTCGGGATCGAACCGATGGTTTGCATGATTGATCTGTGTCTCTTCCAACACAGCAGCAGACGAATGATCCGGGGGCGCTTTTCAAATCCGGCGCGATGTTTCGTCTAGCAGTGGCACCGCGGCGGCAGCGCGCCGCTCGCGCCGGTGCGCGGCTACGGTCTTCGAGGAGCGCATTCGTGAAACCGATCGGGCAGATCGCGTCGGTCCGTGTGGCGGCCCGCGCTTGCGCACTTGACGGCAGCGCGGCAAGACGGTTTGGCCTCGCGTTCCTGCTGTTTGCGGCGCTCGCGCTCGCCGCGCCGAGCGTCCATGCGCAAGGCGCGCAAAAGAAAGGCACGCAGGGCGCGACAGCCGTTCAGACCGCGCCGACGCCGCCGGACGCGGCGCTCACGCCCGTCGCGCGCGATGCCGAAGCCCGCGTGCGCGATGCCGAAACGATCGCCACGCTGTCGCAGGAAGGGCGTCTTTTGCTCGCGCGCGATCAGGTCAAGCTCGACGGCTACGCGTACTGCAGCATGTCGGTGGCGGCCGCCGAGCGCGGCGATTTCCGCGACAGCATCGAAGCGGCGTCGCGCGCGCTCGTCGTCGCGCGGCAGACGGACAACGCGAACCTCGCCGCGCTCTCGCGCCGCGATCTGGCGATCGCCTACAGCTACGCCGGCGACCTGGACGACGCCGAACGCTACGCGAAGGAAGCCATCGCCGCGGGCGCGAAGAATCCCGAGCAGGTGCTCGCGCCCGCGTACAAGGTGCTCGGCGACATCGCGGCCCGGCGCGGCGATCCGGCGGCGGCGCTCGCGCAATACCGGGTCGCGCTGGAAAGCGCTTCGGCGCGTTATCGCCCGATGGTGCTCCTGTCGATCACCAATGCGCAGATCGCATCCGGCGACGCCGCGGGCGCGCGCGCCACCTTCGAGCAGACGAGCGGCGTCGAGGAAAGCCTGCTGGCGCCGCTCAGGAAGCGCATCGAAGGCAATTTGCTGCTCGCCGAACACAAGCCGCAGGAAGCGCTCGACGCGTTCGCCGCCAGCGCGACGGCGGGCGGCGCCGACGCGAGCTACGACAGTTTGTGGGCGCACGAAGGCATGGGCCGCGCGTATCTCGCGCTCGGCAAGCGCCAGCAGGCGCGCGACGCGTGGCTCGCCGCGCTCGACGACTCCGAAAAGATCCGCGCGCGCTTTCGCAGCGACGAGTTCAAGACGGGACTGTTCTCCGATACGCAGACAGTCTTCGAGGAGACGATTGCGCTCGTCGTCGAGGATGGCGACTATCCGCTCGCGTGGACGCTCTCCGAGCGAAGCCGCAGCCGCGCGCTGCTCGATGTCGTGCGCAACCGGCTCGCGGCCAACGTCGACGAGGCTCAGTTGAACGGCCGCACGCTCTCGCTCGACGACGTGCGCGGCACGCTCAGGCAAGGCGAGGCGATCGTCGAATATCACGGTCTTCCCGACAGGATGATCGCGTGGGTCGTGCGCCCGGACGGCATCCAGGGTTTCACGCTGCCGATCGCGCGCAAGGAGATGACGCTTGCCGTCGGCGATTTTCGCAACGCGATCATCCGCGGGCGTCCGCAAGCGCTCACCTACGGAACCAAACTCGACGCGCTGCTCATCCAGCCGCTCGGCGTGCGTCCGGGCGAGCGGCTCATCATCGTGCCGAATGGCGCGCTGCATTACATGCCGTTTCAGGCGCTCAGGAATCCGCAGGGCTTTCTGATCCAGCGGCATGCGCTCGCGCTCGCGCCTTCGGCGAGCGTCGCCGTGCAGCTCGTGCGCCGCCAGCAGCGCATCGCGAGCAGTCTCGTCGCGTTCGGCAATCCGCGCATTGCGCCGGAATTCGACCTGCCGGGCGCCGAGGCCGAAGTCCGCGCGATCGGACCGCTGTTCGCGCAGCACGAGGCCTTCGTGCAGAGCGACGTCACGCGCAAGACCTTCAGCGACAACGCGCCGGCGGGCCGCATCGTCCACGTCGCGACGCACGCGCAGGCGGACACCGTCGATCCGCTGCATTCGCGCGTGCTGCTCGCGCCCGCGAAGCAGCCGGCGGACGGCCCGGACCCGATGCTCGCGCAGGACATCTACAACCTCAAGCTCGATTCGGTGGCGCTCGTCACGCTTTCCGCGTGCGAAACGGCGCTTGGTCGCATCGAACGTGGCGACGAAATCATGGGCTTCACGCGCGCGTTCTTCTATGCGGGCGCGTCGGCATTGCTCGTGTCGATGTGGCCCGTCGCCGACGATTCGACCTCGCTCACCATGCGCACGTTCTACGGCTCGCTCACCAAGGGCGAAGAGGCGATCGACGCCATGCGCGACGCGCAGCTCGCCGTGCTGGCCGACAGCCGGTTCGCCCATCCGTTCTACTGGGCGCCCTTCGACCTGATGGGCAACTGGCGGCTCTCGGTCGCCCACTGAACGCCGGACCCTCGTGCCCGGCGCCGTCCCGATGAGGATGCTGCAGTGAACGACGCCATGAAAACCGAACTCATCGCATCGCAGCCGGGCGAACGTACCGGGGCGCCCGCGCGCTTCCCTCGTGGACGACGTTTCGCGCGCGCGGCCGGGCTCGCCGGAGCGGGATTCGCCTGCGCGAGCGCGCTCACGGCGTGGGCGCAGCAAGTGCCGATGCCGGGCACGCAGCAGATTCCGAGCGCCGGCACGCTGCTCAACGAACAGCAGCGCCCGACGCCTGCCGCGCCGCCGCCGGGCGGCGCAGCCGTGCTGCCCGCGCCGCCTGCCGCGCCGGCCGCCGTGCCCGAAGGCCGCAAGTTCACGTTGAAGAGCATCCGTCTTGCGGGCAACGAGACCTTGCCGTCCGACATGCTGCTGCCGCTCGTCGCCGGCAAGATCGGTCAGGAAGTGTCGATCGACGATCTCAACGCGATGGGCGCGCTGATCGCAAAGGCGTATCGCGATCGCGGCTATCCGCTCGCGCAGGTCGTGATTCCGCCGCAGGACGTGACCAACGGCGATGTCACCTTCACCGTGCTCGAAGGCAAGATCGGCGCGGTTCGGCTGACCATCGTGCCCGGTGCGCCGATCAAGGAATCGCTCGTGCGCGCGCGGCTCGCCGCGATCGAGCCCGGCAAGCCGCTCAGGCAGGGCGAACTCGAACGCACGATGCTGCTGCTCTCGGACCTGCCCGGCATTCGCGTGACCTCGGCGCTGGAACTGGGCAGCACGCCCGGCACCGTCGATCTGAGCGTGACCGTCGAGCCCTCGCGCCGCTGGGATTTCGCCCTCGCCACCGACAACTACGGCGCGGCCGCCGCCGGGCGCTGGCGGCTGGGCGCGGTGGGGCGGCTCGCGTCGCCGTTCGGCATCGGCGACAACCTCGACGTCAACCTGCTCGCGGCCGAGCGCGCCGACACGTTGTACGGGCGCATCGGCTACGACGCACCGGTCGACGCGAACGGCACGCGCGTGGGTGTGGCGTACTCGCATCTGTATTACTACCTCGGGCAGGATTTCTCCTCGCTGAATGCCCACGGCGATGCCGATGTCGTGACCGCCTCGGTGTCGCATCCGCTCATCCGCTCGCGCAGCCAGAACCTGCTCTTGCGCGGCGCGCTCGAATACCGCGCGCTGACCGACAAGATCGACAGCGTCAACTTCGACAATCCGCAGAAGCTGGTGGTCGCGAGCGTCGGGCTGTCTTACGAGAGCCGCGACAGCCTGCTCGGCGGCGGCTTCAACAGCGCGGACATCCAGCTCGCGTTCGCGCATCTGAACATCGATTCGTCGCTCGCCGAGCAGATCGACCAGAGTCCGTTCGGGCGCAACACGCAAGGCAACAGCGTGCGCGTGACGATGCAGGCGAACCGCCTCAACGCGATCACGCAGAAGGTCAGCATGTTCGTCGGCGTGTCGGGGCAGTGGGCCAACCAGAACCTCGACAGCTCGTCGCGCATCGCGCTCGGCGGCCCGCGCGCGGTGCGCGCCTATTCGCCGTCGGAATCGGTCGTGGACGAAGGGCTGATCGCGACGGCCGCGTTCCGCTACGCGGTCATGCCGACGCTCACGCTCTCCGCGTTCTTCGATATCGGCGTCGGGCGCTACAACGCGCGCTCGATTCCCGAACAGGGCGCCAATACCGTGACGCGCAGCGGACCCGGGCTCGGCCTGTTCTGGAACGGGCCCTACGGCCTCAGCGTGGATGCGAGCATGGCCTGGCGCACGACCCGAGCCGACACGACCGGCGACGACAAGCTGCCGCGCGTGTACGTGCAGGTGTCGAAGTCGTTCTAGCGGCAGGAAAACGGTCAAAGAGGAGTTCGACATGAACGACAACACCGGCCTTCGGACCCGCAAGCATCGCCGGGCATGGGAGCGTGCGATCAGGCGGCTCGCCAGGCGCGCGGCGCGTCATGCGGGCGTGGCGATCGTGCCGTCGCTGTTGCCGGTGATCGCGCTCTTCGTCGCGCCGCCCGCATTCGCACTGCCGCTCGGCGGACAGGTCGCGAGCGGCAACGTGACCATCGGCACGCCCGCTCCGAACACGATGGCGATCACGCAAGGCACGCCGAAAGGCATCGTCAACTGGAACTCGTTTTCGATCGGCGCGAACGAGACGGTGAATATCGCGCAACCTTCGGCGCAGGCCGTGTTGCTCAACCGCGTCGTCGGCAGCCAGGCCAGCACGATCGCAGGACGGATGAACGCCAACGGGCAGGTGTTTCTCGTCAATCCGGCGGGCGTGCTGTTCGCGCGCGGCGCGTCGGTCAACGTGGGATCGCTCGTCGCGTCGACGCTCGGGATTTCGGACCGCGATTTTCTGGCGGGCCGGTATCGCTTCGCGAGCGCGTCGCCGCAGGCGGGCGGTCAGGTGGTCAATCAAGGCGCGATCACGGCCGGCGAGCACGGCACGGTCGCGCTGCTCGGGGCGCAGGTGGACAACAGCGGCACGGTGAGCGCGAAGCTCGGCACCGTCGCGATGGGCGCGGGCAGCGACATCACGCTCGACTTCGCCGGCGACGGTCTCACCATGCTGAAGGTCAACGGCGCGGCGGCGCAGGCGCTCGCGAGCAACTCCGGCGTGCTGGCGGCGGACGGCGGGCAGGTACTGATGTCGGTGCAGACGGCCGACGCGCTCGCCGCCACCGTGCTGAACCAGATGGGCACGGTACGCGCGCAGAGCGTCGCGGAGCGCAACGGGCGCATCGTGCTCGACGGCGGCGCGGCGGGCGTGACCGAGATTGCCGGCAATGTCGATGCGACGGGCGTTTCAGGCCTTTCGGGCGGACAGATCGACGCGACCGGGTATCACGTCGCGGTGAACGACGGTGCGCGCATCGATGCGAGCGGCGCGCAGGGCGGCGGACGCGTGCGCGTGGGCGGTGGCGCGGCGGGCAAGGAGACCGACATCCATAATGCGGATGCGGTGTGGATGGGGCCGGGCGCGCAAGTGCGGGCGGATGCGCTCGCCAGCGGCGATGGCGGGAATGTCGTCATCTACGGGACTCACGCGGCGCGCGTCTACGGGATGCTGACGGCGAAAGGCGGCGCACAAAGCGGTAACGGCGGGTTGGTCGAGACGTCGGCGCGGTTTCTGGATGTGGCGGGCGCAGAGATCGATGCGTCCGCACTGCATGGCGTGGGGGGCACGTGGGTGCTGGATCCGTTCAACGTGACGATAACGACATCGACTGTCGATAGCGGCGGCGGGCCGAACTTCGTCGGGTCCACGAATCTGTCGACCGTCTCCGTTGGCACCATCAACGCGCGCCTGAATTCGGGAACGTCGGTGCTGGTCGATACCGGCGTCGGCGGTGAGCCCGGCGGCGACATCACGCTGCAAGGGCTGATCAACAAGAATGCGGGCGGCCCGGCAACGCTCACGTTGCAAGCCGCGGGCTCGATCATCGCCGACCGGACGCTGGACGGCAGCGGCGGCGCGTCGATCGTTTCCACGCAGCCAAACGGCACGACCGGACCGCTTTCGGTCGTGCTGGTCGCCAACACCGCCGGCAGCACCAATGGCAGCGCAGAGATCGTGCTGCGCGGATCAGCGAACAATGCGCCGTTCCGGCTGAACAGCAATGGCGGCGATGTTTCGATCGACGGGCCAGTCAATGGCCCCGCCCCGCGCATCATCCTCGAGAACGCGAGTATCGACACGCGCACCCTCACCGTGGTGACGCTGCCGGGTTCGGACCCCGCCGTCGTGATTGGCGAGAACGCGCCGAGCGGCGCGATTACGATCAATGGGCAGGCGCCGGTGGATGTGATCGCCGGTGTCGCCGGCCTCGGTATCGGCGTGGACATCAGCAACGGGTCTGCGCTCCAGACGACCACCGGCCCGATCACGATCACCGGCAACGGCGTCACGCGCGGCGTATCGGTGGGCGCTTCCGATATCACGGCGACTGCGGGCAACGTCTTGCTCACTGGTACGTCGTCGACGGGCATCGGGATCGACATGGATTCAGCGGCACTCCAGTCGGCTGCCGGCGCGATCACTGTGACGGGCCGCGGCGGCGCGGGCGGCGTGTCCGCCCAGCTTGGCAGCATGACGGCGGACACGGGCGATATCACGATCGACGGCACCGCGCTCGCGTCCGGCGCAGTCGCGCGCGCCGACGGCGTCAGTCTCTTCGCCGAGCCGATCGAGACGTCGGGTGGCATCTTCTTGCGCGGCGCGGCGGCCTCGCAGGGACCGATGGGCACCGGCGTGACCATCGCGGCGGCAGGCGAAGGCACTTTCGTCCTGACGTCGGGCCTGCCCGGCATTCGCGTCTATGGCAGTGGCAACGGCTACGAGGGCGTGTCAACCAGAGCGAGCTCGACCTCAGACACCGGACGCCATGTCTTCTTCACTTCGCAAGACCCTGCGGCGCCGGGGCCGATCGACATTCGCGGCGTGACCAACGGTGCGCTCGTCACCGCCTCCGGTAGCGACTCGGGCTACCACGCCGGCGTCAGGCTCGCCAATGCGAGCCTCAACGGCTCCAACATCACGCTCGCCGGCTCGGTCTCAGGCAGCGGGGCGCCAGTGGAGCAGAACGGTCTGCAGATCGTGGACTCCACCGTGGGCACGCTCCAGACACGCACGCTCACACTGCGCGCGTCCAACACCGGCGCGAATACGTCGTCGATCTCGGTCGACGCGTTCTCGGCGTTCGCCGTGCCTGCCGGCACGTTGCAGCTCCTGCCGGGCAGCGTCTCGCCAACGACGTTCGCGATCGCCGCCGACGACGCCGCGCCGATCAACATCGGCGTGCCCGGCGCGACCGGAGGCGGCTTCACGCTCGATGGCAGCTTCGGCGGCCGGTTCTCGTCCAACATCGACAGCGTCTACATCGGCTCGACGACGCACACGGGCCGGATCACGCTCGGGCCGACCTGCGCCGAGCCGCCGTGCGCGGGTCTGCCCGCCACGACCAATCTGGCGGTGGCGAACGGCGGCACCGGGAGCCTTGGCATATTGCTGCCGTCCGCGATCTCCGTTACCGGGCTGACGCTCGATTCCGCGGGCCCCGTCACGCAGAGCGCGCCGCTTGTCGCGAATCTTCTGCTGCTCGGGGGACCGGGCACCTTCACGCTGACGAACCCGGGCAACAGCATCGGCACGGTGGCGCTCGTCGGCACGGGCGACACGTCGATCACCGGTGACGGCCTCTCCGTCGGGTCGGGCAACGGCGCCGTGTTCGACACGAGAACGAACGCCTTCTCGACGATCGACAGCAACGGCCGAGCGACGCTCGCGGGCAACCTGACGCTGACATCGACGGTTGGCGACGTGACCCTTGTGGCGCCCGTGGAAAACGTGTCGGGCCACGACATCACGCTCGACATGCGCGCCGCCGATTTCGTCGATGTGGGGAATGACATCACGTCAGCGCAAGGCAAGCTCGACATTGTCGCAAACGCGCCGAACGAGGTGTTCATCGGAGGCGTGAGCAATGGCAGCGACAGCACCCCGCATATCGCGGTACTCACCAACGGCGGCAGCGTGAATCTGAGCGCGGCGGGCCGTGCGGTAAGCGGACCGGGCGGCCCGGGAGGCAGCAGCGGTGCGGCTGTCGTGATCCGCTTCGCCGACGTGGACACGCGCGTGGGCGCGGCCGCCGGCGCGCCGTCGTCGACAGGCGGCGACGTGACCGCGCGCGGCATCATGCCGGAGCCGCGAAACGTCGAGGGATCGTTCGCCGGATCGAATGTCGGCGTCGAAGTGGACGGCGCTTCTATCTGGACGGGAAGCGGCAGCGTCCAACTCGTCGGGCAGAGCCTGAACCCGGCGGTCAACCCTGGCGGCGGCGTCGTAATCGGCAACGCGGCCGCAGGCACGGCGGTCGCGGGTGGTCCGGCGCACATCACGACGACCACCGGCGCCATCCGCATCTACGGCACCGGCAGCGGCGCCGGCAACTACGGCGTGGCGTTCATCGACGGCTCGTCGCTCACCACGGCCGGCGGTCCGATCGACATTCGCGGCAGCATCGCCAGTACAGGACCCGGCGCACTTTCGCCGACCTACGGCGTTTTGCTGCTGAACGGATCGATCAACGCTAGCGCGGCGAACGGCACGGTGTCGATCGCCGGATCGACCACGACCGCCGACGCCGGCATCGCCTATGGCGCCGTCCCGCTTCCGGGCAACGAGCGGCTCTTCGCCGGGCCATTCTCCGTCACCACCGGAGCGCAAGGCGTCGTCACCCTTCGCGCGTCGAACAACGGCACCGCCACCAGCCTTCGCGGGCGGAGCGGCGCTGGAACGATCGACGCGCAGGGCGGATCGCTCTTCATCTCGCCCGCATCCGTCGACCCGTCGACCTTCGACGTCACCGTGCAGAACGCCGTGCCCATCACGCTGTTCGGCACGAACGCGACACAGGGTTTGTCCATCGACGCCGCGACCTACCAGACCTTCTCGACGACCCTCCAGACACTCGTGCTCGGCTCATCGACGCAAACGGGGCACATCTCGGTCCAGGGCGCGTGCGAAGGCGGCTCGGCGTGCGCGCAACGTCCCGCCGTCGCGACCGGCCTGACGCTTCAGAACACCGGCGCGGGCGGCCAGGGCATCGACCTGCCGTCGGGCATCTCGCTGCCCGGAAAGACGCTCGCGCTCGCTTCGAGCGGCATCGTGACCGATCCGGGCGGTATTCAGGCGCAGTCGCTGCTGCTCGCGGGCGGCGGCGATTTCACGCTCACCGACGCCGGCAACGACGTGAACACGCTCGCACTGGCCGGCGCACACGACGTGAGTTTCGAAGCGTCCCACGGTTTCACGATCGGGCCGGTTTCCGCGCAGGGCTTCGACGGAGCGACCGGCAGGGCCGCGACGATCGACGGCACGCAATCGACCGTGACGGGCAACCTCGCGGCGATTTCCGACAACGGCCGCGTGTCGCTCGGCTCCGTCGGCTCGCCGACGCACCTGAGCGCGGGCGGCAGCATCGACCTCGTGATGCAGAACGTCGTCTTCGACAACGCGGCGGGCGGCTCGCTGAGCGCGGGCAACGCATGGCGCGTGTGGGCCCGGAGTCGCGATCAGCAGGAGAACCGCGGCGGCATCGATCCCGGCGGCACGCTGCCTAACTTCTACGGCTGCGTCTACGGCGGCATTTGCAGCTGGAACGGCCAGCCGTCGCTCGCGGTCGTGCCCGGCAACAGCAACCACTTCGTGTACGCCGAGCGGCCGACGCTCACCGTCACGATCGGCGGTCAGACCCGCATCCGGGGCAGCGCGAACGGCCCGTTCGGCTTCGCGGTCAGCGGGCTTCTGAGCGGCGATCAACTGGGCAGTGCGCTTGCTGCGGGGCCGCTTGCATCACCGGCGACGCTGGCGTCGCCCGGCGGCACGTACCCGATCAGCGGCACGTTTTCGTCACCGACGGGCTACAACGTGGTCGTCACCCCGGGAACGCTCACGGTGCAGGACCCGCTCGCGAACGGCGGCGTCTTCAACCGTTCCGGCTTGCAGCCGCTCTTCACGGCGCAGGAAGACAGCTTCGTCTACGAAAGCAATCTGGGCGGCGTCAACATCTGCGTGGGCACCAACGAGCCGATCCTCGCGCTGCAGGAGGCCGAAGGCGCGGCCGACACGCTCGCCGCCGAATGGAAGCGCGTGCGTTCGCGGCCGAATCTGAACAACTGTCTGGTCGTGAACGGCCAGCATGGCTGCGGTGAATTCTGATGGAGTCGCGATGATCGACGTTGAACCGCTGCTCGCGCCGACTCAGGCGATGCCGCCCGCCGGCATCGATCTGGAATACGATGCGGCGTTCCTCGAATTCGAGTCGCTCGCGCGCGGCATGCCCGAGCGCCAGTTCGACACGCTCACCGAGCCGCCGCCCTGGGCCGACGTCATGGAGCAAGCCGAGGCGCTGCTGTCGCGATCGAAGGATCTGCGTATCGCCGTGGCTTATACGCGCGCGGCGTCGCACGTGCACGGTCTTGCGGGTTTTCACGCGGGATTGCGCGTGCTGACGGGCCTATTCGAGCGCTATTGGGAGCGTCTTTATCCGCCGCTCGATCCCGACGACAACAATGACCCCGCGCTGCGCGTCAATGCGCTCGCGCCGCTTGCCGACGCCTATACGCCTTTCGCGGAAGCCGAAACCCTGCTGCACGACCTGCGCGAATGCGAGGTGTGCCGCGTGCATGGCGAGCGGCTCACGGTCCGCGACATCCTGATCGCCCAAGGCAAGATCGCCCCGCCCGACGGTTCCAACACCGCGACCTTGCCGCGCGTGGCGGGCATGCTCGCCGATGCGCTCGCCCACGATCCCGACGCGCTCGCCGTGGGGCTCGATCTGCCGCGCGCGGTGCACGCCCTGTCGGACTGCATGACGGAAAAGCTCGGCGCCGAGCATGCGCCTTTGCTGAACGCAATGCTGGCGACGGCGCGGTATGTCGCCGCGCAATTCAGCGCGGTGGCGCCAGTCGCGGCGCCCGCTTCGGTGCCGGAGGAAGAGGTTCAAATGGAGCGTCTCGCGCCTGCGCGCCTAGGCGCACTCACGACGCGCGAGGACGCGATCGCCTTGCTGGATGCGGTGTGCGCGTTTCTCGAACGCACCGAGCCGACCAATCCCGCGCCGCTGCTCATTCGTCGCGCGCGCGGGCTGATGGGCAAGGATTTTCTCGCCGTGATGCAGGACCTTGCGCCCGACAGTCTCGCGCAAATTCATCTGATCGCCGGAAAGCGCGAGCCGTGATCCGTTTGAAACTGGCGCGGCTTCGTTCGTCTCTTGAGCGTGAGGCTTGGGAGAGCGTGATGAGCGGACGAGACTTCATGCAGCCGGCGTCGATACCGGTCATCGACGGCGTGCGCATCGGCGCGTTGATCGGATTCAGCGGAGAGGGCGCGCGGCCGCTCGTCGTGTATGCCGGACAGCCCGGCGACGCCGCGCTCGTCGCGCGCACGATTCCCGACCTGCGCGGCGCGCATATCGGCCGAGAAGTACTGCTGACGTTCGAAGCGGGCGATCCGACGCGGCCGGTCATCGTCGGCTGCCTGCAGGCCGATGAAGCCTGGCCGCTCGACGAAGCGCCCGCGCAAGTCGAAGCCGATGCCGACGGACAGCGGCTCGTCGTCACGGCAAAGGAAGAGATCGTGCTGCGCTGCGGGCAGGCGAGCATCACGCTGACGAAAGCGGGCAAGGTGCTGATACGCGGCACGTATGTGTCGAGCCGATCGTCGGGCGTGAACCGCATCAAGGGCGGTTCGGTGCAGCTCAACTGAACGTGGCCGGCTCATGGAACTGATCAACGCCACCCGCATGGTCGCCGGCTACACGATGGGCACGGAGCCGAGCGGCCGCGAATCGCTCATCGTCGTCGTCAAGGGCACGTTTCGCCTGCCCGCGCCGGGCGAAGCGGTGGGGCTCGCGGAAGAACAACTGCCGCTCGTCATGGCCGATACGTTCACCGGCCAGCCCGGCTACTCCGCGCCGTACTACGAAGTGGACTACGCGCCGCATAAGCCGCGCTGCGACGTGTTGCTGCTAGGCAGCGCGCACGCGCCCGGCGGGCGGCCCGCGACGCGTGTGCCGGTCGGCTTGCGTGTGGGCAACCTGACCAAGCAACTTGCGGTGGTCGGCGACCGCGTCTGGCAGGCGGGCGCGACGCGCATCGACGTAAGCGCGCCCGTGCCGTTCGTGTCGAAACCGATTACCTACGATGTCGCGTTCGGCGGCGTCGATCAGGAACACGACGATCCGATGCAGCATGCGGCGTTTATGGCGAATCCGGTCGGACGGGGGTTCAGGCGGCATCTGCGGCGGAATTGGGTGGATGGGCGGTTGCTGCCCAATACGGAAGAGTTGAATCGGCCGGTGATGCGTCCGGACGAGGCGTATCGGCCGATGTCGTTCGGCGTGCTCGGGCGAGGGTGGACGCCGCGGCTCGGGTATGCGGGCACGTATGACGACGAGTGGCTGGAGAAACACTTTCCGTTTTTGCCGCCGGATTTCGATGAGCGGTATTACTCGGCGGCGCCCGAGGATCAGCAACTCGCGATGCCCGTCGGAGGCGCGGAGGTGACGTTGGTGAATCTGACGCCGGATGGCAGGCGCAGTTTCGTGTTGCCGGATTTCGAGGCGCCGGTGCATGTTTTTCCGAGGCGCGGCGAACGCGAAGACCATTGCGGGAAACTCGACACGCTCGTCTTCGAGCCTGATCGCGGTTTGTTCACGATGAACTGGCGCGTGCGCCGGCCGCTGAAGAAGGACATGTTCGAAATTGAGCAAGTGCTGGTAGGACGTAAGGGGCGGCAATGGTGGCAACAGCGCGACGAAATCGAATATTGGAAGTCCGCCGTCATCGAGTCTGCGGACTCTTGGTGAGATTGATCGATGAACGCTTCACCGGTCGTTGTTATGAGTACCGGCCTCGTTACGAGCGTGGGACATAGCGCGCCTGCGACCTGCGCCGCCATTCGTGCAAAACTCAGCAATCCTTCTCAGACGCGTTTCCTAGACTCAGAGGGTGACTGGATCATGGCGCATCCGGTTCGACTCGAAAGGCCTTGGCGAGAGCGTGCCAAGCTTGCAAGAATGGGAGCAATGGCGATTGCCGAATGCCTTGACGGTATCGACCGGCTTGAGTGGGCAGCAATCCCTCTCCTCCTGTGTGTTGCGGAGAAGGAGCGGCCCGGAAGGCCCGACGGACTTGACGAGCACTTGCTCTCCGATATCGCGGAGGTTCTCGGTGCCCGCTTCAGCCGCGATTCGGCGTTGGTGGCAAAAGGGCGCGTGAGCACGGCTGTTGCAATGCTATACGCCCGTCAGTTCTTTGATCGGAAGGCCGCCGGCCTCGTCGTGATAGCAGCGGTCGACAGTCTTCTGAACTGGCGCACCCTCAAGGCCTTCGAACGCGAGGACCGCTTGCTTACGTCGGCAAACTCTGACGGCTTCATGCCGGGTGAGGCAGCCGGAGCAGTTCTGGTCGGGGCAACCAAACGACCGGGCACACTTGTCTGCGAAGGTGTAGGGCTGGGCATGGAGCGAGCACATATCGGTACCGAAAGCCCTCTAAAAGGCGATGGCTTGAAACACGCGATCTGCGCAGCTTTAGCGGACGCGAAATGCGCCCTGCATGACTGCGCTTACTGCATTGCTAGTCTGTCGGGAGAGCAATATTACTTTAAGGAGACGGCGCTAGCTCTTTCTCGTGTCGAGCCTTATCGCAAAGAGGACCTAATCCTCTGGCATCCTGCTGAGAGCGTTGGAGAGACCGCGACAACCGTTGGCGTTATCGCTATCGCGGTGGCCGACTCTGCTTCAAAAAAGCACTATGGACCGGGCGGGACGATTCTTTATCACGCGAGCAACGATCAGGGAGAGCGGGCGGCGATGGTCCTGAGGTACTACGGAGAGTGGCCTTGAGCAACGAGGTATATGCGAACTCGCGGGCAGTTTCGTGCAAAGCGGGAGCTAGCAAGTCCGTCTGCGCGTTTCCCGATGTCTGCATGACGCCACCGCAGACTCCTGCGACTCCGCCTGGCGTACCCGTTCCCTATCCGAACACGGGGTTTTCTTCCGATACGTCGGACGGCTCCACTTCTGTCATGATTTCCGGCGAAGAAGTCATGCTGAAAAGCACATCGTTTTTTAAGTCGAGTTCGGGCGACGAAGCCGGATGCGCACCCAAAAAGGGAGTCGTCAATAGCAAGAACACGGGTAAGGTGTTCTTTACGTCGTGGTCCATGGATGTACTGTTCGAAGGCGAGAATGTCGATCGTCATCTCGACTTGACAACGCACAATCATGGATCAACCGCTAACGAAGCGCTTACGTGGCCCAACATCGAGAAGCCGAGTCTCAAAGGCCTCAAGACGAAGCCGTGCAACAAGAACTGCCCAAAGGACGTGTCGCAGGCTGAATACGAAGAGCTGCGCGACGCTACGCCAAGTCAAACGATGCGGGATAAAGTCAACGCGAGGAAATATCCACGATATTGCGTCGTCTGTGGCGACCGGAAGAGGCGTCTGTCCGTTGACCACATCGTGCCACTTAACGAAATCCGTTCGATTCCTGGATTCGCTTGTCTTGGACCAAAGACGAAGCGCAAGATCATTAATCACCCGGATAACTTTGTGGGTATGTGCAGGTCGTGCAATTCGTCGAAACAGGATAAGTTGTGGGGAGAATGGCTGATTCATCTTCGCCGCGACATGAAAATTCCTAAAAAAGTGACGAACAAAGGAAAGGCAGTAGCCAAACTATCGAGAATGGTCCTTGTAAAGGAAATTAGAAAAGGTACCTGTAACGGCGAGTAAGGAGTGTCCATGTATCCCACAGCAATCGATGAAAGTATGGCGGACCGTTACGTGTCGGATCGCGTTGCGCAACTGAACGAACCGGTCCAATTTCAGCTAGCGCCATTCGACGAAGCGGCCTGGTCGCCGCTAGAGAAGAACCGTCTGCCGGCGGCCTGGGTCGCTGGACTTGCCCAATCGAATGTCGACGGCGCATTGGATGCGCTCGGATGGACGGCGCAACGCGCCATTCTCCCCAAGACCTTCCAATTGCTGCGCGAGAAGTTAGCTGGACTTGGCGTCCTGATGCCTCAAAGTGAAGCGCCCTCGCTGCTATATTTTTTCGTGCTCGACGACGATATCGCCGCCTTCGAGGGACTGCCGCCTGTGGAGCCCGCCGATACGCAGCCAGATCTGCCTGCAGAGCTGGTTTCGATGCAAACGGTGCATGACGGCTGGTTCGACTTTTTTAGCGGCGATCTGGGATGGATGCCGGAGGAAGAATGGCAAACGATTGGGAGGCCCGCAGACGAGCCGAAGTTGATCGGCATTGCATCCAAGGGTTCAGCTTTAGTCGGATTTGAAGCAGATCAACCGCCCGTTCCTCACGTGCTTTGGCCCGACGACGATGCAGTGGAATCACCGTCTACACTCTTCGGGACGATAGACAGGTGGGTGGTGGCTGCATTGAGCGATGCGACATCACAACGGTGACGGCCGTGACGCCATCAGGCCGTAACGTTTCGTGATTTGTTCGCAAGCTTACCGCACCGCAACCGTTTGGTATTCGTGATGCTGAGCGACGCACGATCGACCTCCTGGTCCTGGATAGCCTGTTGCCGCCCGGACGCTGTCCAGAGCACCGTGCCCGATTCCGGGCGCCAGTAGCCGTTTTACGTGCTGCAAGCTCGATTGGAGGTCGACAATGAAAACCGCTTGCCCTGATCGATCGTCGAATGCCGCATCAGGCCATAGCGGAAACGTCATTCGCCATGTCCTCCACCAACACCTCGAAGACGCCGCCTGCCTGCGCAACACGCGCTCGTACCTCGTCCGCGCCCCGCACGTCAAACTCAAACACCTCGGCCGCCTCGACGAACGCATCGCCGCGCATCTCGACGGCATCGCGGTGGCCGGCCGCGTCGGCGCGCAACTCAGCATGCAGGCGCTCGATCGCCCCGGCAAGGGCGAACTCTTCACCGCCACCATCGGCTGCATCGAAGCGCGTTCGGACCCAGGCCTCCTGCGACTCGTCGCACTGGCGCAAGCGCTTCCCGACGCCCGCCGCGGCCTGCATTCGGCGTTCGGCTGGGTGTCCGCGAGCCGTCTGAGCGAGACCGTCGGCATGTTGCTCGCCCGCGACGAACCCGCCGCGCAACTCGCCGGCCTCGCGGCCTGCGGGCTGCATCGCGTGGACCCGAAACGCTTTCTCGACACGGCCATCACTTCGGAAAACGACGATATCCGCGCTCGCGCGCTGCAATGCGCGGGTGAAATCGGGCGCGTGGACTTGCTCGCGTCCTGCATCGACGGCCTGCACGACAAAGACAACGCATGCCGCTTCCACGCCGCGCAATCCGCGCTGCTGCTCGGCGATCGAGGCGCATCGCTGAACGTGTTGACGGAACTCGCACCGTCACGCCCCGACGCCGCCGCGCTCGCCGCAATGGCCCTGCCATCGGCCGACGTGCCGCGCCTGCTCGAAGCGATCGCCGCGCAACAACACAGCAAACGCATCCTGATCCACGCAGTCGGCTACGGAGGCGACCCTCGCTATGTGCCCTGGCTCATCGGCCTTATGTCCGACGACCACTACGCCCGCCTCGCTGGGGAAAGCTTCAGCTTCATCACCGGGGCCGATCTCGCCTGGCTCGACCTCGACCGCAAGCCGCCCGCGCACATTCCCGCCGGTCCGACCGACGACCCCAACGACCCAAACGTCGCCACAGACGAAGACGAAGGCGCGCCTTGGCCCGATGCCGGCAAAATCGCCGCATGGTGGCAAACGAACGCGCCGCGCTTCCAAAGCGGCACGCGCTATCTTGCAGGCGCGCCGCCATCTAAAGCGCACTGCATCGACGTATTGAAAGACGGCTACCAGCGCCCGCGCACGGCCGCTGCGCGCCACCTGTGCCTGCTTCGCCCCGGCACGGCGCTCTTCAACTGCGCCGCGCCCGCATGGCGTCAGCAGCGCCTTGTGCGCGCAACGACCTAGGCTTTTCAATTCCCGCCCACATCGTTCGTCTTCAGAGCGTGGCCCGCGCTCACGCAAAGGAGGCGTCATGGCAACCAGCAGTCAGAAATTCATCGGCCGCAACCGCGCGCCGCGCGTGCAGATCGAATACGACGTTGAAACTTACGGCAGCGAGAAGAAGGTCCAGCTTCCGTTCGTGATGGGCGTCCTCGCCGATCTCTCCGGCAAACCCGCCGAGGCGCTGCCGCCCGTCGATCAGCGCAAGTTCCAGGAAATCGACATCGACAACTTCGACAGCCGCATGAAGGCGATGCATCCGCGCGTCGCGTTCCAGGTTCAGAACAAGCTGACGGGCGAGGGCAATCTCGCCGTCGACATCACGTTCGAGAACATGGACGACTTCTCGCCGGCCGCCGTCGCGCGCAAGGTCGATGCGCTTTCGAAGCTGCTCGAAGCACGCACGCAGCTTGCCAATCTCGTCATCTTCATGGACGGCAAGACCGGCGCGGAAGAACTGATCGCCCGCGTGCTCGACGATCCCGCGCTGCTCAAGACGCTCGCCACGGTCACGCAACCGCCGCCCGACAGCGCCGCGCCGGCCGCTCAGTGAATGCAGCGACACGCCGGGACAGCCCGCGCGCGTGACATCGCCTGAAAGGAAACGACCATGTCCGACATCCCTCAATCGTCCGAATCGAAGCCCGAACTGCAGGGCGCGACGCTCGAAGGCAACGATCTCGCCGCGCTCCTGAACAAGGAGTTCCGGCCGAAGAGCGACGAGGCCAAAACCGCCGTGCAGACGGCCGTGCAGACGCTCGCGCAACAGGCGCTCTCGCAGACCAAGATCATCTCCGGCGATGCGATCCGCTCGATTCAGGCGATGATCGCCGAGATCGACGCGAAGCTGACCGAGCAGGTGAACGAGGTCATGCATCACCCGGACTTCCAGAAGCTGGAGGGCTCGTGGCGCGGGCTGCACTATCTCATCAACAACACCGAAACGGATGAGATGCTGAAGATTCGCGTGATGAACATCTCGAAGAAGGATCTCGGCAAGACGCTAAAGCGCTTCAAGGGCGTCGCATGGGACCAGAGTTCGCTCTTCAAGCAAATCTACGAACACGAATACGGGCAACTCGGCGGCGAGCCGTTCGGCGCGCTAATCGGCGACTTCTATTTCAATCAGACGCCGCCGGATGTCGAACTGCTCGGGGAGATTTCGAAGATCGCGGCGTCCGCGCATGCGCCGTTCATCGCTGCGGCCGACCCGAGTCTCCTGCAGATGGACTCGTGGCAGGAACTCGCCAATCCGCGCGATCTCACGAAGATCTTCGGAACACCGGAGTATGCAAGCTGGCGCTCGCTGCGCGCGTCGGAAGATGCGCGCTATATCGGACTCGCGATGCCGCGTTTCCTCGCGCGCGTGCCTTACGGCGCACGCACGGAGCCCGTCGACGAATTCGACTTCGAGGAAGACACCGGCTCCGCCGATCACACCAAGTACACGTGGGCCAATTCCGCGTATGCGATGGCGGTGAACATCAACCGTTCGTTCAAGCTCTACAACTGGTGTTCGCGCATCCGCGGCGTGGAGTCGGGCGGCGCGGTCGAAGGCCTGCCCGTGCACAGTTTCCCGACCGACGACGGCGGCATCGACATGAAGTGCCCGACCGAGATCGCCATCTCGGACCGGCGCGAGGCGGAACTCGCGAAGAACGGTTTCATGCCGCTCATCCATCGCAAGAACTCGGATTTCGCGGCGTTCATCGGCGCGCAGTCGCTGCAAAAGCCCTTCGAATACGAAGATCCGGACGCCACCGCGAATGCGGCGCTCGCCGCGCGCCTGCCGTATCTGTTCGCATGCAACCGCTTCGCGCATTACCTGAAGTGCATCGTGCGCGACAAGATCGGCACGTTCAAGGAGCGCTCCGACATGGAGACGTGGCTCAACAAGTGGATCACGCAATACGTGGACGGCGATCCCGCCAATTCGTCCGAGCACACGAAGTCGCAAAAGCCGCTCGCCGCCGCCGAAGTGAAGGTGCAGGAAGTGGCGGGCGCGCCGGGCTACTACACGTCGACGTTCTATCTGCGTCCGCACTATCAGCTCGAAGGGCTGACCGTGTCGTTACGGCTGGTCTCGCGGCTGCCGTCGGCCAAGCAGGCGGCCTGAGCACCGCTCGCGCCCAAGCCCGCGACCCGGTTCAGGTCGCGGGCAGCTTCAGCACCGTCGTCTGCGATGCATCGCCGATCCATACGGCGCACGCCGTGAAGTTGTCGTGACCGGGCCGCGCGGCCCCGCGCAGATGCGCCACCATCAGATCGAGCCACGCCACCGGCGTTTGCGCCTGCCCGATCGCGTCGATCATCACGGACTCGTCGAGATATTCCCAGAAGCCGTCGGTGCAAAGCAGGAAGGCGTCGCCGTCGGCGATCGGGAACGGCTCGTCCGACGCCGCGATCGACAGGTCGTCGGCGGTGCCGAGCGCCGAAAAGAGCACGTTGCGCCGGGGATGACTGCGCGCGTCGCGCGTGTCGAGCAGATTCGCGTCGATCATGCTCTGCACGAGGCTGTGATCCTGCGTCTGAACGACCGTCGCGCCGCGCCGGAAGCAATAGAGGCGCGTATCGCCGCAATGCGCCCACGCGGCGAGCCCCGCCGCCTCGTCGATGCCGAGCACGGCGGCGGTCGAACGCATCTGCGCGAGATCGCGCTCGTGTTCCTGCACATCGACGATGGCGTCGTTCGCGCGCAAGAGCACGCGCAAGAGGGCGGGCCCGGTGAGTGCGACGCCTGCCGCCGCCACGCGCGTGAGTTCATCGAGCACGGTATCGACGACGATGCGCGACGCCGCATCGCCGCCGCCATGTCCGCCCGCGCCATCCGCGACGACGCTCGCAAATAGCGCCGCGTGGCGCCATTGCGCGTAGGCGTCCTCGTTGCGCGAGCGGCCGCCCTTGTCAGTCACGTTTGCGGTTTGCAGTTGCATGTCGTCTCTCTCGAACCCGCGCGTCAATGTCGGCCGCTGCGTTTCAGTTCCTCGATCTGCGCCTCGTAGGCGGCGACGAACGCCTTGCCGAACAGCGTGTGAAAGTCCTCGGCGGCTTCGCGCGAAAGCTGGCCGTACGTCTCCATGAAGAGATCCCAGCAGCGCGCGCGCCGGTTTAGTCCGGGCAGGAGGCCGTCGAGCATCGAGCGGCCGGACAGTCGCGCCTCGATGCGCTCCGGCTCGAAGCGCTCGAATACGCCGTCGAGCGCCGCGCGCATGCCCGCGACGACGCCCACCTGATGCGCGCGCAGATCGGCGTAGGCGTCGTCGAGCGCGGCGGCGGGCGGCATGAAGCCGCGCATCGGCGGATTGAGCAGATGCGCGAGCGCGGCTTCGACATTCGGAGAAAACTTGAGCGGATTGTTGTCGGCGGCGGCGATCATCGTCGCGCCCGTGCGCATCTCGTGTTTGAGCGCGGCGCGGGCGGTGAGCAGTTCGAGCGTACCGCGCGTCGTTTCGCGCAGAAGTTCGCCGACGAGCTGCATCAATTCGGGCGTGAGCGCATCGAGTCGCACGCCGGGCGCGGACAGGCCGCGCAGGAATGCGTCGAGGAGTGCGCGGTCGTTCGCGGGCAGCGCGACTGATGCGACGGTCGACGGCGCTGCGCGCGGCTTCGGCGGCGTAAACGCGCTGTGCAGTTCCGAACCCGCATCGGATTGCGTGGCGGGCGACTGGACGGGACGCGCGCCACCGGTCAGGCTCGTGAAGGGGTCGGCGTCGTGCGCGGTGTTGGGCTGAGTAATGGGCGCGATGAGCGGCTCGATGAGCGGCGAGGCGCCCGGCGTCAGGTCGAACAGTTCGTCGATCGAGCGTTTCGATGCCGGATCATCGAGGCCGAAGTCGAAGTCCTCAGCGGGCGCCAGCGGTTTCGGCGGCACGCGGGTGGACGGCGGGGCAAGCAGATCGTCGAAGTCGCTTGCGGCTTCTTGCGGCGCCGGTGCGCGCGGTGCACTGGACGCATTGGGTGCGGCGTCGAACAGGCCCGCGAAGGGATCGTCATTGGGCGAGTCGTTCGAAGCCGGATTCTCCCAGACGGTTTCTTCCTCGCTCGATACCTCCGCGCGGAGCTGATAACCGCCAATCTGCACCTCGTCGCCGTGCGCGAGCGGCACTTCCTGGCCGGGGTCGAGCGGCGCGCCGTTGACGAGCGCCGGATTGCTGCCCCGGTCGATCAGCCGGAAGCGCCCCTCGCGCCACACGATCTGCACGTGCAGGCGCGAAACGGTGCGCTCGGCGTCGTCGAGCACGAGCCGATTCGTCACCGCGCGCCCGATCGTGCCGCCTTGGGCGTCGAAAGTCGCCGACAGCGGCTGACGCTGCGGCTCTCCATTGTGACGTGTCACCGTGAGTGTGAGCATCGCCGTCGACTCCGCTGGGCGTCCCTCAGTCGAACGAATAGACGAAGTCGTTCGCACTCGCCGACAGGCGTATGCGCTCGAGCGCGCCGCCTTCGGTGAGCCGCGTCAGATACTCCGTGGAAATGCGCGGCAGCACGGTGTTGGTCAGGAGCGCGTCGATCACGCGCCCGCCCGATTCGGCCTCCGTGCAGCGCGAAACGATGAGGCGCACGGCGTCGTCGTCGTAATCGAACGGGATGCCGTGATTGTCCGCGACCCGGCGCCGGATGCGCTCCAGCTGAAGGCGCACGATGTCGGCCATCATCGCGTCGGAGAGCGGGTAGTAGGGCACCGTGACGAGCCGCCCGAGCAGCGCGGCGGGAAACACGTCCAGCAGGGGCTTGCGCAGCGCGCGCGCGAGCTCTTCCGGCGCGGGCGCGCGGGCGGGATCGCGGCACATCGACATGATGAGCTCCGACCCGACATTCGAAGTGAGCAGGATGATCGTGTTCTTGAAGTCGATATAGCGGCCTTCGCCGTCTTCCATCCAGCCCTTGTCGAAGACCTGGAAGAAGATTTCGTGCACGTCCGGATGCGCTTTCTCCACCTCGTCGAGGAGCACGACGCTGTAAGGGCGGCGGCGCACGGCTTCGGTGAGGATGCCGCCTTCGCCGTAGCCCACGTAACCGGGCGGCGCACCCTTGAGCGTGGAGACGGTATGCGCTTCCTGGAACTCGCTCATGTTGATGGTGATGACGTTCTGCTCGCCGCCATAGAGCGTTTCCGCGAGCGCGAGCGCGGTTTCGGTCTTGCCGACGCCGGATGTGCCCGCAAGCAGGAACACGCCGATCGGCTTGTTTGGATTGTCGAGCCGTGCGCGCGATGTCTGGATGCGTTTCGCGATCATGTCGAGCGCGTGGCGCTGGCCGATCACGCGCTTGTCGAGCGCATCGGCGAGATTGAGCACGGCCGCGAGTTCGTTCTTCAGCATGCGGCCGACGGGAATGCCGGTCCAGTCCGCGACCACGCCGGCGACCACACCCGCATCGACGCTCGGCAGGATGAGCGGGGCGTCGCCCTGGAGGTCGGCGAGACGCGCCTTCAGTTCGCCGAGGCGGCCGAGCAGGGCGCCGCGCGACGTGTCCGGCGAAGGCGAAAGCCGTGGCGCGCTATCGGCCGGGTTCGCATCCACGGCTTCGCCCTGTTCGCGCAACGACGCGCGCAGCGAGAGCAACTCGTCGACGACGCCTTTCTCTTCGTTCCAGCGCGCTTCGAGTCCGCCGAGCGTGTCGCGTTCCCGCGCGAGCGACGCTTCGACGTCCGTCGCGCGCGTGCCCACGTCGACGCCCACATTCGCCTCGCGCGCGACGATCTGCGCTTCGACTTCGAGCGCCTCGATGCGGCGGCGGCAGTCGTCCACTTGCGGCGGCGTCGCGTGCTGGCTGACGGCCACGCGCGCGCACGCGGTATCGAGCAGCGACACCGCCTTGTCGGGCAACTGCCGCGCGGGAATGTAGCGATGCGACAGCCGCACGGCCGCCTCGATGGCCTCGTCGAGCAGTTGCACGCGATGATGCCCTTCGAGCACCGCCGCCACGCCGCGCAGCATGCGCACGGCTTTCGCCTCGTCCGGCTCGTGAACCTGCACGACCTGGAAGCGCCGCGTGAGCGCGGGGTCCTTCTCGATGTGCTTCTTGTACTCGGCCCAGGTCGTCGCGCCGATGGTGCGCAGATCGCCTCGCGCGAGCGCCGGCTTCAGCAGATTGGCCGCGTCGCCGGTGCCCGCCGCGCCGCCCGCGCCGACGAGCGTATGCACCTCGTCGATGAAGAGGATCACCGGCTTCGGACTTGCCTGCACGTCTTCGACGACCTGACGCAAGCGTTGCTCGAACTCGCCCTTCATGCTCGCGCCCGCCTGCAAGAGCCCGAGATCAAGCGACAGCAGCGCGACTTCGCGCAAGGGCGGGGGCACGTCGCCGCGCACGAGACGCTGCGCGAAGCCTTCGACGACCGCCGTCTTGCCGACACCCGCCTCGCCGGTGAGGAGCGGATTGTTCTGCCGCCTGCGCATCAGGATGTCGACGAGCTGACGGATCTCTTCGTCGCGGCCGGTGACGGGATCGAGCTTGCCGTTGCGCGCTTTCTCGGTGAGGTCGGTCGCGTACTTGCGCAGCGCTTCCTGCTTGCCCATGCTGGCCGGGGCAGGTTGGGCGTCGTCCGGGTTCGTCTGCGGTCCTTCCCCTTCTTCCTCGATGGAATCCGCGACGATGCGCGCGAAATGGTCCGAAAGTTCTTCCGGCCTGATGCGCTCGAACTCCCGCGAGATGCCGAAGAGCACGCTGCGCAGGCGCTGCGTCTTGAGGATGCCGACTAGCAGGTGGCCGGTGCGCACCTTCGTTGCGCCGAACATCAGCGTGCCGTAGACCCAGCCGCGTTCGATCGCATCGGTGATGTGCTCGGAGATATCGGAGATCGACGTCGCGCCGCGCGGCAGGCGATCGAGCGCCGCGGTCATCTCGCGAGCGAGGGCGGCGGCGTCCACGCCGTAATGCGCGACGATGCGCTGCAAGTCGGAGCGCGGCGTTTCGAGAATCTGCATGAGCCAGTGCGCGAGCTCGACATAAGGATTGCCGCGCATCCTGCAATAGACCGTCGCGCTTTCGACGGTCTTGTAGCCGAGCCTGTCGAGCTTGCCGAACAGCGCCACGCGACTGATTTCCGCCATCGTCCGACTCCCTTCTTTCGTGGGCGCGTGGTGCCCGAAGGCGCGTCCTCATCCGATAAGACGGCGCTGCGGCGCCGATTTTTCAACCCGCCTGCTTTCGATGCGTGTCAGGCGAGATGCGTATCGGCGTCGAGGGCGAGATCGGCGCAATCGGCTTGGCGGTCGGCGAGACCCAGCCACGCCGAATAGCCCAGACGTCCATAGCGGCCCGGCTGCGCGGCAGGCACCTCGCTCGCGACGAGCACGAGTTGCGCGTCCCACGTCAGTTCGCCGTTCAGATGCTGGCGAACCAGCGCGACGAGCGTCGGCAGCGCCGCGCCGCCCGGCAGCAGCGATTCGTACTGCACGAGCGTCAGCGGCCCGATCACCAGACGAAACGCATGCTGGCGGTCCCACACGGCTTGGCCCAGCACGGCAGCTCGCCCGAGTTGCGCGAGACCTGCCACGCCCGCCATCCGCGAGCGCAGTGCGGCGCGTTCCTCGCGCTGAAGCGTCATCCAGTGACCGCGATACGGCTCGACGCGCACGGGCACGCGCAGCATCGCGGACGTCATCGCTTCGAGAACATCGGCGGGGCGCGTCTGCATGTTCATGACGCCGGCGAAATGCAGCTTCGCGTGCGTCGAAACGGCATCGCGATTGCGGCTGGCTGGATCGGCGAGACCGATCAGCGCGCCCGCATAGAACGCGAAGCGGTCGTTCCCGGGTCGATCCAGTCCGTTGACCGGGCGCCCCTGCGCCCACGCGCGATAGAACAGCAGCAGAAAGCGATGCAGCAGCATATCGAGCAGACGCGCGAACGTCAGGTCGCCATGATGCAGCGCGCGCTCGCGGGCGAAATCGGTCAGATGCAGCGGCAGCGGCCCGTTCGGCCCGAGGTAGCCGAAAAAGCGCTGTTCGAGTCGCGGTGCCGGATCGGCGTCCGTGCGGGTGAGCGCCGCGAGCGGCGCGGGCGCGAAGGCGAGCGAAACGTCCTGCGCGAGACGCAAGGGTTCGTCGGCGGGCCGCGCGCCGCAGCCGAGTCGCGGCAACTGCGGCGTGAGCGCCTCGATGTGCCGCATCAGTCGATAGAAATCGTGACGATGCGGCTCGGCGGCGACGGCGTCGAACAGGTCGAGCAACGCGCGCAGCGTCTCCGCTTCGTGGGTTTCGTCGGCCGTGGCCGCGTTCAGAAGAGGGCTCTCGTGCCGCATCGCGGAGGCAGGCGCAGGATGTCGCCGCGTGCGTTCGTCGCGAGGACCGTCTGCACGAACGAATTGATCGACACGTAACGCGAGAAAAAGCGGTCGAGCACGCAGCCGAACAGCCACGCGCTGCCGCCCTGAAAGGCGAGATCGTCGACGAGGACATGGATCGAGAGGCCGCGTCCGAACGCGATCGGTCCCGGCATCGGCAGGCGGCGCACGACCGGTTTCGCCTCGACCGATACGACGCCGCCGACTTGGGCGCGGCCAGCCTGATCGGTGGGCGGAACATGCAGCATCAGCAGGGCGCGCAACGCCGCCGCGGCCTCACGCGGGCCGTTGCCGAGCGACAGATAATGCAGCGACAACTGATCGATCAGGCGCCAGCTTTGTCCCGCATCGAGACTCACCGGCGCCGGACGCGACGGGCCGCTCACGCATTTCGCGGCGCACACGGGCGCGGCGATGTCGAGCGAGAAATCGCTGCCCGCGCCGCTTCGCTGCATCATGAGCGGCAGGTCGCGATTGGTGCACAGCGTGGCGAACGCCAGTTGACGCAGCGTCCCGCGATACGGCGCGGCATTCGGATCGACGATCGACACATACGTCTCGCTGCCGACGTATTCCGTGCGCGCGCCGCTCTTTCGCCGTCCGGCGGGCACGATGCGCGGCTCGCGTTCGAGCGTGTAATAGGCGGCGTCGCCCGGGCGGTCCGCGAGAAAATCCGCATAGAACGGCAGGAACGTCTGCTCCGTATCGTCGTGCGCGCCATAACCCGACACAGCGGTGACCGAGTGCACTTCGAAGTCGAGCGGATGCGTGCGGTCGGGGATCACATGGAAGCGCGCGTTCGCTTCCGTCACCAGCGCGCGGTCCGCCTGCTTCGGAAAGAGATTGATCGCGGGCACGCAGTCGAGCAACACGTGCTCCTTCGTGACGATGCGTTCGAGCGACGCCGCGCCCGAGCCAAAGAGCAGCGTCAGTTCGATTTCGCGCGCGTTGAACGACGGCAGGACGTTTGCGAGTCCCTCGATACGGGCGAAGCGAAAGCGTTCGGGCAGCGCGAAATATTCGTGCAGCACGCGATAGCCCTGAAACGCGTTCGGCGTGACGGGCAGAAGCGCTTCCTGATCGGTGAATCCGGCCGGTGTCACGGCATCGCCGGGCAGGGCGGCGAGGGCGCGGCTCGGGCGCTCGGGCGTTGATATGACGACGGCAAGCGTATCGCCCGCGACGAGTTCGAAGAGCCGGTACGCCGTTTCGTCGCCGCCGGCGAAGTAAAGGCTCAACGCATCGAGACGCAGCGCGTCGAACGACAGACCTTCCGGCGTCGCGAGCCGGATGCGCAGCGCGCCCTTGACGCGAGGCGCGAGCGCCTGCGTCGCGGGCATCGCGGCGAGCGGCAAATCCTGCACCTGGGCCAGATACCGAGCCTCGGTCAGTTCGATCGGCCAGAGCCGGAGGTCCGCGCTGGTGCGGAACTCGCAGGACGTCGTCTGCCCCGGCGCGCGGCTCGCGAAAAGCGCGGTATGGCGCGGCACCGTGAAGCCTTCCGCGAGATTCGGACTCGTGAGGTCGGGCGCCAGACGCGCGATCAGCATCGCGGGCGTCGGACAGGCGGCCTGCGGCAAGACGACATGCGTCAACTGCTGCGTGAAGCGCGGAAATTCTTCTTCGAGCTTCAACTGCACGCGCGCGGCGAGGAACGCGGTGCCTTCGAGCAAGCGTTCGACATACGGATCGGCCACGTCGATGCCGCTCATCCCGAGGCGCGCTGCGATCTTCGGAAACTGCTGCGCGAACTCCGCGCCCATCTCCCGCAGATGCGCAAGCTCGGTGTTGTAGTGACGAAGGAGACGCGGGTCCATGAGTATGCCCGGGCGTCAGCGCGCCAGTTCCATGACCGTGATGCCGCCTTCTTCGAGATCGATCTGCGTGCGCAGCGCGAATTCGAGCGGCACCGGCTGCGCCCACAGCATGCCGCGGATCACGAGCGCGATCTGGTTATGCATGTCGAGCACCGAGCGGTCGAGCACCGGTTCGATTTCGAGCGTCGCCGGATCGATGCGCGGCTCGAAGCGTTCGATTGCGTGGCGGATCGCCTGTTCGAGCAGCACGGCGTCGATCGTCGAGGCGAAGCGCCCGGACAGACACGGCAAGCCGTAATTGAGCACCGACGCGAACGCGTGCGGATAGCGCTCCTCGGCGATCGCGTCGCCGAGATTGGTCGTGTTGAAAAGCCACGACACATCGCGCAGCACGGCCGCGCGCAATCCGCGATGCGTCATGAAGCGCTCGCCGGGAGGATCGGCGCGAGTCGCGGGATCGTGGTCGATCAGGCGGTCGAGCAGCGACGGCTGAAGGCGTTCTGCTGCTTTGGGCTCGTTCATCGGCACGGTTTTTCCGGTTCATCGCGGTCCGACTGGACGCGCGTCAACTCACGCGACGCGCGGACACGTCGAGCGCAAAGGTCACTTCCGCGCCGCGGCTTCCGGTCGCGGTCTGCGGGGCGCACGTCATCGTGATCTGTTGCGCCGACAGCTCGAAAATCTCGCACGGCCGCGCGAGCCGCGCGCTCGTGTAGATCTGGTAATTGCGGATGTACGCCTGTTCCAGCTTCATCGAAAGGAACTCGATCTGCGTGCCGTGCGCGGTGCCGGCCGACTTGAAGCACTTGATCTGCGCGAGCGTGAGCAGTTCGGCTTGCGCACAGAGCTTCGCAAGCACGGGCGACGCCGAATCCACCGTCTTGATGACGCCGAGTGCCGTCACGCGCATGTCGCTCGCGTTGAGGGCGGCGGCATGCGGCGCGGCATCGTAGCCTTGCGCCCAGCGCCAGCCGTGGATCTGCATGGGCGTGTCCCAGTCGCCGCGCTTGTCGGCTTCGCCCTTCACCGGCGTATTGCTGCGCTTCGGGACGACTTGCAGGAACATGTCGTCGGCTTCCGTGAGCGCGAGCTGATCGAACTGGCGCAGGCTGTCCAGCGTGAGGATGCTTTCGAAGCGCTGATCGCGTACATCGGAGCCTGGCATCGTCCTGATCCGGTAAGCAGGGTGCTGATGACAAGACGGCAGACACGGCGCGATTTTTAACTTCAAAAAACCGGCGCCCGCATTCGTTTACCGAGTGATTCCATGCGGACCGCGTGCGCGACGCATGCACCACGAATACACGATGACGACGGAGGACCTCATGTCTACGACCGATTGCTATTTGAAGATCGACGGAATCGACGGCGAATCGAAGCACAAGGGTGCGGAAGGGCAGATCGAGGTGCAGACCTGGGACTGGGACGTGACTAACGCCAGCAGCCCGACGGTCGGCGGCGGCAGCGGCGTGGGCAAAGCGCATCCCGGGATGTTCACGTTCATGCACTTCTACGACAAGGCTTCGCCGACGCTCGCCAAGAGCTGCGCGAGCGGCAAGCATCTGCCGAGCGCGAAGCTCACCGCAAGCAAGGCGGGCGAAGGGCAGAAGGAATTCCTGACGGTCACGCTGAAGCAGGTGACCGTGACGAACATCGCGGTAGGCGGCGGCACCGGCGGCGAAGTACGGGAAACGGTCAGCATGATGTATGCGGATATCGAGTTCGAATACAAGCCACAGGACGACAAGGGCGCGCTGGGCGGCGCCGTCAAGTTCGGCTGGGACGTGCGCAGCACTGAAACCCGCTGACCCTGACGCCGATTCGGCAGGACGGTGTGTCGATGGCTAGCAACGATGCCGATACCGCGCAACCGCTCGTCACCGTCGATACGCCGTTGTCCGACGAGTTGCGCTTTCTGAGCCTGCGCGCGAGCGCGGAACTCGGGCGCATGCCGCGTTGCGAGCTGACGTTCGTCTCGAAACGCGCGGACCTCGACATCGGCCGGATACTCGGCAAGCGCGTGAGCGTCTCGCTCGGCGTGCCGAAGGCCAAAGCGCGCGTGTTCGGCGGCTACGTCGTGGGCTTCCGGCAAACCGGGATGCGCGGACGTCTCCATGTCTACGAAGCCGCGGTGCGACCGTGGCTGTGGCTGCTCGCCCGGCGCAGCAACTGCCGCATCTTCCAGAACAAGACGGTCGAAGAGATCGTGAAGGCCGTGTTCGCCGATCCGGTCTACAAGGGTCTCGAATTCGGCGAAATCAAATGGAAGGCGAACGCGCGCGCTCATCCGCCGCGCGAGTACTGCGTGCAGTATCGCGAGTCCGACTTCAACTTCGTGAGCCGGCTGCTCGAAGATGAAGGCATCTACTACTGGTTCCAGGACAAGGACGGCAAGGAATCGCTGATCCTGACCGACACGCTCGCCGCGCACGAGAGCGTCGCGGGCTGCGAATCGCTGCCCTATGGCGCAGCGATGGCCGCCGCGCCCGATATCGAATATGTGAGCGAGTGGCGCGTGAACCATGTGATCGAAACGCGCAACTGGCTGCTGACCGACTACGATTTCAAGCACCCGTCGCGGCCGCTGCAAAAGCAGGCGGTCAAGCACATGCCGGGTTTCGATGCGTTCTCCGGGCTGGAAAATTTCGATTATCCGGGCGGCTATGTGGAGGCCGATCACGGCGAGAGCCGCGCGAAGTCGAGGGCGGACGAACTGCGCATAGAAGGCAGCGTGCCCGACGATCCGGATATCAACTGGCATCAGGTGGATGCGCGCACCAATGGCAAGAGCGTGCGCGCGGGCACGCTGCTCAAGCTGGCGCGGCATCCGCGCGCGGATCAGAACGTGCAGTATCTCGTCACGCGCACGCACTATGCAATCGACCTCGCCGACTACGAAGCCTTCGACGGCGCGCAAACCAATCGCTGCGAGTGCTGGTTTTCCGCGATCGATGCAAAGCAGCCGTTCGCGCCGGCCCGCACCGCGCGCAAGCCGTTCGTGCAGGGTCCGCAGACGGCGTTGGTCGTCGGGCCGGGCGGCGATGAGATCTACACCGATCAATACGGGCGCGTGAAAGTGCAGTTCTTCTGGGACCGGCAAGGCAAGCGCGACGAGAACAGTTCGTGCTGGATCCGCGTATCGCAGCCGTGGGCGGGCAAGGGCTGGGGCGCGATTGCGATTCCGCGCATGGGACAGGAAGTGATCGTCGATTTTCTGGAAGGCGACCCGGACCGGCCGATCATCACGGGCCGCGTCTATAACGCCGAGCAGATGCCTCCCTACGATCTGCCGGCCAACATGACGCAGACCGGCATCAAGAGCCGTTCGAGCAAGGGCGGCAGCGGCGCGAATTGCAACGAATTCCGCTTTGAGGACAAGAAGGGCGCCGAGCAGGTGCTGCTGCACGCGGAAAGGAATCAGGACATCGAGGTCGAAAAAGACGAGACGCACTGGGTCGGGCACGATCGAAAGAAGACCATCGATAACGATGAAACCACTCACGTGAAGCATGACCGCACGGAGACGGTGGGCAACAATGAGAAGATCGACATCGTGATGAACCGGACCGAGACGGTCGGCGTCGACGAGCGCATCACGATCGGCGCGAACCGGACAAAGACCGTTCATGCGAGCGAGACAGCTACCGTCATGTTGCAACGGACGCACAGCGTCGGCATCAACGAGACCATCACGGTGGGCGCCGCGCAGGAAGTGACCATCGGCGCGTTCCAGGCCGTGACCGTGGGCGCGTATCAGGTGGTGACGGTCGGGGCGTATCACAGGGAAACCATCGGGGCCAGCCAGACGGTTAGCGTCGGGTCGGATCAGACTGTGAGCGTCGGTGGAAATCAGTCGACGAGCGTGGGCGGTGATCAGACGCTCAACGTAGGTGGCGGGCAGACGGTCAGCGTCGCGAAGGATGCGGGCGAGTCGATCCAGGGCGCACAGTCGAGCACGGTGGGAAAAGGGCGAACGACGTCGGTAGGCGAAGACGATGCGCTTAGCGTCGGCAAGAACCTCACGATCAACGCGACGGACTCGATTACCCTCGTCACGGGCGATGCCAGTCTTAGCATGAAGAAGGACGGGACGATCCACATCAAGGGAAAGGACATCACGGTCGACGGCAGTGGCAAGATTAATATCAAGGCGAGCAGCGATATCGTGATGAAAGGCTCGAAGATCTTGCAGAATTGATTGCCGTCGGCTTCCGGATTTAGTCCGATCAAACAAACGGCGTGCCGCGTGGCACGGTTCTGATAAAGCGGCATGGCACGCGTCGCTTGAGTTTCCACTGTGGCGCGCCGAGGCCGGGCGGCCACTTCAAGTCGACCTGATTCCATTCCTTGCCGCCCGGCAGATACGTATAAGCGCCGAGCAAGTCTATATCGTCGGCGTTTATCGCTCTCGCGAACTCGAACACGTCCACGCCGTGTTTCAGGTAGCCCACGCAGAAGCCGAGCAACGTTTCCATCCGTTCCGGGCTTTTGCCCATCAGAAAGATTTCCGTGCCGAACCAGCCGCCAATCTCGCGGATATTCGCGGGATCGCGCGCGGGATCATGCGGCATCACCTTGAGGGGCCGATAAGGACGCGGCCGGTTGATCGCAATCAGCGCGTTTTCCTTTTGCTTCGCGAGGTGATCCCAGGTCATGTTTGCTCCCTTTGCGGAATTGATGGCGATCGACTGGACAGGTGCAATGGCGCCAGACATGGAGTCTCGAAAGCCAGTCTCAGAAGCAAAGACGAAGCAGTGCGTGTTGGTTGTTAAACCACGCTCGTTCATGGTGAGTCCCTTGAGGACGCTTTCCATCAGCGTGCGCCTCAAGGGCAAAACCGGACATTTGAACTTGGGACCTACACACAACTTCGATAATTTATCTTATGTAAAATTACAAAGCGACCGCAGACTTACCTACCGCCTGATCCGAGGCCTCCAAACCACCTCGCTAATCATCCTCATCGCCGATATCCAGATCGTCTTCGAGCGTCACGATCAGATACTCCGTATCGACTTCATAGCCCCCGTCGTTGCGCTCGACCGTCACTTCACCGCCCTGCACGCCACCGCTCTCGGTCTCCGTCAGTTTCAGAACGATCAGGTCGTCGGCGGAGCCCTGGAATTCTTCGGCCGCGATCGTCGCGAGGTGCACGAGTTCGCCGGTTTCAGGGTCCTCGAAAGGCTCTTCCCAGCGCAGCGCGTCGCCGGGCAACTCGGCCACCGCTCCCGACTGGCTGGTGATTCTCAACATACCTTCGCTAAGCACATAGCTCATGTCATCCCCCGAGTTACTGTCAGCGGCAAACCACGGCCGCACCGATTACGTCGAGACACGCTGAAGACACCGGTGGTTCCCGTCTTCCGATCACCTACCGCTTCAGTCGATCAACGCCGGTTCGTGAATCGCGCGCGTGAGCAGCGACAAAAACGCTTCCACCGCCTGAGGCAAGGTGCGACCGGCCATCGTCTGAACCTGCAGGGTGCGCTGATGCAGTTCGACGTTGCTGATCGGAATGGCGGCGAGCCCGTCCGATTCCAGCCGCCCGCGCACCGTCAGATAACCGGTGAGCGTCACCGCGTCCGTGCGCTGCACGAAGCTCTGCAACGCGGCGTGATAGTTACTCGTGAACGCGGGTTCGAAGATGAGCCCTTCGAGGCTGCACGCGATATCGAATAACTGCCGGATCGTGACGCCCTCGCCGGACATCGCGAGGGGCCACGCGGCGAGATCGGCGAGCGTCACGGACTCGCGCGCGGCAAGCGGATGCCCGCGCCGCGTCAGCGCGAAGATCGGCGCGCGCTGCGAATGGACCACGGTCACGTCCTTCTCCGGCGCGAGGCTGAAGCACACCGCGATATCGGACGCGCCCTCGCGCACCCGCTGCGTCGCGACCGACGGCGCCATCACGTCGAGCTGAAAATGCGCGGCCGGATGCGTGTCCAGAAAGCGCGCGAACACCTGCGGCAGGAAATCGCGCGCGACGCCTTCCGAACTCGCGACGCGTATCGTCGCGCGCCCGTCCGCCGTCAGCCCGCGAATCTCCCCGGTCACGCGTTCGTTTTCGAGCAGGCTGCGCCGCGCATGCGCGGCAAGCAGGCGCCCCGCTTCGCTCAATACCATGCCGCGCGGACGCCGCTCGAAGAGCGGCGTGCCGAGTTCGTCCTCCAGCTTCGCAATCTGCCGGCTCAACGCCGAGACCGCCACGAAAAGCTTCTCCGACGCACGGGACAGCGACCCGCTCTGGGCCACTTCGAGGAAATAACGCAGCGCGGTGCTTTGCATGTCGATGGCTTCTCCGGTTTGCCTTTTCGGCAACGATATCTGCCAAATATTGTGATTGTCCACAAATATCGGCGGCAGCAAGATCGGCACAACGCTTTCGATTCGAACCCTGCGCGCCACCGTGCGCGCCGCACCGGAGAACGACGTGACACGTGAGTCGGCCATTCAAAACGCGGCGAATCGCTATGATTCCGGCCGTTTTCTCGAAGACCTCGCGCGGCGCGTCGCGTTGCGCACGGAGAGCCAGGAAGCGGACAGCGGCGCGCTGCTGCGCGCCTATCTCGACGACGAAATCGCGCCCGCACTCGTGCGCCTCGGCTTTCGATGCCGCGTCGTCGAAAATCCGCAGGCGGGCGCGGGGCCGTTCCTGGTCGCGCATCGCCATGAATCCGACGACCTGCCGACCGTGCTGACCTACGGCCACGGCGACGTCGTGCGCGGCTACGACGCGCAATGGAACGAGGGACTCTCGCCGTGGCGCGTGACGGTCGACGGCGACCGCTGGTATGGCCGCGGCACCGCCGACAACAAGGGCCAGCACAGCGTCAACCTCGCCGCGCTCGACGCCGTGCTCGAAGCGCGCGGCGGCCGGCTTGGCTTCAATCTCAAGATGCTGTTCGAGACCGGCGAGGAAGTCGGCTCGCCGGGGCTGCACGCGCTCGGCGCGCAACTGCGCGACGAGCTCGCCGCCGATGTGCTGATCGCCTCCGACGGCCCGCGGCTCGCCGCCAAGCGCCCGACGCTCTTTCTCGGCTCGCGCGGCGTCGTGAACTTCCGGCTCGACGTGCAGCTGCGCGAAGGCGGCCATCATTCGGGCAACTGGGGCGGTCTGCTGCGCAATCCGGGCGTGGTGCTCGCGAACGCGATCGCGTCGATGGTCGATGCGAACGGCCGCATTCTCGTCGACGGGTTGCGTCCGCCGCCCGTGCCCCCGGCCGTGCGCCGCGCGCTCGCGGATATCGAAGTGGGCGGCAATCCGGGCGAGCCTGCGATCGACACGGATTACGGCGAACCCGGCCTCACGCCGACCGAGCGCGTGTTCGGCTGGAATAATCTCGAAGTGCTGGCGTTTCGCACGGGCAATCCGGAGAAGCCCGTCAACGCGATTCCGCCGCATGCGTACGCACACATGCAGATTCGCTTTGTCGTCGGCACGGATTGGGAAGCGCTCGAAGCGATCGTGCGGCGCCATCTCGATGCGCACGGTTTTCACATGATCGACATCGACGTCGAGCGCGGCATGCCCGCGACCCGCGTCGATCCCGAGAACGCGTGGGTGCAATGGGCGCGGCAGTCGTTGCGTGCGACGACCGGCCAGGAGCCCGTGCTGCTGCCGAATCTCGGCGGCACGCTGCCGAACGACGTCTTCGCCGACATCCTCGGCATGCCGACCCTTTGGGTGCCGCACTCCTACCCCGGCTGCTCGCAGCACGCGCCGAACGAACACCTGCTCGGTTCCGTCGCGCGCGAGGGGCTCTGCATGATGGCGGGCCTCTTCTGGGATCTCGGCGACGCCCGTGCACTGCCGATGAAAACCGTCGCGAAGGAGCACAGCCATGAGCACTGACTTCGCCGCCGAAACGCGCGCCGGCGCGACCAACGGCAGTCACACCAGCGTCTCGCGCCTGATCCTCGCGACCTCGATCGGCAATGCGCTCGAGTTCTACGACCTGGTCGTCTACGGTTATTTCGCTTCGACGCTCTCGCACCTGTTTTTCCCGACGAGCGACCGCACCGTCTCGCTGCTGCTTACGCTCGGCACGTTCGCGCTGTCGTATCTCGCGCGGCCGGTGGGCGCCTTCGTGCTCGGCTCGTACAGCGACCGCCGCGGCCGCAAGGCATCGCTGACGCTCTCGATCGCGATGATGACAATCGGCACCGGCATGGTCGCGCTGATGCCGACCTACGCGACCATCGGCATCCTCGCGCCCATCGGCATCTTTTTGTCGCGGCTGTTGCAGGGCTTCTCGGCGGGCGGTGAGTTCGGCAGTTCGACGGCGTTCCTGATCGAGCATGCGCCCAAGCGCAGCGGCTTCATGTCGAGCTGGCAGTTCGCGAGCCAGGGCGCGAGCACGCTGCTCGCGTCCGCGTTCGGCGCGGTGCTGACCGGCATGCTGACGCAGCCGCAGCTCGAAAGCTGGGGCTGGCGCATTCCGTTCCTGTTCGGCATGCTGATCGGGCCGATCGGACTCTACATCCGCCGTCATATCGACGAGACGCCCGAGTTTGAACGCACCGAACGCTCTGCTTCGCCGATCCGCGAAGTGCTCGCGACGCAAAAGGAACGCCTTCTGGTGTCGATCGGCTCGCTCGTGCTGACCACGACGGCAAACTACATGCTGCTCTACATGCCGACCTACGCCGCGCGCCAGCTCGGGCTCGCGCCGTCCTACGGCTTCATCGCGACGCTCGTCGCGGGCTTCATCGTGATGGTGCTCACGCCGTTCGTCGGGCACTGGTCGGACAAGGTCGGCAGGACGCGCATCATGCTCGGCGCGGGCACGCTTTTCTTCATCACGATCTATCCGGCGTTCATGTTCATGAACGCGCATCCGTCGCTCGCGACGCTCCTTGCCGCCGTGATCTGGGTGGCCCTGCTGAAAGCGACCTACTTCGCGCCGATTCCCGCGCTGATGTCGGACCTGTTCCCGACGCGCACGCGCACGACCGGCATGGCGGTCGGCTACAACATCGGCACGACGGTATTCGGCGGCTTCACGCCGCTCGCGGTGGCGTCGCTGATCGCGGCGACGGGCAACAACCTCGCGCCCGGCCTGTATCTGATGCTCGCGGCGGTCATCAGTCTCTTCACGCTCGTGTGGGCGCGCCGGCGCCTGAACGCGCACTGAACTTCCCACTGGATTCAAAAGGAATCGCAAGACATGCAACACGACGATCTGCAACGTGCAGCGCAATTCGCAATCGATCATGAAACGACGTGGGATCGCAGTGTGGACGGCGTGTTCGGCGTGCATCCGAACGACCCGCCGCCGTGGAACCGCCTGCTCGGCCCGGTGCATGACCGCGGGCCGGTGTCAGGGACGATTGCCGTCGACGGACGCGTGCTCGCGTCATGGGGCGAGCCGGATCGCGCGGACCTGACCTTCAGCATCGCGAAGACGTATCTCGCGTTGCTGGCGGGCGTCGCGCACGACCGCGGTCTGCTGCCCGACGTCGACGAACCGATCTGCCGGCGCGTGCCCGGCATCGGTTTCGACGACGAACACAACGCGAGCGTGACGTGGGCGCAGATGCTTCAGCAGACGAGCGAATGGCAAGGCACGTGCTTCGGCTTGCCGGATCAGGCCGACCACTATCGCGCGGTCACGTTCGGCGAGCCGCCCGCTGGCAGGAAGGGCGACTTGCGCGAGCTGCGCACGCCCGGCACGTACTGGGAATACAACGACGTGCGGATCAATCAGTTGTCGCTTGCGCTCTTGCATCTGTTCGGCCGGCCGCTGCCGGAGGTGTTTCGCGAAGCGATCATGCGTCCGGTGGGCGCGAGCGAAGACTGGCAATGGGTGGGATATGACCATGCGTGGGTCGAGATCGGCGGACGGCGCGTGCAGTCCGTGCCGGGCGGCACGCACTGGGGCGGCGGCCTCTCGATCAACGCGAACGATCAGGCGAAGGTCGCGCAGATGCTGCTCGACGATGGCATGGCGAACGGCCGGCGGGTTCTGTCGAGCGAGTGGCTCGCGCGCATGCGCACGCCGTGCGCGATCGCCCCGTTTTACGGCTACCTCGTCTGGCTCAATCATGAGCGACGCGTGTTTCCGAGCGTGCCCGCTTCGAGCTGGTTCGCGATCGGCGCGGGCAGTTCGTTCATGTGGATCGAGCCCGAGCGGCGGATGACCGTCATCGTTCGGTGGCTCAATCCTGAGCATGCCGATGCGTTCTTTGGGCTCGTGTTGGATGCGGTCGATGGACCGGCGGTTGACGGTGGCCGTCGAGGGGAGTTGGGGTACGCAGTTTGATGTTTCTGCGCTTCTGTGGAACCTGAAAACAAGCTCCGCAGAAGCGCAAGCGAACCAGTCCAACGCCGCCCGAAGCCCCCGCGCGCCCTCACCCTTCCAGAATCGCCCCCTCTTCCTTCAGCGCCCGAATGCGCGCCTCGCTGAACCCATACTCGGCGAGCACTTCCGACGTATGCTGCCCCAAAAGCGGCGCAGGCCGCGACGACTCCGCGCGTCCCTCGGAGAAATGAATCGGCAGCCCGATCCCGCGCATGCTGCCCGCGAGCGGATGCTCCGTCTGAACGATCATCCCGCGCGCGATCGCCTGCTCGTGCGAGGCCGCTTCCGGCACTTCGAGCACCGGTCCCGAAGGCAAGCCGATCGCATCGAACGACGCGAGCCACTCCGCCGTCGTGCGCTCGACGAGCCGCGCCGTCAGGATATCGACCAGCGCGCCGCGATGCTTCAGGCGCCCCGCGTTGGTCTGGAAGCGCTCATCGTCGGCAAGCCCCGGAATCTCCAGCACGCCGACGAGCCGCTCGTAGTTGCTCTGGTTCGCAGCACCAATGTTCACCCAGCCGTCGCGCGTGCGAAACGCCTGATACGGCGCGCTCGTCGGGTTCGCGGAACCCGCCTTCGGCAACACTGTGCCATCGGCGAAGTAGTTGGCGAACGCCCAGTACATCTGCTGCAAACCCGCTTCGAAGAGCGAGGTGTCGACCATCTGCCCGAGCCCCGTCTTCTGCTTGCCCGCGTAGGCCGCGCAGATGCCGAGCGCGGCGAGAATGCCCGCGTTGATGTCGGTGACGGGCGAGCCCGCCTTGATCGGCGCCTGTCCCGGTTCGCCGGTCATGCTCATCAGTCCGCTCATCCCCTGCGCGATCAAATCGAAGCCGCCCTTGTCGGCCATCGGTCCGCTGCGCCCGAAGCCCGAGATCGCGCAATAGATGAGGCCCGGGTTGTCGCGCCTGAGCGCCTCGTAGCCCATGCCGAGCTTCTCCATCGTGCCGCGACGGTAGTTCTCGGTGACGACATCCGCGGTCGCAAGCATCTTGCGCAGCACTTCGCGGCCGCCCTCGGTCTTGAGGTTGAGCGCGATGCCGCGCTTGTTGCGATTGACGATCAGAAACGACGCCGATTCGCCGCCTTCGAGGATCGGCGCAAAGCGGCGGCAGTCGTCGCCGCCGGGGACCTTCTCGACCTTGATGACGTCGGCGCCCATGTCGGCGAGCATCATGCCGCAGATCGGCCCCGACATGATGTGCGCCAGCTCGACGACCTTCATGCCGGCAAGCGGTCCTTGTGCGTGGTGGGTCATGTCAGCGTCCCTTGAATTGCGGCTTCACCTTGTCGAGGAAAGCCTGATAGCCTGCGCGAAAATCTTCCGTGCCGTAGCAGGCAAAGCCTTCGTCGCGTTCCTCCGGCGAGAGCGGCGCCGGGTCCATCACGCGTCGGACGAACTGCTTGTGCCAGCGCGCGACGAGCGGCGCGCCATCCGCGATCCGGCGTGCGGTCTCGTAGGTCGCGGCGGTGACCTGGTCGTCGGGCACGATGCGCGTGACGAGCCGCTTCTCGAACGCCTCGCGCGCATCGAACACGCGGCCCTCCAGCAGAATCTCCAGCGCAACCGCCGGTCCCGCAAGACGCACGAGTCCTTCGATCTCCGCATGCGCCATCACGAGCCCGAGGTTCTTGATCGGCACGCCGAAGCGGCTCGATTCTCCGCAGATGCGCAAATCGCACATCGCAGCGATCTCCAGCCCGCCGCCCACGCAGATGCCGTGAATCATCGCGACGAGCGGATGCCGGCAGTCCTTCAGCGCGGAAAGCGTGCGATGCATGATCGCGCCGTACTCGCGCGCCTGCTCGACATTCGCGCGGTCGGTGCGGAACTCGGCGATGTCGTTGCCCGGCGAAAACGCTTTCTCGCCCGCGCCGCGCAGCACGATGCAGCGCAGCGACTCGTCGGCGGACAGCGTTTCGATCCCATCGCCGAGTGCGTGCCACAGAGGTTTCGTCATCGCGTTCAGCTTCTCAGGCCGGTCGATGACGACGGTCGCGATGGTCTCCTCGCGTTCTATCGTGATGGATGCGTCAGCCACGTTCACTCTCCGTTCAAACAAACTTGCGTGCGTCGCGGGCCGCCGCTTCGCCGCCCTCGACTTCGAGCGCGCGATCCGGGCGCATCGTGAACGAGAGTACGATGCCCGCCGCCATCAGCACCATCGAGACGGTGAACGGCAGGTTCCAGTTACCCGTGCGGTCGATGAGAAAGCCGCCCACCACCGGGCTGATGATCGCCGCGAGCGCCGAGCCCGAATTCATGATGCCGCTCGCGGTGCCCGCGTGCTTCGGCGCGATATCCATCGGCACGGCCCACATCGGCCCGATCGTCATCTCGTTAAAGAAGAAGCCGCCGGACAGGCACAGTGCCGCCATCGTGATCGAGATGTCGGACACCAACATGATCGGTGCGAGCGAGAGCAGCGTGAGCAGCATGCAGACGCCGACCATCACGTTGCGCGCGAGCCGCACGTTGCCGCTCTTGCGCAGGATGCGGTCCGTGACCGTGCCGCCGAGCCAGTCGCCGAGCACGCCCGCGAAGAACACGCCCGACGCGAAGAGCGCGGACTTGCCGAGCTGCATGTGATAGTTGTGCAGGAAGTACTGCGGAATCCAGCCGAGGAAAAGCCACAACACCCAGCCATAGCAGAAGTACACGGCGGTGACGGGCGCCATGCGTCCGAGCAACGCGCGCCACGGCACGGGCAGGCGCTCCTTGATGCCGGAATAGTTCGAGAGCGTCGCGCACTCGGGCTCGGTGATGCCCCGATGCTCGCGCGGATTGTCGCGGAAGTACCAGATCCAGGCCACCGCCCACAGGAAGCTCACGATGCCCGTGATGATGAACGCGCCGCGCCAGCTCGTCGCGACCATCAGCCAGACGATGAGCGGCGGCGCCACGGCATTGCCGATGCGCGATGCCGCGTGCGTCGTGCCCTGGGCGAAGCCGCGCTGGTCGGCGGGAACCCAGTTGGACATGGCGCGCGTCGCGGTCGGGAAGGTGGCGCCTTCGCCAAGGCCGAGCAAAAGGCGTGCGACGATCAGCGAGACGAAGCCGCCCGACAAGCCCGTCATGACCGTGGCGCCGGCCCAGATGACCGCGCAGACGGCGAGCGTGCGGTGCGGACCGAAGCGGTCGCCGACCCAGCCGCCGATGATCTGGAACACGAGATACGGATAGGCGAACGCGGAGAACACGAAACCGATCTCCGTGTGCGACAAATGCAGCTCCGAGGCGAATGCGCTCGCAGCGGTACTGACATTGACTCGATCGACATACGTGATGAAATACATCGCGCATAGCAGCAACAGAACGCGCGTCGTGGCTCGACGGAACATCATCGTCTCCTTGGGGCTGCGTGTTTCGCAGGCGCATGCGTGCGCCCGAAGCGGATTGCTCGTATCGTGTCGCCGGATGCGGTCACTGCATCCGTCGTGCGAGGGTGCGGATTCTCGGTTTGCGCGGTCGTGTCATGGCTTGTCTCCTGTCTTCTGTGCTGCTCGTTTTGGTCGATTCAATCTGCCAGCGCCGCGGCCAGCACCTGCGCCACATGCAGCGCATGCTTTTGCGTACCGTCCGCGATTTGATGCCTGCAACTCGTGCCATCGGCGACGATCACCGCGTCGCCCGCCGCGCGAACCGCCGGCAGCAGCGACAGTTCCGCCATCGCCTTCGATGCCTCGACATGCTCCGCCTCGTAGCCGAAGCTGCCCGCCATCCCGCAACACGACGATTCCACCACCGACACGTCGAGCCCCGGAATCCAGCCGAGCACCGTCTGCACGGGACGAAACGCGTCGAACGCTTTCTGATGGCAATGTCCGTGGACGAGCGCCTTCGGGGTGTCGAGCGGCTTGAGCGAGAGACGCATATGGCCCGCCGCCTTTTCGCGCACGAGAAATTCCTCGAACAGGAACGACGACTTCGACAGGCGCACGGCTTCATCGCCATAACCGAAAGCCAGGAATTCGTCGCGCAGCGTCAGCAGACACGACGGCTCCAGCCCGACGATCGGCACGCCTCGCTCGACATAAGGCAGGAGCGCATCGAGCGTGCGGCGCGCTTCCGCCTTCGCTTCGTCGACGAGTCCTGCGGCGAGAAACGTGCGCCCGCAGCAGAGCGGCCGCTCGTTCGGCATCGTGTTGAAATGCACCACATAGCCGGCCGCTTCGAGCACGCGTTTGGCCGCGCGCGCGTTGTCCGGTTCGATGCAGTTGTTGAACGTATCGACGAAGAGCAGCACTTCCTTCGTGCCGACGGGCGGCTTGATCGGCTGCACCTCGCGTTCGAGGAACGACCGTGTGAAGCGCGGAAACGAGCGCTCCGCAGCCAGACCGAGCCGCTTCTTGAGCCACGGCATCTTGTCGATCGCGCCGAAGAGCGACGGCATGCGGCTCGCATAAGGCGCATAGCGCGGCAAGAACGCGATCAACCGCTCGCGCAGGCGCAGACCGTGGCGCGCCGTCCAGGCAGCGCGCGCTTCGATCTTGATGCGCGCCATGTCGACGCCCGTCGGACAGTCGCGCTTGCAGCCCTTGCACGACACGCACAGGTCGAGCACGTCCTTCACGTCCTGACTCGCGAGTCCTTCTTCGCCGAGCTGGCCGGACAACGCGAGCCGCAGCGTGTTCGCGCGCCCGCGCGTCACGTGCTGTTCGTCCTTCGTGATGCGATAGCTCGGGCACATCGTGCCGGCGTCGAACTTGCGGCAATGGCCGTTGTTGTTGCACATCTCGACGGCCTTCGCGAGCCCGCTGCTCAGGTCGCCGCCGGAACCTGGGCCGCCTTCTGCGCCCGTCAGCGGATCGCGCGTGACGTTCCATGCCGACCAGTCGAGTTGCGTCTTCAGTGCGCGCTCGCGATATGTCGGCGGGAAACGGAAGTGCGCTGCGTCGTCCATCTTGGGCGGATTCACGATGCGGTCCGGACTCATGCGATTGTCGGGATCGAAGAGCGCCTTGATGTCGCGAAACGCCTCGTTGATGCGCGGACCGTATTGCCACGCGACCCATTCGCCGCGGCACAGGCCGTCGCCGTGTTCGCCCGAATACGCGCCCTTGTATTCGTGCACCATCGCTGCCGCTTCTTCCGCGATCGCGCGCATCTTCTGCGCGCCGTCGCGGCGCATGTCGAGAATCGGCCGCACGTGCAGCGTCCCGACGCTCGCGTGCGCGTACCACGTCCCTTCCGTGCGATGCCTGCGGAACACTTCAGTCAGCCGCCCCGTGTATTCCGCGAGATGTTCGAGCGGCACGGCGCAGTCTTCGATGAAGGACACCGGCTTGCCGTCGCCCTTCATGCTCATCATGATGTTCAGACCCGCCTTGCGCACTTCCCAGAGCGCCTTCTGCGGCGCCGCGTCGGGCATCTCCACCACTGATCCGGGCAAGCCGAGATCGCCCATCAGTTCGACGAGTTGCGCGAGCTTCGCGACCTGCGTGGCCTTGTCCGCGCCCGCGAACTCCACGAGCAGCACCGCCTGCGGCTCGCCGACCAGCGCCTTCTCGATGACCGGACGAAACGCCGGATTGCCCATCGACAGGTCGATCATCGTGCGATCGACCAGTTCGACCGCGACCGGCCCGAGCTTCACGATGTGCTGCGTCATGTCCATCGCGTCGTGAAAGGTCGGGAAGTTCACGACGCCGAGCGTCTTGTGCGCGGGCAGCGGCGCGAGCTTGAGCGTAAGTTGCCGGCTGAACGCCAGCGTGCCTTCCGATCCGACGAGCAGGTTCGCGAGGTTCGGCTCGTCGCCTGCGCTGAACGGCAGCGGGCTCTGGCAATCGAAGAGATCGATGTTGTAGCCCGCCACGCGCCGCAGGACTTTCGGCACGCGCTCGCGAATCTCGTCGCGTTCGCGCGCCGCAATCCGCGCGACGCCTTCGACGAGCGCGCGTGTGCGGGCATCGGCGGGCATCTGCGAGAGCGCGGCGAAGCGCGTCTCGTGACCGTCGGCGAGCACGGCGTCGATCGCCTCGACGTTGTGCACCATGATCCCGTATTCCATCGAGCGCGAGCCGCACGAATTGTTGCCCGCCATTCCGCCGATCGTGCATTGCGCGCTCGTCGACACATCGACCGGGAACCACAGCCCATGCGGCTTCAGCCACGCGTTGAGGTGATCGAGCACGACGCCCGGCTCGACCGTCACCGTCTGCGCATCCTTGTCGAAGTGGACGATGTTGTTGAGCCACTTGCTCGTATCGACGACAAGCGCCTCGCCGACCGTCTGTCCGCACTGGCTCGTGCCCGCGCCGCGTGCGAGCACGGCGGTCCGGCTGTCGCGCGCGATCTCGAGCGCGAGCCTGAGATCGTCCTGGTCCTTCGGCACCACGACGCCGAGCGGCATGATCTGATAGATCGACGCATCGGTGGCGTAGCGGCCGCGCGCGGCGCGCTCGAACAGCACGTCGCCCTTTAACTCCTTTTGCAGGCGCGCGGCGAGCGGCGTGAGCGCGGCACGCGCGGACGCGGGCAGCAGGTGTATCGGCTTGACGAGCGCTTCGGAAGTTCGGGTCAGCATGGCTTCAGGCAGCGGCCTTCAACTGAGGCTTGGCGGCATGGCTCGTCAGATAGTCCATCGCGGCGGCCACGCCGCTGCCTTCCAGCTTCACGCCCGCGAGCTTCAGGCCCATCTCGCAGCCGGCGAGCGTCGCCATCAGCGTGAGGTCATTGCAGTCGCCGAGATGCCCGATGCGGAACATGCGCCCTTTCAGCTTGCCGAGCCCCGTGCCGAGCGACATGTCGAAATGTTCGTAGATCAGCTTGCGCACCGCATCGGCATCGACACCTTCGGGCGTCATCACGCCCGTCAGCACCGGCGAATACACTGACGGGTCCGCGCACTGGACCGGCAGGCCCCACGCGTTCACCGCCGCGCGGCAGGCCGCCGCGAGCCGCTGATGGCGCGCGAAGACCTGTTCGAGCCCTTCGTCGAGGATCATGTCGAGCGCTTCGGAAAGGCCATACAGCAGGTTCGTGCTCGGCGTGTACGGCCAGTAGCCCTGCTTGTTCATCTCGATGATCTCGTCCCAGCCCCAGAACGCGCGCGGCAGCGTCGCGGTTTCGCTCGCCTTGATCGCCTTCTGCGACACCGCGTTGAAGCTGATCCCCGGGGGCAGCATCAGGCCCTTCTGCGAGCCCGACACGGTCACGTCGACGCCCCATTCATCGTGACGGTAGTCGGCGGAAGCGAGGCCGGAAATCGTATCGACGAGCAAGAGCGCCGGATGCCCCGCCGCATCGATCGCGCGGCGCACGGCGGCGATATCCGAGGTGACGCCCGTCGACGTTTCGTTGTGCACGACGCACACGGCCTTGATCGCGTGACCGCTGTCTTCGCGCAAGCGTGCTTCGATCATGTCCGGCTGCACGCCGCGCCGCCATCCTTCGATGCCGGGCAACCCGAGGAATTCGGGCTTCAGGCCGAGGTTCTCGGCCATCTTCTTCCAGAGCGTCGCGAAATGGCCGGTCTCGTACATGAGGACCGTATCGCCCGGCGAAAGCGTGTTGGCGAGCGCCGCTTCCCACGCGCCCGTGCCCGACGCCGGATAGATCACGACCGGCTGCGTCGTCTTGAAGATCTTCTTGATGCCGTCGAGCACCTTCACCCCGAGCGCGCCGAACTCCGGTCCGCGATGGTCGATCGTCGGATAGCTCATCGCGCGCAGGATGCGGTCGGGCACCGGGCTCGGCCCCGGAATCTGCAGGAAATGGCGTCCGGCGGGATGGAAATCGAGCTTGAGCATGGTGCGCGTCCTTTTGGAATTTTGCATGCAAAATACTCTAGCGCACGGATGGTCGCGCGCAAAGCCGTTTTGCTTAGGGGAAAACCCCGCCGCAGCAATTGGCGGTGCCGGCGTGCGGCAGTGCGGTAAAATCGCGAAAAAAGAAGCTCGGAGTATTGAATGCAAAATGCTGACCTGCCCGAAGCGCAGTTCGAGCTGGCCTTGCCGAAAGTCGAACGCCAGCGGCTGCACGACACGGTCGTCGACCATCTGCGCACGTTCATCGTCGAGGGACGGCTCGCGCCCGGCGTGAAGCTCAACGAGCGCAAGCTGTGCGAAACGCTCGGCATCTCGCGCACGCCGCTGCGCGAGGCGCTGAAGGTGCTGGCCGCCGAAGGGCTGATCGACATCTCGCCGAACAAGGGCGCGTCGGTCTCGCAGATGAGCGAAGCCGAGATTCGCGAAACTTTCGAGCTGATGAGCGGACTGGAAGCGTTTTCTGGCGAACTCGCCTGCGAGCGGATCACGGCAACCGAGATCGCCGAGATCAAGGCGCTGCACTACGCGATGCTCGCGTGCCGCCAGCAGAACGACCTGTCCGGCTACTACGCGCGCAATCAGGCGATCCACGACAAGATCAACGAAGCCGCGCGCAATTCGGCCTTGCGGCAGACGTATGTGTCGATCAACCGGCGGCTGCAGGCGCTGCGTTTTCGCTCGAACTTTCAGACGCCGAAGTGGGACAGCGCGATCCGCGATCACGAAGAGATGATCCAGGCGCTCGATTCGCGCGACGGCCGCCGCATGGCGACCATCCTGCGTGCGCATCTGCTTTCCAAGCGCGATGCGGTGCTGGCCGAGCGCACCTTGACGACGGTGCGTCCAGCGCCCGATCGCCAGGAGCCGTGAATCGAACGCGCGCCGTCGCGGGTGTTACGCTTGACAGATGACGCAACCCTTCCCCGAACCCGGCTCGCTGTGGCCCGCAATCCTGCGGCAGTCGCGCCGCGCGCTCGACTGCGGCGCGCTGCGCCCAATCGACACAGTTCAGGCGACGATCGACGACGCAGGCGTGACGTTTCTCGTGCGGCAGGTGTCGAGCGTCGCGCGCAAGGACGAGGACCGCGCGCGGCGCGATTCCGCACCGCCGGGCACGGTGCGCGTGAACCCTTTCCTGCCGTGCGACGATGATCTGGTCGTCGCGGATATCGGCGAGAGTCACATTCTTCTGCTCAACAAGTTCAACGTGATCGACCAGCATTTGCTCGTCGTCACGCGCCGCTTCGAGCCGCAATCCGCGCTGATCGACCTCGCGGACTTCGCGGCGTGGTTCGCGTGCCTCGATCAGTTCGACGGACTCGGTTTCTACAACGGCGGCCCCGAAGCGGGCGCGAGCCAGCCGCACAAGCATTTGCAGATCGTGCCGCTACCGCTCGGGCATCCCGGCCCCGCGCTGCCGGTCGAACCGCTCGTCGCGGCTGCGCGCCTGCGCGATGGAACCGGCGTCGTGCCGGGATTGCCGTTCGCCCACGCGTTCGCCCGCTTCGACGTATCGCGCGGCATGAATGCGCCCGGGACCGCGCACAGTGCCTGGGCGTGCTATCGCGCGTTGCTGGACGCAGCAGGCGTGCCGCCCGTGGACGTCGACGGCAAGGCGCATCAGTCAGCGCCGTACAACCTGCTCGTCGCACGCGACTGGATGCTGCTCGTGCCGCGCTCCGTCGCGACGGTCGACGGCATCGCGGTCAATGCGCTCGGCTATGCGGGCTCGCTCTTCGTGCGCGACGAAGCGCAAATGCGCACCGTCGAGCGGCTCGGACCGATGAACATGCTCGCACGCGCAGGCCGCTGAACGGGCACGTCTTGAAAACATCTCGTCCGCCCCGCATGTCGGTATCCGATCATTGCGGAGCCCCATCATGGGAAGCCGTCCCCGTTTCATCGACGATCTGTCGCGGGGCGCGCCGGACGCAGCCGAACCGCTTGCGCTTGGCGACCACGCACTCCTCGACGCCTACTCCCGCACGGTCATCGGCGCGCTTGCACGCGTGCAGCAGGCTGTGGCCTTCATTTCCGTCGAACGACGCCTGCCCGGCGATGCGAACGGCCGCGGCGCGCGCGGTGGCACGGGTTCCGGCTTCATTTTCACGCCCGACGGCTATCTGCTGACCAACAGCCACGTCGTGCACGGCGCGACGCACATCCGCGTGACGCTTGCGGACGGCGCGACGTTCGACGCCGATCTCGTCGGCGAAGACCCCGGCAGCGACCTCGCCGTGCTGCGCATCGGCTCGCCGGAGCCGCTGCCGCATGTGGAACTCGGCGATTCGTCGCGGCTGTCGGTCGGCCAGATCGCGATTGCCGTCGGCAATCCGCTCGGGCTCGCGCAGACGGTCACGACGGGCGTCGTCTCCGCGCTCGGGCGGTCGCTGCGCTCGACCTCGGGCCGCATGATCCCGGACGTGATCCAGACCGACGCCGCGCTCAACCCGGGCAACTCGGGCGGGCCGCTCATCAATTCGTCCGGCCAGGTGATCGGCGTGAACACGGCGGTGATCCAGGGCGCGCAGGCGATCTGCTTCGCCATCGCGATCGATACGGCCAAGTGGGTCATCATGCAGATCTTCGCGCACGGACGCGTGCGGCGCGCGTATATCGGCGTGGCGGGCACGACGGTGCCGGTCTCGCGGCGCGTGCAGCGCTATTTCGACCTGAACTCGACGAGCGGCGTGCATGTGATGGAGCTCGTCAAAGGCAGTCCGGCCGCGCTCGGCGGGCTGCGCAACGACGACCGCATCGTCGCCATCGACGGCCTCACGGTCGACAGCGTCGATGCGCTCCAGCGTGCGCTCGACGGATCGCGGATCGGCCGCGCGGTGACTATCACCCTGCTGCGCGGTTCGCAGAAGCTCGACCTCGTCGTGACGCCGGTCGAGCAAAACGCCTAGCCGCGGCGGCGCGGCGGGTCGGCGGGTTCGGCCAGTTTCGCGAGCAACGCGGCCGCGTGACGGACCACGGTCTCGGTGGCATCGGGCGACTTCATCAGCGCGTGGATGCGCTTTCTCCAGTACTCGGGCTGCATGACGGGATTGTGCGCCGCCACGCCACGGCGACGCCCCGGCATGCGCTCGAGTTCGGCGATCATCCGCTCGATATGCACGAGTTCCTGCTGCTGAAACGCTTCCGAACTCACGGTCTCCTCCTCGCCGCTTGCGTCAACGGCAACGCGCATCGGTTCCGGTTTCTTGTTTTCTTTGCCACCGGGCCGCGCCACATGAAGGCGATGCGCGAACGCCGGCCCATCCACTAAACGGACGAAGCATCGGTTTTATTCCATGCTCGCGGCGCATCGGCGTGCGGTGTCACGCCGAAGACGACGCGTTCCCGTTGGCGATCCTATCCGTATGAGCGTTTGTGTGCGCTAGCAGGCGGTGGCGGGATCGGTGCTGCGGCTTAATCAGTGCAAGCACTCCGAGACTGCGTGCCATCGGTCGATGACGCATGCACGCCGGGAGAAGGCCCTGAAAAAAGGATCGCCATGCCGAACCAGACAGACTGCCCGTCGTCCACGCGTGAAGCGTTTCGCTGCACCGGCCAGGAATTCGATGCGATCGTTCGGTTTGCAGAGGAACGCGGACTGGAACATCAGCCGTTGCAGTTCGTGGTCGCACAATGGTGCCGGTTGCAGCGGCCTTCGTCGTGAAGGCGTTAGGCTCGGCACGCCTCATTCATTGCCCCGACAGCACGCGCTGCTTCAGCACCCAGATCGCAGTCGGCACCGCGTAGTAGCCGCTCACGTTGCCCGTGACGAGCTTGCCGGTCAATTGAATGCGCGAGTTTTCGGTGGGCGTTGTATCGACGATCTGCACGACGTCGATCGAGCTTTGCTGCTTCTGGCCCGCCGGGGCGCCGGGCGAATTCACGCAGATGGGATTCGCGAGCGAGAGCACCCAAACGGATTTGGCCGAAGCTTCGGCGGCGCGCGCGGCCTGACGCGTGGCGGTGCCCTCGAGCGTGACGACGTCGCCATCGGAATAGCACGGGGCCGCTGAAGCAGAAGCCGTCAGCAGCAAGAGTGCATAAGCGCAGGCCTTCGCTGTCATTCCAACCTCGCGTCGGTGCGATGGGGGCTGAGGACGTCTTCATGCAGCATTGCGTGCAGCTTAAGTGATCGGGCCCCGGGCCGCAACCCGGCGCAGCCCCTTGCTAGCGCGTGCGCTCATTACACCGACGAAATCAATGATTCTCGGCGCTCGGGAATGCGGGTTGCTTTCGTTCCTCTGACGAAAGGCGACGCATGAAAGCAAAGACGCCGATGCGTCGCTTCGGACCGGGCCAACCACAGTCCCGGCCGTGCGTCGCCAATCGACGTGGGAGGTCGATGATGAATCAGGTCATAGTGGGTGTATTCGCGTCGTATCGAGATGGACACGAGGCTTTGCGCGCGTTGCAATTGGCGGGACTCAGGCGCGACGACGCCCACCTGTATCGCGCGGGGCAGCCAGGCGCGCCGCAAATCGACGAGGAGTGCCTGCCGACGACGGATGCGCATCGCGAGGATGAAGCGGAATACGTCGCGCACGGCGAGCATCAGGGCGTGGTGGGCGGCCGGAACCGCTTTACGGCGGCGAGTGCAAGGCTGCCCGAGCCGCTGCCGGGAAACGACAAAACCCCGCCTGTGGAATACCGCGGACGCACCCTGCTTGTAATCCGCCTGAGCGACGAGATCAAGCCCGGCGCGGTGGGCGAAATGCTGCACGAACACGGCGCCATCGCCGTGAAGGACGCCTCGGGCCACTGGCGCTTCTCGCCCTATCGCGGCGGATCAAGAACGCCGCGATAACCGGCGTGGCCCCGCGCGATCAGTGATAGCCGGGGCCTCGCTTGACGGCTTCGAGCGGACGCGCGTCGCTGCTCGTGTCCGGCGCTTCGTGCGTTTCTGCCTGCGACCCGGCGTCCGCTTCGGCTTCCGCCGCGGCGAGGCGCATCGCCTGCTGGGTCGCGACGGCGCGCAATGCCCTGCAATGCGCTGCATGCCTCATGTCCGCCAGCATGCGCACCACCTGACGCGTCCTCGTTCTCATCGCTGCCTCCTGCAACAAGCGTCCGACATCCTGAGAAATCACTTTAAGTGTAGGTCGCAAATAGCCGAACGCAAAGCCTCTTCGCGAAATAGCAACGCCCTGCGAATCGCGCTGTGCGATGTACTTCAGATCTCGACCATCCGGGTCCGACGATAGCGGCGCGCGGCAGCGGCCGTCGGTGCGCGCGTTCACGTTCCGGTCCGCGTGTGTGTTCGCTGCGGCACACCGAAGCGCATGCCGCTTTGCGCCACTGCCCGCCGCGCCTTGCCTCGCGCGCTCGATCACCGGAGAATCGCGTTGACGATGCGCCGCGCGTCCGTAAAATGAACCAATTGGTTAAATCGGACGCGTGGAGCGCGTCCATGCCGGCGATCGATCGCCGTGCAGGGTGCTTCGCGGGGAGAAAGCAGATTGACGGACACGACATGGCAGCACTAGGAGAAGGCCGCGCGCGATATCGCATCGATGCGCAAGGGCCCGGCGCCGGCATCGCCATCATGATTCTGACCACGGCGGCGTTCGCGGCAAGCGATTCCACCGTGAAGCTGATCGGCGCGGCCGTGCCGCTTCTTGCACTGCTCTGGGTGCGCTATCTGTTCCAGATGATCGTGCTGGGCGTGTGGCTCGCGAAGCGCGGCGGCTTCGGGCTGTTTCGCTCGGCGAACGTGAAGCTGCAATGCCTGCGCGCCGTCCTGTTGCTCACGAATTCTGCCTGCACATTCGCGGGCCTGAGGCATCTTCCGCTGCCGGTGACCACCTCGCTCGCGATGCTTGCGCCGCTCATCTCCACCCTGCTCGCCGCGACGCTTTTGAAGGACAACGTGCCGCGCAGCAAGTGGGCGATGGTCGTGCTCGGTTTCGTCGGCATGCTGCTCGTCGTGCGGCCGGGCGGCAGCGCGTTCAGCTGGACGGTGATTTTTCCGATCGCGGCGGCGACGACCTTTGCGTGCTTCCAGGTGTTGTCGAGCCATCTGTCGCGCACCGAGGATGCAATCACCACGAACTTCCTGACCGCGCTGGTCGCGACCATCGTGCTGTGCGTGCTCGTCTGGATGGATCAGGCGGAGACGCTGCCCGCACTCGGGCAGGTGCGCGTCGGAAGCTGGGCGCTCGTGGTTCTGATGGCGTCGATGGCGACGCTCGGGCAACTACTGATGCTGCAGGCGCTGCGCCGCACGCCGCTTTCCGTGCTGACGCCGTTCGGGTATGCGCAGCTCGCGTTCGCGTCGCTGTTCAGTTGGGCGTTCTTCGGCCAGGCGCCCGACTTGTGGATGTCGATCGGCATGGCCGTGATCGCCGCGAGCGGCATCGGCACGGTGCTGCTGCACGGACGCACGCCGGCGCCCTAGCCGCGCGCGTTTCTCTCGAAGGAGCGTCACATGGACACGCGTTCGATACTCGGCATGCTGCACGCAGAAGAAGCCCTGCTGGTTTCCATCGTCCGGTCGATGCCGCCGGACGTGCGCGACCGGATCGTCGGCGACTTTCACGAGCAGGCCGCGATCGCCGAAACGTCGCATCTGACAACGAGCGAGCGCGAAACAAGCGACGCGTTCAAGGCGCATGTGAGACGGCTGTCGAACGTGCTCGCGTCGCTGTCCTAGCGAACCGTTACGGCGTGACGACGTTAAGGCGCCGCCTGCGATGCAGTCGACTGGCCGGTGCAGAGCCAGTGCACGTCGACGTCGAGCGTGCGCGCGATATGCGTGAAGGCGGCGAGCGGTGGAACCGTAATGCCACGTCGCCAGAACTGCACGTCGTGTTCGCTCACGTCGAGCCAGTTCGCCGCTTTCGCGGAACTGACGCCGGCCTTCTGAAGGGTCCTGTCGAGGCGCGCGGCAATGGCGCGCCGGAGTGCGTTGTCCTCGTGACTGCGTTCGAGGTGTCCGATGGTTTGGGAATATCGCCCCATGTGCTTCAAGTCTCTCTCGATTTATATTTTTCACATTGAGCGCCGCGTTTTGCAGCGTCAATGAAATGCTAACTGCCGACGATGACCTCGTCGTGACACAGATTAAATCCTACTAATTACACTTTTTGCGCGTTTTCACGTATTTTTCTGCGCTTGCTGCAATGCATGAATTTTCGAGAGCCGAAGCGTCACTGTCAACTATAAAAATAATTTCTAACGATTTTGCCCGTAGGTGTTTACTCGCACGCTTCTCCATTTGCTGATGCACGTGGAATGGCTATCCGGGGAATCCCTGAATCGGCGCCGAGGACCGCGCAGCAAGGGAAATATGACGAACGACCGTTAATTAATAATCGGCTTCATTCAATTTTGGCGTCGCTATCAAACTGTCCCGATGCCGGTCAAGCGGGGAAAACGCAGTTGACACACATCGATTAATCCCTAGAATTGATTCCTTCGTTGCGCCGCAACAAACGGCGCGGCAGATCACACTACAAACAGGCCGATATTTTTAACTGGAGAGTTCACAGATGAGCAGTCTTGCCCCGGAACAAATCGTTGCCTCTCAGAAAGCGGGCTTCGACACGCTGTACGGTCTCGCCGCCAAAACGTTCGAAGGTTTTGAAAAGCTGGTCGGACTGAATGTGCAGGCCGTTCAGACGTCGCTTGCAGAAAGCCAGGAGCTGGTGGGCAAGGCGCTGTCAGTCCGCGATCCGCAGGAATTCCTCGCGTTGCAGACGGGCCAGTCGCAGACGAGCGTCGAGCGCGTGCAAGCTTACTGGCGCGATGTGTATGCCGTCGTGAACGAAACGCGCAGCGCCTTCGCCTCCGCGGCCGAAGCGCAACTGAAGAAGTCGCAGGACGACGCGCAGTCGTACGTCGAAAACCTCGCGAAGAACGCGCCGGCCGGCAGCGAAGCGGTCGTGACGGCGTGGAAGTCGGCGTTCGGCGCGGCGACGGAATCGGCGAACACGGCTTACGAGGCCGCCAAGAAGGCCGCGAAGCAAGTGGTCGACGCCGCCGAAACCAACGCGAACGCCAGCGCCGAAGCAGCCAACAAGGGCGCGACGCAACTGGTCGCAGCCGGCAAGGCCGCCAGCGCGAAGAAGTAAGCGCGGGCAGTCGCCAGTCGCAAAAAGAGCGAGCCGCCTGGCTCGCTTTTTTCTTTGGCGCGGCCCTTCACGGACCGAGGTTCTTCAGCACGAGTTCGTGCGAGCGCCCGATCCACACCGCGGCATCGCGATGATCGCGCAAGGCATCGCCGGTATTGGGGTGCAGGAAAACGTCGAGCGGGCCATGATTGAGCGTCAGCCATTCGACGATCTCCGCGAAACGCGCGGGCTCGAACGCCATCTGATACGACCACATCGGATGCGGGCCGACCGGCCGCTCGTGAAAGCGCCCCATCGTGAGCCTGCCCGCGAAACGCGTTTCGATGGTTTCGCGAAGCTGCCACGCGGCATCGCGGCTTGAGGCATCGAAGTAGACATGCGCGTGCCAGCTGCTGATCGCCGATGCGTCTGTCGGGGTCATCGTGAGTCCTCTTTGCGTGCGATGGCAGGCCGCGTGCTGCGTCCCTGAACCGATTCTAACGATGCGCGCCCGCACACCGCCCGGTTTTTTTCGGCGCCGCGTTTCGTGAGATAGTCGGAGCCTGCCCGCGCGGTCCGGCGGACACAATCTCCCCTCCTCCTCACGTTCAGACGACGCATGAATAAATCGAAGCTCTCGTTGCGATCCAGTGCAGTTGCGTTGAGCCTGTGCAGTGCACTCGGCGCGCTCTCATACGCGCCGGCGACCCACGCCGACGCGCTCGACGATATCGAAAAGCGCGGCGTGCTGCGCGTGGCCGTCCCGCAGGATTTCGCGCCGTTCGGCTCGGTCGGTCCGAGCATGCAGGTCGAAGGGCTCGACATCGACGTCGCCGCGCTGCTCGCGAAGAAGATGGGCGCGAAGCTCGAGCTCGTGCCCGTCACGAGCGCGAACCGCATTCCGTATCTGCAAACAAAAAAGGTCGATCTCGTGATCTCGACGCTCGGCAAGGACGCCGAGCGCGACAAGGTGATCGACTTCTCGCAGCCCTACTCGCCCTATAACAACAGCGTGTTCGGTCCAGCGAGCCTCAAGGTGGACGGCCCGGCGGATCTCGCGGGCAAGACGGTCGGCGTGGCGCGCGGCACGTTCCAGGACCTGCTGCTCACGAAGAGCGTGCCGCCGAGCGCGGTCGTCAAGCGTTACGACGACAACAACGGCATGATCGCCGCCTACGTCTCGGGACAGGTGCCGCTCATCGGCACCGGCGACTTCGTCGCGACCAAGCTCGCCACGCTGATGCCCGCCGACGCGCCGAACAAGCCGGTGCTCAAATACGTGATTCATGAATCGTCGTGCCGCGTCGGGCTCAACAAGAGCGAGCCGAAGCTCATGACGCGCGTGAACGGCGTCCTGACCGACGCCAAGAAGAACGGCGAGCTGAACGCCATCGTGCAGAAGTGGCTGCATGTGCCGCTGCCGCAGCAGATGGCGCAGACCTTCGACTGACGTCGTCAGCGTGCGCGTCCGATTCGTCACGCAACGCGCGCGCCGAGCGACCGAATATTCCCGGAGATTCAATTACGCGCGCAGTTTGAGGTTGATCGGCATCCTGCTCGGCACCATCGTGAAGGCGGAGATTTCCTTGATTGTCGCGGGATCGACCGCCAGCGATATCTCGAAGTTCGCGGCCAGCATCGACAGCACCAGCCTCATTTCGACGTTCGCAAGGTGACGGCCCGGACAGACGCGCGGGCCGCCGCCGAAGGTCAGGAATGCGCGCGGCTCGTGCGCGCCCCGTGATTCGTCGTGCCGATGCATCCAGCGGTCGGGGTCGAATGCTTGCGGCCTGGCGAAGTTCGACGCTTCGAGCATCGCCGGCCGCGTGAGAAAAAAGAGCCGCATGCCCGCCGGAATCGCGACGCCGCCGAGGCACACGTCTTCGAGCGGCTCGAACGTCTGGATCGCGGCGACCGGGCGCAGCCGGTTCGCTTCGTTGCAGACCGCCTCGCAGAAATCGAGACCCTTGAGCGCGCCGTAGTCCGGACAGACCGCCGATGCTCCGAGCACTGCGCGCGCATGATCCGCGAGGCGCTGCTGCAGGGCCGCGTCGCCGCTGAGGTACATGAGCGCCCAGTTGATCGTGTTGGCGGTGGTGTCCTCGCCGGCCACGAGCAGCGTAAGCACGTTGGCGGCGATCTGCTGGTCGGTGATGGCGGAGCCGGGCGCATCGCGCGCCATGAGCATCGCTTCGAGCAGATCGTGCGGTTCGCGCGGCTCGTCTCTCGGCGCCTGCTGCATGCGCTCGCGCGCGCGTCCGATCATCGCGTGGATGTAGCGGTGCACTTCGGCCATCGTGCGATCGAAGCGGCGGTCGCGCGGCAAGCGGACATATCGCCAGTACGGGAACGGCGCGCTCACGCGACGCATGATCTCGGGCAGGATCAGCGCGAGGTGCTCCTGGATGACGCCGTGTTCCTGTTCGAGCGTGTTCGGATCTTCGCCGAACGCGAGCGCGCTCGTCACGTCGACGGTGTAGCGCTTGAGCTCCTCGGTCATCTCGAGCGTGCGCCCTTCCGATGCCGCGCGTGTCAGACGCCGCTGCAAGCGATCCGTGATCGCGGCGAGCGCGGGATAAAAGGCCTTGATGTTCGGAATCGACAGCGCCTGCATCACGAGCCTGCGTTGCGGCTCCCACGCGGCGCCCTCGGCGGAAAAGAGGCCGTTGCCGCCGATCTCCGCCATCACGGATTCGATCGGCGAAAAGCGGCGATACAAATGCGGCCGTTCGCGCATGACAGTCTGGAAGAGGTCGGCCTGCGTCCAGACCGTGACGATCATCGGACCGAGCCGGTAGCGATACGGCGAACCGTACTCGACCGCCCATCGTTCGAGCACGGTATGCATCGTGCTCGGCGAGACCTGGAGCGAATTGCCGAAGAGCGGCAGCCCCGGCGGCCCGGGCAGATCGCGCACGTGCTTCAGGCGGGCATCGCCGAATTGCTGAACGTCCATCGTCGTTCCCTCACGTGCCGTATCCGCCCGCGGCGTAAGCTCGCGCAGATCGGCCGGCCATCAACCAGCATAGAACATGCGGCGCACGCACGGCCCCGTCCTGTGGTCGGACGCGCATCGTGAACATTTTTGCAATTGAATATTCCACCCGACGACGCGTTTCCGCGGCATTCCACCACAGGTTGTCGCACCCCCTGCTGCCTATTATCTAAGCAGTTCAAGCGAACCTGAAGCACGAGCGGCTTCGGGTTCATTCGCACATGGGAGCAGAACATGAGCAACATTACCAAGGACGAACGTTTTGAGTTGCTGGAAATGATCGCGAGCGACGCGCTCGGCATCACGAGTCTGGCAGCGACCGGCAAACTCACTGCCGACTTTCGCGTGATCGGCGTGGAAAATCTCGCGCGTGCGCTTGAAAGCGCGTATGACCTCGGTCTCGTGACGGGTTATCGACTGGGCTTGCAGTCCGCATCGAACGACGCAGGTCTCGCGGCCTGACAGGCTCGCGAGCGAAATCGCTTTTAATTAGTTATCCGAATTTTATAATCTCCATGAGGCGCATTTCGACGCCTCTCCATCTCCTGATTTAAGCACTTCTTGAAGCGCTTCCGCATCGATCCAAGCGATCGCATCGATCATCCGTACACCCAAAAGAACATGGGCTTCTTGGGGGATTAAATCTTACGGATCGGCCCGTACACTGCCTTCACATTTCAGCTGGTCGAAAGCTCACCCCCGTTAGGCAAGGCCGATGAAGTGCATATTGAAACCCGATCCAGGAGAAGCAACATGATGAAGAAGGTATGGATGTCCATTAGTGCCGCGCTCGTCACGGTGTTCGCGTCGTCTGTCTTTGCGAGCGGTTATGGGCCGGCGCCGTTCTATGGTCCGTCGCAGGGCGCGCCGAGTTCTCAACGCGGGATGAGCGAGCAAACGATTGCGGCCGAGCAAGCCGGTCAGGACAACGGAAGCGCTGCGCGACTCGCCAAAGCCCAGCAAGCCGACGTGACCGCCGAAGCCCAGCAGTAAACCGTTGCAGGAAAGATGCGTCTGGCGGCGAGCGTCATCGCTACCGGACGCGTCCTTAGCACCAAATGCTAAACTACTGTACATGCGTACAGTAGCCAAACAACCGGACCCTCCCGCCTCGGACGACGCGCCGCGCTACGTCGTCGCGGTCCGCGCGCTGTGCGAATTCACGGCCAAGCGCGGCGACCTCGATCTACGCTTCACGCCTTCGCCCACGGCACTCGAAGGCATCGCCGGACACACGACGGTGACCGCCCGGCGGCCTGTGGGTTATCAGACGGAAATTGCACTCGGCGAGGTCTTCGGCCCGCTTCAGGTGCGCGGTCGTGCCGACGGCTACGATCCCGCGTCGAATCAGCTCGAAGAGATCAAGACCCATCGCGGCAAGCTCGATGCGATGCCCGACAATCACCGGCATCTGCACTGGGCGCAGGCGCGCGTCTACGGCTGGCTGCTGTGCAGCAAGCTCGGCCTTGCGCAGATGCGCATCGCCCTCGTGTACTTCGACATCGCGAGCCAGAAGGAAACGGTGATCGTCGAGACGCACTCAGCCGACGCGTTGCGCGCGCATTTCGTCGAACAGTGCGAGCGTTTCATCGCGTGGGCCGCGCAGGAAGTGCGGCATCGCGAGGCGCGCGACGCGGCGCTCGCGGCGCTCACCTTTCCGCACGCGTCGTTCAGGCCGGGACAGCGCGCACTGGCTGAAGCCGTCTATCGCTGCGCGGTGCATCAGCGCTGCCTGATGGCGCAGGCGCCGACGGGCATCGGCAAGACCGTCGGTACGCTCTTTCCGCTGCTCAAGGCGTGGCCCGCGCAGCAGTTCGACAAGATTTACTTTCTCACCGCGAAAAGCGCCGGGCGGCAACTCGCGCTGGACGCTCTGAAAACGCTGACAGAAGCGCCGGACCGCGCGCCGCTTCGCGTGCTCGAACTCACCGCGCGCGAGAAAGCCTGCGAGCATCCGGACCGCGCGTGCCACGGCGAATCGTGTCCGCTCGCGCGCGGCTTCTACGACCGCCTGCCCGATGCGCGCGCCGCCGCGCTGCAAGTCGCGAGCCTCGACAAGACCGCGCTTCGCGAGGTCGCGCTCGCGCACGACGTCTGCCCCTATTACCTCGGGCAGGAAATGGCGCGCTGGAGCGACGTGATCGTCGGCGACTACAACTACTACTTCGACACGAGCGCCATGCTGTACGCGCTCGCCGAAGCAAACCGCTGGCGCGTGAGCGTGCTCGTCGACGAGGCGCACAATCTCGTCGAACGCGCGCGCGGCATGTATTCGGCGACGCTCCACCAGGCTGTCTTCGACGCGATGCGCCGCACCCTGCCAGCGCCGCTCAAGCGCGCCCTCGCCCGGGTCGCGAGAAGCTGGAAGGATCTGGCGGCGGGTCAGACGGCCGATTACCTCGCGTCCACGGCGTTGCCGGCCGATTTCGTCGACACCCTGCAACGCGCGATCTCGCAGATGAGCGATTTCCTGACCGAGCATCCCGACGCCTTCGCGCCCGAAACCCTGCGCTTCTATTTCGACGCGATGCATTTCGTGCGCATCGCCGAGCGCTTCGACACGCATTCGCTTTTCGACATCACGCTCGCCCCGCGTTTTCGCTCGACGACGCCGAACGCCGTGCTGTGCCTGCGCAACGTGATCCCGGCGCCACATCTGAAGCCGCGCTTCGCGCGCGCGCATTCGGTCGCCCTCTTTTCCGCGACGCTCACGCCGGCGCACTTCTACAGCGACACGCTCGGCCTGCCGGAAACGAGCGCGCGCGTGGATGTCGATTCGCCGTTCGTCGCGGAGCAGTTGCAGGTGCGTGCCATCGCCGACGTCTCCACGCGTTATCGCGACCGCGCGCAATCGGTCGCGCAGGTGGTCGACCTGATCGCCGCGCAATATGCGCGCGCGCCCGGCAACTATCTGAGCTTTTTCAGCAGCTTCGACTATCTGGCGCAAGTGGCGGCCGCATTCGCCGCGCGCCATCCGCACGTTCCGGTGTGGGAGCAGGCGCGCGCAATGAGCGAAGCCGACCAGCACACGTTTCTCGCGCGCTTCGCGCCGGACGGCTGCGGCATCGGTTTCGCGGTGCTGGGCGGCGCGTTCGGTGAGGCCATCGACTTGCCGGGCACGCGGCTCGTCGGCGCATTTGTCGCGACGCTCGGGCTGCCGCAGCTCAATCCCGTCAACCAGCAGATGAAAGCGCGCATGCACGAGGCATTCGGCGCGGGCTATGACTACACGTATCTTTTCCCTGGCTTGCAAAAAGTCGTTCAGGCGGCGGGTCGCGTGATTCGCGGACCCGACGACCGCGGCGTGCTCTATCTGATCGACGATCGCTTCGCGCGGCCCGATGTACAAAGGCTCTTGCCGGCGTGGTGGCGCGTGGACGTGATGCGGCATTGCGACGCCTGAAACGCTGGGCGGCCGTAATGCCGGTTTTAACCGCTGGCACCCGCATTGCTATAGGTGTGCACCCACAACCGAGGTGCCATCATGACCACAGCAAAAGCCTCCGCGCAGGACGCGCTCGCGATACTCGAAGCCGACCATCGCGCCATCGAACAACTTTTCGACGCCTTCGAGCGCGCACCGAAAGACGATCTCGAACGCAAGACGACGCTCGTGCAGCGCACCTGCGAACTTCTCACGATCCACGCGATGGTCGAGGAAGAACTGCTTTACCCCGGCGCGCGCGGCGTCCTGAAAGACGACGAAAAAGACGAAGTCGACGAGGCCTATGTCGAGCACTTCCTCGTCAAGACGTTGATCGAAAAGTTCACCGAGCTAAAGGCCGGCGACGAGGGCTTCGATGCGACCTACAAGGTGCTCTCCGAAAACGTGAAGCATCACGTCGAGGAAGAAGAATCGACGCTCTTTCCGGAGTTGCGCGGCGCCGGGATCGACTTGATGGCGCTCGGCGCGAAGATCGCGGCGCGCAAAGAGGCGCTGCAGAACAAGATCACCGAAGTGGCGACCGCGCACTGAGCGCGGGCCACGAGGCAGAACCGGAGGAGCGCGATCGATGGCGTACATCGTGTACATGAACACCGGCGACGACGATACCGTGCGCGAGCGCGATCTCTTCGACATCGACGCCGCCGGCTTTCTCGTGGACATGAGCGGCGTGGTGGCCGACGCCTGCGGCATCGCCGCGCCCGCTGCGGCGCGCCCCGCGCTGCAGCGCGTGCTGCGCCGCGTGACGGCCGGCGACACGATGCTGATCGCGCGGCTGCACTACCTCGGCAACAGCATCGGCGACGTCGTGAGCACGCTCAAGATGCTCGGGCATCGCGGTGTCGATGTCGTTTGTCTGGAGTACGGCCGCACCAGCCTGACCGCGAGCGGCAGCGACTCGCCGATGCGCGCGCTCGAAATCGCAGTCGAAGTGGAGCGTCTCGCCAAGCGCGCACGGGCGCTGGAGGCCGCGGCTGCGGCCAAACGCCTGGGATTGCCGCAAGGCCGGCCCGCCTCGCTCACCGACAGCCAGCGCAATCAGGCGCTGCGCGCGCTCGCCGCTGGCAAGACCGTGACGGCGGTCGCGCAGACCTTCAACACATCGCGCCAGACGATCATCCGCCTGCGCAACGCGCACGCGCGCGAGCAATCCGACACCCCCGCCGGCACCTGATCGCCCGCGCTTCGAATGTCAGAGCAAGACGCGGATGGTTCTTCCTGCGCGCCCGGATGCACACTGCATGCTTCGGAAGGCGATCAGGCCTCGTGTGGACGACAGGAGCCATCGATGAAGGTGTGGGAAAACGCGGCGAAAGCCGCATCGGCGGCCGAGCGCGTGGCGGCGGTCGACTGGTCCCGTGTCGAAGACGAACTCGACCGGTTCGGCTGCGCGGTGGTCGAGCAACTGCTGACGCCGCAGGAATGCGAGGCGCTCGCCGCAAACTATGCACGCGAGGACCTCTACCGCAGCCGCGTCGTGATGGAGCGACACGGCTTCGGACGCGGCGAGTACAAGTATTTCGACTATCCGCTGCCAGAGACGATCGAAGCGCTTCGCGGTGCGGCCTACCCGCATCTTGCGCCGGTCGCGAACCGCTGGAACGAGATCATGAAGATCGACGCGCGCTATCCGGCGCGGCACGGCGAATTCATCGAACGTTGCCACCGCGCCGGTCAGACACGGCCGACGCCGCTGATCCTGCACTACCGCGCAGGCGACTACAACTGCCTGCATCAGGACCTGTACGGCGAACACGTCTTCCCGATCCAGCTTGCGATCCTGCTCTCGCAGCCCGGACGCGATTTCACCGGCGGCGAGTTCGTGCTGACCGAGCAGCGTCCGCGGATGCAGTCACGCGCGGAAGTCGTGCCGCTTTCGCAGGGCGACGCCGTGGTTTTTGCCGTGCATCATCGGCCCGTGACGGGCACGCGTGGCGCGTATCGCGTGACCATGCGACATGGCGTGAGCCGGCTGCGCTCGGGGCACCGGCATACGCTCGGCATCATCTTTCATGATGCACAGTGACGCGCGTTATTCGTTTTCGTCGAAGTAGTGGCCGAAGCGCGCCTGCTTCGTCTTGATGTAGCGCTCGTTTTCCTCGCGCATCGGAATGGCGAGCGCCACGCGTTCGCACACCGGGATGTCGTGCTTGAGCAGCGTGTCGAACTTCGACGGATTGTTGCTCATCAGGCGCACCGACCGCACGTTCAGCGCGCGCAGGATCGCGGCGGCGGAGTCGTATTCGCGGGCGTCGTCGGGCAGACCCAGGTGCAGGTTCGCATCGACGGTATCGAGCCCCTGCTCCTGCAGCGCATACGCGCGGATCTTGTTCGCGAGGCCGATGCCCCGCCCTTCGTGGCCGCGCAGGTACAGCAGGATGCCGCGGTCTTCCGCCGCGATGTAGCGCAGCGCGAGGTCGAGTTGTTCGCCGCAGTCGCAGCGGTACGAGCCGAACACGTCGCCCGTGACGCATTCCGAATGCAGGCGCGTCAGCACCGATTCGCCGCCGCGCACGTCGCCCATCACGAACACGATGTGCTCGATGTCGGTGCGCTTCACGCGATAGACATACGACGCGAACGTGCCGTAGCGCGTCGGAATCGTCGCGGTGGCGGCGAGTTCGACGTCTTCGTTGGGGGCGCACTGGCCGAAGCCCGCGTGGTCGGCCTGCGTGGGCTGCGCGTCTTGCACGGCTTGTGAATCGGAAGCGGTTTTCATGGTTGTTTCGGTGAGTCTCTGGCGGCAATTTGCGGCTGCCCGGGACGTCATGTTAAAGCCCCTCGGGAAAGTTTGCAGCTTTTCGCCCCGGTATGCAGGGTTTTTGCCGTCGTTTGGGGCAGGATGCCGCGTGCCGGGGATCGAAAGCAGAAAGCATCGCTTCGTCAGAAATTCATCGCTTGGTAGAGTACGGGGCAACTTTTCAACACTCCAGCGAAGAAGAAAAATGATCCGTTCACGTTCCGTATCGCGTTTGAAGGCGCTCGGCGCCATTGCCGTGGCGTTCGCCGCCGCGCCTCACATGGCATCGGCCGCGACCAAAACCCTCGTGTTCTGCTCCGAAGGCAGCCCCGCGGGCTTCGATTCCGCGCAATACACGACCAGCACCGATTTCGATGCGGGCGCCCACGCCGTCTACGATACGCTCGTCGAGTTCAGGCGCGGCTCGCTCGATCTCGTGCCGGGACTCGCCGAAAAGTGGGACGAAGCGCCCGACGCGAAAACCTTCACTTTCCACCTGCGACACGGCGTCAAGTTCCAGTCGACACCGTATTTCAAGCCGACGCGCGATTTCAACGCTGACGACGTCGTCTTCACGTTCAAGCGCATGGTCGACCCGAACGAGCCGTTCCAGAAGGCGCATCCGGTCGGCTTTCCTTACCTGACGGACCTCGGCTACGACAAGAACATCGCATCGGTCGAAAAACTCGACGACTACACCGTGCGCTTCACGCTCAAGACGGCGGACGTCGTGTTCGTGCGCAACATCGCGATGGAATTCGCCTCGATCGTTTCGGCCGAATACGCGGCACAATTGCTGAAGGCGGGCAAGCCTGAGGACATCAACCAGAAGCCGATCGGCACGGGCGCGTTCGTGTTCCGCGACTATCAGAAGGACGCGACGATCCGCTACGACGCGAACCCGACCTACTGGAACAAAAAAGACGTGCACATCGACAAGCTCGTCTTCTCGATCACGCCCGATGCCGCCGTGCGCATGCAGAAACTCGCAAGCGGCGAGTGTCAGTTGACGTCGTTCGCGCGTCCCGCCGACATTGCCGCCGCGAAGAAGGATCCGAAGCTCGCGGTGCTGTCGGGCGTCGGTTTCAACGTCGCGTATGTCGGCTACAACACGACGCACAAGCCCCTTGACAACGTGCTCGTGCGCCGCGCGCTCGACATGGCCGTCGACAAGCAGGCGATCATCAAGAACGTCTACGAGGGCGCGGCGACCGTCGCGAGCAACCCGATGCCGCCGTCGCAATGGTCGTACAACAAGGCGCTGAAGGACGCCCCTTACGACCCCGCGAAGGCGCGCGACCTGCTGAAGCAGGCCGGCTTCGCGGACGGCTTCTCAATCACGCTCTGGGCAATGCCGGTCCAGCGCGGCTACAACCCGAACGCGCGGCTGATGGCGCAACTGATCCAGTCGGACTGGGCGAAGATCGGCGTGAAGGCGAAGATTGTCAGCTACGAATGGGCCGAGTACAACAAGCGCGCGAAGCAGGACGGCGAGCACGACGCGATCCTCTACGGCTGGCTCGGCGACAACGGCGACCCGGACAACTGGCTCGGCACGACGCTCGGCTGCGACGCCGTGCACGGCAGCAACATGGCGAAATGGTGCAACAAGCAGTTCGACGACCTGCTCGCGAAGGCGCGTCTCGTCACGGACCAGAACGCGCGCACGAAGCTCTACGAGGAAGCGCAGGTCGTCTTCAAGGATCAGGTGCCGTACACGCCGATCGCCCACGCGAACGCCTATCAGCCCGTTTCGACGCGCGTGCACGGTTATCTGATCAGCCCGCTCGGCGGCCACCGTTTCGACGGCATCACGCTCGACTAGGTCACGCGGGGTTGTCGAAGTCGCCGGGGCTCCGGTCGGTTGCGCGCCACTCGGGCTTCCTGACCGGATCGGCCTGTTGCAGCGCGGCGCGCACGCCTTCGGCGTCGAGATCGGCGGTGTAGACGGGCGTCGCGGGCTGCTGGCGCCAGGAATCGTCGAGCGTGCCGGCGTCGACGGCATCGAAACCCACTTCGTCGACGAGCTTCATCACCACGGCTTTCGTCTTCGCATCGTCGCCCGCCACCGGCAGCGCGATGCGCTTCGGCGTGCCGGAAGGCGCGCCTTTGTTGCGCAGATGCGCCGCGTAGATGTTGTTAAACGCCTTCACGACCGGCCGCCCGATCTGCTCCTCGACCCAGCGGCTTTCCGTCGAACCCTTCTCGATGCCCGCGATGCGCCCGTCGCGCTGACGCGGATAGTAATTGCCGGTGTCGATCACGACCGTGCTCGCCGGCACGCCCGCGAACAGGTCTTTCGGCAGGTTGGGCACCTTCGCCTCCGGGATCGTCACGACGATGACGTCCGCGTCCTTTACCACGTCTTTCAGTTCGGAAGGCGTGGCACCGGTTTCGCGCTCGACTTCGCCGAGCGTGCCCGGTCCGCGCGAGTTGCCGATCCTGACTTCGTGCCCGCGTTCCACAAAACGCAGCGCCAGCACGCTGCCGATATTGCCCGCTCCGATGATGCCAATCTTCATTGCGACTCTCCGTTGGATTGCTCGGCGTCGCCACGCGCGACGCGCGGCACCGGTCGTCTAATCTTACTGCCGGTGCGGTTTTCGAGCAGAACCTGGACCACGCCAAATCGGAGCCATCGTCATAGATCGAGTTGCTCGCGCTTTATATTGCGGTGGGCGACTCGCAGCGCACTACCAGGTAGCGGTGACGCGTTTGACCTGTTTAACCTGTTAGCGCGCCGCATGCGGCATGATCGCGTGGTTCCTCGGTCACATAGCGGACAAATGCCTGTTCCGCGCTGTCTGCGTGATTGAAGCAAATGAAGTCTGCGATGTTTTCAAATCGCTGCGCCACACCGTCGTGGAGAAAGTAGAAGAAATCACAGTTCCGATCTATTTCCGCGATGTTATGAGTCGAAAAAAGAATCGACGTCCCGCTTTTAGCGACATGTCGTAGCGTTCGCTGCATATAGATGCTGAACTCCGGATCGACGCCTGCAGTCGGTTCATCCAGGAGATACATCTCCGCGCGTACCGCCATGAGCGTCAAAAAAACAAACCATTTCTTCTCACCGTAACTGCAACCAGTCGCTTTCCGCTCGTAGAGGTCGGCAAATTTATTCTGCTCTTTCGAACTCAAACTCAGCACGAGTTGCGTCAGATTTTGCGGATCATCACGTGAGAAATCTTGAACCAGCTCGGCCATCTCGCCGAGTTTCAACGCATTCGGTATGGTAATGACCTGCGTGAGATAGGCCAGGTCGCGCCGATTCGACCTCGTCCGTATGACTCCACTATCTCGCTTCTTCAATCCGCAGACAATATCGAACAGCGTGGTTTTTCCTGCCCCGTTAGAACCCAGCAGCCCGACGACGCTCGACGGGGGTATGTCGAGATTCAAGCTGCGCAAGACGGGCCGTTCCTTATAAGAAAAATGCAGATCTTCTATTTTGATTGCCGGCACGTAGGCGCTCATCGGTTACTCCATTGCGGGTTAAGTCGCTGATGCGCGATGCCAAAAAATCCGAACGCCATTAGCAACAGCGCGTGAACTGAGACGGCGGTCAGCCACGTTAATGACATCGCCCCGGAAATCAATTTTCCTGCTAGCGCAAAGGGATTGATCATTTCTGCAGGGAAACCAAAGTACTGGACGTCGCGCGAGGACAACCCGGCGACAACGCATATCGTGACAAAAATAGACAGCGAACTGCTTGCTGCCTGAAAAGTGAGCGGCAGGGCCGCAACTACAATCGCGCCGAACATGAAAAGCACACAAACGCAGGCGTACAGCGAATAAAAACTGAGCAACTGGGTGAACGGCATCCGCATCACGATTGCCGACGTCAAGGCTAGAAACGCAGCGCCATAGCCCAATGCCATGACTAACGAGGCCAGAAACTGGGCCCCGAGAAAACGATGTCGGCGATGCGGATCGGTGAGGAAGGTTCGAACGAAACCGCTTTCTCGTCGTCCGACCAGTACAGACCAAAATTAAATACGGATGTTGTCAGTGCGATATAGGCTAGACAGAGTCCGACCAGACGAAGGTAAATAGTCTGGTCGACCTGGGTGTGCGGCGAATTAGAAAACATGACTATATAAGCTAGCGGCGCCCCGAACGCCCAGAATACGCCGATAGGTTCACGCACCTGTTCCTTGATGAAAATATTCGCGCTTTTCAACAGACTCATTACATCATCCTAGGGAAATGGAACCATGGTGCCGACACGGTCATGAATATATTCCAGGTGGCAGTCTTTACTTAATTTATTGTCCAGATTGTTTCCGCTAGCGTTATCCATATGAAGAAACAGTGAAGGACTTAGAAACTTGCTGGCATAAAATGAATGAGGGCCGACTTGTTCTTTAACCGCGTATAGATATGACGCTGGAGCGAAATTCGCCAGATGCCGCCAGACATCGGCCGCCGGGAAGTTCACTGTAAAGTCTCGATCGTTATAGATAAGACGATCTCCGCCGCACATCAGTGCCGCCACCTCTGGCGTATTGCATTCCAAAAAGTACCTATGGTACGTACGTTTGGTCACAGAGCTTCAGCGCAGCCAGAAGCTTAAGTACGGATCCACTCGATATTTTGGAGGTTGACGCATCAGCTATCAGAAGATGGAAAGCGTCCATCTCGATGATGTCGTAACCTCTCACAAAATATGTTTTGTTCATCTTGTCTCCGCGTCTGCTTTTGACCCCGCAAGCGCCGGTAATCATTTCATTCGGCGATCTGCGCCATCCGCCGTTACTTAACTAGCCAACGGCGGAAAACAATATTTAAAACAGTGGATGTTTATGCAGAGCCCGCGCCCGTTCCGCCGGAGCCGCTTCCGCCGCATCCGCCCAACCCGCTTCCGCTACCGCCACATCCGCCACACCCCGGTGGGGGCGTCGATTTACCGTTTGCCCCTTTGTTTGCAATTAGCAGTACCTCGCCGATTTTTGAGGACGCAACTAAGGAGGTACTAAGAGTCGTGTTCATAGTGAAATTCCTTTCTTAAGGAAGAGCAATAAATGAGCGGTCGATCGGGCCGCAATTCAAGGTACACGCTTTAAAGACGATTAGTGTCACAATTTGTCTCTAAGGCAGTTAATTTATAATTCGAAATAAATTTTGGAATTATTGAGCGTCTCGTTTAAACCAAAAGTTTCAGCCCACATTGCGATATGAGAGTTCGCTTTCAAGGTTGCAATGATCTCATCGGTCGGTCGAGCTTCACCAGAACCGCGTGCCGCTTCGCAGTAAAAACGCAAGCCAAGCCGCCTCGACTCGCGTTGATTCAAGCACGTCGGACCGCAGCATTTCGAGCGTCGCACCTCGGTTGTGGCGGTGCGATCGATGAGCGCCGGCCAGATTGCTTCTATTGAACAGGGCATCGCCGCCGGAAGCGCGGTCGACCTTCTGGCTGCGATAGTCAGGTTCGACTAGTGCGCGCTTGAACCCCTCGTAAAATCGGGGCCATAGCAATTCCGCATCGCAACAATAAAATTAATTGATTTCCTTAAGTTGATAGTGAAAAACATAATTCATTCACTTCTTCAACACCCCCACAAGGACCCACCGAATGCCTATCATCAACAGCCAAGTCAAACCCTTCAAGGCCACCGCATACCACCACGGCGAATTCGTGCCCGTCACCGAAGAAAACTTCAAGGGCAAGTGGTCCGTCGTCGTGTTCTATCCGGCCGACTTCACGTTCGTCTGCCCGACCGAACTCGGCGATCTGGCCGACCGTTACGCTGAATTCCAGAAGCTTGGCGTCGAGATCTACGGCGTGTCGACCGATACGCACTTCACCCACAAGGCGTGGCACGACACGTCGGACACGATCGGCAAGATCAAGTACCCGATGATCGGCGACCCGACGCTCACGATCTCGCGCAACTTCGACGTTCTGATCGAGGAAGAAGGCATGGCGCTGCGCGGCACCTTCGTGATCAATCCGGAAGGCGAGATCAAGCTGTGCGAAATCCATGACAACGGCATCGGCCGCGATGCGGGCGAGCTGCTGCGCAAGGTGCAGGCCGCGCAATACGTCGCGGCGCATCCGGGCGAGGTCTGCCCCGCGAAGTGGACGCCGGGCGCGGAGACGCTGACCCCGTCGCTCGATCTGATCGGCAAGATCTGAGCGTCACGTTGTAGCTAGTCATCGCACGACGCGGACCGGTTTCAGGAAAGCCGGTCCGCGCATTTCACGCCAGATCAGGAACGCCATGCTCGACGCCAATCTCAAGACTCAGTTGAAAGCCTATCTGCAAAAGGTCAGCCGGCCGATCGAAATCGTCGCGTCACTCGACGACGGCGACAAGTCGCGCGAATTGCAGGCTCTGCTCGAAGAAATCGCGGCGCTGTCGGACCGTATCACGGTGATCGAAACGCATCGCGACGACGAGCGCAAACCGTCGTTTTCCATCGGCGAACCGGGCAAGGATGCGGGCATCCGCTTCGCCGGCATTCCGATGGGCCATGAATTCACGTCGCTCGTGCTGGCGCTGCTGCAAGTCGGCGGCCACCCGGTCAAGCTCGACGATGCCGTGATCGAACAGATCCGCAATCTCGACGGCGACTACACCTTCGAAACCTACATCTCGCTCTCATGCCAGAACTGCCCGGAAGTCGTGCAGGCGCTGAACGTGATGAGCATCATCAATCCGCGTATCCGTCAGGTGACGATCGACGGCGCGCTCTTTCAAGGCGAAGTCGAAGCGCGGCAGATCATGGCCGTGCCGACCGTCTACATGAACGGCGAAGTGTTCGGCCAGGGCCGCACCGGCGTGAAGGAAATCCTCGCGAAGCTCGACAGCAACGCCGGCGCGCGCGCCGCGAAGGCACTCGAAACGAAGCCGGTGTTCGACATGCTGATCGTCGGCGGCGGGCCGGCGGGCGCGGCCGCTGCGATCTACGCGGCGCGCAAGGGCATCGCGACGGGCGTCGTCGCCGAACGCTTCGGCGGGCAGGTGCTCGACACGCTTGCGATCGAGAACTTCGTCTCCGTGCAGGAAACCGAAGGACCGAAGTTCGCGACGGCGCTCGAACAGCATGTGACGAGCTACGACGTGGACATCATGGACGTGCAGCGCGCCGACGCGCTGATTCCCGGGCGCATCAACGAAGTGCGTCTCGCGAACGGCGCAGTGCTCAAGGCGAAGACGGTCGTGCTCGCGACCGGCGCGCGCTGGCGCGAGATCAACGTGCCGGGTGAGCGCGAGTATCGCAATCGTGGCGTCGCGTATTGTCCGCACTGCGATGGGCCGCTCTTCAAGGGCAAGCGCGTTGCGGTGATCGGCGGCGGCAATTCGGGCGTGGAAGCCGCGATCGATCTGGCCGGCATCGTGAGCGCGGTGACGCTGATCGAGTTCGGCGCGGAACTGCGTGCCGACGCGGTGTTGCAGAAGAAGCTCAAGAGCCTCGCGAACGTGACGATCGTGACGCAAGCGCAGACCACCGAAATCACCGGCGACGGGAAGAAGGTGAACGGGCTCGTGTACAAGGATCTGCGTTCGGGCGACACAAAACACGTCGATCTCGAAGGCGTATTCGTGCAAATCGGTCTCGTGCCGAATACGGAATGGCTCAAGGGCACGGTGGAACTGTCGCGCCACGGGGAGATTGTCGTCGACGCGAAGGGCGCGACCTCCGTGCCCGGCGTGTTCGCCGCCGGCGACGTCACGACGGTGCCGTTCAAGCAGATCGTGATCGCGGTGGGCGAAGGCGCGAAGGCGTCGCTTGGCGCGTTCGATCATCTGATCCGGCAGTCGGTCGAGGAAGAGGATCGGGTGGAGGAAGCGGTAGGTTGAGGTTGACTGCTTTCACCTGACAGGCCGCGAACCTTGGGTTCGCGGCCTTTTTTGTTCCCCCCATCACGCGCCCTCCTCAAGAGGACTATGCGCATCCCGCCCGCCACCGTAAATTTCACCCACGCGCTTTAAGGTGCATGCGGACTCAAAAAGTCGACGACAGGACGCCTTCATCAATCCTCGTCATCGCACGCACGGCACCGTATCGCGCAAGGCACTCACACAACCAAGGCCGGCACGGCGCGCCACATTGCGCCCGGAACCGGCATCCGACCGCTTTACGTCGATGCGCGCGGATAGCCGGCAGCGGGATGTCTGCCGGCGATCACCGGGGCCGCCATCGAAACAGCGCGATTCCAGCCGGCGAGGTCGCGAACGAATGCCGTCGCACGACCGCGCACACGAAGGAGCTTCACATGAACGCAAGACTGATGATCGCCGCAGCAGCCGCGCTGACGTTCGCCACGATGAACGCGAGCTACGCGCAGGAAGCACAGGACGACGCCATCGCCGCCGCTTTGCGCGAAGCCGCAGAAGCCGCGACGCCAGCGAGCGACGCCACGTCCTACGGCGCAGTCCGACAGGGCGACGTCGTGTCGGCCGCGCGCCGGCAGCAGACGTGCGGCGTCGTCCCGCAATGCGACGTGCCGTTCGGACAATGAGCGTCGGTCACGCTTCGGGATCGAGCGTGACTTCCCAGAGCGACTTGCCGTCGAGATCGTGCAGCGACACGGTCATCGCGCGGCTCGCCGGATCGATCTTGGCGCGGCCGTAGTATTGCTGGCGCGCAGCCGGCGACCGGTTCTGCGGATTGTCCTTCGGCACGCTCACGTAGCGAAGCTCGGGACCGAAGGTGGCATCGAGGTCGTTCGGGCCGAACGTGCCCGCGTTGATCGGGCCGCCGACGAATTCCCAGAACGGCTTGAACTCGGTGAACTTCGCCCGCGACGGATCGTAGTGCGTCGCCTGCGCGTAGTGAACGTCGGCCGTCACCCACACGACGTTCTCGATGTTCTCGCGCTTGATGAAGCGCAGGATGTCCGCGAGTTCCAGTTCGCGTCCCGACGGCGCGCCGTCGTCCGCGTTGGCCCACGCTTCGAAGATGCCTTTCGGCACATCGGGATTCGCGTCGGGCACGACGAGCGAAATCGGCATGTCGCTCGCGATCACCTTCCAGGTCGCCCGCGAGTTTTTCAGCGATGCCTTCAGCCACGCGGCCTGCTGCGGTCCGAGAAACGCGGACTCGCTATCGAGCCGCGTCTGCCGGTTCGGCGAGTTCGGCCCGCGATACGAACGCTCGTCGAGCATGAAGACGTCGAGCAGCGGCCCGAACTGAAAGCCGCGATACACCTGTTCGGGATCGAGCTGGTCGATGCGAAACGGGTTGTACTCGAACATCGCCTGCTTCGCGCGCGCCGCGAGCAGCGACGCCGCGCGCGTCGTGTAGCGCTTCTCCGCCGCGCCGATTTGCTGGCCCGGATACCAGTTGTTGCGCACTTCGTGGTCGTCCCATTGCACGAGGAACGGCACTTCCGCCATGAAGCGGCGCTTGTTCGCATCGAGCTGGTTGTAGGCGAACGCGCCGCGATAGTCGTCGAGCGTCTGTGCGACATGCGACTTCGCTTCCGTCACGAGATTGGTCCACAGCGTGCCGTCGGGCAGCGTCACTTCGGACTGGATCGGGCCGTCGGCGTAAATCTGATCACCGGAATGGATGAAGAAATCGGGCGACTCGCGCCGCATCGCTTCGTACACCCGATAGCCGCCGAAGCGTTCGTTGATGCCCCAGCCCTGCCCCGCTTCGTCGCCGGAAAAGACGAACGTGACCGGTTTGCCGGCGCTCACGGCGGCGGTGCGCAGGCGGCCCGTCACCGGCTCGCTCAGCGCCTTTTCGTTGGCGAGGTCCTGAAAGCGCACGCGATAGTGCAGATCGGCGCCCGGCGGAAGTCCGGTGAGATCGATCCGCGCGGTGAAGTCGCTGCTTTCGAGCGCCGCCGGCCCGATACGCCGCTCGAAAGTCTGGAAGCGCTCGCTCGTCGAATACTCGACGATCATCCGCGACGGACGGTCCGTGCGGCTCCAGACGATGCCGCTCGTCGCGGTGACGTCGCCGCTCATCACGCCGCCCGGTAATTTCGGACGCAGCTTGTCGGCCGTCACGACCGCCGGCGCGACGCCCTGCGCGAGCACCTCGCCGATACGCGATCCGGCAAGCGCGAGGCCCGCGCCGCCAGCAAGGGTTTTAAGAAGAATACGGCGCGACGGCCTTTCGACACACTCTGACATGAGACGATTCCTCGGAGATGGGGGATGTCACGAGGTTGTCGATGGTAGAGGCAAACCATGTCGTTTTTGTTTCAGGGCGCGCGGTCGGATGGATTGGGGGAATTCGCGTCGCCGTCCGCGTCGAGCGTCACCGGAAACACGACTTCGAACACGCTGCCGCTGCCCTTGAACGACTGGAAACGCAAGTCGCCCTTGAGCGCGCGCGACAGTTCCTTGACGATCGCGAGCCCGAGCCCGGTGCCGGGGATGTCGTCGGAGGCGGCGCGCTCGAACTCTTCGAAGACGCGCTCCTGATCGTCCGCGCCGATGCCGACGCCCGTGTCCGCCACCCGCAGCCGCCACTGTCCTTCGGCGACGGCGGTCATCGTCAGCGAGACTTCGCCCGACGACGTGTACTTGATCGCGTTCGACAGCAGGTTGTAGGCGACCTGCTTGAGCTTCAGCCGGTTCGACGTGACCACGGAAAGGCCTGGGTCGATATGTCCGCTGAGTTTGAGACCCTTTGCCTCGGTGGCGCTCCGGCTCGCCTGCATCAGTTCGTCGAAGAGGCCGGTGAGGTCGAACGGCTCGACGGTCAGGACCGCGTCGTCGTTGAGCACCTTCGAATACTCGACCATTTCGTCGACGAGCAGCGTCATGTCGGCGACCTGGCGGTTCGCGAGCGCGAGCGCCGCGTCCTTCTTCGCGGGCGCACGGCCGGCCAGTTGCAGTGCGGTGGAGAACACGTTCAGGAAATTGCGCAGGTCGTGGGCGACGCGCCGCGTCACCTGCATGCGCGATTCGTACAGATCGCCGATGAGCCGCTGGCGCAGCGTCAGTTCGTGATTCGCGCGTTCGAGCATACCGGTGTATTCGTCGATCTTGCGATCGCGCTCGCTGACCGCCTCGCGGATCGACGCCAGCGTGACGAAGCTCACCACCTCGTCGGTCATCAGCCGCGCGCGTTCTTCGGCGTCGCGGTGGAACGCCGGATGCGCGCTCGCGTAGTCGCCGATGGCCGCGAGCAGCACCTGGCGAAAGAGATCGAGTTCGCGCACCAGTTCGTCGATGCGGTAGCCCTGCTGCCAGCGCCACTGGCCGTGCTGCCGCGCGTTGCGCTCGATCGCGCCTTCCTGGTCGCGCAGGTTGCGCCGTTCGAGCACGATGCAGATTTCCTCGAAGATGCTGGGCAGATGGTCCGCGAGCTGGCGATACGTGAGCTGGTCCGAGTGTTCGACTTCCGCGTCGCCGAAGACGAGCTTCATCCACCGTTCGGTGAGCGCCGTCTGCTGTGCGCGCAGCGTGGCGACAAGCCCTTGCAGTTCACCGGCAGATGTGTCGCTCATGGCCGCTTCCGCTCGCTGTGGCGCCGCTGGCGCCTGTGGACGTTCGTCGATGTTCGCGCAGCGAATGCTGCCGCCGATCGCAATGGTCGAAGGCAGATTTCGGTTGCGGCACGTGTCGAAAGTATAGGCCCGTGCAGCGCACGACCGGCCTAAAGTCGACTAATCCGGGTTAAAAGGCTTCTTAATTGCTGGCAACGTGCCTCGGCACGCGGCTCTGCTCGCGAAGCAACTGCACGAACTGCTTCGCGGGCGGCGAAAGCACGCCGCCCTTCCGTGTCACGATGCCGAACGTCTGCGACTTCGACCTCAGCCTGACGGGCAGGATGCGCAGCATCCCGTGGCGGGCGAACAGCGCGGCAACGTCCGTCGGCAGGATCGAGACGAGATCCGCGCCCTCCTGAAGCAACGCGACCGTGGCGAACGTGGAGGCCGTGGAGATGCGGCTCGCGGGCGGGGCCACGCCCGCGAGGTCCATCTCGCGCGCGAGCAGCGCGTTCATCGGCATGGAACCGGGGTACGTGACCCAGCGATGCCCCGCCAGATCCGCCAGCGTCACGACGTCTTGCGCCAGCGGCGGATGATGCGGTGCGACGACCACCGAAAGCGGCTCGTCGTCGAGCGCCTGATAGTGATACTTCGACGGCTCCGCGGCCACGCTCGCGCGCCCGATCACGAGATCGAGATGACCGTCGTCGAGCAGCGTGAGCATGCGCACGCTCGTGTCCTCGACGATTTCGATCGACAGTTCGGGATGGCTCGCGTTGAGCGCGTTGACGATCGGCGCGACCACCTTCGGCACCGCGCCCATGATCGCGCCGACCGCGAGCCGCCCGCCCGTGCCCGAGCGGATCTGCGCGACTTCCTGGCAAAGCGAAGCGAGGTCGGTCGCGAGCACGCGCGCGTGGCGGATCACGCAGCGGCCGAACTGGTTCGGGATCAACCCGGTCTTCGCGCGCTCGAAGAGCGGCGCCTCCAGCATCGATTCGAGTTCCGCGAGCGCCTTGCTGGCCGCGGACTGCGTCATCGCCATCGCGCCCGCGGCCTTGTGCAGCGATTTGTGGTCGTCGAGCGCGATCAGCAACTGGAGCTGCTTCATCCGCAGGCGCGACATCAGCACGTCGGGCGTGTTTTTCATGAGGCGAGGTGAGTCGCAAAAGCGATCATGCGATGGAAAGGTTTCACTATACAGCCGCGCTTTTGCGGCCGTATAGTCGGCGCAGTACAACCCACAAGGAGACAGTCTCATGGCACAGCAGCCCTATCGCGGCGTGTTCCCCGTCGCGCCGACCATCTTCGACGACGCCGGCCGCCTCGACCTCGAAGGCCAGAAGCGCGCGATCGATTTCATGATCGACGCCGGATCGGACGGCCTGTGCATTCTCGCCAACTTCTCCGAGCAGTTCGCCCTCACCGACGACGAACGCAGCGCCGTCCAGAAGACCGTGCTGGAACACGTGGCGGGCCGCGTGCCGGTGATCGTCACGACGACGCACTTCAGCACCCACATCTGCGCCGCGCGCAGCCGCGCCGCGCAGGACGCGGGCGCCGCGATGGTGATGATCATGCCGCCGTACCACGGCGCGACGATCCGCGTGGCCGAGCGCGGCATCCGCGAGTTCTACGGCCAGGTGTCGGATGCGATCGACATCCCGATCATGATCCAGGACGCGCCCGTCGCCGGCACGCCGCTCTCGGCGCCGTTTCTCGCGAAGCTGGCGAAGGAAGTCGAGCACGTGTCGTACTTCAAGATCGAGACGGCGCAGGCGGCCTCGAAGCTGCGTGAACTGATCGAACTGGGCGGCGACGCGATCGTCGGTCCGTGGGACGGCGAGGAAGCGATCACGCTAATCCCGGATTTCGATGCGGGCGCGACCGGCGCGATGACGGGCGGCGGGTATCCGGACGGCATCCGCCAGATCGTCGATGCGTACTTCGCCGGCGAGACGGAAAAAGCCGCCGACCTCTATCAGCAATGGCTGCCGCTCATTAACTACGAAAACCGGCAGTGCGGGCTCGCCGCGTGCAAGACGCTGATGAAGGAAGGCGGCGTCATCGGCTCCGACGCCGTGCGTCATCCGTTCGCGCCGATGCATCCCGCCGTGCGCGACGGCCTCCTGAAAGTCGCGCGCCGGCTCGATCCGCTGGTGCTGCGCTGGGGCAAATAAGCGGCGGGAGCGCGGCAAAGGCGGCAAAGGCGCAACTCAGGCCGACGCCGCCATCGGCGCGACGGCTTCTTCCGTCCACGGCAGCGGCCGGCCGATATGAAAACCCTGCGCGAAGTCCACGCCGATCTCGCCGAGCGTCTGGAGAATGCCGTCGCTCTCGACGTATTCGGCGATCGTCCGGCATTTCATCGAGTGGCCCATCTCGTTGATCGCGGCGACCATGTCGCGGCTGACGGAATCGTGCTGGATGTCCATGACGAAGCTGCCGTCGATCTTCAGATACTCGACCGGCAAGTGCTTCAGGTAGCCGAACGACGACATGCCCGCGCCGAAATCGTCGAGCGCGAAGCGGCAGCCGAGCGCATTCAACTCGCGCATGAAGCGCGCCGCCGACGCGAGATTGGCAATCGCCGCCGTTTCCGTGATTTCGAAGCAGATCAAACCCGGCGCCACGCCGCTCGACGCGAACTGCTCGCGCACGAAGTCGAGAAAGCGCTCGTCGCCCACCGACGCGCCCGACAGGTTGATCGAATATTCGTCGAAGTGCTTGCGTTCGGCGTTCGCGAGCACGCCGAGCGCCTCGCGGACCACCCAGCGGTCGATCAGCGTCATGAGGCCGTAGCGCTCGGCGGCGGGCACGAAGAGATTCGGCGCGATCACGCCCGCGCCCGGCTCCTGCATGCGCAGCAGCAGTTCGGCCCGGCGCGGCGTCTGCGCGCGCCCTTCGCCCACGGCCACGATCGGCTGGACATAGAGACAGAAATGCTCATGGTCGAGCGCCTGCTTCAGCCGCCGTCCCCACGACACTTCGTTCGCGTGCCGGACGAGTTCGCGGTCGCGCAGGTCCGCCATCTGCACGCGGTCGCGGCCGCGCTCCTTCGCCATGTAGCACGAGATGTCGGCGAGGCGCAGCGCTTCCTCGACGCTCATCCGCGCCCCGCACAGATCCACCACGCCCACGCTCACGCTCGTCGTCAGCAGTTGCGCTTCCCAGTCGAACGCGAAGTCGTCGAGGCTCGCGCGCAGGCGCTCGGCCACGACCTCCGTGCGCGCCGGATCGCCGCCCGCGAGCAGCACCGCGAATTCGTCGCCGCCGAGCCGCGCGAGCGTGTCCGCGCGGCCGATCGAGCGCTCGAAACGCGCCGCGACTTCGCGCAGCATCGCGTCGCCGGCCGCGTGGCCGCAGGTGTCGTTCACGGCCTTGAAGCGGTCGAGATCGAGGAACAGCAGCGCCGACGCCCGCTCTTCCTCCGGCGCGCCGTCGGCGAGCGCCACCGCGAGGCGCGCTTCGAATTCGGCGCGGTTCACGAGACCCGTGAGCGCGTCGTGGGTCGCGGCCCACGCGAGGCTCTCGATGTATTCGTGCTCGCGCGTCATGTTGCGCAGGATCAGCACGAAGCCCATCTCGCTCGACCCAGCCGCGGCCGCGCCCGGCCGGCCCACGGCCGAGTCGCTGATGCGCGAACTGACCGCCTGCACGAAGATTTCGTCGCCGTTGGGACACCGCAGCACCCATTCGGCGTGCCGGCCGAAATGCGCCTGCGCGAGCGGATCGACCGGCTCGCGGCTCGCTTCGTGCAGCAGCAGAAAGCTGTCGACGAGCGGACGCCCGAGGCAATCCGCCGCGCGCACGGCGCCAATGCGCTCGGCCGCCGGATTGACGAACTCGACGATGCCCGTCGGCCCCGTCGCGATGACCGCCTCGCCGATCGAGCCGAGCGTCGCTTTCGCGCGCGCCTCGCTTTGCGTGAGCGCCGCTTCGATGCGGCCGCGCTCGCCGATTAGTCGCCGCACGTGCACGGCACACAGCAGCACGAGCGTGAGCGTCGCGATCAGGTCCGCCGCGAGCAGCAGCGACGCGGTGCGCCTGAACGCCGTGCCGAGCACGACGGAAAAGCCAAGCGATTCGGGCGCGATATCGGCATTGATCCGGCGGATCTGGCGCTTGAGCGGATCGACGATCGCGGCGTCGCGGGCACCGTCCCGCAGTTGCGCGTGCAGCGCGTGCGCCACGGCATCGAGTTGATCCAGCCTGGCGTCGGCGCGCGTCCAGTAGCCGAGCGCTTCGTCGAAATAGCTCACGCGGCGGAACACGCGAGACGCCCAAATCATGTCGTCGATGTCCGCCGGATAGATGCCGCCCGCGAGCAGCGCGCTGCGGGCCGTGGCGTCAGCGGGTGGATCGCGCTCGAGCGCCTCGCGCGCGCGGCGCAGATTCTGCGGGCCGGCGACGGCCGCAAGGTACTGCCGATACGCGGCGGGCTCGCCGGTTTCGGCGTAGAGATCGAGTTGGAAGACTGCGTCTTTCTGGCCTTTCGACCAGATGCTTTCGCCACCGATATAGGCGCGCACCGAAGACATGATGTCGATGCTCAGCATGGCGAGCGCGACGAGAATCAGGATGACGGCCAGAAACGGCCAGATGACACCGATGAGTTGCGCGTTGCGGTCCCGCGACGGACTTCCCATGCACTCTCCCCGTTCTTCGCGGGCGCGGCGCGACAGTGTGCGCAGGGGACGCGCGCCCTGGAATTTATAGTCGTTCTCGATCAGCCGGTAAAGGCGCGGTGAACTGCCGTTGCCGGGTGATCGCCGCGGCCCCGTCGCGGTTATCGTCGAGCATCGTAGCAAACCGGCGGCGCTATCTCAATTAAGAAAGCGTCCGATTGCGGGCCCCCTCGCGCGCGGATTTTTCCCCGACGATGGTCGCCGTGCCGCGGCCTTGCGAACCCGGCGCGTGGTCACGCCACCTGAACGCCGAACACGCGATTGCGGCCCGTCTGCTTCGCGCGATAGAGCGCTTCGTCGGCGGCGCGCAGGACGGCGGCGAGCGTCCGTCCGGGCTGGGCCGGCGCGTGTTCCCGCACGTGCTCCGCGTGCCCTTCCGCCTGCCACGTCGCCACGCCGATGCTCACCGTGACCTTGTGCAATTCGCTTCCCGCATGCGCGATGCCGAGCGCCGCCACCGCCTGTCGCATCGTCTCCGCGTGCTGCAACGCGCCTTCGCGGGCAGTGTGCGGCAGCACCACGACGAACTCTTCGCCGCCGTAGCGCGCGGCCACATCGCCCGCACGCGAGAGCCGGCCCGCGATGCACTTCGCCACGGCCGCGAGCACGTCGTCGCCGGCCTGATGGCCGTAAGTATCGTTGTAGTTCTTGAAGCGGTCGATATCGACGAAGAGGATCGAGAGCGACTGGCCGCTGCGGTTCGCGCGGCGCCATTCGCGCTCCAGCAGTTCGTCGAGCGTGCGGCGGTTGGAAAGGCCCGTCAGGCTGTCGAGACGCGCGAGCATCATCAGCGCCGATTCGGCCCGCGCGCGCTGCCGCAGCGAATACGCGAACATCAGGTTCAGCACCGCGAACGCGAGCCCGAACGCGCCCATCACGATGCCGATGTGCCACGCGCGCGTGCGCCAGTTCGCATAGATGTCGGTCTCGGCCGCCGCGATCTCGACGATCAGCGGCAAGCCCGGCAGATGCCGGTACGAATAGATGCGCTTCACGCCGTCGATCGACGCCACGTCGGGAAACTGCCCTTCTGCCGCCTGCGACATCTTCGTGAACGGCCCCGTGCCGCGCAGGTCGCGGCCGATCATCTGTTCGCTGTACGGCGAGCGCATGAGGAGCGTGCCGTCCTCGCGGATCAGCGCCATCGTGCCGTGCGGTCCGAGCGCGAGCCCCGCCATCAGGCGATGGAAATATTCCAGCTGCACGGCGATCACGACAATCCCGCCGAACGAGCCGTCCGGATTGTCGATGCGCCGCGACAGCGCGATGCTCGGATCGAGCTTGCGCATGCGCGAGCGATACGGATGGCTGACATAGAGCCCCGCGTTGCGCGTCGTGACATGAGCCTGGAAGTAGTCGCGATCGGCGAAGTTGGCGGGCGCGGGCTCGTTCACGCGCGAATCCATCACGACGTCGCCGCGCGCATCGAGCACGAACACGGCGCCGAGATACTCGGCGTCCGCCGCACGGTCGAACAGATAGCCGCGCCGGATGTCCTGCGGCAAGGAAGCGAGCCGCGGATCGTGCACGCCGTCGACCACCGCCTGCAGAGAAAGGTCATACAACTGGATGTTGCGGGCGATGTCGCGCTCGATGACGAGCATCGTGTTGCGCGCGGCGTCCTGGGCGCGGTCGAACGCGTCCTGGCGGGCGTCCCACAGGATCGCCCCGCAAATGGAAAACATCGCGATCAACAGCAGCGCGCCGCCTCCCAGCACCCAGCGAGGCGACACGAACAGGTGAGTTACGCGCTCGAACGGCTTGGGCATGGCGAGTCGTCTGGGTTGGCGCTGACTTGCAATGTGGCCTTGTCTTTTTTTAGCTGGAAATTGGCGGTTCAAAGCCGCCCGCGGACGCTCAATATGTCAGAAACTGCGCACCGGAAGCAAGCGGCCCGCTTTCCGATGCGTCGGCGGCAATCGTTTCACGCACCGCGCACGACCGGACGCCGGGTTCGAATGCGGTGTCAAGTACCTGATTTGATGGTGTTCCTTAACCCGCGCCGGCCGGTTCGTAGGGGCGAACGGCGATTGACGCGCTTGATGAGTTGACACATATTTGACCTGTCGCTTCCCTATATATGAGCATTGCCCGCATAGGGAGAACGAAGGATTGCTGCTCGCGAGACCTCGCAGCGTTGCGCGCGAAGTCCGCATGAATGGCGGCATGGAAACACGCACATGTCCTTCGAGGGATTCAGCATGACTACCCGTCTGACCTTTCCTGCATCGATGTTCTCCGTGGTTTGCCAGCGCTGCGGCAGCACGCTGCGCAAAAGCGCGGACAGTTGCCCGAACTGCGGCGCCGACCGCGCCGCCGCATTCGGCGAAGGGCGCGCCAGGACACGCGGCGCGGAACAGACAAAGGAGCGCGGCGGGCTCTTCAAGCCGGCAGGCGCGGCCGCAGCGGGAGCAGCCGCAGGACCGGCGCTCGCAGCGGCGGCGCCCGTCGCCGGCGCCGTGCCGCCATCGGTCGCGCGGACGCCCGAACCCGTTGCGCCCGCGTCTTCAAATGCGGCTTCCGGCGCGGCGTCGCCGCCGCTCTCGAATTCGCCGCCGGGTTCACTCGAAGCCGATCCGGACGTTCTCCCCGACTCCGAAGGATGGAATCGCCGCAAGACGATGATCGCGAGCGTGTGCGCGCTGGCGCTGCTCGCGGGCGGCACCGCGTACCTGCTGCACGACGGCAGCGCCGACGACGAGGACGCGCCGCCGAGCACCCAGCACAGCGCTTCCGGCACGATCGACGCGAAGCCTGGCGGCCGCACGCAAACCGGCGCCCTGCCCGCGACCACGACTGCGCCGTCGGTATCGGCGGCGATCGAAAGACGGCCTTCAGCCGACGACCGGCCGATGTCCATCGGCGATACCGTGCTGGCCGCGCGCCGCGCGATGGAGCAGCACGACCTGAGCGCCGCGCGCAACCGGCTGAAGAGCATCGCAACGGCGCAGCAATCGAGGCCCGACGTGCAGCGCCTGAAGGACGATCTGGCGCAGCGCGAACTGGAACGCGACGCCGCGCTGCAACTCGCGCGGGCATGCGAGAAGACATCGGCGTGGGCTTGCGTCCAGCAGAACGCGGGCGAGGCGCTCGCGCTCGACGGCAGCAATACCGAATCGCAGGCGATGCTCGAACGCGTCATCACGCACGCGGGCTGGCTCGCGGGGACGCCGCCGCTCGCCAAGAAGAAAGCGGCGCCGGACAACGCGGGCGCCGTGCCGCCCGCCGCGACCGTTGCCGTGCAGGCCGCGACGCCGCCTGCCCATGTCGCCGCAGCGACCCCGGCACCGGCGCAAACGCCGCCGACCGCGACACCGCAGAAACAGGCCGTCGCCGCTGCGCGCACACCGGCAGCGCCGCCCGCCGAGACGCGCGCGAGCCCCACGCCGTCGCCCGCGCGCGAAAGCCGGCGTTCGTCCAGTTATGGGCGCAGCGCGCCATCATCCGCGATGGCCGATGTCACCGTGATCCCGGCCCCGGCCATCTCGCCGCCGCTCCTGCCGACCACACCTGCCACGTCGTCGTCGACGGCCACACGAAACACGCCGACCACGGCGGCGTCGCCAACGGCCGCGCACGGCACGGGAACGACCGCGACGGCGACAGCGACGGCGGAGCACGCCACGCCGGCCACGACCGCGACGACGCGCAGCACCGTCCCCACGACGACCGCAACCGCGACGACCACAGCCCCGAGCGCCGCGCCCTCCTACGCCGCGCCGACGCCCGTGCCTGCCGCGCGAGTCGCGACGGCGATTCCCTCGAGCGCCGCCGTCGTGACGACGACCGCGCCGGCCAACACGACGACAACGACAGCGCCCACCCCGGTGCCGATAGCCGCGACCGCCACCCGCACGGCCGCCGTCACGGGCAACACACCGGGCAGCACGGGCGCGACGGAGACCCGGCCCGCCCCGCGTGCGCCGCTTCCCGATGGCGAGAGCGCCGACGAACTCGAACGTGCGATCAAGCAGTTCGGCTGGAGCGGCGGCGACTCGATGCCCAAGCCATCGCGCTGAGTCCGGCACACGGTCGCCGATCGCCGGACGCGTCGCCCGCTGGCGGCGCCGTTCCGGCGAGACGCGAGTTTCGCAGCACCCGTCCAACTCCGATACAAAGGGTAAAACATGCACTCGTCGAAATTCATGCGCTGGGGACTCGCCTTCCTTGTCCTGTGCGGGCTTTACGGTGCCGCGACCCGCGCGCTCGCCGCCGACGTCCCGTACAAGATCGTGACCGGCCCCGAGCGCGGCACCTATATCCAGATCGGACAGGATCTCTCGAAGATCGTCGCCGATCCGGTCGGCATCGACCTCGAAGTGCTGGCGTCGAAGGGATCGGCGGAGAACGTCCAGCGCATGCGCTACGAGCCCAACGTGAAATTCGCGCTGGTGCAGTCGGACGTGTATCAGGCGTATGTGGACATGGCGACCTCGGGCAACGCCGATGCCGGCAAGATCATCCAGCCGCTCAGGCTCATCATGCCGCTCTATGACGAGGAGATCTATTTCGTCGTGCGCTCGGACTCGCCGCTCAAATATATCCACGAAATCAAGGACAAGAACATCAGCGTGGGGCTGATCGGCAGCGGCACGGCGCAGTCGTCGGCGACGCTCTATCGCCTGATGTTCGGTGAACCGATTCCCGACCAGAACGCGCAGCACTACAGCAACGAGGACGCGCTCGCGAAGCTGATCGTGCGCAAGATCGACGTGGCGATCATCGTCGCGGGGCAGCCTGCCAAGCTCTTTCAGGACATGAATCCCGAATTGCTGCAACAGATCAAGCTGCTGCGCCTCGACCCGAGCGCGCCCGAAACCGCGCGCGCCAAGCAGACCTACTTCCCCGCGACGATCCGCACGTCGAGCTATCCGAACTGGATCCAGGAAGAAACGCCGACGCTCACCGTCAAGGCGTTTCTCGTCACCTATGACTACGGCCTGAAGGGCACGGTCGGCACGATGACGAAGTTCGCGGATTCGCTGTGCACGAACTTCGACAGTCTCCAGGCGAACGGCCATCCGAAGTGGAAGCAGGTTCACCTCGAACTGCCGCCGCTTAGCCGCGGCTGGAAATACTATCCACCGATCGAGAAGCACTTGCGCGCGTGCATCGCGCGAAGAACGGCCGCCGCCGATGCGCCGCCCAAGCCCGAGCGCGCCGCGACACGCCGCGAGCCGGCGGCGCAGGCGGCGCGAAAGCCTGCGTGCACGGCGCAGGAAAAGGTGCTGATGCTCTGCGAGTGAGGCCGCTGGCGGCGCGCGCCGGGCTCAGCCTCTGAGTCCGGGCATCAGCGTGGCGAGGCGGCGAAAACCGCCTTCGATCGCCTCGACGCTCGCACCGCCGTAACCGATCAGCACGCCCTGCTCGCGTCGCTCGTCCGCGTAAAACGGGCCGATGCCGTACACGCCGATCGACGCATCGAGCGCGGCCTTCACCACTTCGTCTTCGTTCCACCCGGACGCGAGCCGCGCGACGAGATGGATGCCGGCCGTCGCGGGCATCGGCTCGAACGCGTCGCCGAGTTCGCTGGCGAGGAGGCCGATCAGCGCCGCGCGCCGCGCCGCGTAGGCCTTGTGCATGCGCCGCAGGTGTTTCGCGAATTCGCCGTTCAGCATGAAGGTGCCGAGCGCCGTCTGCGTGAGCATGCAGCTGTGCCAGTCGCCGGCGCGCTTGGCTGTCCAGAGCGGCTCGCGCAGCGACTCGGGCGGCACCACGTAGCCCATCCGCAAGTCCGGAAAGAGCGTCTTCGAAAACGTGCCGACATAGGCCACGAGCCCCGCGCGGTCCAGGCTCTTCAGCGACTCCACCGGCCGCCCCTCGAAGCGGAATTCGCCGTCGTAGTCGTCCTCCACGATTACCGCGCCGTGCCGCTTCGCCCACTCCAGCAACTCGACGCGACGCGCCAGACTCATCGGCATGCCGAGCGGGAACTGGTGCGAAGGCGTCACGTAGATAAGCCGCGCGTGCTTCGGCAGCCGATCGACGATCAAGCCCTCGCGATCCACCGGCACATGCGCGAGTGTCGCGCCGAGCGCGGCGAAGAGCGCGCGCGCGGGCGGATAGCCCGGCTCCTCCACCGCGACGACATCGCCCGGCTGGATCACGACGCGTCCGACGAGATCGAGCGCCTGCTGCGCGCCCTGCGTCACGACGACGTCCTGCCAGTTGCACACCACCGCGCGGCTGAACGCCAGATAGCGCGAGACGCCGAGCCGCAACTCCTGCTCGCCGCCCGGATCGCGATAGGCCGCCACGCCGCCGCCCGCGCGCTGCTGCGTCCTGAGCGCCTGATTGACGCAGCGGCGCCAGACGTCCCACGGAAAGAGGCGCTTGTCGGTCACGCCGCCCTTGAAATCGAAGTCGAGGCGCGCGTCGGCGGGCAGCATCGGGATCGCCATGCCGGTCGGCATGGCGCCCCAGATGCCAGCCGCCCGCGCGCTCGCCGGCGACGGCGCGCGCGGCGCCGCCGGCAGCCGCGCGAGTCCTTCCGCGACGAAGGTGCCGTCGCCGGCACGCGTGCGCAGAAAGCCTTCCGCGATCAGACGTTCGAAGACATCGAGCGTCGTCTTTCTCGACACGTTGAGTTGCGCGGCGAGGTCGCGCGTGGACGGCAGGCGCGCGTTCGCGGCGAGCCGTCCTTCGACGATGCCCGAGCGCAACTGGCGATAGATCTGGCCCGTCAGGTCGCGACGGCCTTCGAGTGTGATATGGATTTCCACGGTTAGGGTCGGGGGCGGGTCTGCCAAATTCGATACCGCTATATTCCTCTACGATCTGGATAAGCTATTTATATTTAGTAAGTAAGCCGCGAATCTTCTTTCCTGCTGGGACAGCGTCGCCCGCTTATGAACGCGCGAGCAAAGCATGTGTGCGAAAATGGCTGATTGGCAGTCCGGCGTCGCAAGCGGTAGCCGGGACAAGAGCATCATAGATCAGCGAAGCGCGGTAGCAGGTCCTGGTCTGCCAAGCGGATTTCAATATCGTTTGCCACCTTGACGTGATCGCGGTTATCCGCGTCGAACACCGCATCCGTCACGCTGACGATAATAGTGCCTTGCTGCTGCCCGTCGCGCGCAACCGGAATCAAGGCGCGAGCTTCAGGAACTTCTGCCGCTGTGAGAGCGTGTGGCAGGTAGACCATCCAGCCGACTGCAAGTCGGTCGGGAAAGACGGACTCATATTTGGTCGGCGCTACTTGAATAGCTTGCGCAGGCCAGATTTGTAGAATCCCTTGCAGCAAATTTGCAATCGTAGTGTAGTGCGCTAGAGAAGTAACACCTCGAGATTGAAAATGCGTCAGGCAAGGCCCATTGAGTGCGTAGCTAGTGTTGAATGCCGCGCCGCCATCTCCTTGTATTCCATTCCAAACACCAACGAATGAGCGCGTGTCCGAATTCTGACTTCTATTTTGCGACCACTCTAAGGCAGCGTCTATCGGACCTGACGGAGTGAACGCCGGATGTATGCGTGACTCTGCTTCACTGTCGCCAGGCATAAACCAATTCTCCATCGGAAATCCGACTACTGTCAGCAGGTCCGCGAATCGCCTGAGTCGTTCCCAATGTTGCTGATAGGATCGAACCGACTCTGTGTTATCCAACCTGAAGGTAACATCGAAATTGACGAATATTTTTCCCATTGCAAGTGGTACGCAGATTGAAGAAAGTCGACCAGATGTTCGGGTCGAATATGGCAACCTACACCTTGTGCGCATGCGCTCACTGGCACGAGTACGTCCGTAGGCCAAACAAGGGAATGAGGCCAGAAATTGGGCTCAACCCGCGAGCATGCGTAAAACTTTGCCGTTGAAATGCAGAATGCGATAAACCTCACGTCGAACTCTGCGTAAGCGCGGAAAGGCTGCTTCTGTCACGGTCAATTTCAGCAGCCCGCTAGAGGCTAAGTCATGTCTATCGGGGATGTCTAGGCGAGGAACGTCTGAATACCAAGCCCAACAGACTTTGAATTGGACGATCCGCTAGGGCAAGGCAGAGCACCACGACGCAGATTGCTATCAACGAATCCAGCAAGCCGACATCCGGGAAAAACGCTTGACCAGCAAGCGGCAATGGAACCGACACATGCATCCACACGAAGAGTGCGAACGCTGTGCCGGCTGCAAGGAGCATGGCCGGTCGGCGATGCCGCAGGCACGCGAGTTGGCCGATTATTAGCAGCATGACACCCCACATGAACGGATAGACACCATTGTCGAACAGGACCAAGCGCTCGTCGGAGTATTCACCCGTATACCGGGCAAAGTGCGACAGGCCGAAGAGACCATAGGCTACCAGTGCGACGGCCAGAGTGAGGAAGGTTACGGACAGGAGGCGGAGGACCGATGCGATTTTCATGACCCACCCTTCCCGGCCAGAGCCTCTAGCTCGTGCTCAGCCAAGAACCCCTTCTGGCTCGTTACCTTGACGACCTTTCCGTTGCTGAACACGACACGCTGGCCGTGTCGGTAATCCTGCTCATCGTCTTTCTCTCCACCTCCCTTAATGTTGGGAGTCGCCTTGTCGGCGTGGCCGATGACGATAGAGTTGGTCTTGCCAGCTTCATAAAGTCGGGTGGAGAAGTCCGCTGCGATGTTGTCTGTGTCCGACTCGGCGTCGGCCGTCTTGCACCCGTGCAGTTCAATCTTCGCGTTCGTTGCGAACTTCCCGAAATCGATCTCTTTGATCAGCGCCGAGCCTTCAGTCCAGCCGGCGGCGTTCACGATCATCCGCGCGCGGCTCCGATAAAGGCTTGAGTTGTGCAAAACGTAGCGCAGCACCTTTTCTGTATCCGGGCTGGCTGTGGTCAAGTACAGCGCCTGCGAGCCGCCATGCGTGAATATGTCTAGCGATCTGATGCTGTCATCTTCCTGCTGGTTGATGTGGCTGACAATATCCTTGGCGACGAAAATTTGATGGTCGCCGATTCTTAAGTTTCCCCGGTCGGCCGCGTTGTAATCTTTAATGACGTTCCGGGCAGCCCATTGAAACGCACCGTTATCGCCCGGTGTGGCGGCGCCCCCCCACAACAGCAGACGCACTTTACGCTTGTGGGGCACCTGAGCGATGGAATTCTTTTTGGAATTGGTCTTGACCTGTTTCTTGTGTGGCATTACATGATCCCCATCATTTTCTCGGCATCGTCACCAAATAACACTGTCAACTCCTCAGCCTCGCAGGTAGCTATACGTTCACATAACCCAACGGCATTTGTATTGCCTGTGTAAATAGCACCACTCTGAGTCTTGATGTAATAGGCTAACCCGGGAATGAACTCACCCGTTTTTTCATCTATAGCTCGCACCTGCTCGTCATATGGCTGCACAACTGGCATTGATGGCATGGGCGTATTCATCGACGCTTTACCTTGCTTCTGGACGGTGATGGTCTTGATGAACAGGTCGAATGGACCGCCGAGTGTAATGCTGCCGTCCTTGATCTGAATGAACGCACCACCGCATTCGAGAATGATTTCTCTAGCCGCCGCAAGACTGACTTTTCCGTCGACACTGGCAAGGTTGACATCTTTGTCCGCGATGAACGACATCGGTCCACCTTGGGCCTGAATTTCGAGGGGCCCTTTCGCGGCAAATATTTTCAGTCCGAGCTTCTGCGCGAACAGCGAAATCTTCTCGCCCGCCGCGACCGTGAAGCGCTTCAGCACGCTCCAGTCGGCGTTATTCCCCGCGACGCTATTGATACTGTCCTGCGCCGAAAGCTGCACACCGCCGCCCGCGACGATGCCCGCCGATGCGGGCGTGCTCATCAGCAGGGCCGGTTGCTTCAGGCCGTCGAAATCCTCCTTCATCTGCTGTTGCGCGTCGGTATCGACAGGCTCGGCCTTCGCGCTCGTGGCGGACGCCGCCAGCGCCTTCGCAGTCGCCAGTGCGCTCTCGAGTTGCGCGATGGTCCCCTGCATGTCCAGTTGCTTACCGCTCGCGCCGGGGCGGTCGTAGGCCGTCAGGTGCAGACCCTTGCCCGCGCGCTCCACGCCGTAACCGGACGTGCGAAGCTCATAGCCTTCGCCGCGCTTTTCCAGCTTGTTGTCAACCAAATGGCCGAGATTGAGTTGCGACTTGCCCGAGTGCTCCGTGCTGACCTTGATACCTTCCTGGCCCGCCCAGTCCTCCATGCGCAGCTTGTTGTTCGCCTGCGTGCGGATCACGTTGCGCGAGAGCCATCGACGGTCGTTCGTCACCAGGTCGCGCGCCTGGCTGTGATGATGGAACCTGACGATTTCGGGCTTGTCCGGATCGCCGTCACGGCAGGTAATCATCGCTTCATCGTTGTCCAGCGCGGGGAAGTGCATCCCGGTTTGCTGCTTGCCCGCGAACGGTTTCGCGAGACGCAGCGGGACGCTTTCGCCGCCGTTGGGCCACGTCTCGAAATCCGAATCGAAGCGAACCGTGTAATGACCGGCTGCGGTGATGTACGCATAGGTGTACTTGTCCGGACTGGTGACGCGTGCGCTCAGTGTGCCGGTCACCTTGGCCCAGTTTTCCGGCTCCAGTTCGAGGCGGAAACGGCGGTCGGCGGGGATCGCCTTGTAGGTGTTCGAATAGGACACATCGCGCGCGCCGCTGTGTGTCACTTCTATGATTAGCTGGCCTTTTGGCGCATCGGGCAAAGCGGTGTCCATTTCCAGCACGCGGCCGGGCTGCAACGCGAGCACACTGCTCTCGCCTTCATAGACGACTTGCCAGGCAATGGCCGCTTCATGGCGAAGCTGTGCCTCCCACTTCGCACCGGCCTGGTCCAGGTGATTTGTGCCGTAGATGTACGGCTGACCGTAAGTCGTGGATCGCCAGGCGCGACGTTGGACGTGTCGCGAAAACGCTCCCAGGCTTGCTCCGGGTTGTAATCCGCGACCGTGAACGATTGCGGCACCGTCACGGCGTGGGTTTTGATCGCCGTCACGGCTTCGACGCCGTTAGCCTCCAGACCCGCCGCCTCACGATACGGCACGATCAGGCGCGGGTCGTAAAGGTAATGGTCGATGTCATCGGCGAATATCACCTGATCGCCGTATTTCGTCTCCAAGATGTAACAGTAAATGCCAGCCTTTTCCATCAGCATGTGGATATAGGCCAGATCGCTCATCTGGTGCTGCATCCGAAACAGGTGTTTGCGATATTGCGCGCGCAGCCGAAACGACATTTGTTCGGGTCGGAAACCATGACTGCGCAGAATCGCCGCGATGATGTCGGGTGTGCTCGCGTGCTGAAAGATTTTTCTGCGGGTCACCGCTGCCAGCCGAGCGAAATGCGACTTGAGTACGACTTCGTACCTGACAAAGTCCTTCGTCGTCTGGATTGTGGAAAAGCGCTCAATGAAACCGGAGAATTTTCGGGGCGGCCCATTGTCGGGCACGATGGAAACGCCGCGTCGCAGTTCAAATAGTCGGCACGGGCAAGCTGCTGCGGATGAGTCAACTCAATGCGCAATTCGGTGGGTGCGCCCATCTTTTCGATCGCCTCGAAGGACACGACGGAGAGCGCCGCCGCGCTGTCCGTGCCAGGCACGTCGAGAAAATACGCCTGACGTCCCGTGACGCCCTTACGCAATAGATCAAACTCGCCCACTTCGTACTCCCCCGAAAGGCCAACGACGCAGCGTTAGCTGCCGAAGCTGTTAAATGAACACTTATAACCTATCAGGTCAACGAAATAAATATTGGATAAGCAGGGATTAACAAAGCTTGACAAAAACCCGCGCCAACCTTCTCCCGACACATTTTCCGCGTGCCTGTACCGGTATCCAGTGGCGTCAGGCACGTCGCCATACGTACAGCAATGGGAACCGATTCCCTGCGTACTGGAGTCACTAGCCGCGTTGTGGTCTGCCTACATAGCTTGTCTCACGAACACGACCGGGCGCGGGTTCTTGATTTCGCCCAGTCCTCCGAGCGTCGCGCGCCATTGCGCCTGCTCCTTCAACGCCAAAGGTGAGATGCGCCTGAAACCGGCTGAAGGCTTGTCGCCTTGCGCGTCAGTTGCCCGAAATCATGTCCAGCGTATTCGCTTACGTCAATGCAACGGCCCGCCGAACAGCTGACCGCACAATATCTTGCCCGCATCGGACAAACACGCCGTGCCGGTGCCCGTCTCGTCGAAAGTCGTCTCGACGATCCCGCCGTCCGAGAGCGCGGTCAACTGGCGTCTGAGCGCGCTCATCGGCAGGCCGGACTGCTTCGAAAGCTTCGCGAGCGACCACGCGGCGCCCGGCGTCTCTTCTTCCGCGCGCCACAGTTGCGCAAGCACGGCGGCGAGCGCGGGATCGATTGCACCGTCTGCGGCATCGGCATCGTTCATAAAAGTCCCTCGTTCAGGTCATTTTTCCGGCCAGCTCTCCGAGCGTGCGCAACGCGCCTTCCGTCTGCGACGTCCACGGATAGCTGTAGTTCAGCCGGATGAAGTGGCGAAAATCGTTCTTCGTCGAAAACATGTAGCCGGGGCCGATCGTGATGCCATGCGCGAGCGCGGCCTGATAAAGCTGCATCGAATCGACGCTCGGCGGCAGTTCCACCCACAGCACATATCCGCCCTGCGGCGACGACACCCGCGTCCCCGCCGGAAAGAAGCGCTGCACCATCGCGCTCATGATGCGCGCCTGCTGCCGGTACGCCTTTCTCACCTGCCGCAGATGCCGGTCGTAGCCGTCCTGCCGCAGATAGTCCGCGACGGCGACCTGCGGCACCGAAGGCGTCGTGAGCGTGTTGAGGAACTTGAGCTTCTCGACCTGCGCGCGATAGCGTCCGGGCATCGCCCAGCCGATCCGGTACGACGCCGTAAGGCTCTTCGAAAACGATGCGCAGTGCAAAACAAGCCCTTTGGTATCGAAATTCTTGAGCGTCGACGGACGCGTCTCGCCGAAATACAACTCGTGATAGACGTCGTTCTCGATCACGGGAATTTCGTGCGCCGCGAGCAGCGCGACCAGTTGCCGTTTCTTCGCGTCGGGCATCTGGAAGCCGAGCGGATTCTGGAAGTTCGGCATCACCATGCAGGCCGCGACCGGCTGCGTCGCAACGATCTGCGCGAGGACGTCGAGGTCGATGCCGTCCGCCGGATGGGTCGGCACTTCGATCGCGCGCATGCCGAGCCGCTCGATCGCGTGGAGCATCGCGTAGTAGGTCGGCGATTCGACCGCGACCGTGTCGCCCGGCTTCGCGACCGCCTGCAGGCTCAGGTTGATCGCCTCGGTCGCGCCGACCGTGATGATGATCTCGTCGGGATCGACCGGCACGCCGTTCTCCGCGTAGCGGCGCGCGATCTGGCGAATCAGCTCGGGATTGCCGGGCGGCAGGTCGTCGATCAGGTTCCAGCTCGCATGGCGCCGCGCGATGGCGTTCGCGTACTGGTTGATGCGGCGCCACGGAAAGAGCGTCGGGTCCGGATACGGTGAGCCGAGCGGCACGGCGTCGTTCGCGCGGATGCTGCGCAACGTCGACAGCACGAGCCGGCTCACATCCACTTCCGAGGCCACGGTGAGCACCGGCGCCTGCTTAGACGCCGCCTGCGCCGGCGCCGCTTCCCGCACGAAATAACCCGACTGCGGCCGCGTCTCGACCACGCCGCGGCTTTCGAGCAGCGCATACGCATGCAGCACGGTCTTGATGCTGACGCCGTGCTGCTGGCTCGCGTGCCGCACCGACGCGATCCGCTCGCCGGGCGCGAACACGCCGCGCCGCACGGCCTGCTCGATTTCGTCGGCGAGTTTTTCGTAGAGCTTCAAATGACAGCTTTCGAGTCCAGTTGAGGAAGTCTATGACAATTCGCCGCAACTGTATCCCTTGACTTTGCCGTTTTCTGTGCGCCGTCGCGTTTTCGGAACACAGTACGCTTAAGTCTATCGGCAAAACCGCCTTGAATCGACCCGCCCAGTCATGAAAAAATCCGAAGCCCGCATCGAACCGTACACGCACCCCGCCGCCGGCTGGGGCGCGCTGAAATACGTCGCGATCAATCTCATCAAGGAAAAGGTGACGGGCGGCAACTACCGCACGCTGCTTTCGCAGAACCAGCCAAACGGCTTCGACTGCCCGGGCTGCGCGTGGCCGGATCGCGAGCACGCGTCGACGTTCGAATTCTGCGAGAACGGCGTGAAGGCCGTCGCCGCCGAAGCGACCAGCAAGCGCGTGACGCCGGCGTTCTTCGCGCAGCACACGGTCGCGCAACTGATGGCGCAATCGGATTTCGAACTGGAGCAGCACGGCCGCCTGACCGATCCGCTCGTCTACGATGCCGCGCTCGACCGCTACGTGCCGATCGCCTGGGACGACGCCTTCGCGCTGATCGCCCGCCATCTGAACGCGCTCGACGACCCGGACCGCGCCGCCTTCTACACCTCGGGCCGCGCGAGCAACGAGGCCGCGTTCCTGTACCAGTTGTTCGTGCGCCTGTACGGCACCAACAATTTCCCCGACTGCTCGAACATGTGCCACGAAGCGACGAGCCGCGGCCTGCCGCATACGGTCGGCATCGGCAAGGGAACGGTCACGCTCGACGACTTCGAGCACGCCGACACCCTGCTCCTCTTCGGCCAGAATCCCGCGACCAACCATCCGCGCATGCTCGGCGAACTGCGCGAGTGCGCGAAGCGCGGCGCCACGATCGTGTCGATCAATCCGCTGAAGGAGCGCGGGCTGGAACGCTTCGCGAGCCCGCAACATCCGGTCGAGATGCTCACGATGGGCAGCACGAAAATCAGTTCGGTCTTCATCCGGCCGAAGCTCGGCGGCGACTTCGCGCTCATCAAGGGCGTCGCGAAGCGCGTGATCGAACTGGACGACGCGGCGCTCGCAAATGGCGGGGAGCGCGTGCTGGATGTCGATTTCATCGCCGCGCATACGGTCGGCTTCGAGGACTTCGCCGCCGACCTGCGTGCCGAAAGCTGGGAGGCGATCGTCGCGGAATCGGGCGTGCCGATGGAGGACGTGCTCCAACTCGCCGACATCTACGCGAAGGGACGCGCCGTCATCGCGACGTGGGGCATGGGCCTCACGCAACACAAGAACTCGGTGCCGACGGTGCAGATCCTGTCGAACCTGATGATGATGCGCGGCAATATCGGCCGGCGCGGCGCGGGACTGTGCCCGGTGCGCGGCCACTCGAACGTGCAGGGCGACCGCACCGTGGGCATCGAGGAACAGCCGACGCAGGAATTCCTCGACCGCCTCGGCGCGGCTTACGATTTCGAGCCGCCGCGCGAACACGGGCTCGACGTCGTGAACACGATCCAGGCGATGCTCGATGGGCGCGTGAAGGTGTTCATCGGCCTCGGCGGGAATTTCTCGATCGCGACACCCGACACGCCGCGTACATGGCAGGCGATGCGCGCGTGCGACCTGACCGTGCACATCACGACGAAGCTGAACCGCAGCCATCTCGTGCACGGCGGCGACGCGCTGATCCTGCCGACGCTCGGGCGCACCGAGATCGACATGCAGAACGGCGTGGCTCAAGGTGTGAGCGTCGAAGATTCGATGAGCATGGTGCACATCTCATATGGCATGAACAAGCCGGCGTCGCCGAATCTGCTTTCGGAGATCGCGATCGTCGCGCGGATGGCCGCGGCGACGCTCGGCAGCGGCAAGGTCGACTGGCTCGCGCATGCGAACGATTACGCGCTGATCCGCGACGGCATCGCGAAGGTGATCGACGGCTTCGAGGACTACAACGCGCGGCTCGGCCATCCGGGCGGCTTTCATCTGGGCGTGGCGTCGCGCGAGCGCATCTGGAAAACGCCGAGCGGCAAGGCGCAGTTCCTCGTGCACGCGATCGCCTTCGACACGCCGATTCACCGCGCCCGCCAGCGACACGGCGAGCGCCTGATGACGCTGATGACGACACGCTCGCACGACCAGTACAACACAACCATCTATGGCCTCGACGACCGCTACCGCGGCGTGTACGGGCAACGGCGCGTGCTGTTCGCGAATCGCGAGGATATCGACATGCTCGGGTTCGAGCCGGGCGAACGGGTCGACATCACGAGCGTCTGGGACGACGGGGTCGCGCGGCGCGTGGATGGCTTCCTGCTCGTCGAGTACGACATTCCGCGCGGCTGTCTTGGCGCCTACTATCCGGAGACGAATCCGCTGGTGCCGCTGGAATCCGTCGCCGATGGCGCCGGGACGCCGACGTCCAAATCCATTCCCGTGCTGCTGAGGGCCTCCGAGCAGGTCATGGCGGCTTGAGCGCGCGCGGGGCACCGTAATGCCGCCGCGACGGTTCGGTAAATTAAGGAAGTATTCTGCTCACCTAGGGATTTTCCTGAACGCTTTTGCTGGATTCAGGGCGTTACGAAGGTGCATCGGCGTGCTATCGTCAGGCGGTCAAGGCGCGAGGGGACGATGATGGACGATGCTTATCAACACCTCGATCGGTACGATCGCACGCAACTGCTGTGCTGGCTCGCGTGCGGATCCCTTGCTGCGTACTATCTGGATGGCACGTGGCCCGAGAGTGACTTTCATGTCGAAGCTGCGCGCAAATGGCTGCACCGCCATCGGCGCCACGGCGACTGGCTGGCTACGGCGCAGCTCACGTTCGCGGCACGACGGATCGCGCAGGTGCATCAGGGGATCGTCGACCGCGAGTGGGTCGGCGACGCCGTCAACGACCTCTTCACCGAACACGATCTGAACTACGACTGCGAGCTCGTCAAGGTGATCTACGACGATTGCCGGCGTGCGATCGCCATCGATCCGCATGCGGAGTGAGTGTTCGCCTGGAAGCATGCCGAGCGTGCGGCGCATCGCGGCCCGGCAACCCGGGTCCCGCTAGGCGCCCTCCGCTGCTCCTGAATCGTTTCGCACGATTTTCCCCGCCCGCTTTCGCGCGGCGCGGATCGCTTCGTGCTTCGCTCCATGTTTGCCCATTCCGGACATGACAAAAGGAGAGCGAGGATGGACCTCATCGACAGGCTGTTCGGAACCGGCCGGGACCTCGACGCCCTGCAAATGGGCTCACGCGCAGTGGTCGTCTTCGTGACGGCGCTCGTCTTCATGCGCATATCCGGGCGGCGCTCGTTCGGGCAGCGCTCGGCTTTCGACTATGTCATCACGATTCTCCTCGGCGCGACGCTCTCGCGGGTGATCGTCGGTGCGTCTCCCGCGCTGCCTACGATCGCCGCCTCGCTGGTTCTCGTGCTGCTGCATCGTGTGCTGGCGTGGGCCTGCGTTCACTCGCGGTGGCTTGAAAAGCTGATCGGCGGCACGCCGCGCGTACTCTATCGCGACGGACGCTTCGATCATGAACAGATGTCCGCGGCACTGATCGCCGAAACCGACGTGCTCGAAAGCGCGCGGCGCCAGCTCGGCTCACTCGATCTCTCGCGCGTCGAGATGGTGTTCCTCGAACGCAATGGCGAGATCAGCCTGATCCGGCGCGAAGCCGGCAATCATTGAAGCGCGTCAATCGACGGAGCACACACGCAAATGAAAGAGATCGCCATTGACAGACTGCGGCCTACACAAGCCTCGCATGGTCGCATCGAGGTCGAGAAGAAAACGCGCGATTTTGCCGGCCTGTCGGGTCGAAGTCTCCAGATGGCGATTGCCGAGAAGCCGATCCCGGTCGTGCTCGGACCCGGCGGCGACGCGTTCGCCATCGATCATCACCATGTCGCGGCGGCGTTGTGGGCGGCGGCCATCAAGAAGGCGCCGGTGGTGCTCGTCGCGGACCTTTCCTCGCTCGATGAATCGCAATTCTGGCTCACGCTGGAAAATCGGAGCTGGACCTGGCCTTATGACGCGCAGGGGCGGCGCATCGCGTTCGGGGCGATGCCGCGACACGTGTACGAACTGGAAGACGATCCCTACCGGAGTCTGGCAGGCCTTGTGCGCGAAGCCGGGGGCTACGAGAAAACGACTGTGCCGCTGGAGGAGTTCCGCTGGGCGGACCTGTTTCGGGCCAAGATGGCCGCGCCGCCGGCGATCGAAGCCGATTTCGACGCCGCCTTGCAGCGTGGCGTCGACATAGCGAGGAGCAAGCTGGCGATTGGCATGCCCGGTTTTCTCGGAGAGAAGTCGAGCGCGTAGCTGCCGGGTACGTCGCTTGCTGCCGGCTCACGGACCGATGGAGGAGCCAAATGACCGACAAGCCTCAAACCTTGACGCTGCTGAGTACCGGCGAGTGCATCACCCGCGACGAGTTTCGAGCCTGCTTCATGAAGCGGTTCCACGACCCCGCATGTCGCGGTGAAAAACAGGTCCTGATGGAACTCGAGACCAAAGTGTGGCACGACTACACGCAGATTGCCCAACCGCTCGCGACGGTGCTCGGCAGGGCTTAGTCGCCGAAGAGGTCGGCAGTCGGGGATTGCGTCGGCTCCGCCGCCGGCAAAACGCCTTCCCGCACCTGCGCCAGAACGGCGGGCGGCAGCCAGATCTCTTCAATCGCGCCAATCCCTTTCTCGATCAACTGTTGCAAGAAAAAAGACTGCTTGCGTCCGGTCGTCTCGGCCAAGAGTCTCAGCCTTTGCTCGATTTCCGGATCGACTCGCACGGCAACCACTTTCAGCTTGTTTGTGGCATTCCTTCTCACCCTTGCTCCTTTTACATTTTTCCGCTTCGGACACCGACGTGGGACGCGATACTACCAGCCCTTAGCCAGTCGTTCATAAGAAGCAGTCGGTCAGGACTTTTTGACGGTCGAAAGTCCGGGCGAGTCCTCCGACAAAAACGAAAAAAGCGGCCCCTGGGGGCCGCTCTTGTCGGTTGCCGACTGTGACCGCTTACAGCGGCTGAATGGTCGCTGCCTGCTTTCCCTTCGGTCCCTGCTTGATCTCGAAGCTTACTTTCTGGTTTTCCTGCAGCGATTTGAAGCCGCTGCCCTGGATTTCGGAAAAATGCGCAAACAGATCTTCTCCGCCGCCATCCGGCGTAATAAAGCCAAATCCCTTTGCGTCATTGAACCACTTCACCGTACCTGTTGCCATTCTCGCTATGCCTCATCAAATAACAAATCACGCCAAATAAGTTTTTACGACTGCGCCCGCATGGGAATCATCGTGCTTACGTTTTAGCACGCCGACGCCCGCTTTCTCAATGGGCAATTTCACTGAATCAGATGACTAATACGATTGTCGGGCGACAAAATCACTTGACTGCGGCAAGTTCTTCCTCCACTGCATCGCCTGCCACCGGCACGACGCCGGACGGTCCCATCGCCCGAGGCTGAAGCAGCAGCGCAACGAGTCCGGTCCATCCGGTCTGATGCGACGCCCCCACTCCGCGTCCGTTGTCGCCATGAAAATACTCATGAAACAGCACGAGATCGCGCGATCTCGGGTCGGCCTGAAGCAGCGGATACGCGGCCATCACGGGCCGTTCGCCGTTTTTGTCGAGGAGAAACAGCGTCGTCACGCGGCGTGCAAGCTCGTCCGCGATTTCGGAAAGCGACAAACAGTGTCCCGAACCCGTCGGATATTCGACGCGAAACTCGTCGCCGTAATAACGATGAAACTCGTACAGCGATTCGATCAGCAGATAATTGACCGGCATCCACACCGGCCCGCGCCAGTTCGAATTGCCGCCGAACACCCGCGAATTTGATTCCGCCGGCAAATACCGCACGCAAAAGCTGTCGCCGTTGTGATGAAACACGAACGGCTCGTCGCGATGCACGCGCGACAGCGCCCGCACGCCATGATCGGAAAGGAACTCGGATTCGTCGAGCATGCGCTTGAGGAGCGCCTTCATCCGGTGGCCGCGCAATAGCGACAGCAGCAGGCTATTGCCCTTGCCCGGTTCGTTCCAGCGCGACACGAGCCGCGCCAGATCCGGCCGATGTTCGAGGAACCACACGAGCCTGTCCCGCAGACCGGGCAAATCGCCGTGGACGCTCTGCTCCAGCACGTGCACGGCGAAGAGCGGAATCAGTCCGACGATCGAGCGGATGCGCATCGGCACGTTGGTGCCGTCGGGCAGACGCAGCTTGTCGTAGAAGAATTCGTCGGGGGTGTCCCAGAGCCCCGTGTCGCAGCCGTCCTCGCAACTCACGGCCTCCGCGATATACAGGAAGTGCTCGAAGAACTTCACCGCGATGTCGACGAACACGTGATTCGCGTACGCCAGTTCCAGCGCGATGCGCATCAGGTCGAGCGCATATGCGGCCATCCAAGCGGTCCCGTCGGCCTGGTCGATATGGCCGCCGGTGGGCAGCGCAGACGAGCGGTCGAAGATGCCCACGTTGTCCAGCCCGAGAAAGCCGCCCTGGAAAATGTTGTGGCCGTCGGCGTCCTTGCGGTTCACCCACCACGAAAAATTCAGCAGCAGCTTGTGAAACACGAGTTCGAGAAAGTCGCGATCGCCCTTGCCGGTGATCGCGCGGTCGATCTCATAGACGCGCCACGTCGCCCACGCGTGCACCGGCGGATTCGCGTCGCCGAAAGCCCATTCGTAGGCTGGCAACTGGCCGTTTGGATGCTGGTAGCGGTCCTTCACGAGCAGCAGCAACTGACGCTTGGCGAACGCCGGATCGATCAGCGCGAAGGCCGCCGCGTGAAACGCGAGATCCCACGACGCGTACCACGGGTATTCCCACTTGTCCGGCATCGAGACGATGTCCGCATTGCACAGGTGCCGCCAGTCGGCATTCCGGCCGTGCCGGCGGCCCTTCGGCGGCTTCGGCTGCGCGGGGTCGCCGTCCATCCAGCGCGTGACGTCGAACTGGTAATACTGCTTCGACCACAGCATGCCCGCGAGCGCCTGCCGCTGCACGAGGCGCGCATCGGCGCTCTCGATATCGCCTTGCAGCGCGGCGTAGAACGCGTCGGCCTCGGCGATGCGGCGCGCAAACAGCGCGTCGATGTCGAGCGGCACGACGTCCGGCGCCGACTCGGGCCGCCAGCGCATCGTCACGACCGCGCGGCCGTGCGCTTCCAGCTCCAGATGCACGTGGGGCGCCGCGCGCGTGCCCGACGCGCGGCTGACCGCCTGTTCATCGCGATGCACGATGTAATCGTTGAAGCCGTCCTTGAACGGGCCGGGACCGTCCATGTCGAACATGCGCCTGACGTTGGTTTCGTTCTCGCAGAAGAGCCAGTCGAGCTTCGCGCCCCGCGCCGATGCGGTGACGACCATCGGCTCATGCCCGTCATGGCGGGCGACGACGTGCGGCTCGCCCGCGTTCGTCGCGAGCGTGAGCGACGGCTTCTTCTGCGCCGGTTTCCACGACCACGTGTTGCGCGCCCAGAACAACAGCAGGACGTCGAGCGCGGCCGCGTCCGATGCACGATTCTCAACGGTCACGCGCATCACGATGTCATCGGCGGTGTGTTTCGCGTACTCCACTTGCACGTCGAAGTAGCGGTTGTCGTCGAACACGCCGGTATCGAGGACTTCGTACTCCGGCCGGTCCGGACCGCGCGCGCCATTCTCGCGGACGAGGTCGTCATACGGATACGCGGCCTGCGGGTACTTGTACAGCATGCGCATATAGGAATGCGTGGGCGTGCCGTCGAGGTAGAAATACAGTTCCTTCACGTCCTCGCCGTGATTGCCCTGCTCGTTCGTGAGGCCGAAGAGGCGCTCCTTGAGGATCGGATCGCGGCCGTTCCAGAGCGCGAGCGAGACGCACCAGCTGAGCTTGTCGTCGCCGAAACCGGCGATGCCGTCCTCGCCCCAGCGGTATGCCCGGCTGCGCGCGTGATCATGCGGGAAATAGTCCCAGGCGGTGCCGTTTTCGCTGTAATCCTCGCGCACGGTGCCCCACTGGCGCTCGCTCAGATACGGGCCCCAGCGCTGCCAGCGGCCGCATTCGGAAGAATGGAGCCGGGCTCCCTCGATGGTCTCGAGCACATTGGTGGCGCGCAGGGGCGGCATGACCTTCTCCTCTTCTCTGAACGGTCGGCATTTCGTTCGACACTTCGCCGCCGGCGAAACGCCCCACAATTTAGCGCGTTTGGCGAATGCTGTGTTCGGCTGGCGGTGAAGCGAAGCCTATCGATGCGGCCGCCGGGTCCGCAACTCGGCCAAACGGCCAACGATGAAAAAATCGCTGGACAGGCAAAAGCTCGGTATTGCTAACATCGATCCATCGATTGAGCGACAGGTGGATGGTGATGTCCGGAACAGGAAGGATCGCGGAGTGTGTTGAACGCAGTGTGCGCGTGGCAGGCGCATCAGCCGCCGTGCTCGCCGAGCAGCGTTTCGATGCGCAGCAATTCGCCGAGCGACCACGCCTGACAGGGCGTTCCGCCGGGCGCATGCGGTGCGTCGCCGTCGGCCACTTCGCAGATGTGGTCGAGCCCGCCATGCTCCAAATGCGCGTAAAGTGGCGCGAGGAAGCGCTCGCGCACGCCTTCCACGCCACGCAGGCGCACCCACGCCTGAATGAACGGCCCGATCAGCCACGGCCACACGGTGCCCTGGTGATACGCCGAGTCGCGTTCGAAAATGCCGCCTGCGTAGGTCCCGCGATACGCCGGATCGGAAGGCGCGAGCGTGCGCAGGCCGAGCGGCGTCAGCAGGTGCGCCTCGACCTGCGAGAGCACCGCCTCGGCCGTCGCGTCCTCCACGAGCGCAAACGGCAGCCCGCCAGCAGCGAAGATCTGGTTCGGCCGGATGGAGCGGTCGATTGTGCCCGGCACGTGACCGACGTCGACGAGATCGAACAGCGCGCCTGTCGATGCATCGACGAAGCGTTGCAGGAAAGCGCGGCGCGCACGCGCTTCGGCTTCGGACCAGCGCGGGTTCCACTCGGCCGCGATGTGCAGCGCGTTGATCCACAACGCCTGCACTTCCACCGGCTTGCCGATGCGTGGCGTGACCACGAAGTCGCCGACTTTCGCGTCCATCCATGTCAACTGGACGCCCGGCACGCCGGCGCGAACGAGGCCGTCTTCGTCGACGGCTATGCCGAACCGCGTGCCTTGCGAGTAGCCTTCGAGAATCGCGTCGATGGCGCGCTGCAACCGGCTTCTCGTCGCCACGAGCGCGTGGCCGGTCGCGAGATAGTCGTGCGCTGCAACAACAAACCAGAGCGAGGCGTCAACGGCGTTGTACTCGGGTATGCCGCCGCGATCGGGAAAACGGTTCGGCAGCATGCCCTCGGACAGCATGTCGGCCCATTCCAGAAGGATCGACTCGGCGTATTGAAGCCGCCCCTGCGCGATCAGCAAGCCGCGCATCGCGATGAACGTGTCGCGACCCCAGTCGGTAAACCACGGAAAGCCCGCGAGGATGGTGTGCCCGTCACGACGCGCGATCACATAGGCGTCGGCGGAACGCTGCAGGCGCGAGCCGAGCGCCGTGCGGCGCTGCTGTTCGATGGCGGCGAGCGCGGCGGCGCGCTCGTGAGCGGGTATCGGCGCCGCCGACGAATCCGCGCCCGCGCTGAGGATCATCACCGCTTCATGGCGCGCGGAATCGAAGGAAAACACGCCCGGTGCGGCGAGGTCTTCGATGAAATCGAGACCGCGCTCGCGTTCGCGCGCGTAGCAGAAATTGCGATACCAGTCGGGCGCGCGCACGTAAACGCCGTTCGTCGCGACGACGATTGCCGGCAAGTCGCCATAGGGCTGCCAGCTCACGCGCTCGCCGTCGATATGCGCAGAAAAATCCAGCGCAGGATTCTCGTGATGCAGCGCGTGATAGTCGCGGCCCGAGAGCAGCGGACGCACGCTCAGCGTCGCATTGCGGGGCACGTCGGCGCCTTCGAATCGCCAGCGCAGGACCGTCTCACGGCTCTCCTTCGCGACGAACACCTCGGCGATCAGCACCGCACCCTCGCCAATGCGGTAGCGCCAGGTCGGCCACGGCGCGGTGTCGAAGGAAAGCAAATTCGCCGTTGCGTCCGGATACAGCACATCGGGCGCGTAGTGCTGCATCGTCAGCGGAACGCGGGTGCCGTCCATCTCGAGCCACGCCTCGACGCCGTTCACGAGCACGACGCGCCCCGCCGGCGGTTGCGTCGCCGTGAGCAAGAGTGCGTGATAACGGCGCGTTCGCATCGTGCCGACCGTGCCCGATGCGAAGCCTCCGAAGCCATCCGCTTCGAGCCATTCGTCTTCGAGGCGCGGCCGCTCGAAAGGCGCTTCGAGGCGCGTCACGATTCCGACTTCCGGCGAAATTCCGCGAGTCCCTTGCGCGCATCCCCGCGAATCCGGTTTTGCATGATCGAAGTCCCGCCCAGCAGCCAGCCCTTCAATCCGAGTGCCTGCCGGCTCCAGCGCCAGAGATCGAAGCTATCGGTCTGTTCGACGATCTCGCCGTCGCGGATCGCGAACTTGGAGCGAATCTCGTTCGCCACCTTGCGCCCCGTGCGGGAGAACCGGTACGTCGCGACGCTGTTCGCAGTCACCGTTTGGCCGGTCGCCTTGATGTCGCTGTATGTCAGGGAAAAGTCTTCCGCGCGCGCCAGCAGCATGCGCCACATGTCGCCCGCTTCGCGCCCATTCAGCATGCCGAACACCGGGTCTTCGAAGCGGATGTCATGCGCGTAGCACGCGGCCATCGCCTCGGCGTCGAGATTCTGAAACGCGCGATAGAAGCGCTCGATCAGTTCGGCGTTCGGATTTGCCATGTTCCTTTAGCTCGTCAGGTGAGGCTTCTGAAAACAACGCCGAAAACATCGCATGAACGGCGTCGGTCGATGACTCATGCATCGACGCGCACGTCACACGGTCATGATCGTCACCGCGTGAATCAGCAGGCCGACCGCGCCGCCCACCAGCGTGCCGTTCACCCGGATGAACTGCAGGTCGCGTCCGATGTTCAGTTCGACGTCGCGCACGAGCGTTGCGTCGTCCCACTGGCGCACGGTCGTCGCGATGTGCTTGGCGATGCCCTCGCGCAATTCCGGCGCCATCGCCTTCAGCGCGTCGCGCATGTGCTCGTTGATGGAATCGCGCAACGCGGGATCGCCGCCGAGCGCCTGCGCGAACGTCGCCGCGACGCTCACCACCTTCGCGTGCAGCGTCGAATCCGGCTTGACGAGATCGGCATGCAGCCAGGCGGTGAATTCATCCCACAGACCGTTGATGTAGGCACGCAGTTCCGGGCGTTCGAGCCACTGTCGCTTGTGTTCGTCGATGCGCGCCTTGAACGCCGGATCGGACTTGAGGCGCTCGACGAATCCTTCCACCGTGCGGTCGAACGCCTTGCGGCGCTCGTGTTCGGGATCGCTGCTGATGTCGTGCAGCCACGTATTCGCGCCGCGCACGAGGCCGGCGGCGAACTTGGCGCCCAGTTCTTCGGCGTTCAGGCCGATGAAACCGAGCGCGCCGACAAGCTTCGGGTACTCCTCCCCCGCCACCTGGACGATCTTGTCGGCGAGCATCTGCTGCACTTCGCCGCGATCGAGCCATTGCGCGAGTTCGCGCAGGCCTTCGTCGAGCAGCAGCTGATGGCGCTGGTCGGCGGTGAGCGTCGACAGCAGTCCGCCGGCCGCACCCGCCAGGTCGAACTTGTCGGCGCGACGGCGCAACGCGTCATGGAGCATCGACTTGATGCGCTCGTCGTCGATGAAACTCAGCAGCTGACTCGCGGACGCCACCGCCTTCTTGCCGAGCAACTCGGCGTTTTTCGGCTCGGCGAGCCACATCGAGAGCCGGCTCGCCGGATCGAATGCACTCACGCGATCGACGAGCGCATCGGTGCTGAGAAAGCGGTCGCGCACGAACGCGGCAAGGTTGTCCGCGACGCGCGCTTTGTTGGCGGGCAGGATGGCCGTGTGCGGGATCGGCACGCCGAGCGGGTGCCGAAACAGCGCGACGACGGCGAACCAGTCGGCGAGCGCGCCGACCATGGCGGCCTCCGCGAATGCCGCGACCCATGCCCACAGACCCGCGTCGTGCTGGCTTTTCGCGAGCGCGAACAACGCCCCCGCCGCGACGAGCAGACCCGCCGCGAACCACTTCATCCTGTTCAATGCTGCCGATTTATCCTGCGTTTCCATCTTGGTTTTGTTCTGGTCCTGATTGATCGAGGAGGCAAGCATACCGCGGGTTTGGGTTTCGCCGGCGGCTGGCCTGCCCGCCGGCGGTCAGGCCGCGTCCACTTGCGCCGGGACCCGCGCCAGAACCGGCACCAGCGCCGCGCCCGTATGACTGCGCGTGTTCCGTGCAAGCGTCTCGGGATCGGCGGCCGCGACGATCATCCCGCCGTTCACGCCGCCTTCGGGACCGAGATCGATCACCCAGTCGGCTTCCGCGATCACGTCGAGATCATGCTCGATCACCACCACGCTGTGCCCGCCGTCGACCAGCCGATGCAGCACGCGAATCAGCTTCGCGACGTCGGCCATGTGCAGCCCGACGGTCGGCTCGTCGAGCACGTAAAGCGTATGCGGCACCTTCTGCCCGCGCCGCGTCACGTCGTCGCGCACTTTCGACAGTTCCGTCACCAGCTTGATGCGCTGCGCCTCGCCGCCGGAAAGCGTCGGCGAAGGCTGCCCGAGCGTCAGATAACCCAGCCCGACGTCTTTCATCAACTGAAGCGGATGGGCGATGCTCGTCATCGAGCCGAAAAATTCGACCGCTTCGTCGATCTCCATCGTCAGCACTTCGCCGATGTTCTTGCCGCGCCACGTCACCGCGAGCGTTTCCGGATTGAAGCGCTGGCCGTGGCAGACATCGCACGGCACCTTGACGTCCGGCAGGAAACTCATCGCGATGGTGCGAACGCCCTGGCCCTCGCACGCCGGGCAACGGCCGTCGCCGGTGTTGAACGAGAAGCGCGACGGCGTGTAGCCGCGCGCGCGGGCTTCGAGCGTGTCGGCGAAGAGCTTGCGGATGGTGTCCCACATGCCGATATACGTCGCCGGACACGAGCGCGGCGTCTTGCCGATCGGCGTCTGGTCGACTTCCAGCACGCGATCGATCGACTCCCAGCCCGTCACGCCCGCGCAGCCCTGCCAGTTGTGGGCGACCTCGAACTTCGGACGCGGCGCCTCGCGCGACAGCACGCTCGCGCGGTTGCGGGCGGGCGCGTCGGCTTGCGCCACCTTGCGCGCGCGTCGCGTCGCCGGCGACGACAGCACCGAGCGGCCCACCGCGTCGAGCAGATTGGTCATCAGCACGTCGCGCGCGAGCGTCGATTTGCCGGAGCCGGAGACTCCCGTGATCGCGACGAGCCGTCCGAGCGGCAGGCTCGCCGTCACGTTGCGCAGATTGTGCAGGGTCGCGCCTTGCACCGTCAGCCACTGTTCGGGCGTCGCCGCGCGCTTCGCCGTGGCCGTGCGCACGTCGCGGCGCGGCTTGAGCGGATGCACGATCGGGTTCGCGAGAAACTGGCCGGTCAGCGATTCCTTGTGCGCCGCCAGATCGCCGACACCGCCCTGCGCCACCACCGTTCCGCCGCGCTTGCCCGCACCCGGCCCGATATCGATGATGTGATCCGCGCGGCGGATCGTGTCTTCGTCGTGCTCGACGACCACGAGCGTGTTGCCCTTGTCGCCGAGTTTCTTGAGCGCGTCGAGCAGGATCTGGTTGTCGCGCGGATGAAGGCCGATGGTCGGCTCGTCGAGCACGTAGCAGACGCCCTGCAGATTGCTGCCGAGCTGCGCCGCGAGCCGGATGCGCTGCGCTTCGCCGCCGGAAAGCGTCGGCGCGGCGCGCTCGAGGCTCAGATAGCCGAGCCCCACTTCCTCCAGAAACTGCAGCCGCCCTTCGATTTCGCTGACGACGTCGCGCGCGATGTCGGCTTCGCGGCCTTTCAGCGCAAGCTTCGACACCCACTCGCGCGTGTCGCTCACCGTCCAGCGGCCGACTTCCGTGATCGGGTAGTTGCCGAACGTCACCGCGCGCGCCACGTCGTTCAGGCGTGTGCCTTCGCAGTCCGGGCACGGCACGTCCACCACGTCGTCCGGTTCCTGCTCGACCGAACCGATGGTCTGTTCGCGGCCACGGTCGTCGCCGGCGAGGATCGTGTCGTCGTAGACGGCGCGTTGTTCGCGCGTGAGTTTCAGGCCCGTGCCGACGCAGGTGTTGCACCAGCCGTGCTTGCTGTTGTAGGAGAACATGCGCGGATCGAGTTCCGGATAGCTCGTGCCGCAGACCGGACACGCGCGCTTGGTCGAAAAGACGCGCGTTTCTTCCTTACCGCGCCGATGTCCGTTGGACAGCGCGCCGTGCAGCCCGTCGAGCGGCGCGAGCAGGTGCATCACGCCCTTGCCGACTTCGAGCGTCTCGTCGAGCAGTCTGCGCAATTCGCCTTCGCCGTCCGCCGACACGATCAGGTCGCCGACCGGCAGTTCGATCGTATGCTCGCGAAAACGGTCGAGCTTCGGCCACGGACTCACCGGCAGGAATTCGCCATCGACGCGCAAATGCGTATTGCCGCGCGCCTTCGCCCACTTCGCGATGTCGGTATAGACGCCCTTCCGGTTCACGACGAGCGGCGCCAGCAGCCCGACGTGCTGGCCCTTGTAGTCGCGCAGGATTTGCGCGGCGATCGATTCGGCGCTCTGCGCCTGAACCGGCGCGCCGTCGTGGACGCAATGCTGAATGCCGAGTTTCACGTAAAGCAGGCGCAGGAAGTGCCAGACTTCGGAGGTCGTCGCGACCGTGCTCTTGCGGCCGCCGCGCGACAAACGCTGCTCGATGGCGACGGTCGGCGGAATGCCGTAGACCGCGTCCACTTCCGGGCGGCCGGCCGGCTGCACGATCGAGCGCGCATACGCGTTCAGCGACTCCAGATAGCGCCGCTGACCTTCGTGGAACAGGATGTCGAACGCGAGCGTCGACTTGCCCGAGCCGGACACGCCCGTGATGACGTTGAACTTGCCGTGCGGAATGTCCACGTCGAGCGACTTCAGGTTGTGTTCGCGCGCATTCACGATGCGCACCACGTCCTCGCCCTGCAATGCACGGCGCGCGCTCGCCACTTCCGCCGCGAGTTGCAGCGGCACGCCCGCGCTGCGCTTTTCGGCGGCGCCCGGCGCCATCGCTTCCTCGTAGTCGAGGAGCGCGCGGCCGGTGTGCGACTGCTCGCACGAAGCGACGTCGTCCGGCGTGCCGACGCACACGACCTGCCCGCCGCCATCGCCGCCTTCGGGGCCGAGATCGACGATCCAGTCGGCGGCGCGGATCACGTCGAGGTTGTGCTCGATCACGATCAGCGAATGGCCGCGCTCCAGCAATCGACGCAGCGCCTGCATCAGCTTGGCGATATCGTCGAAATGGAGGCCGGTGGTCGGTTCGTCGAACATGAAGAGGCGTCCGTGTTTTCCGCCCTTCACTTGAGACGTTTCCGCAAGGAAGCCCGCCAGTTTCAGACGCTGCGCTTCGCCGCCCGAGAGCGTCGGCACAGGCTGGCCGAGCTTCACGTATTCCAGCCCGACATCGACGATCGGCTGAAGGACACGCAGCACTTCGGCGTCGTCGGCGAACAGCGCGACGGCTTCGCTCACTGTCACTTCCAGCACGTCCGCGACGCTTAGGCTGCGCGCGCCGCGCTCGATCTTCACTTCGAGAATTTCCGCGCGATAACGCCGGCCGTCGCAATCCGGGCAACGCAGATAGACGTCGCTCAGGAACTGCATTTCGACGTGCTCGAAGCCCGAACCGCCGCAGGTCGGGCAGCGGCCGTCGCCCGAATTGAAGCTGAACATGCTCGCGCTGTAACCGCGCTGCAACGCGAGCGGCGCTTTCGCGAACAGCTTGCGGATTTCGTCGAACGCGCCGACATAGCTCGCCGGATTCGAGCGCGCCGTGCGCCCGATCGGCGACTGGTCGACGAAGATCACGTCGCTCAGTTGATCCGCGCCCGTCAGCGAGCGGAACGCGCCGGGCGCTTCCGTCGCCTTGCCGAAATGGCGGGCGAGCGCGGGCGCGAGCACGTCCTGGATCAGCGTCGATTTGCCCGAGCCCGAAACACCCGTCACGCAGACGAGCCGCTGCAACGGAATCTCGACCGTCACGTCGCGCAGGTTGTGTTCGCTCGCGCCTTCGAGCACGAGACGCGGCGTGCTCTTGTCCACGACGCGCCGCAGCCAGTTCGACGCATGCGCGACGTGCTTGCGGCCGCCGAGATAGGCGCCCGTGAGCGTGTCGCTATGCTGGATGTCGTTCGGCGTGCCATCGTAGACGATGTCGCCGCCGCGCTCGCCGGGGCCCGGCCCCATGTCGATCAGGCGATCGGCGGCGAGCATCACGGACGGATCGTGCTCCACCACGACGAGCGTGTTGCCCGCGTCACGCAGCCGGTGCATCGCCTCGACGATGCGGTTCAGGTCGCGCGGATGCAGGCCGATGCTCGGTTCATCCAGCACGAACAGCGTGTTGACGAGCGACGTGCCGAGCGCCGTCGTCAGGTTGATGCGCTGGACCTCGCCGCCCGATAGCGTGCGGCTCTGGCGATCGAGCGTCAGATAGCCGAGTCCGACGTCGCAGAGATATTTCAGGCGCGTGCGCACCTCGGCGTGGAGCAGCTTCAGCGCTTCGTCGAGCAGCGTGCTCGGCAGCGCCAGCGAATCGAAGAAGCGGCGGATGCGCTCGATCGGCATCAGCATCAGATCGTGCAGCGTGAGGCCGGGCAGCGCTTCGAGCTGCGCGCGGGTCCAGTCGACGCCGGTCGGCAGGAAGCGGTCGGCGGGACTCAGCACGGCGTCGGCCTGCTCCTTCGTGCCGAGGCGCCACAGGAGCGCTTCGGTCTTGAGGCGCGCGCCGTCGCACGCCGGGCATTTCGTGTAGCTGCGATATTTCGACAGCAGCACGCGAATGTGCATCTTGTACGCCTTCGATTCCAGATAATCGAAAAAGCGCTGCACGCCGTACCACTGATTGCCCCACTTGCCTGTCCAGTCCGGCGAGCCCTTGATGACCCAGTCGCGTTCCTTCTGCGCGAGCTCGCTCCAGGGAATGCCGAGACGAATGCCCGCTTTCGCGCCGTAGCGGATCAAATCGTCGTGATTCTCGCGCCAGGCGGGCGTCTGAAGCGTCTTGATCGCGCCTTCCTTGAGCGTCTTGCGCTCGTCGGGAATCACGAGGCCCAGGTCCACGCCGATCACCCGGCCGAAGCCGCGGCACGTTTCGCACGCGCCGTAGGCCGAATTGAACGAGAACAGCGCGGGCTGCGGATCGGCGTAGCGGATGTCGCTTTCCGGGCTGTGCAGGCCGGTGGAAAAGCGCCAGATGTCGGGCTCGCCTTCGTCCGCGAGCACGTAGACGTTCACGCGGCCCGTCCCGCGCAAAAGCGCGCTTTCGATCGCTTCGAGCGCACGCGAGCGCTCGGTGTTGTGCAGGCGGAAACGGTCCGCGACGACGTCGAGCAACCGGCGCGGCCCGCTCTCGGTCTCGACGTGGCGCTTCGCCTGCACGCGCGTGTAGCCGCTCGCCGAGAGCCATTGCGTGACTTCGTCGTCGCTCGCGGTGTCGGGCAGCTCGACCGGAAACGTGATCGCGATGCGCGGATCGGCCGCGCGCGTGCGTTCTAGCAGCTCGGCGTAGATCGTCTCGGGCGTGTCGTGGCGCACCTGATGCGACGTCTTCCGGTCAAACAGTTCGGCCGCGCGCGCGTAGAAGAGCTTCAGATGGTCGTTGAGCTCGGTCATCGTGCCGACCGTCGAGCGCGAACTGCGCACCGGGTTGGTCTGGTCGATGGCGATGGCGGGCGGCACGCCGTCCACACGATCCACCTGCGGCCGGTCCATGCGGTCGAGAAACTGGCGCGCGTAGGCGCTGAACGTTTCGACGTAGCGGCGCTGGCCCTCGGCGTAGAGCGTGTCGAAGACGAGGCTCGACTTGCCCGAGCCGGACGGACCGGTCACGACCGTCATCTGGCCCGTATGCAGGTCGAGGTCGAGATTCTTGAGGTTGTGCTGACGGGCGCCGCGAATGCGGATTGCGTTGTTCGATGCCACTTTTGCTAACCGGTTCAATGGGTTGGAGAGCCTACGAGCCACACGCGACACGCGCTGGCCTATGCCATTTGCATGACTCTTGCCGACAAGCACGCCACTGTACACTCATACAGTGGTTGTCGCAAAAAGCACGAGTGCCCAGTTGAGCAGCAGATGCCGTTCCGCATCCTCCGGGGTCCCGCAAAAAAAATGTTTGCCGTTTGCCGGCAAACGACATAGAATGAATTCCAATGATTGTGTCTTTCGCTTGCGCCGAAACGAAGGCGCTGTTTGAAACCGGCCGGTCCCGGCGTTTCGCGAATATCCTCGCCGCGGCAGAACGCAAGCTCACGCTGCTCGACGAAGCTGTCACGCTGAGCGCGTTGCGGGCGCCGCCGGGAAACCGGCTGGAAATATTGCGCGGCGAGCTCTCGGATACGTACAGCATCCGCGTGAACAATCAGTGGCGGCTGTGCTTTTCATGGACGCTGGACGGACCCGCCAACGTGCGGATCATCGACTATCACTGAACGAGACTACGAATGGGCAAATTTACGAACGGCATGCGTCCCGTGCACCCGGGCGAGATTCTGCGGGAGGATTACCTCGAACCGCTCGGCATGACCGCGAATGCGCTCGCCCGCGCGCTCGGCGTCACCGCGAACCGCATCAACGACATCGTGCTCGAGCGTCGCGGCGTGACGCCCGAAACGGCGCTCCGGCTCGCCCGCTATTTCGGCGGCGACGCGCAGACCTGGCTCAACCTGCAGATGACCTACGACCTGAAGATCGCGGAACGGGAGCACGCGGAAGAAATCGCGCGGACCGTTTTGCCGCGCGAAGCGGCGTGAGCGCCGCCCGAGCGTGTGCAAGCGCGGCGCTCGACGCCCGACTCAGCGAGCGACTCAGCGATCGATCACGAGCAACGTCGACGTCGCCGAGGCGTGCAGGCGGCCGCTCGCGTCCTTGAGCGTTGCCTCAGCGAACGCCGTGCGCCGGCCGATCGACAGCACGCGGCCTTCCGCGCGCAAGAGCCCGGAGTCGCGCGTGACGGCCTTGTGATACGCCACCTTCAGTTCGAGCGTCGTGTACGCCTGGCTGGCGTTGAGGCATGAGTGGACCGCGCAGCCGCACGCCGAATCGAGCAGCGTCGCCGCGTAGCCGCCGTGCACGGTGCCGATCGGGTTGTACGCGTGATCGCCGGCGATGCCCGCGAACACCGCCTTGCCGGCTTCCACTTCCACGAAGTCGAAATCCAGCGACACCAGAATCCCCGGCTTGCGCCCCGAGGCGATCAGCGCGCGCAATTGCGACAGGCCGTCCAACCCCGCCGCAGTTTCGTCGATCAGGCTCATCTTTTCGTCCCCTCAGTTCGATGTCTTCACTGCTTGCGCGAGCGTGGGCGTGCTGTTCACGGCGACGTCGTCGCCTGCGGGCGTCTGGCTCCAGCCGCCGCCGAGCGATCGGTACAACGCGACTGCCGCCAGCGCGTGCTCGCGTTTCGCGAGATTCAGCGAATCCGCGTCCTGCAGAAACGACTCCTGCGCCGCCAGCACATCGAGGAAGCTCGCCGCGCCGCCCTTGTACAACTGCGTCGACAGCGTGAGCGACTTGCCGGAGGAGGCGAGCGCATCGGTCAGGCGCGCGGCCGATTCCGTCGTGCTGACGAGATCGCTGCGCGTGTCCTCCACTTCCTTCAGCGCCTGCAGCATCGTTTGTCGCAGATGCAGTTCCGATTCGCGCATCCGGCTCTCGCTCTGTTCGATCTCGGCGGTGATGCGGCCCGCGTTGAAAATCGGGCTGGTCGCGTTGAGCGCGGCGCTGAACAGGTTGTCCGTGAGCGTCGGCAAGCCGAGATACGACGATGCCAGCAAGCCGTCCGTCAGTCGCAGCGAAAATTTCGGATAGCGCTCCGCCCTCGATACGCCCACTTCCGCCGCGCGCTGCTGCACGCCCGCGTAGGCCGCGAGCACGTCGGGGCGGCGCAGCAGCGCGTCGGACGGCAGCATCTGCGGCACGGCGTTCGTCGGCGCGGGAATCACGGGCGAATCGCCGGCGTTCGCGAGCATCAGCCGGTCGACGGATTCCGGCGTGCGTCCCGAATACACCGCGATCAGGCTCAACTGATGCTGGATCGTCGACTGCGCGCGGGGAATGCGCGCCTGCAAGTCGCTCAACTGATTCTGCGCGCGCGAGACGTCGAGTTGCGTCGAAAGCCCGTATTGCAGGCGACGTTGCGTGAGCCGCAACGCGCGCTCGCGGATCGCGACGTTGTCCTGCAGGATCTTGAGTTCCGATTGCGCCCAGCGCAGATCGACGTAAGCGGAAGCCGTATCGGCCGCCAGCGCGAGCCGCAGCTGGTCGGCGGCATGTTCCCGGCCGACGAGCTGCGCCTGCGACGCCAGCAGTTCGAGCCGCTCGCCGCCGAACACATCGGGCGTCCAGCTGAGCGCCAGCCCGATGCCCGCCTGCCGCACGTAGCCGAGCGGCGGCGGCGTGTTCTGACGCGTATTCGACGCGCCGGCGTTCGCATCGAGTTGCGGCAGGAGCGCCGCGCGACGCTGCGTCGTGAGCGCCTCTGCCTGTTTCACGCGCTCGACGGCGGCCTGCACATCGAGATTGTCATTCAGCACCGACGCCACCAGTTCGTGCAGGACCGGATCGCCGAACTGATTCCACCACGCGGCCGGATCGGCGGGATCGCGCGGCACGTCGACGCTCCAGCCGGCGGGCGCGGTCGTCGCGACCGTGGCGGGCAGATCGGCGTGCGTGCCCGGCTGCACCGCGCACGCCGCGAGCGACAGACACGCCAGGATTTCAACGAGAAGCTTTTTCATGATCGATTCCAGGCTCGAAAGACTCAGTGCGCATCGGAAGAAGGCGGCGCGCTCGCGATCGGCCGCGAGAAAATCACGCTGACGATCCCGACGAGGAAGCACAGCGCCAGCACGTAGAAACAATCGGCGAAGGTGAGCACCAGCGCCTCGCGCATCACGAGCGCATGCAGGCTCGCGAGACCCGCCTGCGACGCATCGAGCGCATCGCCCGCGACCGATGCCAGATGGTCCGAGCTGCGCGCGAGAAAGCCCGCGACCTCGGGACGCCCGACCGTCACGTTCTCGTTCAGCCGCAGATAGTGGAGATTCAGGCGGTCGTTGAGCATCGTCGCGCTGACGGCGATGCCGATCGCGCCGCCGAGATTGCGCATCAGGTTGAAAAGCCCGCTCGCCGACTTGAGGCGCGACTGCGGCAGCGAACCGAGCGCCATCGTGACGATCGGCGGCACGGCGAACTGCTGGCCGATGCCGCGCAGCGCCTGCGGCAGCAGCAGTTCCTGCCAGCCCCAGTCGTGCGTGAGCGGCGTGTAGAAATAGCAGCCGGCGCCGAAACAGACGAGACCGAACACGAGCAGGATGCGCATGTCGACGAACCGCGTCGCAAAGCCATACGCGACGAGCGCGATCAACTGGAAACAGCCCACCGACAAGAGCGCGATGCCGATTTCCAGCGAATCGAAACCTCGCACGCGACTCAGGAACACGGGCGTGAGAAACACCGACACGAAGATGCCGATCCCCGTCACGAACGACAACAGGCTGCCGATCGCGAAGTTGCGCACGGCGAGCGCCTTCAGGTCGACGACCGGTTCCTTCGCCGTGAACGCGTGCACGAGGAAGAGAAAGCCGCAGATGCCGGAAACCCACGCGCACAGGACGATCACGTCGTCGCCGAACCAGTTCTTGCGCGGCCCCTCTTCGAGCACGTATTCCAGGCAGCCGAGAAAGCCCGACATCAGCAGGATGCCGAGGTAATCGCCCTTTTTCAGCAGCTTGAGATCGGGTTCGTCGATATGGACGTACTTCGGCACCAGCGCCGCAACCGCGATGCCCGGCACCACGTTCAGGTAGAACAGCCAGTGCCAGGACCATTGCGACGTGATCCAGCCGCCGATCACCGGCCCGATCGCGGGCGCAAGCGACGCGAGCGCGCCGATCGTCGTCGAGGCGATCAGGCGCTGCTTGCCGGGAAAGAGCACGAAGGCGGTCGTGAAGACGGTCGGGATCATCGCGGCGCCGAGCGCGCCCTGCAGGCCGCGAAAGAGGATCATCGAATTGATGTCCCACGCCATGCCGCACAGCATGCTCGTGACCGTGAAGCCGACCGCCGACGCGACGAACAGCCAGCGCGTCGAGAACACCTTCGAGAGCCAGCCGGACACCGGGATCACGATGATTTCCGCGATCAGGTAGGACGTCTGGACCCACGACAGCTCGTCCTGGCTCGCCGACAATCCGCCGCCAATATCCTTCAGCGATGACGCGACGATCTGGATATCGAGCGTCGCCATGAAAAAGCCGAGGCACATTAGCGCGAACGCCAACACGCGCTGCTTCACCGGCTGGCTGGCGGGATCGAGTAAATGGGCCGCGCTCATGTCAGTTCGCGCCGCCGAGATGGACCTTGACCGTCGCCGAGAGGCCCGGGCGCAGCACCGCCTGCATCTCCTTCGGCACGTCGAGCCGCACGCGCACCGGCACGCGCTGCACGATCTTCGTGAAGTTGCCGGTCGCGTTTTCGGCAGGCAGGACGCTGAAGGTCGCGCCCGTCGCCGGCGCGAGGCTCTCGACGCGGCCGTGGATCGGCACGCTCGACGCGTCCAGGTCGACATCGACTTCATCGCCGACGCGCATCTTCTTCAACTGGTCTTCCTTGAAGTTCGCGTCGATCCACAATCCCGTCGACGGCACGATCGTCAAGAGCGGCACGCCCGTGTTCGCGAGCATCCCGACGCGCGCCGTCCGGTTGCCGACGTAGCCGTCGACGGGCGAGCGGATCGTCGTGTACTCGACGTTCAGTTCAGCGACGCGCCGCGCGGCTTCGACCGTCGCGACACGCGCGTTCGCATCGGCGATCTGCGCCTCGATCACGGCAAGTTCGCGCTTCGCCGCGACGAGCGACGCGCCGCTCTTGTCCACCGCCGCGCTCGCCTTGGTGTAGTCTGCGTCGGCGCGCTCGACGATCTGGCTCGAGACCGCGTCGTCCTTCACCAGTTCGCGATAGCGCGAGCGATCCTGCTTGCTTCTCGTCATTTCCGCCGACGACGCGCGCACTTCCGCCTGCTGCTGGTTGATCACGGCGGCCTGCAATTCGCGCTTCGCCTGCCATTCGACGACGGCCGCGCGCGCGCTCGACACTTCGGCGCTCGCCTGCGCGAGGCGGGCATCGTAGTCGCGCGAGTCGAGTTGCACGAGCACCTGTCCCGCCGAGACGCGCTGGTTGTCCTGCACGAGCAACTCCGTAACGAAGCCGTTCACCTTCGGCGCCATCACCGTGACGTTGCCGCCGACGTAGGCATCGTCGGTGGACTGCACGAAGCGCAGCACCAGCGCCCAGTAGGCGATGGCCGCGATCACGACCGCGCCGACGAGACCGAGCGCGAGCAGCATCCACGGAATGCGCCGCGCCGGATTTTGCAGCGTGGGCGCGGCGGCAGGGGAAACATCGGTAGAAGGGCTGGACATTGTCGTTGAAAGTGCATATGCACCGTAGAGAGTGGAGAAAGCGCCCGGAAAGGCGCTTGTGATTACGCGAAAGGCTAATTGTGCATATGCACCAAGTCAAGGCGCATTGCGCACATGAGTGAATGACGCGCGCAGCAACAATCGGCCGGAAGGCTTGCCGGGCGGACGTTCGCGCAGCTCACGCGGCTGCGCTGTCGCCGAAGAATTCCGCCGCGTGATCGACAAATGCGCGCACTTTCGCCGGAAGCAGCGCGCGCGTGCTGTAGGCGAGCCGGATTTCGATCGCCCCGCTGACGAGTTCGAAGCGATCGAGCAGCGTCACCAGTTGCCCCGATTCGATCTCGCGCTGCACCAGCCCGACCGGCAAAACGCCGATGCCGCAGCCCTGCAACACCATCTGACGGTTGAAATCGGCGCTATTCGACGCGATGTCGAAGCGCATCGGGACCGTCGCCTCGTCGCCGCCGATGCGAAACGTGAGTTCGGGCTTGCGGATCGACGCCGACATCGGCACGAATTCGTGATCGACGAGTTCCGACGGATGGCGCGGCGCTGGGTGCGTCGCGAGATAGCCGGGCGTCGCGACAAGCGCGAGCGGAATGCGTTCGAGCAGGCGCGTGATGACCGTGTCGCTCGTCAGCATGAAGGGCAGCACGAGCGCGAGGTCGTAACCCTCGGCGACGAGATCGACCGGCCGCTCGGTCAGCGTCACGTCGAGCCGGACCTGGCGATGCCGCTGCCTGAACGACGCGATCAGCGGCACCAGCCGGTTGACGGTCGCGGTCGTGTGCGCGACGAGCCGCAGGACGCCGGTCGCCTCGCTGGCATTCGTCGACGCGCTTCGTTCGAGCGCTTCGAGTTCGTCGAGCAGTCGCGAGCAGCCCGCGAAAAACTGCTCGGCGGTTTCGGTCAGCGAAATCTGGCGCGTCGTGCGGTTGAAGAGCCGGCTGCCGAGCCGTTGCTCCAGCGTCGAAATCGCGCGCGACACGACGGGCGGCGTCACGCCGAGAATATCGGCCGCGCGCGTGAAGCTCTTCGCCTCCACCACCGTGCAGAACACCTTCAGGGTCGTCAGATAGTCCATCGGCTTCCTTCGTTTTTTTCTTGAGATGACCGGCATCGTGAGCCGATCGAGCATGTTTTAGAGTCTTATCGGCATTAACACGCTCATCGCGTTGCCATAAAGTTCACTCACGCCATACGGATGGCTGTTCACATCACTCAGGAGCTCACCATGTCACGTCTTTCGCAAATCAACGTCAACGAAGCAACCGGCGCCGCCGCCGACCTGTTCGCCAACATCAAGCGCGCCGCGGGCCGCGTGCCGAACGCCTACGCGACCGTCGGCACGCACAACCCGGCGGTGCTCGCCGCCGCGCTCAACGGCGACGCCGTGCTCGCCAAGAGCAGCCTCGACAAGCGCGACCTCGAAGCGATCAAGCTCGCCGTCAGCGAGATCGCCGGTTGTGACTATTGTGTCGCCGCGCATACGGCGATCGGCAAGATGGTGGGATTGTCGCTCGAAGAAACGAAGCAGGTTCGCGCCGGCATCCCGACCGGCAACGCAGAGCGCGACGCGCTCGTGCGCTTCGTGCGCCATGTCGTGTCGAGCTCGGGCACGGTCGAGCGGTCGCATCTCGACGACGTGCGCGCGGCGGGCTACAGCGAGGCGCAAGTGGTCGACGCCCTCTTCGCAATCAGCGTGATCGGGTTCACGAATCTGTTGAACCGCGTGAACGATACCGACCTCGACTTCCCCGCCGTTCAGTAAGCTAGTCTTTCTTCAGCCGGTCGAGCAGCGACGTGATCAGGTCGATCGGCATCGGAAAGACGATGGTCGAATTCTTGTCGCCGGCGATGGTGGTCAGCGTCTGCAGGTAGCGCAACTGCATCGCCTGCGGCGCCTGCGCGAGCATCTGCGCGGCCTGCAACAGCTTTTCGGACGCCTGCAGCTCGCCTTCGGCATGAATGATCTTCGCGCGACGCTCGCGCTCGGCTTCGGCCTGGCGGGCGATCGCGCGGATCATCGTCTCGTTGATGTCGACATCCTTGATTTCCACGTTCGACACCTTGATGCCCCAGGCGTCGGTCTGCAAGTCGAGCACGCGCTGGATATCGGCATTCAGGCGCTCGCGCTCGGCGAGCAACTCGTCGAGTTCGTGCTTGCCGAGGATCGCGCGCAGGGTCGTCTGCGAAAGCTGGCTCGTGGCGTCGAGAAAGCGCGCGACCTGGATCACGGCCTTCTCCGGATCGACGACCCGGAAGTACACCACCGCGTTCACCTTCACCGACACGTTATCGCGCGTGATGACGTCCTGCGGCGGCACGTCGAAGACGACGGTACGCAGGTCCATGCGCACGACCTGCTGTACGGCCGGGATGATCAGCACGAGGCCCGGCCCCTTCACCTTCCAGAAGCGCCCGAGCATGAACACGACGCCGCGCTCGTATTCGCGAAAGATGCGGATCGCCGAAAAGAGCACGAGGACGATCAGCGCGACCAGCACGCCGGTGAAGCCGAATGTGATGCCCATCATTTTTTTCTCCTGTCGGTCAGAGTTGGCGCTTTAGCGCTTATCTCTGACCCCATGCAACTTGTTGCACTCTTAACTTCGTTCACGGCTTCGACGGTCAGCATGAGGCCGTGGCGCGCGGTCACGCGCACCTTGCCGCCGCGCGCGGGCAACGCGTGCGCGCCCGCGCTCTGCACGCGCCAGCGCTCGCCGCGAACCGTGGCCCAGCCGCTCTCGCCCGCCGCGTGTAATTCGTCGCCGAGCATGACGCCGACGCTGCCCAGCATCGCCTCCGACCCGCTCACGACCGGCCGCCGGCTCGCCTTCAACGCCACCGCCGACACCGAAAAGATGAACAGCGCGGTCACGATGGCAAGCCCCGCCACGACGCCCACCGGAATGCCGAAGCCCGGCACGTCGGTATCGATGAGCATCAGCGCGCCGATCGAAAACGCGACGACGCCGCCGATGCCGAGCGTCCCGAAGGTCGGCAGGAACATTTCCGCGACGAGAAAGCCGATGCCGAGCACGATCAGTCCCAGCCCGACAAAGCTGATCGGCAGCAACTGAAGCGCGAACAGCCCGACGAGCAGGCAAATCGCGCCCGCGACGCCCGGCAGCATGAAGCCGGGATTCGAGAATTCGAAGAAGAGCCCGTACATACCGATCATCACGAGAATCAGCGCGACGCTCGGGTCGGTGATCGTCGCGAGGAAGCGGCTGCGCCAGTCGGGCAGCAAGGTGATGACGGGCGCGCCTTTCGTCGCGAGGACGTGCTCGCCTGTCTGCGTGCGCACGCGGCGGCCGTCGAGTTTCGCGAGGAGATCGGGGATGTCGGCGGCGGTGAGGTCGATCACGCGCTGCGCGAGCGCCTCGCTCGCCGACAGGCTGACCGCTTCGCGCACCGCGCGCTCGGCCCATTCGGCGTTGCGGCCGCGCAGCTGCGCGAGTCCGCGGATGTAGGCGGCGGCGTCGTGGACTTGCTTGCGGGTTTCCGTCGATTCGGCAGCCGATGCGCCCGACGCGGCCGCCTCCGGCTTCGGCGCGCCGCTCGTGCCGACCTGGATCGGCGTCGCGGCACCGAGATTGGTGCCGGGCGCCATCGCGGCGACGTGGCTCGCGTAGACGATGTAGGTGCCCGCGCTCGCCGCGCGCGCGCCGCCCGGCGCGATGAACGACACAACCGGCACCGGCGACGCGAGGATCGCCTTGATGATCGAACGCATCGAGAGATCGAGGCCGCCGGGTGTATCGAGTTCGAGGATGGCGGCCTGCGCGCGGTCGTCGGCGGCGCGCGCGAGCGACCGGACGATGAAGTCGGCGCTTGCCGGCCCGATCGCGCCCGACACCGCGATCACGACGACAGGCGCATTCGCGGCGCCGGCCGCCCCGGCAATGGACGCCACGCCGAACAGAAGCGTCGCGAACAGCGCGGCGCAACGGCAAAGCAGGCCAAACGGATTCGTTCTCATCGATGAAAACCGGCGGCGCGCGGGCGTCGTGAGCCCGTTGCCCCGGTCCCTCGCTTGTGCTGTCCAACGATGCGGGTCTCACCTCAAGCTTAGGCCAAATTCGCCCGCTTGCCCGAAACCGTCACGCTCACGGACGCACGGCGGTCCGGTCGATCACCTTGTCGACGTCGGCGGTTTCGCCGAGTCCGGACATGAAGCGCGCGCGGTCGAAATCGCGCGCGATGCAGCCGTCCACGTAGATGAACCGGCGCTGCAGTGTGAGCCACAGGCTGGTTTTCTCGCGCCATTGGGTCGATGCGTTCAGCAAGGCAAGGCGCCGCGTCACGCTCTCGGCGATTTCCTTGTCGTAGAGATAGCTGTTCGACAGCCGGCAACGCCCGGCGATCCAGCAACTGTTGCCGCGCTCGATGCGGTAGTGCGCCTCGTCGTTCCATTCCTGCAGCGTTTCGAAGGGGCCGGGCGGCGCCGCGCAGCCGGCAATCGCCGACGAAATGTGCATGAAAGGATCGTCGCCACGGTTGGCGCGCGGTTCGTCGGCGAGCGCGAGCGCGGCGGGCAGCCACAGGAATGACAGCAACACGCGGCTTGCAAAGGACATGGCGGCAGACCGGAAAACGCGAATGACAGCCCAAGGATAGTCGCGACTCGCGCCCTGTCCAAACGCCTTGCAGCCGATACACTTGAAGCACCGGCCCGATGACCGCGCTCGAGCGGAGATACCGACATGAAACAGGCACTGCATCATCTGACGGTCGCGACGCGCACGCGCGGTCTGCACGAATTCACCGCCGAAATCGACACGTGGATCGACCACCAGGACATCCGCACCGGGCTTTTGACGGTGTTCTGCCGGCATACGTCGGCGTCGCTGCTGATCCAGGAAAACGCCGATCCCGACGTGCGCACCGACCTCGAACGCTTTTTCGAGACGATCGCGCCCGAGTCGCCGGATCGCTATGTGCACGACGCCGAAGGCCCCGACGACATGCCCGCGCACCTGCGCACCGCGCTCACGACGGTGCAACTGTCGGTGCCGGTCGAAGCCGGACGCATGCTGCTCGGCACGTGGCAAGGCATTTATCTGTTCGAACACCGGCGCGCGGCGCATCGGCGGGAAGTCGTCTTGCATCTGATCGGCGAGTAACCTAATATACGCTCCGCGTATATCACCCGGAGCGAACATGGCAGCCATTCAGCAGCAAACCGTCCTGCGCGACGCAATGCGCCGTCTCAACATGACCCGCGACGCGTTCGCGAACCGCGTCGGCGTGACCCGGCGGGCGCTCGACACCTGGCTGTTGCCCGACGGATCGCCCGAATCGCGTGCGATGCCGGAAATCGCCGGCCGCTATGTCAGCGAGATTCTCGAACGCGCCCCGAGCGAGCACGAATATACGCAGAGCGCATATCCGGCGATCGCCTTCGAAGGGCGAGCGCATCTGCTGTCCGTTGACCAGTTTTCGCGCGATTCCGTCGAGGCGCTCTTTCGCGTCGCCGATACGATGCAGCCCATCGCGCGCCGCCAGAAGATCACGCGCGTGCTCGAAGGCGCGGTGCTCGCGAACCTGTTTTTCGAAGCCAGCACGCGCACGCGCGTGAGCTTCGGCGCGGCGTTCTGCCGGCTCGGCGGCTCGGTTTGCGACACGACCGGCTTCACGTTTTCGTCGATGGCGAAGGGCGAGTCCATCTACGACACGAGCCGCGTCATCAGCGGTTACGCCGATGCGCTCGTCGTTCGGCATCCCGAGCAGGGATCGGTGGCCGAATTCGCGCGCGCGACCAATATTCCCGTCATCAATGCCGGCGACGGCCCCGGCGAGCATCCGAGCCAGGCGCTGCTCGATCTGTACACGATCCAGCGCGAATTTTCGCGTATCGGGAAGATCGTCGATGGCGCGCATATCGCGATGGTCGGCGACCTCAAGTACGGCCGCACCGTGCATTCGCTCGCGAAGCTGCTCGCGCTCTATCGCGGACTAAAGTTCACGCTGGTCTCGCCGCGTTCGCTGGAAATGCCCGACTACATCGTCGAGCAGATCGCGCGCGGCGATCACGTGATCGAGCAGACGGCCGACCTGCACGCCGGGCTGAAAGGCGCCGACGTCGTGTACGCGACGCGCATTCAAAAGGAGCGTTTCGCCGACGAGTCGATCGAAGGCTATACGCCGGACTTCCAGATCAACCAGGCGCTCGTGGACGCGGTGTGCGGCCCCGACACGCTCATCATGCATCCGCTGCCGCGCGACGGCCGCCCGGGCGCCAACGACCTGAGCACGGACCTGAATCACGATGCGCGGCTCGCGATCTTTCGCCAGACCGACAACGGCATTCCGGTGCGCATGGCGATCTTCGCGATGCTGCTGGGCGTCGAGCATCAGGTGCAGCATTCGATGCGCGATGCCGCCTGGCGCTCGCCCGCGTATGTCGGTCCGGACGACGCGGTGTTTCACGGGATCGACTAGCGCAGGAGGAAAAAAGCCGCTGGCGTTTCGCTTGGCCGATCGCCGTCGCCGCCCGTTGTCACTTTTTGTCGCTGCGACCCGGCTCTTGCGCCACCGCGCACGTGTGATCCTGCAACTCCTCCGACGAAGCCCAGTCGCCCGGCTTGACATGATCGTTGAGCAGATAGAACGCAGGCGTGCCGTCGCGCAGCGTGGCGCCCGCGAGCAGCAGCGTCTGCTCGGCCATCACCTGGCCTTCTCGCGCGACGTCGGGCGCCAGCAGCTTGAACGGATCGGTGTATGTGAGATCGGCGTCGTCGATGCGGCGGATGCGATACGCATGGCCGCGCAGCAGAACCGGAAACGGCGACCAGTCGGTGCTCGCGCGCGGTCCGTATTCGCGCAGCGCCGCGACGACATCCGGCGCGAGGCAGTCGATATGAATATGCAGTTGATTCTGCGTGCGCCCGTATGCCGAATTGATCGCAAGCGAGAGCGTCTCGCGCGGCATGTCGCGATCGAGCGCCTCGTCGACGAAGCGCCGCGCCTGCCACGCCGCGCGAAAGTAGTTGGGCGTTCCGGGCACGAGCAGATCGGCGCTTTCGATGCCGCCGATGCGCGTCGTCGGAATCAGCAGATATTGCGCGACGCCGACGATATCCTTCAGCACCGCATAGCCGCCCGCGAGATTCACGTCGATGCATTTCTGCGCGACGTCGGCGCCTTCGGCCGCGGGGACACACGAATCGTGGACGATCTCCCAGAGCGCGTTCGGATTGTGGGCACGCGCGCACGGCGCGGCGCAGGCGAGCGCGATGGAGACGCAGAGTGCGGCGAGCGAAGTCGGTCGTTTGATCATGGCGACTTGCATCGTAGCCGCGTTTTGTGACGGCCTGCGCAGATCGCATCACCGGCGAATGCAAGTAGTCGGCGATCATGCGCAGCGCTTCCAGCGCCTCAAGTCCCGCCCTCGCCTGCCGTATACGAAAGGAAAGGCACGCTCGTCCGCACCGGACCGCAGCCGCTCCATCAGCCTCGTCCGACCACCATCGCAATGCACGCAAGAACAAAAGCCCGACAGCTAGGCATCGCCATCGCAGCATTGATGTCCATCTCGACCGCCGCCCACGCCGACGTCCCCGCAACCGGCGGGAAGCTTCTCCTGACCGGCGGCGTCTCCGAAGTCGAAGGCGCCGCGGGCGGCGGCCTGACACCGTGGGCCGTGATCGGCGGCTATGGCACGGCCGGCCAGTTGGGCGGCAACGGGCACGGCACCTACGTCAGAACCCAGGACTACGCGCTGTCGACTTATGGCGTGATGGTCGGGGTCGCGAACCGCGTCGAGTTTTCACTGGCGCGGCAGACCTTCGATACACGCGATATCGGCGCGCAACTAGGCCTCGGTTCGAACTACAAGTTCAATCAGAACATCTTCGGCGTGAAGGTCCGGCTCTTCGGCGATGCGGTGCTCGATCAGGACACATGGCTCCCGCAAGTCGCCGCGGGCATCCAGTTCAAGCACAACGAGCAAGGCGACGTCCTCAGGGCGGTGGGCGCGGCCAGCAATTCCGGCACCGATTTCTACGTCTCCGCGACAAAGCTGCTGCTCGCGCAAAGCCTGCTTCTGAACGGCACGCTGCGCTTCACCAAGGCGAACCAGTTCGGCCTGCTCGGATTCGGCGGCGACAAATCGAACGATTACCACGCCGAGTTCGAGTCTTCCGTGGCCTACATGCTGTCGAGAAGCGTCGTGATCGGCGCCGAGTACCGCACTAAGCCGGACAACCTGAGCTTCGCCCGCGAGCAGAACGCCTACGACGCGTTCGTCGCGTGGGCACCGACCAAGCATGTCGCGCTGACCGCCGCCTATGTCGCACTAGGCGACATCGCGACGATCAAGAATCAGCGCGGCGTCTATCTCTCCTTGCAGGCAGGGTTCTGATCATGATGCGCGTCTTCCGTTTCGCCGCCACGGCGCTCATCGCGCTAGCGGCGCTCGCGAGCGTTAATGCTCACGCCGACGATTCGCTCTATCGCGAGTTCGGCAAAAAGCCGGGGCTCGTCAAGATTACCGACGATCTCTACGACAACCTTCTCGCCGATCCGCGCACGCAACCCTATTTCGAGGACGCGCCGATCAAGCGCATCAAGCAGAAGCTCGTCGAGCAACTCTGCGTGCTGCTCGGCGGCCCTTGCGAATACACGGGCCGCACGATGAAGCGCACTCACGAAGGGCAGAACATCGACCGTGCCGCGTTCAATGCGCTCGTCGAGGATCTGCAGGACGCGATGGACAAGAACGGCGTGCCCTTTCATGCGCAGAACAAGCTGCTTGCGAAGCTCGCGCCGATGTATCGCGACGTCCAGGATCGCGACTGAACCGCGCCTCAAGTTCCTAGCGGGCGCGCCGTTATCCCGCTAAGCGCGCGTCTTTTTCGCGCACAGCAATCAACGAAGACATTCAGATGCGATTCAGCACACGGTTATCTGCGGCACTCGCTTGCTGCGCAGCAGGACTCGCCGCGATGGCCGCGCAGGCCGCGAGCGTTCGCGTGCAGATCATCGACCAGGCGGGCGCCGTCGTGCCCGACGCCATCGTCTATGCGATGCCCGTCAACGGCAAGATACCGGCGACGAAGCCCGCAGGCGCGGTGATCGACCAGGTGAAGCGCCGCTTCGTGCCGCTCGTCTCCGTCGCGCAGACGGGCGCCGCGATCACGTTTCCCAACAAGGACAACATCGAGCACGACGTCTACTCGTTCTCGCCCGCCAAGCGCTTCGAGCTCAACCTGTATCACGGCATTCCCGCGACGCCGGTCGTCTTCGAGAAACCCGGTCTCGTCGTGATGGGCTGCAACATCCACGACTCGATGATCGCGTATCTGCTGATCGTGGATACGCCGTGGTTCGCGAAGACCGATGCTAACGGCCAGGCCTCCATCGACAATCTGCCCGCCGACACCTACCGCGTCACCGCGTGGCACCCTCGCATGAGCGATCCGAACGCGCAGCCCACGCAGAAGCTCGGCGCAGGCACCGGCGACACGGCGAAGTTCACCTTGCAGTTAAAGCCCGAACAGAAGGCCGATTAGGCGAGCCGATGCGACTCCACAGCCTGCGTGCGCGGATTGCGCTGGTCTTCGTCCTGCTGATGCTGGCCGTGCAGGCGGCCGCGTTCGTCGTTATCAATTCGGTGATCACGTCGAACGCGCACCGCAACGCGAACGAGCAGTTGGCGGTCGCCGAGCGCGTGTTCAAGCAGGTCCTTCGAAGCAACAGCGAAAAGCTCACGCAGGCGGCGAGCGTCGTCGCGGCGGACTTCGGTTTCCGGCAGGCCATCGCGTCGCATGACGAGAAAACCGTGGCTTCGGCGCTCCAGAATCACGGCGACCGCATTCACGCGGACATCGTGATGCTCGCGGATCTCGACGGCAAGCTGATCGCCGACAGCAGCGGACCCGCGCACGAAGGCATGCCCTTTCCGTTCCCCAAACTGCTGCGCGCCGTGGAGCGCAACGGCGACGCCTCGGCGATCGGCATGATCGACGGACGGCCGTACCAGCTCGTCGCGGTGCCGATCAAGGCGCCGTTGCCGATCGCGTGGGTCGCGATGGGCTTCGTCATCGACGACGACATGGCGCGCGAGATGAGCAGCCTGACCTCGCTCGACGTGTCGTTCATCGACCAGCGCGCCGACGGCCACTGGACCGCGCTCGCGAGTTCGTTGCCCGCGGCGGAGCGCCGTGCGCTGCAAGACCCGTCCAATCTGTCCGAAGAAAACTACGCGACGCGGCTCGTGCTCCTGAAGTCCGAAGGCGAGCCCGTTGCCGTCATGCTGCAACGTTCGCTTGCCGAAGCGCTCGCACCGTTCCGTCGTCTGCAAACGACGCTCTTGCTCATCACGCTCGCGGGCGTGCTCGTGTCGATCGTCGGCAGCATGTTCACGGCGCGCAGCGTCACGCGGCCGATCGCGGCACTCACGCAGTTCTCGCGACGCATCGGCCAGGGCAATTACGCCGAGCCGATCGACGTGAAGCACCACGACGAAATGGGCGAACTCGCGAACGCGTTCAATCAGATGCAGCACGGCATCGCGGAACGCGAGCGGCGCATTACCGAACTCGCGTACATGGATCGCCTGACGGGGCTGCCGAACCGCGCGCTCTTCAACGACCGCCTGCAGCAGGCGATCGGCGTCGCGCTGCGCGCCGGGCATCCGCTCTCGGTGATGATGATGGACCTCGACCGCTTCAAGTATGTCAACGACACGCTCGGGCATCCCATCGGCGATCTGCTGCTGTGTGAAGTCGCGAAGCGCCTGCGCTCCGCCCTTCAGCGCAACACTGACACGGTCGCGCGTCTGGGCGGCGACGAGTTCGCCGTTCTGCTCCCCACCGACGACATCGACGCCGCGAAGCTGATTGCCAACCGGATGCTGAAGGCGCTGGAAGAACCGATCACGATCGAAGGGCAACTCGTCGATGTGGGCGCGAGCATCGGCATCGTCACGTGCCCGCATAACGGTGCCGACATGAACGTGCTGCTGCGCCGCGCCGACATCGCGATGTATGTGGCGAAACGCGCGAATGCCGGTTATGCGCTCTACGACGAACGTCACGACCAGAACAGCGCAGAACGGCTTTCGCTGATGAGCGAGTTGCGCCAGGCGGTCGAGCACGATCAGCTGACGCTCTACTACCAGCCGAAGGTGGACCTGAGCACGCACAAGGTGAAGTACGTCGAGGCGCTGGTTCGCTGGGACCATCCGACGCGCGGCTTCGTCTCGCCGGACCAGTTCATTCCGTTTGCCGAGCAGACAGGCTATATCAAGAGCATCTCGCGCTGGGTTGCCGAAAAAGCCATCCAGCAGTGTTCGCTGTGGCACGCGCAAGGCATCGAACTGGCCGTGTCGGTGAACGTCTCGGCGCGCGAGCTGATCCAGTCGTCGCTGCCCGACACGTTCAGCGCGCTATTGAGCAAGTACCGCGTGGCGCCGGAATGGATCTGGATCGAGATCACGGAGAGCGCGATCATGGACGATCCGAATCACGCCATCGAAACGCTGGACCGCCTGCATGCGCTCGGCATTCGCCTGTCGATCGACGACTTCGGCACCGGCTATTCGTCGCTGTCGTATCTGAAGCGCATGCCCGTCGACGAGCTGAAGATCGACAAGTCCTTCGTGATGGGCATGTTCGACCACAAGGACGACGAGACCATCGTTCGATCCACGATCGACCTCGGTCACAACATGGGTCTGAAGGTGGTGGCGGAGGGTGTCGAGAACGAAGCGATGTTGATGCGCCTGAAGGACCTGCGCTGCGACCTCGCGCAGGGCTTTCATCTGAGCCGGCCGTTGCCGCCCGCGAAGCTGGAGGCGTGGCTGCAAGAGTGGCAGGAATCCGCCGAGGCCGCATGAAAAAGCCCGCGTTCGTGAGAACGCGGGCTTGCCATCCGACAAGACGCGAGGCTCAGGCGGTTCTCGCCTTGTCGCCTTCGCGCTCGACCGGATGCGGTTCCTTCAGCTTGTTGGCGACGCGGGTCGCTTCGAAATAGCCGGGGTTCGGCGGCCGCTTCAGGTACTGGCCCGCACCGCGGACCGCGCGCAGGTCGCCGTCGGCCCACGCAAGTGCACCGCGCGTGAGCGTGTGCGTCGCGACGCCTTGCACCGTCATTCCTTCGAACACGTTGAAATCGACCTTCTGATGATGCGTGTTCACCGACATCGTCTTGCTTGCAGCCGGGTCCCAGACGACCAGGTCCGCATCCGCGCCGACCTGCACCGCGCCCTTGCGCGGAAAGAGATTGAAGATCTGCGCTGCGTTGGTCGAGGTGACGCGCACGAACTCGTTCGGCGTCAGGCGTCCCTTGTTCACGCCGTGATGCCAGAGCACCGACATGCGATCCTCCACGCCGCCGCAGCCGTTCGGGATCTTCGTGAAGTCCTCGCGGCCCATCGCCTTTTGCGACGCGCAGAAGACGCAATGATCGGTGGCCGTGGTGTGAAGCTGGCCCGACTGCAGGCCTCTCCATAGCGCCTCGCGATGTTCGGCCGCGCGAAACGGCGGGCTCATCACGTGAGCGGCGGCGCGCGTCCAGTCCGGATCGCGATACACCGATTCGTCGATCACCAGATGCCCCGGCAGCACTTCGCCGAACACGCGCTGTCCTTCATTGCGCGCCCGCGCGATCACGTCGACGGCGTCCTTCGCCGAGACGTGCACGATATAGATCGGCACGCCGAGCACCTGCGCGATGCGAATCGCGCGATTCGCGGCTTCGCCTTCGACTTCCGGCGGACGCGACAACGGATGCGCTTCGGGTCCCGTGAAGCCGCGCGCAAGTAGTTGCTTCTGCAACTGGAAGACAAGTTCTCCGTTTTCGGCATGCACGGTCGGCAGCGCGCCGAGTTCAAGCGAGCGCGTGAAGCTGTTCACGAGCACTTCGTCGTCGGCCATGATCGCGTTCTTGTAGGCCATGAAGTGCTTGAAGCTCGACACGCCGTGATCGTGCACGAGCGTTCCCATGTCGCGATGCACCGATTCGTCCCACCACGTCACCGCGACGTGAAAGCCATAATCCGCCGATGCCTTCTCCGCCCAGCCGCGCCATTCCCTGAACGCGTCCATCAGTGGTTGCTTCGGGCTCGGGATCACGAAGTCGATGATGCTCGTCGTGCCGCCCGACAGCCCCGCCGCCGTGCCGGTGTAGAAGTCGTCGCTCGCGGTCGTGCCCATGAAGGGCAGTTCCATGTGCGTATGCGGATCGATGCCGCCCGGCATCACATACTGACCGCCCGCGTCGACGATCTGCGTACCCGCGGGCACGTCGAGATCGAGGCCGATCGCGAGAATGGTGCCGCCGTCTTTGGGATCGGCACAGAGCACGTCGGCGCGGTAGGTGCGATCGGCATCGATCACCGTGCCGCCGCGTATCAGGATCGTCATGTTACTGTCTCCTCGGGAAGTCATGCGCTCGCGACGCGCGTGGCAGGGCTCTTGCGCAGCTTCATCCATGTGCCATAAACGATCGACGCAAGCGCGAGCCCCACGAACCACGCATAGGTGTAGAGCGTGTTGAAGAACGCCGGCACGTTCGGAAACGATGCCGGAAAGGCGGTATGCAAAAAGCCGGGCAAGTTCGGCAGCACGCCGATCACGAGTGCCACGACCGCCGCGATGTTCCAGCCGCCGGTATAGCTGTATTCGCCGTTCTCGTCGAAGAGTTCGCGCTGATCGAGCCTCGTTCCGCGAATCAGGAAGTAATCGACCATCAGGATGCCCGCGACCGGGCCGAGCAGCGCCGAGTAGCCGACGAGCCACGTGAAGATATAACCCTGCGTCGTCGCGAGAATCTTCCACGGCATCATCACGATGGCGATGGTCGCGGTAATCATGCCGCCCGCGCGATACGAAATGCCCTTCGGCCAGAGGCTCGAAAAATCATAGGCGGGACCGACGAGGTTCGCCGCCAGATTGCAGCACATCGTATCGAGCGTGAGGATGACGAGCGCGATCCCCACGCCGATGCCCGTCATGCGGCTCGTCAGGTCGATCGGGTCCCAGATGGCCTTGCCATAGATGACGACCGTCGCCGAGGTCACGACGACCGAGATCACCGAGAGAAGCGCCATCGGTCCGGGCAAGCCGATCGACTGTCCGATCACCTGATCGCGCTGCGAACGGGCAAAGCGCGTGAAGTCGGGAATGTTGAGCGCGAGCGTGGCCCAGAAGCCGACCATCGCGGTGAGGCCCGGCCAGAAGGTGGCCCAGAAGAGCCCCTCCTTCTTGCCGCCCGCGACGAACTGCGAAGGCGCCGAGAGCATCGAGCCGATGCCGCCCGCCTTCGACGTGGCCCACCACACGAGCGCGATGCACATCACGACCTTGATCGGCGCGGACCAGCTTTCGAGCCAACGGATCGAATCGGTGCCATGCACGATGAAGTAGATCTGCAACGCCCAGAACACGAGGAAGCACGCGAGCTGGCCGATGGAGATGTCGATGAACGGCAGCGCCGCGCCGTGCAACGCGTTGCCCGTGAGAATGTTCGCGAGCGTGTAGATCGCGCTGCCGCCGAGCCAGGTCTGGATGCCGTACCATCCGCACGCGACGATCGCACGCAACATCGCGGGCAGCTTCGCGCCCTGCGTGCCGAACGATGAGCGCACGAGCACCGCATACGGAATGCCGTGTTTAGCGCCTGCATGGCCGATCAACAGCATCGGCACGAGCACGATCAGGTTGCCGAGCAGCACGGTCGCGACCGCCTGCCACGGCGACATGCCCTCTTCCGTGAGACCCGCTGCAAGCATGTACGACGCGATGTTCATCACCATGCCGACCCACAGCGCGGCGAAGTGATACCACTTCCACGTGCGTTGCGCGGGACCGGTCGGCGCGAGGTCGTCGTTATAGAGGCTGCTGCCTTGCGCGCTGGCCGCGAAGGCCGGATCGACGTCATGCGCAGTCTGGTTCATCGATGCATCTCCACTCGAATCGTTGTGATTGGACTTTCAATGTCAAGCCGCCTTGGCGGGCTCTTCATCATCGATGCGCGCCGGGTTGTTCGGATGCGTGGTCCAGTTCGCGTATTCACCCGCGTCCACGCGCTCCATCGTGATGCATTGCTCGACCGGGCAAACATGCATGCACAAATTGCACCCGACGCATTCGGCATCCACCACGTCGAAGTGACGCACGCCGTCTTTCTCGCGCGTGATCGCCTGGTGCGACGTGTCTTCGCACGCGATGTGGCACAGGCCGCACTTGATGCATTTGTCCTGGTCGATGCGCGCCTTGATGTCGTACTTGAGGTTCAGGTACTTCCAGTCCGTGACGTTGGGCACCGCGCGGCCGCGGATGTCGTCGAGCGTTGCGTAGCCCTTCTCGTCCATCCAGTTTGAGAGGCCGTCGGCGAGATCGGAGACGATCCGAAAGCCGTAGTGCATCGCCGCCGTGCACACCTGTACGCTGCCCGCGCCCAGCACGATGAACTCGGCGGCGTCGCGCCAGTTCGTGATGCCGCCGATGCCCGAGATCGGCAGGTTCGGCGTTTCGATGTCGCGTGCGATTTCCGCGACCATGTTGAGCGCGATCGGCTTGACGGCCGGTCCGCAATAGCCGCCGTGCGTGCCCTTGCCGTCGACGGTCGGCATCGGCGCCATCTCGTCGAGATCAACCGCGACGATCGAGTTGATCGTGTTGATGAGCGACACGCCGTCCGCGCCGCCCTTGTACGCGGCGCGCGAACCGACGCGAATGTCGGTGATGTTCGGCGTGAGCTTCACGAGACACGGCAGCTTCGTGCCCTCCTTGACCCAACGCGTAACCATCTCCACATACTCCGGCACCTGGCCGACTGCGGCGCCCATGCCGCGCTCGCTCATGCCATGTGGACAGCCGAAGTTGAGTTCGACGGCGTCGGCGCCCGTGTCTTCGACGAGCGGCAGGATCCATTTCCAGTCGCGCTCGTTGCACGGCACCATCAGCGAGACGATCAGCGCGCGGTCGGGCCAGTCGCGCTTCACTTGCGCGATCTCACGCAGGTTCACGTCGAGCGGGCGGTCCGTGATCAGCTCGATGTTGTTCAGCCCCGCCATGCGCTGGCCGTTCCACTGCACCGCGCCATAGCGCGAGCTGACGTTCACCACATGCGGATCGAGTCCGAGCGTCTTCCACACGACGCCGCCCCAACCCGACTCGAAGGCACGGTTGACGTTGTAGGCCTTGTCGGTGGGCGGCGCGGACGCAAGCCAGAAAGGATTCGGCGAAGTGATGCCGGCAATCGTGCAACGCAGGTCGGCCATGTCGATGGGCTCCGTATTGTGTTCGTGTATGTTGCCGGTCAGGCGGCCTTGATCGCGGTCAGCGCGAACGAAGCATCGATCGACGCTGCCGCGAGCTTGCCGTCCTGCACCGCCTGCACCGTGAGGTCGAGTCCTTCGTGCGTCGCGCAGTCGCCGCCGGCCCATACTTTTGCGAGCGTCGTTTGACGGTTTTCATCGGTGGCGATGCGGTTGCCGTCGAAGGTCAGCAGTTCGTTATTCAGTCCGATAGCGACAAGCGTCTGGCCGATCGCCTTCAACACCATGTCGGCTTCGATGGTGAAGCGCTCGCCCTCGCGCTCGAACTCCACGGCGCTCACGCGACCATCGGCGCCGATCATGCGTACCGGCCGCGCATGCGTGACGAGCGTGACGCCGTTCATCTGCGCGAACTCGCGCTCGGCCCAGGTTGCGCTCATCTGTTCGACGCCCTGCCGGTACACCATCGTCACCGATGCCGCGCCGAGCTTGCGGCTTTGCACCGCCGCGTCGACTGCCGTGTTGCCGCCGCCGATCACCACTATGCGCCGCCCAACGGGCACGGTCGCGAGATCGTCGGCCTGCCGTACTTGCTCAATGAAATCGACCGCGTTCATCACGCCCTCGAGCGCTTCGCCATCGAGCGCAAGCGCACGCACGCCGCCAAGTCCGATCGCGAGGAACACCGCATCATATTGCTTGCGAAGATCGTCGAGCGTCACATCGCGGCCTAGCGTCATGCCCTGCTTCAGTTCGATGCCGCCAATCGAGTAAAGCCATTCGACTTCGCGCTGCGCAAAGTCCTCGACGGTCTTATACGCCGCGATGCCGTATTCGTTCAGACCGCCGGGCTTAGCGCGCGAATCGAAAATCGTCGCGCGATGGCCGGCAAGCGCAAGGCGATGTGCGCATGCGAGGCCCGCTGGTCCCGCGCCGACGACCGCGATATGCCGGCCCGTATCCGCGGCGCGTTTGAACAGATGTTCGCCGCGCGCCATCGCCCAGTCGGTGGCGTGCCGCTGCAGTGCGCCGATCGTGACCGGCTTGTCGCCCGGGTGATTGCGCACGCATGCGCCTTCGCAAAGGATCTCGGTCGGGCAGACCCGCGCGCACATGCCGCCGAGCGGATTGGCCGAGAGAATGTCGGTCGCCGCGCCCTTCAGGTTGCCGTTGCCGATCTTGCGGATGAAGCTCGGGATGTCGATCGACGTCGGGCATGCCTGAATGCACGGCGCGTCGTAGCAATAATGACAACGGCTCGATGCCGCTGCGGCGGCGGTCGCGTCGAGCAAGGGCGCGACGTCGGAGAACTCGCAGGCGAGCTGTTCCTGCGAGAGGCGATGCGCCGCGATATCGCCGGTTTGCTTCATGGTCATACGCGTTCCTTCGTCAAGATGAAGACGTAGCCGTGCCCGCCGGCCTCGCGCAAGCGCGAACCCGGCACGGCCCTGCAACAGCGAAGTCGATCAGGCTTTACGAGGCCGGTTCGGATGCGCGTCCGAGCATCGCGTGAAGCAGGACGTTGGCGCCCGCCTCGATCCATTCCTGCGATGCGTCCTCGATCTCGTTGTGACTGATGCCGTCGACGCAAGGCACGAAGACCATCGACGTGGGCGCAACCTGCGACAGATAGCACGCGTCGTGTCCCGCACCCGACACCATATCGCGATGCGAATAGCCGAAGCGTTCCGCAGCCGCGCGCACGGACTTCACGCAGGCTGCGTCGAACGCGACGGGCGCGTAGTAGAAGATCTGTTCGAGCTCGGTCTGCAGGCCGATGCCGTCCGCGATGCGCGCAACGCCTTCGCGCAGCTCGGCATCCATCTGCGCGAGCACGGCATCGTCGGGATGACGGAAGTCGACGGTGAAGAACACGCGGCCCGGAATCACGTTGCGCGAGTTCGGATGGACCTGCATCATGCCGACCGTCGCGCAGGCGAGCGGCGCATGATCGAGGCCGATGCGGTTGACGAGATCGACCACGCGCGACGCGCCGAGCAACGCGTCCTTGCGGCGCGGCATCGGCGTCGGGCCTGCATGCGCTTCCTGGCCCGTCAGCGTGATCTCGTACCAGCGCTGGCCCTGCGCATCGGTCACTACACCGATCGTCTTGTTCTCCGCTTCGAGAATCGGCCCCTGTTCGATGTGAAGCTCGAAAGCCGCATGCAGTCGACGTCCGCCGCACGGCACATCGCCCGCATAGCCGATGCGCCTCAATTCCTCGCCGATCGTCTTGCCGTCCACGTCCTTGCGCGAGAGGCCATAGTCCAGCGTGAAGACGCCCGCGAACACGCCCGAAGCGACCATCGCCGGTGCGAAGCGCGAGCCTTCCTCATTGGTCCAGATCACCACTTCGACAGGATGTTCGGTTTCGATCGCGTGGTCGTTGAGCGTGCGGATCACTTCGAGGCCACCAAGTACGCCATAGATGCCGTCGAAACGGCCGCCCGTCGGCTGCGAATCCGCGTGCGAGCCCGTAATGACCGGCAGCGCATCGAGGTTGCGTCCCGCGCGGCGTATGAAGACGTTACCCATCTGATCGACGCTGATCGTGCAGCCCGCCTCCTTCGCCCAGCTCACGATGAGATCGCGGCCCTCGCGGTCTAGATCAGTCAGGGCGAGACGGCAGACACCGCCTTTAGGCGTCGCGCCGATTTTAGCCATCGTCATCAGACTGTCCCACAAGCGCTGACCGTTCACTTTGAGCGATGTATCGAGACCAGCCGCTTCGTTTGCATTCGTGGTTGCATCCGTTACCGCGTTCATTCGACTCGCTCCTTCAATCATGAATGAGGGGACATGAAACTGGTGCATCCGCGTAGCATCGTGGGGCGCAGCCGCACGTAGCCGGTGCACGTTTTTTCTTTCTAAGGGATGATCCTGATGCTACGTTTCGCTGCTTGGCGAATCCTGTCCGGTTGGACAGGTTGTAGCCGATTAAAATAAGCAAATCAATGTGTTTCGTGTGCTGCAATACAGAGCGAGAAACGTGCCATTGCAACGCAACATGGCGTTTTTGGACAAGCCCCTTCGCTGGATGAAGCCGCTCTAAGCGAATGGACCGATATGAATGAAGCAAGCGCGACAGGGCTTGCAAGGCGCGCGAGGCCGAACGATGAAACACGACGAAGCAGCAGCCAACACTTTAGAAAGCGACACCGAGGCTGCGCCTTTGCGGCGCCGCAAGGCACACATTCGCGAATCGAACGAAGCCCACCTGCTGGCCTGTGCGGAGGCGGTCTTCGCCGAGCGCGGACTGGAGGGCGCGAGCACCGCGATGATCGCCGAGCGCGCGGGTTTGCCTAAAGCCAACTTGCATTACTACTTTCCGACCAAGCTCGCGCTCTATCGGCGTGTGCTCGAAGACGTCTTCGAAGACTGGCATCGCGCGGCAGATACGTTCGAATGCAGCGACGACCCGGTCGAGGCGATCGGCGGTTATGTGCGCGCGAAGATGGAGTTGTCGAGACGCCGGCCGCTCGGCTCGAAGGTGTGGGCGAGCGAGATCATCCACGGCGCGCAGCACATGCAGGACATTCTGGGGGAACGCGTAAAGCCCTGGCTCGATTCGCGGGTGAGCGTGATCGAACATTGGGTCGCGCGCGGACTGCTCGCGCCGGTCGACGCGCGGACGTTGATGTTTCTGATCTGGGCAACGACGCAGCACTACGCCGACTTTGACGCGCAGATCCGCGCGCTAAAGGGCAAGCGCGCGCTGACGCAAAAGGCTTTCGATACCGCGACGGAAGAAGTCGTGCGCCTCGTGATTCGCGCATGCGGAGCGGTGTCGCCAACAGACGTCCAAGCGACGCGAGCATGAAAAAATCGCCTGACGCTTGGAAGCGTCAGGCGATTTTCTTTAGGCGTCGCGAGGCCGCCAGGGCTTCGCGTCGAACCACTTTGGCTTAGTGACCGAAGTAGATCGAGTCAGGGCCGGACGTCGGTGCAACGCGCAAACCCGAAGCCGAGCTACCGGCGGTCGAAGGACCGTAGCCGGTCGCCGCGTTGCCTTGTTCGGCGTTCACGCGAGCTTGCGCTGCCTGAATGTTCTGCGGGTAATTCACGCGATCCGTCGAGGGGTTGTAGCCAGCGCGTTCAAGTTGAACCAGTTCGGCGCGAACTTCGGCGCGCGTGACGGGTGCGTTGTTTTGAGCGAACGCGAACGTCGGAGCAGCCAGAGCCGAAGCGATGACGAGTGCGGGAACGAATGCCTTGATCATGATGAACCTCCAATATCTTGTTTTGAGAAGTGCAAGTAACCGGAAGCTTTTATTAAGTTTCTGATTCGCTTTGCTTGAAAACAAGTTTAGGCGTCGGCTCATCTAGGGGAAACCCCGATTTGCGCGATACATTATTGTCTGTTTCACAATAGTGCTACTGCGCCTATCGGGGCGATCGGCGCGCGCTATGAGGCGGTCACGCGCTCCAGTGCGGCGCTGGCAAGCCGTTCGAGCAGAGGCTGGACTTGCGAGGCGCGCGCCTCATCGTAGGCGAAGGGCAGCGTCTCTTCCATGTACGTCACTTGCGTCAATTCGAGCTGCACCGAGTGCACGCCCTCGTCCGGCTGACCATAACGTCGCGTAATGTAGCCGCCTTTGAAGCGACCGTTCGCTATCGCCGTGTAGCGTCCGTCCTCCTTCACGATCTCGGCCAGCATGTCCGCCAACCCCGCGACGGCGGTCGTGCCGTCCGCGGTGCCGAAGTTGAAGTCCGGCAGGCGTCCATCGAAAAAGCGCGGCACGACCGAGCGGATCGAATGCGCTTCCCACAGCAGCACGCGGTCGTGTTTCGCTCGCAGATCGGCGAGTTCCTGCGTCAACGCATCGTGATAAGGCTGCCAGTAAGTCGCGCGCCGCGCGTCGATCTGGGTGCGATCCGGCGCGCGTCCGGGTCGATAAAGCGGCGCCTTGTCGAACGTATCGACGGGGCACAGGCCCGTCGTATCGCGGCCGGGATAGAGATTCGCATCGTCGGGCGGGCGGTTCAGGTCGATCACATAGCGTGCGTATTCAGGCAGCAGGATCGATGCGCCCAGGCCCTTCGCGAACGCATATAGACGTTCGAGATGCCAGTCGCAATCGTCGACGCGCAGCGCTTCGGGCGTCATGTCGGCGGCGAGCGCTTCGGGAATGCGCGTGCCCCGATGCGGAATGGAGATCAGGAGCGGCGCGGTGCCGCGTTCCAGCGTGTAAATGGTCGAGTCGTTCATGTTCGTGGTCTCTCAGGTTCGTGGCGCGCTCATCGCAAGAGCGACGCCAGCGCCGCGCGGTAGCGCGCAAACGCGTCTTCCTCATCCGCATGACGGCGGTCATCGACCACTTTACGCCCGCCCACGTAGACATCGCGAACCGGCGTGTTCCCATGCTCGCCGAATACGATGCTCGACAGCCACGTCTCGCGATCGTGCCCCGCGATGCCCGGATGATCCGCATCGAGCACGATCCAGTCCGCGCGCTTGCCTGCGATCAGCGCGCCCGTCGCGCGGCCGCTCGCACGCGCGCCGCCGTCGAGCGAGGCGTCGAAGAGACGGTCCGCCGGACGGCTCTGCGTCGCCGATGCGAGCACGTTACGCTCGTGCCGCAAAAGACGCTGGCCGTATTCCAGAAGCCGCAATTCCGCGCGCCAGTCGACCCCGATATGGCTGTCCGAGCCCACGCCGATACGGCCGCCCGCCGCGAGATAATCACGCGCGGGAAAGAGCCCGTCGCCGAGATTCGCCTCGGTGGTGAGGCACAGTCCCGCGACCGCGCCGCTCGCGGCCAGTCGCGCGGTTTCGTCGGCATCCATGTGAGTCGCGTGGACGAGGCACCAGCGATCGTCGAGGTCGAAGCGATCCAGCAGCCATTGCACGGGGCGTTGTCCGCTCGCCGCGAGGCATGCGTCGACTTCGGCCGTCTGCTCCGCGATATGGATGTGCACGGGCGCGCGGTCGAACCGCGCATCGAGTCCTTCGATCAACGTGCGAAGCGAATCATCCGATACCGCCCGCAACGAATGAGGCGCGACGCCATAACGTCGCGAGCCGCTCTCCGGCCGCGCGCGCCGCATTACATCGAGCAGGTCGAGCAACTGTTCCGGCGTGTTGAGAAAGCGCCGCTGATCGTCGCGTGGTGCGCTCTTGCTAAAGCCGCTGTATTGATAGAGCACCGGCAACATCGTCATGCCGATACCCGCGTGCCCGGCCGCGTCCACGACACACTGCGCGAGCTCCGCCCGATTCGCATAGGGCGTGCCGTCGCTCGCGTGATGCACGTAGTGGAACTCACACACCGACGTATAACCGGCCTTCAGCATTTCGATGTAGAGCCAGCGGGCGATCGGTGCAAGCGTCTCCGGATCGACCTTCGCGGCAAAGCGGTACATCAGGTCGCGCCAGCTCCAGAAGGTATCGGTGACGCTCGCACGATATTCGGTGAGCCCCGCCATCGCGCGCTGGAACGCGTGCGAATGAAGGTTCGGCATGCCGGCGATCAACGGCCCCGCGGCGCGCGGCGTACCGGGCGGAATCGGACTGTCCGGCGTGACCGCGACGAGCGTACCTTCGTCGTTCCATTCGAGCAGCACGTCGCGCTGCCAGCCATCGGGAAGACGCGCGTGATCCGCGAAAAGTGAAGTCATCGTGAAGGGTCCGTTATGACGATACCGATCTGCAGCCACGACGCTTCACGCTGTACGCAAGTCACGACGCACTCGCGCGCAGTCGATGCATCGAGGCGAAGCGTGTCGTCGGGCTGGAGCGTTAAGCGCGTTTCGCCGTCCAGCGCGACCGCAATTTCGCCTTGCACGCAGAAGATGATCGTGACGTCATCGGCGAGCACGGTGCGCGACTCGCGACGATGCGGCTGCACCGTCGCCCGCGCGCGATCGCGCCGCACCATCACGTTGAAGTCGCGTGTCGGGCCGTCGACGAGCGTCGCGTCGATCGGTGTTTCGCCCGCGAACGACGCCATCGCGAGCGGCATGTCCAGCACATGCGTGCGGCCGTCCGCTTCATGCAGCCGCATGCCCGCGCCTTCGAGCAGCACCAGCGTGCGGTCGATGCCCGCAAACGTCGAAAACGCGCCCGGCGCATCGACGTTCGCGATGCTCAGGCGCCACACGAACGCATCGAGCGCCGCGCCTTTCGGCTCGGCGTCGATTTCGCGCGTCACGCCGCCGCCGTTCTTCCAGGGCGCCGGCACGAGCGATTTGCCACGGATCAGGTTCATCAAAAGTGTCCGGTGAACTGATAGCGATCGCCGGGATGCCACAGGTTCGCGACCGATGCCACCGCGTCGCGCGACCACGTGCGCCGATGCAGCAAAAGACAGGGCTCGTGCTCTTTCATCGCGAGCGATCGGCGCGTGTCGTCGGAAGGAATCGCGGCCTCGATGCGGTACTCGACGCGCTGCAACGGCGCCGCCGCCATCAGGTACTGGTTCGGCGTGATCGTCGTGAAGTCCTGCCGCGCATATTCGGGCGCGAGCACGGGGTTCACGTGCCGTTCCTCGATCTGCACCGGCTCACCGTTTTCGAAGTGCAGCACGCGCGAATGAAACACGGGACTGCCTACCGCAAGCTGCATTTCATCGGCGAGCAGTTCGTCGACGATCGATGCGCCCAGATGCAGCACGTCGGCGCGATACGTATGTCCGCGCGCGACGATCTCATCGGAGATGCTGCGGATTTCGACGAGCGTCGATGCATATTTCGGTGTTGCGACGAAGGTGCCCGCGCCCTGCACGCGCGTGAGCACCTGTTCGGCGGTCAGTTCGCGCAGCGCGCGGTTGACCGTCATGCGCGCGACCTTGAACTCGCGCGCCAGTTCGTTTTCGGAGGGCACCTGATCGCCCTCCCGCCACTCGCCGATATGAATGCGCGTCAGGATGTAGTCCTTGATCTCCCGATAGGCAGGCGTATTCATGCAGTCTGTTCCGACGCGAACTCGAACGGGCTGTGCTTCGCGATCTCGCCGCCTTCGACGAGCTTCGCGATCGCCGCGATGTCCGGCGCGAAGTAGTGATCGATATCGTAGTGCGCGACCTGCGCGCGCAGCGTCTTCATCACGTCGACGAGGCGCGGGCTGGTCTCGTGCGGCGCGCGCAAGTCGACGCCCTGCGCCGCCGCGAGCAGTTCGATCGCGAGAATGTTGGCCGTGTTGCTCGCGATGTCGCCGAGCTTGCGCGCCGCGAACGTCGCCATCGACACATGATCTTCCTGGTTCGCCGAGGTCGGCAGCGAATCGACGGAAGCCGGATGCGCAAGCGTCTTGTTCTCCGAGGCGAGCGCGGCCGCCGTGACGTGCGCGATCATGAAGCCGGAATTGACGCCGCCATCGCGCACGAGGAACGGAGGCAAACCGGACAGCGTGGCGTCGATCAGCAACGCAATGCGGCGCTCCGCCAGCGCGCCAATTTCGGCGGCGGCGAGCGCGAGGTTGTCGGCCGCGAACGCGACGGGTTCCGCATGGAAGTTGCCGCCCGAGAGCACTTCGCCGGTATCGGGGAAGATCAGCGGATTGTCTGAAACCGCGTTCGATTCGATCAGCAGCACGTCGGCCGCGTGGCGCATCTGGTCTAGACACGCGCCCATCACCTGCGGCTGGCAGCGCAGGCTGTACGGGTCCTGCACCTTGTCGCAATCGGCGTGCGAGAGATTGATGCCCGAGCCTTCGAGCAGCGTGCGATAGGCGGAGGCCGCGTCCATCTGTCCGCGATGACCGCGCAAGTCGTGGATGCGCGCATCGAAGGGCACGACCGAACCGGCCGCCGCATCGACGGACAGCGCGCCCGCGACGAGCCCGGTGCGGAACAGGTCTTCGATCGCGAACATGTTGTAGAGCGCGAGCGCCGTCGACGCCTGCGTGCCGTTGAGCAGCGCGAGGCCTTCCTTGGCCTGCAGGTTCAGCGGCTTGAGACCGGCGACGCTCAGGCCGTCGAGCGCGCTCGCGCGTTCGCCGCGAATCATCACTTCGCCGATGCCGAGCAGCACCGTCGACATGTGTGCGAGCGGCGCGAGATCGCCCGACGCGCCGACCGAGCCCTTGACCGGGATGACCGGCAAAACGTCGGCATTGAAGAGCGTGATGAGCGCGTCGATGACTTCGCGGCGGATGCCCGAATGACCGCGCCCGAGGCTCGACAGCTTGAGCGCGATCAGAAGGCGAACGACCGGTCGCGACATCGGCTCGCCGACGCCCACTGCGTGCGACAACACCAGATTGCGTTGCAGGAGTTCGAGCTGGTCCGCGGGAATGTGCGTGCTCGCGAGCCGCCCGAAGCCCGTGTTGATGCCGTAGGCCGGCTCGCCTTTCGCGGCGATGTCGGCGACGGCCTTAGCGCTCGCGTCGATGGCGGCGAAGTTCGCCGGATCGAGTTCCAGCGAGTCGGAACCGCGTGCGATGCGGCGCAATTGCGGCAGCGTCAGAAAACCGGGCGTCAGCTTGATCATGGCTCATCCTGTCTATACAAGTTAGAGCCAAGTCTAAACGGCCCTAATCTTATAGACAAGAGGTCATTAGGGAATTCACTGACGCTTTGCGAGCCGTTGTCTATACAGATTCGACGTCTAAAAGCGATGCTGGATGTGACAGAACGGGTCTGGATCTAGCTGGCTTGAGCGAACGCCCAGCAGTCGTTGGCGGGAAACTCGACCCAATGGTTGCCCGGGCCGCGCGGCGTGTGACCGAATGCGCGAAAGCGCAGGTCGCCGCAATGGAACACGTATTCCCAGCGGTCGCCGAGATACATCGACGTCACGAGATTCGCTTGTACGCGGTTCGCGCCGGGGCCGTCCGCGACCTGCACGCGTTCCAGGCGGATCACAGCCTGCGCGTCCTGTCCCGGCTGCAACGCTTCGCGTGCGCGTGCTTCGAGCTGAAAGCCGTCGCCCGCGAGCATCACGCGTTCGCCGTCGATCGACTTCACTTTCGCGTCGATGCGATTATTGCTGCCCATGAATTCCGCGGTGTAGAGCGAACGTGGTGAGCCGTAGAGTTCCGCGGGCGTGCCTTCCTGTTCGATGCGGCCGTTGCGCAGCAGCAGGATGCGGTCCGACATCGCCATCGCTTCGGTCTGGTCGTGCGTGACGCAAAGCGCCGACAATCCCAGCGACACGATCAGTTCACGCAGCCACGCACGCGCTTCTTCGCGTAGCTTGGCATCGAGGTTCGAGAGCGGCTCGTCGAGCAGGATGACGGGCGGGTTATAGACGAGCGCGCGCGCAATCGCCACGCGCTGTTGCTGCCCGCCCGACAGTTGATACGGGAAGCGCGCGGCGAGATGGCCGAGGCCGAGCTGATCGAGCGCGCTCTGCACGCGGCGCTTCTGCTCCGCGCCCGACACCTTGCGCAGCTTGAGTCCATAGCCGACGTTGTCCGCGACCGTCTTGTGCGGCCACAGCGCATACGACTGGAACACGAGCCCGAGCGAGCGCTGCTCGACGGGACAATCGATGTGCTTCGCGCCATCGAAGAAGACTTGCTTGTCGAGGCTGATGCGGCCTTCCGACGGCTGTTCGAGGCCCGCCACCGCGCGCAGGAGCGTGGTCTTGCCGCTGCCCGACGCACCGAGCAGGCACACCACCTCGCCTGCCTTCAGTTCGAACGACACGCCCTTCAGAATCGGATTGGTGCCGTAGCTCAGGAACAGATTGTCGACGATGAGCTTATCCATGAAGTTTCACTCCGAAGCGCAATGCCACGGCAAGACCGACGCCGACCATCGCGATGTTGATGACTGAAAGGGCCGCGACCTGATCGACTGCACCCGTCGCCCACAGCGAGACGAGCAGCGCGCCGATCACTTCGGTGCCGGGAGACAGCAGGTAGACCGCCGTCGAATATTCACGCTCGAAGATCATGAAGATCAAAAGCCACGCGGCAAGCAAACCGAACCGCACGAGCGGCAGCGTCACGTCGAGGCTCACGCGGGCGCGCGTGCCGCCGACGCTGCGTCCCGCTTCTTCCAGCTCGGGGCCGACTTGCAATAAGGCGCTTTGAATCAGGCGCATGCCGTAAGCGAGCCACACGACCGTGTACGCGATCCAGATGCTCCACATCGAGTTCTTCAGTTCCTTGATGCCGGGCACGAAGAGGAAGATCCAGAGGAACGCGAGACCGGCGAGCAGGCCGGGCACGGCGCGCGGCAGCAGCACGAGATAGTCGAGGAGCTTCGTGCCCCAGTCGTTGCGACGATGTCCCGCGAACGCCACGAGCGAATAGAAGCCGACCGCGAGCGCTCCGCCAATCACGCCGATGCCGAGCGTGTTGAGGATCGCGCGCACGAGGTTGTCCTGCTCGAAGAGATCGACGAAGTTGGCGACCGTGAGCACTTCGCGCAACGCGACGCCCTCGCCCCAGTTCGTCACGAACGCGCGCAGCACGATGCCCGAGAGCGGCACGAACACGGTGAGAAAGAGCCACAGCGTGACGATCGCGAGTGCGACCCAGCGCCATGCGCCAAGCGGTAGTACGGTCTGGCGCCCCGCCTTGCCCTTCACCGTGACGAACTTGCTCGCGCTCTTGAGCAGGCGTCGTTGCAGCAGCACGAGCGGGAACGTGATCGCGATGATGCACACGGCGACCGCCGCCATCAGGTGATACGAAGGCACGCCGAGCTTGTTGGTGAGCTTGTAGAGGTACGTGGCGAGCACGAGGTGCCCTTCGGGATCGCCGAGCACGAGCGGCAGGCCGAACACTTCGAAGCCGAGGAAGAACACAAGCACGCCTGCGAAGAGCAGCGCGGGCATCGTCATCGGCAGGCTGACGTCGAGCGCGACGCGAAACGGCCGTGCGCCCGCGACGCGCGCCGCTTCCTCGACATCCGAGCCGAGATTGCGCAACGCCGCCGACGAATACAGGTACACGTGCGGCACATGCGTCAAGCCGACGATGATCGTGATCGCGAAGATCGAATAGATGGACCAAGGCGCATTTTCAACCCCGAACACTTCCTTGAACCACACCGAATAGAAGCCGACCGGACCAGCGGCAACCACATAGCCGAACGCGAGCACCATCGGCGAGACGAACACCGGCGTAAGCAGAAGCGGTTCGAGCCAGCGGCGACCCGGCAGGTCGGTGCGCACCATCAGGAACGCGAGAATGCCGCCGAGCGGGATCGAGATGAACAGCATGCCGCCCGCGATAATGAAGGAGTTCTTTACCGCCGACCAGAAATCGGGATCGTCGAAAATGAACTTGAAGCCCGTGATGCCGAGCGTCTTGTTGACATCGAAGAACGGCGCGTTCAAGAGGCTCTGGAACACGATGAACGAAAGCGGCAGCAACACCGCAACCGTCAACACCGCAATCACGATCCAGCGGAACATCGCGGCGAGGCCGCGAAAGCCGCCCTCGGGCAGCTTCGGCACCTTGCCCTCGCCGTTGGTCGACAAGACCGTGCCCGGGTCGTTTGTGCTGGATGTAAGCATGAGTGTCCCCCTGCGCCTTGCAAGCGCATCGAAGAAAATACGGGAGTGGCCCGCGCTTTACGCGCGGGCTCGTAAAGGCTCTAGCGCTTGATCGCCTGCTGCCACTTCTTCAGGAATTCAAGCCGCTTGCTCTGGTCGAGATAGACGAGCAGACCCGTGCCGATCGGGATCGGCTTGAGCGAATCGCCGAGTTGCTTCGTGAGACCCGCCATCGACGTTTCGCCCTCGACATCCGAGCGGATCGAGAACAGGTCGGCCTGATTGGCGAGCAGCGTCTGGCCGCGCTTGGACAGCAGATAGTCGACCCACAACTTCGCCGCGTTGGGGTTCTTCGCCTTCTTCGAGATCGTCACGAGGCGGCTCACCACCAGCGTGTAATCCTTCGGATAGACATAACCGATCGACGGGTCCTTCTTCGCCTTCGCGAACGCATACGAGCCGAGGATGTTGTACCCGATCAGGTTCTCGCCCGACGAAATGCGCTCCATCATCGCGCCCGTGCTCGACTGGAGCTTGGGATTCGACGCGCCGATTGCATCGACGAGCTGCCACGTCACCTGCGGGTTCACGCGGGCATCCTGCGTGAGATAGTTGAAGCCGACGCCCGACTTCTCGATGTCGTAGGTCGTGACCTTGCCCTTGAATTTCGCGGCCTGCGTCTGCAAGAGCTTGATGAGGTCGGCACGCGTCTGCGGCACTTCGTTCGCGGGCACGAGGCGCTTGTTGTAGACGATCGCGAGCGGCTCGTAGGTCGTGCCATACGCCTGCTTCTGATACTGCGCCCATTGCGGCAACTGGGCCGTCTCGGGCGAATCGTAGCTCGCCATCAGGCCGTCATTGACGAGCTTCACCTGCAGGTCCATCGCCGAACTCCACAGCACGTCCGCGCTCGTGCTGCTCGCCGCGTTCTCGCTGATATAGCGGTTGTAGAGCTCCGTGCTGTTCATGTCGTTGTATTCGACCTTCACGCCGTAGAGCGACTCGAAGTCCTTGATCAGCGGGCGCACGAGCGCCGTGTCGGTGACCGAATAGACGAGCACCTTGCCCTCTTTCTTCGCGGCGTCGATGACCGACTGATACGATCCGGGATAACCCGCAGGGACTTGCGCGTTAGCCGCATGAGCGGCGAACAGGGCGGCGGACAGCGCGGCCGCGCGCAACACGGGATTCAATTTTTTCATGTCTTCCTCCAGAATTCGCTTTGTAATGGTTATGTGTTCGAGTAGTCGCATGTTAAGTTGCGAGCGCTTTCTGACCGCTTTCATTCGTCGTGGGTTTTCGCTTATCCAGGCCGTTTTAGTCTCATGGATTTCCCTAGGTCACCGTCATGCGCGTTCTGTTAGTCGAAGACAATCCCATCCTCTCGAAGTCGTTGACGGACGCGCTGACGCAAGCCCGCTTCGCTGTCGATTGCATGCATGACGGCGAAGCCGCCGATCACGTGTTACGCACGCAGGACTATGCGCTCGTGATCCTCGATCTCGGCCTGCCCCGGCTCGACGGCCTCGAAGTGCTGCGGCGTTTGCGTCAACGGCGCAATCCGGTGCCCGTGCTGATCCTGACCGCGCACGGCTCGGTCGAGGACCGCGTGAAGGGCCTCGACCTCGGCGCCGACGACTATCTTGCCAAGCCGTTCGAACTCACCGAACTGGAAGCGCGCGCCCGCGCGCTGATCCGCCGCAGCCACGGCCACGAGCACACGCGCGTGGAATGCGGGCCGCTCGCGTATGACAGCGTCGATCGAAGCTTCCGGCTCGATGGCGAGCCGCTCGCGCTGACGCCGCGCGAACGTGCCGTGCTCGAAGTGCTGATCCTGCGCAACGGCCGCGCGATCAACAAGGACACGCTCTCGGAGAAGATCTTCGGCATCGACGAATCCGTGAATCCCGATGCCATCGAAATCTATGTGTACCGGCTGCGCAAGAAGCTGGAAAAGTGCACCGTCGCCATCGTGACGCTGCGCGGTCTCGGCTATCTGCTCGAAGCGAAGCGCGAGGATGCCTAAACCGAACTTGCGGCGGCAGGTGTCGCTGTGGCTCTTGCTGCCGCTCGTCGCGCTGCTCGCGCTCGATTCGTGGCTCACCTACCAGCGCGCGATGAACGCCGCGCACGTCGCGTTCGACCGCTCGCTCGCGTTCTCGCTGAAGTCGATCCGCGAAGGCACCCGCCTCAGCGACGGCCAGGTTGAAGTCGATCTGCCGTACCTCGCGCTGGAGCTGTTCGAATCCGATGCCGGCGGCAAGATCTACTATCTGATTCGCGAAGACAGCGGACGCGCCGTGACGGGCTATGCGGACCTGCCGCTGCCGCCGAAGCGCGCGATGCCCGAGCCGTATCAGACGCGCTTCTACGACGCGACCTACCGTGGCGAGCCACTGCGCATGGGCGCGTTGCGCTTGCCAGTCCACGACGTTCCGACTGCGCAGACGCGTGTCGTGTGGATCATGGTCGGCGAGACGATCGAGCCGAGGCAGGCCCTCGCGCGCGACATCCTGATCGGCTCGCTCACGCAGGAAGCGTTGCTGATCGTCCTTGCGCTCGGCATCGTGTGGCTCGGGGTCGGGCGCGGCCTGCGTCCGCTCAGCCGTTTGTCGGCGACCGTCGCGGCCCGCGCCGACGACGATCCCGCCCCGCTCGATCAGACCGGCCTGCCAAGCGAAGTCGAACCGCTCGTCGAATCGATCAATCAATACATTGGCCGCTTGCGGCGCATGCAGGAATCGCGGCGACGGTTCTTCACCGACGCCGCGCATCAGTTGAAGACGCCGCTCGCCGTGATCCAGGCCGAATCGGAACTCGCGCTGCGCGAGGCGCGCGAGGAGCGTGCGAGGCTGCATCTGAAGCGTCTGAACGGTGCGGTGCGGCAGGCGGGCAAAGGCGTGCAGCAGTTGCTTTCGTTGTCGCGGCTCGATGCGGACAGCGGCCATCTGGTGAAGCTCGCGCCGGTTTCGCTCGACAAGGTCGCGCGCAGCATGACGCTCGACTGGTCGCCGGTCGCTCGCGCCCGCAACATCGACCTGGGCTTCGAGCAGGAAGAGAAAGTGGACGTGACTGGTCAACGCGATCTGCTCGGCGAACTCTGCGGCAATCTGATCGACAACGCGATCCGCTATGCGGGCGATGGATCGGTCATCACGGTGCGCGTGACGCATGCGGCCGAAGGGCCGTTGCTGCAAGTGATCGACAACGGTCCCGGCATCGCGCCACAAGAACGCGATGCGGTCTTCGAACGCTTTTACCGCAGTTCGGCGACGCAGAACGTAGAAGGCAGCGGGCTCGGCCTCTCGATCGTGCGCGAGATCGCGCGCGTGCATCACGCGCGTATATCGCTGGACGAAGCGCCGGGCGGCGGACTGATCGTCAGCGTGCAGTTCGGGAAGGACTAAGCGTCTTCTCCATGCGGAAGTTCTTGAAGTCCGCGCCTCGAACGTGAACCACTTGCGCCGCGATCACACGAAAGCCGCGCCGCTCGAAGAACGGCCGCGCCGTGATGCTCGCCTCCGCGTGCAGTCGCGCGATGCCCCGTTCACGCGCGCTCGCTTCGACTTGCGCCAAGAGCGCGCTCGCGACACCCGCGCCCTGATGCGCGGGATGCACGAACATCATGTCGAGATGGCCGTCGCTTTCGAGGTCGGCGAAGCCGGCAAGCGATGTGCCGCTCATCGCGACCCAGGTCGGCCGGCTCATGCGTTTGACGGACCATTCATCGCGATCCGCCTGCGCCCACGCATCGACCTGCCACCGGTCGTAGTCACGCGCGGCGACCTCACGAACCGAGCGCAGGAACAGGTCGATGATCGCGTCGAGATCCGATGGCCGATATGGTCTGACTTCGATCACGGCTTAGCGCACAAGTGAAACGGTCGCAATGCCGAGCACGGTCATCACGACCGAAGCTGTCACGTGGATCGCGATCTCGCCCGCTGCCCAGACGAAGCGCCCTTGCTGAAGATGCGCGACTACTTCGGCCGAGAAGGTCGAGAACGTGGACAGGCCGCCCATCAGGCCGGTGATCACAAAGAGGCGCCATTCGATCGAAATGTCCGGAAAGCGCGCAAACCATGCGACCGCAATGCCGATCACATAGCCGGCGATCACGTTGGCGGCGAGTGTGCCAAGCGGCAGGTTGGGAAACAGCGCATTGAGGCGCAGCCCGAGCACCCAGCGAAGCAGGGAGCCGAGCGCGCCGCCAAGACCCACGGCGATGATCGACAGATACATGAACGAAAACGAAAGTGATGTGGAAGGACTATGCGTCGCATGCAAGGCGTGCGATGAGGCGCTCCTTGCTCGTCTCGACGACGTCGTGCGCAGTATGCCTGACATGCGCGATCCACGTCCCGTCGTGCCGCTGTTCCCACCATCCGGCATCGCGGCCGTCGATGAAAAGCGATCCGCGCGTCACGAGTTCAGGGCAAGCGGGATCGAGTGCGGTATCGTCGTTGTGTTCGAGTTTGATCTTGCGCATGGCGTACCTCGCACCATTGATCCGATGCACGACTCCATGATAGACGAAGGCGCGCGTCTTCACCTCAACATGAACGACATCGCCGAGAGGCTGTTGAGCACGCGCACCGCATGTTCGACCGACGGCGTATCGAACGCAAGCGTGACGCCGTCGATGCGTTCGAGCGTCGGCCACTGACAGAAGAGATCGGCAAGCGCAGTGGTCTGCACGCGCAGTTCGCAGTGCACAGGCTTAGGGAGCTTGTGAAGGCGCGCGTGCGGCGCTTGCTCGACGACCTCGGCCGCCGCGCGCCGGATCGTCTCGCAGGCGCTGGCAGGCGATTGCGTGACGCCGCTCGAATAGCCGTGCGCGGTCTTGACCGTCACGAAGCGCGCATCGGCAAACGCGGGCCGTGTCTCTTCGACGAATACGTCGTCGCCGCTCAGGAGCGCCACGCGCGCGCCGCGTTCCTCGGCGAGCGCGCCATAGAGCGCTGCCTCGCCGACTTCCTCGCCATCGAGCGAAACGCGCGCGAACGCGAAGCTGTTGATGGTATGCGCGAGGGTGCCGCGACTTTGCGCTCGCGCGTGATAGCCGATCATGAACACGAGTTCGGGTTCGTCTTCGAGTCCGGCCATCATGCCGAGCGTGCGCGGCTTGCCGAGCACGATGCCCGCGCGCGCGTCGATCAGATCGGGCAGCAGGTTGCGAAAGCCGCCGTGCGAATCGTTGACCCATACCTGCGTCGCACCGCCCGCGAAAGCGCCTTCGACAGCCGCGTTCGCTTCGAGCGTCATCCAGCGGCGCGCGCGTTCGTATTCCGCGTTGCCCGCGCGCGTCTGCTCGGGATGAAACACGCCCGCGACGCCCTCGATGTCCGCCGAGATCAGTACTTTCATGGTTGCATGTCTTTGAGCGAAAGGCGGCGGTTGCCGTCGCGGCCGGTCACCGGTTCAGCGCTGAAGAGCGCATCGACGATGGCCTGCTCGATGCTGTCTGCCGCGGCCTGAAAGAGCGGATCGAGTCGCGCGTCGGCAACGAACGCGGGCACCGGAACGAAGTCCGCGAGATGCGGGACCGTCCAGGCCGTGGTGAATGCCAGCGCGATGTCGCCGCTGCCGTGGCCGTACACCGAACCCGTGCGCGCGAGGCCGGCGGCAGCGCGCAGTGAAATGCGGCGCAACTGGCGTGCGTCGAGCGGCGCGTCGGTGGCGACGATCATGATGATCGAGCCTTGCTCGGGCTGTTGCGCGTCAGAGGCCGTCATGCTCCGCCCGAGCGCGACACCGCCGAGCGCAAGCATCGGCAGACGGCCGAAGTTCGCGAGCACGAGCGCGCCGGTCATGAATTCGCGGCCGGCGATACGCACTGCGCGCGATGCCGATCCGATACCGCCCTTCATGCCGAAGCACGACATTCCGCGACCTGCACCGACCGAACCGCGCTCGAAACCTGCATCGCACGCATGCAGCGCCTGGCGGTAATGCGACTCCTGAACCGCCAGCGCCTGAATGTCGTTGAGATAACCGTCGTTGCATTCGAACACGAGCGGATTGACGGTCGGCCAGTCTCGTCCGATCGACGGATTGGCTTCGATGGCATCGCGAATCTGCGCGTTTGCCACCGTGCCGACGCCGAACGTGTTGGTCAGCGCAACCGGGCTTTCGAGCACGCCCAGTTCATTAATCTGTAGTAGTCCGATACTTTTGCCGAAGCCGTTGATCACGCTCGCGGCGGCCGGCACCTTGCTGCGATAGAGGTCGCCGTCATGCGGCCGCACGACCGTGACGCCCGTCTGCACCGCGCCTTCATCGAGCGTGCAATGCCCGACCGTCACACCCGCCACGTCCGCGATCGTGCCGAGCGGCCCGGCGGTCAGCGATCCGATATGAGGCCCGGCGATCATGGCCGGTCCAGCTTCGGATCGAGCGCATCGCGCAAACCGTCGCCGAGCAGGTTGAACGCAAGCACCGTGAAGAAGATCGCGAGGCTCGGAAACACGGCGATATGCGGCGCCATCGCCATGTCGGCGCGCGCCTCGTTGAGCATCGCGCCCCACTCGGGCGTCGGCGGCTGCGCGCCGAGTCCGAGGAACGAGAGGCTCGCAGCGGTGATGATGGAGGTGCCGATGCGCATCGTGAAGTACACGACCACCGACGAGATCGTGCCCGGCAGAATGTGCCGCACGATGATGGTCCAGTCCGACGCGCCGATGCTGCGCGCGGCTTCGATATACGTGAGATGTTTGAGCGAGAGCGTGTTGCCGCGCACGAGTCGCGCGAACGCCGGAATGCTGAAGATCGCGACCGCGCAGATCACGTTGATCATGCCGTTGCCGAGAATCGCGACCACGCCGATGGCAAGCAGAATGCCGGGGAACGCGAACAGCACGTCGGCGACGCGCATCACGATGCGGTCCCACCATCCTTCGTAGTAGCCCGCGAGCAGCCCGAAGAACGTGCCGATGATCGCGCCGATCACGACCGACAGCAGCCCCGCCGACAACGAAATGCGGCTGCCCGCGAGGATACGGCTGAAGATGTCGCGCCCGAGCGAATCGACGCCGAACCAGTGCGCCGCCGACGGTCCTGCGTTGAGTGCGTCGTAGTCGAAGAAATTTTCCGGGTCGTACGGCACGATGTACGGCGCGATGATCGCGATCAGGATCAGCAGCAGCACGAACACGCCCGCGGCAAGCGCGACCGGCTGCTTTTTGAACTTGCGCCAGAACTCGCTCCACGGCGTGCGGATCTCGTGGCTCGCTATCGCGGCGGCCTTGGCTGTGTTGGCGGTCACGCTCATGCGGGCCTCACTTGAAGCGGATGGTCGGATTGATCACGGCGTACAGCACGTCCACGATCAGGTTGATCACGATGAACTCCAGCGAAAACAGCAGCACCTCCGCCTGGATCACCGGATAGTCGCGCATCTCGACGGCATCGACGAGCAGGCGCCCGAGCCCCGGCCAGTTGAACACCTTCTCGACGACGATCGAGCCGCCGAGCAGAAAGCCGAACTGCAAGCCCATCATCGTGACGACGGGAATCATCGCGTTGCGCAGGCAATGCTTGATGATGACGACCGGTTCGTGCACGCCCTTCGCGCGCGCGGTACGCACGAAATCCTCGTTCATCACTTCGACGAACGACGCCCGCGTGAAGCGCGCCATCACCGCAGCGACGGCCGCGCCGAGCGTGATCGAAGGCAGGATATAGCTCTGCCACGAGCCGTCGCCAACAATCGGCAGCCAGCCGAGCTTCACCGAAAAGATCTCCATCAGCAGCATGCCGAGCGCGAACGCGGGAAACGAGATGCCCGACACCGCGAGCGTCATGCCGATTCGATCGGGCCACTGATTGCGCCACACCGCCGAGACGATGCCGATCGTCATGCCGAAGATCACCGCCCACACCATGCTCGCGAGGGTGAGCCAGAGCGTCGGCATGAAACGTTCAGCGATCTCGGTACTGACGGCGCGCTTGCTGCGCGTCGACGTGCCGAAGTCGAACTGCACGACCTTCTTGAAGAAGTTGACGAACTGCTGCGGCAGCGGCTTGTCGAGACCGAGGTCCGCGCGCACGAGCGCGACCGTCGCTTCGTCGGCTTCGGCGCCGGCGGCAAGACGCGCCGGATCGCCCGGCAGCATGTGCACGAACAGGAACACCAGCACCGCGACGATCAGGAGCGTCGGCAGCAATCCGAGCAGGCGTTTGGCGAGAAAGGTCAGCATGAGTCGGGTCGGTTTGGCCGGGCGTCATCGACACATGACGCCCGGCCATCGGCAGTTACTTGATGGCGATTTCGTCGAAGCTGAACGAGCCGTCGGGCATCACATACGCGCCCGAAAGGCGTTTGCTGCGCGCGTACACGACCTTCTCCGTGACGAGGAAGACCCACGGCGCATCGGCCCAGATGCGCTTTTGCGCATCGGCGTAGAGCGCGGATTTCTCGTTGCGGTCGGTCGTTGCGAGCGCCTTCGCCAGGTCGGAATCGACCGTTTCGTTCTTGTAGTACGCCGTGTTGGACAGCTTCGGCGGGAACGATGCGCTCGCGAGCAGCGGCGAGATGGCCCAGTCGGCTTCACCCGTCGACGACGACCAGCCGATGTAATACATGCGGATCGGCGCGGTGGCCGGGTCCGGCGCGCTCTCGACCTTCGCCACGCGCTGGCCCGCTTCGAGCGCCTGCACCGAAGCCTTCACGCCGACCTGCGCCAGCTGCTGCTGCACGAACTGGATGATCTTCTGCGCGGTCGAGTGGTTATAACCCGACCACAGTTCCGTTACGAAGCCGTTCGGATAGCCCGCTTCCTTCAGGAGTGCGCGCGCCTTCGCCGGATCGTATTTCCACGGCCCCGTCTTCACCGCGTAGTCGACGCCCTGCGGCACGACGCCTTCAGCCGGCATCGCATAGCCCGAGAACGCCACCTTCACGAGCGCTTCCTTGTTGATCGCGTAGTTCATCGCCTCGCGCACCTTCGGGTTGTCGAAGGGCTTCTGCAGCATGTTCATGCTGATGTAGCGCTGGATGATCGATGGCGCCGCGATCAGATCGACCTTCGGGCTCGACTTGAGCGCCGCCGCCTGCTCGAACGGCACCTGGAACGCGAAGTCCGCTTCGCCCGTCTGCATGAGCGCCGCGCGCGTGTTGTTGTCGACCACCGGCTTCCAGTCGATCATGTCGATCTTCGGATAGCCCTTCTTCCAGTAGCCCGCGAACTTCTTCACCTTCAGGTCGTCGGTCTGCTTCCATTCGACGAATTCGAACGGACCCGTACCGACCGGATGCATCGCGATGTCCTTGCCGTACTTCTTCAGCGCCTCGGGCGAGATCATCACCGCCGACGGATGCGCAAGCACGTTGATGAACGCCGAGAACGGAATCTTCAGCGTGATCCTCACCGTCTGCGGGTCGATCACCTCGGTCTTCTCGATCTTGTTGAAGAGGTTGTAGCGCTTGAGCTTGTTCGCCGGATCGGTCACGCGGTCGAAGACGGCCTTCACCGCCTCGGCGTTGAAGTCGGTGCCGTCATGGAACTTCACGCCGGTGCGCAGCTTGATCGTGTAGACCTTCGCATCGGGGCTCGCTTCGTAGCTCGTGGCAAGCACGTTGACGATCTTCATGTCCTTGTCGAAGCCGAACAGGCCCTGATAGAAGGACTTCGCCACCGCTTGCGACAGCGTGTCGTTCGCGTCGTAGGGATCGAGCGTCGTGAAGGTCGAGGCGACCGCCATCACCGCCGTGGTTTGGGCGTGAGCGGGCATCGCGGTGAGCGTCGTGAGGACGCAGGCGCTCGCGCTCGCGGCGACCAGCGCACGCAAGCGCAACAGCTTGAACTTCGGACCTGACTTCGAGAGCGACATCGTGGACTCCTTGGCTTGACGTTATGGTTCGCTGGAGGTGCACTGCAAGCTTGTTATCAATAAGCCCCGCCGACATGATGCTCGGCAACGTAATGATCCGGCGCGACCGCGACCAGCTTCGCGACGACGGGCTCGTCGCCGAGCTTGCGGATGGGGCTCGGAATCTCGTCGGCGGCGAGCATGCGTTTTGCGTGCCGGCGCGCGGGATCGGCGACGGGCACCGCGCTCATCAGCTTTCGCGTGTATGGATGACGCGGTGCTTCGAACACCGCCTGACGCGGACCGATCTCGACGATCTGTCCGAGATACATCACCGCGACGCGATGGCTGACGCGCTCGACCACCGCCATGTCGTGCGAGATGAAGAGATACGCGACACCGAGTTCGCGCTGCAAATCGAGCATCAGGTTGACGATCTGCGCCTGCACCGAGACATCGAGCGCGGACACGGATTCATCGGCGATCACGACCTTCGGGTTCAACGCGAGCGCGCGCGCAATCGCGATGCGCTGACGCTGGCCGCCCGAGAATTCATGCGGATAGCGCTGCGCCGCTTCCGCCGGCAAGCCGACCTTGTCCAGCAGCCACTCGACGCGCGCCTCGGCTTCCTTGCCCTTTGCGACGTTGTGCACGAGGAGCGGCTCCATGATCGAGAACCCGACCGTTAGACGCGGATTGAGCGACGCGAACGGGTCCTGGAAGATGAACTGGATATTGCGGCGCAACGCCTGCAACGCCGGACCGGCGAGCGTGCTGATGTCGCGTCCATCGAATTCGATCGAGCCGCTCTGGCTTTCCACGAGCTTGAGAAGCGAGCGGCCTGTCGTCGACTTTCCGCAGCCCGATTCGCCGACCAGCGCCAGCGTTTCGCCCGGACGCAGGTCGAAGCTCACGCGTTCGACCGCATGCACCGCGCCCGTCACGCGGCCAAAGAGACCGCTCTTGACCGGAAAGCGCGTGACGAGATCGCGCACGCGCAGGATCGGCGCGGCCGCGGTATCGACGGCCGGCTGATGCTGCGCTTCCACCGCCGCGGAAGGACGCAGCGCGCTCGCATCGTCGGGCGCGACGTCAGGCGCTTCCACTTCGACGATCGGAAACTTCGCGGGACGATCGGTGCCGTGCATCGCGCCCAGCCTCGGCACGGCGGCGAGCAGCGCCTTCGTGTACGGATGCTTCGGCGCGGCAAAGAGCGTGTCCGATGCGCCCTCCTCGACCTTCTCGCCGCGATACATCACGAGCACGCGGTCCGCGACTTCCGCCACCACGCCCATGTCGTGCGTGATGAAGATCACGCCCATGTTCATTTCGTCCTGCAGGCCGCGGATCAGTTGCAGGATCTGCGCCTGAATCGTGACGTCGAGCGCGGTGGTCGGTTCGTCGGCGATCAAAAGCGCGGGCTTGCACGAGAGCGCCATCGCGATCATCACGCGCTGGCGCATGCCGCCCGACAACTGATGCGGATAGCGCGCGAACACGCGCTTCGACTCGGGGATGCGCACGAGATCGAGCAGGTGCAGCGCTTCGGTGCGCGCCTCGCTGCGGCTCTTGTGCTGATGCAGCGCGATCGCTTCGGCGATCTGGTCGCCGACCGTGAACACCGGGTTCAGCGAGGTCATCGGCTCCTGGAAGATCATCGCGATGTCGGCGCCGCGAATCGAGCGCATCGTCGCGTTCGAGACGCTCGCGAGGTCGAGCATCTGATCGTTGCGCCGCCTGAACGCGATGCTGCCCGACGCGATCTTGCCGCCGCCATGTTCGACGAGCCGCATCAGCGCAAGCGATGTCACCGACTTGCCCGAACCCGACTCGCCGACGATAGCAAGCGTTTCGCCACGGTCCACGGTGAACGAAAGATGCTTCACCGCTTCGACGAGCTTCGCGCCCGCGCGAAATGTCACCGAGAGGTCGTTCACTTCGATCACGCGCGACGGCGGCAGCGTCTGGATGGCAGGCATCGTATGTTCCTTCAGCGATAGATCGCGGTCACGGGCGTTTCGCCCACGCGCGCGAATCCGCGGTACATGCCTTCCGTATTGAACGGCAGCGTCACGTTGCCCTTCGCATCGACGGCGATCAGGCCGCCGCGTCCCTCAATGCGCGGCAGCCGTTCCGTCACGACTTCGGCCGCCGCCTGTTCGAGCGTCGCGCCGCGATACTCCATGCGCGCCGACACGTCGTAGGCGGCCAGCATGCGCATGAACATCTCGCCGGTGCCGGTGGTCGAGACGGCGCAGGTCGCATCGTTCGCGTAGCAGCCCGCGCCGATCAGCGGCGCATCGCCGACGCGCCCCGGCTGCTTGTTGGTGATGCCGCCCGTCGAGGTCGCCGCCGCGACGTGGCCGTGCGCATCCAGTGCGACGGCGCCGACCGTGCCGAACTTCTTGTCGGGATCGATGGGTTCGTTCGGGCCTTCATCGCGGGCGTCCATCGAAGCCGCGTCGTGGTCGAGCATCGTGCCCTGCATGCCGCGCGCGTTAAGCCATTGCCGGTGCCGCGCTTCGGTATGAAAGTACGCTGGATCGACGAATTCGAGCCCCTGCGCCGCCGCAAACGCTTCCGCGCCCTCGCCCGTGAAGAGCACGTGTTCGCTCTTGTCGAGCACGCGGCGCGCGGCGAGCACGGGGTTTTTCACGCGCGTCACGCAGCACACGGCGCCGGCTTCGAGCGTCGCGCCGTCCATCACGGAGGCGTCGAGTTCGTGCGTGCCCGCCGACGTGAAAACGGCGCCGTGGCCCGCGTTGAAGAGCGGACAGTTCTCGAGCAGGCGCACCGCTTCGGTGACCGCGTCGAGTGCGCTGCCGCCATCGGCGAGAATGCGCTGCCCCGCTTCGAGGATGCCTTCCAGCGCGGCGTGATACGCCGACTCAGCTTCGATGCTCAACGCCGAACGCAGGATCGTGCCCGCGCCGCCGTGGATCGCGATGACGGCTTTTGAAGTCATGTCTTGGTGTCTTCGGTTTTAGGTGACGCCGGGATGTGCATCGCGGGCTTCACGAGCCACGGCAGCACGAATTCGGTCAGGCCCGAAGCCGCTTCGACGGAGCGCTTCGCCCGCTGCGCGACCGCGTCGCACAGCGCTTCGATGACGGCCAGCACCGCCGTGTCGCAATTCGCGGCGAGGCGCCGCTCGGTGCGGATCGTCAGCACGAGATCCGCGACCTGCGCGAGCGGCGACGCCGCGCCGTCGGTCAGCGCGACCACGCGCACGCCGTGGCCGGCGGCGAGACGCGCGAGTTCGATCGTATCGTCGACGTAGCGCGGGAAGGCAATCGCGATCAGCAAATCGCCCGGCGACGCGTTGAAGAGCCGCCGGGCCGCGTGCGACGGCCCGCCCATCAACGCAAGCGACTGCACGTTGGCGCAATACGGCGTGAGGCCATGCTCCATCAGCCCGGCGAGAAACGCGCTCGCGCCGTAGCCGAGCACGAAGACGCGCCGCGCCTCCAGAATCGCGTCGACCAGAGCCTCCGCGATGCCGCCGTCGATCGCCGCGCGCGTCATCTGCAAGTTGGACGCCGCCTGTTCGAGCGACGCATCGAACACCTGCGAGCCGCTCGCGGGCGACTCCAGCGCGGTGCGCAGCCGCTCGACCGGCGCGATGGTCGCCTCGAAGCCGCGCACGAGCGCCTCGCGAAATGCCGGATAGCCGTCGAAGCCGAGCGCGCGCGCGAAGCGGTTCGCCGTCGCCACCGACGCGCCCACGGCGCTCGCCAGTTCGTCGATGCGCATCGTCGCCGAGCGGAACAGGTTCGCCAGCACGAACGCGCCCATGCGCCGGTGAATCGGCGTAAGCGTGGGCATGGCGGAGGCGATGCGCACGGAGATCAACTCGTCGCCCGAAGGCGGCGCGAGGGTGGACGACGGACGGGCCATACGCGCAAGAGCGCCCTTGGGGAAAATGTAATGAAACTATGTTTACCCAAAACGCCCGCCAAAAAAAATTCATTTTCATCAACTGCGGGTTTCCGATGAGACGCTCTGCAGCAATGCGGCCCCGCACCGACGATGCGACGCCCGATGCACCCGCTTGATGCACAATACGGCTCGCCCTTTCACGACTTCGTCCGCATGAACCTCGACGTCCTCGCCGATCAGTTGCAGCAGCACCTTCCCACGCATCCCTGGGCGCAGTTCGCCGTCGGCCTGCTGGCGCTCGTCGCGGTCGCGCTGTTTGCGCAGTGGGTGGTCGCGCGGATCGTGCTGTATTTCGCGCACCGGCTGCTCGTGCTGGCGGGCCACGGCGCCTGGGACGAAGCGCTCGCGCGGCATCGCGCGTATCACCGGCTCTGGTACGCGGTGCCCTTCGCGACGGTCGCGCTCGGGATCGGCGAGGTGCCGCACATCGCGCAGGCGGCGGGCATCGCCGAGCGGCTCGCGCATGCGCTCGCGTGGGTCTGCGTGTTCTTCGCGGCGGGCAGCGCGCTCTCCGCGTGGCAGGACGTCTACGCGTCGAGCAAGGAAGCGAAGACGCGCTCGATCAAGGGCTACATCCAGATCGGCAAGCTGGCGCTCGCGCTCGTCTGCGTCGTGCTGGTGCTGTCGATCCTGATCGACCGCTCGCCGCTCTGGATGCTCTCCGGCTTGGGCGCGCTGTCGGCCGTGGTGCTGCTCGTTTTCAAGGACACGTTGCTGTCGCTCGTCGCGAGCACGCAGCTGACGTCGAACGACATGCTGCGCATCGGCGACTGGATCGAGATGCCGCAGTCGAACGCGGACGGCTTCGTAAAGGACATCGCGCTGCATACGGTCAAGGTGCAGAACTGGGACAACACGGTGACGACCGTGCCGACCTACAAGCTCTTCTCCGAAAGCTACCGCAATTACCGCCACATGTTCGAATCGGGCGGACGGCGGATCAAGCGCACCTTGCGCATCGACGCGACCTGCGTGCGTTTTCTTACCGAAGAGGAAACCGAGCGCCTCACGCGCTTTCGCTTCCTGCACGACTATCTGGCGGAGAAGAAGACCGAAGTCGAGCAGGCGAACCGCAACCTGGGCGAACTGGCGAGCGAGCCGGCGAACCGGCGGCGGCTCACCAACATCGGCACGTTTCGCGCGTATGGGCTGGCTTATTTGCAGCGGCATCCCGAGATCCGCCAGGACATGGCGATGATGGTGCGCATGATGGAACCGGAGTCGCAGGGCATTCCGGTCGAGGTGTACTGCTTTACCGCGACGACCGCGTGGACACAGTACGAACGCATTCAGGGCGACGTGTTCGATCATCTGCTGTCGATCCTGCCGGAGATGGGGCTGCGGCTCTATCAGGCGCCGTCGGGCGCGGACATGACCGGGCTGTCGGGGCGGCTTCGGGGCGAGATGCCGGTGCTCTGACGCGCGAACTCCCACGCACGAGCCTCCACAGAATCGGGCAATAATCCGCGATTTTTGGGTATTCACCCCGACGACGTGTCTGCTTACGATGTCATCATCGCCGGCCCTTCCCGCGAGAGCGCAAGCAAGAACCCACACCGCGCACGGGGCCCGCTCCCTCATCGTCAAAGGAAAACACCGTGCTCGATCGCATCCATGCAATGCGTGTGTTCACGCGCGTCGTCGATACGAACAGCTTTTCGCGCGCAGCCGAATCGCTCGCCATGCCGCGCGCGACCGTCTCCACCACCATCCAGCAACTGGAGGCGCTGGTCGGCGTGCAACTGCTCGCCCGCACGACGCGCCGCCTGAATCTCACCGTCGACGGCGCCGCGTACTACGAGCGCTGCGCGCAAATCCTCGCCGATATCGACGACCTCGAATCCGGCTTTCACGCGGGCGAAGACCGCCTGCGCGGCCGCCTGCGCGTCGAGATGCCGGATACGGTCGCGACGTCCATTGTCGTGCCCGCGCTGCCGGACTTTCACGCGCGCTATCCGCATATTGACCTGTCGATCGGCATCGGCAACCGCGCGGTCGATCTGGTCGGCGAAGGGGTCGATTGCAGCGTGCAACTCGGCGAGCTGCCCGATTCCGGCCTGATCGCGCGCCGGCTCGGCACGTTCGAGCACGTGACGTGCGCGAGCCCGGCCTATCTGGAGCGCCACAGCATGCCCGAAACGCTCGACGATCTGGCGCGCCATGTCGCCGTGAATTGCGTGTCGGAGAAGACCGGGCGGCCGTGCGATTTCGACTTCGAAGTCGACGGCAAGGCGCTGACGGTCAAGATGCCGGGATTCGTCCAGGTGGCGGACGAACACGCGTATCTCGCGTGCGGGATCGAAGGGCTCGGGCTCATCCAGCCAGCGCGGATCGCGGCGCTCCCGTACCTGCGCTCGGGTCAGTTGCGCGAAGTGCTGCCGGCGTGGCGGTCGATGCCGATGAACGTCTCGGTCGCGTTTCTCAAGAGCCGGCAGGCGACGCCGCGCGTGTCTGTCTTCGTCGACTGGCTCGCGGATCTGTTCGAGCGTTCGCAGCAGGTCGACGACGCCATGAGCCGGATCTTTCGCACGGCGGGTCGAGGTCGTGCGCCGCGCAAGGAAAACGCGCAGCCAGCAACCGCCGACGAAGGCTGATCAGCGCACCGGCGTCGCGGCCGAATTGCCGACGACCGTATTCCACTTGCGCACCTGCCAGTGCGTGACGAGCCCGTTGATCACATACGGATCGTTGCGCGCGAATTCCTCGGCGGCCTGCGGAGAATCGATGTGAAAAAGCAGCATCGCGCGATCGACGGGCTCGTCGAGCGCGCCCGCCAGCACGATTTCCCCGCGCTCGACGGCGGCCCACGCGAGCGTCAGGTGATCGTCGCGAAACTGCACGCGGCGCTCCATGTAGTCGGAGCAAAGGTCATAGGTGAGAACGTAGTGCATGGCGCGTCTCCTTGGAACAAGAGCCGATTATCGTGGCGCTCGCCGCTTTTCAGCAAGGCGGCCGGCACGCGCCCGCGCTCAACCCGGCTTCTGGAACTCGTTCGCGGCCCAGGCCTCGGCGCTCGCCTTCGTGAGCTTGAATCCCGCCGACACGCGCACCTGCGCGAGCTGTGCGCCGAACGCATCGAACGCCTTCAGGTCGGCGTAGGGATCGTCCTCGTCCGGAACGATGTCGAGCGTCACGGTCACGTCGTCACCTTGCACGCTCACTGTGACATTCTTGTGCAGCATCGCGTGACGCTGCTGTTCGTGCCGGCGCCGCACCTCCGACGCCGTCTTCACCAGCGTGCGGAACGCCGCCGCATCGAGCGGCTTCGGGTTCTTCTTGTCGCGGCCCATCGTCCACGGGCCGACGAGCGCGGGCTCCGCCTCACCGTCGCGGATCATCTCGACGGCCCAGCCGTCGTCGTCCTCGTTCTTGATGACGCGCGCGGTCCAGCCGTCGTCGCGCCACAGGCGGTCTTCGTGGATGGCGTCGTCGGTCTGGTGGAGTTCTGAATCGGTCATGGCGGTGATCGTTGTTGCATTCGGGACGCGATTTTAACCCGCCGGCCGGCCGAGCCACGCCATCGCGCCCGTGCCCGGCCAAACGGCCGAGGGACCGGGCACGAAGCGTGCCTCTGCCGTCATACCCAAATCCGGGTTGCCGTGCTAATTTGCACATACCGGGCGATGCCCGGCCGCAGCCAAACTCTGCCAGGGAGCAAACGCATGCTTGCATTCATCGGGACTTTGATCGTCGGCTTGATCGTGGGACTGATCGCGCGCGCGATCAAACCGGGCAACGACAGCATGGGCTGGATCTTGACCATCGTGCTCGGCATCGCCGGATCGCTGATCGCGGGCTACGTCGGCCGCGCGATGGGCTGGTATCAGCCGGGGCAGCCGGCGGGCTGGATCGCCTCGGTCATCGGCGCGATCATTCTGCTCGTGCTGTGGGGCCTGTTTACGAAACGACGCGCCTGATCGTTCGCGAAACCGGCACGCGATAGAAAAAACCCCGCTCGATTTTCATCCGGGCGGGGTTCTTTTTTAGCTCATGCGGTCCGCCAGTTCAGACGCTCACCTCGATTCCATGCCGCACCACGCGTTTGGGCAGATCGCCGCCGAGCCAGTACGCCAGTTCCGCCGGCCGGCCGATCTGCCAGGCGACGAAATCCGCCGTCTTGCCCGCTTCGAGCGATCCGTGCGTCTCCTGCAAGCCGAGCGCCCGCGCCGCGTGGATCGTCACGCCCGCGAGCGTTTCCTCGGGCGTCATCCGAAAGAGCGTGCAGCCCATGTTCAGCATCAGCCGCACCGAGAGCGCCGGCGACGTGCCGGGGTTCAGGTCGCTCGCGAGCGCGATCGGCACGCCGTGGCGGCGCAGCGCGTCGATCGGCGGCAACTGCGTCTCGCGCAGCATGTAGAACGCGCCCGGCAGCAGCACGGCGACAGTGCCCGAGCGCGCCATCGCGATTGCGTCGTCCTCGGTCATGAATTCGAGATGATCCGCCGATAGCGCCTCGTAGCGCGCCGCGAGACTCGAACCGTGCAGCGACGACAACTGTTCGGCGTGCAGCTTCACCGGCAACCGGAGTTCGCGCGCGGTCCGGAACACGCGCTCCACTTGCGCCGGCGAAAACGCGAGATGCTCGCAAAAGGCATCGACGGCATCGACGAGACCTTCCGCGGCCAGCGCCGGCAGCATCCGCGCGCAGACGGCGTCGATGTAGTCGTCCGGACAATTCGCGTATTCCGGCGGCAGCGCGTGCGCGGCGAGACAGGTCGTGCGCACGGTCAGCGGCAGTTCCGCGCCGAGGCGGCGCGCCACCCGCAGCATCTTGCGCTCGTTCGCGAGATCGAGGCCGTAGCCCGATTTCACTTCGATCGTCGTCACGCCTTCGCGCAGGAAACCGCTCGCGCGGCGCTTCGCGCTCGCGAAAAGCGCGTCCTCGCTCGCCTCGCGCGTCGCGCGCACGGTGCTCGCGATGCCGCCGCCCTCCGCCGCGATCTGCGCATAGCTCACGCCTTGCAGACGCTTTTCGAATTCGCTGCTGCGATCGCCGCCGAAGACGAGATGCGTATGGCAATCGACGAAACCGGGCGTGACCCACGCGCCGTCCAGATCGACGACTTCGCAGGCGCCGTGCGCGGGCAGCGACGCGCGCGGCCCGATCCACTCGATGCGCGCGCCATCCGTGATGATCGCCGCGTCCTCGATGATCGAGTACGCGCCGCCTTTCATCGTCGCCGCGTGACAGGTTTGCCAGAGTCGTTTCATCGCTTACTTCTTCGGCACGGCGCCTTCGATCATCGGCAGATCGAGGCCCTTTTCGCGCGCGCATTCGATCGCGTCGTCGTAGCCTGCATCGGCGTGGCGCATGACGCCCGTCGCCGGGTCGTTGTGCAGCACACGGGCGATGCGCGCGGCGGCTTCGTCGGTGCCATCGCAGACGATCACGACGCCCGCGTGCTGCGAAAAGCCCATGCCGACGCCGCCGCCGTGATGGATCGACACCCACGTCGCGCCGCTCGCGGTGTTCAGGAGCGCATTGAGCAGCGGCCAGTCGGAGACGGCGTCCGAGCCGTCCTGCATCGATTCGGTTTCGCGATTCGGGCTCGCGACCGAGCCGGAATCGAGGTGATCGCGGCCAATCACGACCGGCGCCGACAGTTCGCCCGAGCGCACCATCTCGTTGAACGCGAGGCCGAGTTTCGCGCGCTGCCCGAGGCCGACCCAGCAGATCCGCGCGGGCAGCCCCTGGAAGCTGATGCGCTCGCGCGCCATGTCGAGCCAGCGGTGCAGGTGTTCGTCGTCGGGAATCAGTTCCTTGACCTTCGCGTCGGTCTTGTAGATGTCTTGCGGATCGCCGGAAAGCGCCGCCCAGCGGAACGGCCCGACGCCACGGCAAAAGAGCGGCCGGATATACGCCGGCACGAAGCCCGGGAAATCGAACGCGTTCGCAACGCCTTCGTCCTTCGCCATCTGACGGATGTTGTTGCCGTAGTCGAAGGTCGGGATGCCCTGCTGCTGGAACGCGAGCATCGCGCGGACATGCTCCGCCATCGACTGCTTCGCCGCCTTCACCGTGCCCGCCGCGTCGCTCTGCGCGCGGTCGCGGTATTGCGCCCAGGTCCAGCCCTTCGGCAGATAGCCGTTCAGCGGATCGTGCGCGCTCGTCTGGTCGGTGACCATGTCCGGGCGCACGCCGCGCCGCACGAGTTCGGGCAGCACGTCGGCGGCGTTCGCACACAGCGCGACCGACATCGCGCGGCCCTCGGACGTGTAGCGCTCGATGCGGGCGAGCGCGTCGTCGAGATCGGTCGCCTGTTCGTCGACGTAGCGCGTCTTCAGGCGGAAGTCGATACGGCTCTGCTGGCATTCGATGTTGAGCGAACAGGCGCCCGCGAGCGTCGCCGCGAGCGGCTGCGCGCCGCCCATGCCGCCGAGGCCCGCGGTCAGCACCCAGCGGCCCTTCAGGTCGCCGCCATAGTGCTGGCGCCCGGCTTCGACGAACGTCTCGTAGGTGCCCTGCACGATTCCCTGGCTGCCGATGTAGATCCAGCTTCCGGCCGTCATCTGGCCGTACATCGCGAGGCCCTTCGCGTCGAGTTCGTTGAAGTGCTCCCAGGTGCCCCAGTGCGGCACGAGGTTCGAATTCGCGATCAGCACGCGCGGCGCATTCTCGTGCGTCTTGAACACGCCGACCGGCTTGCCCGACTGCACGAGCAGCGTCTCGTCGGCTCCGAGGCGCTTGAGCGTCTCGACGATCTTGTCGAAGCACGCCCAGTCGCGCGCCGCCCGGCCGATCCCGCCGTAAACCACCAGTTCCTTCGGATTCTCGGCCACTTCGGGATCGAGATTGTTCATCAGCATGCGCAGCGGCGCTTCGGTCAGCCAGCTCTTGGCGTTGAGCGTCGTGCCGCGCGGCGCGCGGATCTCGACATCGCGAAAACGGGAAGACTGCCGGGAAGATGGGTCCACGAGAACTCCTGCGCTTTGAGGGTGGGACGATCCGCCTGCATTCAGACAGATCCGATAAGGCAGATGGTCTTGTATATACAACTTCGGTTGTATTAGGGAATTCCCTTGGTCTTTCGCGCCGGGCTTACGCAAGCAAGCACCATAGCTTGTATAGACAGCCAAAACAGCGTGCGGGCGATGCGAGCGAACGCCGCATCGAATAATTTTCCGGAATTTTCTCCGGTTATGGTGGGCGCAACTTCATTCGATCCAGCCCGCGCCATGAGCACACTCGAAGCCCTCCACGCTATCGTCAACGACGAAGCCGCGCCGCAAATCATCCGCGACCATGTCGTCGATTCGCTGCAGTTCGCGCTGCGCAATTACCCGGGCTATTTCACGACGAAGGAAGTGCAGTGGCTCGCCGAGTGGAACGACACACGTATTCCGATTGCGGCCACGAAGGTGCTGGCCGAGTTGAAGACGGCCTGAGCGGCCGCCGGAAGCAAAAGCTCAGTGGCGCGAGGCGACCCGCGCGCGCCACTCGTAGCCGTAGGACATCGCCTGTTCGGGTTCCGACAGGCATTCGATGAAATTCACGACTTCCGCATCCCGCACGAAGCTCGCCGCCGACGACGCCGCGAGAATCGCCGCGCTTTCCTGCGGCTTCGCGATCAGATAACCCTGCACATAGTCCACGCCGATTTCCTGCAACGCGCGCAGCGTATCGGCGTCCTCGACCCATTCCGCCACGCTGCGCATGCCGAGATTGCGCGCGAGCGCCACGATCGCCTCGACGATCGCGATGTCGGCCGGATGCGCGCACATCGTGCGGACGAACTCGCCGTCGATCTTAAGCGCGTCGGCGGATAGCGCCTTCAGGTATTTGAACGACGTGTAGCCCGCGCCGAAGTCGTCGAGCGCGATCTTGCCGCCCATGTCGTGGACACGCGAAATGAAACGCTGTGTGTTCTCCAGATCGTGCAGCGCGACGCTTTCCGTGATTTCGAGGCACAGGTAATGGACGATCGACCGGTGCTGCGCGAAGAGCGCGAAGATGTCTTCCATGAACTGCTCGTCGTTGAGCGACCCGCCCGACAGATTCACGCAGATGAACTGCGTGTTCGGCAGCATGTGCTGATGCTTTTCGATCCACGTGAGCAGCGTCGTCATGACCCAGCGGTCGATCGCCGCGATATTGCCCGACTCCTCCGCCGCGACGATCACCTTGCCCGCGGGCAGCGTCGTGCCGTCGGGGGCACGCATGCGCAGGAGCACCTCGAAGTTGAGCGACTCGGTCGGCGCCGAGAGCGACATGATCGGCTGCATCACGAGGAAAAGGCCGGCCGGCAGCCGGTTGCGTCCGAGCGTCTCGACGAGCCGCAGTTCTTCCGCGCGCTCCTCGAACGCGGCCGCGCCCTTGCGGTACGTGACGAGGCGCGTGTGCGCGACCTTCTTCGCCTCGCGGCACGCGCGGTCGGCGTTCGACACCGCGTCCTGCACGCGCACGCCGCGCGAACACTCGACGAGCCCGATCGACGCCTTCACCTGGAACGCGCGATTGCCGACCTGATACGGCGCGTCGGAGAGCACGGAAATCAGTTCGTGACATTGCGCGATGGCGTCGTCGATGGAGGTGTCGCTCATCACGCAGACGAACTCGTCCCCGCCGATGCGCCCGAGCGGATATTCGCGCTCGAAATGCGCGCGCATGCGGGAAGCGACCTGCTTCAGCACTTCGTCGCCGGCGCGGTGGCCGAACAGGTCGTTCACGAGCTTGAAGCGGTCGAGGTCGACGTAGGCGAGCGCCCAGGGCAGCGCTTCGTCGCTTTCCACCGCGATCGCCTTTTCCACGCCGCGGCGGTTGAGCGAGCCCGTCAGCGGATCGTGCTCCGCCAGAAAGCGCAGGCGCTCGATGGCTTTCGAGCGCTCGGTGACGTCCTGCAACGACCCTTCGACCCAGCCGTTCGATTCGATCGCCTTCAGCAGATAGCGCCGCTCGCCCGTGCCGCGCGCGGCGGCGCCGCCCATTTCCAGCTCGCCGTCGCTGCCCTTCGACGCCAGCGCCTGCAGCGCGCCCCAGGCGCCCGCTTCGAAATAATCGTTCCAGTGACGCGCCTTGTATTCGGCCTTGTGCAGATCGAGCATCGCGCGCAACGCCGGGTTCGCGCGCACGAAATGACCGTCGGAATCGAGCGTGAAAAGGCCGATCGGCGTGACTTCGTAGGTGTTGCGCAGTTCCGTCTGCGCCTGCCGGCGGTGCTCGCGCTCGGCGCGCATCTGCTCGGCGATCGCGAACGCCGCCATCATGCTCGACGAAAGCGCCGCCGTCACCGTGTTGACGCCGCCGAACAGCAGCTTCAGCCCGAAGGCCGCGCCGAGCACTTCGGAAAACGTGGCGAAGAGCACGATCGCGAGCGATGCGACATACCACATCACCGTGCGCGAGCGGGCGAGCCAGACGAGCCGCGCGAGCAGGAAGATCAGCACGCTCATCCCGAAGCCGCCCAGCACCCACAGCGCCGGAATGAAGCGCGAATACGGCAGCACGACCGACAACGCCAACAGCACCAGTCCGACGTACTGTCCGGCGCGCAGGAGCCATCGGTAGCCGATTGCGCGCAATTCGCGCCGGAACAGTTGACTGAAGAGCGCGCCCGTCAGCAGGTAGTACGCGGCGAACGTGACTTGCCGCAGCACCGGAATCCAGTCGGGCGGAATCACGCGGTCGAGCCATTGCGTGTCCCAGCCCATCGCGTTCGCACACAGCCGCAGATTGCCGACGAGCCACACCGCGAAAATCACATAGGTCCACTCGCGATTGATGATCGCCGTGACGAAGACGAACACGGCGAGCGTGAGCAGCCCGCCGCCGATCAGACCCGCGCTTTCCTGGAAATCGAGCGAGGAATTGCGCAGGCCCAGCGCATCCCACGCCTGCACGCTCAACTGCGCGGGGCCCGAGAACGTGCCGCTGCACACAATCGGCACCGGTTGCGCCAGATGACCGAGATAGACGGAGAAGCCGGCCTTGACGGCGCGCATCTCGCCCGTGACCGACTCGCGGTCGGCGGTGCCGAGCGACTGCATCGTCGCGGCGATCCAGCATGAGAGGGTTTGCGCATGCCGCGACGGAAATTCGATGAGCGTCGGGTGGATCGACGCCGACGCCGGCACGGTGAACGTGAACCAGACGGGCGTCTCGGAAAGTTGCGTGCTGTAGCGCGCCGTTGTGGGCGCGTCGCGCAGACGGGCGAGCGCGGCTGCGGGCGTGACGGCGGCACCGCGCTCGTCGATGACGTGCAGCGGCAGCGTCACCGCGCCGGCGGATTGAAACTGATGCGGCAACAGCAAAAGCGTGGCGATTGTGCCGGCCGCAATCAAAAAGGGAACGATATATACGGAAAAAATATAAAGCGCGCGGTCGAGCCACGACCCCGTGTGCCGGTATTTCGAAAGCGAAAATAACGTAACCGACGCCATGCTGGAAAATCCCCGTGGTGCACGACACGTGCCGCGCGGACGACGGCGGGGCCGAAAATGCCTGCCCGCCATCGCCAAATCTGTTACCCGGGCCGTCGGGCAGCCCGGTTATTGTTGGTTACCGGCCATAAGCAACTTGCTGTGAGGCCTCCGGGCATCGTACCGTTTCCCGCTCGAAAGATAAATCGGCCGTCCGCAAATCGATATCCGGATGGTTCGTCTGGAACACGAACTGGAATAACGGATGTCCCGCTTCCTCCCAGCGCTGCCGGGCGACGCCGACTTCCCCCGCCAGCACACGATGCGGCAAACCGCCGACATGCGCCATGGGAATGAATTGTTTATCGCCGAAAACGTCTTCAAAAAGCATCGCTTCATATTCCCTGTCGATGGGCGAGCGCGCCGTAATTACCATCCAGTCGATGTTCTGTTGCTCGCAATATAAAAACAAAGCCTTGAAAAGCATCATTTTCACCACGCGACCCACCGAGCCGCCCGCAACCCCGAGGCGGGTCGCTTCCGCGAGCCGGCCGTTCAATCGCTCCGGCAACTGCACGGAATGCTGCACGCCGAGCGGCTCGAATTCGTTGGTCTGAATCCGCATTGTGCCGAGCGGCGCACCGTCGAGCTTCGATTGCGCGAGCAGAATGGCCGTGCCCGGCGCGCGATCGCAGTCCTCGACGGACATCGTCTCGGCAAATTCCGGCAGATGCCGCCCATACGCGGAGCGCCGGATATTCACCGCTTTCTGCAGGTCGCGTTCGTTCGAGACGATACGGATAGTAAACGGCATCCGTTCGGGTTTCTGGAGGGCGCGGAGCGCAAAAAGCTCGGGACGAGCGGCATTTTCTTCACGGCTGATTTCGGCGGCTGCATTAGCAAGGCTGAGACGTTCCATTTGTAACCCCATTTTGTTGGCATTTAGGAAGGTGCCGGCCCGAGTCAGGAGAAAAGGTGGCGCCCAAGCGCGGCGGAAAGAGCGTCTCATGACTCGTTATTTCGGCGTGAGCGGTGGCAAATGTTTCTGGACAAAATCCGGGGTAAACACATGGAGAATTCGCTCTAGTTGCCGATAGCGGCACCTCGTCCCCGATATTGAGCAATGGCGAAAATTTCCGGCGGTAATCAGAGCGGGAGCAGGCTCGACGACAACTGCGAATTTCACGAATTACCGGCTCGCAAGGGGGTAAAAAGGTTATCGGCGCACGAAATGGAAATTAAAATTCGAAATCCGTTCGTCTAAATAGAAAAGCAAACGATTGCGCTATCGCCCGCAAAGAAAATGATTCGCGGATATCCGTAACGGTGCATACGCGAAAGGTGAGGATTTACGGGAGGAATACGGAAGAAAAATGCGAAAAATAAAAAACGGCTCCGCGAAGGGAGCCGTTCAGTGTGCACAAAGTGGGACGGAGTCAGTCTTCGTCGTCGAGCCAGGGAATATCGACGTCGGTGATGAACGCGACCATCGCGAGCGGCCGCCCTTCCTGGCGCCCGATCTTGCCATCCGCGCGCTGCCACTCGCAGCGGAAGATCGTCGCCGGCGTGTCGGCCAACAAGGTAATGGTGCGCACTTCGTCCGGATCGGTGTCCTCGACCGGGCCGTCGAGCGATATCAGCAGTTGCTGCGGCCACATGCCGTCGACCGGATCGTAGATCTTGTCGCCGTCGTGAATCACGACGAACGCTTCCACGCCGATCGTCGACGATGCCTCGACGATCATCTTGCCGAGTGCGCGCAGCACCGCGGTCGCGCGCGCCGAGTTGGCCTGCCGGATGGCGAGGTCGCCGCGCGTGAGCGCCTGTTCGAGTTTCGGATTGGTTTTTTGTTGCGCCATCGAATCGCCTCGCTCTCTTGTATTGTCCGTTCGACGGGCCTCGCCCGTCTTGGTTGCAGGCGCGATCCTACCATTTGCCCTCTCAAAGATAGGATGCGCGCCACGCCGGGGCAATTTTTTGTGCGTGCCGGCCTCGCCCGTTCAGCGGGACGAAAACCCGCGACGGGCACCGCGCGCTCAAGTCCGCGCCCGTCCGACCGATAACGTGTGTATCGATATCTCCGGATCAGGCTGGGCTCGCGCCGCACGCGCCGGGCCATGCGGCCATTCATCATGTTCGAGCTTCCTCGCATGCGGCTTCTGCCCTCGCTGTTCCGTCGCCGCCCGACCACGCGTCGCGGGCGTCCGGCGTGATGCACACAGCGCATACCTTCGACGGCATCGCGCTCGCCTCGCACCTGCAGCCGATCTTCAGCCTGCCGCACCAGCGCGCGGTCGGCTACGAGGCGCTGCTGCGCGGGATCGCGCCGTCCGGGCCGCTCATCGAGCCGTTCGACCTGTTCGGCAAGGCGATCGTCGAAGGCTCGGTCGCGCTGCTCGACCGCACGAGCCACGCGACGCACCTCGCCAGTGCGGCAACGCGCCTGCCCGCCGCGACCTGGCTCTTTCTGAACATCAATCCGTCGACGTTCACGGACGCAGCCTACGCCGGCGCGCTCGCCGCGCTCGCGCGCGAGTGCGGGCTCGCGCCGGAGCGCATCGTGATCGAAGTGCTGGAATCGGGCGGCACCGAACTTGCCCGGATCGCCCACGCGACGCACGCGTTCCGCTCGCAGGGCTTTCTCGTCGCCGTCGACGACTTCGGCGCCGGCCATTCGAACATCGACCGGCTGCTGACGCTTCGGCCCGATATCGTCAAGCTGGACCGCAGCCTCGTGCGCACGCAGGCCGCCCATCTGCGCGACGCGCTGCTGCCGAAGCTCGTCGGCCTTCTGCACGAGTCGGGCATGTTCGTGGTGGCCGAAGGCATCGAGACGGAGCAGGACCTGCTGCTCGCGGCGCGTTCGAATGTGGATTTCGTGCAGGGCTATCTGTTCGGCCGGCCCGCGCCGGAGCTGGTCCAGACGGCGTCGGCGGCGATGCTCTTCGAGACCGTCTTCGATACGCTCACGCAGATGCGCGACGCCGAGCGCCTCGCGAGCGATCTCCTTCTGATGCCGTACCGCTCGCAACTGAAGGACGCCATCGCGCGCCTCTCGGGCGGCGCGTCGACCGAGGCCGCATGCGCCGCGCTGCTCGCGTTGCCTTGCACGTCGAGCTGCTTCTTTCTCGATGAGCGCGGCCGCGAGTTCACGCCCGCACTGCCCGGCGCGGCGGCGCGGTCACCCGGCGAGCGGTTCGCGCCGATCGCCGATCCGTCGACGGGACGCTGGGACAACCGCGGCTATTTCGCCGACGCCCTCGCCTCGCGCGAACAGCTGATCGCGAGCGCGCCGTATCTGTCGGTGACGGGCGCGTCGCTGTGCGTGACCCTGACGGTCGCCGTGCGCTATCGCGACGTGTGGATCGTCGTGGGCACGGATATCGACTGGCAGAAGCTCTCCGCGCAGGCCGACGCGATTCTCTAGGCAAGCGCCTTCGACAGCGCTTCGGCGCTCGCGCGCAGCGCGGCGACGTTGCCCGGCTCGAAGGTCCAGTGGCCGGCGGCATCGACGATGGAAAGCTCGGCGCCCGGCCAATGCTCCGCGAGTTCGAGCGCCTGATCGGCCGGGCAGACCATGTCGAAGCGGCCATGCACGATATGACACGGCAGATGCGCGATCGCCGGCACGCGCGGCAGCAAGGGCTCGGGCGGCAACTCGTTTGCCATGTAGTGACGTTCGAGCAGCGCCATCGAGATAGCCGGCGCGTTGGATTCCCCCGTCTCCTTTTTCTCTTCCGCCGGTTTTTCGGGCGCCGGCGCCGGCTTGTTCACGACCGACAGCGTCGTCTCATACGCCGTCCACGCGCGCGCGAGCCGGGCGCCGGCATCGTCGAAGCGCGCGAGCGGCGCTTCTGCGAGCGTCAGGATCTCCGCGGCGCTGCGCGGACGCCGGCCGCACGCCGCTTCGATCGCATCGAGAAAGCGGCGGTGCGCGTCCGGGAACACGCGGCGCACGTCCCACAGGAACCAGTCGATGTCTTCGCGCCGCGCGAGGAACACGCCGCGCAGCAGGAAGCCGAGACAGCGTCCCGGATGCGCGATGCCGTAGGCGAGACCGAGCGTCGTGCCCCACGAGCCGCCGAAGAGCGCCCACTTGTCGATGCCGAGCGCGACGCGCAGCTTCTCCATGTCGCCGACGAGCGCGTCGATGCCATTGTGTTCGAGCTTGCCGAACGGCGTGGACTTGCCGCAGCCTCGCTGGTCGAAGAAGACGATCCGCCACTTCGATGCATCGAGCACCTCGGCCCACTTGACGTTCATCGCGCCGCCCGGGCCGCCGTGCACGACGAGCATCGGCGGCATGTCGCGCGGACCCTGCGCGCGCCAGTAGATCGTGTGGCCCTCACCGACATCGAGCATGCCTTCTTCGAAATCGACGGGTTGTGCTGTCGACTCTTGCACCATAAATTCTCCTTCGATCGAAACAAGCGTATGTGCCGCAGCATAAGCCATCGGGCCAGACACGCGCCGCATGTCGGGCTATGCTTCGGGTGGTCCGCGCGACCCGCGATCCTTACCCCTTCCTTTCTTTCAAAGCGTTTCGATGCACCGAACATTCGTCAAGCGGCTTTTCTCCACTTATCTTCTCGGCAGCGGCATCGTCTGGTCGATCCTGATTCTGCCTCTGTTTCCGTTCGTCGGGCGGCGCGGCCGCTACTGGCTCGCGAGGCTCTGGTGCCGCGCGATGGTCGCGATGCTGCGCGTGATCTGCGGCATCACGTGTTCGGTCGAAGGGCTCGAACATCTGCCGGACGGGCCGTTCATCATGCTGTGCCGCCATGAATCGACCTGGGAAACGCTCGCGTTCATGGCGCTCTTCCCGCGCCGGATCAGCTTCGTCTTCAAGCGCGAACTCAAGCGCGTGCCGTTCTTCGGCTGGGTGCTGGTCGGACTCGACATGGTGAGTCTCGATCGCGGATCGCTGCGCCAGGCGCATCAGGCCGTCACGCGCGAATGCGCCGACAAGCTCGCGAAAGGCGACGCCGTGGTGATCTTTCCCGAAGGCACGCGCGTGGCGCACGACACGCCGCTCAAGCTTGCGTCCGGTGGCGTGCGGCTCGCGTGCGCGACGCGGGTGCCGGTGGTGCCGGTCGTTCACGATGCCGGCAAGGTCTGGCCGGCGAAGGGCTGGCCCGAGGGACCGGGGCACATCCGCGTGATCGTCACGCCGACGCTGCCGCTCGACTGCACGATCCCGCAGGAATTGAACAAGCTCGCGCAAGCGCAGATGGACGAGGCGCTCGCCGAGCTGCGATAAGCCGCAAGCGTTCAGTAAAGCGGCCGCACTTTCGCGGCGCAAAGCCGGTTGACCGCCGAGAGCAGCGTCTCCATGTCGACGGGCTTTTGCAGATAGCCGTCGTAGCTCACGAAGGCCGGCGGATTCGGATGACCCGAGATCATCAGGAAGGGAATCCTTGCAAACGCCGTGTCGTTTTTCATCGTCTGGCAGAGCAGCGCGCCGCCTAGGCCGGGCATCATCCAGTCGGAGACGACGATGTCGACGGGATGCTCCGCGAGAAGCGCGAGTGCCGCATTGCCGTCGTAGGCGCAGAGCACCGTGCAATCCGCGTCCTGCATGCAGATCGTCCAGGCTTCGATGGTGGCGGGGTCGTCGTCGACGAGCAGTACGGTCTTCATCTTCCTTAAAGTTGGCGGCAGGTTGACAACGAGATTCACTGCGCGAAAGCGGCCGGCGGCATGCTCTGCCATCTGACCGCGGGACACGTCGTTTGTTGCACCAGTATCGCCCGAAAACGCCATACGCGCCGGTTTCCTCGTAGCATTGAACGCACCCGGTAACTTGTGCCCAGCAACGCCGTCGCGCCGCACGCCGCACCGGCTATTTCGTACCGATGCGCGCGCGGCCCGCGTCGCGAATCGCATCGATCAAACTTTCCTCGACGGGCGTGCGCGCGGCGTCGGTGCGGCGGATCAGGCCGATGGGTTCGTCGGTGCCCGCGAACGGCATCGCGAGCGCGGCGAGCAGCCCGAAAGCGATGTCGCGCTCGACGGCGCCCGCCGGCACGAACCAGACCGCATCGTTGTTGAGCGCGAGCGCGCGCCCGAGCGAGACCGACAGCGTCTCCACGAACGCCGTCAGCGCGTGTGCGCCGAAGGCCGTCAGCACGCTCTCCGCCGACTGCCGGATCAGCGTGCCGAACGGCGGCACGACGACCGGAAAGCGCGCGAGCAGCGCCGGCGTGAGCGGCGCCTCCAGGGTGAGCGGATGCTCGCGCCGCACGACGACCGCGAGCGGCTCGCGATACACCTGCTCGAACGAAAGCCCGTGCATGCCCTCCGGATCGGACACGCGCCCGATCACGAAATCCACTTCGCCGGCCTTCAGCCGCGCGAGCAGTTGCGCGTTGGCATCGGTCCATACGCTCACCGACACCGCCGGCCATTGCGCCCGGAACTCCGCCAGCGCGCGCGGCAGGAGCGCGGTCGCCACGGTCGGCAGGATGCCGATCGCGACCGTCCCCGGCACATCGCCGCTTTCGCGCAGCAGCACATCGACGCCCTCGCGCAGCGCCGCCACGCACGCGCTCGCATGCGGCGCAAACAGACGCCCCTCGCGCGTCGGCACGGCACCGCGGCGACCACGCTCGAAGAGCCGGACGCCTAGAATGGATTCGAGTTCGCCGATCGTCTTCGACACCGCCGGCTGGGTGATCGACAGACTGTCGGCGGCTCGCTGGACGCTGCCTAGCTGCGTCACGGCCAGGAAACACTGAAGATGCCGGAATTTAACGCGCGTATTGGTGAAGTCGTTATCCATGACGAATCGTTATGGCAAGAAGCATAAAACATCATTTTCCATAACTTCGAAGCTTCGTTAAAGTAGGCTTCAGAAATATCCCATTGACCCACAAATAACAGGAGACAGTCGAATGACTTCACCGATCCTCACACCGCGCGACTGGGAATCGCATCCGCCCTACTGCTCGCCCGGATACCGCTCTTCAGTGCTGCGCAGCCCGTCGCGTCCGCTCATCCCGCTGAAGGAAAACCTGCGCGACCGTCGCGTGCCGGTGTACGGCGCGGAAGACCTCGGCGCGCTCGACAACGACCTCACGAAGAACGCGGCGAAGAACGGCGATCCGCTCGGCGAACGCATCATCGTGACGGGCCGTGTGCTGGACGAAGGCGGCCGCCCGGTGCGCAACACGCTGGTCGAGATCTGGCAGGCGAACGCCGCCGGACGCTACGTCCACAAGGCCGACCAGCACGACGCCCCGCTCGATCCGAACTTCCTCGGCGCGGGCCGCTGCATCACCGACAACGAAGGCCGCTACCGCTTCCTGACCATCAAGCCGGGTGCGTATCCGTGGGGCAATCATCCGAACGCCTGGCGGCCGAACCACATCCACTTCTCGCTTTTCGGCGAGTACTTCGGCTCGCGGCTCGTCACGCAGATGTACTTCCCCGGCGACCCGCTGCTCGCGCTCGACCCGATCTACCAGGGCATTCCGGAGCAATCGCGCGAACGCCTGGTCTCGCGCTTTTCGATCGACACGACGGAAGAAGCCTATGCGCTCGGCTACGAATTCGACATCGTGCTGCGCGGCCCTGACCAAACCCCGACCGAGGCCTGAACCATGACCGCACTGAAACAGACCCCCTCGCAGACGGTCGGACCGTACTTCGCCTACGGCCTGTGCCCCGAGCAGTACAACTTCGACCTGAAGAGCCTTTTCACGCCGTCGATCGCGGACCGCGAAGCGAAGGGCGAGCACATTTCGGTCGTCGGCAACGTCTACGACGGCGAAGGCAAGGTGGTCGGCGATGCCGTCATCGAAATGGCGCAGGCCGATTCGACCGGGCATTACGTCCAGACCGTCGAGGAAGCGCGCGAGTCGGGCTTTCGCGGATTCGCGCGCGTGGGCACCGGCACCGACCCGAAGCTGCGTTTCGTCGTGGACACGGTGAAGCCCGGCAAGACCGGCGACGACGCTGCGCCGCACATCGACGTCATCGTGCTGATGCGCGGCATGCTGCTGCACGCGTACACGCGCATCTACTTCGACGACGAAAGCGAAGCCAACGCGAAGGACACCGTGCTCGCGAGCGTTCCCGAAGAACGGCGCGCCACGCTGATCGCGAAGCGCGAGCCGGGCACGTCGAGCACGATCTACCGTTTCGACATTTATCTGCAAGGCCCGCAAGAGACCGTTTTCTTCGATCTCTGATGCTGCATCGGGGCGCGCGAATGCGGGGCGTCCGGCACATGGTTTATAGTGTCGGACGCATCAAATCCGACTCATTTCGACGCCCCGCCGCCATGTCCGAAGCACCTTCCCCCTCCCCGCTCTACGCCAAGCTCCTCGGCGAAACCGCGCAGATCGGCTGGTCCGAACTCGAACGCTTTTTCGCGCGCGGCGTGCTCATCAAGGTGGCGCGCGATCTCGACCTCGTCAGTGTTGCCGAAAGCGTCGCCAGCGACGATACGAAACAGGTCGCGCAATGGCTGTCGGCCGGGCTGATCGAACGCGTTCAGGCCGAAACAGCCGCCGATTTCGCCGCGCGCGATCCGGAATTGTGGGCCGTCGTAGTGTCGCCGTGGGTGTGCGTGCAGGAGCGCGCCGGCAAGCCGTCGCAAGCGGCGAACTAGGCCACCGGCTTCCCTTCGCCCCGCGAGGAGCGGATCATCACGAGCGTATCGCCCGCCTCGATCGCGACGTGCGGGTCTTCGTAGAACTCCATCACCTTCCCGTCGCGCGCCAGTCCGACGACGATCGCGCCTTTCACCTCGTTGGTCATCTGCCCGATCTCCGCGGGCAACGCCACGCGTTCGAGCAGCGTGACGCGTCCGCGCGCCTGCAGCATGTCGGAGACGAACGGGACGACATAGCGCGTTTCCACCGCGTCGGCGAGCAGCAGGCCGCCGATCTTCGTCGACGAAACGATCACGTCGGCGCCCGCCTGCCGCAACTGCCGCTGGAACACGTGCTCCTGAACCCGCACGACGATCTTCACCTTCGGCGCGAAGCTGCGCACCGAGAGCGTGACGAGGATCGCGGTCGGGTCGTCGGTGACGGCGACGATCACCGCATGCGCCCGCGCGACCTGCGCCTCGCGCAGGATGTCCTCGCGCGACGGATCGCCGAGCAGGCCCGTCACGCCGGCCGACGTCGCCGCCTCCAGCGCGGCCTCGCTGGTATCGATCACGATGATGCGGCGCGCGTCGGTGCCGCTTTCCAGCAGTTCGCGCACCGCGATCGACCCGGCAAGCCCGTAGCCGCACACGAGAATGTGTTCGCGCAGGTTTCGTTGCAGACGCTTCATGCGATATTCCTCGACGATGCGCTGGATCACCAGTTGATACGCGGTGCCCAGGAAGATGAACCAGATGATGACGCGGATCGGCATGATGAGCAGCGCATCGACGAGACGCGCCCGCGCCGTCACCGGCACGATGTCGCCATAGCCGACGGTCGCGACCGTCACCATCGTGAAATAGACGACATCGACGAAATTCATCGATTCGTTGGGCTGCTTCGATGCGTCGCGCAACCCGTCCCGGTCGATGTAGAGAATGGCGAACGCAAGCAGGCACAGCGCGAACACAAGGTAGATGCGCCGCAGCAGCAGGCGTTGCGGCGAGACGGCCGGGCGCGTGAAGAGCGTGCGCGCGTGCCGCGGCTGCCACGGCATGCGCGCGCTGCGCGGCAAACGCGGGCGCGGTTTCGGCGAGGGTCGCGGAGAAGACAAGTCAGTCGCTCGAAGGGTTCCGGGATCGGGAGATTCTACCGCCTGAAAGCCGTCCGACCGGCGCTTCATCGCACCCAGTCGGTCCAGAGCACGACGAGGATCGTCATCAGCGCCGGGCCGATGAAAAGCCCGATCAGCCCGAAGGTCTCGGCGCCGCCGAGAATCCCGAACAGCACGAGCAGGAACGGCAGGCGCGTCGATCCGCCGATCAGCACCGGCCGCACGAAATGCTCCGCGATGAACACCACGACGAGCCCGAACGCCGCGACGCCGATCGCCGCGCCCGTCGCGCCTTGCGCGAGCAGCCACAGCGCCGAGCCGAGGAAGACGATCGGCGCGCAGAACGGCAGCATCGCGGCGACGGCGGTCAGCATGCCGAGCAGCGTCGCGTGCGGCACGCCGGTGATCGCGTAGGCGATGCCGAGGAGCGCGCCCTCGCCCAGCCCCACGACGACGAGACCCACGACCGTGCTGCGCACCGAGTCGGCCATGCGCCGCGCGAGCATTGCGCCGTCGGCGCCGAACGCGCGCCGCGATGCCGCGAACAGTTGCTCGCCGAGCCTCGATCCCGCCTGGAAAATGAAGAACAGCGTGACGAGCATGAACCCGAAGATAATGAGGCCGTGCGCGAGCCGTCCGCCGAAGTGGCGCGTCATTTCGACGAAGCTCGCGCTGTGCAGCTTCTGCACCGCCGGCGACGATTCGAGCGGCGTCGCCAGATTTGCCGACCACCACGACGCGACCTGCTGCGAGCCCATCGGCAGGCGCTCGACCCACTCGGGCAGCGCGATGCCGGAGCGCAGCACGTCGTGGAGCCAGTGCAGCGTATCGCGCGCTTCGCTCGCCGCCTGCGTCGCGACGATCACGAACGGCACGACGAACAACAGCCCGACGGCCGCCGTCAGGCCGATGGCGACCAGCGACGTGTGCCGGCCGAGCCACGGCCGGCGCGTGAGCCAGCCGAAGGCGGGCCACAGCGCGATCGCGATCACGGCGGCCCAGACGACCGCGGGGATGAACGAACTCATCGTCCAGAGCGCCAGCGCGACCAGCGCGGCGTACAGCACCGCCGATGCCGACCGTTGCAGGCGCTTCGCGCGGACTTCCTCGTCGGTGGAAATGTGCTCGTGTTGGATCATTGCGTGGGTTCGGGTGCGCGTGGTTCGGGACGAACGGCGCGCCGGCCAGGTCCGGCGCGCGCTGCATTGTATGCTCACGCTTGCAAGGATGGATCGCGCGTCGTTGGCCGGTCGGCCATGCGCCTATGTTCTTTTACAAAGTGCGGCGGTCCATTACATATAATCAGACCTAACTTGCTTCGGGCAATCCGCTACGTAAGGTCGCTGTGACAGCCATTCGAACCATCAGCAGCTTGTGTGTGCTCTCCGTTTTCGTCGCCGGCTGTTCGTCCGGTCTCGACCGGTCGCGCGAAGACGCCCTGAATGCCCGATACGGCGTCGTCCTGCATCCGGGGAAGGATGGCGTGGAAATTCGCATGTCCGAAGCGACGCTCTTCGAAACCGACGACGCGTCCATCCGCCCCGCCAGCGCGCCGATGCTCGACCGCGCCGCGGCGCTCCTCAAACGCAGTTCGCGGCCGATTCTGGTCGAAGGCCACACCGACAACGAAGGCACGCGTGCGTATAACGACTCGCTTTCCGCGGCACGCGCCGAGGCGGTCGCCGATGCGCTCGTCGCACGCGGCGTGCCTGCCGCGCGCATCCGGACAAAGGGAATGGCCTACCTCCAGCCGATCGCCAGCAACAACACGCCCGAGGGGCGTGCGTTGAACCGGCGCGTGGAGATTCTGGTCAAGGCCGAGACGACGGAAACGCTGGTCGGTCCGCGCAAGCGGACGCTTAGCTGGCTTCCATGACGAGCAGTTGGGCACCGTCGGCAACCTGATCGCCGACGCTGAAGAGAATCTCGCCGACCTTGCCGCCCGAAGGCGCCACGATCGTGTGCTCCATCTTCATCGCCTCCATCACGAGCAGCGGCGCGCCCTTTTCCACCGAAGCCCCCGTTTCCACAAGCACCGCGATGACCTTGCCCGGCATCGGCGCGGTCAGACGCCCTTCGTGTTCCGCGTCGGCGGCGTGGGCCATCAGGTTCTGCCATTCGAACGCGAGCGATGCGCCCTGATAGAACACGTGAAACACATCGCCGTCGATGAACACGCGGCCCTTGATGAGCGTGTCGTCGAGCAGCACCGCGAACGTATGCGGCTCGTCGCCATGCGACCAGTCGAAGCGCACGTTCTCGCCGAGCAGTTCGAGGCGCTTGTCGTTGACGTGCATCGCCGTCGAGTCGCGCGTGAAGACCGCTTGCAGCGTTTCATCGGTGGCGATTGCGCGCCAGTTCAGGTCCTGCGCGTAGCCGCCCGCCATGCGCCAGTGCGACAGCGCGTCCCACGGGGAATTGCCGTGCGCCTCGCCGCCTTCGCGCGTCAGCAAGGCGGCACAGGCCAGCGCAAGCGCTTCTTTTTGCGGCACGGTGGAAGGCGCGAACAGCGTGTCGTGATGTCGCTCGATCAGGCCGGTATCGAGATCGCCCGTCGAGAACGGCTCGCTTGCGACGATTCGCTGCAAAAACTCCACGTTCGTGTGCGGCCCGACCACTTCGAATTCACGCAACGCGCGCGCCATCAACGCGAGCGCATCGGCGCGATCGCGGCCGTGCACGATCAGCTTGGCGATCATCGGATCGTAGAACGGCGTGATGGTGTCGCCTTCGCGCACACCGCTGTCGATCCGAACTTTGCCGTTTATCGTGAACTGATCCGACTGCGGCATGCGCAGATGCCTGAGCGTACCCGTCGACGGTAAAAATCCGCGCGACGGATTTTCCGCGTAGATGCGCGCTTCGATCGCATGTCCGTCGACTTCGAGTTCCTGCTGTTTCAATGGCAGCGGTTCGCCCGACGCGACCTTCAGTTGCCATTCGACGAGATCGAGATTCGTGACCATCTCGGTCACTGGATGCTCGACCTGCAAGCGCGTGTTCATCTCCATGAAGTAGAACTGGCCGTCCTGCGTCATGATGAATTCGACGGTGCCCGCGCCCACGTAATTTACCGCGCGCGCCGCGGCGACGGCGGCTTCGCCCATCGCGCGGCGCACTTCATCAGTGAGGCCCGGCGCGGGCGCTTCTTCCAGCACCTTCTGATGCCGGCGCTGCACCGAGCAATCCCGATCGAACAAATAGACGATGCCGCCTAGTTTGTCCGCGAAAACCTGCACTTCGACGTGGCGCGGACGCAGCAGATACTTCTCGATCAGCACGCGATCGTTGCCGAAACTCGACGCCGCCTCGCGCTTGCACGAAGCAAGCGCCGCCGCGAAATCCGCACTCTTTTCGACGACGCGCATGCCCTTGCCGCCACCGCCCGCGCTCGCTTTCAGCAGCACCGGATAGCCGATGCGGTCGGCTTCCTTCTGCAAAAGCGCTGCGTCCTGGTCGTCGCCGTGATACCCAGGCACCAAAGGCACCGACGCCGTCTGCATCAGCGCCTTCGCCGCCGCCTTCGATCCCATCGCGGAGATCGCCTCGACCGGCGGGCCGATGAACACCAGCCCCGCCTTGTCGCAGGCACGCGCGAAGTCCTCGTTCTCCGACAGGAAACCGTAGCCGGGATGGATCGCCTGCGCGCCCGTTTTCAGCGCGGCGTCGATGATGCGCTCGATGCGCAGGTAGCTTTCGCCCGCCGCCGCACCGCCGACGTGCACCGCCTCGTCGCACACGGCGACGTGCTTCGCTTTGGCATCGGCATCGGAATAGACGGCGACGCTCGCGATACCCATGCGCTTTGCCGTCGCGGCGACGCGGCACGCGATCTCGCCGCGATTCGCGATCAGAATTTTGTTGAACATGGCGGAGCCTTGAGTAAGAGAGGGAGCATCACATCCGGAACACGCCGAAACGCGTGTCCTCGATGGGCGCGTTCATCGTCGCGGCGAGCCCGAGACCGAGGACGTCGCGCGTCTGCGCGGGATCGATCACGCCGTCGTCCCATAGACGCGCGCTCGCGTAATACGGATGCCCCTGAACCTCATACTGCTCGCGGATCGGCGCCTTGAACGCCTCCTCCCCTTCCTTCGACCAGCTTCCGCCCTTGCCTTCGATGCCGTCGCGCCGCACGGTCGCAAGCACCGATGCCGCCTGTTCGCCGCCCATCACCGAGATGCGCGCGTTCGGCCACATCCACAGGAAGCGCGGCGAATACGCGCGGCCGCACATGCCGTAGTTGCCCGCGCCGAACGACCCGCCGATGATCACCGTGAACTTCGGCACCTTCGCCGTCGCCACTGCCGTGACCATCTTCGCGCCGTTGCGCGCGATGCCTTCGTTCTCGTACTTGCGCCCGACCATGAAGCCCGTGATGTTCTGCAGGAACACGAGCGGAATCTTGCGCTGACAGCATAGTTCGATGAAATGCGCGCCCTTCAACGCCGACTCCGAGAACAGAATGCCGTTGTTCGCGACGACCCCGACGGGATGGCCCCAGATATGCGCGAAACCGCAGACGAGCGTCGTGCCGTAGCGGGCCTTGAATTCGTCGAAGGCAGAATCGTCGACGATGCGCGCGATCACTTCGCGCACGTCGAAGGGCTTGCGGGTATCGACGGGGATCACGCCGTAGACGCTTTGCGGGTCGTAGCGCGGCGGCAGCGGTTCTTTCAGCGCGAGCGGTGGCGTCTTCACGCGATTCAGATTCCCGACGATACTGCGCGCGATGCCCAAAGCATGCGCGTCGTTCTGCGCGAGATGATCGACGACACCGGACAGACGCGTGTGCACGTCGCCGCCGCCGAGGTCTTCGGCGCTGACTTCCTCGCCGGTCGCGGCTTTCACCAACGGCGGGCCGCCGAGGAAAATCGTCCCCTGATTCTTCACGATGATCGATTCGTCGCTCATCGCCGGGACATAGGCGCCGCCCGCCGTGCACGAACCCATCACGACCGCGATCTGCGCGATGCCCTGCGCCGACATGTTCGCCTGGTTATAGAAGATGCGCCCGAAGTGGTCGCGATCGGGGAACACGTCGTCCTGATTTGGCAGATTCGCGCCGCCAGAATCCACGAGATAGACACACGGCAGACGGTTCTGCTCCGCGATTTCCTGCGCGCGCAGATGCTTCTTGACCGTGACCGGATAGTAGGTGCCGCCCTTGACCGTGGCGTCGTTGCAGACGATCACGCATTCCTGCCCCGCGATGCGCCCGATGCCCGTGATGACGCCCGCACCCGGCGCGTCGTCGTTGTACATGCCGTAGGCCGCGAGTTGCGACAGTTCCAGAAACGGCGTGCCCGGATCGAACAGTTGCGCGATGCGGTCGCGCGGCAGCAGCTTGTTACGCGAAACGTGCTTGTCGCGGGCCGCCTGTCCGCCACCGAGCGAGAGTTTCGCGACTTTCTCTTTCAAATCTGCGACGAGCGCTTCGAGCGCCGCCGCGTTCGTGCGGAACTCTTCTCCGCGCGGATTCAGTTTGGTTTCGATGATCGGCATGGTGCGCTCTTATGCCGTTTCAGCGAAGAGTTCGCGCCCGATCAGCATCCGGCGGATTTCGCTCGTGCCCGCGCCGATTTCATAGAGCTTCGCATCGCGCCACAAACGCCCAACCGGATATTCGTTGATATAGCCGTTGCCGCCGAGAATCTGGATCGCTTCGCCGGCCATCCACGTCGCCTTTTCGGCGGTGTAGAGAATCACGCCCGCGCAGTCCTTGCGCACTTGGCGGACGTGGCCCGAGCCGAGCGTATCGAGCTGGCGGCCGACCGCGTACAAATAGGCGCGGCACGCCTGCAGCGTCGTATAAAGATCGGCGACCTTGCCCTGAATCAGCTGGAATTCGCCGATGGCTTGCCCGAACTGCTTGCGATCGTGGATATACGGCACGACCGCGTCCATGCACGCGAGCATGATGCCGGTCGGCCCGCCGGCCAGCACGGCGCGCTCGTAGTCGAGCCCGCTCATCAGCACCTTCGCGCCGCCGTTCAGTTGGCCGAGGATATTTTCCTTCGGCACTTCGACATTCTCGAACACGAGTTCGCCCGTATGCGAGCCGCGCATGCCGAGCTTGTCGAGCTTCTGCGCGACCGAAAAGCCCTTCATGCCCTTTTCGACGATGAACGCCGTGATGCCCTTCGCGCCCGCTTCGATGTCCGTTTTCGCGTAGACGACGAGCGTGTCGCAGTCTGGGCCGTTGGTGATCCACATCTTGGTGCCGTTGAGCACGTAGTGGTCGCCCTTTTCGTCGGCGCGCAGCTTCATGCTGACGACGTCCGAGCCCGCATTTGGCTCGCTCATCGCGAGTGCGCCGACGTGCTCGCCGGAAACGAGCTTCGGCAGGTACTTGCGCTTCTGCGCCTCGGTGCCGTTGCGGTGAAGCTGGTTCACGCACAGGTTCGAATGCGCGCCATACGACAACCCGACCGACGCCGACGCCCGCGAAATCTCCTCCATCGCGACCATGTGCGCGGTGTAGCCCATGTTCGCGCCGCCGTATTCCTCGGAGACCGTCATGCCGAGCACGCCGAGATCGCCGAACTTCTTCCACAGATCCATCGGAAACTGGTCGGTACGGTCGATTTCGCCGGCGCGCGGCGCGATTTCCTTCGCGCAGAAGTTCGCGAGCGAATCGCGCAGCATATCGATGTCTTCGCCCAGCGCGAAGTTCAGGCCCGGAATGTCAGTCATGGGTGTCTCCTCCAGATTCATGTTTTCGGCGCACGTAAATATGAGTGCTGCTCACACCGTGCGCGCCGCAAGCGTATTGAGCAATTTCACGCTCAATTGCGCTGGCCGTCAACACATTTTTGAGCTACGCTCACATTTGTTCCCGTGTTTTCCCGCGCCATGTCCGCCCCTACCTCCGTATCCAGCCGACGCACGCCGTCGGGCGTCAAATCGCAGCAACGCGTGAAGGACATCCTTCAGGCGGGACGCGACGTCTTCGCCGAAAAAGGCTACGACGCCGCCACCAGCGCCGAGATTGCGCAGCGCGCGGGCATTTCCGAAGCGACGGTGTTCAGCTATTTCAGCGGCAAGCGCGAACTGTGCGCCCGGGTGATCGCGGACTGGTACGACGAAATCATCCAGGCGTTCGAAACGGGCCTGCCGCGCGACGGCTCCGTGCGTCAGCAGTTCGCTTTCATCGTGAGGACGCATTTGCGCTTGATGCTCGTGAACGGAACGGGGCTGTGCTCGCTGGTGCTGTCGGAAGGGCGCACGAAGCAGCACGATCTCAGCGACACGCTCACGGAATTGCAGCGCCGCTACACCGCGCCGCTTATGAATGTCCTCGCGCGCGGTCAGGAACTCGGGCACGTGCGAGGCGACATTCCGCTGAGGCTGATGCGCTCGCTCGTCTTCGGGCCGATGGAGCATGTGCTGTGGGATGCCACGCTCGCGAAGCGTCGTCTGAGTCAGACTCAGATCGACACGACGGCGAACGAACTGATCGACGTGCTGTGGGCCGCGCTGCAACCGCCGGACGCGAACGCAGCGGCGCTCGTGCAATTCCGGCAGGACGTGGAAGACGCCTCGCGGCGCTTCGAAGAGGAAACCAGGCGCGCTACTTGATGAAGCGCCGCGCAAGGCGCGGGAGCTTCGGCACGAGCCTCGGCCAGTCGCGATCCGTCGCCGCGACGGTTATACCGGCCCAACCCCGTGCGTCAGCAGCGCGACCGCGTGTCGCGCAATCTGCTCGCTCGTCAGATGCCGGCCGGCTTCGCGCCATTTCCAGGTCGCAAGCGGAAACACCGTCAGGCCGAACAGCGACACGAACACCAGCGACGGCTCCAATTGCGGATTCAGCTTTCCCTCCTTCTGCCATTGCTCGATGCGCGCGATGGTCGACTCTTTCTCGTCGCCGAAGCGCTCGGCCATGCGCTGTCTGAGCAAGCCGCCATCGCTGATGACTTCGCGCACCCACAGCGCCGCGAACCACGGATGCTTGTCGACCGTGGCGACGAGCGCTTCCGCAAAAGCGCGCAACGCGTCGGCGGGCTCGGCCTCGGGATCGGCGAACGCGCGGCCCAGTTCGGTGCGCAAGGGGATAAAACGTTCGTCGATCAGCACGTCCAGCAACTGATCGCGCGTCTTGAAGTAATAGTGAAACATCGCGGGCGTCACGCCCGCCTCGCGCGCGATCGCGCCGAGCGTCGTCTCGACGATGCCCTGTTTAGCGAACATCCCGAGCGCGAGGTCCAGCAGACGCTCGCGCGCGTCGGCGCCGTGCGCACCGCTCGGCCGCCCGGGGCGCCGTCCGGCCTTGGGCGGCGCGGCTTTGTCAGTTTCGGTAACAACTTTTGTCATGAGATCCATTGACCGGACAGAAGACGAAGCCTAATATTAACTTCCACATTAATTAATTTCAATCGAGTCATTCGATGGCATCTTTGCACCAAACCGCAGCGGACGCCTCGCCCGCCGCTGCGCAACCCGCTGAACGGCCGCCGATCCGCCTGCTTTTCACGGCGCTGTTGCTCGTCATGCTGCTCGGCGCGCTCGACCAGACGATTGTCTCCACCGCCCTGCCGACCATCGTCGGCGAACTCGGCGGGCTTGAGAATCTGTCCTGGGTGGTGACGTCGTATCTGCTTACCTCGACGATCGTTGTGCCGCTTTATGGCAAGTTCGGCGACCTGTTCGGCCGCAAAGTCGTGTTGCAGGCGTCGATTCTGATCTTTCTCGCCGGCTCCATTCTGTGCGGCGTCGCGCAGGACATGACGCAGTTGATCGTGCTGCGCGCGTTGCAGGGCCTCGGCGGCGGCGGACTGATGGTCATCACGATGGCCGCCATCGCCGACGTGATCCCGCCCGCCGAACGCGGCCGCTATCAGGGCCTCTTCGGCGGCGTCTTCGGACTCGCGACCGTGGTCGGTCCGCTCGTGGGCGGCTTTCTGGTCGAGCATCTGTCGTGGCGGTGGATTTTTTACATCAACGTACCGCTCGGCGTGATCGCGCTCGTCGTGATCGGGCTCGTTTTCAAGCCGCACACGGCGCATGTGCGCCACAAGGTCGACTACATGGGCGCGGCGTTTCTCGCGTCCGCCCTTACCTGCATCATCCTGTTTACGAGTCAGGGCGGCACGCTGCTGCCGTGGAGTTCGCCGCAGTTGTGGTGCACGCTCCTGCTCGGGCTGATTTCGATTGGCGGCTTCGTCTACGAAGAACGGCTCGCCGCCGAACCGATCATGCCGCTGTCGCTTTTCACGGATCGCACCTTCGTGCTGAGCGGGCTGATCGGCTTTATCATCGGCTTTTCGCTGTTCGGCTCGGTCACGTTCCTGCCGCTTTATCTGCAGGTGGTGAAAGGTTCGACGCCGTCGCAAGCCGGCCTGCAAGTCACGCCGATGATGGCCGGCGTGCTCTTCTCGTCGATCGTGAGCGGGCGGCTGATCAGCCGCATCGGCAAATACCGCGCGTTTCCGATTGCCGGCACCGCGCTCGTCGCCTGCGCGATGCTCTTGCTCTCGACCCTGCAGATCGCGACGCCGGTGCATGTGATGTATGGCTACATGGCGCTGCTCGGCCTCGGCCTCGGCATGGTGATGCAGGTGCTGGTGCTTGCCGTGCAAAACGCCGTGGAATTTCGCCTGATCGGCGTGGCGACTTCCGGCGCGACGCTGTTTCGCTCGATCGGCGGTTCGGTAGGCGTTGCGGCTTTCGGCGCGATCTTCTCGAACGGACTGCGCTCGCGGCTCGAAGCAGCGATCCCGGCGGGCGTCGAACTGCCGCGCTCGCTCGGGCCGCAGGCGATCCAGCACCTGCCCGCCGCGCTCCACGACGACTATCTGAATGCCTTCGCCGCCTCGATGCATACCGTGTATCTCGTTGCGGCGGGCGTCGTATTGATTGCGTTCGTGCTCGCGTGGTTTCTGAAGGATCAGCCGCTGCGCAAGCGTTAAGGCCGCGCGCGATTCTCCTGCGGGAGCGCCGGTGTATGCTTGCGCTCCCGAATTCAGGAGGACGCTTCATGTGTCATGGCAAATGGCTGATCGTGCCGGCATTCTTTGCGCTGGTCTCATTTTCGACGCTCGCGCAGGCCGAGACCTATCACTTCGCGGAAGACGAGTCTTCGATGCCGGTCCGACATTCGACCGCTCATCCGAAGGCTCAAAGCACACACACCGGGAAGAAGCACACAAGCCAGCGTCACCGTGCCTCGCAAACCGACAAGGCGCTTTACGGGCATCCGTGAAATTCAGGCCACCGCAAGCACGAGGTGTCCGGTTTCTGCGGCGGCCGGTTTGACCGAGATTTCGATGTCGTAACCAAGGCGCGTGAGGCAATCCATCAGCTTGCGCTCGGAGAAATTGGCGAAATCGCCGCGCAGCAAGCCCGACACCTTCGGCTGCGCGATGCCCATGCGGCGCGCCGCTTGTTCCTGCGTGAATTCGAGACGCCGGATCGCCTTGGCGATCTCGAACACGAGCCCGGACTTGATCTTGAGTTTTTCCGCGTCGGGCAAACCGAGGTCGGCAAAGACGTTGCCCGAACCGATCTCGAATTCGACGCCTTCAATGATACGTTTTCCCACTTCTTAGCTCCTTCGCCAGGGTTTCCGCCAGTTTCAGCCGCGCATGGACGATGTCCATTTCTTCGACAGGCGTGGCCGTGCCGCATTTACTCTTCTTCTGGAAACAATGCAGCACGAACACGGCCTCGCGATCACGCACGGTATAGACCGCGCGATACGTCCCGCTGGCCTCGTCTTCCACAACTTCCAGCACGCCCGCGCCGCTGAAGCCGCGCATTGTCTGTACTGACTGGTGGCGCCCGCCGCGCTGCGCGACGTCGAGCGCGTGACCGAAAAACTGCCGCACTTCCGCAGGAAGCGCGCACAGATCCTTTTTGCTGCTGCCGACCCAGATGAGCGGCCTTTCATCCGACTGCATGTATTTATACTCGAACTGGTATGAGCATGCAAGTCGCTTTTTTCGCGACTCCCGAACGCGCCACGAAAAACAACAGGAATGCAAAGTCATGGCGCCGGGTCGAGCATCGCGCGTCGGCAGGAATGGAACAATTCGGCCGAATGGCCTACGCAAAACAAAACGCCTTGCGGCGCAAGCCGCAAGGCGTCGAGGTGAAGCTCAGTGAGGATGAGCGCTCAGGTGGCGAGCGGCACGCGTTCGGGTTCGTCGGCTTCGAACCAGTCGGGATTGCGCGCGGCGATCGGGTGCAAGGAAATTAGGATCTCGCGCAGATGCGCGCGCATCGCTTCTTCGGCGAGCGACGGATCGTGCGCCTTCAGCGCGCTGACGATCCGCGCATGCTGCCGAATCAACAAGTCGAGCGGCGAAACGTCGGGAAGGCTCAGATAACGCACGCGATCCATCTGTGCCTTGATGTCCTGAATCGTGTTCCACGCGGCCACGCAATCGATCGACTGCGCGATCAGGAAGTGGAACTGCTCGTCGAGCGCGAGGAACGCAGCGGTATCGTTTGCCTTCGCCGCCGCCTTTTGCTCGCGCAGGTTGGCGGCGAGTTCGTCGAGCTGCGCCTCGGTGATCGCGATCGCGGCCTTGCGCGCCACCGCCGTCTCGATTGCCTCGCGAATGAAGCGACCTTCCCGCACCTGACGCGGCGAGATCTTCTTGACGAACGTGCCGCGCTGCGGCAGCACCTGCAGCACGCCTGCCTCGACGAGCTTGATGAACGCCTCGCGCACCGGCTGCCGCGAGACGTTGAACATCTCCGACACTTCCTTCTCCGAGAGCGGCGTGCCCGGCGCCATCTCGCCCGCGAAAATCGCCTGGCGCAGCGCACGGAAAATCTGCTTGCCGATGGGCTCGTGCGAATCGAACGATACCTTCTCCGTGAGATCGGGAAGCGGCGTCTTCGGTTGAGCCGTGAGTGCGCGGCGCGCGCGTCCACGCTTTATCGGAGCGGCAGTGTCGGGCGCACCCACACTGTCGAGCGGTACGGCTGGAGAAACGCTTGTCATGGGCAGTCTTTCGGAACGCTGTCTATCACGATACTATCACGCGCCCCGCTGCGGTTTTCAGCGTGCGCGGCTCGCGGATGAACACCAGCGCACACAACGCGCCGAGCACCGCGATCGCTCCGGCCAGCACGAACGCGCTGCCGTAGTGACCGTTCGTCGCCTGCACGATGAAGCCCGTCACCGCCGGTCCGATGATGCCCGCGAGGTTCGCAAGCAGGTGCACGAAGCCGCCCACGCCGCCGACGTTCTCGCGCCGCACCGTGTCCTGGATGACGGCCCAGTAGACCGAGCCCGTCACGTACAGGAAGAAGATCGACACCGACATCAGCGCGACCGCGCCCTGCATGCTCGCGACGCGTCCCGCGAAGCCGACGCACACCGCCGCCGCGCCGAGACACACGGAAAGCACGATGCGTCGCGAGAGCAGCGGCTTGCCGGTGAGACGCAGGATGAAGTCGGTGATGAAACCGCCCGCCGCCAGCCCGATGCTGCCGAGCACCCACGGAATGACCGTCGCGATGCTCATGTCGTGCAGCGACATGTGGTGCGCTTCGGTCAGGTAGGTCGGGAACCACGAGAGGAAGAAGAACAGCACGTAGTTGTATGCGAAGAACGCGAACGCCGTGGCGAGGATGATCGGCTGCTTCAGGTAGAAGCCGAGACCCGTCTTCTGACCCGCGGGCGCCTGTTCCATCGACGATGCCTGCTGCTGCCCCTCGACGATCAGGTCGAGTTCATCGGCCTTCACGTGCTTGTTCTGCTGCGGGTGTTCGGTGGTCGTGAGCGTCCACAGCACGAGCCACGCGAGCCCGAACAGCATGATGACGACGAACGCCCAGCGCCAGCCGAACTGAATCGCCATATAGCCGACGACCGGCCCCGCGAGCGCCCCGCCGAGCGGCGTACCCGAACTGATGACGCCGATCGCGCTCGCCACTTCGCGGCGCGGGAACCAGTTGTTCACCATCTTGCTGTTCGACGAGCTGAACGGGCCTTCGCCCATGCCGAACAGCACGCGCAGCACGATCAGCGAGACGAGTCCACCCGCGAGCGCGGTCGCGCCGCAGAAGATCGACCAGATGCCCATCGCGCCGCCGAACACTTTCTTCGCGCCATACTTGTCCGAGGCCACGCCGCCGATGAAGTTGAACAGCGCATAGCCGACGAAAAAGCTGCTGAACACGATGCCCATCTGCGCATGCGAAAAGTTCAGGTCTTTCTGGATGAGCGGCGCGGCGATCGAAAGCGCGGCGCGATCGAGGTAATTGATGATGCCCGCCAAAAACAGCAGGCCGACGACGAACCATCGCTGGCTCTTGATCATGGTGAGTCTCCGGTTGCGCCGCCTCTTGCCGGGCGGTTAGTGCGAGAGGTTAGTCGAAATGCAGATGGACTTTCATCGACTGGTTGCGGTCATGCGCGACTTCGAACGCGCGATTCGCTTCTTCGAGCGGAAACGCGTGCGTCATAAGCGGGCGCAAGTCGATCTTGTGCGCGCCGAGTTCTTCGGCGGCGACCGCGTATTCGTCGGTGAAACGAAACGAGCCGCGATAGCACAGCTCCTTCGACATCACGAGATTCGCCGCCACCGGCGACTGTCCCGCCGGCAGGTTGCCGACCTGGATCACCGTGCCGCCGGCGCGAGCGGCGCGCAATGCAGTGTCGAGGCCGGCGGTGCTGCCCGACGCTTCGAGCACGACATCGAACGTCCCGCGCTGCTGCGCCCACTGGTCGATGCGCGCCTGATCGCTGGCGAGTACGGTTTCGTCGGCGCCGAGCGTCGTCGCCATCTGGAGCGCCTTCTCCGCGAGATCGAGCGCGACGATGCGATGCGCGCCCGCCCGCTTTGCCACCGCCAGCAAAATGCAGCCGATCGGTCCGCACCCGACCAGCAACACCTTCGCGCCGACGAGCGTGCCGGCCTGCCGCAGCGCGTGCAAGGCGACGGCGAGCGGCTCGGCCATCGATGCCTGCGCGAAGTCCAGGCCATCCGGCACCGGCACGCACTGATGCGCGTTCACTGCGATGTACTGTCGGAACATGCCCTGCATGTGCGGAAACGTCGATGCGCTGCCCATGAAGCGCATGTTCAGGCAGTGATTCGGCATGCCTTTGACGCAATATCGGCACACGCCGCAGTTGAGTCCCGGATTCACCGCGACGCGCTGGCCGACGGCAAGACCGCTAACGCCCTCGCCGAGCGCGGCGACTTCGCCCGCGACCTCATGGCCGAGCACGAACGGCTCGCGCACCGCGAAGTCGCCGCTCTTGCCCTTGAAGTAGTAAGAGAGATCCGACCCGCAGATGCCGCCCGCGCGCACGCGGATCTGCACCTGGCCGGGCTGCGGCTCGGGCGCGTCGAGTTCGTCGATGAGAAGTTTTTTCGGTTCGTGAAGAACGGCTGCAAACATCGTGATGCTCCTTATATGCTTGACGTGCGAGTGCTTACCAGTTCCAGAGCGTGCCGTCTTCGAGCCGCGCGACCGGCAGATACGCCGGGTCGTATGGATAGCGCGCGGCCGCTTCGTCGTCGATATCGACGCCGTGGCCCGGCGCCTCGCCCGGATGCATCGTTCCGCGATCGAAACTCCACGCATGCGGGAAGACGTCGAGCGCTTCCTTCGGAAATCCCATGTATTCCTGCACGCCGAAATTCGGCACCCACAGGTCGAAGTGCAGCGCCGCGCCCATGCACACCGGCGACAGATCGGACGGCCCGTGACATCCCGTGCGCACCTGATACAGCGAAGCGAAATCGGCGATGCGCTTCAGATGCGTGATGCCGCCCGCGTGCGTGAGCGTCGCGCGGATGTAGTCGATCAACTGCTCTTCGATCAGCTGCTTGCAGTCCCAGATGCTGTTGAACACTTCGCCCACCGCGATCGGCGTGACCGTGTGCTCGCGGATCAGGCGGAAGCCGGCCTGATTCTCGGCGGGCGTCGGATCTTCCATCCAGAAGAGGCGATACGGCTCGACCGATTTGCCGAGTCGCGCCGCTTCGATCGGTGTCAGGCGGTGATGGACGTCGTGCAGCAGATGCGAATCGAAACCGAACTTGTCGCGCACGGCTTCGAAGAGTTTCGGCACGAAGTCGAGATACTTCTCCGACGACCAGCTCTGCTCTTCCACCGCGCCTTTCGTCGCGGGCTCGTACATGCCGCTGCCTTTCGACACGCCATACACCGAGCGCATGTTCGGCACGCCGCACTGGATGCGGATCGCCTTGTAGCCTTGTTCGAGATGCTCTTCATAGCGGTCGAGCGCTTCGGGAATGTCGCGGCCCGTCGCGTGACCGTAGACCATCACGCCTTCGCGCGACGCGCCGCCCAGAAGCCGGTACAGCGGCAGATTCGCGACCTTGCCGAGAATGTCCCAGAGCGCCATGTCGACGGCGGCGATGGCGCTCATCGTCACCGGGCCGCGACGCCAGTACGCGCCCTTGTAAAGAAACTGCCAGATGTCCTCGATGCGTCCCGGATCGCGCCCGATCAGGAGCGGACACACGTGGTCCGTCAGATACGAAGCGACCGCGAGTTCGCGGCCATTGAGCGTGGCGTCGCCGATGCCGTAGACGCCCTCGTCCGTCACCACTTTCAGCGTGACGAAGTTGCGGCCCGGACACGTGACGATCACATCGGCGCGGACGATTTTCATGGGGATTTCCTTGAGTGGCAGTCGTTGGAACGGATGCTACCATACAAGTATATTAAATCGTCAACCGCGGGTTTTCCCGCCCTTCGAGCTCGAAAATGACCGAAAAATCAAGGCTTTGCCGCGCTGCGCTGGCTTCATTGAAGTCGCACACGCTTTCGCCGGAATGGCGTGAACCGCGGATTGGCATCGTGCATCTTGGGATCGGCAACTTTCATCGCGCGCACGAAGCGGTCTTTACGGAAGAGGCGATGCTCGCGGCGGGCGGCGACTGGGGAATCTGCGGCGTGACGCTGCAAGGCGACGTCGCCAAACGAGACGCACTCATGGCGCAGGATGGCTTGTACAGCGTGGTCGAGCGCGGGCCGGACGGCGTGCGCGTCACCGTGATTCGCGCGCTAAAGGAAGTGCTCGCGATGCCGCACGACCGCGCCCGCCTCTTCGCGCTCCTCGCCGACGAGACCGTGCGCATCGTTTCGCTGACGGTCACAGAGAAAGGCTACTGCCGCGATACGAAAACCGGCGATGCGGACCTTCGGCATGAAGGCATCGCGCGGGACCTGGCGAATCCGGACGCACCCTCGACCGTGCCCGGCATTCTCACCGCCGCGCTTCGGCAAAGGCGTGACGCCGGCACGCCGCCGTTCACCGTGCTGTCCTGCGACAACCTCTCGCACAACGGCGCGGCTTTGAAGCAGGCGGTCGTCTCGTTCGCGCGAGCCCGCGACACCGCGCTCGCCGACTCGATCGACGCCCACGTCGCGTTTCCCTCGACGATGGTCGATCGCATCGTGCCCTCGACCACCGATGCCGACCGCGAAGCCGCATTCGACGCGCTGCATATGAAGGACGCCGCGCCCGTCCCGTGCGAGCCGTTCCGCCAATGGGTGCTCGAAGACCGCTTTCCAACGGGACGCCCCGCGTGGGAAAAAGCCGGAGCACAACTCGTCGACGACGTGATGCCGTTCGAGATCGCCAAGTTGCGCATGCTCAACGGCACGCATTCGACGCTCGCCTATCTCTCGATGCTCGCGGGCTTTGCCACCATCGACGAAGCGATCGCGCATGCGCCGTTGAAAAAGCTGATCCACGCGATGATGACGCAGGAAATCGCGCCGACGCTCGACGTGCCGCCTTCCTTCGATGTGCTCGCGTACCGCGACGCCCTGCTCGCGCGCTACGCGAACGCGGCGCTCAAACACCGCACGGCGCAGATCGCGATGGACGGCAGCCAGAAGATCCCGCCGCGTCTGCTCGCGACGATCGAAGCGCGCCTGAACGCGGGTCGATCGATCGAACGGCTCGCGCTCGCGGTCGCCGCGTGGCTCGTGTTCCTGCGCGGCCGCGCCGACGACGGCACGCGCTATGAGATCAGCGATCCGATGGCCGCGCGGCTGACGGCGAGCGTCACCGACGAGCCGGCGCAACGCGTCGAAACGATGCTCGCGATCAACGAAGTCTTCCCGCCGGAACTCGCCCGCCGCGACGACTTCCGGCGTCCGCTTCAGGCGGCCGTCGTCCGCTTGCAGGGCGGTGCGCGCGCGGCCATCGAACATTACGCCGCGCTTGCATGACGGGCCGCGCGCGGCGCAACCGGGCGTCAAAACGCTACATTCTGCGGAGGCCACGCGAGGATTGCCTCTAAACCTGCGCCATCGGGGCTTTCACTAACTCCGCAACTATTTTGGGATGTTAATCTGCTGCGGATTCTGACAGGACACGATCCTCGGAATAGCAACCGTGCGGCGCAACTCGCGCCGCCGACCCGGAAACGAGACCTGCCGGGATGTAAAGACCACCCTCTGGAGTTTAAAACAGTGAAAAAACTGCTTGCCGCCCTGTCGATGTCCCTCATCGCAGTCACGTCGCTCACCGCCGTCACCGCAGCACAAGCCAAGGATTATTCGACGATCCGCTTCGGCGTCGACGCAAGTTATCCCCCGTTCGAATCGAAGGGTCCGGACGGCAAGCTGGTCGGCTTCGACATCGATCTCGGCAACGAAATCTGCGCCCGCATGAAGGCAAAGTGCGTGTGGGTCGAAAACGATTTCGACGGCATGATCCCGGCACTGAAGGCGAAGAAGTTCGACGGCGTGCTCTCGTCGATGTCGATGACGCCGCAACGCGCCGAACAGATCGCGTTTTCGAGCAAGCTCTTCAACACCCCGACGCGCCTCGTCGCGAAGAAGGGCAGCAACGTCAAGCCGACGGCTGAAGGCCTCGCCGGCAAGACGGTCGGCGTCGAACAGGGCACGATCCAGGAAACCTACGCGAAGACCTACTGGGCCTCGAAGGGCGTGACGGTCACGCCGTACCAGAACCAGGACCAGGTCTACGCCGACCTGATCGCGGGCCGTCTCGACGCCGCGCTGCAAGACGCGGTGCAGGCCGAAATCGGCTTCCTGAAGACGCCGCGCGGCGCGGGCTTCGACTTCGCAGGCGCGAACATCGACGATCCGAAGACGCTCGGCAACGGCGCCGGCATCGGTCTGCGCAAGGAAGACACCGACCTGAAGAAGGGCATCGACAAGGCTATCGCCGAGATCATCAAGGACGGCACGTACAAGAAGCTCGAAAAGAAATACTTCGACTTCGACGTCTACGGCGGCTAGGGCCGACGCCGCCCAACGCGGCTGAAGCTTCACGGCAACGGGCTCCGCGCTTGGCGCGGAGCCCGTTTTTGCTTGGGGCGCGACGCCTTTCGGGCTTGTCAGCGGCCTTTTTCAGCTAAGATCGAACGTCGGAAGCGCGTGGCCGGCCCGAGACACCGGCGCAATCGCCTTCCGCACCTTGCAACCATCCAGAGCGCGACCGCGCGTGCGTCGCGCGCAGAAGACCATGCAGACCAGAACCCATCAGCTGATTTCGCCGACGCTCGGCACCGCCCGCTCGATCACGAGCTTCCATTACGGTCCCGCCGACGGTCAGAAAATCTACATCCAGTCGTCGCTGCACGCGGACGAGCTGCCCGGCATGCTCGTCGCGTGGCGGCTGCGCCGGCAGCTTGCCGAATTCGAAGCCGCGGGCAAGCTTCGCGGCGAAGTGGTGATCGTGCCGGTGCCGAACCCGATCGGCTTGAACCAGTTGCTGCACGGCCAGCTGCTCGGCCGCTTCGAGGCGAACAGCGGCCACAACTTCAACCGCAATTTCCACGATCTCGCCGCGCTCGTCGCGCCGCGTATCGAAGCGCGGCTCACCGCCGACATCGACGCCAACAAGCGCGCCGTGCGCGCCGCGATGCGCGAAGCGCTCGACGAGCAGACGCCCGCCACCGAACTCGAATCGCTGCGCCTCGCGCTGCAAAAACTCTCGTTCGACGCCGACGTCGTGCTCGACCTGCACTGCGACCTCGACGCCGCCTTGCATCTCTACACGAATCCGGACATCTGGGAAGAAGTCGAACCGCTCGCGCGCCATCTCGATTCGAAGGCGCAACTGCTCGCGCTGAATTCGGTCGGCAATCCGTTCGACGAGATTCACAGCTTCTGCTGGTCCGACCTGCGCACGCGTTTCGGCGAGCGTTTTCCGATTCCGAACGGCGGCATCTCGGTCACGGTCGAATTGCGCAGCCAGCACGACGTTTCCTACGACTTCGCCAACGCCGACTCGCAAGGCATCGTCAATTACCTGATTCATCGCGGCGTGATCGACGCGCCCGCCGCGCCCATGCCACCGCTCGCCTTCCCGGCGACGCCGCTCGCGGGCGCCGAGCCGATCGTCGCACCCGTGTCGGGCGTGCTCGTGTTCCGCGCGAAGGTCGGCGCGTTCATCGAGGCGGGCGAAGCGATCGCGGACGTCGTCGATCCGATCACCGATACCGTCACCACGCTCAATTGCACGACCTCCGGCGTGATGTACGCGCGGCACATCACGCGTTTTGCGACCGCCGGGCTCGAAATCGCGCGCATCGCCGGCGCGAAGGCGTTCCGCACGGGCTCGCTGCTGTCGGCGTGAGCGCAATCTTCGCGGTAGTTGCATAGCGAAGACGCCCCGGCATAGCATGGCGCGAGCCATGTCTGCCGAAGGAGCGTCCGATTGACACCGTCCGACTATGACGTCGCCATCGTCGGCGGCGGACTGGCCGGAGCGACGCTCGCGCGTTCGCTCGCCGGCAGCGGCATGCGCACGCTCGTCGTCGAGCGTGCGCATGCGTTCAAGGATCGCGTGCGCGGCGAAGGTCTCCTGCCGTGGGGACGCGTCGAGGCAGCGAAACTCGGCATCGAGCCGCTTCTGAAGCGCGCCGGCGCGATCGACGTGCGCTACTGGAAGCGCTATCTGGGCGGCGCGCCGCGCGACTGCCGCGATCTCGTCGCGACCACGCCCGGCCGCCACGGCTGCCTCGACTTCTATCATCCCGACATGCAGCGCGCGCTGCTCGACGCCGCCGAGTCGGCGGGCGCGCACGTGCGGCGCGGCGTCGAAGTCACGGCGATCGAGCCCGGCGCTCCGCCGTATATTCGGATACACACGGCTCACGGCGATGAACGCGTGAAGGCGCGGCTCGTCGTCGGCGCCGATGGAAGAAGCTCGAAGGTGCGCGGCGCGGCCGGCTTCACGGTGCGCCGCGACGAACACGCGCTGATGATCGCGGGCGTGCTGCACGAAGGCGTGCAGTTGCCGGACGACACCGTGCAATACGTGCAGAAGCCTTCCGAAGCGCGCGCGGCGCTCGTCTTCCCGCTCGGTCAGGGGCGCTTTCGGTCGTACTTCGTCTATTCGTCGGCGAATGCACCGCGCACGATGAGCGGCAACGGTCATGCCGGCGACTTCGTGACGTCGTGCATCGAAGCGGGCGCGCCGCCCGAGTGGTTCGAGGCAGCCGAAGCCATCGGACCGCTCGCGGCGTATCCGGGCGCGGACGCGTGGGTCGAGCATCCGTATCGCGAAGGCGTCGTATTGATCGGCGATGCCGCGGCGGCCAGCAATCCCGCGTGGGGCTGCGGCCTCGCGCTCACGCTGCGCGATGCGCGCGTGCTGCGCGATCGCCTGCTGGCATCCGACGACTGGGACGCGGCCGCGCACGCCTACGCAGCCGAACACGATGCGTATTACGGCGCGCTGCATCGCCTGCACGGCTGGCTCACGCTTCTGATGTACGAGACCGGCCCGGCCGCCGATGCACGCCGCGCCCGCGCGTTTGTGCGCCTCGCCACCGATCCGTCGCGGGCGGTCGATCTGCAGGGCCTCGGTCCGGAATCGCCGAGCGACGACGCCACGCGCCAGCGTTTTTTCGGCGAAGACGCGGATTGAACGCGATCGACGCGCCGCTCAGAACGGCACGAGACCGCACTGCGCCGCCACGACGCGCCATGCGCCACCCGTCTCGCACCACGTGCGCGTATAGCGCAGGCTGCCGGCGAAGGGGGCGCCGCCGAACGACCCGCGCAACGCCACCCGCGTGACCGTCACCGCGCACTTTTCGTAGACGCGGACGGTCTGCTCTTCCACGTCCAGTTGCTCGATGCGCTGAAGTCCATAGCGATGCCCGTTCAGGTCGTCGGCCTTGGTCCACACCTTGCCCGTTGCATCGACGAAGCTCAGGTCGTCGGCGAGCAGCGCGTCGAGCGCGTCGGCGTCGGAGGACAGCATCGCCTTTTGCAGGCGCCCTTCCAGTTCGCGGATTCCGTTTTCGTCCATCTCCGTGCTCTCCTTGCATGAAGTCGAGCCGCGAGCATAACGCGAAGCCCGCTGTCGCATCCGCGAGACACGCGGACGCGTCGAAAGCGTTGTCACATTCCTTTCTTGAGCGTCCGCTACATTGCGCCCGTCGCCGCCACGGGCCGAAGAGCCCGGCGCGCCGCCGACGACACCAACCACATCGCTAACCACCGCTCATCGGAGAAAGTCTTGAACAAGAATTTGCTGGCGACCGCCGCGCTCGCCTCCTTCGCCGCTTTCGCATCGACCGCGCACGCGCAAAGCAGCGTGACGCTCTACGGCATCATCGACGCGGGTATCAGCTACGTGAACAACAGCGCGACGCGCACCGGCAGCGACCACCTCTTCAAGTACGACGACGGCGTCGCACAAGGCAGCCGCTGGGGCCTGCGCGGCACGGAAGACCTGGGCGGCGGCCTGAAGGCGATTTTCGTGCTGGAGAACGGCTTCAACAGCGGCAATGGCACGCTCGGCCAGGGCGGCGCGCTGTTCGGACGCCAGGCCTACGTGGGTCTCGCGAAGAACGACGCCGGCTCGCTCACGTTCGGCCGTCAGTATTCGTTCTCGACCGACTATCTCGGCTCGAACTACTCGATCGGCGGCCAGACCGTCGCGGGCAACTACGCGTACCACATCAACGATGTCGACCAGCTGACGTCGAGCCGCATCAACAACGCGGTGAAGTTCAGCAGCGCGAGCTTCTACGGCGTGACGTTCGGCGGCATGTACGGCTTCTCGAACCAGGCGGGCGCGTTCGCCGGCTCGCCGACCACGACGGCGGGCGGCGTCACGACGCAAGGTTCGTCGCGTGCCTACAGCTTCGGCCTGAACTACAAGCTCGGCAGCTTCGGCATCGGCGCGGCCTACACCGACATCCGTTTCCCCGGCTCGTCCACGCCCGCGTTCAGCACGGCGATGGCGAACGTCGCGACGGGCGGCAACAAGGACCTGCGCACGTTCGGCATCGGCGCGAACTATGCGTTCGGCGGCGCGACGGTGTTCGGCCTCTGGACCAACACCCGTTTCGAGTCGACCACGGGCGCGACGTCGAAGCTCAACGCGTATGAAGCGGGCGGCAAGTACGCGTTCACGCCAGCGATCACGGGCGGTCTGGGCTACACGTACATGAAGCTGACGGACGCCGCAGACGGCAAGTGGCAGCAAGTCGATGCAAGCGTCGACTACGCGCTCAGCAAGCGCACCGATGTCTATCTGCTCGGCATCTATCAGCATGCGTCGGGTTCGAACAATGGCGTCGACGTCCAGGCGCAGATCGGTTCGAGCACGAGCTACTTCGGCACGTCGGGCACCGGCTCGAACAACCAGGTCGCCGTGCGGATCGGCATGCGCCACAAGTTCTAAGGCGTTCGCCGCAGCGTCCGAAGCGGGCCGCACGATGTCGTGCGGCCCGTTTTTTTTGCGCTAATGCAGCTTCGCAAGCGGGATCAGGAATTCGGAGATGCCGGTCAGCATGATCTGCACGCCGACGCACAAAAGCAGGAACGACGAAATCCGCATCGCCACCTTGGTGCCGTCGATGCCGAGATAGCGCGCGAACCGCGCCGAGTGGCTGAGCGTCATATAGACCGCGAGCGCGATCAGCGCCGAGATCGCGATCGACGCCACCGCCGACACCAGAAACTCCGAGAGCTTGTGCGTCCGGTTCGCGTTGAGCGCAATGGCGGTCGCGATGGAGCCCGGCCCGGTGGTGAGTGGAACGGTCAGCGGAAAGAATGCCTTCGACATCGCGTTGTCGGCGTCGACATTGCGCGCCGTCGCCTCTTTGGTGCGCACGTCGGGCGCATTGAGCATCTGCCAGCCGCTCACCGCGACCGCGAGCCCACCGCCGATGCGCAGCGCCTCCATCGAAATGCCGAACAAATGCAGGATCGGCGTGCCGAGGAAGAACGCGACCAGCAGCACGCACGCCGAATTGATCGCGACCTTCTTCGCGAGCGCGTCGCGCTCGTCGCCCGCGAGCCCTTCCGTGCGGTCGAGAAACACGAACGCGACCCCGAGCGGGTTGATGATGCTGATCAATCCGGTGAAGCCGAACAGAATGTCCGAGATCAGGCTGCCTACCATGAAGCTCCTCGCTCTATGCCGGTGCGACGGTGCTTCCCATCAATACACCATCGGCGGCGGTTTAGGCACGCACCATGCACGCGTGGTCGAATCATAGGGGCTTCCCGTCGATATCCGCAAACGACCCGGCGGCGGTTCGGGCGCGGGACTTGCTGGCGTCGCAACGTATGAACACCCTTCCCGCCGATAAAACCGCGCCGACCCTGCGCGGCTTCGTGCGTGTGCGAGGCGCGCGCGAACACAATCTCAAGAACGTCGATGTCGATATTCCGCGCGACGCGCTCGTCGTATTCACCGGCGTGTCCGGCTCGGGCAAGTCGTCGCTCGCGTTCGGCACGCTCTATGCCGAAGCGCAGCGGCGCTATTTCGAGTCGGTCGCGCCCTACGCGCGGAGGCTGATCGAGCAGGTCGGCGTGCCCGAAGTCGATGCGATCGAAGGGCTCCCGCCCGCCGTCGCGCTTCAGCAGCAACGCGGCACGCCGAGCACGCGTTCGTCGGTCGGCAGCGTGACGACGCTTTCGAGCCTCGTGCGCATGCTCTACTCGCGCACCGGCCACTATCCGCCGAAGCAGCCGATGCTCTACGCCGAGGACTTCTCGCCGAACACGATTCAGGGCGCGTGCCCGACGTGCCACGGCCTCGGGCGCATCTACGAGGTGACCGAAAAATCGATGGTGCCCGACGATTCGCTGACGATCCGCGAGCGCGCGATCGCCGCGTGGCCGCCCGCGTGGCACGGCCAGAATCTGCGCGACATCCTGGTGACGCTCGGCTATGACGTCGACACGCCGTGGCGCGATCTGCCGAAAAAAGATCGCGAGTGGATTCTCTTCACCGACGAAACGCCGACGGTTCCCGTCTATGCCGGGCTCACGCCCGCAGAAACGCGCGCAGCGCTTAAGCGCAAGCTGGAGCCGAGCTATCAGGGCACGTTCACCGGCGCGCGCCGCTACGTGCTGCACACGTTCGCGAACACGCAAAGCGCGCTGATGAAAAAGCGCGTGTCGCAATATATGGTCGGCAGCGCCTGCCCGACGTGCGACGGCAAGCGCTTGAAGCGCGAGGCGTTGTCGGTGACGTTTGCCGGACTCGACATCGCCGAGTTCTCGCAGATGCCGCTCGCGCGCGTCGCCGATTTGCTCGCGCCGATCGCGCGCGGTGAAGTGCCCGCGCACGCCGTCGCGAACGACGACGCCATTCTCAGCCGCCGCGCGATGCGCGAGGCGACCGAGCGGCGCGTCGCGGCGGGCGGCTCGGCGCACAAGGCCTCGCCCGACGTGCGACGCACGCCGAACATGTCCGACGAGAAGCGCGTCGCGGCGCAGCGTATCGCGGAAGAACTGCTCGAACGCCTCACGACGCTCACCGATCTCGGCCTCGGCTACCTCGCGCTCGATCGCGCGACGCCGACGCTGTCGTCGGGCGAGCTGCAACGCCTGCGGCTCGCGACGCAATTGTCGTCGCAACTGTTCGGCGTCGTGTATGTGCTCGACGAGCCCTCCGCCGGCCTCCATCCCGCCGACGGCGAAGCGCTGTTCGCGGCACTGGAACGCCTGAAGGCGGCGGGCAATTCGCTTTTCGTCGTCGAGCACGACCTCGGCATGATGCGGCGCGCCGACTGGCTCGTCGATGTCGGGCCGGCGGCAGGCGAGCACGGCGGACATGTCGTCTACAGCGGACCGCCGCCGGGGCTCGCGAAGGTGGAGGCGTCCGAGACGCGCAAGCATCTCTTCGCCACGCACGAGCGCGCGACGCATGCGCCGCGCGCGCCTTCGGGCTGGCTGCGGCTCTCGAAGATCACGCGCAACAATCTGCACGAACTCGACGCCGCGTTTCCGCTCGGCTGCTTCACGACCGTGACGGGCGTTTCCGGTTCGGGCAAGTCGAGCCTCGTGAGCCAGGCGCTGCCGGAACTCGTCGCGAGCCATCTGGGGCGCACCATCGCGGCGGACCCCGACGACGAACTCGACCCGCTCCTCGCCGCGCCCACGCAGCCGACCGGCGGCGACATCGTCGAGGGCATGGCGTCGATACGGCGGCTCGTGCGGGTCGACCAGAAGCCGATCGGCCGCACGCCGCGCTCGAATCTCGCCACCTACACCGGCCTTTTCGACCATGTGCGCAAGCTTTTCGCCGCCACGCCCGCCGCGCGCAAGCGCCGCTACGACGCGGGCCGCTTCTCGTTCAACGTCGCGAAGGGACGCTGCCCGACCTGCGAGGGCGAAGGCTTCGTGAGCGTCGAACTGCTGTTCCTGCCGATGGTGTATGCACCCTGCTCCACTTGCCACGGCACGCGCTACAACGCAGAGACGCTCGGCATCGAATGGGGCGGCAGGAATATCGCGCAGGTGCTCGGAATGACCGTCGACACCGCCTGCGAATTTTTCGCCGGCGAGCCGCAGGTGATGCGCGCGCTGAACGTGTTGCGAGACATCGGGCTCGGTTATCTGCGGCTCGGCCAGCCCGCGACCGAACTCTCCGGCGGCGAGGCGCAGCGCATCAAGCTCGCCACCGAACTGCAGCGTGCGCAACGCGGCGATTCGCTCTATATCCTCGACGAGCCGACCACCGGCCTGCATCCCGCCGACGTCGACCGGCTGATGACACAACTGCAAGGGCTCGTCGACGCGGGCAACACGGTGATCGTGGTGGAGCACGACATGCGCGTCGCGGCGAACAGCGACTGGGTGATCGACATCGGACCCGGCGCCGGCGACGAGGGCGGCACGATGGTGGCCTGCGGCACGCCGCGCGAAGTCGCGAAGGTCGCGGGCAGCCATACGGCGAAATACCTGAAAAGGCGGCTGTAAACGCAAAAACAGCGGCCGAAGCCGCTGTTTTCTCCTAATCCGCTTACTCTGCCGTTTCCAGCATCGGATAGTCGGTATAGCCTTCCGCGCCCGCCGCGTAGAACGTCGAGGCGTCCGGCGCATTGAGCGACGCATCCACTTCGAAGCGGCGCACGAGGTCCGGGTTCGCGATGAAGGTCTGGCCCCAAGCCACCGCATCGGCGTCGCCGCGCGCGATGGCCGCCTGCGCGCTTTCCTTCGTGAACTTCTCGTTCGCGATGTACACGCCACCGAATGCCTTCTTCAGTTGCGGTCCGAGGCTGTCGGCGGCTTCGTGCTCGCGCGCCGCGATGAATGCGATCTTGCGCTTGCCAAGCTCGCGCGCCACGTAGCCGAAGGTGGCCGCGCGGTCGCTGTCGCCCATCGTGTGCGAGTCCGCACGCGGCGCTAGATGCACGCCGACGCGATCCGCACCCCACACGTCGATACATGCGTCCGTCACTTCGAGCAGCAAACGCGCACGATTTTCGATCGGGCCGCCGTAGATGTCGGTGCGCTTGTTCGTGCTGTCCTGCAGGAACTGGTCGAGCAGATAGCCGTTCGCGCCGTGCACTTCGACGCCGTCGAAGCCCGCGCGCTTCGCGTTCTCGGCGCCCTTGCGATAAGCCGCGACGATGCCCGGAATTTCGTCGAGTTCGAGTGCGCGCGGCGTCACGTATTCGCGCTTCGGACGCACGAGGCTCACGTGACCGCCCGCCGCGATCGCGCTCGGCGCGACGGGCAGTTCGCCATCGAGGAAAACCGGGTCCGAGACGCGGCCGACGTGCCACAACTGCAGGAAGATCTTGCCGCCTGCGTCGTGCACGGCCTTCGTCACGAGCTTCCAGCCTTCGACTTGTTCGTCGGACCAGATGCCCGGCGTATCCGCGTAGCCGACGCCCTGCGGCGTGACCGACGTCGCTTCGCTCAGGATCAGGCCGGCCGCGGCGCGGTCGGCGTAGTACTTCGCCATCAGCGCGTTGGGCACGCGCTCGACGCCCGCGCGCTGACGCGTGAGCGGAGCCATGACGATGCGGTTGCGCAGGGTGAGCGCGCCCACTTTGAGCGGGTCAAAAAGAGTTGCCATGAATAGTGATCCTTAATGAATTTGAAAGGACTTGGAAGGCTTCGACGACTTTCAGCGCCTGCACGAACGTCCTACAGACCCGTGTTGATGTGATCGAGGAACGCCTGGATGACGGCCTCGTCGCGTTTAAAAAAGACCCACTGGCCGATCCGCTTCGACGTCACGAGCCCTGCCTTGTGAAGCGTGGCGAGATGCGCCGAAACGGTCGATTGGGACATCGCACAACGCTCGTCGATCTGACCCGCGCAGACGCCATTCGCCAGCGGCAGTTCCTGCTGACTGAAATACACCTCCGGCTCCTTCAGCCAGGCGAGAATCTCCCGCCGGACCGGATTAGCCAGGGCTTTGTGAATCGCGTCGATGTCCATATGTTTGCCGATGGGACCTGATGAATCGCCTTGAATCGAACTATATATCGGCAAAGTCCGATATGCAAGGATTGACATTGTTCGGCTTAAGGGTATTCCCGGACGCCAAACTGAACTGGCCGTTTGGCAGAGTGTCTCGGAAGTGCGCACCGCAGGTATAAAGAGGAAACGGATTTGTCGCAGACTGGAGCCCAGTCTGTTGCAAATTTCCGAGTCTCGCGTGCTCGCGAATGAGACGTCAGCGCGACACGATACAGAGTTGAATCCGGGTGCCGGAAAGACACAGCAGTCCGAACGAATATTGCGTCGAATCGCATTGTGAGACGCCGCAAACTTGCTATGATGAGAAACGTTGAATGAGGTCGGAAATGGAATGCCACAAAGAATTAACGCTCGCGCTGCAGGCGCCTCGTTCGACGGATCATGGCAGGAGCAATCGAATATGAAACTGGTAGAACGCGTATCGCATCTCGAGTCGGATCTCACAGCAATGAGATCCGATGTGTCTGTCTTGAAAACGGATATGTCCGTCTTGAAGACCGATGTGGCCGCCTTGACGATTGATATGGCCGTCGTGAAGTCCGACTACGCCACCAGGGCGGACGTACTCGAAGCCAAAAACTCGGTCATCGTCTGGGTCGTTTCTGCTGTTTTTATCGCGCAACTGCTCCCCGGCTTTCTCAAGAAGTTCGGTCTTTGATGCATGGTCGGTGGTGCGCCACCGTTGTCGCCACGGTGCCGCATAACGGCTCGCCGATCGCCCCCGTCAATCCGCTTCCAGCACCGAAAGCACATTTCCCGCCGGATCCCTGAACCACGCGATCACTGGGCCGCCGCTCGCCCGGCAGATGCCGCTGGCGTCCGTCTTTAGATCGGGCTCGTCGTAGTGCTCGAACTGCACGCCGCGTTTCGTGAGCGTATCGACGGCATCGTCAACACTATCCACCGGGAAATTGAGCACCGTAAACGTCGCCGGCGTGTGGTTCGGCTTCGGGTACAGCAGCACATTGTTGCCGTCCGCGAGACTCAACGTCAGCAGTCCGTTCGACTCGGAAACCGTCAGTCCGAGCGTATCGCCGTAGAAGGCCCGCGCCTTCGAGATGTCGTTCACCGAATAGCCGCTGAAGGCACGGCTGGTTTTTAGAAGATCGTGTTGCATCGTTTGTCTCCTGCACAAAGAAGTTTCCGCCACGAAAGCGCTATTGCGCGCTCAAGCCGGTCCGCCCCAGCCGCTCAGGTCCCTGATTGGCCGCACTTCCACGCAACCGAGGCGCGCCGGCGGAATATCCGATGCCACGCGAATCGCGTCGTCCAAATCCTGCGCTTCGATCAGGATGAAACCGCCCAGCTGCTCCTTCGTTTCGGCGAAAGGGCCATCCGTCACGAAAACGCGGCCGTCCCGCGCGCGCAGCGACTTCGCCGTCTGAGCCGGCTGAAGCGCGTTCGACGTGACGTAATGGCCGCTTCCTCGCATCGTTTCGTCGTAGGCGACCGACTCCCGGACAAGCGCGTCGAATTCCGGCGGCGACAGCGCGTCGAGCGTGCGTTCGTCGTAATAGATCAGACAAAGGTATTTCATCGGCGTCTCCGGGTCTCCAGGAAGGGGCTCACTGGATCGTCGTTTGAGGAACGCGAAAATCGACACGCCGCGCAGAAAAATTTCGGCGTGAACGTTCCGCACGCCGCCTGTGGCAACCCGCGCCATACAGAGCGGCGTGGCGTCTGGTAATCTGCGCGCTTCCTTCAGCCGCTTTCTCTCATTCGATGCAAACGGAACCTCCATTCAACGAACGCGGCGTCACGCTTTCGCGCGCCGGTCTTTCCGCCGCCGGTCAGATGTTTCCGCTGCGCGACCTGCGTTCGGCGCGCGTCGTGCGCATTGCACGCAAGAAGCCGCTGCCGATCGCCATCGCGGCGATCGGATTCGCAACGCTCGTCGCCGGCGCGATCACGGGCTCGGGGCCCGCGCTGGTGCTCGGCGTGATGATTGCGGTGGTCGGTTATCTCTCGTGGATCACGCAGGACGTCATCTATCAGTTGCTCGTGACGACGCCCGATGGCGAGCGCGAGGTGCTCATCACGACCGACGAGGCGTTCGCCGAGCGCGTCGCCGCGCTCGTCCATCAGGCGATCGAGAAGCACGCGCAGAGCGCAACGCCGTCTGCAAGCTGACGCGCGGTTGAGCCGCGCCGTCCGTCGTCAGCCGAGGTCGAGCGGCTCGACGTGCCAGATTTCATGCGCGTATTCCGCAATCGTCCGGTCCGACGAGAAAATGCCCATCCCGGCGACGTTCTCGATCGCGCTTCTCGTCCACGCGTCCTTGTCGAGAAATTTCGCGTCGACTTCGGCCTGGGTCTTGTCGAAGCTGTCGAAATCGGCGAGCACCATGTAGTGATCGCCCCAGTCCACGAGCGTGTGAAAGATGTCGTAGAAGCGATGCGGCTCGTCGGGCGAAAAATGCCCGAGCCGGATCTGGTCGAGCGCGACCTTCAACTCCGGATTGCTCTCGTAGATCTGGCGCGGCCGATAGCCTGCCGCGCGCAGCGACTCGATCTCGTCGGTCGAATGGCCGAACACGAACATGTTTTCGCGGCCGACGGCATCGCAGATTTCGATGTTCGCGCCATCCAGCGTGCCGATCGTCAGCGCGCCGTTCAGCGCGAGCTTCATGTTGCCGGTGCCGGACGCTTCCGTGCCCGCCATCGAAATCTGTTGTGAAAGATCGGCTGCGGGAATGATCAGTTCCGCGACGCTCACGCCGTAGTTCGGAATGAAGCCCACCTTCAGCCGGTCGCCGATGAGCGGATCGGCGTTGATCTTCTTCGCGACGTCGTTGATGAGCTTGATGATGTTCTTCGCCATCTTGTACGCCGACGCCGCCTTGCCCGCGAACATCACGACGCGCGGCGTCCAGTCGCGCTCCGGCTCCTCGCGGATGCGGTTGTAGCGCACGATCACATGCAGGATGTTGAGCAACTGCCGCTTGTATTCGTGGATGCGCTTGACCTGCAGATCGAAGAGCGCGTTCGGGTCGATGATCGCGCCCGTTTCGCGCTTCGCGCGCTCGACGAGCCGCAACTTGTTCGCGAACTTCGCTTCGTGGAAAGCGCGGCGGAAGTCGGGATCGTCGCGCCATTCGCGCAGGCGTCCGAGTTCGAAGAGATCGGTGCGCCAGCGCGGCCCGAGCCGCTCGTCGATCAGCGACGACAGCGACGGACTCGCCTGCGCGAGCCAGCGGCGCGGCGTGATGCCGTTCGTCACGTTGGTGAAGCGCTCGGGATACATGCGCGCGAAGTCGGAGAAAATGTTCTGCGTCATCAACTGCGAATGCAGCTTCGACACGCCATTCACCTTATGGCTCGCGACGATCGCGAGATGCGCCATGCGCACGCGGCGCTGGCCGTATTCGTCGACGAGCGAGATGCGGCGGATCAGATCGACGTCGCGGCCGAATTTCTCGGTGACCTGCTTCAAGAACTGCGCGTTGATCTCGAAGATGATTTCGAGATGGCGCGGCAAGAGGCGCGCAAGCATCTCGACGTCCCACGTTTCGAGCGCCTCGGGCATCAGCGTGTGATTCGTGTACGAGAACATCTGCTGCACGAGCTTCCATGCCTTGTCCCACGGCACACGATGCGTGTCGACCAGAAGGCGCATCAGTTCGGGAATGGCGAGCACCGGATGCGTGTCGTTCAGGTGCACGGCCACCTTCTCCGCGAGGCGCCCGAAGTGCGAATGCGTGCGCTGATAGCGGCGGATCAGGTCCTGCATCGTCGCCGAGACGAAGAAATATTCCTGGCGCAGACGCAGTTCGCGGCCGGCCTGCGTCGAGTCGTCCGGATAGAGCAGGCGCGAGACGTGCTCCGACGTGTTCTTCGCCTCCACCGCGCGCCGGTAGTCGCCCTGGTTGAACGCGGAGAGATCGAATTCGTCGGTGGCGCGCGCCGACCAGAGCCGCAGCGTGTTGGTCGCCGTGGTCGCGAATCCGGGGATGACCGTGTCATACGCCATCGCGTTCACATGCTCGGTCTCGATCCACTCGGTGCGGTCGTCGTACTGCACGGTGCGGCCGCCGAAATGAACCAGATAGACCACTTCGGGACGCGGAAACTCCCACGGATTGCCCGCGCGCAGCCAGTAATCGGGCGTCTCGACCTGATTGCCGTCGACGATCGTCTGCCGGAACATGCCGTATTCGTACCGGATTCCGTAGCCGAAACCCGGAATGCCGACCGTCGCCATCGAGTCGAGGAAACACGCCGCCAGCCGCCCGAGGCCGCCGTTGCCGAGCGCGGCATCCGGTTCCAGATCCTCCAGCGTGTTGATGTCGACGCCCAGACCCGAGAGCGCGTCGCGCACCTCGTCGTGGATGCCGAGCGCGAGCAGCGCGTTCGTGAAGGTTCTGCCGATCAGGAACTCCATCGACAGGTAATAGACGCGCTTGACGTCCTGTTCGTATTGCTGGCGCGTGGTGCGCATCCAGCGCGCGACGAGCCGGTCGCGCACCGCCAGTTCGACCGCGTGCAGCCAGTCGCGCGGCTGCGCGGTCACCGCATCCTTGCCGACGCCGTACATCAGGCGGTTTGAAATGGAGCGCCGCAGCGCGTCGACAGTACTGTTGAGCTGGTCGAATTCCAGATCGACGGATGTCATCGAAGCCTCCGGTGTTTGCAGCGTATGCAACGGGGCAAGGCGCGTGCCGCGCATCCGAAACGAAAGGCAGCCGGTCGACGCCAGGCGCCCGTGGCATGGGTGAAGGTGCAGGTTACGCTAGTTTTATTTTTTTTGGTATGACCGCACGATTGATGATTTTTCGACACCGCTCACGCGAAATGTGCTTGATTCTGTAACATTTTCAACGTCTGGAGAGCGTTCGATGCTGCATCAAAATGATTCGCGATCCTGATGTTCTTACTTCCATGCACGATGCGTTCAGCCGCGTCGCCGTGGCACGCGCGCGGCGATCAACAGGAGCGCCGCCAGCGACACGCCGAGCAAAATGAGCGACAACGCCGAAGCCGGCAAGTAATATCCGCGATTCACCTGCCCCACCACGACGATCGGCACCGTCGCGAAACCTGGCGGATAGACGGTCAGCGTCGCGCCGAGTTCGCCGAGCGAGAGCGCGAAACCGAGCGCGAGACTCGCGCGGATCGCGGGCACGAGTTGCGGCAAGACGATCCGCGCGAGCACCATGCGCGGCGGTGCGCCGAGGCTCGCCGCCGCTTCGCGCAGCACGGTCAGCTCGGGGCGCAGCGCGGCGGCGGCACTTCGATAACAGAACGGCAGCACGAGCGCGAGTTGCACCAACACGACGATCGCCGCCGATCCCGACAAATCCACCGGCTTCTTGTGATAAGCGATCAGCACCGACAGGCCGAGCACGACGCTCGGCACGCCGTTCGGCATCATCGCGACGGCATCGACGAGCGCGCCGAGACCGCGCCGGTCGCGGCCCTCCAGCGCGAGCGCAAGCCACAGCCCGAGCAGCGTGCCGAGCACCGCGACGCCGAACCCGATTCCGAGGCTCGTCGTCAGCGCGTCGAAGTCGCTCGAACCGAGACGCTCGAACCAGCGCATGCTGAAACCGTCGGGCAGGATCGTGCCGGACCAGTGCGCCGCCACGCTCGACATCGCCACCACCAGCACCGGCAGCACGAAGAGCCAGAAACACAGCAACGCGACGAAAATCGTGAACAGAGCGCCCGCCAGCTTGCGCGGCTTCGCTGCAACGAGCGGCCATTCAGCGGCCATCGCGGCCTCCCGTGCGGCGATTCACCCAGCGATACAGCGCATAAAGCGACAACGACATCGCCAGCATCACGACCGAGCCGGCGGCGGCCGTCGCGAGGTCGAGATCGACGGTGGCGGCGCTGTAGATCGCGATCGGCAGCGTGATCAGGTGCGCGCTGCCGAGCACGAGCAGGATGCCGAACTCGTTGAGCGTCAGGAGGAAGCAGAGGATCGTGCCCGCCGCGATGCCCGGCCACGCGAGCGGCAGCACCACCTTGAACGCAACGCGCCAACCATTCGCGCCGAGGCTTTTCGCGGCTTCGACGAGCCGCATGTCGAGCGTCGCGTAAGAGGCGAGCGTCGGCCGGACGACGAACGGCGCGTAGAACACGACTTCCGCGAGAATCACGCCGCCGATGCCGAACAGGAAGTCGAGCGGCGGCGCATCGAGCTGAAAGAGGTGCTTCAAGCCGATACTCACGGATCCCTGCGATCCATACAGAAAAATCAGCGTGAACGCGACCAGAAACGACGGAAACGCCACGAACAGTTCGAGAAACCGCGTCAGGAGCTTCGTGCCGGGAAACGGCCGGAAGAACAGCATCGACGCGAGCGCGACGCCCAGCAGCGACGCGAGGCCCGCGCTCGCGAACAAAATGCCGAGCGTCGTGCCGATCACGCCGCGCGTCTCCGGATTCGCGAAGAACGCCGTGTACGCGTGCAGACTGAAGCCGCCGGGCGCGCTCACGCTCAGGATCACGAGCCGTGCGAGCGGATACGCGACGAGCGGCCCCAGCATCACGATCAGGATGAAGAGCAGTTGCCACTGCGCGTAGCGCTCGCGGCGCCGGACTTCGGACGCGTGCGCGGCGAACTGCGCGGCAAGACGCGGATCGGCGGCGGCGTCGTCAGGGACGAACAAGGACGACATCGTCTGCCTCGTAGCGAAGGGAAACCCGCGCGCCCTTTTCGGGCATCGCGGCGTGATTGCGCTGCATCGTGACGAGCACGGGCGCTTCGGGATAAGCATCGAGCACGACGGACACCGAAAGCACCGCGCCATACCATTCGACCGACGCGATCGCGCCGTGCAGTTGCCCGTCGCCCAGCGGCACGATCGCCAGCCGCTCGGGCCGCACGCACGCCACGCGCTCGCGTTCCGCATGCCGCGCGTCGCCGACCGGGAACACCACGCGCGGCGGCAGCAAATTCGCCGCACCGAGATAGCGCGCGACGAAGCCGTCGATGGGCGCGTCGTACAGCTCGCGCGGCGTGCCCAGTTGCGCAATGCGGCCGTCGCGCATCAGGAGCGTGCGGTCGGAGAGAACGAGCGCGTCGTCCTGATCGTGCGTCACGCAGACGATCGTCAGGTTCGGCAGGCGCTCGTGCAACGCCTTCAGCTCCGAGCGCACGGAGGCGCGCAGGTTGGCATCGAGCGCGGAAAGCGGCTCGTCGAGCAGCAGCACGTCCGGCTCGATCACGAGCGCGCGCGCCAGCGCCACGCGCTGCTGCATGCCGCCCGACAGTTGCGCGGGCATCACGTGCCCGGCGTCGCCGAGTTGCACGAGCTTGAGCGCATCGGCGACGCGCCGCGCGATCTCGCACGCCTTCAGGCGCCGCGCGCGCAGCCCGAACGCGACGTTCTCGAACACGGACAGATGCGGAAAAAGCGCGTAGCTCTGGAACAGCAGCCCGAGATTGCGCCGATGCGGCGCGACGTGCGTCAGATCGCGGCCCGCGACGGTCAGCGTGCCCGCGAGGCCGTCGGCGGCGACGAAGCCCGCGATGAAGCGCAAAAGCGTGGTCTTGCCGCAGCCGCTCTTGCCGAGCACGGTCAGCAGTTCGCCGCGCTGGATCGTGAGCGACAGATCGTCGAGCACGGTGCGCGTGTCGAAACGCACTGTGAGCCGGTCGATGTGCACGCCCGCGGCGCCGCGCGTGCGGCTGGCCGCGCCGTCCTCGCGGACGACGGGCGCAAGCGCGAGCGTGTTCACGACTTCGGCTTGACGACTTCGACCTGCTTGCCGGAATTGCCGATCACCTCGTTCTTCCAACGCGCCGTCCAGCCTGCTTTCTTCTCCATCACCTGATTCCAGTCGACCGGAATCAGCTTCACGCCCGCGATCGCCTGCTTGACGGCCTCGCCGTTCTTGCCAGCGAGCGGCACGTCGTTACGGCCCGGAATGCCGTAGATGTCCGGCACCTTCGATTGCACGTCCGTCGACATCAGATAGTCGATCAGCTTCTTGCCCGCCGCCTGGTTCGGCCCGCTCTTGATGAGGCCGATGCCGTATGGCAACTGGAACGTGGTTGGCGCTTCGCCGGCCTTGTGCGAAAGGAACAGCGGCCTGATCGACAGACCGCCGTTGGCGGCATCGTCGAGGTCCATCTGGAGGTCGCCGTTCGCGAACGCGATCTCGTTGCGCGAAAGCAGCACATCGAGGTAGCCCGTGCCCTTCGTGTGGAATTTGGCGCTCTGCTCCAGCGTCTTCAGGTAGTCGAACGCCTTGTCCTCGCCCATCAGCGCCGAAGTCAGGATGATGACCGCCATGCCGTCGCCGGCCGTCGCCGGATTCGAATACGCGATCTTGCCGCTGTAATCCGGATGCAGCAGATCGGCGAAGGTCGTCGGCGCCGTCTTCGTGACTTCGGGATTGATCGCGAACGAGAAATAGTTGTTGACGAAGGTCGCCCACGCGCCGTCGGGCGCCTTCGCGATCGCCGGCACGTTCTTGTAGTTCACGCTCTGGTACGGCTGCAAAAGGCCGGACTGCGACGCCTGCTGGATGAACGGCGGCAACGTGACGATCACGTCGGCCTTCGGCGAATCCTTCTCGACCGTCGCGCGGTTCACGACTTCCCCGCTGCCCGCCGTGACGATGTTGACCTTCACGCCCTCCTTCTTCTCGAACGCGGGCAGCACGTCCTTGTAGAGATTTTCGAGGCCGTCGGCGGTATACAGAACGACGGCGTCTGCGGCTTGAACGGGCATGGCGGCTACCGACAGCGCAGTGACGGCGAGCGCCGGCAACAGGCCGCGCGCGAAGGATGGGATCCGGGTCATGGTCTCTCTGGTCGAAGCGGGGTCGATGAAAACGGACACCGGCGTGGCGCCGGATGTCGATCGACGGAAGCATCGCCGAACTTCGTGACATCGCCGTGACGTTCATCGGAACGCCGCGTCAACCCGCGCGCGTTCAACGTATTCTTTCCCGAGCGTGACCAATCGGCGCGCGTTCGGTTGCTAGACTGGACGCCTGACGTTCCACTTCCAGACAGGGCTTTCAGATGTATAAAAAAGGTGTCGTGATCGAGATCCAGTTTCCGCCCGGGCGTCTGAACGACGCGGCCGGCGACCCGTACTGGATCGACCTGACGCTCGACGAAGCGCGCAGGCTCCACGACCAGCTCGCCGCGCGCTTCACCCGCGACGCGCGCGCGAACCAGCCGCTCGACACGTTCTCCATCGAGTGACGCGCCCGGTCCGTCAGTCCGCCGAATCCGCGTTCGCCGGGACTTTCGCGCGGACCGCGCCGCCCGGCGCGGGCGACCACGCCGGGCGCACCTTGCGCGCCGTATCGACGACGACCAGATAGCGCCCCGCCCACGGCGTCGCCTCGCGCTTGTTCTTCAGGATCCACAGCGATTCGCCTTCGGCCGCGCGCGCTTCGTAGTCGGCGTCGAGGATGCCGCGATGGTCGAGAAACACGTTCAGCGCCGCCGGAATCCGCACGCAGCCCTTCGAATGGCGGATGCCGAGCACCGGTTCGAGCTTGTCGGGATCGGTCGCGTGCATCTGGAAGCGCATCGGCGAGATGCCGCCCTTGCCCCAGCCGCGCTCGCTGTCCGCCCAGCCGAAATCGTAGATGCGCATGTCGCGCGCGCCGTAGCCGCGGATGCCGAACTCGTTTTCCGTGCCCTCCGCGCGATAGTCCATGTTGAGCGGCGTATGAGCGAAGACGCCGAGCGGCGTCAGGAAGTGGTCGTAGGTGCCCGGGCGTCCGGTGGCAACCGGCGTCGCGCCGATCATCGACCAGGCGTCGCCCGGTTTCGCGCGGAAGTAGATGAAGAGCGCCTGCGCGTTCTGACTGCGATCGACGAGCACGACGTATTCGTTCGCCAGATCGCCGTGGCCGTGGGCGGCGAGCGTCTGTTGAAGCAGGCGGCCGTAAGCCTGCTGATCCGCGACGGGCACGGCGAGCCGGCGCTTCACCTCGCTGACGAAGACCTGCCGCAGCGCGAACGCCCCGGCGGGATCGAGCCCGGACTGCTGCGCGACGTTCGGCGCGGGCGGCGGCGGCGCGACCTCGGCTTCGACCTCCGACGCGCCGGCTGGCGGCGGCGCTTCCTGCGCCCCGCTCGCGGGCACGGACGGAACGGGCGACGTGGGCGGCACGGGCATCGCGGGCAGCGGCCGGCTCTCTTCGCGTGGACGCGGCAATTGCACCGGACCGCCGTTCACCGGCGGGGGCGCGCCGGGCGTCGGCAGCAAGGGCGGCCATTCACGCGGCTGCTGCGCCGTCGATGCCGAGGCCGGCGCGCTCCGCCCGTCCTGACCGAGCGCGGGCACGGCCGTCACGGCCGAGGCGAGCGCCGCGACGATCGCGAGGCATAGTGTCCCGCGCCTTGTGTCCTTCGAACCTGCGTGAAGCATCGAACTCCTGGGTGCCTTCCGTTCGGTCGACCTGTCGCGCCTTTTTCACGCGCGATGCGCGGTCACAAAAAAACCGGTGCATTCGACTGCACCGGTTTCCTGAAACGAATCGAAGGATCGGAATGGTTCGACGCACCGCACATCGGGTTCGTCGCGTTCTGGCCCGCAAAGTTCAACGCGCCGCCGCCCCGCCGACGACGCCCGCTAATGCAGCCGCGTCGATGCGTCGCCGGATGCGGACGCCCGGGCGCGCAACGGCGTGTCGCGCAGACGCCGCCGGGACAGACGCTGCGCGATCACTTCGCCGATATACGGCAACTCGGTGGTGAGCGTGGCATCGGCGTAGGCGTCGGGCGTACCCGCGCCGTAGACCTCGATCTCGGACACATAGTTGCCCAACTCGTTCTCCAGAAAGCACCGCACCTCGGAAGCGGCGCACCGGAGCGGAAGGTTCCAGATCAACAGATGCATGGCGCTCACCGCTCGCGATACGCACCGGAGCGCGGCGCGATGCGCACGGGCTGCAGGCGCGCGCGGCGGCTCATCGCGGCATGGAAGAGGCTCGCGCCAGCGAGCAGGACGCAGAATGACAGGACGATCATCGGGGCTCCACAGGACTATTTTCAAGACAAATACATGGTAGTCACGGGAACACGTGTTGCCGTGCGACATTTTGACTTTTTAATCGTCGGAAAGCCGCGTCAAGCGGACATCGCCGCTTGACGCCGGATTCAGCGCGCTGTCGCGAGGTCGGCCGCGCTGACCCTGTAGCTCATCCTGTCGCTCGGCGGGCGCACGAGAACGGCGCTCGGATCGTCGACGCCATCGTCGTGGACCGTGCACACGCGCAGGCCGTCGCGCAGCATTTTGACCTGCCCGCTGTCGGCGAACAGCGCGAGATGCTGCGCCGTGACCGGATGCAACTGCCGATAGACGTCGAAGCTGATCGCGCCGGGCGTATCGCCGACGATCGTCATCGCCTGCCCTTTTCCGCACTCGGGCGACGCCGTGTCGTGTTTGACGCCGGGCTGCGCCGCCGCGCCGTGGCTCGCGAGGGCGAGCGCCGCCACGCCGAGCGCGGTCAGCGTGAACCGGACAGCCGCGATGCGCTTCTGCGCGTGATCGAGCATTGGGTGCATGAAATTTCTCCAAGTTCGGTGGTTTCGTTCATGAGCCCGCACACGTCAGGCTCGACAGATTCGGGTAGCGATTCGACCAGTCGCCCGCGATGGCTGCCTGCGCCACGGCGAGCGTGATGTCGCCGGTGCAGACGCAGCGTTTCAGGAACACCGCGAGCCGTTCCTTGCGGCGCTGGCCGCTGCGTCCTTCCCAGGGCCGCAGGTCGAGATTCGCCGGCGCGCTCGCGAGGCCGCCGAGCAGCACGGGAATCCGGTGATCGAGCGCGTATTCGGACGCGAAAGCCTCGTCGATGCCGCGCTGCTTTAGCAGACGCTGCTTCTGGCGCATCTGGACGTCGAACGACGGCGACACCCGGTCGGCATAGCCCGGCACGCAGATCGTGTCGACGATGGTTCTCTGCGTGACGTGCGGATCGAGCCAGTCGCCCCGCTGCGCGAACGACGGCGCGGCGACGAGCGCGGTCGCGAGGAGCGCGAGCGTCGCCGCGGCGCGCAACGCGCGGCCCGGGCGCTGCGGGCAAGCCAGGAAATGCCTTCGATTCATGCGTCGGTTGGGGCGCGTGCGATGCGCGGCAAATGCGCGGACCTGTTATTGAGACAAGTGAAAGGTCCATTAAAACACACGCTGATCGGCGGGCGCGGCGCCGTCGTCACGCCACCCGAAGCGCCAGTGCCGCGTCGAGCGCGTCGCCTGCGTCGATGAACGCGCGAAATGCCGCCGCGATGTGCTCGTCGTCCGCGCCGTTGCGGTCTTCGTCGAGCGCGCGCTCGCAGGCGACTTGCAGCGCGAGACAAGCCTCGGAAAAAGGCTTCGCGCCGACGACCACCGCCGCGCCCTTCATGCGGTGCGCCGTCTCGTAGAGCCGCGCGTAGTCGCAGGCTTCCATCGCCTCGCGGGCCTGCTCGAAGTCGTGCGCATTCGCCTCCCGAAGCGCCTCGGCAAGCGAGCCGGCCTGCGCGCCGAAACCGTCGATCAGCGCGCGGTCGTAGGCCTCCCGGTGAGCCGCGGCGGGCGTCGGCGCCGGTTTCGCTGGTGGCTCCCGCCGCGACGCCTCGCTGCCCACGATCGATGCCAGCGCGGTCCGCAAGTCGTCCAGTCCGACGGGCTTGACGAGACACAAGTTCATGCCCGCCTCGATCGCCAGCGCGGCCGCCTCGGCCTGAGCGTCGGCCGTCACACCGACGATCGGCACCGCGCCGCCCGGCTTCGTCCGCGCTTCTATCGCACGGATCCTGCGCGCGACTTCCTCGCCGCGCATCACCGGCATCGAACAGTCGAGCAGGATCAGGTCGAACGATGCGGGATTCGCCTGCCATCGCGACAGGCCCGCGCCGCCGTCGTTGGCGCAGTCGACCGTGCAGCCCAGTTCCACGAGCTGGCTGCCGAGGACGATGCGGTTCGCCAGGTGATCGTCGACGACGAGCACGTGCAGGCCCGCGAGCCGCGCGCGCTCCGCATCCGCCTGCGCGCCCGCCGGACTCGTTGCATCCGCCGTGACGCCGGGCGGCTCCGCGGGGTCGGCCGCGGGCAGCACGAGCCGCACCGTGAACCGGCTGCCGCGCCCCGGCTCGCTCGCGACCTCGATGGTTCCGCCCATCATCGTGACGAGACGCCGGCAGATCGAGAGCCCGAGCCCCGTGCCGCCGAAGCGCTCGGTGCGGACGTCGTGCACCTGCACGAACGGCGCGAAGAGTTGCGCCTGCTGCTGCGGCGTCATGCCGATGCCGCTATCCGACACGGTCAGTACCACTTCGCGCCTGCCGTCCGCGATTTCACCGGCACGGTACGCGAGCGTCACGCTGCCTTGCGCGGTGAACTTGATCGCGTTCGACAGCAGGTTGCCGACGACCTGCCGCAGACGCAGCGCATCGGCTTCGACCCACGCGGAAACTGGCCCGTCGCCGCCCTCGAGCGCGAGCGGCACGCCCTTGCTGCGCGCGGCCTGGTCGTAGATCGCCGCGACGCTCGCCGCCCACGCGTTCAGTTCCAGCGGCGCGGGCGCGAGCACGAGCCGCTCCGCCTCCATCTTCGCGACGTCGAGAATATCGTCGATCAGGCCGAGCAGATCGCGCGCCGCCCGATGCGCCGTCGCGAGCGACCGTTCGCTCGACGCGCGGTCGCCCGGGCTGCGCAATTCGAGTTCGATCAGGCCGAGCACGGCGCTCATCGGCGTGCGGATTTCGTGGCTCATCGTCGCGAGGAAGGTCGACTTGGCGCGATTCGCGGTCTCCGCTTCCTCCTTGGCCGCGCGCATCGCCGCCTCCGCCGCGATCCGGCGCGCGATCTGCGCGCGCAGCGACACCGCCCAGGCCGCGAGCAGCAAAAGTCCGCCCAGCCCGAGCGTCGCGCCGAGCGCGACCTGCGGGCGGCGCCGTTCCCAGACCGTCTCGGGATGTTCGCCGAGCGACCAGCGCCGGCGGATCGTGTCGAGTTCGGCGGGCTGCAGGTGATCGAGCGCGCGGCTCATGATGTCAGCGAGCTGCGGGTCGCGCGGCGAAATGACGAAGCGGTACGGCACCGGCTCGCTCGACAGCACGCCGGTGGTTTCGAGCCTGCCCAGATACCGGTTCGCGACGGCGTAGCTCGCGAACCCCATGTCGGCGACGGCTGCGTCGGCGTGGCCTTGCGCGAGCATGTCGAAGAGCGTGTTGTAATCGGTAGCCATGACCCGCTGCGCGGATGGCGCGTGCGTCTTCACGAACGAGCTGACGAAGTCGTTGGCGGGCACGACGACGCGCGCGCGCCAGCGCCGCGGCATTGCGGCGCGGCGCGGCACCCACGCGCGTGACGATCACGAGGAGACCCTCGCCATAGGGCCGGCTGCGCAGGAAGCCGTCGCGTGTTTCCGGTGCGTGGCGGAATGGCGTCAGCGCCGCTGTGCCGTCGTGCAGATCCCGGTCGATCTCGCGCATCGAATCGCGCACGCGCGCCTCGAAGCGCAGACCCGTGACGCGCGCGATGGCCCCGAGGATGTCGACTGCGAATCCCGCAAGGTTTCCGTTCGCATCACGGAAAGCGAGCGGCGCGGCGGAGCCGAGCATCGAATAATGCACGACGGGATGCGCCGCGATCCAGGCGCGGTCGGCTTCGGTGAGCGGGATCGGGTCGTCGAAGCTGATCGAGTTGGTCGTCGCGCCCCAGCGCGCACGAACTTCGAGCAGGAAACCGGGCGGCAGCGCGGCCAGCGCGGCGTCGACGCGTTTGCGCAACTGCGCCGCGCCCGGGCGGCCGGCGGCGAACGCGAAGCTGTAACCGCCTTCGTCGAATGGCGCGAAATCCGTGATCCGGAGCTGGATCAGGTCGAGGTGATCGAGGATGTAGGCCGAGGACACGAAGTCGCCGACAAAGGCATCGGCGTCGCCGACCGACACGGCCACGAGCGCCGCGCCGGCGTTGCGGTAACCAACCGGGGTGGCTCGCGGGTAAGCCGACTGGATGCGGGCCGGCGCGGTCTGTGACTCGACATACGCGATGCGCCCCGTGCTCGGGCGAGGCGCGCGTCGCGCGACGTAGACCTGCTTGGTCGGTGTGTATGGGCGGCTCAGCAGAAGCGGCGTGCCGGTGTCGTTGCCCGTGGCGCTGGTCGCGGCGTCGATCTCTCCGCGCGCCAGCGCCTGGATCATCGCGGCGCGGTCGGGATAGACGCGCCATTGCAGCGCGCTACCCATTGCCCGCGCGACTTCGCGGGCGTAATCGGCCGAGATGCCGCGCACGGTGCTCTGAGGGTTCACATCCGGCAACGTCGTCGCCGGTGTGCTCAGTTCGAGCGGCGGAGCGATTCCGAGCACCGCGCCCACGACAAACTGGCCGGGTTGGGCCGCGGCCGTCGGCGGGAGGGAGATTGTCAGCAACAGCGCACAAAAAATGAAACGCGCCGTGCGCCATGCTTCTATCGTGAAACGAGACACGCCGGATACCTTAAGATTAATCCGGGAGTGTCTCAAAAATATGGGACGTAGGGAATGGGCGGATGCGGCCCGCTCAAGGGTCAGTTATAGGACATCGTGAACGTGGCGAGCGCTTTGACGAGGCCAGAGGCGAGCGGACCGGTCGAGCGCACGTAGCGCACGAACAGCGGAATGCTCAGTGCACCATTCGGCGCCGCGCCGACGAGCCATTGATTGGTCGTGCCCGGCGCGGCGGAATCCGGGCCATAGCCGATTTTCACGTCGCCCGCCCGGCGCAGTTCGATGCCGACGCCAGTCGCCGTCGATCCGGCGGCGAGACTGAGCACGGTGGTCGTGTTGGCTGGACTGGTCGCGTCCGTGAAGGTGATGGAAACCTGCGCCCCCGCCGCACACGACAGGTTGAGCGAGAGCGGCGTCGCTCCGGCGACGGTGCCCGCCACGCCCGTCAGCGAACGCGTCGTGACCGTAGGCAGCGTGATCGCCTGCGCGGAATTCATCACGGAGCAGGATTGCTGGCGGATCGTGCCGGTGGCGGTGCCGCTCAGTATGGGAGTCTGGCTCCAGCTACCTGACTCGACGCTGGTCTGATAGTTCAAGGGTATTGAGGGGACCGACGTGAGGGGGACCGCTCCGCCCGCCAGTGTGCCGGTAACGACGAACTCCGCCGTGAAGGTTGCGGCGATAGGCACGGAATCGCCGATCGCCGAGCCGGATCGAGGACAATTGAGCGTTCCCGATTGGTTGGTGATCACGACGCTCTGTTCCGTGCATGCGGCCGAACTGATTCGATACCGGACGCCAAGGCCCGCAATGCTGGTCGGATAAACATCCGGCATCCCCGCGACAGGTGCGGTATTGGTCTTGAAGGTAGCGATCAGGGTGCCGGACAGAATCTGCGGCGATCGCGTGTCGAAACTGCAACTCATGACAAACGGTTGCGGCGCCAGCGTGGTGACGGTCTGTCCTGGACTTGCGTTTCGCGGTACGGAGATGTATCCCACGTTCAGCGTCTGGTTGCCGTTCTGAACGCCGCAGTTAAGCGTCGCGTGCGCCGTCGAGCCCCATAACAGCGTCAGGACAACGGTAAAGATCCACGCGGCCACCTTGAACACGTTCCATGCCGTGCTACGGGTCGGGACCGAACCCCGGCTCGCGCCAGGTGCCATCAAGAGGCGTTGCGTCGAGCTATTTACAGTCACCAAAGTCATTCCATCCTCAAGATAATTGACCGTGTCGGATGACGAATTAGCGGAGAACGCGCGAAGTAGGTCAGTCTCGACAAGCATCCAGAGGATAAATTCGACACTGTATGGAAGAGAATGAGATTGTTCCCAATCTCAAAAATTAGCCTGAACGGGGCGCGACGGCTCTGAGCAGAAAATGAAGACAAAAAAACCCCCGAGCCAGTCGGGGGATTGTCTTATTGCACGAACGCACGTCCAGGCATCAAGCCGGCACACTCTCCGCCTTCTGCGCCCTCGCCCACACGCGATGCTTGCCGAGCGCCTCGATGAACGCCTTCATCACCGCCTTCGCGTCGCCGCCGACAGACACGCCGTCATCGCCCGTCGGCAGATGCGCGGCCGCGAGCACGTCCTCGCCGTCGCCGACCGCGCCGATCGCCTTGAGGTGCTTGAACGCTTCCAGCACGTAATGCCGCGCGTCGCCCGACTCCGAGAGCGCCTTCGCGCTCTCCTTGCCGCCCGCGACCACGACGCCGTCGAACATGATCGACGGCATCGCGAGAATCGTCGCGTCGACTTCGATGCCGCCGTCGAGCGTCCCGAGCACCGGCGCGATCACCTTCGCGTGCGCGCCCTCGGCGGCGAGCGCGTCCTTGACCGCCTTGATGCTCGCGGCGTCGGCGCCCTTCGCGGCCAGAATCGCGACCTTGCGCGTTTTCACCGAGGGCGGCGTCTTCGCGATGATCGACAGCGCCGGCGATTCGTTCACCGACGGCTTGCCGAGTTCCTCCGCGCTCGCGCTCTTGTTCGGCACCGGCAAGCCGAGATTCGCGGCGACGCGCGACGCCAGTTCGCCGTCGATATTCGCCAGAATGCCGAGTTGCCGCTCGCGGATCGGCTTCCTCCCTACCTTGCTCAACTCGAACGAATACGCGCCGACGATGTGATCCTTCTCCGGCGGCGTCATGCTGTTCCAGAAGAGCGTCGCCTGCGAGTAGTGGTCGATGAACGACGGGCTGCGCACGCGAATCTTGGAGCCCTCGACGCGCTCCGTGTAGCTCTCGAACCCGCCGCCCGCCGCGGCCGGCGGCGTTTCCTTCGGCCATCCGCTGTCGATGGAATTCGGCTCGTAGGACGCTTGACCCTTGTCGATCGTCTGGCGATGCATCGCGTCGCGCTGACCGTTGTGCAGCGGCGCAAGCGGCCGGTTGATCGGGATCTCATGGAAGTTCGGGCCGCCGAGCCGGCTGATCTGCGTATCGGTGTAGGAAAAGAGGCGTCCCTGCAACAGCGGATCGTTCGTGAAATCGAGGCCCGGCACGATATGGCCCGGGCAGAACGCGACCTGCTCCGTTTCCGCGAAAAAGTTGTCGGGATTGCGATTGAGCGTGAGCTTGCCGATCATCTTCAGCGGCACGAGCTCCTCGGGAATGATCTTGGTCGGATCAAGCAGGTCGAACGGGAACTTGTGCTCATCTTCTTCCTCGACGATCTGCACGCCCAGTTCCCACTCCGGATAGTCGCCCATGTCGATCGCGTCCCACAGGTCGCGGCGATGGTAGTCGCTGTCCTTGCCCGCGAGCTTCTGCGCCTCGTCCCATAAAAGCGACGCCGAGCCGATCGTCGGGCGCCAGTGGAACTTCACGAAGCGCCCTTTGCCCTCGGCATTGACGAAGCGGAACGTGTGGATGCCGAAGCCTTCCATCGTGCGCAGGCTTTTCGGGATCGCGCGGTCGGACATGGTCCAGAGCACCATGTGCGCCGATTCGGGCACGAGCGAGACGAAGTCCCAGAAGGTGTCGTGCGCCGAGCCGCCTTGCGGCATCTCGTTGTGCGGCTCGGGCTTCACGGCGTGGACGAAGTCGGGGAACTTGATCGCGTCCTGGATGAAAAAGACCGGCATATTGTTGCCGACCAGGTCGAAATTGCCTTCCTCGGTGTAGAACTTGACGGCGAAGCCGCGCACGTCGCGCACGGTGTCGGCCGAGCCGCGCGAACCCTGCACGGTGGAAAAGCGCACGTAGACCGGCGTTTCCTTGGAAGGATCTTGCAGAAACGCGGCCTTGGTCAGCGCGGCCTGCGATTCGTAGACCTTGAAGACGCCATGCGCGGCGGATCCGCGCGCATGCACGATCCGCTCCGGGATGCGCTCATGGTCGAAATGCGTGATTTTTTCACGCATGATGAAATCTTCGAGCAGCGACGGGCCGCGCGGGCCGGCGCTCAGCGTGTTCTGGTTATCGGCGACCTTGACGCCCTGATTGGTCGTCAACGCCTGATCGGTGGCGTCGGAGCGGAATTTTTCCAGGCTCTCGACTTTCTGGTTCGTGTTGCTTTGCGACGGGGTACGAGCGACGGCGCTTGCCGTCTTCTTCTGGGTCGGCATTGGGAGGACTCCGTTTGACAATTGGCCCGGCACTTTCGATAGCGCCAGGCCTTTCATGCCGCAAACGGCGTTCCCGGAAGAAGCTACGCGATCTTCGACGCCGTCGTGCGCTGCAGTGTGATGATCCGGCTCATCGCCACATGATTCGACGTCGCCGCGTCGTACATTGTCGCCAGATCTTTTTTCAACTGCGTGCGCGAACCGCCGTCGAGATAGACCATGTGTCCCGACGGATAAAACGTCGCCGAAAGATTCTGGCGCACGGTCTTGTCGATGAGCGGCATTTGCTGCAAGTCGATCACGGTCTGATAGAACGGCGTGACGAAATCGTACATGCCGTTCGCGGAGAGCACCTTCAGGTCGACATTCAGCGCCATCACCGCCGCCAGATCGCCCGCCGTGTACAGGATGATGTTGCCTTTCGAATCGACGCCCTTCTCCTCGCCCGTCGGGTCCGTGTGCTTGAAATCCCAGTTCAGGAACGCCTGGTCGTTGAGATCGGTGAACGAGGACGTCGAGGTAAATTTCAACTGCTCGTTGAGATAGCTGTTCCACATCGACGTGTAGACGCCGCTCACCGCCGTCATCGTCGGATCGTTGCCGCCGGAATTCGGATCGATCTTGCCCGCGATGCCGCTCGACACGCCCATCACGCGCCCGTCGTAGGAACCGAGCGACTGCCCCTTCGATTTCAACAGCGTCGTGAGAAAGAGCGAATTGCCGCGGCTGTCGTAGGCGGCGATGTCGAGACTCCACGCGAGCAGCGTCACCTTGTCGATGCCGGTGTAGTCGGCGAGCTTCTGCACGACTTCGTCGTCGGTTTGCGGGAATTTGCGCAGCGCGTTCAGGTAATCCGAGCGCGCGAATTCCGCGACTTCCTCCGCGAACGCCTCCAGATTGGTCGGCGTCGGATGCACACCGAGCTTCTTGTGATACCAGGCATCGGCGGCGGCGGTCGGCAGCGCGCCCACCGGGTTGCCCGCCTGCCGGTAATCGAGAATCGACGATTGCAGCGTGATGCCGTTCAAATCGACGCCATCTTCGTGCAGCTTGTACGCGAGCACGCAGCTGCGCGCGGTGCCATACGACTCGCCGAACAGGAATTTCGGCGAATTCCAGCGATTGTTCTTCGTCAGATAGCGTTTGATGAACTGCTTGATGGAATCCGCGTCCTGATCGACGCCCCAGAAATCGCGGTTCTTGTTCGGCGCGATAGCCGCCGAATAGCCGGTGCCGACCGGATTGATGAAGATCAGGTCGCTCTTGTCGATGAGGCTGTCCGGGTTGTCCTCCATCTGGTACGGCGCGGGCGGCGTGAAGCTCGGCATCGCGGTCTTGATGCGGCGCGGCGCGAACGAACCGAGCAGCACGAACACCGACGACGACCCCGGCCCGCCGTTATAGAAGAACGTGAGCGGGCGCTGTTCCTCCGTCTGGTTGTCCTTCGTGAAGGCGACGTAGAACATCTTCGCGTCCGGCTTCGAACTGCTCGGATCGACCGTGACGAGATGCCCGACCGTCGCCGTGTAGGCGATCTTCGCGCCGCCGATCGCGACCGTGTGATGCGTGACGGCGGCGTTTTCGTCTGCTTCGGTCGCGGAGACCGAATCGTCCGGACCGTTGCCGTAGGCGACCGGATCGAAGTACGGCTGATCGCGCTTCGCCGTCGGCTTGGCAGGCTTTTTCGGCGTCTTCGCGGCAGGCGTCTTCGCGGCCGTTTCCGGCGCCCCGTCGGCGGGTTTTTCTATTGTTGGATCGGAGTTCATCGTCGTCGCTCCTGGTTCGTCGTCGTTGTTATTGCCGTGGATGAATCGTGCTCGTCACGCTGCCGTTAATCCAGCGCGGTCATTTCAGCGCGGCCGCCACTTTCGCCCCGTCCGGGCTGCCGAGTCCCGTGCAGGCGTCCCAGCCCGCCACGGCCGCGAAACTGCCGTTGTTGCCCTCCGTGATGTCGCGGCAGGCCGTCTTCGCGCGATACAGCTTCGGATTGACGAAGCCGGCCGGTTTCCCGTTGATCGCGTTGATGCGGGCGAGAAGCGCGGCCCACAGCGGCGCTACGGCGCTGGTGCCGCCGACCACCGTCTCGTTGCCGCCGATCAGCACTTCGTAGCCGGTCTGCGGCGAGGCATCGCCGGCGACATCGGGCACGCCGCGTTTCGCGAGCGGCGTGTGGCCGCCGCCCGTGCGCGCGAGCGTGAGCCCTTTCTGCCAGACCGGCAGCGCGAACGCGCCGCTCACGCCGCCGCCGCCCGCGCCGCCCTGATCGCCGTCGTTCCAGACGACTTCCTGCTCGATGCCGCTCGCCGACGCCGACAGGCTCGTGCCGCCGCACGCGAGCGTGTACGGGCTCGACGCGGGGAAATCGACGTGATCCTGGCCGTCGCCGACGCCGTCGCTCGATCCGCTGTCGCCCGACGCCGCGCAGACGGTCACGCCGAGCGCGGCGGCCGTTTGCAGCACGTCGTTGAAGGCGCTGAGCGATTGCGAGGTCCACATCGACTCCGGGCCGCCCCAGCTGATCGACACGACCGACGGCTTGTGCGTCGCATCGTGGATCGCGCGGTTCACGGCATCGACGAAACCGGAGTCGCTGTTCGGCGCGAAGTAGACGGCGATCACGGCGCCCGGCGCGATCGCCCCGGCGATCTCGATGTCGAGCGTCACTTCGCTGTCCGGACCGTTCGGATTGCCGGTGGGCGCGTTCTTCGCCTCATCGACGCTGACCGCGACGACCTTCGGCGCCTTCACGCCGAGCTTCGAGAAATACGCGGTGAGGTCGCTCGTGCGATAGCCGCCGCCGAGTTCGATGATCGCGATGCACTGGCCGGCGCCGTCGCCGTCGGGGAAGTCGTAGAGGCGCGCGAGATCGACTGGCGTGAACGACGCGGGCGCAAGGCCGCGTGCGGGCTTGAAAGGCGGGCGAAAGCGAAAGTGCGGACGCGCCTGCGGACGGCTGTCGAGGCCGAGCACGGCGGTGACGGCGTCGTGCATGTCGTCGGGCACGTTGACAGGCCCGGTGCGCCCGCGAAATTCGCCGATATTGTGATGTTCGAAGCGTTCGAGCTTGACGTCGAACGCTTTCTGGAACTGCTCGATCGTCCCCTTCAGCACGACGCTGCGCGAGCCCGGATCGGAGCGCGCGACTTTCAGACCGTACTGCGCGGCGAATTTCTCGACCTTCTCGACGTCTTCCTTCGATGCGCCGAAGCGTTTTTCGAACGCCTCGCGCGCGACGGGTTCGGCTTCGCCCGCGTCGATCTTCGCCATCAACTGTTTGAAGCCGCTTTCGTCCTGACGCCGCAGCATCACGACCACTTCGATTTCGTCGGCCGGGTTGCACGCGCCCACGCAGGTCGCGCCTTCGGGATGGTTCTTGTCGCTGCCGCTCACCGGTTGCTTCGCCATAGTTCGATGCTCCTCGCTGGTACTGGAGTAGAAGGCTGCCCGAGTTGCCATGCCACGCATTCAGATTGCCCGCGAAGGCAACGCGCTCAGCGACCGCGCGGATGTATCGTCGTATTTTCCCGCGCCGAATGCAATTCTTCGGACTCTTCACGGCGAGGCCGGTTCCTGCGCGCCGGCCGCGGTCTCGTCACGGGGCGTTACTGCCGCGCGCCGGGCGCGTCACGGTTGCAGCCGCTCGATCAGCCGGCGGGCGTCGAAAGGCGCCTGGACTTTCTTGTCGTTGTCGAAGTAGCAGAATACGTCGCGGCCCGCGCGGCGACGAGGCGCCACCGATGAAATCAGCCGGGCGTCGGCGCGCTGGCCGCCGCTCGCCCAACATCCGATGCGCGACGCCCAGCCGTCGAGCGCGGCGTCGGTGTAGGCGCCGCCGTAGAGCGTTTCGGTGCCATGCAGCCGCACATAGACGAAGTCGGCAGTCAGATCTTCGGCGTAAGGCCAGTCCGCGACCGAATCCGATACCACGAGCGCCGCCCGGTACCGTCGCAGAAGACGCACGAATGCCTCGCAGCAAAAGCTCGGATGGCGTATTTCGATGGCGTGACGCAGCGCGCGCTTCGTGCGAACGTCGAACCACGGCGCTTTCACGCGGGCATCGTGCCGGGCGGCGAATTGAGCGGCCGACACTGTGTCTTTCGGAAGCAGACCGAGGAAGCGTTCGAACGCGTCGGGGTCGAACGCGAAGTTCGGTGGAAACTGCCAGAGAAACGGACCGAGCTTGCGTTCGAGCGCCAGCACGCCCGACGCGAGGAAGTTCGCCAGCGCGGGCGTCGCGGTTTCGTCGCGAAATCGCAGCATGTGGGTGAGATAGCGCGGTCCCTTGACGCTGAAGATAAAGCCGTCCGGCGTCGCGTCGTGCCATGCGCGATAGCTTTTCACGCTTTGCAGCGAATAATGCGAGCCGTTGATCTCTACGGTTTGCACCTGTCGCGACGCGAATTCCAGTTCTCGCGCCTGCGCGAGCTTCGGCGGATAGAACACGCCGCGCCAGCCATCGTAACGCCAGCCCGAGAGGCCGATCCGCACGCGCCCGGCGGTCATCGCAGACGACACCGGGTCACGGCCGGTCCTCTTCGAATTCCGTGCGCACGCCTTGCGGCAGCCACGGCTCGCGACGGCGGCACCAGAGTTCGTAGCCGGGCTCGTAGATACCGGTTTCATCGAAGGCGCCGAGCGGCAAGTCGATTTCCGGCGTCGCCAGATACTCCATGTACGCCACCGATCCGCAGACGGGACAAAAATGCCGCCGCGCCTCGTCGGAACTTCGCCACGCCTCGGTGCGGCCGAAAAACTCCACGTCGCCGCGCTCGAAAACCGCATAGACTCCAAACGCCGAGCCGTGAATTCGGCGGCACGTCATGCAGTGGCACATGCCGACGCGGCGCGGCGCCGCGCCGACGCGAAACCGTACCGCGCCGCACGCGCACCCTCCTTCCTGAACCGTAACCATGCCTCGTCCCCCATGCAGGATCGACTGTTCCGCTAGCAACCCGCGCGCCGCGACCCGCGAGCGAGGCGCCTGAATGCCGCCGAACGTGGCGCGGCGGTCCGCCTGACGGTTTGTTACGATGTACACCCACGTCACGGAGATGGCCTACATGAGCAACCTGTCCTTGCTGAAGCTGCTTCCCGGCGTAGAGTCCGATTTCGGTCCGACGGCATCCGATCTCGTCGCCCATGTGCTGTCGCACGACCGCTTCGATTCCGCGGCGAACGCGGTATCGCCGCGCGAAACCTTCCGCGCGGTCACCGTCGACGATGCGCTCTCCGACGAGTACGTGTTCCCTCTCGGCGACACCGGCCAGTCGATCGTGCTTGCCGGCTACCGCATCGCGGCGGGCTTTCTCGCCGAACGCGCCGCCGACGAATGGCTCGACCTCACGCGCCGGGCGCGCGCGGCAGAAGGACTGCCGGCGACGCCCGGACCCGGCGAGCCGCATCCCGCGCCCGATCCGGAAGAAGCCGACCAGTTGCTCGACCGCGCGCTCGACTGCGTGCAAAAAATCGTCGATCCGGTGGCGGCGCAGCAGGTCATCGCGCTCTTCGAAACGCATTATCGCGGCGGCCGCGAGTTCCTGCGCCTCGCCTGGGAAGGCTTGCCGGAGGACCTCGTGCCCGAATCGCGGCGGCCCTTGGTGGCGCTGAAATCGGGCGAGCCCGGCGAAAACCGCGAGAAGCGCGACTACGATCCTTACGGCCTCGAAGGCACGAGCGATTACGACGTCGACCGGCCGCTCGCGTACCGGGAGAAGATCGGCCCGTTTCTCTTCACGATGACCTATCGCCACGAATATCCGCAAGTCGACGACGAACGGCTCGGCACCGCGTTCGCCGTGTTCCACGAGGCGGGCACGGACATCGTCGCGGCGGCGGTCGAACTGAAGCTCGTGAAAGTGCCGCCGATCCACAGCAGCGCGGACCTCGTCTACGTGCTCGACACCTATTCCGGCGAGATGCTCTCGCTCGCGCTCGCCGCGGCCGAAGCGCTCGGGCCGGACCTGTGCCGCGTGTTCAACGAGCATCGCGTGGTCTATATCAGCATGTGGGAAGTGAGAAAGCCGTGGCGCGGCGAAGGGCTCGGCGTGGCGCTCCTGCATCAGGCGCTGGAGCGACTTCCCGTCGATGTCGACGGCCGGCCGAACGCGCTCTGCGTCGCGCCCGAGCCGTATCAGACGGAAATGAAGCACCTCGAAACGCTGCCCGCCGTGCTGCGCGAAGAACTGAAGGCGCCGGCGCATCGCCTGAACGCGCACCTGACGGGCTGGCTCGAACGCTCGAAGCTGCCGGTCGCGATGCATTTCTTCGTGCCGATGGCAAAGCACGCGGGCATCGGTTCGGCGGGCGAAAACGCGCGGCTCATCGACCGGATCATGGAAAGTGAAACCTGAAGCGATGCTGCTCGTGATCGATATGCAGCAGCGCCTGCTGCCGCATATCGACGCCGGCGAGACGCTCTCGCGCCATTGCCACGCGCTCGTGCGCGCCGCCGGCCTGCTCGGCGTGCCGGTGCTCGCGACCGAGCAGAATCCGCGCGGACTCGGCGCGAGCGTCGAAGGACTCTTCGTGCCCAATCAGCGCGTGATCGAAAAACATACCTTCGACGCCACGCTCAACGACGCCTTCGTCGCCGCGTTGCCTTCGCCGGACGAGTGCGTGATCGTCGTCGCGGGCGCGGAGACGCACGTCTGCGTGCTGCTCACGACGCTCGGCCTGCTGCGGCTCGATTACCGCGTGGAACTCGTCGCGGATGCCGTCGGCTCGCGCGATCCAGCCAACCGGGCGATCGCGCTGACGCGCGCGGCGCAGGAGGGCGCGCGCCTGACGACGACCGAAACCGCGATCTTCAATTGGCTCGGCACCTGCCGGCGTCCGGAGTTCCGCGAGGCGCTCGGCCTCATCAAGTAGAGCCATGCGCGCGGCGCATGGCTGGCATGCGCACAATTCGATTGTGACGCGATTTTTGCGTGCCTAGAGTGCATCGACCTTCCCTTCTTGCTCACACTTCAGGTCTTCACCATGACGAAACGCGTTTCCCGCCTCGCCGCCCAGTTGTGCGCGACGCTCGCCCTTGCCACCTCGTTCGCCGCGTTCACGTCGCCCGCTCACGCCGACGCGCTCGATACGATCCAGAAGAACGGCGTCGTGCGAATCGGCGTGTTCATGGACTATCCGCCGTTCGGCTCGATCGGACCGGACATGAAGCCGCAAGGCTACGACATCGAAATGGCCGACTACCTCGGCCGCGCGCTGAAGGCGAAGGTCGAACTGGTGGCGATCACGGGCGAAAACCGCATGGCGTATCTCGCGACGCACAAGGCCGACATGCTGCTCTCCGTCGGCCAGACGCCCGAGCGCGAGAAGATCCTCGATTTTTCGCGGCCCTATGCGCCCTATTACCTCGCGGTGTTCGGGCCGAAGTCGCTGCCGGTGAAGAGCACGGCCGATCTCGCGGGCAAGACGATCGCGGTCGCGCGCGGCACGCTGGAGGACCTGAGCGTGAGCAAGGTCGCGCCGCCGAGCGCGACGATCAAGCGCTTCGACGATCCGAACGGCGCGATTTCCGCGTTTTTGTCGGGACAGGCGCAACTGATGGTGGTCGGCAACGACGTCGGCGCGACGATCATCGCGCGCAATCCGCCGATCCAGCCGGAGCAGAAGTTCTCGCTGTTCAGCTCGCCGGATCACGTCGGGTTGAACAAGAACGAGCCACGCCTGCTGAAGGAAGTCGATGCGGCCATCGCGCAGGCGAAGAAGGACGGCACGCTGAACACGCTGTCGACGAAATGGCTGAAGGCGCCCTATCCGGCGGCTCTTTGAGTTCTACCGGCGTGTAAACAATCTAGTACGGGGCGCGGGTCGCCCCGTTTTTCTGTGGCCCTTCTGCTCGACCCAGTTGATCCTCGATGCTTCGGATCGCCAGCCATTCGCGGATGCCGATGGCATTGACCGTTAGTTGCAATATTAGACACATCCGTTTGTCCTTTAGGCGCGTATAACGAAGGAGCGACGACCCTCGCCGCCATCGAAGGAGGACGATCATGAAGTTGACGACATGGCTCACGGTCTGCGTGCTCGCCGCCGGTTCGACGGCCGCAGCCGCACAGAACCAGGACCCGAAGCGCTACGCCCAGATGAACACTTACGAGGACATGGTCGGCACACCGGCGACCGGCGGCACGGCGACCGCCAACGCTCCGGCCACCCGTGCGCAGGTTCGCGCCGACCTCGCGCGCGCCCGCTCCGACGGCACCATTCCGCGCTACGGCAATCCCGATCCATACGGACCGGCGCGCATGGCGCGCGGTGCGCCTGTGTACCGTCAGATGAACTAACCGACGAGAATGACGCGAACCTGACGCGCAGCAAACCGCCGCCCGGCAACAGACCAACAACAGCCGGTCGCGCCACTTTCGCCGCCGACATGCGAATCCTTCGCCCGTTGTGCGAATTTACCGCTCGATGCAGCATTTACCTGCGAACAAATAGTCGCGGTCGACGCGCACGCTGCATGCGCGCGCATGGCATCGGACTTGCTCGCTGCCGTAAGTCGCGGCGCGCCCGTCTCCAAGGCGCGCCGCATCAGCGCCGCCATCAGCCAGCGCGCCCGACGCACGCTCCGCATTCGCGCCCGACGAGCCAGCCAGCGCAGCGCCCATTCGACCGAGCGAGGAGCGTCGTATCGCCATGTCCGACAGCAAAGAGAAGAATCCCCCACGCAACGAAGAGCACGCGCAGAAACCGTCCCGCCGACGTTTTCTGCAATCCGCGGCCGCGACGGTAGCCGTCAGCGCCGCGCCGCTCGCGCGCGCCCAGCAGCAGGCGGCCGCGACGCCAGCGGTCGCGCCCCCGCCCGCCGCCGCGCCACTGATGCCGGTGCATCTCACGATCAACGGCCGTCCTTACGCGCTGCAGCTCGAAGCGCGCACGACGCTCCTCGACGCCCTGCGCGAATACGCCGGCCTCACCGGCACGAAAAAAGGCTGCGACCGCGGCCAGTGCGGCGCGTGCACGGTCATCGCAAACGGCAAGCGGATCAACTCGTGCCTGACGCTCGCGGTGATGCACGGCGGCGAATCGGTGACGACGGTCGAAGGCCTCGCATCCGGCGAGAACCTGAGCGCCGTCCAGCGCGCCTTCATCGAACACGACGCGTTCCAGTGCGGCTTCTGCACGCCCGGGCAGTTGTGTTCGGCAACCGCTCTCCTCGACGAATACCGCGCGGGCGATGCGAGCGCGGTGACCGCGAACGTCCGCGCGCGTCCGCCGCAGCTTTCCGCCGACGAAATCCGCGAGCGCATGAGCGGCAACCTCTGCCGCTGCGGCGCGTACACCAACATCGTCGCGGCGGTGTCGGCCGTGGCGTCGAACAAAGCCTAGGAGACGACATGGACGCGATCTCCTACGAACGCGCGCCCGACGCGGCCGCGGCAATCCGCTCGGCGAGCCAGCCGGGCGTCGTGTTTATCGGCGGCGGGACCAACCTGCTCGACCTGATGAAAGGCGGCGTCGCGCGGCCGGTGAAGCTCGTCGACATCACGCATATCGACGGCCTGGACCGCATCACGCCGCTGCCCGACGGCGGACTGCGCATCGGCGCGCTCGCCCGCAACAGCGACGCCGCCAACCACGCGTGGGTGCGCGAGCGCTATCCGCTGCTTTCGCAGGCGTTTCTGGCGGGCGCGTCGGCGCAACTGCGCAACATGGCGACGGTCGGCGGCAACCTGATGCAGCGCACGCGCTGCTATTACTTCTACGACACCGGCTTTCCCCAGTGCAACAAGCGCACGCCGGGCAGCGGCTGCGCGGCGCTGGAAGGCAACAACCGCATCCACGCGATCCTCGGCGCGAGCGCGCAGTGCATCGCGACCAATCCGTCCGACATGAGCGTCGCGCTCGCGGCGCTCGAAGCTGTCGTGCGCGTGTCCGGTCCGCGAGGCGAGCGCGCGATTCCGATCGCCGAATTCCATCGTCTGCCGGGCGAGCGGCCCGATCTCGACACGACGCTGCAAGCGGGCGAACTCATCACCGCCGTCGATTTGCCGCCGCCGCGCTTCGCGCAGCACGCGAAGTACCTGAAAGTACGCGACCGCGCGAGCTACGCGTTCGCGCTGGTTTCCGTCGCGGCCGCGCTCGACATGGAAGGCGACACCGTGAAGACGGCGCGCATCGCGCTCGGCGGCGTCGCGCACAAGCCGTGGCGCGCGAGCGAGACGGAACAGATGCTCGCCGGCAAGCCGCTCTCGCGCGCGACGCTGCACAGCGCGGCCGCGCTCGCGGTGCGCGAGGCGAAGCCGTATCGCGACAACGCGTTCAAGGTCGAACTCGCGCAGCGGGCGATCGTGCGCGCGGTCGAACAAGCCGCAGCGCAAGGAGGTGCAGCATGAGCGTCATCGGAAAACCGCTCGACCGCACCGACGGCGTGCTGAAAGTCACCGGCCAGGCACGCTATTCGGCCGACAACCCCGAATCAATGCTCGCGCACGCGGTCATCGTGACGAGCACGATCGCGAAAGGCCGGATCGCGTCGATCCAGACCGCGGGGGCGGAGGCGCTGCCCGGCGTGCTGCTCGTCATGACCTACCAGACGGCGATGCGCCTGCCGAACGGCGGCAATCCCGACGCGCAACCGCCCGCCGTGCGCAAGCTCACGCTCTTGCAGACCAACGAGGTGCGCTACAGCGGCGAGCCGGTGGCGGTGGTGGTCGCGGATACGCTGGAACGCGCCGTCGATGCCGCGCGCCAGGTGCAGGTGCGCTACGAAGCCGCCGCGCCGAACGCGGATTTCCAGCGCGCGAAGGCGTCGGCCTATCCGCCGCAGAAGATGAACAACCGTCCGGTGAACACCGCGCGCGGCGACGCCGAAGCCGGTTTGCGGCAAGGTCCGACGCGGCTGGACGCCGTCTATACGACGCCCTACGAACATCACAATCCGATGGAGCCGCACGCGACGCTCGCGCGCTGGGACGGCCCGAATCTCACGCTCTACGACGCCACGCAAGGCGTGTCGGGCGCGAAGGGCGCGGTGTCAAAGATCCTTGGCATTCCCGAAGCGAACGTGCGCGTGATCTGCCCGTTCGTCGGCGGCGGGTTCGGCTGCAAGGGCTCGGTGTGGTCGCACGTCGTGCTCGCCGCGATGGCCGCGAAGCAGACCGGGCGCCCCGTGCGGCTCGTGCTCGAACGTCCGCAGATGTGGGGCATCATTGGCAACCGGCCGTTCACCGAGCAGCGCATCCAGGTGGCCGCGCGCGAGGACGGCACGCTCACCGGCATGCGCCACGACGTCATCTCGACCACCTCGACCTTCGAAGATTGGACCGAAACCTCGGCGATCGTCACGCGGATGATGTACGCGGTGCCGAACCAATCGACGTCGCACAAGCTCGTCAAGCTCGACATCGGCACGCCGACTTTCACGCGCGCGCCCGGCGAGACGAGCGGCTCGTTCGCGCTCGAATCCGCGATGGACGAGATGGCGTATCAGCTGCGCATGGACCCGCTCGCGTTTCGACTGAAGAACTACGCGGAAAACGAGCCGCAGGAAAAGAAGCCGTGGTCGAGCAAGGCGTTGCGTGAGTGCTACGAGACGGGCGCCGGGAAGTTCGGCTGGGCGCGGCGCAACCCCAAGCCGCGTTCGATGCGCGACGGCCACACGCTGATCGGCATGGGCGTCGCCAGCGCGACCTATCCGGCGAACCGCAGCGAGGCGTCCGCGATCGCGCGCATCCTGCCCGACGGCACCGCGATGGTCGCCTCCGGCACGCAGGATCTCGGCACCGGCACCTACACGATCATGACGCAGGTCGCCGCCGACTCGCTCGGCTTCGCGCCCGAGAACGTGCGCTTCGCGCTCGGCGATTCGTCGTTGCCGAAGGCGCCGGTGTCGGGAGGATCGCAGTCGGCCGCGAGCGTGTCGCCGGCGGTGCAGGCGGCGGCGACGCAGGCCCGCGACCAGTTGATCGCGATGGCGCTCGCGGATGCCGGCTCGCCGCTCGCGGGCGCGCCGCGCGACGACGTGACGGTCGACAACGGCTGGGTCGTCAGCCGCTCGACGCCTTCGAAGCGCGATCCGGCGGCGGCGGTCATCGCGCGCAACGGCGGCCGGCCGATCGAGGCGACGGCGACCGTCAAGCCGGGCAGCGAGAAACAGCAGTATTCGTTTCACTCGTTCGGCGCGGTGTTCGCGGAAGTGCACGTCGACGAAGACCTCGGCACGATCCGCGTGGCGCGCATCGTCGGCGTGTACGACGTCGGCACGCTGCTCAACGCGAAGACGGCGCACAGCCAGTTGATGGGCGGCATCGTGTGGGGGATTGGCTCGGCGCTGCTGGAAAAAAGCGATCTCGACGCGCGCTACGGCCGCTATACGAACGCGAACCTCGCCGAATATCACGTGCCGGTGAATGCCGATATCGGCGAACTCGACATCTCGTTCGTCGGGCCGCCCGATCCGCACATCAATCCGCTCGGCGCGCGGGGGATCGGCGAGATCGGGATCACGGGCGTGTCGGGGGCGATCGCGAACGCGGTCTATCACGCGACCGGCGTGCGCGTGCGCGATCTGCCCGTGACGCTCGACAAAGTCTTGCCGAAGCCGACGGTGTAACCGCAAGGGGGCGCGCGCCCCCTTGCGAGGCCCTTCGACGCACTGCACAATCGACGCATCCTTCCACGCGGACGACCGGCCATGACTTATTCATCGAATGCGACCGGCATCCTGCTCGCCGCCGGTCTCGGCACGCGCTTCGATCCGTCCGGCATCCAGAACAAGTTGCTCGCGCCGCTTCCCGACGGCACGCCGGTCGTGTTCCAGTCCGCGCGGCGCCTGCTTTCGGTGGTCGAACGGGTGGTCGCGGTGGTGCGGCCCGGCGCGGAAAAACTCGCCGATGTCCTCAACGATGCCGGCTGCGCCGTAATCTTCGTGATCGATGCCGAACGCGGCATGGGCGCGACGCTCGCGGCCGGCGTCAGGGCGCGATCCGACTCGGAAGGCTGGATCGTCGCGCTCGGCGACATGCCGTGGATCGCGCCGCGGACGATCGAAGCCGTCGCGCGCGCGCTCGATGGCGGGACGACGCTGGTCGCGCCGTATCATCGCGGCGAGCGCGGGCATCCGGTCGGTTTTGGCCGCGCGCACCGCGAGGCGCTGAGTACGCTCGACGGCGACGCGGGCGCGCGCTCGCTGCTTGCGCTCAATCCGGTGCGTCGGATCGACGTCGACGATCCGAACATCCTGCGGGACGTGGATGTGCCCGGCGATTTGTCGGCAAGCTGAAGACCTAAGCCGCCAGCACCCCCGAACCATCCACGACCGGCGCGGCCCCCGCCCCGAAATACCGCCGGCCGACTTCCACCAGCGTCGCGCCGAAGCCCTTTTTCGCCCGGAAATCCGTGCGTGCGCTCGTGACCACGCGCGGCGCCGCGCTCCATTCGATGCACGCCCCGCTCGCGATCAGCGCCTCCACCAGCGCGACATCCTCGCTCGATTCCAGCGGCGGAAATCCGCCCGCGCGCACATACGCATGCGCCGACACGCCGAGATTCGCGCCGTGAATATGCCGATGCCCATCCGCGTCGGTATAGGTCTTGCCGAAATGCTCGCGCACCGCGGCGATATGCGGCGACCAGTCGTGCACGCCGATCACGCCGCACACCGCATCGGCGCAGCAATCGAGCTGCTGCACGAGCCAGTCGTCCGCGACGATGCTGTCGGCGTCGGTGAACGCGAGCCAGCGCGCGCCGAGCGCGAGCGCCCGCTCGGCCCCGTGCGCCCGCGCGATGCCGACGTTGCGCGCGTCGATCTGCGTCACGTCCGCGCCGAGCGACCCGGCGATGGCGCCCGTGTCGTCGGTGCAGGCATCGAGCACGACGATCACGCGCACTTCCTCCCCGAGCAATTGATGGTGATTCGCAGCGCGCCGTGCGCTTGTCACGCATTCCCCGATGTGCGACGCCTCGTCGTGGGCCGGAATAATGATGCCGAGCATTGTTGACTCCGTTCGTATGGTCCGGCGAGCCGCCCCGGCGGCCGCGATGCACGGCTTACAGCAAAGGCCATTCCCACTGTTTCCTGTCGCAAAATAGTCGGGACGGTGTGCGGACAAAAGCGTCAACGGGGCCGGATCCCTCTCAAAAAAGTTGCGGCGACGGCGCTGGCATCGCTAGAATAACTGTATGCATATACAGTACTTCAATCCGGTCAACCCGCCTGTGACCTGCCGATGAACAGCGTCGTCATCGAACCTTCGTTTGCCTCCTGGCGCAGCGCCGCGCGCGATCTGCTCGCGCGCGGCGTGTCGCCGGAGGGGCTGCTGTGGCGGGAGGCGTCGGCATCGGCGACGGTGTTCGGCACGCTCGACGAATCCGCCGAACCGGGCGCGCCGCCGCCCGTGAAGATCGCGCGCGGCTTTCTGGAGCGGCTGGAGACGGCCGCGTGCTGTCGCGTGCGCGACCGCTGGCCGTTCCTCTACAAGGTGCTCTGGCGCTGGACGCAGGGCGATCGCGCGGTCGTTTCCCCCGACGATCCCGACGGCCGGCGTTTCAACCGGATGATCGAAGACGTGCGCGCCGAAGAAGAGCGCATGCACAAGTTCCTGCGCTTCCGGCATCGCGATCCGTCGCTCGGGCCGCCCGAGTTCATCAGCTGGTTCGAGCCGGTGCACGACCTGCTGGAGCACGCCGCGCTCGATTTCGCGACGCGCATGGGCAGCGCCACCTGGATGATCGCGACCCCGCACGGCGCGGCGTTCTGGGACGGCGCCCTCTTGCGCGTCGACCGCACGAGCGAGCCGGAGCCGAAACCGACCGAACTGGCGTCGCCGGGCGAGGCGGTCAGCGGCGACGCGATCGAAGCGCTCTGGCTCGCGTACTACGAAAGCACGTTCGCGCCGGCCGTCGCGCACGCGGCGGAAATGGCGTCGCACATGCCGGTGCGCTACTGGAAGAGCCGCCCGGACGCGAAAAGCGATCCCACGCTGATCGCGCGCGCCGATCCCGTCGCGCGCCGCGATCGCCGCGCGCGCAACGTGCCGCCGGAGATGGAAGTCGCGATCGACATGGAGCCGCTCGACGGGCCGTCGCTGAAAACGAAGCCCGCCTCGCTCGACGGCTGCAAGCGCTGCGCGCTCTGGCGCAACGCGACGCAGCCGGTGCCGGGCGCCGGTCCCGCCGATGCGCGCATCATGCTGGTCGGCGAGCAGCCAGGCGATCAGGAGGATTTGGCGGGCCGGCCGTTCGTCGGGCCGGCGGGCAAGCTGCTCGATCAGGCGATCGAGGAAGCGGGGCTTGTCCGCGAGTCGCTTTATCTGACCAACGCGCTCAAGCACTTCAAATGGGAATCGCAGGGCAAGGAGCGCCTGCCGCAGCAGCCCGCGCAGCGCGAGCGCGAAGCCTGCCGCTACTGGCTCGACGAAGAACTGACGCGGATCGCGCCGAAGGTCGTCGTCGCGCTCGGGGCGACGGCGCTCAAGTCGCTGACGGGCCATCGCACGGCGCTCTCGGAGTATCTCGGCAAGACGATCGAGCATCGCGGACGGCTCATCGTGCCGACCTATCATCCGACCTACGCGCTGCGCGTGATGGACCCGAAGATGCGCGACGAAGTGCTCGGGACGATCGTCGAGGCGCTCGTGTTCGCGAACCAGATCGCCGAAGGGACGGCCAGCGTGAGGACGCCTTTCAAGGCGTGAGTTTTTCCGGATGCTTCAGGTGCAACAGGACGTAACCCGCGTCAACGTTCCTGTAAGCGAGGCGTTAATACGATCGTTACCGTCCGCTACCGAGGCATACCGCTCACATGGCCGCCCTTCCGTTCTCCGAACTCCGTCAACAGAAACCTCGCGCCGCGCTCGTGCCGAAATCGGCGGGACAGCTTCGCGCCGAACGCGACCGCATCGTCGCGCGCACCGGTTTCCTGCTCAACGCGACGATCGCGCTGGCGCTCGCCGGCCTCGCCGTGATCCTGTGGCTGCCGTTCTCGCCGGTGCCGGGCGATTTCCGCTTCGGCGCGCAGGAAGTGCTGGGCGTCGCGGTGTTCGCCGGGTGCCTGTTCGTGCTCCACGAGCGCGCGGAACTGATGCTCAAGCTCTACAACTTCGAACCCGTCGAGCAGACGACGCAAGGCGAACTGCGCGCGCTGTTGCATCGCGTGCCGGAGGGCGCGTCGTATCAGAGCGCGCTCGCCGCCGACAACCGGACCTTCGTGACCGGCGAAATCGACGCGATCCGTGAGCGCGCCGAAGCGTTCGTGCCGAAGATGTTGCCGGTGGACGAGGGGAATGGGGAGACCTGAGCGCCGAATCGGACGCCACCTTTCACCCATTGAAAGCCGCCGCCCTGCTCCTGAGGGCCGGCGGCTTTCGTTTTCCTGACCGCCGCGTGCGCCGTCCGGCGAGCCTGTTTATTGCTAATCCACGAATAACCTGCATCCACGTGGAGAAAACCGCAATGAGCAAGCTCCCGCGCATCGAGAAGTACAGTCATCCGGCCGGCGGCTGGGGCTCCGCGAAAGCGGTCGCGTCGATCCTGCTGAAGGAGCACGTCGCCGTGAACGGCTCGCGCATCCTGATGCATCAGAACAAGCCCGACGGCTTCGCATGCGTCAGTTGCTCGTGGGCCAAGCCCGCCGATCCCCATCTCTTCGAGTTCTGCGAAAACGGCGCGAAGGCGACCGCCTGGGAAGTGACGAGCAAGCGCGTGACGCCTGAATTCTTCCAGCATCACACGCTCGCCGCGCTCGAAGCCTGGACCGACTTCGAACTCGAATCGCAAGGGCGTCTCACCGAACCGATGCGCTACGACGCCGCCACCGACCGCTATCTGCCGATCCCGTGGCAGCGGGCCTTCGACGAAATCGGCGCGCAGTTGCGCGGCTTCGATCCGAAGCGCGTCGTGTTCTACACATCGGGGCGCGCGTCGCTCGAAACGTCGTACATGTACCAGCTCTTCGCGCGCATGTACGGCACCAACAACCTGCCGGACAGCTCGAACATGTGTCACGAGAGCACGTCGGTGGCGCTGCCGGAGACGATCGGCGTGCCGGTCGGCACCGTCACGCTCGACGACTTCCAGCATACCGACTGCTTTTTCTTCTTCGGCCACAACACCGGCACCAACGCGCCGCGCATGCTGCATCCGCTCCAGGACGCGCGCGAACGCCACGCGCGTATCGTCACGTTCAATCCGATCAAGGAGCGCGGGCTCGTGTCGTTCGCGAATCCGCAGTCACCCGGACAGATGCTGACGCCCGACGAAACCTGTATCAGCACGCAATACCATCAGGTGAAAATCGGCGGCGACATCGCGGCCGTCACCGGCATCTGCAAGGCGCTGATCGACGCCGACGACCGCGCGCAACAAGAAGGCGCGCCGCGCGTGCTCGACGCCGCGTTCATCGCGGAACACACGCACGGCTTCGACACCTTCGCCGACGCGATGCGCGCCGCGAACTGGCGCGACATCGAAGTGGAAAGCGGCCTCACGCGCTCCGCGCTCGAAGCCGCCGCCACCGAATACGCGAAGTCGAAAGCCGTCATGATCCTATACGGTATGGGCATCACGCAGCATCGCGAAGGCGTGCTCGCCGTGCAGATGCTCACCAACCTGATGCTGCTCGGCGGCAACATCGGCAAGCCGGGCGCGGGCATCTGCCCGATTCGCGGACACTCGAACGTGCAGGGACAGCGCACGGTCGGCATCACGGAAAAGCCGTCGCTCGTGCCGCTCGACAAGCTCGCCGAGATGTACCGTTTCGACCCGCCGCGCGACGAAGGCATGAGCACCGTCGATGCGTGCGAAGGCGTGCGCGACGGCACCGTCGATGCGTTCATCGGCCTCGGCGGCAACTTCGCGCGCGCGACGCCCGACCACGGCGTACTCGAACCCGCGTGGAGGAAGCTGCCGCTCACTGTGCAGATCGCGACGCACCTGAACCGCAGCCATCTGCTGCACGGGCGCGCGGCGTACCTGCTGCCGTGTCTCGGGCGCATCGAAGTCGACCAGCAGGCAAGCGGCGCGCAGATCGTCACCGTCGAGGACAGCACCGCCTGCATCCACGCGTCGCGCGGTTTCGCCGCGCCCGCGAGCGAGCATTTGCTGTCGGAGCCGGCGATCGTCGCGGGACTCGCGAAGGCGACGCTCACGCCGCAAAGCGGTTCGGTCGACTGGGACGCGTGGCTGGGCGACTATTCGCTCGTGCGCGATGCCATCGAGCGCACTTATCCCGATCAGTTCAAGGACTTCAACCAGCGCATGTCGCAGCCGGGCGGCTTTCACCGGCCGCTCGCCGCGTCCCGGCGCGAATGGAAGACGAAGACCGGCAAGGCGAATTTCATCACGCCGCCGGACACGAGTGAGGACCCCGACATGTCGTTCGACGGCGAGCGCACGCTGCGCCTCATGAGCACGCGCGGCGATAGCCAGTTCAACACGACGGTTTATTCCCTTGACGATCGCTTTCGCGGTGTCTTCAATACCCGACAGGTGTTGCTGATGAATCGCGACGACATGACGCGCCTCGGCCTGACGGAAGACGAAGCCGTGACGGTCGAGACGGTCTCGAACGACGGCGTCGAACGAAAGGTCGACGGCTTGCGGGTTCACGCGTTCGACATCCCGGCGGGCTGTGCGATGAGCTACTACCCGGAGTGCAATCCGCTGATTCCGCTCGCGCATCACGCGAAGCGCGCCAAGGTGCCGGCGGGCAAGGCGGTCCCGGTGACTGTCCGGGCGATGGCGCGGTCGTCATCGTAGTCAGACGCCCGCGCGCTCGAAACAGGCGCGGGCACGACACGTGCTGAGGCAATCGGCTGCCCGAGGCGACGCGCGACGTCCCCGGGCGGTCCCAACCGTCACTCCAGAGCAGGAGCCACGATGCGATCCCGTTCCCTCAACGCGCTGTCCGACAATCTCGCCCTGATGCCCGACGCCCCCGCCGCCCCCCGCGCCAGCGCGCCCCCGCCCGCGCGGCCCGATGCCGATTACGACGAACTCGTGACGTTCCACGGCCTCGAGCGACAGCGGCTCGTCCTGATTCATCCGGGCAGTCACGGCGCCACGCCCGCGTGGCCCGTCGAGCGCTATGCGGAAGTCGCGGACCAGCTCGGCGCCGACGGCTGGCAGATCGCGATCGTCGGCGATGCGCTCGAACCCGAGCGCACCGGCGCCGTGCTCGGCGCGATGCAGACGGCGGCGCTCTTTCTGGCCGGCACGATGTCGCCGGAAACGCTGACGCGGCTGATCGGCGATGCGCGCCTCGTCCTCTCCGACGACGCCGCGACGCCCTCGCCCGTGGCGGCGGCACGCGCGCTCGGCACGCCGCTGATCGCGCTGGAGGAACATCACGGCGACGCGACGAGCGAAGCGGTCGCGATCGAAGCCCGCGCCGCGCTCGCGCGCGAGGACAGCGCGCATCCGGGCGACCCTTTCACGCTGCACACCCCGGCGCTGCACGACGCGGCCTAGCGCCGGCCAGCGCCTTTCCCACCCAACGAGTGCGAGACCATGAACTTCGAGATGCAGACTACGCCCGTTCCGGACCCTATCGCCGATCCGAACCGCGACCCTGAAGCCGATCCGCTCACGCCGCCTTCGCCCGGCCATCGCCCGGACGAGCCGCAGCACCCGGACGCCCCGCCCGACAAGGATCCGATCTAGCCGCGCGATGTAGCGCCGAATCGGACGAAAGAATCTGCCGCAACGCCCGCTAGGGGTTTCCCCGCCCCTACATCCGCGCCGCCGTTTGCCGTAATGCCCTCATGCGCGGCGGCATTTCGCCGCGCCCGGACAATGAGGCGGCTCGCGGAACATGAACAAACTGACGTTGAATCAAAAGCTCGGCTCGATGATCGCCGTGCTGTGGATCGGCCTGATCGCCATCGGGATCATCGGCGCGTGGCAGAACCGCGCGTCGATGATCGAAGACCGGCGCGACCAGTTGACGACGCTGATCGGCCAGGCGCACAGCGTGGCCTCGCATTTCCAGACGCTCGCGGCGAACCGCACGATCACCGAGGACGAAGCGAAGAAGAAGGCCCTCGAAGTGATCGCCTCGATGCGCTACGGCACCGACGGCTATATCTCGATCAACGATTCGCATCCGACCATCGTGATGCATCCGATCAAGTCGGCAATGAACGGCCAGGACGTCTCCAATTTCGCCGATCCGCAAGGCACGAAGCTCTTCGTCGAGATCGTCAAGGCGGGCAATCACGAGAAAGGCGGCTTCGTGAACTACCTCTGGCCGAAGCCGGGCTACGACAAACCGGTCGCAAAGATGAGCTATTCGCAGCGCTTCGCGCCGTGGGACTGGTATCTCGTCACCGGCATGTACATGGACGACGTGCAGGCCGCGTTCTACGCGAGCGCGCTGCGCTGGCTCGGGATCACGGCGCTGCTCGGCGTGCTCGCGACCGTCGCGATGCTGCTGGTGCTGAAGAGCATCAAGCGCAATCTCGGCGGCGATCTGGAACTCGCGGTGAGCGCGGCGCACCGCATCGCGCGCGGCGACCTGACGACGCCGGTCCACGTCCACGAGAAGGACACGTCGAGCCTGCTCTACGCGCTTTCGTCGATGCAAAGCGGCCTGGTCGAGACGGTTTCGCGCGTTCGCAACGGCACGGAAAACATCAACGTCGGCGCGTCGGAAATCGCGGCGGGCAACACGGACCTGTCGCAGCGCACCGAGCAACAAGCCGCCGCGCTGGTCGAAACCGCGTCGAGCATGGACGAGATGACGGCGAACGTGAAACAGAATGCCGACAGCGCCACGCAGGCCGCGCGCCTCGCCGAACAGGCGGCGGACGTCGCGACGCGCGGCAGCAGCGTGGTCGCCGACGTCATCCACACGATGACGCGCATTACCGACAGTTCGAAGCAGATCGGCGATATTATCGGCGTGATCGACGGCATTGCGTTCCAGACGAACATCCTGGCGCTCAACGCGGCGGTCGAAGCGGCGCGCGCCGGCGAACAGGGACGCGGCTTCGCGGTGGTTGCGGCTGAAGTGCGCAGCCTCGCGCAACGTTCGGCGACGGCGGCGAAGGAAATCAAGGCACTGATCGAAACCTCGACGCAGACGGTCGAGGAAGGCGCCTCGCTCGTGACGAACGCCGGCTCGACGATGGGCGAAATCGTGCAGTCGGTGCGCCGCGTCAACGAGATTCTCGACGAGATCAGCCACGCGTCGCGTGAGCAGAGCGCCGGAATCGAGCAGGTGAACCGCGCGGTGGTCGAGATGGATCAGGTCACGCAGCAGAACGCCGCGCTCGTCGAAGAAGCGGCGGCCGCCGCTCACTCGCTGAAGGATCAGGTCGACGTGCTGCGCGACGCGATCGAAAGCTTCTCGCTGCCAGCCTGAGCGCCGCGCGGAACATGCGCATGACGCCTTCGAGCGTTATGCGCATAAAGTTTTATAAAAATTATTGCGCGAGAAACTTTTCGACGAGACGGGTCCAGTAGGCCGCGCCGATCGGCAGGTTGGCATCGTTGAAGTCGTAGTGCGGGTTGTGGACCATGCAGCCGTCCTCGCCCGCGCCGTTGCCGATGCGCAGGAACGAGCCCGGACGCTCGTGCAGCATGAACGCGAAGTCTTCGCTGCCCATCAGGATGTCCGCGTTCGCGACGACGTTCTCCTCCCCGACCAGTTCGCGCGCCACCTGCGTGGCGAATTCGGTCTCCGCGTCCGTGTTCACGACGACCGGATAGCCCTCTTCGTAGGCCACCACGGCCGTCGCGCCGTAGCTCGCGGCCTGCGCCTGCACCAGTTCCGCGATGCGGCGCTTGAGCAGCGCGCGCACTTCTTCGCTGAACGAGCGCACGCTCAGTTCCAGCTTCGCTGAATTCGAGATGACGTTGTTCGCCGTGCCGGCGTGCATCGAGCCGACCGTCACCACGGCCGGCTGCGACGGATCGACATTGCGCGCGACGACCGTCTGCAATGCCATCACGACGCTCGACGCCACCACGACCGGATCGACCGTCAGATGCGGGCGCGCCGCATGGCCGCCGACGCCTTCGATCGTGATCGTCACCTTGTCGCCCGCCGCCATGAACGCGCCCTTGCGGAACAGGAACGTGCCCGGCGGCATGCCCGGATGGTTGTGCACGCCGAATACGGCGTCGCAGGGAAAGCGGTCGAAGAGGCCGTCCGCGATCATCTTCTGCGCGCCGCTCGGCACGCCGTATTCTTCCGCCGGCTGGAAATAGAGATGCACCGTGCCGCTGAAACGCCGCGTGCGCGCGAGGTGGCGGGCGGCGCCGAGCAGCATCGTCGTGTGGCCGTCGTGGCCGCATGCGTGCATCTTGCCGTGGGTCATGCTCGCGTATGGCTTGCCGGTCTGCTCGACGATCGGCAGCGCGTCCATGTCCGCGCGCAGGCCGATGCTGCGCGTGCCCTCGCCCACCTTCAGCGTGCCGACGACGCCCGTCTCGCCGACACCGCGCGTCACCTGCCAGCCCCATTGCTCGAGCTTCTCCGCGACGAGCGCCGCGGTTTGCAGTTCTTCGTAGGCGAGTTCGGGATGCTGGTGGATGTGATGGCGGATGTCGCGCAGCGAGGGGACGTCGTCGGCGAGATCGGCGATTTCGGTGAAGCGGGAAGCGAGAGTCATCGGGGAAACCTTTTTGTCGGAGTCGGTGCGGCGGCTTGTCGGCCGAAGCGCACATGATCCAACAGACGGAATTTCTGCGCCAGTCGTCACACTCAGCCGATAAACCCGTCGATCACCCCCGCCAGTGTCTCGAACGCCGGCTCGATTTCTTCGTCCGGCACGCACGCATAGCCGATCAGAAGCCCCGACTGCGCATTGTCGCGTCGCGCGAAATACCCCGACAGCGGCCGCACGACGATGTTTTCCGCCAGCGCCCGGGCCGCGACCGCGCGATCGTCGACGTGATCGGGCAGGCGCAGCACCAGATGCAGCCCCGCGTCGCCGCCGACGATATCGAGCGTTCCGCCGTAACGCTTCGCGATCGTCGCGAGCATCAGTTCGCGCCGCTGGCCGTACAGCGCGCGCATGCGCCGGATATGCGAGGTGAAATGCCCTTCCGCGATGAACTCCGCGAGCACCGCCTGCTGGAGCAGTTGCCCTTCGCGATACAACTCGGCCGACGCCGTCGCGAAACTCGCCGCCAGCGCCTCCGGCACGACGATATAGCCGATCCGCAAGCCCGGAAACAGCGTCTTGCCGAAGCTGCCGACATAGATCACCTGCCCCGCCGTGTCGAGCCCCTGCAGCGACGCGAGCGGCCGGCTGCCGTAGCGGAACTCGCTGTCGTAATCGTCTTCGATGATCCAGCAGCGATGCTGGCGCGCGAATTCGAGCAGCATCCGGCGCCGCGCGAGGCTCATCACCATCCCGAGCGGATATTGATGCGAGGGCGTCACGAGCATCAGTTTAGGCGGATTCGCGAGATCTTCCGGCGACGGGTCGATGCCTTCAGAATCCACGCGGATCGCTCTCAAATCGAGGCCGGACACCTGCAAGACGCTTCTCACGCCCCAATAGCACGGGTCCTCGGTCCAAATGGTGTCGCCGGCGTCGGAGAGCAGGCGCACCGCGAGGTCGATCGACTGATGGATGCCCGTCGTCACGACGATCTGTTCTGGCGAGCACTGCACCGAGCGCGACGTGCGCAGGTAATCCGCGAGCGCGTGACGCAGCGAAGCGAGCCCGCCGCCCGGCGCGTAAGTCAGCAGATCGGGGCGCGGCCGCCGCCAGTATTTCGCGTGCAGCCGGCTCCAGACGCGCGCCGGAAAGCGCGACACGTCGGGCACGCCCGGCATGAACGCGCCGCCCTGTCGCTTCGAGACGCCCGCGCCCGCGATCAGCCGTTCGCCGCGCGTCGAGAGCGCGGCCGGCGCGATCTCGATGGGCGACGGCCTTTCATCGAAGACGATCTCGTCGGGCGCGCTGTCGGCGACGAACGTGCCGCGCCCCGTCGCCGACGACACGTAGCCTTCGAGCGCCAGTTGCTCGTACACCTGCGTGACAGTATTGCGCCCGACGCCCAGTTCCGCCGCGAGCAGCCGCGACGACGGCACCTTGGTCCCGGCCGGCAGTTCGCGTGACAGGATCGCCTGCTGTAACAGCCGGTGCAGTTGCCGATAAATCGGCTGACCGTTGCCGCGGTCGAGCCGTTGCGCCAGCCAGTCGGACAGCACGCTCGCCCGCATCGGATTGGCTCCTATAGATTTATTGAAATGGCTCTGAACTCAAGAGCCAAATCTTACTATAGTCCACACATCGACTCGACCGACCACAACGCGCGCCGCGCGAAGGAGAACCACACCGTGAGCAACACTCTGCAAAACGCCGACCTGCAAGCCCGCAAGAACGCCGCGACGCCGCGCGGCGTCGGCGTGATGTGCGATTTCTACGCGGCGCGCGCCGAAAACGCCGAGCTGTGGGACGTCGAAGGCCGCCGTTTCATCGACTTCGCGGCCGGCATCGCGGTGTGCAACACGGGTCATCGTCACCCGAAGATCGTCGAGGCGATCCGCGCGCAGCTCGACTGCTTCACGCACACGGCTTATCAGATCGTTCCCTACGAGTCTTACGTTTCTCTCGCCGAGAAAATCAGCGCCCGTGCGCCCGGCGATCATCCGAAAAAGACCGCGTTCTTCACGACGGGCGCGGAAGCCGTCGAAAACGCGATCAAGATCGCGCGCGTCGCGACCGGCCGTCCGGGCGTGATCGCCTTCACGGGCGGTTTTCACGGCCGCACGCTGATGGGCATGGCGCTGACCGGCAAGGTCGCGCCGTACAAGATCGGCTTCGGGCCGTTCCCGTCGGACGTCTTCCACGCGCCGTTCCCGAATCCGCTGCACGGCGTCTCGGTCGCCGATTCGCTGCGCGCCATCGAGCATCTCTTCAAGGCCGATATCGAAGCGAAGCGCGTCGCGGCGATCATCTTCGAACCGGTTCAGGGCGAAGGCGGTTTCTATCAGGCGCCGCTCGACTTCGTGCGCGCGTTGAGAAAAATCTGTAATGAGCACGGCATTCTTCTGATCGCGGACGAAGTGCAGACCGGTTTCGCGCGCACTGGCAAGCTGTTCGCGATGCAGCATTACGACGTCGTGCCCGATCTCATGACGATGGCGAAGAGCCTCGCGGGCGGCATGCCGCTGTCGGGCGTCGTCGGACGCGCGGACATCATGGACGCCGCCGCGCCCGGTGGCCTCGGCGGCACGTATGCGGGCAATCCGCTCGCGGTGGCGTCGGCGCTTGCGGTGCTCGACATCATCGACGATGAAAAGCTGTGCGAGCGCGCCAACGTGCTCGGCGACAAGCTGAAGGCGAAGCTCAACGCGCTGAAGCAGGAAGTGCCGCAGATCGCCGACGTGCGCGGCCCCGGCGGCATGGTCGCCGTGGAATTCTGCCAGCCCGGCTCGGACGAACCGGATCAGGAATTCACGAAACGCGTGCAGACGCGCGCGCTCGAACGCGGCCTGCTGCTGCTCGTGTGCGGCGTGTACGGCAACGTCGTGCGCTTCCTGTTCCCGCTCACCATTCAGGAAGCCGTGTTCGACGAAGCACTCGCCATCCTCGAAGACGTGCTGACCGAAACGATCGGCGCAACGGTCTGATCCAGGGGCCTTCGCAATGACAATGAATCTGAAAGATCCGGCACTGCTGCGGCACGAAGCCTATATCGACGGCGAATGGCAAGGCGCGGACAGCGGCGCGACCTTCGACGTCGTCGATCCGTCGAATGGTGCGTCGCTCGGCCGCGTGCCGATGATGGGCGCGGCCGAAACGCGCCGCGCCATCGACGCCGCGAACGCCGCGTGGCCCGCCTGGCGCAAGAAGACGGCGAAGGAACGCGCGGCAATCATGCGCCGCTGGTACGACCTGATGCTCGCCCACGCCGACGACCTCGCGCTCATCCTCACGACCGAGCAAGGCAAGCCGCTCGCCGAGGCGAAGGGCGAGATCGTGTACGCGGCGTCGTTCATCGAGTGGTTCGCGGAGGAAGGCAAACGCGTCGCGGGCGACACGCTCGCGACACCCGCCGCCGACAAGCGCATCGTCGTGACGAAGGAGCCGATCGGCGTGTGCGCCGCGATCACGCCGTGGAACTTCCCGGCCGCGATGATCACGCGCAAGGTTGGGCCGGCGCTCGCGGCGGGCTGTCCGATCGTCGTGAAACCGGCGGAAGCGACGCCGTTTTCCGCGTTCGCGATGGCGGTTCTCGCCGAGCGCGCGGGCGTGCCGAAGGGCGTGCTGAACATCGTCACCGGCGACCCGAAAGCGATCGGCGGCGAGATGACGGGCAATCCGGTCGTGCGCAAACTCTCGTTCACGGGATCGACGGCGGTCGGCCGGCTGCTCGCGGCCCAGAGCGCGCCGACGATCAAGAAAGTGTCGCTGGAACTGGGCGGCAACGCGCCGTTCATCGTGTTCGATGACGCCGACATCGACGCCGCCGTGGAAGGCGCGATTGCATCGAAGTATCGAAACAGCGGGCAGACTTGCGTCTGCACGAACCGGTTTTACGTGCACGAGCGCGTCTACGATGCGTTCGCGGCCAAGCTCGCCGAAGCGGTCGGCAAGCTCAAGGTCGGACGCGGCACGGAAAGCGGCGTCGCGCTCGGGCCGCTGATCAACGAGGCGGCGGTGCTGAAGGTGGAATCGCACATCGAGGACGCGCTGACGAAAGGCGCGTCGATCGTCACCGGCGGCAAGCGTCACGCGCTCGGCCACGGCTTTTTCGAGCCGACCGTGCTGACGGGCGTCACGCCCGACATGAAAGTCGCGAGGGAAGAAACGTTCGGTCCGCTCGCGCCGATCTTCCGCTTTTCGTCGGACGAAGAAGTCGTGCGCATGGCAAACGACACCGAATTCGGCCTGGCGGCGTATTTCTACAGCCGCGACATCGGGCGGGTATGGCGCGTCGCGGAAGCGCTGGAATACGGCATGGTCGGCATCAATACGGGGCTGATTTCAAACGAAGTCGCGCCGTTCGGCGGCGTGAAGCAATCGGGACTCGGCCGCGAAGGCTCGCATTACGGCATCGACGATTATGTCGTGATCAAGTATTTGTGCATGGCAGTTTGATTCGCCGTTGAAGCGATGAAAAAAGGCCTGGCGTTTTTGCCAGGCCTTTTGTTATTTCGCCGCGCTTTTCGGTGTGACGTCCACCGCTGTGGCCGAAAGAAAAACCGCATGCACGGAATCGCCGGGTTTAAGATTTTTGGTATCCAGATCGTGTGGAATATCGAAAGTATCCGTGCGCCACGGGCCGCGCAGCGTAATCGTTCCGTTCTTGCGATTGATGCTTTCGACCGTCGCGAGAATCTCCACTTGCCGCGATGATGCGAATCCGTTCGCGCCGGACGCCGGCGCATAAACCGCGGTATCGACCCGCTTTCGAACGCCTTTGTCCGCGCCCGTCGCCTTGGTGGCCGTGACGAGCAGCGCATTTTTATAAAGCACGTCGACCTGATCGCCGATTTTCAGCTGGTTGAAATTCGTGACCTGATCGCTCACGACCGCCGTGGTCGTCGCGCCTTTCGAGCCGCGCAACGTGAGCGTGCGCGTGGCGGCGTCGATGCCGATGATTTCCGCCTGCCTGTGGTCCGGCTTTGCCGCGCTCACGACTTGTTGCGCGGCATTGGCAAGCGACGTGTCCTGCGCATAAACCGGCGCGGCAATCGACGCGGCCGCGATAATCCAGGCCATATTCCATTTTGCATTCATTCGGCTTTCTCCACTGAAATGGCGCGCATCAAAATATATCCGGGACGTTGAACGATCGGTATTTATACAGCGCACGCCGTGCGAATGTCCATCGATACATGGAATTTCAATTTCCGAATAAATCGTTTCACGATGCGTGTTTCAATGGATTGCAATACGCGTCTCGAATGGACAGGCCCGCCGTGCCGCCGCCAAGGTTTCGGGCGAACCGGTAGAATCGGTTCCATTCGGGGCACGACCGGCCGTCGCCCGTTTTTCTCCCCTCTCAGGCGCTCTATGCGACGCTCAGCGTTCTTTTTTCGCGTCATTGGTATCGGCATCCTGTTTCATCTCTACGTCGGCGTGCGGCTGATTCCGGCGGCACCCGTCGGCGCTCCGCTGCGCTGGCTCGCGGTGCTCGTGCTCGTGGCTTCCGTGCTGCTGATTCCGCTCGGCATGGCCGCGCGCACGATCGAACAGCAGCCGCTTTCCGACCGCCTCGCGTGGATCGGGCTCCTCGCGATGGGATTTTTCTCATCGCTGCTCGTGCTGACCTTTGCGCGCGACGTCGTGCTGCTCGGGATCCATCTCGTCGACTGGGCGCGCGGCGTGCCGATCGGCTCTCCCGCCTTCACCGCCGAGAGCGCGCTCGCCGTGCCCGCACTGGCGGTGCTGTCGTCGGCGGTGGGGTTCTACAACGCGCGGCGGCGAGCGCCGATCGTCACGGTCGATGTCCCCATCGACGGCCTGCCGGCCGCGCTGAACGGCTTCACGATCGTGCAGATCAGCGACATCCACGTCGGGCCGACCATCAAGCGGCATTACGTCGAGCGGATCGTCGCGGCGGTCAACGGGCTCAAGCCGGACCTGATCGCGGTGACGGGCGATGTCGTCGATGGCGCGGTATCGCATCTCGCCGACCACACGCGTCCGCTCGGCGAATTGAGCGCGCGGCACGGGGCGTTTCTCGTCACGGGCAATCACGAGTACTACTCGGGCGCGGACAAATGGGTCGCCGAATTTCGCCGGCTCGGCCTGATCGTGCTGATGAACCAGCACGTCGTGCTGAATCACGACGGCGCGCGCGCAGTGGTGGCCGGCGTGACCGACTACAACGCGGGGAGTTTCGATCCGGCGCACAAGAGCGATCCGGCCGCCGCATTGCGGGGTGCGCCAACGGACGTGATTGTGCGACTACTGCTCGCGCACCAGCCGCGCAGCGCGCCGGCGGCCGCGGCGGCGGGCTACACGCTGCAACTCTCGGGACACACGCACGGCGGACAGTTTTTCCCGTGGAATTTTTTCGTGCGCTTGCAGCAGCCGTTCGTTTCAGGCCTCGCACGCCTCGACGGACTGTGGGTCTACACGAGCCGCGGCACCGGTTACTGGGGACCGCCGAAGCGGCTGGGCGCGCCTTCGGAGATCACGCGTCTGCGACTCGTCGCGGGTGCTTCCGGCGCGTAGGCCGGAAAGTACAAGGAGAAAAAAGAGTCCATCCGGCTCGCGCCGGATGGACGGCGAACGACGACGGGAAAGCGCCGAGGTACGACTTGCTCCCGCGTCTTTGCGCTCGGGGAGAGCGCCTCGTCGACCGGCCCCGAGGCCCGGGACTGAACGACGGCCGCCGGACGCCAAGCGGGGACTCGCCGTGCGACGGAACCGCCACATTACCGACGCGCGATGCCGTTCGATACTGGAAAACTCCGACAAATCCGATGAGAGCGCAGCTCAGTTGACGGGCGCGGCGCCCTGCACGTCGACGGCCACGTGCGATCCGGCGGCAAACGACGCAGCGCGCGCCGGTTCGCGCGCCTGCACCGCCAGTTGCGCGCCCTGCGCGTCCTTCAGCACGACCACGCCCGAGTGGCTGTCGGCGCTCACGACCTGCGCCATGCGCGGCGCCTGCTCGCCGCTCGCGAGCGCCGTCAGCACGATGCGACGCGACGTCGTGCCCGTGACGGGCGTGCCGGCCTTGAGCGCGTCGAGATTCTGCACGCCGGGCCCGACCTGCAACGCCGACGCGATGCCTTGCGCATCGACGACGGTCACGACGCGCGTCGCCAGATCGACCGCCTTCACCCTGCCCGCGACCTGCATCGAAGCGACGCCGTCGAGCGTCGCGGCCCCGGGCGCGGCCACCGAAGCGACGGACGCGGAGGCGAAACAAGCGGCGGCAATAATCGAGGGGAATGTGGGTTTCATGAATGGCTCCGTTGACTGGAAAATGGTTTGCGTGGCGAATCCATTCGGCCAGCAAAAGAAGAAGAAAGCGAAGAAAAGGCCACGAGTCTGTTTTTCGGGATGTTTCCTGTCAATGTGGAAAATCCGATTCACGGCGATTTTTAATTTCGAGATAAATCGCTCCGAGGCGACGGCGAGTCGTGCGTCGATCGCGTGCCCCCGTGTTTTCCCCTAGACCACGCGCATTGACTTGAAGACCCGAGCCGCTCAAACTTCGCAGAAGTGTGATCACAGGTCACACATCGCAGAATCTGGAGGCATGTTGGCAGTGGCAACCCGTTCCGTCCCGCAGGCCGTCCCCGCGCTCGAAGCCATCGCGCATGAAACGATGGCGGGCAAGGTGTATCAGCAACTCCGCGAAGCGATCATGAGCGGCCGCTTCGCGCCCGGCCAGCCACTCAGCCTGCGCGGCGTCGCGGAAGCCGTCGGTTCGTCGACGATGCCGGTGCGCGGCGCGCTCACGCGGCTGCGGGCCGAAGGTGCGCTCGTCGACGGTCCCGGCCGCGCGATGATGGTCCCGCCGATGACCTTCGAGTTGATCGACGAATTGCGCGACGTGCGCATCGCGCTGGAAGGCTGCGTCGCCGAGCGCGCCGCTTCGCGCATGAACGACGCGCATCTCGCGGCCGTCCAGGCGATCTTCGACTCGATGGATGCACACGTCGAGGCCGGCGACGCCGCCGCGTATCTGCGCAGCAATTTCGCGTTTCACACGAGCATCTACCGGCATGGCGCGAGCGACATCACGCTCGCGACGATCCAGAACATGTGGATGCGCATCGGGCCGTTCCTGAACATGGTCGCGCCGGACATTGCGCACATGCGCCGTTCGATGGCCGCGCATCGGCAGATCATCGAAGCGCTCTGGCAACGCGACGGCGCGCTCGCCCGGGCGGGCATCGCGCGCGACATCGGCGATGCAGCCGACAACCTCAGCGAGCGCCTGCGCGCGCAATCCGCCGACATGCCCCGGCACGCGGTCCGCTAGCAGGCAGCACGCGCCCCGAGGCGCCGTGCTTTTGAACAAACGATTTGCATGACTAATTAGTCTGAAAAAGGAGAAACATCGATGGAAGCACTTCAACTGCTCACGCCGCGCGCCGGCTTGCGCGTGCTGATCACGGGCGGCGCGTCGGGTATCGGTCTTGCGATCGCGAAGGCGTTCGTGTCGACGGGGGCGCGCGTGCACGTCTGCGATATCGACGGCAAGGCGATCGACGCCCTCGCGAGCGCCCTGCCCGCCGTCACCGGCACGTGGGCGAATGTCGCCGAAGCCGACGATGTCGCGCGCGTCTTCGACGACGTGGAGCGCGAACTCGGCGGCCTCGACGTGCTGATCAACAACGCGGGTATCGCGGGCCCGACGGGCGGCATCGACGAGATCGATCCGGCGGACTGGGAGAAGACCGTCGACGTCAATCTCAACAGCCATTTCCAGTTCGCCCGCCGTGCGGTGCCCCTGTTGCGCCAGGCGCCGGACGGCGGCGTGATGGTGTTCATGTCGTCGGTGGCGGGACGGCTCGGGTACGGCTTTCGCACGCCCTATTCCGCGACCAAATGGGCGCTCGTCGGCCTGTCGAAGAGCCTCGCGATCGAACTCGGTCCGGACAACATCCGCGTGAATGCGGTGCAGCCCGGCATCGTGAAGGGGCCGCGCATGGAAGGCGTGATCGCCGCGCGCGCGAAGCAACTCGGCCTGAGCTACGAAGAGATGGAAGCGCGCTATCTGGAGAAGATCTCGCTGCGCCGCATGGTGACACAGGAAGAAATCGCGGCGAGCGTGCTCTTCCTCAGTTCGCCCGCCGGCAGCGCGATCTCCGGGCAGGCGCTTTCCGTCTGCGGCAACGTCGAAACACTCTGATCACCGACCCGGAAACACGACATGGCTACCACTCGCAAAGTCATCATCACCTGCGCGCCGACGGGCGCGATCCATACGCCTTCGATGTCGCCGCATCTGCCCGTGACGCCCGACGAAATCGCGAACGCCGCGCTCGCGGCCGCCCGCGAAGGCGCGGCGATCCTGCATCTGCACGCGCGCGATCCCGAGGACGGCCGCCCGACGCAGGACCCGGCGGTCTTCGAGCGCTTCCTGCCGCGCGTGAAGGAACAAACCGACGCCGTCATCAACCTGACGACGGGCGGCAGCCCGCACATGACGGTCGCGGAGCGGCTAAAGCCCGCGCACCGGTTCCAGCCGGAACTGGCGTCGCTCAACATGGGATCGATGAACTTCGGTCTCTATCCGATGCTCGACCGCTTCAAGGACCTCAAGCACGACTGGGAACGCGAGCATCTCGCGAAGAGCCGCGATCTGGTCTTCAAGAACACGTTCGCCGACATCGAGTACATCCTGACGTCGTGCGGCGCGAACGGCACGCGCTTCGAATTCGAGTGCTACGACATCTCGCATCTGTACAACCTCGCGCATTTCGTCGATCGCGGGCTCGCCAAGGCGCCGTTCTTCGTGCAGAGCGTGTTCGGGCTGCTCGGCGGGATCGGGCCGCATCCCGAGGATCTCGCGCACATGAAGCGCACCGCCGACCGCCTGTTCGGCAACGACTACGTCTGGTCGATCCTCGGCGCCGGCCGCCATCAGATTCCGCTTGCGACGATGGGCGCCGCACAGGGTTCCAACGTGCGCGTCGGGCTCGAAGATTCGCTGTGGATCGCGCCGGGCCAACTGGCGGAATCGAGCGCGGCGCAGGTCCGGAAGATCCGGCAAGTGATCGAAGGCCTGTCGCTCGACGTCGCGACGCCGCAGGAAGCCCGCGCGATGCTGAAGCTGAAGGGCGGCGACAACGTCGCGTTCTGATCAGCCGACACTATTAGAAAACCGGAGACAAAACACATGCAGACCGAAGACACGCAGGCGCGATGAACCGCACGGGCGGGCCGGCTTCCGGCCCATCGTTAAGGCTGTCGCTCAAGAACCGCATCGCCGATCCAATTCGGGAGTATCCATGTCGATTCATCATTCATCCGCGCCACGCGCGTCGTCACCGGCGCAGTCGTCGCTCAACAAGCTGCTGATCCGCAAGCTGATGCCGCTGCTCGTGATCGTCTACGTGATCAGCTTTCTCGACCGCACGAACATCGCGCTCGCGAAGCATTCGATGGGCATCGACCTCGGCATGTCCGCGGCGGCCTATGGCCTCGGCGCGGGCCTCTTCTTCCTGACCTACGCCGCCTTCGAGATTCCGAGCAATCTCGTGATGCACAAGGTCGGCGCGCGGTTCTGGATCACGCGCATCATGATCACGTGGGGACTGCTGTCGATCGGCATGGCGTTCGTGCGCGGCGAGACCTCGTTCTACGTGATGCGGCTGCTGCTCGGCGCGGCCGAGGCGGGGCTGTTTCCGGGCGTGATGCTGTATCTCACGTACTGGTTCGGCCGTGAAGAACGCGCGCGGGCGACGGGCTATTTCCTGCTCGGCGTTTGCATTGCGAATATCGTCGGCGGACCGCTCGGCGGCGCGCTGCTCGAACTCGACGGCGCGCTCGGCTTTCACGGCTGGCAGTGGCTCTTCGTGATCGAAGGACTGCCGGCGGTGCTGCTCGCGTGGGTCGTCTGGAAGAAGCTGCCCGACCGGCCGACCAAGGCGTCGTGGCTCGCGCGCGACGAAGCCGAGGCGCTCGAACGGCGTCTCGCCGCCGAACAGGACAGCCATGCGCCGGGCCGCGGCGCGCATTCGTTCGGCGCCTGCCTGCGCGACCGGCAGGTCTGGCTCGCGATCTTCGTCTACTTCTGCCACCAGCTCACGATCTACACGGTGATCTTCTTCCTGCCGGGGATCATCGGCGCGTCGGGGAAATTCTCGCCGTTCACGATCGGCCTGCTTTCCGCGACGCCCTGGATTGCGGCGGCCGCCGGCGCCGCGACGCTGCCGCGCTTCGCGAGCAATTCCGTGCGAAGCCGGCGCATCCTGATCGGCGGACTGGTGGTGATGGCCTCGGGCCTTTTGCTCGCAGCCTATGCGACGCCCGCGATCGGACTGCTCGGCGTGTGCCTCTCGGCGTCGATGTTCTTCGTCGTGCAGTCGATCATCTTCACGTTTCCGTCGTCGCGGCTCTCGGGCAGCGCGCTCGCGGGCGGCCTCGGGCTCGTCAATTCGTGCGGGCTGCTCGGCGGATTCGTCGGACCGACGGTCATGGGCATGATCGAGCAGTCGACCGGCCGCGCGATGAACGGCCTGATCCTGCTCGCCGCCGCGCTGGTGGTCGCGGCGCTCGTCAGCGTGCGGCTGCGGCACGGCGCGGAAGAGCGCGCGCAGACCGTCGCGTCGCCGGCTCACAAGACGGTGTGAGCGCGGGCGGCGCCGGTCGGGATGTCACGCCAGCGCCGCCAGCACCTCTGCGGTCGAGCGAATCCGCCCGATGCGCGGAAACACATAGCGGAAGGTGGATTCGTGCGTGTCGGCGTGCAGATCGCTCATCGCGTCCTCGACGAAGATTTGCTGATAGCCGTGCTCGAACGCGGACCGCGCCGTCGATTCCACGCCGACGTGCGTCGCGATGCCGCCGAGCACGATCGTGTCGATACCGCGCCGGCGCAGTTGCAAGTCGAGTTCGGTGCCGTAGAACGCGCCCCATTGCCGCTTCGTGATGACGATATCCGACGCCGCCACGCCGACCTCGGGACACAACTCGCTCCATCCGGCGGGTTCGGCGGCGGGCGCGGCCTGACCCGAATCGGTGATCGGACGCAGGCCGCCGGGCGCGGCCGGGAACGCGACCTTCACGAGCACCACGGGCGCGTCGAGCGCGCGGAAACGGTCGGCGAGCAGGCGTGCGTTGGCGAGCACGTCGGCGGCGCTGTTCGGCTGCACCGGCAGCGCGGCGATGCCCGCCTGCAAATCGATCAGCACGAGCGCGGTGGTATGGCTTTGCAGCTTGAATTCGCCGATGGTCATTGGGAAACTGCCTCGCGTTGGGGCCGTGACGGCGCCGCTCAGACCGCCGTCGGCGTGAAGACCAGCGCGACGCCGTTCATGCAGTAGCGCAGTCCGGTGGGTTTGGGGCCGTCGTCGAAAACGTGGCCGAGATGGCCGCCGCAGCGCCGGCAGTGCACCTCGTTGCGCTCCATGCCGAACGAGGTATCCGTGCGCGTCGACACGGCGCCGTCGAGCGGCTGCCAGAAGCTCGGCCAGCCGGTCCCGCTGTCGAATTTCGTCTTCGATGAAAACAGATCGAGCCGGCAACCGGCGCAGGCAAACACGCCCGCGCGATGCTCGTCGTTGAGCGCGCTCGTGAACGGCCGCTCGGTGCCTTCCTGGCGCATCACCTTGAACTGTGCGGGCGTCAGTTGCTTGCGCCATTCGGCGTCGCTGCGGCTGACCTCGTAGACAGGCGCGGCGTCCGCCGCCCGCGCGCTGCCCGCGCCCTTCCCGCGCCACGCGTCGACGCCGCCCGCGACCGTCGCGGCCAGCGCGCCGAGAAAACTGCGTTTCGTGCCTTTCATGGTGCCACCCCGCTATGCTGGCCGGCTGCTGTCATTAGTGCCGCCCTCAAGATACTTGCCCGCAAAGCGGCCGCGCCTACGTTTTGAGTCGATAGCCCGTGCGAAAGATCCACGCGACGATCACCGTGAATAATCCGAGGAATACGAGCGTCATCGCAAGGCTCACGCCGACGGAGACGTCCGCGAGTCCGTAGAAGCTCCACCGGAAGCCGCTGATCAGATACACGACCGGATTGAACAGCGCGACTGTCTTCCAGAACGGCGGCAGGATCTCGATCGAATAGAAGCTGCCGCCGAGGAACGTGAGCGGCGTCACGATCAGAAGCGGAATCACCTGAAGTTTCTCGAAGCCGTCGGCCCAGATGCCGATGATGAACCCGAGCAGGCTGAACGTCACCGAAGTCAGCAGCAGGAACACGATCATCCAGACCGGATGGTCGATCCTGAGCGGCACGAAAAGCCGCGCGGTCACGAGGATGATGAGGCCCAGAATGACCGATTTGGTCGCCGCCGCGCCGACGTAGCTCACGACGATCTCCAGATAGGAAATGGGCGCGGACAGCAGCTCGTAGATGGTCCCGGTGAATTTCGGGAAATAGATGCCGAACGACGCGTTCGAGATGCTCTGCGTGAGCAGCGACAGCATCACGAGCCCCGGCACGATGAACGCGCCGTAGCTGATGCCGTCGACCTGCGGAATGCGCGAGCCGATCGCGGCGCCGAAGACGACGAAGTAAAGCGACGTCGAAATGACCGGCGACACGATGCTTTGCATCAGCGTGCGCGCCGTGCGTGCCATTTCGAAGCGATAGATCGCGCGCACTGCGTGGAGATTCATCGTGTTTCCTTGACCAGGCTCACAAAAATGTCTTCGAGCGAACTCTGCGTCGTCTGAAGGTCCTTGAACTTGACGCCCGCCTCGTCGATGTGGCGCAGGAGCGCGATGATGCGGCCGGGTTCGTCGTGCGCGTCGTAGGTATAGATCAGCTCCGACTTCTGCGCCGACAGTTCCATGCCATAACGTTCGAGCGCGTCGGGCACGCGTTCCAGCGGATGATCGAGTTGCAGCGTGAGCTTCTTCTTGCCGAGCTTCCTCATCAGTTCCGCCTTCTCCTCGACGAGAATGATCTCGCCGCGGCTGATCACGCCGATGCGGTCGGCCATCTCCTCGGCTTCGTCGATATAGTGCGTCGTCAGGATGATGGTCACGCCGTTCGCCTTCAGCGAGCGCACGAGTTGCCACATGTCGCGCCGCAATTCGACGTCGACGCCGGCGGTGGGTTCGTCGAGAAAGAGGATGTCCGGCTCGTGCGAAAGCGCCTTCGCGATCAGCACGCGCCGCTTCATGCCGCCCGACAGCGTAATGATCTTGTTGTCCTTCTTGCTCCAGAGCGAGAGCGACTTCAGAACTTTCTCGATATGCGCCGGATTCGGCGGCTTGCCGAAAAGGCCACGGCTGAACGAGACGGTCGCCCAGACGGTTTCGAAGGCGTCGGTGGTCAGTTCCTGCGGCACGAGCCCGATGCGCGAGCGTGCGGCGCGGTAATCGGTAATGATGTCGTGTCCGTCGACGTGAATGCTGCCTTCGCTCGGATTGACGATGCCGCAGATCGTGCTGATGAGCGTCGTCTTGCCCGCTCCGTTCGGGCCGAGCAACGCGAAGATCTCGCCACGGCGAATCGCGAGATCGATCCCTTTCAGCGCCTGAAAGCCGCCCGCATAGGTCTTGCCGAGCTTCGATACGGTGATGATTGTTTGCATGGCGTGGACAATATCAGATACCGCCGAAACCGGCTCAAGCCGCTGCCGCTGTCGTAATGACGCGTTGCAACACCCAAAACCGGCTCGACGAGGGAGTCACAACCATGCTGTTCGAACAGATCGAAACCGCCTGCATCAACGATGCCGACGTTCCGTGGGTGCCGTTCACGCCGTATAGCGAGAAGGTGCTCGTCAAGTACTTCAAGCTCGATCCGGTACGCGGCGAGGTCATCGCGCTCCTCAAGGCGCCCGCCGCCGGACAGATGCCGATCCATCGCCACACGGGCACCGTGATCGTCTATACGGTTCAGGGGCGCTGGAAATACCGCGAGCACGACTGGATCGCCGAGCGCGGAAGCGTCGTCTACGAGACGGCGGGATCGACGCATACGCCGCAGGCGCTTCCCGGCGACGAGGATATCGTGACGCTCAACATCATCCAGGGCGACCTGCTGTTCATGAACGAGCGCGCGCAGGTGATCGCCATCGAAAGCTGGAAGAGCGGCTGGGACCGCTATGCCGCGCATTGCGAGGCGAGCGGCATCGCGCCGCGCGACCTGACCGCGTTTGCCTGAGCGCGCGTTTCTCACGCCGCGACTGTGACAAAATAGGCCACCTTCCGCCACCCTGTCGCGCGCTTGAACCCGCTATCCGCCACTGTCCCGATCTCGGTCGTCAACGGCTTTCTGTCCGGCGCCGACCCCAACGCCGTCGCGCGGCTCGCCGAGCGCTCGGGCATTGCTCACGAGTTGCTGCGCGAGCCGGCTGCGCGCGTGACGCAGGAGCAGTTCTCGACGCTCTATCGCCTGCTCGCGATGGAACTCGACGACGAAATGCCCGGCATCTTCAGCCGCCCCTTACGCAATGGCACGCTGAAATATCTGTGCCTGAGCCTGCTCGATGCATCGAAGCTGGAGATCGCGCTGCACCGCTTCGGCCAGTTCTTCCATCTGATCCTCGACGACTTCCGGCTGCAGTCGGACCGCGACGGCGCGCTTGGCTACGTGGAGATGGCGGCGAATCCGCAGGGTCCGGCCGTCAGCGCGCTCGGGCACGAACTGATGCTCAAGCTCGTGCATGGCGTCGCGTCGTGGCTCATCGGACAGAAGATTCCGCTCGTCGAAGTGAACTTCCATTTCGCGCGGCCGGCGCAGGCGAGCGATCACCTCTATCTCTTTCCGGGGCCGATCCGCTTCGGCTGCGGAGCGACGCGCATCGGCTTCGACGCCGCCTGGCTCGACATGCCGATCCGCCAGCGCAAGCCCGACCTGAAGAAGTTCCTCGCGCGCGCGCCGGAGGACTGGATCTTCGTGTCGTTCGCGGAGCAGCTCGTCTGCCATCGCGTGCGGCAATATGTGGCGGACTGCCTGCCGGGCTCGCCGACCATCGACGACGTCGCGCAGCATCTGCACTTTTCGGTGCGCACGCTGTGCCGGCGGCTGGCTGCCGAAGCCACGACCTTTCAGGCGATCAAGGACGAAGTGCGGCGCGACATCGCGATCCAGCGGCTCACGCGCTCCGGCGACGCGATCGCGGAGATCGCTTACGACGTCGGGTTCGATAACCCGACCGCGTTTCATCGCGCGTTCCGGCACTGGACCGGGAGCACGCCGAATACGTATCGCCGGACGGCTTAAGCGGCGCGCCGGCCCGTCACGCCGTGAAATGGCTGCCGAAGCGCCGCCGCAGCGCCATCTTTTGCAGCTTGCCCGTCGCGGTGAGCGGCAGGTCATCGACGAACACGACATCGTCCGGAATGCACCACTTCGCCACCTTCCCCGCATAGAAATCGAGGAACTGCCGCGCATCCACCGCGCTACCCTCGCGGCGCACGGCGACGATCAGCGGCCGCTCGTCCCACTTCGGATGCGCGCACGCGATGCACGCCGCCTTCGCGATCTCCGGATGGGACATCGCGATGTTCTCCAGCTCGATCGACGAGATCCATTCGCCGCCCGACTTGATCACGTCCTTGCTGCGGTCCGTGATGTGCATGTAGCCGTCGGGGTCGATGGTGGCGACGTCGCCGGTCGGGAACCAGCCGTCCACGAGCGGCGACTCGTCGCGGCCGAAATAGCGCTCGGCGACCCAGTGGCCGCGCGCCATCAGATCGCCCGCCGACGTGCCGTCCCACGGCAGCTCGGCGCCGTCGCCGCCGACGATCTTCAGGTCGATGCCAGGCACCGCGCGGCCCTGCTTAATGTCGATCGCGGCGCGCGCCGCCTCGCTCTTCGCGCCGTAGCCGCGCGACGGCGCGCACACGGTGCCGAGCGGCGACAGTTCCGTCATGCCCCACGCATGCACCGCCTGGACGCCGACTTCGCGCAGCGCCCCCGCGAGATGCGGCGGACACGCCGCGCCGCCGACGACCGCGCGCCTGAACGTCGTGCTCGTCCTGCCCGCGCGCCGCATGTAGTCGACGAAGCCGAGCCATACCGTCGGAACGCCCGCCGACATCGTCACGCCTTCCTCTTCGAAGAGCGTCGCCAGCGACTCGCCGTCGAGCTTCGCGCCGGGCAGCACGAGCTTCGCGCCGACGAGCGTCGCCGAGAACGGAATGCCCCACGCGTTCACATGGAACATCGGCACGACAGGCGAGATGGTTTCGGTGGCCGAGAGCGCGAGCGAATCGGGCAGCGCCGATCCGTAGCACATCAGCGTGATCGAACGGTGCGAATAGAGCACGCCTTTGGGCTCGCCCGTCGTGCCCGACGTGTAGCACAGGAGCGCAGCGCGATCTTCGCTGAAACGCGGCCACGCGAAGCCGTCCGCAGACGGCGCGATCAGCGTCTCGTAGCTCGCGAGCGGCACGGCACCGTCGCGCGGCAGCGCCGTTTCGTCGCACAGCATGATCCACTTTTCGACATGCGGACAAAGCGCGGCGATCTGCTCGACGAGCGGCAGGAACGAGGCGTCGAAGAACACGAAGCGGTCGCGCGCATGATTGACGATGAAGACGATCTGCTCGGGAAAGAGCCGCGGGTTGATCGTGTGGCACACCGCGCCGATCCCGCTCGCGCCGTAGTACAGCTCCATGTGCCGATAGCCGTTCCAGGCGAGCGTACCGATACGGTCGCCCGCTTCGATACCGCTTGCGAGCAGCGCGTGCGCGAGCTGCATCGAGCGCGCGTGGCAATCGCGGTACGTATAGCGGTGAATGTCGCCTTCGACACGCCGCGACACGATCTCAACGTCGGCGGAGTGGCGCGCCGCCTGTTCGAGTATCGACGACAGCAGCATCGGCGTATTCATCATCTGGCCCAGCAGTTCCATGGCTCGTCTCCGTTCTCTCGGGCGGCGACCGCCCTTGTGTGCATGACTTGTGCGTGCCGATTCTAAGGAACGCGACGCAAACCGAAGTTGCAGTCCCGGCCGATTGATTGACAAAACCAGCCAAGCGACGCCGCACGCCGTTGGCACATCCGGGTGATCCCCTAGGGAAATGGCGCGCGGCAGGTTTTGTCAATCAATGGGCAGGTTCGGATATCCGGGATCGCGCCGTATGAGGCTAGGATGGGATATCCGCATCGCATGACATGGGTCAGGAGTCGTGCGGCAGCCCCCAATTGGAGACACACAATGAGCTATACCGCCCCGCTGAAAGAAATGTTGTTCGTCATGCGCGACCTCGCCGACATGACAAAAGTCGCCACGCTTCCGGGTTTCGAAGACGCAAACCTAGACACCGCCCAGGCCGTCCTCGACGAAGCCGCGAAGTTCAACGGCGAAGTGCTGTCCCCGCTCAATATCGAAGGCGACAGGCATCCGAGCACGTGGGCAAACGGCGAAGTCACGACGACGCCCGGTTTCAAGGACGCGTTTCGTCAGTTCGGCGAAGGCGGCTGGCAAGGCGTGATGCATCCTGTCGAATACGACGGACAAGGCCTGCCGAAGCTGATCGCGACGCCCTGCATCGAGATGATGAACGCGGCGAACATGTCGTTTGCGTTGTGTCCGCTGCTGACCGATGGCGCGATCGAAGCGCTGTTGACGGCCGGCACGGACGCGCAAAAGCAACGCTACGTGCCGAAGCTGATTTCAGGCGAATGGACCGGCACGATGAACCTCACCGAGCCGCAAGCAGGCTCCGATCTCGCGCTCGTTCGCACGCGCGCCGAGCCGCAGGGCGACGGCACGTTCAAGGTCTTCGGCACGAAGATCTTCATCACTTATGGCGAACACGACATGGCGGACAACATCGTCCATCTCGTGCTCGCGCGCACGCCGAGCGCGCCCGAAGGCGTCAAGGGCATCTCGCTCTTCCTCGTGCCGAAGTTCATGGTGAACGAAGACGGCTCGCTCGGCGACCGCAACGACGTGCACTGCGTGTCGATCGAGCACAAGCTCGGCATCAAGGCGAGCCCGACTGCCGTGCTGCAATACGGCGACCACGGCGGCGCGATCGGCTATCTGATCGGCGAGGAGAATCGCGGCCTCGAATACATGTTCATCATGATGAACGCGGCGCGGTTCGCGGTCGGCATGCAGGGCGTCGCGATCGCCGATCAGGCGTATCAGAAGGCGGTCGCTTACGCGAAGGATCGCGTGCAAAGCCGCCCCGTCGATGGTTCGGCGAAGCAGTCGGTCGCGATCATCCAGCATCCGGACGTGCGCCGCATGCTCGCGACGATGCGCTCGCTGACCGAAGGCGCCCGCGCGCTCGCTTACGTCGCCGCCGCGCACAGCGACTTCGCACACCATCATCCCGACGAGCAGGTCCGCGCAAGCCATCAGGCGCTCTACGAATTCCTGGTGCCGATCGTGAAGGGCTGGAGCACGGAGATGTCGATCGACGTCGCGAGTCTCGGCGTGCAGGTGCATGGCGGCATGGGCTTCATCGAGGAAACGGGCGCCGCGCAGTACTACCGCGACGCGCGCATCCTGACGATCTACGAGGGCACGACCGCGATCCAGGCCAACGACCTGATCGGCCGCAAGACGGTTCGCGACGGCGGCGCGACCGCGCAGGCGTTGCTCGCGCAGGTCGATCAGACGATCGCGGCGCTCGAACGCCACGACGGCGCCGCATTCGATGCGATGCACCGGCACCTGAAAGCGGGCCGCGAAGCGTTCGCGAACGTGGTCGAGTTCATGGTTCAGAACACGAAGCGCGATCCGAACGCCGTGTTCGCCGGCAGCGTGCCGTATCTGAAACTCGCGGGCATCGTGCTGTCGGGCTGGCAGATGGCGCGCGCGTTGATCGTCGCAAGCGAGAAGCGCAGTGAAGACGAAGCGTTCTACGGCGCGAAGATCGCGACCGCGCATTTCTTCGCCGACCACATCCTGCCGCAAGCCGTCGCGCTCGAAGCGTCGATCGTCAGCGCGAAGGGCGATCAGGGCATGCTCGCGCTCGACGTCGACCAGTTCTGAAGCCGCGCTGCGTGAATTTCGCTGGGTACAATGACCAGCCACATTCACAGGCATCCGCAAAGGAGCAACGCATGAAAATCGAAACAGTCGGCATCGTCGGCGCCGGGACGATGGGCAACGGCATCGCGCAGATCGCGGCCGTCGCGGGCCTGAAGACCATCATGATCGACGTCACCGACGCGGCGCTCGCCAAGGGCGTCGCCACGCTGACCGGCAGCCTCGATCGCCTCGTCTCGAAGGACAAGCTCGATGCGGCGACGCGCGACGCCGCGCTCGCGCGCATCGAAACGTCGACGGACTATCAGCGCCTCGCCGGCGCCGACATCGTGATCGAAGCGGCCACCGAAAACACCGATCTCAAGATACGCATCCTTCGGCAGATTCAGGACGTCGCGCGGCCCGATGCGATCATCGCGTCGAACACGTCGTCGATTTCGATCACGGCGCTCGCCGCGACGCTCGACCATCCCGAGCGCTTCATCGGCATGCACTTCTTCAATCCGGTGCCGCTTTTGCCGCTCGTCGAGGTGATTCGCGGCGTGCAGACGAGCGAAGCTACCGCCAATGCCGTGCGCGAACTGACCGAACAGCTCGGCAAGTCGCCGATCGGCGTGAAGAACGCGCCGGGCTTCGTCGTCAACCGCATTCTCGTGCCGATGATCAACGAAGCGTTCTTCGTGCTCGCGGAAGGCATCGCGACGCCCGAGGAAATCGACGCGGGCATGCGCCTCGGCGCCAATCATCCAATCGGGCCGCTCGCGCTCGCGGATCTGATCGGACTGGACGTGTGTCTCTCGGTGATGGACGTGTTCCTCAAGGACTTCGGCGACTCGAAATATCGCGCGTGTCCGCTGTTGCGCGAGCTCGTCGCGGCGGGGCATCTCGGACGCAAGACCAAACGCGGCGTGTATCAGTACGACTAACGCCCGATGCTCGCCGAGCCGCACAACTACTATCACGCCACCGCGCGCGACCGGACCGCGCGGCCGCCGCTTGCGGGCCGTGTCGATGCGAAAGTGTGCATCGTCGGCGGCGGGTTCGCGGGCATCAACACCGCGCTCGGACTGGCCGAGCGCGGCGTCGGCGATGTCGTGCTGCTGGAATCGCATGACGTGGGGCGCGGCGCGTCGGGCAGGAACGGCGGCTTCGTGTTCGGCGGCTTTTCGCTCGGCGAAGAGACGCTGATCGACGAACTCGGCGCCGACAAAGCGCGCGCGCTCTATGCGGGCACGGTGGCATCGGTCGAACTGATCCGCGAGCGGATCGCGCGCTACGGCATCGAATGCGGCGTGGAGGACAGCGGCGTGATCCTCGCGAACTGGTTTCGCGACGAATCCGCGATGCTGCGCCGTCAGCGCGTGCTGAAAGAACAGTTCGGCATCGAGTGGGACTATCTGAGCCGCGGCGAAATGCGCGAACGCATTCGCAGCGAACGCTATCACTCGGGCCTTTTCGAACCCAACGCGCTGCATTTTCATCCGCTCGATTATCTGCGCGGACTGGCGCGCGCCGCAGAAGCGCGCGGCGTGCGATTGCACGATACGTCGCCGGTCGTTTCGCTCGCACGCGACGGCGCCGGCTGGATCGTGCGCACGGCGGGCGGCAGCGTTCGCGCGGAACACGTGGTGCTGTCGTGCGGCGGCTATCTCGCCGGACTGCGCCGCGAGATCGACGCGAGCATCTTGCCGATCGCCACGTACATCCTCGTCACGGAGCCGCTCGGCGACCGGCTGCGCGACTGCTTCGGCACGCGCGCGGCGGTGTACGACACGCGCTTCGCCTTCGACTACTATCGCCCGCTCGCCGACACGCGCATTCTCTGGGGCGGACGCATCTCGGTGCGCGACCGCTCGCCGGCGCAGGTCAAATCGCTGCTGACGGCGGACCTGCTGAAGGTGTTTCCGGCGTTACGCGACGTGCGCATCGACTATGCGTGGTCCGGACTCATGAGCTACGCACGGCATCAGATGCCGCAGATCGGCCAGAGCGACACGAACCTCTGGTTCGCTCAGGGCTTCGGCGGGCACGGCGTCGCGCCGACGACCCTCGCGGGCGAAACGCTCGCCTCGGCCATCGCACAAGGCGATGCCGGCTGGAAAGCGTTCAGCCGCTACGGGCTCGTATCGGCGTTCAAACCGGCCGGATTGATCGCCGCGCAGTTGAGCTATTCACGCGCGCAATTCAAGGACCGCTACAGCGAGTTCATCGAAGCGCTCTTTTGAGCGCAACGCGCGCCTAAGCCACTCCGCCTTGCGATACGATCGCCCGATGATCTCGTTCGATGGAGTCGAACATGTTGTCCGAGGACGAACTCGCGTTACTCGATGCCATCCGCGAAACGGGGAGCCTGTCGCGCGCGGCGGCGCGTCTCGGCAAGGCGCCGTCGACGATTTCCCATGCCGCGCGGCAACTGGAGACGCGCTTCGACGCGCTGCTCTTCGACCGCCGTCGCTACCGTCTGCAACTGACACCGGCCGGGCAACTGCTCGCGGACGAGGCGTCGCGGCTGATGCTCGACGTGTCGCGGATGACGCAGCGCGTGCGCCAGATCGCGAGCGGCTGGGAGGACCGCCTGTGGATCGTCTCCGACGAAATCCTCGAATTCGACTCGCTGCTGCCGGTGATCCGGGCGTTTGACGCGCTCGATTCGGGCGTCACGCTGCGCTTCACGCACGAAGTCCTGAGCGGCACCTGGGAAGCGTTGCGCGATGGCCGCGCGGACCTGATCGTCGGCGCGACCAACGAGCCGCCCGCCATTCCCGGGCTGCGCTGGTTCGAACTCGGCGTGATGGAATGGGTGTTCGCGGTGTCGCCGCGTCATCCGCTCGCCGGCGTCGCGGGCGCGCTCAGGCGCGAGCAGATTTCGGCGCACCGGGCGGTCGTGGTCGCGGATTCGTCGCGTCTGTCGGCCGGGCGCGCCTACGGACTGCTCGGCGGACAGGCGGCGCTCGCCGTGCCGAGCATGCGCGCGAAGGCGCTTGCGCAGCGCACCGGGCTTGGTGTCGGGTGGCTGCCGAAACAGCGCGTGGCGTCGCTCCTTGCAAGCGGCGAACTCGTCGAAAAACCGACGGCCGATCCGCGCGAGCCCAACGTGCTGTACGTCGCGTGGCGCGGCGACCACGAGGGCCGGGCGCTTCAATGGTGGCTCGAACAGTTGCGGCAACCGCGGCTCGCGAAGTTGCTCGTGCAGGGACTCGACATGTTTGCCTGAGCCGGGCGCGCCACCCTGCTAAAAATACGGCGTTTCCGTCTGGCGCTAGAATCTTCTTGCGCGCAAAGACGTTTTGTCGGCGATTCTAACGCGCGGCTGTCGCTTCGACGGCGCGCGAACAGCAACCGTCGACTGCTCGATGTCAGCGCGAACCAGACACGCGCCCGCCGTGGCCCTTATAGTAGGCGTCCGTTCCTCCCCGCCGCCGACATGTCTCCGAGCACCGCGCCCGCCAGCGCCGCCCCGCCATGGCTGAAGATCGCGCCCGCCCTGTTCCTGCTGCTGTGGTCGAGCGGGTTCGTGTTCCTCAAGCTCGGACTCGCCTACGCCGATCCGCTGACGTTTCTCGCGCTGCGCTACGCGTGCGTGGTCGCGATTCTTGTGGTGCCGTTCATCGCGATGAAGGCGCCGCTGCCCGCCACCCGCGCGGCGTGGCTGCATCTGGCGATGGTCGGGCTGCTGATCCAGGCGGCCTATTTCGCGTTCACGTACCTGAGCCTGAAGGCAGGCAGTTCGGCCGCCGAAGTGGCGCTCATCACGTCGCAGCAGCCGATCCTGATCGGCCTGCTGGCGCCCGCGATTGCCGGCGAGCGCGTCGATGCGGTGCGCTGGACGGGCCTCGCGCTGGGCGTCGCGGGCGCGGCCATCGTGATTCTGTCGCGCTCGTCGGTGCATGCAAGCGCACCGCTCGGCGTCCTGTTCGCCGTGCTGGCCCTGCTCTCGATGGCGGCCGGCACGCTCTACGAAAAGCGCTTCGGCCAGGCGACGCATCCGGTGACGGCCAACCTCGTGCAGTATTCGGTCGGGCTGGCGGTGTCGGCACCGCTGGCCTTTTTGCTCGAACCGATGCGCATCGAGTGGAGCCCGGGACTGTTCGGCTCGCTGGCGTATCTCGTGCTGGCGAATTCGATCGTCGCGATCTCGCTCTTTCTCGCGATGATCCGCCACGGCGAGGCGTCGCGCGTGTCGGCGCTGTTCTTTCTCGTGCCGCCTTCGACGGCTGTCATCGCGTTTCTCGTGCTCGGCGAGCCGATTCCACCGCTCGCGTGGGCCGGCATGGCGCTCGCTGCGCTCGGAATTTTGCTCGTGATGCGAAGCGGCGTCAGGCGTGCGTGAGCGGGCCGCTGACACATCGCCCGGGCGCCATCATCGGTCGGACAGGACCACCGCCGCATGCGCCGACCCCGTCTGCACGGCGATGTCCTTCGCGGTCATCCCGCGATCGTCGCGCAGGTCGCGATTGGCACCGCGCGCAAGCAGCATCGACACCGTCTGCGCCTGGTCGTAACCCGCGGCCCACATCAGCGCGGTCAGATGATTGTGATAGGCCGCGTTCACGTCGATGCCCGCATCGAGCAGTTGCTGCACCACTGCGGTATGCCCCTTCCCCGACGCATACTCGATCGCCGTCTTGCCGACCCGGTCGGTCGCGCTCACTTCCGCGTGACGCGCAAGCAGCAAGCGGACGATTTCCTCGTTGCCGTCGAAGGCGGCGGCCATCAGCGGCGTGATGCCCTGCACGTCGGCCTGGCTCACGTTCGCGCCGCGTTCGATCAGCATCCGCGCCATCGGCGTGAGTCCCTTCTTGCACGCGCTGATGAGCGCCGTATCGCCGATGCGGTTACGCGAATCGATCGACGCGCCCTGCTCCAGCGCCCGCGCGACGCCCGTCTGGTCGCCCGCGCGGACCGCGCCGAGCAACTGCTCGTTCAGGCTGTACGCATCCTGCGCCGCCGACGCGCCGCTCGCGCTCCACGCCGCCAGCAGCAAAACGGCGACGCACCCGCTATGTCGAAGGCTCATGTCGAAGTCACTGAATATTGGCAATGTAGTTCGCCAGATTTTCGATGTCGCTGTCCGAAAGCGTCTTGGTGACGCTCGTCATGCTGCCCGCGTCGTTGGTGCGCCGCCGCGCGCGGAAGTCCTCCAGTTGCTTGACGATGTACTGATAGTGCTGGCCCGCGATACGCGGAATCTCGTTCTGCCCCGAGAAGCCGCCGAGATGGCACATCGTGCACAGCACTTCCTCCGACTTCTTCCGCCCCGCGTCGACTTTCACCGGATCGGCCTTGAACGCGATCGCTGCGGGCGGTTGCGCGGCGAAGTAATCGGCGAGATCGTGCATGTCGTCGGGCGAGAGGTTCGCGGCCATCGGGCTCATGCGCGGATCGCTACGCCGTCCGGCCTTGAAGTCGCGCAATTCGAGGTAGAGATAGCGCGCGGTCTGCCCGGCGAGGACCGGATATTCGGGATTCGTCGAATGGCCCTCGGGACCGTGGCACGCCGCGCAGACGACGGCCTTCGCCTTGCCCGCCTCGGCATCGGCACGTGCGGCGGCCGGCAGCGCGAGGCACGCGGCGGCGAGCACGCACGCGAGCGCGCGCGCACCGGCGGAAGGCAATCGCTTCGGACGCAAGGTCAACGCAGGCTCAGGGCAGCGCAAACACGACGAGCGCGTTGCCGCGCTTGAAGTCGAGCTGGGTGTTGCCGCCCGCCGCCACCGCGATGTACTGCTTGCCGCGCACGGTGTAGGACACCGCCGGCGCGTTCACGCCCGCGCCGCACTGGTACTCCCAGAGCATCTTGCCGGTCGCGGCATCGAAGGCGCGAAAGAGACCGTTGCCCTCGCCGTTGAACACGAGCCCGCCCGCGGTCGCGAGCACGCCGCCGATCAGCGGCTGGTCCGTCTTGAATCCCCACGCGATCTTGCCCGTATCGACGTTCACGGCAACGAGCCGGCCCCACTGCTCTTCGGACGGAATCGTCTTGAACGCGCCGCCGAGCCACAGCTTGCCGCCGGGATAGTCGACGCTTTCGACCTGATACGTCATCGGCTGATGCAGGTTCGCCGCGTAAGCCATGCGCGTCTTCGGGCTGAACGCCATCGGCGACCATTCGACGCCGCCGTTCGCGCCCGGCAGCATCCGCGCGCCGTTCGCCGTCGGCAGGGTCCAGACGCCCTCCTGCGGAATCATCGCCTCCGACACGCGGATCAGCCGCCCGTCGCGGCGGTCGTGGACGTAGACGAAACCCGTTTTGCCGCCGTGGATGATGCCGGGAATCGTCTGGCCGTTCTTGTCGCGCACGTCGACCAGGATCGGCGGGCTCACCGCGTCGAGGTCCCACACGTCGTGCGCGATGTACTGGTAGTGCCACTTGTACTTGCCGCTGTCGAGATCGATGGCGACGAGCGAATCGGTATAGAGATTGTCGCCGGGACGAATCGCGCCATGCAGGTCCGGCGATGGATTGCCGACCACGAAGTACACGGTGTGCGTCTGCCGGTCGACTGCGGGCGCCATCCACACGCCGCCGCCGAGCGTCTTGTAGAAGTCGCCGCCCTTCGAGGCGAGCTGCTGTTTCTCCGCCGCGATGTCGCGCTTCATGTTGCGGCCGACGGCGTCGTTTTCGGCCCAGACGCCTTCGTGGCCCGTTTCCGGGATCGTGTAGAAGGTCCAGAGCAACTGGCCGGAGTTCGCATCGAACGCCTTCACGAAGCCGCGAATGCCGTACTCGCCGCCGTTCGTGCCGATCAGCACCTTGTCGTCGACGACGACCGGCGCCATCGTCTCCGAGTAGCCGAGTTCGGGGTCCGCGATCTGCGTCTGCCAGAGCACCTTGCCCGTCTTCGCATCGAGCGCGACGAGCTTTGAATCCAGCGTGCCCATGAAGAGGCGGTCGCCGAGAATCGCGACGCCGCGGTTGTTCGGGCCGCAGCAGAAGGTCGTGACGGGCCCCATCTTGTGCTTGTAATGCCAGAACTCCTTGCCGGTGACGGCATCGATCGCGTAGACGTGGTTGTAAGACGTCGTGAGGAACATCACGCCGTTCGAAACGATCGGCGCCGTCTCCATCGATTCCATCACCGCGGTCTGGAAGATGAAAGCGGGCCGCAGCTTCGCGACGTTCGTCGTGTTGATCTGCGAGGCGGGTGCATAGCGCGTCTCGGCGTAGGAGCCGTTCGAGTGCAGCCACGACGACGCGTCGCCGGCTGCGGCATCGAGTTGCCGCTGCGTGATCGGGCGTAGCATGTCGGGCATCGGCGCGGCTTGCGTGGTCGCCGTGTTCTGAATTTCGTCGGCCGCCCGCGCGGGCGTGGTCCACATCAGGCTGCCGGCGCCAGCGCAAGCGCCGCAGAGGAACAGGGGGAAAAGTGTAGTGCGGAACCCGGCCATGACAGTCTCCCGATCGCTATTGTTTTACATCGGTCTGACGACGGTATGCGACGGCGGTGCGGCGGTGTGTCGAGTGCGCGGCAATTTTCCAGGCTCGCGCGAGACTCGCGTTAGAGAATAGGCAATTTGAACCGGCTTTTCCAGACGTAGTTAATGCTCGGACCTATACCCGGCAAAAAAGCACGCAAGCGTAAGCCACCTGTTGGTTGTCATGCATTTCCCCCGATTTTTAGTAGTATGGATTGGAAGCGCCGACGCCTGATTCGCCGCATTTCACGCAAAGCGCACATCGGGTACGGCACAATGCAGCGCTGTCCTTGAAGGTATCCAAATTGAATCCACGCCAGCCCGTCGACATCGCCCGCATCCTGCTCGTCATCGTGATCCTCTCCGCGCTGACGATCGGCAGCCTCTACGTCCTGCGGCCGTTCCTGCCGGGCCTCATCTGGGCGACCACCATCGTCGTCGCCACCTGGCCGATGATGAAAGCGATCCAGCGCCGCTGCGGCAACCGCCGCTGGATCGCCACCACGGTCATGCTGTTGATGCTGCTGATCGTGATCGTGCTGCCGCTCTATCAGGCGATCTCGACACTCGCGCTGCATGGCGGCGAGATCATGGCGGCCATCAAGGGCCTGCCCTCCTACGCGTTGCCGCCGCCGCCCGGCTGGATCCACGAAGTGCCGCTCGCGGGCGCGCGCATCGCGCGAGAATGGCAGACGCTCTCCGACGCCGGCCCCGGCGGCCTGCTCGCCAAGGTCGAACCCTACGTGACGATCGCCGCGCGCTGGATGCTGCAGCATGCGGCCGTCGTCGGCGTGTTCGTCATTCACATGTTCATAACCGTGATCATCGCGGGCATTCTGTATATGCAGGGCGAACACGCCGGCCACTTCATCACGCGTTTCGCCATGCGCATTGCCGCGCAGCGCGGCGCCGAAGCCGTCAAGCTCGCCGGGCTGTCGATCCGCGCGGTGGCGCTCGGCATCGTCGTGACGGCGGTGACGCAGTCGGCGCTCGGCGGCATCGGGCTGTGGATCGCGGGCGTGCCGGCGGCGGGCATCCTGACGGCCCTGATGCTGATGTTCTGCCTCGCGCAGATCGGGCCACTCCTGCCGCTGCTCGGCAGCGTCGCGTGGCTCTTCTGGCACGACGCGCACGTGGCCGCGATCCTGCTGCTGATCTGGTCGATCATGATCGCGATGCTCGACAACGTGCTGCGCCCGCTGCTCATCAAGCGCGGCGTGAACCTCTCGATGCTGCTGATCCTTTCGGGCGTGCTCGGCGGCATGTTCGCGTTCGGCATCGTCGGGCTGTTCATCGGGCCGGTGATTCTCGCGGTCACCTCGACGATCCTCAACGCGTGGATCAACGAGCAACCGCCGCTCGCGCAAGTCGAGCCGGCGATCGGCCCGGTTTCTTCTCCTACAGCGCTCGGGGCGAACGACACCGCGAGTCCGCCCCGTCATCCGCGCGACGCGTGACGACGCATGAAGCGCCGATCGCTAACAGGCGAATCGGCGCGAAACAAGGGAACGAATCGCAAACCCGATATCAAGATTTTGCAATCTACCGGGCCGATTTAAGAGTTGTCCCATGGATCGTTTCCCGCATCGATTCAAGTGCTTAACGAGATGTCGCATTCACGCCCGCGCGGCATATTTAGGATGGCGTAGTCCATTACAATACGCGCCTTGCTTATTTGCCCGTTCGCGGGCGCGGGAGAATCGCCATGTCTTTGCACGACGTGGACTCCATCGATTACATCGGCGTCAATATTCTTTTCAAGCGCGTCTACGTCGGGATTTTCGACGATCTTGACTGGGACGACGAAAGCACGCATTTCGCGTTGCTGACGAAGAAAATCGATCGGTACACACAGTACATTCGCTCCGGCCAGCTGTTGGCCGCCTACCCGGGAGTGCGCGGCTACGGCATCGTCTTCGAATACGTCGCGACGTGGCCCATGACGGCATCGGCCAAGCGGTTCTGGACATCGCGCGAACAGATCATTCGCAGCGCCGGTTACGAGGTGCGCAGCCGCACCGTCGACGTCCGGCCGGTGCTGCGCGGCGAAGCGTCGCGCGACACGCCGACGCAGCCGGACGCGGAAGAAGAGACGGCCGAATCGCTTGATGTAGCCAAAGTCGACGCCGAAGTCACCGCGATGCCGCGCATTGCGCCGTTGCTGTCGTTGCCGGCGCCGGCGATCGCCGGGCCCACCGGGCTCGGCCGCGCGCCGATGTCGCTGCCCCTGCTGGCATCGATGCGCAGGTGAGCGTTTCCGGGAAGCGAAGCACGAAAAACGGCGAAACCCTGCGGGTTTCGCCGTTTTTTTACGTCCGCGCACATTCGACGGCCCGCGGCCGGCGCTTATCGCACCGCGCTAAGCGCCGAGGCCGCGCTGCCCGGCACCGCGATGCCATTCGCCTTCGCGTACTGCACGGCCTGCGACAGCGTCGCGACGAGCGACTGCAATTGCCCCGGCGCCGATTGCGCGATATAGGTCGCGGCCTGCGCCGTCGCCGGATTCGAACCCGCCTGCACGAGCGACGAGAGGTTCATCGTATTGCTCACTGCGCCGAGATCGGATTGCAGCCCCGCGTACTGGCTCACGCCCTTGCCAAGCGACGCGAGGCCGTCGCTGAACGCCTGCTTGTTCACGCTGCCGGCCGCAGGCGCCGCCGATCCGCCCGCGAACGCCTGCATCAGCGACTGCGACACGGTCTGCTGCGTCCCGCCGAGTTGCGACAGCACGCTCGCGCTCGGCAGCGCGCCCGTGGCGCCTGAACCGCCCGTCGCGTTCGCGAGCATGCCCGCGGCCGATTGCGCCTGGCTCGCAACGCCCGTCATGCCCATCGACGAAGCCAGGCCCGACTGGCCCGCGAGCACCTGCTGGTTCGCGCCCAGATAGTTCTGCACGAGCGAGTTGAGCGCGGACGGTTGCGCCGTCCCGTTCGCCCCGTTCGCGGCCGGCTCGGCCTTGTTGCCGCCGAAGCCGAACTGCTGGAGGTTGAGTTGCGCCTGCGAGGCTGCGGGCGCGATCAGCGCGCCAGCGACCAGCATTGCGACCCAGGATGAACGCTTCGCCATGTTCGGAATCTCCCTTGATTTGTCCGATGATCGATTGAGTGCCCGTTCGACCGGAGGACCAATCCGCGGTTCGTCCCGTTTACATTTGCTTGCGAATTCCTTTAGTCGATTGCGCCTAAGTCCGCAAGCGGATGCGCGTCGCGCCGCCACGGCGAAGCGAGAACCTGCTGCACGCGTTCGGCGCGGACTTCGGCGAGCGTCGCGGGCGCCCAGCGCGGCCGCTGGTCACGGTCGACGATCAGCGCGCGCACGCCTTCGCAAAAATCGCCGTCGCGGATCGTGCGGTACACGATGCCAAGTTCCATCCGGAAGCAGTCGGCGAGCGTCATCTGGCGGCCGCGCAACAGCGCGTGATACGTGACTTCGAGCATCGTCGGCGAGTGGCTCGCGAGCGCGCCGAGCGCAGCGTCCGTCCACTCCGACGCGCTCGCCTGCCGCAAAGCGGCAACGATTTGCTCGACGCCACCCGCCGCGCCGAAATAGCGCCTGATCTGCGCGCGATGCGCTTCGAGCGGCGCGTCGCGTTCGACGTTCGCGGGCGGCACGAACACGCGGCGCAATCCGTCGAGCGCGCTTTCCGATGCGTCCCAGCGCAGCGCGTCGAGCCGCGCGGCGAACCCGTGCAGCCACGCCGACGGCACGCAGACATCCGCGAGACCATACGCGAGCGCGTCCGCACCCGCGAGCATCGCACTCGTCAGGCCCGCGTACAGTTCGACGTCGAGCGGCATCCGGCGCATGAAATGCGTCGCGCCGACGTCGGGCAGCATGCCGATGCGCGTCTCGGGCATCGCCATCTTCGTGCGCTCGGTGACGACGCGCAACGCCGCGCCCTGCGCGAGCCCCATGCCGCCGCCCATCACGATGCCGTCCATCAGCGCGACGACCGGCTTCGTAAAATGATGAATCGCGTAATCAAGCCGGTATTCGTCGACGAAAAAGCGCAGCCACGGCGTGTCGTGCGCGGTGTCGTTGCGCGCCGAATCGTAGAGCGCGCGGATGTCGCCGCCCGCGCAAAATGCCTTTTCGCCCGCGCCGCGCAGCACGACGGCGGCGATCGCGTCGTCGCTCCGGCAGCGTTCGAAGGCTTCGGTCAGCAACCGGATCATGTCGTGCGACAGCGCGTTCAGCGCGCGCGGCCGGTTCAGCGTGACGACGGCCACGCGATTGACGATCTCGAAGCCGATTTCCGGCTCGTCCTGCACCACGCTCTGTGTGCTCATGCGTTCAAGATTCCTTATTCTGCTTTTGCGTTCTGACGCAGTTCGGGGAAGTCTTCTTCCCAGAATTCGAATTCGCCCCGCGCCGCGCCTTCGACGCGCGCCGCTTCCTGGCGCCGCAGTTCCACGCGGCGGATTTTCCCGGAAATCGTCTTGGGCAATTCCGCGAACTCGATGCGCCGAATGCGCTTGTAGGGCGCGAGCCGTTCGCGCGAAAACGCGAAGACGCTGCGCGCCACGTCCGGTCCGATCGTGAAGCCGTGCCGCACCGTGACGAACGCCTTCGGCACCGAGAGGCGCAGCGTGTCGGGACTCGGCACGACCGCCGCTTCCGCGATCGCTTCGTGCTCGATCAGCACGCTTTCGAGTTCGAACGGACTCAGCCGGTAATCGGACGACTTGAACACGTCGTCCGCGCGGCCGATGTAGGTGAAATAGCCGTCCGGCGTGCGCGCGGCAACGTCCGACGTGCGGTAGTGGCCGTCGCGCATCGCGTTCGCGGTGGCGGCGGGATTGTCGGCGTAACCCGTCATCAGGCCGAGCGGCGGTTCGTCGACGGGCAGCGCGATTTCGCCTTCGTCGGCGGGATGGCCGTCAGGATCGAGGAGCGTCACGCGATAACCCGGCAGCGGCCGTCCCATCGACCCGGGCACGAGGCGCTGTCCCGGCGAATTCGCGATCTGCGCGGTGGTTTCGGTCTGGCCGTAGCCGTCGCGGATCGGCACGCCCCACGCCGCCTGCACGCGCTCGACCACCTCGGGGTTCAGCGGCTCGCCCGCGCCGACGATCTCGCGCAGCTTCACTTTGTACGACGCGAGCGGTTCTTGCACGAGCATGCGCCAGACGGTCGGCGGCGCGCAGAGCGTGCTGACTTCGTGGCGCACGAGAACGTCGAGCGTCTTCGCGGCGTCGAAGCGCGCGAAGTTATAGATGAACACGCACGCGCGCGCGTTCCACGGCGCGAAAAAGCAGCTCCACGCGTGCTTCGCCCAGCCGGGGGAACTGATGTTCCAGTGGACGTCGCCGGGTTGCAGGCCGATCCAGTACATCGTCGACAAGTGGCCGGCCGGATAGCTCTGATGCGTATGCGCGACGAGCTTCGGCTTCGACGTCGTGCCCGAGGTGAAGTACAGCAGATAGGGATCGGCGGCGTTCGTTTCGGCATCCGCAACGAACGTGGGCGACGCTTCATACGCTGCGTCGAAGTCAAGCCATCCTTCGCGTGTTACGCCCACGGCGATGCGCAGCGCGGGCACGTCGACATCGTCGAATTTCGGCAATTCGTTGCCATCGACGATCACGTGCTGCACGCGTCCGAGCGCGATCCGGTCGCGCAGATCGGCGCTCGCGAGTTGCGTGGTCGCGGGCAACACGACCGCGCCGAGCTTCATCGCGCCGAGCATCGTGTCCCACAGTTCGACGCGGTTCGGCAGCATCAGCAGAATCCGGTCGCCGCGCGCGACGCCCAGGCCGCGCAGATGATTCGCGACGCGCGCCGAGCGCTCGCTCATCTGCGCGAACGAATAGCGCGTCTCGCCGCCGCTTTCGTCGACGATCGCGAGTGCGGGCGCGTCGTTGCGCTGCGCCATCGGGTCGAAGTAGTCGAGTGCCCAGTTGAAGCGGTCGAGCACCGGCCAGCGGAAGTCGCGGTACGCGGTGTCGTAGTCGGTGCGGTGGCGCAGCAGGAAGTCTCTTGCGTCGATAAAGGCGTCGGCCGAAGTCATCTTGTCTCCATTATTTGTAAAACCCTTACAGCTGCCGCGCGATCACCATCCTTTGCACTTCGCTCGTGCCTTCATAAATCTGCGTGATGCGCGCATCGCGATAATGCCGCGCGACCGGATAGTCCTCCAGAAAGCCATATCCACCGTGGATCTGGATGGCGTCCGAACAGACGCGCTCGGCCATCTCCGACGCATAGAGCTTCGCCTGCGACGCCTCCGACAGACACGCGATGCCCTCGGTGCGCATGCGCGCCGCGTGCAGCACGAGCAGGCGCGCGGCGTTCAGTTGCGTGTGCATGTCGGCGAGCATGTTCGCCACCGACTGATGCTCGTGGATCGGCCGCCCGAACTGCACGCGCTCGTGCGAATAAGCGCGCGCCGCGTCGAACGCCGCGCGCGCGATGCCGAGCGCCTGCGCCGCGATGCCGATGCGCCCGCCTTCCAGATTCGACAGCGCGATCTTCAAGCCCTCGCCGCGTGCGCCGAGCAGGTTCCCGGCGGGAATCGCGCAGTCGTCGAAGGTGATCGGGCACGTATCCGATGCGCGGATGCCGAGCTTGTGCTCCGGCGGGCCGACGTTGAACCCTGGCGTGCCGGTCGGCACGATGAACGCCGAAATCCCCTTCTTGCCGAGTTCCGGATCGGTGACGGCGAACACGATCGCCAGCCCCGCACGCGCGCCGTTCGTCACGAACTGCTTGCTGCCGGAGATGACCCACTTGCCGTCGCGCTCGATCGCGCGCGTGCGCAGATTGTTCGCCTCCGATCCCGCCTGCGGCTCGGTCAGGCAGAACGCGCCGATCACCTCGCCGCTCGCGAGTGTCGGCAGATACTCGGCTTTTTGCGCGTCGGTGCCGAATTTGAGGATCGGCCCGCAGCCGACCGAGTTGTGCACGCTCATCAGCGTCGCGCAGGAGGCGCAGCCCGCCGCGATCTCTTCCATCGCGAGCGCGTAGGCGGTGTAGTCGCTGTAAGTGCCGCCGAGTTCCGCCGGCACGATCATGCCGAGCAGGCCGAGTTCGCCCATCTGGCGGATGACCGAATCGGGAATCTTCTTATCGCGATCCCATTGAGCCGCGTTCGGCGCGAGCACATCGCTCGCGAATTCGCGAGCGGCGTCGCGGATCATGCGCTGCTCTTCGGTGAGAAAACTGTCGATCATGGATGGCTCGCTGAGAGGATGAAGGCGCCGGAGGTCGATGGTTTACACTTTTGCCCCAATGTCGGCGCGACCGCGCGGCGACGCTCGTGCGAACGAGTCTAGGCAATCGCGGCGCATTAGCCGATGCCCAAAACGATCATGCTATCTGAGCGCTTTCGCCACCCTTTCGCCACCTAGTGACAACCCCAACCCACACGCCCGCGCGCGAACGCGGATCGATTTCGGTGAGCCTCGTCGCCGAAGCGTTGCGATGCGCCGAGGCGCGCGGCGTCTCGCGCGAGTCGCTGCTCGCGGCCGCCGACATCGCGCCGGCCACGCTGGCGTCGCCGCGCGCGCGGGTGTCGCCGGCACAGTACGCCAAGCTGTGGAACGCCATCGCCGATGCGCTCGACGACGAATTCTTCGGCCAGGACCCCCACCCGATGCGCCGCGGCAGCTTCGTGCTGCTGTGCCACGCGGCGCTCAGTTCGCGCGACGGCGCGCAGGCGCTTTCGCGCATCGCGAACTTCCTGCGCCTCGTGCTCGACGACCTCGCCTTCGAACCCGACATCGACGCGACGCGCGTGCGCATTCGCCTGATCGACCGCGACGAGCCGAAAAGCATGTTCGCGTATGCGACGGCGTTCATCCTGATCTATGGTCTGTTGTGCTGGCTGGTCGGGCGGCGCATTCCGGTGCTTTCGGCGCATCTGCGCTGCCCGGAGCCGGCCGCGAGCGACGAATACCGCCTGATGTTCTGCGACGATCTCGTCTTCGACGAGCCGCGATCCTATGTCGACCTCGCGCCGGAATGCGCCGGGCTGCCGGTGGTGCAGACGGTGGCGTCGCTGAAGACGTTCCTGCGCGAAGCGCCCGCGAACTTTCTCGTCAAGTACCGCAATCCGGATTCGCTCGCGGCGCGCGTGCGGCGCCGCCTGCGCCAGCTTCCGCCCGCCGACTGGCCCGACAGCGACCGCGTCGCGGCCGCGCTGAACATGGCCGAGGCGACGCTCAGGCGTCATCTGAAGCAGGAAGGCGTGACTTATCAGGCGATCAAGGACGGCTTGCGACGCGACCTCGCGATCTCGCGTCTCGCGGATACGAGCGAAACCATCGCCGAGATCGCCGATGCGCTCGGCTTCGCCGAACCGAGCGCGTTTCGCCGCGCGTTTCGCAAGTGGACGGGCGTGCGGCCCGCCGACTACCGGCGCGCGGGATAGCGCGCACGCGCGGCGACTGCGGGCGCTGGAACGCGCTGCTATAGTGAATCGTCACTTTTCAGTCAGGAGCGCATCATGACGAAGCCGAATCGTGCTAGCCCAACGAACGAGGCGCCCGCATCCGACGCGCCGCCCACCGACGACGATCTGCTCGACGAAGCGCTGGAAGAAACCTTTCCGGCAAGCGATCCGATCGCGGTTCATCCGGAGCGCAAAGACAAACCCGCCGAGCGATAAGCCGCTTTCAGCCGTCGTCGAGACCGGAGAGCAGCGCCGCCAGTTTCTCGACGTGCTGAAGCAGCAGTTTCTTGTGTTTGTCGATCTGTTCGAGACGGCCGGAGAGATCGGCCCGGGCGGCATCGGAAAGGCGCTCCGAGGCGAGCAGTTCTTCTGCCTTGGGCGTCATGTTGTCCAGCTGGACGAGCGTCAGTTGCCGTTCCACGCGCCGCAAATCCTGCACGAGCAGTTCGCGATTGCGCCGGAACACCAGATCCCTTCGATGCGTTTCCGCCTGCTGCAAAGCCTGATCCGCGATACGGCGCGTCGCTTCCGTCTGCGACAGGAGCGGCTCCGGGCCGCGCAGCACCGGGCGCTTCGGCGCCGGGTGAGCGGTGCCGCGAAACACCGCGACGGGCGTTTCCTCGTCCAGGGCGCGCTGGGCGGCGGCGGGAATGTCGGCGGGGCCGTGGCGCTGGTCCATCCAGTGCGGCGGCAAGCCCGTGACCGTTTCCACGCCGCGCACGAATTCCTCGCTGAAATCCCGCCGGCCCGCCACAATCAGCTTCATGTGCGACGGCGAAAAGGTCATCATCCGCGCAAGCCGCGACGCGCCGCCCGCCGATCCGGTCAGCACGTCCAGGTTCGCCTGCCACACGTGATACAGCGATTCGTCGAAATCTTCCATGGGCTAGTCTCCAAGCAGACGGACACTTGCAGGTGCACTCCGCAGGCTCGCACGATGGGCGAAGCCGCGCACATCCGTGTCCAGGTCGGGCCCGCGCGCCGCTGGCGGGCCCTGCGACACAATCTTACCGTCATCGCGCACGCGCCCGCTCACGATGTTGCGGAGATCATCCGCCTTTCCTGCCGTCGCAACAACGTCCGCGTGGCGCGAAGCCCCGTGCGCACCGCATAAAAACGACAACGCACGGCGCGAAGGCCGTGCGTCGTCGATGCAAGCGGACGAATCCGTCATCAGGGTTCGTTACGCAGATACCCTTCCTTGCTCGGATCGCGCATTCGGAACGACACGAGGAAGGAGATGAAGCACAAAACCGTGACGTACCAGTAGAACGTCGATTCGCTGCCGATCGATTTCATGTAGAGCGCCACGTATTCCGCCGATCCGCCGAACACCGCGTTCGCCACCGCATACGACAGCCCCACGCCCAGCGCGCGCACTTCCGGCGGGAACATTTCCGCCTTGATGAGGCCGCTGATCGACGTATAGAAGCTGACGATCGCGAGCGCGACGATCACGAGCACGAACGCCGTCACCGGGCTCTTCACGTCCTTGAGCGCGTGCAGGAGCGGCACCGTGCCAATGGTCGCCAGGCCGCCGAAGAAGAGCATCGAGGTGCGGCGCCCGATGCGGTCCGACAGCGCGCCGAACAGCGGCTGCATGATCATGTAGACGAAGAGCGCCGCGGTCATCACGTTGCTGGCCGTCTTCGCGGGCATGCCGGCCGTGTTCACGAGGTACTTCTGCATGTAGGTCGTGAACGTATAGAAGATGAGCGAGCCGCCCGCCGTGAAGCCGACCACGGTCAGGAACGCGCGCTTGTGCATCATCAGGCCGCGCAGCGTGCCGGCTTCCTTGCGCTGGCGCGTCTCGGCGGTCGTCGTCTCGTCGAGCGACTTGCGCAAGTAGAGCGAGACGAGCGCCGCGCACGCGCCGATGAAGAATGGAATGCGCCAGCCCCACGCCTTCAGCTCTTCCGTCGAGAGGAACAGTTGCAGCACGACCAGCACGAGCAGCGCGGCGAGCTGGCCGCCGATCAGCGTCACGTACTGGAACGACGCGAAGAAGCCCCGGCGGCCCTTGAGCGCGACTTCACTCATGTAGGTCGCGCTCGTGCCGTATTCGCCGCCCACGGAAAGACCCTGGAACAGACGCGCGAGCAGGAGGAAGAACGGCGCCCATGCGCCGATCGTCGCGTAGGTCGGCAGGAAACAGATCACGAGCGAGCCGCCGCACATCATCAGCACGGAGATCATCATCGCGTTGCGGCGGCCGTGCTTGTCGGCGATGCGGCCGAAGAGCCAGCCGCCGATCGGGCGCATCAGGAAGCCCGCCGCGAACACGCCGGCGGTATTGAGCAACTGCGTGGTGGCATTGCCGCTCGGGAAGAACGCGGCCGAGAAGTACAGCGCGAGGAACGAGTAGATATAGAAGTCGAACCATTCGACGAGATTCCCCGACGAAGCGCCGACGATCGCGAAGACGCGCCGCCGGGTGTCTGCTGCCTGTGAAACGGTAAGGTCGGTCATGCTGTAGTCGTTCCTTGTCGCTTGTTGGAATAGCGGGTTGGGCCGCGATCGTTGCCGGTCGTTGACGGAAAAGGACCGGGTCGGGCGCTCTCTTGGCGTTCGGGCGGAAGTTTACGACGACAGAGGCAAAGGGCATTGAAAGCATTGATAGGTGATTACCCCTATTCAAGCGATTTATTGCTTATTTATCGACTTCTTATCGATAAAGTGTTGGCTTTAGATTTTGCGCGACACTTCCTTTTTCACCGGAACGACGAGACGCCATGAACACCCGATCCCCCATCGCACTGGACGAAGCGCTCGCGTCGAAATTCGCGCGCGTCGCGCTCGGACACCTGACGCGCGAATATCCGAACAAGCTCGATCACGTGATGGCGAGCGCCGCCGACGTCGAGAGCCCGCGCGCGCTGCATCCCGTCTTCTATGGCAGCTACGACTGGCATTCCTGCGTGCACGGCTACTGGCTGATCGCCCGGCTTCATGCGCGCTTTGCGCACTTGCCCGAGGCGCCGTCGATCCGCGCGGTCATCGACGAACACTTCACCGAGGCCAACGTCGCGCGGGAAGTCGCGTATCTGGAGCGCCCGGCCGCGCGCGGCTTCGAGCGGCCCTACGGCTGGGCGTGGCTGCTCGCGCTTGCCGGCCAGTTGCAGTCGATGTCGTCGGCGGAGGGCAAGCGCTGGGCATCGACGATGCAGCCGCTCGCCGACGCGTTCGTCGCGCGCTTCACCGAATTCCTGCCGAAATCGACCTATCCGCTGCGGGTCGGGACGCATTTCAACATGGCGTTTGCGCTGTCGCTGGCGATCGGCTATGCGCGGCAGATGCGCGATACCGCATTCGAGACGCTGCTCGTCGATACGGCGAAGCGCTGGTATCTGCACGATGAGGCATGCCAGGCGTGGGAGCCGGCCGGCGACGAATTCCTGTCGCCCGCGCTGATGGAGGCGGAACTGATGCGGCGCGTGCTGCCGGCGGACGAATTCGTCGGCTGGTTCGACCGGTTCCTGCCGAAGCTCGCCGCGCGCGAGCCCGCGACGCTCTTCGTGCCGGCGACCGTCACCGATCGCAGCGACGGCAAGCTCGCGCATCTCGACGGGCTGAACCTGAGCCGCGCGTGGTGCCAGCGGTCGATTGCGCGGGCGCTGCCGGCGGGCGACGCGCGCATCGCGCTGCTCGACGCCGCCGCCGACGAGCATCTGGCGTCGGGCATCGCGCACGTCGCGGGGGACTACATGGGCGAGCATTGGCTCGCGACGTTTGCGCTGCTGGCGCTGGAAGCGTGAAGCGTCTTACCCGCCCCGAACGCCCTGCGTATTGACATAGAGCGCGTAGAGTCCGTGGCTCGCGGCCATGAACAACCGATTCCGATGCCGCCCGCCGAAGCACACGTTCGCGCACCGCTCGGGCAGCGCGATATGTCCGATCGGCTCGCCTTGCGGCGTGAAGACCCGCACGCCGTCGAGTTCCTCGGTGCCCATGCCCCAGCCGCACCAGAGATTGCCGTGCACATCGACACGAAAGCCGTCCGGCGTGCCCGGCCCGGCATCGATCGCCTCGCGCCGGTTCGCGAGCCGCCGTCCGCCGTCGACGACATCGAACGCGTAGATCTTGCGCGGCACCGAACGGGACTCGACCACGTACAGCACCGACTCGTCCGGCGAAAACGCGAGGCCGTTCGGCCCGACGAAGTCGTCAATCATCAGGCTCACCTCGCCATTCTGCCCATCGACGCGATACACGCCCGGCCTCAGTTGCGGCTCCGCCTGTTCGCCCTCGTAAAAGCCGTCGATGCCAAAGGTCGGATCGCTGAACCAGATCGAGCCGTCGGATTTCACGACCACGTCGTTCGGCGAATTGAGCGGCTTGCCGTCGAAGCGGTCGGCGAGCACGGTGATCGACCCGTCGTATTCGGTGCGCGTGACGCGCCGCGTCAGATGCTCGCAGGAAACGAGCCGGCCTTCGCGGTCGCGCGTGTGGCCGTTCGCGTTGTTCGACGGCTGCCGGAACGTGCCGGTTTCGCCCGTCGCTTCGTCCCAGCGCAGGATGCGGTTGTTCGGGATGTCGCTCCACAAAAGATAGCGCCCATCGCCGAACCAGACCGGCCCTTCCGACCAGCGTGCGCCCTGATACAGGCATTCCACCGACGCCGACGCGATCGTGAGCGCCTTGAAGCGCGGATCGAGCACGCGCACGGCGGGATCGGGATAGCGGCGTTCCTGGCCCATCATCATGTCGTCTCCTCAAATGAAAAGCGGGCGCCGTGCGCCCGCTCTTTGCTGTTATGAACTTCAGTTCGGCCCGAGTTCGCCGTCCCGCAGGCGCCACAGGTTGAGCGGATTGTCGTCGGAAAGCGCTTGCGGCAGCAAGGCCGCCGGCAGGTCCTGATAGCAGACCGGCCGCAGGAACCGCTCGATCGCCAGCGCGCCGACCGAGGTCGAGCGGCTGTCGGAGGTCGCGGGAAACGGCCCGCCGTGGACCATCGCGTACGACACCTCGACGCCCGTCGGAAAGCCATTCGCGAGAATCCGCCCTACCTTGCGTTCGAGGATCGGCAAAAGGCGCTTCGCGAACTCGAAGTCGTCGCTTTCGAGATGCAGCGTCGCCGTCAACTGGCCTTCGAGATGGCGTGCGACCGCGAGCATCTCGTCCTCGTCCGCACACACGACGATCAGCGAAGTCGGCCCGAAAATCTCGTCTTCGAGCGGCGGCGTCGCGAGAAACTGCTCGGCGCTCGCCTGATAGAGCGCGGGCAGCGCGCCGCACGACGCGTCGGTCTTGGCGCCCGTCGCCACGCGCTCGACGCCCGTCTTGTCGCGCGCTTTCACGCCGTCCGCGTAGGCGGCGGCGATGCCCGCCGTGAGCATCGTCTGCGCGCCCTTTTTCTCCAGCGCGGCCGACGCGGCGTCGATGAATTCTTGCAAATGCGGCCCTTCCAGCGCGATCACGAGACCCGGATTCGTGCAGAACTGGCCGACGCCGAGCGTCACGGAATCGACGAAACCGGTGGCGAGCGTGTCCGCGCGCGCGGCGAGCGCGCCCGGCAGCGCGAAGAGCGGATTGACGCTGCTCATTTCGGCGAACACGGGAATCGGCTCGGCGCGTTTCGCGGCGATGTCGACGAGCGCCAGGCCGCCGCGCCGCGAGCCGGTGAAACCGACCGCGCGGATCGCCGGATGCGCGACGAGCGCCTCGCCGATCGCGTTGCCCGCGCCGACGACGAGCGAGAACACGCCTTCGTGCAGGCCGCTGTCGGCGACCGCTTTCTGGATCGCGCGCCCGACGAGTTCGGAAGTGCCGAGATGCGCCGGATGCGCCTTCACGACGACGGGACAGCCCGCCGCGAACGCCGACGCCGTGTCGCCCCCCGCCACCGAAAACGCGAGCGGAAAGTTGCTCGCGCCGAACACGGCGACCGGCCCGACCGGAATCTTCTGCAGACGCAGATCGGGACGCGGCAGCGGCTTGCGATCCGGTTGCGCGGAATCGAGCGTCGCGCCGATCCAGCGCCCCTCGCGCACGAGCGACGCAAACAGCTTCAACTGGCCGATCGTGCGGGCGCGCTCGCCTTCGATGCGCGCCTTCGGCAGCGCGGACTCGGCGCTCGCGCGCTCGATCAGCGCGTCGCCGAGCGCGAGGAGGTTGTCCGCGATGGCTTCGAGAAACTCCGCGCGGGTTTCGAGCGACGCGCGGCGAAACGGATCGAACGCTTCCTCCGCCAGTTCGCAGGCGCGCGCGACTTCCGCCGCGCCGCCGCCGCCGAACGCGGGCTCGAGTTCGGTGTTGCGGGCCGGGTCGAACGCCCGGAGCGTGGCGTCGGAGCCTCGCAGCGCGCTCGCGCCGATCAGCATTTCTCCGGTGATCTTCATCTCTTGCTCCTTCAAGGCGCCGGCGTGACGCTAAAGCGCCCGCGAGCTTCTATGAGTGGATGGCTGGACCGTTTGCCCGCCGCCTCGGCATTGCGCGGCCGGATGTTTCGAGGCCGCCGTCCCTTCGAGTGACTCGCGCGGCGCCGAAGCGTTCCGCTCGCTTTCATGCCGCGGCGCGATCGGCTGGTCCGGCGAGCCGATCCCGCGAACGCAAGCAAGGTCGATGCGCGGTGTCCGACAAGGGCATCGGCCGGAGCATGCTCTTTAATGACTTGTCAAACAACTAAGCGCAGTCGACGAGCAACTTCATTCCGTCGATGCGGGCGCGGCCGCCGCGGCCGGCACGGTTCCCGCCCGGCGGAAAGTGATATGAGCGATCCGCCGCACGATCAGCGCGGCGGCGAGCGCGGCGACCGCCGTCAGCATCACGCCGATGTGGATCGACTGCACGAGCGCGTCGCGCGCGGCATCGACGATCGCCTGCGCGTCGAGCCCGGTCGGACGCAAATCGGCGATAAGGCGTTGCCGCAGGCCGTCGTCGATCAGGATGCGCGGGTCGGCCACGCGCGGCAGCCAGGTCGAGGCCGCCGGCTCGCCGATCACGCGGATCGTGCGCGCGACGACGTTCGCGTAATGATGCGCCACGATCGTCGCGACGATGCTCGTTCCCAGCATGCCGCCGACCATGCGCGTCGATTGCAGCAGCGCGGTCGTGATCCCAAAGCGCTCGCGGCCCGCGATCTCCTGCCCGAACACGTTCAGATTGTTCAGGATGAAACCGAGCCCGATGCCGATGCCCGCCATCGGAATCTCGATCCAGACGTGCGGCGTCGAGGCGCGCGCGAACGACAGCGCGACCGAGGCCGCGAAGAGCAGCGTGAAACCGATCGACAGGATCAGCGTCGGTTTCGGCAGATGGATCACGATGCGCGTGTTGATCACGCTGCCGAGCGCGATGCAGGCGGCGATCGGCGTCGCGAGCAGGCCGGCCTCCTGCGGCGTCAGGCCGAAACCGCCTTGCAGCAAGAGCGGCGCGAAGAAGATCAGCGAGAACATCACGAAACCAGCGAGGAACGACAGCGTGAAGAGCGTCACGAGCTGCGAGTCGCGGAAGATGTCGAGCGGGATGATCGGATGCGTTGCGCGCTTTTCGCAGACGAAGAGCGCCGCTGCGCCCGCGATCACGCACGCGCCAAGCGCGAGATTGCCCGTCGTCAGGCCGTCCTTCGGCACCGCTTCGATCAGCGCCTGCAGACAGCCGAGCGTCACAGCGACGAGCGCGGCGCCGAGCCAGTCGATGCGCACCTCACCCTGACGCGGCCGCTGGAAAGTCGGCAGATGCGCCCAGATGAAATACAGCGCCGCGACGCCGACCGGCAGGTTGACGAGAAACGTCGAACGCCAGCCCCAGTGCTGGCTCATCCAGCCGCCGAGCGACGGCCCCGCCGCTGTGCCGATGCCGTAGGCCGCCGCCATCACGACCTGCCAGCGCACGCGGGCGCGCGGATCGGGAAAGAGATCGGGAATCGACGCGAACGCGGTGCCGACCATCATCCCGCCGCCGACGCCCTGCAGGCCGCGCGCGATCACGAGAAAGAGCATGTCGTTCGCGACGCCGCACAGCACCGACGCCACCGTGAACGTGATCACGGCCGCGATCACGAAGCGCTTGCGGCCGAAGTAGTCGCCAAGCCGCCCGAACACCGGCACCGTGACCACCGACGCCAGCAGATACGCGCTCGCGATCCACGCGTAGTACTCGAATCCGTGCAGTTCGGCGACGATCGAGGGCAGCGCCGTGCTGACGACCGTCTGATCGAGCGCGACCAGCATGTTGACCAAACCGATGCCGAGCATCGCGAAAAGGGCGTTCCGGAACGGCAGGGCGGGATTGGGCTGGGTCACGGTCGGGAGGGAGGCTGTGGGCGCCGCTTGCGGACCGCGCGTTTAAGCGCTCGCCGCAAATGACTCAGCCTGAATTGTAAGGCAACTTTTCCGCGCGCCGGTCCGCGCCAAAATCTCCGAAACATGGCACTCGTCAATACGGCACCGGTCAGATTGATTCACCTTGTCCTTATTTCCACGCCGAAAAAGGAGGTTCGCATGTTCCAACGAATCGTCGTCGCGATCGACGGAAGCCAGACGTCCCGCCGTGCGTTCGAAGCCGCGCTCGAACTCGCCGCGACGCACCGCGCCGTCCTTCAGCCGTTCTACGTGGTGGAAAGCACGCCGCTCTACTTCGACGTACCGGGCTACGATCCGTCGTCGCTGCGCACGAAGCTCGTCGAGGAAGGCACGACGCTCGGGCGCGACGCGCTCGACGCGATGAAGGCGCGCGGCGTCGAGGGCGAGGTGGCGACCGCCGAGGCGTCTTCGCTCGACGACGTCTCGTCGCTCGTGCTCGACGCCGCCCGCGCGTTCAACGCCGACCTGCTCGTGATGGGCACGCACGGCCGGAAAGGTTTTCAACGGCTGATTCTGGGCAGCGTCGCGGAACGCTGTCTCAGGCAGGCGACCTTGCCCGTGCTGTTAATTCCTTCGGCGGCCCGCGAGGGAAAAATGACCGAAGACTGATCCAGTCGGTAGATGTGACATTGCGTCACACTGGCTCGCGCGCGTTCGATGGGACAATCGTTTGTCATTTGTCAAACCGAGCGCGCCATGCAAACCGCCATCCATCCCCGTCGCCACGCTGCCCATTGCTCGAACTGCGCGATGCGTCATTTGTGCATGCCCGAAGGCCTGACGCCCGAGGAAACGGAGAAGGTCGAAGACGTCATCTCCGCGACGCGCGCCGTGCGGCGCGGCGAGGCGCTCTTTCGCACCGGCGATCCGTTCGACTCGCTCTATGCGATCCGCTCGGGCTCGATCAAGTCGGTCGTGTCGCGTGACGGCGGACGCGAACAGGTCACGGGCCTCTATCTCGGCGGCGATGCGCTCGGGCTCGACGGCATCGGCGAAAACCGGCACATGTCCACGGCGATCGCGCTCGAAGACAGTTCCGTGTGCATCGTGCCGTATGCGCGTTTCGAGCGTGTGTGCCGCGAAACCAGTTCGATCCAGCGGCGCCTGCATCAGATGATGAGCCGCGAAATCATCCGCGAAACCAATCAGTTGACGACGCTCGGCACGCTGCGCGCCGACGAGCGCGTCGCGCGCCTGTTGCTCGATTTGTCCGCGCGCTTCACGCGGCGCGGCTACGCGGCGGCGGAATTCACGCTGCGCATGACGCGCGACGACATCGGCAGCTATCTCGGCATCACGCTCGAAACCGTGAGCCGCACGCTCTCGCGCTTCCAGCAGCGCGGCCTGATCGACGCCCACGGCAAGTTCATCCGCATCCGCGACTTCGACGGGCTGCGCGCAGTCTGAACGCCGCTCGCGCCGCACGGTGGCGGCGCGTTCTGACGAATTCGCCGGAGCGTGGGATCATGGCGGGATACTCGGATTATCGGTGGCACAGCGTCTGCTACTCGACAATCTTTCGATCGTCCCGCCACGGAGACAAGGCGACATGAATCGCGACCCCGCCCCGCGCCATCCGCTGCTGGCCCGCCTCGCCGACGCGCGCCGCATCACCGATTCCCTCTTCGATACCGTCAAGCCCGAGTATCTCTATGAGCGTCCGATTGCCGAGCGGCATCGGATCGTGTTCTACATCGGGCATCTCGAAGCGTTCGACCACAACCTCTTCGACCAGCGCCTGTTCGACCTGCCGAGCGCGAATCTCGAGTACGACCGGCTGTTCGCGTTCGGGATCGATCCGGTCGACGGCGGCCTGCCGACCGATCAGCCGCACGAGTGGCCGTCGCTCGATGAGGTGCGCGCGTACACGAAGCGCATCCGCGACGAAATCGATTCGCGGCTCGATCCTGCGGAACTGGCGAAAACCGCGGCGTCGAGCGCGGAAGCCGATCCGGCGACGCTGCTCGAAGTCGCGATCGAACATCGGCTGATGCACGCCGAGACGCTCGCCTACATGCTGCATCAGTTGCCGCTCGATCATAAGACCGGGCCGTCGCCGACCGAGGAAGCCGTGCCGCCGGCCGCAGCCGAGCCGGACATGGTGCGCGTGCCCGCCGGAACCGTGACGCTCGGTCTCGATCGCGCGTCGGGCGCGTTCGGCTGGGACAACGAGTTCGGTCAACAGCGCATCGAAGTGCCCGCGTTCGCGATCGACCGCTACATGGTGACGAACGGCGAATACCTTGCGTTCGTCGATGCGGGCGGTTATGCGAATCGCGCGTACTGGAACGACGCCGACTGGGCGTGGAAGGAAAGCGAAGGCATCGCGCATCCGGCGTTCTGGGTGCGCGACGAAGCGCGCGGCGCCTGGACGCTGCGCACGATGTTCGACGAAGTCGCGCTGCCGCTCGACTGGCCGGTGTACGTGAGCCACGCGGAAGCAAGCGCGTACGCGCGCTGGGCAGGCAAGGCGCTGCCGAGCGAAGCGCAATGGCAACGCGCCGCCGAGGGCGCGCCGCTCGCGGCGGACGGAAATTTCGACTTCCGTCGCTGGGAGCCCTCGTCGGTGCGCGCGCATCCCGGCAATCGCAGCGCGTTCGGCGTGCAGGGGCAATACGGCAACGGCTGGGAATGGACGTCGACGACGTTCGGACCGCTGCCGGGCTTCGAGCCGTTTCCGTTCTATCTCGGCTATTCCGCGAATTTCTACGACGACAAGCACTTCGTGCTGAAAGGCGGATCGCCGCGCACGGCCGCGTGCATGCTGCGGCCGAGCTTTCGCAACTGGTTTCAGGCGCACTATCAGTACGTGTACGCGGGATTTCGGTGCGTGGAACGCGGCGCGTGAAGCGGCCGCTCAAACGTCGAACGGCACGCCTTGCCTGTGCAGTTCCCGCATCGCGCTGTCGAGGTGCGCGCGGGCGCTCTCCTTGTCGCCGAGACGCATTTGCTCGTAGGCACGCTGCGCGATGTCGTGCGGCACCGGCTTGAGCGGCCGGTTCCTGCTCATCGCCTTCAACTGGACTTCCGCCGCCCGCTCCAGGTAGTAAAGATCGTCCCACGCCTCCGCGATGCTCGCGCCCGCGACCATCACGCCGTGGTTCTTCAGGAACAGGATGTCGGCATCGCCCATTGCCTGCGCGATCCGGTCGCCTTCCGATGCATCCAGCGCCAAGCCGTTGTAGTTCTCATCGACGGCGGTGCGTCCATAGAACTTCAACGCCGTCTGCCCGAGCCACAAGAGCGGCGGCCCTTCCAGCAGACAGAGCGCCGTCGCGTTCGGCATGTGCGTGTGAAACGCGGCCTTCACGCGCGGCATCAGGCGATGCAGCCGCGCGTGGATATAGAAAGCCGTCGCTTCGGGCTGGCCCTCGCCTTCGATCACGTGCCCGTCGAAATCGCAGATCAAGAGCCGCGACGCGGTGATCTCGGAGAACGCGTAACCGTACGGATTGACGAAGAACAGATCGTCGTGCCCCGGAACGACCGCCGAGAAGTGATTGCAGACGCCTTCCTCGAAGCCCTTCTGCGCCGCAAGCTGAAAGCACGCCGCCAGTTCGGCACGCGCCTCGCTCACGGCGTCGGAATCGAGGCTCACGCCGCGCGGCGACGCAGTCGAACGGCCGGACAAAAACGTATGCGCCATGATCGTGGTTCCTGAAAGTTACCAGCCGAGCGATGCGAAAAGCGCCGGCACCGGGTTGAGTGTGGCGAGCGTCGCGTCGGGCGTGTAGTCGGGGAGCAGCGTGCGGCCCGTGCCGCGATCGATCCAGACGCAGCGAAAGCCGATATCGCGCGCCGCCGCGTGATCCAGATGCGGACTCGCGCAGATGTGCACGACGTCGTCCTTCGTCACGCCGAGTTGTTCGTGAGCGTAATCGAACAATTTTCGCGCCGGCTTGTACGCCCCCGCCTGCTGCGCGGTAATCACGCGGTCGATGAAGCCGCCGAGCTGCGCGACGTTGCCCGCGATGATGTCGTCGTCGGTATTCGACACGATGCACAGACGATAGCCGTCTTCCTTCAGCCGGCGCAACGTGTCGACCACTTCGGGAAACGGCGGCATCGCGGAAATGCGGCGCGTGAGCACGCCCGCGTCGTCTTCGCTGCCCGGCAGGCCGAGTTCCTCCAGCGCGAGACGCAGGCCGTCGCCAGCCACTTCGCGAAACGAGCGATGAGGCGGCGTCTGTTCCAACGCGTGCTCGTGACGGTCATAGACCTCGATGAGCCTCGCCGGATCGACATCGTGGCCGGGCTTGGTGCGCAGAATGTCGCGCACCGCCGACTGCAAACCTTCGTCCCACTGGATCAGCGTTCCGTAGCAATCGAAGGTGAGCCACAGCGGACGGCTCGTGTTGTTCAAGGACATGGCGTACTCCGTTGAGGTGTCGTAGGCCTGAAGCGTACGGAAATCAGCCAGCATTTGAAAATTAAATTAAACTCTCGGCATCAGTTGAAACGCAAATATCGAAGCGAGCCGACCATGCTGGATCTCGAACTCCTGAACACGCTGATCTGCGTCGTCGACGAAGGCAGCTTTACGCGCGCGGGCGAGCGCGTGCACCGCACGCAGTCAACGGTCAGCCAACAGGTGCGCAAGCTTGAGGCGTCCGTCGGGCGCACGCTGCTTCTGCGCGACCGCACCGGCAACCAGGTCACGGCGACCGAGCACGGCGAGATGCTCGCGCATTACGCGCGGCGGCTGCTGGCGCTGTCACAGGAAGCGCAGGACGCGCTCGCGAGCGAGGTCAAACTGACGCCAGTGCGCATCGGCGTGCCGGAGGATTTCGACGCGCGGCGCATGTCGGCGATGCTGTCGGGCTTCGTCAGGGCGAAACCCGGCGTGCGGCTGGAGACGGTCGCGGGAATGAGCGTCGATCTGCAACGCAAACTTGCTGGCGGCGAAATCGAGATCGCGCTGGTCAAACGCGAGCCGGGCAGCGGCGAATGCCTCGCGTCCTGGCCGGAATCGCTTGTCTGGGTGGGAGGCGACCGTGCGGAACCGCCCGACGAACCGGCGGACGACCCCATCCCGCTGGCGCTGTTTCCGCAGGGCTGCGTGTACAGGCAACGCGCGATCCGCAGCCTCGACAAGGCCGGGCGGCGCTGGCGCATTGCGTTCGGGAGCCAGAGTCTCACCGGGATTCAGGCGGCGGTGTCGTCGGGACTGGGGATTTCCGTACTGCCCACCACCGCGGTGCTGCCCGAGCATCGCGTGTGCACCGGATTGCCGCCTCTTCCGCCGACGGAACTCGCGCTCGTGACCTCAGGCGGCGTGCTCAACGCGCTGCAGAAGGCGCTCGTCGATTTCCTGCGCGCGGAACTAGCGACTTCCGTTGAATAGCGGCGACGCAAGGCTCGCCGCCGCTAGCTCCGATGCCGCCGCGAGCAGCGTCGGTCCAAGGTTTTCCATGCGCTTTTCGTCGAGCCGCACGAGCGGCCCCGCGATGCTGATCACGCCGATCGCCGGATAGCCTCGCCGCTGCACGGGCGCCGCCATCGCGGTCATCCCCGGCGCAAAAACCTGGTCGATGGTCGCATAGCCGCGCTTTCTCGCCGCGTGAATGAATTCGAGCAAGCCCTGCACCGTCGTCGGCGCCTTCGGCCCGTATTGCTTCGGCTGCCCGAAACCCTGTCGCGACACGAGTTCGAGCGCGCGTTCGTCGGACATCGTCATCATCCACGCGTGACCCGTCGCGCTGCACGAAAGGATCGTGTCCATGCCCATGTCGGGGTCGTAGCGCAGTCCTTTCAGCGCACCCTGCGCCTTCGCGACCCACGTGATGCGGTCGCCATCGACGATCGCGAGCCGCACCAGTTCGCCCGATTTTTCCGCGAGCCGGTCGAGCATCGTCTGCGCAATATCGACGATGCCGGACGTCGCCAGAAAGCCGAGTCCCAGGCCGACGAGCTTGGTCGTGAGCACGTAGTCGCCATGCTCGCGCAACTGCCGGACGTAGCCGCACTGCTTGAGATCGACGAGCAGCCGGTGACACGCGCTGCGCGGAATATCGAGTTCAGCGGAAATGAGCGCGAGCGGCGTGCCTTCCATCTGCGTCGCGAGATATTCGAGAACGGCGAGCGTGCGCTCGGTAACGCCGGGCATGTCTGTCTCCGTGGTTTTATCCGCCAATCCTTGCACATTATGAGATGAAATTCCACCCTGGAACGCCATCCCAGGCACCGGTGATAGTCTTGCCGCACGGTGCGAAAAACACATGCGCACCGACGACATGGCTAAAGAGAGGAGACAACATGGTTCACGACACAGCAGACGCCCACGCCGCGATGCGTACGCGCGCCGTCACCGCCGCGGCGGTCGGCACGGCGCTCGAATGGTTCGATTTCACGCTTTACGGCGCACTGGCCGCCACGGTTTTGCCAAAGCTTTTCTTCCCCGCGATGGACCCGACGACCGCGCTTCTGGCATCGCTCGCGACGTTCGGCGTCGGACTGGCGGCGCGGCCACTCGGCGCGATCATCTGCGGGCACCTCGGCGACAAGCTCGGCCGACGCAACCTGATGCTCGGCACGGTCTCGGTGATGGGACTTTCGTCGATGCTGATGGGCATTCTTCCGACCTACGCGAGCATCGGCTTGTGGGCGCCAGTGCTGCTCGTGATCCTGCGCATCCTTCAGGGCTTCGCGCTCGGCGGCGAATCGACGGGCGCGCAGTTGATGGCAATCGAACACGCGAGCCCCGACCGGCGCGGCAAGTATTCGGGCCTGCTCGGACTGTGCTCGCCGCTCAGCCAGATCATGGCGAACGGCGCGCTGCTGTTGCTGTCGTCGCTGATGTCGGCCGACGCGTTCGATGCCTACGGCTGGCGCATTCCTTTCGTGTTGAGCTTCGTGCTGATCGTGGTCGGCGTGTATATCCGGCTGAAGGTCAGCGAGACGCCCGCGTTCGTCGAGCTTCGCAAGACGCAGGTCGTGCAGGTCGCGAGCCCGCTGCGCGACGCGCTGCGCCTGCACTGGCGCACCGTGCTGCGCTGGATGCTGTTCTTCTGCGGACCGGCCGCGATCTTCTACCTGATCGTGGTGTTTTCGCTCAGCTACATCACGAAGACGCTCGCCGTGCCGAAGCAGACCGGCTTCCTGCTGCTGATGGGCGCGAATGTTTGCGCGATCGTCGGCGCGCTGGCGGGCGGCATGCTGAGCGACAGGATCGGCCGCCGCAAGGCGCTCGCGATCGGTTCGACCGCGACGCTCGTCATGCTCTTCTTCTACTTCCAGATTCTCGATACGAAGAGCTTCCTGCCGATGCTCGCCGCAATGGGCTTCTTCCTCGGCTTCACGCAGTTCCAGAGCGGCATTCAACCGGTTGCGTTCGCGGAAGCCTTTCCCACCAACGTGCGCTACTCCGGCTCGGCGCTCGCCTACACCGGCGCGAATCTCGTCGCGGGCGGCCCGATGCCGGTGCTCGCCGTGTGGCTCTTCGCGCTGTGCAACGGATCGCCGTGGGGCGTCGTCGCCGTGTGCGTCGCGTTCAACGTGATCTCGCTGATCGCGATCCTGACCGCGCCCGAAACGCTCGGCATCGACATGAACCGCACGGATTCGGCGGCGCAGATCGTCGGCGACGACGACTACGCGCCGGCGAGCATGAGCAACAGCCACTGAGCCCGCACCGATTATTTAAAGTGAGTATTGCAATGAATGAACTCGTCTATGTCCTGAACGGCTCGAACCTGAACATGCTGGGCAAGCGCGAACCGCATCTGTACGGCACCACGACGCTCGCGCGCGTGCAGCAGGAAGTCGAGGCGCTCGCGGGGCGGCTGGAACTCGCGTGCGAATTCCGGCAGACCAACAGCGAAGCGACGATGGTCGACTGGCTTCAGGAAGCGTTCGAACGCGACGCCGGCGTGATCATCAATCCGGCGGGATTTTCGTTCGCGTCGGTGCCGGTGCTCGATGCCGTCAAGCTCGTGCAGAAACCGCTGATCGAACTGCACATCACCAATATCCACAAGCGCGACGAGACGTACCGGCACTCGCTGGTGTCGAAGGCGGCGATGGCGGTGATCTGCGGACTGGGCGTCGACGGTTATCTCGTCGCCCTCCAGGCGATGGCGACGGCGCTCAGGAAGAACTCGCCGTTCGCCGGCTGAGCGGTTGCGCGACCGCGTTCAGCGCGGTCTTGCCCGGGCGTTCTTGCGGGCGTTCGCGGCGCGCGGCGCGTCTTTCGTCGCCGGGGCGCCCGCGCCGTTCAACTGCTCCATCCACGACAGCGCGTCGACGTAAGAGAGGAAATGCTGGAGATAGCCCGGCGAAAGCTCGCGCATCAGCGAGAGCGACCGGTGCACGAGGCTGCTGGAGTTGAGCGGTCCCGCATTGCCGGGCACCTGCTCCAGCGATTGCCGCACTTGTTTGTCGGCGCTGACACTCGACCAGGTTTGCCGGAAGTATTCGAGCAGTTCCAGTTCCGGATACGAGGCCCGGCCGCCGGCCGGCGCCTCGTTTTCGATGTGATCCAGCAAGTCGCCGAGCGGTCCGCGTGACGGTTTCGCGCCAGCGTTTGCATTGGCGTTTGCGTCTGCTTTTTCCACCTCCGCCGCGTACGCTTCCAGCAGCCCGGCGAGCCGCTCGTCGAGCACGCGCCGCGCCTCGCCGTTCTGCGCGGCCGCCCGCCGCTCCAGCGCCTCGATGAATCGAAAGCGCACGGAATCCAGCCCATCGGCGCCGCGCTCGCGCCACGCGTCGAGCATCGTCCGGGCGCGGGTTTCGGCGTTAGTCACGGGCTTTCACCGCTGCATTCGACGGGCGCGGGATCGGCGCGATTTCGACGCGGCGGTTCTTCGCGCGTCCGCCGTCGTCGGCGTTCGAACTGACCGGCTGCTCGGAACCGAACGCCGCCGCGAAGACCGACGACGACGGCATGCCCTCCGCGATCAGCGCCCGCGTCACCGTCAGCGCGCGTTCGGCGGACAGCTCCCAGTTGTCGGCGAAACGCTTGTTGCCGTCGCGGACCTGCCGGTCGTCGGTGAAGCCGCTGACCATCAGAATCTCGTCGTGCGACCGCAGATAGACGGAGAGCGGCCCGGCGAGACTTTTCAGGATTTCCCTGCCCTCGGGCCGCAACTGATCGGAATTCAGCGCGAACAGCACGCTGCCGCTGATGCCGATGCGCCCGTTGACGAGCGTCACGCGCCCCGCCGCCAGCGGCCCGGCGAGCGCCTGTTCCAGCGTCTTGCGGCGCTGGGTTTCCATCTGGCGCTGCTTGACCTCATGCTCCAGCCGGGTCGAAAGCTCCAGTTGCACGCCGATCACACCGACCAGAATCAGCACGAAAGCGCCGATCAGCACCGACATCAGGTCGCCGAAAGCGGCCCAGATCGGTGTCGTGGGCGCGACGCCGCCGTCGATCTCCTCGTTCATGCTGCCTTGGCTCCCGCCGACGCCCGCCGGCCGGCAAGCTGCTGCAAATCTTCGACGATCTGTTTCTGCGACAGCATGCTCAGGTCGATGACCTCCCGCGCCTGCGCCACGTAATAGGCAAGCTGTTCGTCACTGCGGGCGAGCGACTTGTCGAGCGCGCCTTCGATGCGCTCGAGGTGCGTCACGAGCTTGTCGTTCGATTCGCCGAACGCCTGCACCGCCGCGCCGAACGCCTCGCCGAGGCTCGCCACTTCGACCGCGCTGCCGGTGACCTGCGCGGCCACCGCGGCCATCCTGTCCGTCTCGGCTTCGATCTTGTCGGCGAAGCGCGTGCCGACGCGATCCAGCAGATCCGCCGACGTCGAAACCAGCGCATCGACGGCCGAGCGTTGCTCGGTCGAGGCGTGGTTCACGGCGTCGAGGAGCGTTTCCAGCGTCGCCAGCAGGCGGCTGCGTTCTTCCAGCATGGCGGTGTCGCGGACCATGCTGTCGGAGAGCTTCTGGCGCAGTTCCGCGACGACTTCCGCCGCCGCCTTCGGCGCTTCCGACGCCGCCTGCACGAGCCGCCCGATCTCGGCGATCGTGTCGCTGGCGTGCGAGCGCGTCTCGTCGGATACGTCGCGCGCGGTTTGCGCGAGCGCGTCGCAGATTTCCTGTTGCCGGCTCGCCGCGGACGCGCTGGTCTGCTGGAACTCTTGACTCAGCTTCGCGGCCATTGCGGCGAGCGCCTCGGTCCACGCCGTCAGCCGCTCCTGATCCCGCGCCGCGAGTTGCGCCTGAAGGTCCGCCGCGGCCTTGGGCGCCTGCGCCGCCGCCTGCACCAGCCGGTCGATTTCCGCGATCGTTTCGTCCGCGTGCGCGCGCGTCTGGGTCGAGATGTCGCGCGCGGTTTGCGCGAGCGCGTCGCAGATCTGCTGCTGGCGGTTCGCGGTTTCGCCGCTTGCCTGCTGCCAATCGTCGCTCAGTTTCGCGGCCATCGCGCCGAGCGTCCCGGCCCAGACGGCGAGGCGCGCCTCGTCGCGCGAGGCGAGTTCGCCCTGCAACGCCGCATGCGACTGCCCCACGCCGTGCAGCAGCGACGCCGAATGTCGCTCGAAGGTCGCGGCGGCGGCCGCCAAGGCCTGCTGGTTCTCGCCCGCGAGCTTCTCGCTGGCGCGTTCCTGCCGCGACACCGCCTGATTCCACGCGTCCGACACGCTTTGCGTCGACGCTTCCAGGCGCGTCGAGACGCCGTTGAGGAGCGCTGCGGAGCGTTGTTCGAACGTCTGCGTGTATCGATCCAGCGAAGCACGCAAATCGCCGGCGAGCGTCTCGCTGGATTGCCGATGCCCCGCCAGCGCTTCTTTCCAGAGATCCGCGACGGTCGCGGTCGCCGACTCGAAGCCGGTGGACATGCCATCGAGATGCTTCTGCACGGCCTCGGAGACGCTCGCGTGCAGCGAGGCCGTCTCGCGCGCGAGACCGGCCATCGTGGCTTCCATCACCGGTTGCAGCGCGGCACCGGCCGCTCGCGCGCTGTCCGCGACGCTCCGCCTCAACGACTGCTCCACCGACGAAGCGAGTCGTCCGTACACCGTTTCGGTCCTGCCGTGGAAGGCCTCCTGGCTCGCGAGCTGACGTTCGTTCAACGCGAGGCTTTGCTGCTCGATGGCGCCCATCATCGTTTGCAGCCGGTCGACGAGCGTCGGCATCAGATCGGCCTGCCGCTGCAGGAGCCTGAAACTTTCCTCGCGCTGATGGCTTTGCGAGTAGACGCGCAAGGTCGTCGCGATTTTCGCGTCGAGCAGATGCGCCGCCTCGATCCGCTCGCGGCGGCACAACGCCGAAAGCAGCCCGAGCATCGCGGATGTCGCAACGCCCGCGATCGAAGTGCCGAATGCGAAGCCGAGTCCCTTGACCGGCGCAGCGAGCGATTCGCGGATCGCCTGGAGATCGGTGGCGCTTTGCAGCGCGAGCCCGGTGCCCCGGAGCGTCGCCACCATGCCGAGCAGCGTGCCGAGCATGCCGAGCAGCACGAGCAGACCGACCAGATACGGCGTCAGCGACGGGCCGGGCAACGCCACGCGCTCGCCCTCGATACGCAGACGGACCGCATTGCGCAAGCCGGGATGCAAGGTGTCGAGCCAGACGCCGAGCCTCGGCGGCGGCGCGCTCAGGCTCGCGACCGCGCGCGTGAGGGTCGCGGTGGCCTGCTGGTAGCGCTGCAATTCGAGCGCGCCCGCGAGATAGCAGGCGCCGACCAGCATCGTGACGGCCAGCGCAAGCAGGTTCGAACCGACGTAACCGGCACCGATCCAGCACACGGCGACCAGACCGACGACAAAAACAACGAGATTGATCAGATTTCTGGACATGGCGTCTCAGTCAGCGGGTACGAAGGGCGGCAAGCAGCCCTTCGACCGGTTGTATACGAACATCCAGTTCGGCGAGCAAAACGCTCTGCATATCCTTGCGGAACACGTCGAGCCACGCGACGGGCGCGTTATCGACGGTTGCGAGGGCCTCGGCGTCCGCGAGCGCCGCCTGCCCGGCCTCGCGCAGACGCTCGAAATGCTTGCCGAGCCATGACGGCACGGTCGCCAGCACGTTGTGCTCACGCGCGCCCAGCGCCTGCTCCATCACGGCATCGACCATCGCGAGCCGCGTCATCCCGGGCGTCCCGGCTGCCAGCTTCGCGCGCAGACGGCCGCGCAGGCTGCCGATGCCCGTCTCCATCGTCTGTTGCAGGGAGAGATAGCGTTGACGGAAAACCGCGTAGTCCGTGGGTGCTTCTTCGCGCCGGCGGCTCGTCGCGAAGGCGCTGTCGCCCGCGATCGACTTCGCCAGCGACGCGCGCAAACGCGCGCATTCGTGCTCTTCGGCGCTGCCGTCCGTCCGCGCGCCGGGCGCGCCGGCGGGCAAATCGCCGTTTAACGCCGTCGACAGCGCGATCGCGTCCGTCCAGCCGAGCCACTGGCTCAGCCGGTCCGAAAGCGATTGTCCGGAATCGGGAACATCGACGTCCGTCAGACGCGCAAGCAAGCGGATGAGGGCCGGACCGCCATGAACCGTGCGCTGGGAGGCTTGCACCGTGCCACCAATGTCAAAAAAGTCAGCAGTTTACACGGTCGCGGAGGGCGGGCCGCCGGTTTTCGAGACGCGGTTTGCCTGAACAAACGGCGAAAATCCGCGTCGGCCCGGCCGGCGGCGGTTCCCGGCGGCGAGCGCGTGCTGGAAATTTACCCGACGTCCTCGTCGTTCATTTGCTTGAGCTTGCGGCGGTCTTCGTTCGCACGCCGCGCGCGCAGACGTTGCCGCGACAGGACCGTGATGACCTCGTTGGTCGTCGCGCCCGCCGGGACTTCGTTGCGGATCTTTTCGGGCACCATCGGCAGACCCGCGCGCTCGCGTCGCAACGCACGGGCGATGGCGCTCCGGCACGCGTCGCCGTGACAATCCCATTCGTCGCGGATTCTGGCGCAGTATCGGCACTTTTCCATGTGCTGATCGCTCGGGAGGCGGTGGCAGTCGCCCGGTGGCGCGTTCAGCCGGCGTCGGGGAAAAGCGACGCTTGCGCGCCCGCCGTCGCCTCGGCATCGGCACGCTCGGATATCCGATACGCCTCGCGGTCCTTCCCGGCGATCCAGTGCGGCGCGCGTCCCCGGCCGCTCCACGTCGCGCCGGTGAGCGGGTCGCGATATTTCGCCGCGCCTTCCGGCGGCTGCGCGGGCTCGGGCGCCGGCTTCCGGCCGATCAGGTCGTGCAGGCTGATTCCGTACTCGCGCATTTTCTGAACGATTTCGATCAGGGCGAGCCGTGCTTCTTTTTCGCGTGCTTCTGACAACTGCTGCTCGAGTGCGTTGCGTTGCGCGAGCAACTCGGAGACTTGCGGACTGGTATATGCCATTGGATTTCGAAGGAGTGGACGATGTTCGAAGTTTTCGAATTTGAGTCGAAGCCCCCGCGACTGTTCGCGCGGGCGGATAACGATGACGTCGGGGCGACGGGCTTGCCGGAGAAAGGCGAACTGGCTCGATTCGGGGCTGCGCGTGCTGAAAAAGCAGGCGACCGTCGACTGCGATCTTAATACATTTGATTTTACGCGATTAAAGTTTGCCAATCGGCGCGCCATTTCCGCGATACGAACCGTGCGTGCCTTGCGCCGGTACAATCTCCATTCCGTCTCCGTCGTTCACGTCCGGCACGAACGAGTTCCGCACAACGCCCGCCGCGTAATCGCCCGGTTTCATGGAAGCGACTCTCCTCAACGTTCTTTCGACGAAGCGTCATCGATTGTCCGCAGCCTGCACGGCGGCCGCGGTGCTGCTGGCCGCCGTCCTCGTGTGGCCGCACGCGAGGACGCAGGCCGCCGTCGTCGTGCCGTTCCTGCCGATCTTCGCCACCTGGGTGACGCTGACCGAGGGTCTCACCGCCTTTCTCCTCTGGACGCAGTACCGCATCTCGGGCCGCCTCTTTCTCGCGGCGCTCGCCGGCGCCTACGCCTTCGTCAGCCTGACCGCCGCGATCCAGCTCTTCGTCTTTCCCGGTGTTTTCACGCCCGCCGGCCTCTTCGGCGCGGGGCCGCAAAGCGCAATCTGGATCTGGGTCTTCTGGCACGGCGGCTTCCCGGCGCTCGTCATCGTCGCGCTCGCGGTGCGCGCGCGCCTGCACGCCGCCGTCGAAGATCCGGACGAACGGCACGCGCGCGGTGCGCTCGTCATCGCCGGCGCGCTCGCGCTGAGCGCCGTGGTGTGCGCGGCATCGGTCTATGACGGCGGCTTGCTGCCGAACCTCATCTCGGGCGCGTCTTACGCGCAGTTGTCGGGCAACCCCGTCGCGATGCTCGTCGAGGCGTTGTGTTTCGCCGCCCTCGGCCTGCACGTTTCCACGACGCGTCTGCGCACGCTGATGGACCTGTGGCTCGCGATCGCTCTGCTCGCCGGACTCGTCGACGTCGTGCTGACGCTTAACGCCGGCGCACGATACAGCGTCGGCTGGTATGCGGCGCGGGTCGCGTCGATGGGCTCGGCGAGCGCCGTGCTCGGCATGCTGGTGTACGAGACGAGCGGCCTCTACCGCAACCTGAGCGAAGCGCACCGGGCGCTCAAGGAGTCGGCGGCGCGCGACGGCCTCACGTCGCTCTTCAACCGCGCCTGTTTCGACGAACGCTATCCGCGCGAACTCGCGATGACCGCCGCCTCGGGTCAGCCGCTCACGCTGCTCCTGATCGACGTCGATCACTTCAAGCGCTACAACGACACCTTCGGCCATCAGGCAGGCGACGACTGCCTGCGGCGCGTCGCGCGCGAGCTCGCCGTCACGCTGCGGCGTCAGGGCGACTTCGTCGCGCGCTACGGCGGCGAGGAATTCGTCGCCGTGCTGCCGGGCTGCGACCGCCCGGCGGGACGCGCGATCGCCGAGTCGATGCGCCGCGCCGTCGTCGCGATGAAGCTGCGCGGGCCGCTCGACGAAGCGTCGCTCGTCACCATTTCGATCGGCTGCGCGTCTTCGACTGCGCGCACGCCGGCGGGACCGGCCGCCCTCGTCGCGCTCGCGGACGCCGCGCTCTATCGCGCGAAGGCGCTCGGCCGGAACCGCGTCGAGGAAGCGGACGAAGGCGCGTCGCACGGCATCGCCCGGACGCAAGCGACGAAGCGACCCGGCTGAAAACCGCCAGAATTTGCGCGGCGACGGGATCGTTCTCCGCGCGCTGTGCGTGGCATCGCGCGGCGACGTTCACCGCCGGTCGAGCGAATACCGGCCCGCGCCCGTGACGCACAGCAGCAGCAGGCCGCCCATGATGCTCACGTTCTTGTAGAAGTTGATCATGTTCGCCATGCGCTCGCCGTCCGCCATCGTCCAGAATGGATGGCCGATGAGCGCCGTGCCGAGCGTGTACAGCGCGAAGATCAGCGCGAGCGGCCGCGTGTAGAACCCGAGCACGATCGCGATGCCGACAAAGAATTCCACCACGATCGCGATGGCCGCCGACAGCGCGGGGATCGGCGCGCCCTCCTTCGCCATGTAGGCGACCGTGGCCGAGTAGGCCGTCAGCTTGCTCCAGCCGAAGATCAGGAAGAGGACCATCAGCAGGATGCGGGCGATCAGGATCAGCTCGTCCTTGCGGTTCTCGAAGAGGGTGTATCGCATGATGGTTCGCTCCCTGATGTTCCCGGCGGCCATGCACGGCGCGCCGGAACTTTGTTTGAGACGTTCGGGGCCCGAGCATCGATTACCGCGCTGCCTCGGCCCGCCGTCGCGCGCGTGCGGTCCAGCACGGACATGACTTCGCGCCATGTTCTCCGAATGGGTGCGCAGATCGCGGACATCGTCGTGCGGGCCCCGTGGAAGCGCATGACGATCGCCGATGCGTCGCTGCATTACGCATTCGACGATATGAAGCAAGTCTCGACTTCTTGTCAACGGCGTTGTTCAGCGTCACTGCGCAGTTTCAGGCGCGCGGCAATGCTCGCCAGAATGGCGAGCGAGCCGATCGTCTGGAGCAATGCTGACATCATGGCTGCTCTCCTTCATTGATGAACCGACGCGTCATCGGCCCGGCAAGGCCGGTGCGTAGGTTCGGACGAAGAACGCGAGCGTGATGCAGAACGTCAGCACGAGCGTGCACGCCCGCACGATCGCGGGCGACGCGCGCCGCCCGATCTGCGCGCCGCCATAGCCGCCGATGACCGCCGCGACCAGCATCGCGAGCGTCTCCGGCCAGTGGACCGCCTTCGCGATCACGAACGTGAGCACGGCCACCGCGTTCGCCGCGCTGACGAGCAGCGTGCGCGGCGCGTTCAGGCTCTTGATGTCGCGCGTGTCGAGCAGGCCCCACATCGCGATCATCATGATGCCGACCGCGCCGCCGAAGTAGCCGCCGTACACGCCGAGCCCGAACTGAATCGCGAGCACCGCCGACCCGCGAATGCGATAGCGCGCCCGCAGCGCGTCGCCGACACGTCGCCCGAATGCGAGCGCGAGGCTTGCGATCAAGAGCAGCCACGGCAGCACGAAGGAAAACGCCGCCGACGATGTCCGCAGCAGGAGAATCGCGCCCGCGAACCCGCCGATCAAGGTGGCGACGAGCAGCGAGCGCATCGTCGCCGAGCCGACCGGGCCGAGTCCGTCGCGATACGCCCACGCGCTCGCGACGCCGCCGGGGAACAGCGCGACCGTGCTCGAAGAGTTCGCCTGAACCGGTGGCACACCCGCAGCGATTAGCGCGGGCAGGCTGACGAACGAGCCGCCGCCCGCCAGCGCGTTCATCGCGCCGGCCAACAATCCCGCGCCGAAGACAAGAAAAAGAGAGTGCATACGAGGCATCCTAGCGGCGCGACGCCCATGCGGCAATCTGGCTTTTCCAATGCTAGACTTCGGCAAAACCGAAGGAAACCCAATGCGTTTCGATCTCACCGACATGCGGCTCTTCCTGACCGTCGTTGAGCGCGGCAGCCTGACGCGAGGCGCCGAAGCGATGCATCTCGCGCTCGCTTCCGTGAGCGAGCGCATCGCCGGGATGGAGGCCGCGCTCGGCGCGCCGTTGCTCGAACGCAATCGGCGCGGCGTGCGCGTGACCGCGGCGGGCGCCGCGCTCGTGCGCCATGCGCGCTCGATCCTGGGTCAGGTCGAACAGATGCGCGGCGAGTTGCGAACCTACGCGACAGGTCTCAAGGGACGCATTCGCCTGCTCTCCAACACGGCGGCGCTGGCCGCCTTCCTGCCGCCGCGCCTCGAACGCTTTCTGTCGACGTATCCGGATCTCTCCATCGATCTCGAAGAGCGGCCGAGCGCGGATATCGTGCAGGCACTCGCGGAAGGGCGCGCTGAACTCGGCGTCGTTGCCGATATCGCCGATCTCGCGATGCTGCAGACGCATCTCATCGCGCGCGATCAGCTCGTCGTGGTCGCCAGCCGGTCGCATCGTGCAGGCTTGGGCGCGTCGGTGTCGTTCGCGGACATCGTCGACGACCCGTTCGTCGGACTCGCCGATGCCGCGCTCGAAACGCATCTCGCCGAGCGTGCCTCGCGACTCGGGCGCCAGCTCAACTACCGCATCCAGATGCGCAGCATCTGGCATGTCGGCATGCTGGTCGAAGCGGGTATCGGTGTGGCGATATTGTCAGAGGCATCGACGGCGACGCTGCGCCGCCCGGGTCTCGCGATCGTGCCGCTTTCGGAGCCGTGGTCCGCACGGCGGCTTCATCTGTGCGCGCGCAACTTCGCAGCGCTCACACCGAATGCCGTGCTGCTCGCGCAACATCTGATCGATGGACGCGTCGAGATACTGCTCCCCGGTCAACCTTAGTTACGCGCGCATGATTGTGCGCCAGGCCGCATATGTGGGACTTCGTGCAAAAGGCAATGTCCGTATGGCAATGCTGGACACTCTATATCGTTAAGCGAACGAACTAATCATACGAGACGATTTCCGCCACCACATGGGATACGCAAGCGCAGCCAGAGCGCTCGCAGCGCGGCAACTTTTCCCGCTTCACGCACGCATTGCTGACGCATTTACCCGATGCGTCGCTTCACGATGTTTTTAGGTAACGCCAGCGATTGCGCTCTGACGCAAGACAAGACATTCTTTAGCTCGACTCATTCTCATTCAATCGATCTTGTGGAGTACAGACATGTCGCGTGACTTGCTTGTGCGGTCTTGTATCATCGGCAGTCTTGTTTGGCTGGCTAGTTGCGGAGGCGGCGGCGGAAGTCCGGCGACCTCCACGGGAGGCGGATCGACATCAGGCGCGACTCCGGCAAGCGGCGCAAGCGAGACGACCGCGCAGCCGCCGACCACCGCAAGCGAGCCCGCCGTGACCGCGCCGACGCTGGCCGCGGCCACCCCGGTAATCGACGGTACCGCGCTCGGCACCTCGACATGGAACGCGGGTTCGACGGCGACGGGCGGAATCGGCCAAGCCGTCGGCGGCCTCAACTGCGCCGCCCCGAGCAACTCATACACGTACTCGCACCTGTCGATCTACCAGAACGGACAGCTTCTCGCGCTGCCGGCGAACATCGGCACGGTCGCGCCGACGATGACCGCGCAAACCGGCTGCGTCTATCCCGTTCACACGGTCGATTCGTCCGGAAAAATCCGCATGGATGCCAGCACGAACGGGTCTTACACGCTCGGTCAGTTCTTCTCGATCTGGGGTGAACCGCTCTCGTCGACGAACATCGCCGGCTTGACGGGCACGCCCATCACGGCCTATGTCACGAACGGCGGCGTGCTCACGCAATACACCGGCGATCTCGCGAGCCTCGTGCTGCCCGCGCATGGCGAAGTGACGATCGTGATCGGCACGCCGCTCACGCAGATCCCGACCTATGCGTGGACCGATCCGCCGCCGTTCGCCACCTCGCCTATCACGCTCACCTACGGCGGCGTGGTCGGCAGCGCGTTCTGGGCGAACGGCGACACCGCGACGGGCGGCCAGGGCGCCGCGGTCGACGACATCGTCTGCGCGGCCGGCATGAGCGAGCTTTATCACGTGCACACGCACCTCGCGATCTTCAAGGACGGGCAATCGCTCGCGGTGCCGATGAACATCGGCCTTCCGGGACCGTGCAACTACGAGATGCACACGCACGACCAGACCGGCATCATCCACATCGAAACGCCGAACCTCAAGTCGTTCACGCTCGGCAAGTTCTTCGATATCTGGGGACAGCCGCTCTCGGCGACGAACGTCGCGGGCATCACTGGCACCGTAGTCGCCTATATCAACGACAACGGCGACGTGCGTCGCTATACGGGCGACTTGCGCGCGATCGAACTGACCTCGCATCGCGCGATCACGCTGCAGATCGGCACGCCGGTCAGCACGCTGCCGGTCTACGTATGGGCGAGCGAGGCACAGTAAGCGGAGGGGTGGTTTAAGGCAGGAGAAGGAGGACCGGCGGGCCTAATGGCCGCCGGTCAGCGACTTGCTGGTGTGGTCGAGCGCGCGTTCGATGTCGCGCAGAAAGTCGAGTGCGAGGGCGTCCGCTTCGGGCGTGCCCTCCGCGAAGTCGCTCGGGACGGCCTGCCCTTGCGCGCGGCGCATGGCGCACACGCGCGCGGCGACGAGGCGCGCGTCGTCGAAAAGCGCTTGGTCGACGCAAAAGGGAAATAGCACGCCCTGGTTCATGAAATGCGGACCCGCGTAGTCTCAGGCGAACTGGGCTGCCGGCAGGCCGGCCATGATGATCGCGGCGTGTGTCGGCGCGACGGTCGAGTTCTTCGGCGCCTGCGTGAGCGCCGTGAGCATCGCCTGGTCGTTGAAGCGGAAGAAGCACAGCAACTGGTCCGACGCAGCCAGCTTGACCACCTGCGCGAGCGTCAGGTTCGCCAGGATGTCGGCGATCTCCCGCGACAGCCCGAGGCGGAACATGCCGATCGCGCGGTCTTCACGCAACAGGCGCTGGGCCAGCATGATGTACGAAAGGTTGATCTCGCGAATCGCTTCTGAAGTCTCGGCGGTTTGCATGGCGTCTCCGGTCTGGCTGGGCGAACGGTCGTTCTGGACCGCTTCCCGTAACATTCGTTACATTTCGTAACAGGATGGATCGGAGTCTAAAGTCGCCGCAAACGATTAGCAATGGGTTTTCAGACGTTTTTTTCGGATGGAAAGAATTTCCAGGTAACTATTGCGCAAACCATTGCGCGCCCAGCCAGCCGGCGCGGTCCGGTTGGTCTACATGTAACAAACCGGCTTACTGTTGCGACTCGTCGTCGTCCTCGTCGTTCATCCCGAGCGCCCAGCGGATGTCGCGTGCGAAATCGAGGCTGACCTTTTCCCACTGCGGCGAGCCGAGTGCGAAATCGCGGGGATTGCTCCGGCCGCGCGCGCGCCGAATCGTCTCGATGCTCAGCGCGAGAGCAAATGCTTCGCCACGGAGCGGATGCATGCGGCCGAGCGGGAGGTCTTCGTCTTGTTCCATTGACCAGTTTTCGGCGCATGCAGAACAAACTTGAGGACGGTCGTGCGGCGCCGTCTGCGTCGCGATGCCGCGCAAGCGCTTGCGCGCACGCGGCTTTGTCGTGAAGCCGAAAAGACTTGCCAACAATAATCGCGGACGTTACCTTGCACCTGTTCTCGACATGCAGCGCGGGAGAGATCGTCAAGGCAACTGATGACGACGCCGACGGAGCAACCGCCCCGGAAACTCTCAGGCCCAAGGACCGCGCCGCAGGAACGATCTGGAGAGAGGCGCGACGCGCCCACCGAAGGGGATCTTCCGCCGCATCACCGCTTCAGCGTTTCACTGGCGTAAGAGAAACTCTCAGGTACATGGACAGATGGGGCATCGGCGCCGGAAGCCGACTCGCGCAATGAGCGCGGTCGAAGGCATCCGGCGATGCTCAATTCGATCTGGACCATGTCATGTCACGAATCGCCATCATCGGCGCCGGGATTACCGGCGTCACCACCGCTTACGCCCTCGCCCGCCGCGGCTTCCAGGTTACCGTCTACGAACGTCATCGCTATGCGGCGATGGAAACGTCGTTCGCGAACGGCGGCCAGCTCTCCGTCAGCAACGCCGAAGTCTGGAACCGCACGGCCACCGTGCTGAAGGGCCTGCGCTGGATGCTCACGCGCGACGCCCCGCTGCTCATGAATCCGTCGCCCTCGTGGCACAAGTATTCGTGGATGGGCGAATTCCTGCGCCAGATTCCGAACTACCGCGCGAACACCATCGAGACCGTGCGCCTCGCGCTTGCCGCGCGCGAGCATCTCTTTTCGATCGCCGAGCGCGAAGGCATCGCGTTCGACCTGGAACGGCGCGGCATCCTTCATATCTACAAGGATCGCCGAGACTACGACGCCGCCGCGAAGGTCAACGCGCTGCTGCGCGAAGGCGGCCTCGACCGCCATGCGGTCGGCGCGAGCGAGATCGGCCGCATCGAGCCCGCGTTGCAGGGCGAGTTTCATGGCGGCTTCTTCACGCCGTCGGATTCGACCGGCGACATCCACAAGTTCACGCGCGGTCTCGCCGATGCCTGCGCGCGTTACGGCGTCGAATTCCGCTACGACACGCAGATCGAGTCGATCCGGCAGGGCGGCGACGCGCGCATCTCGATCGACGCCCGCCACGATGGAGAACGGCGCGCCGACGTGTTCGAGCAGGTCGTCGTGTGTGCGGGCGTGCAAAGCCGCGCGTTCGCCGGCATGCTGGGCGACCAGGTTAACGTCTATCCGGTGAAGGGCTATTCGATCACCGTCTGTCTCGACGATGAACAGAGCCAGAACGCGGCCCCCTGGGTCAGCCTTCTCGACGACAACGCGAAGATCGTCACGAGCCGGCTCGGTGCCGATCGCTTTCGCGTCGCGGGCACGGCCGAGATCAACGGCTTCAATCGCGATATTCGCGCGGACCGCGTCGCGCCGCTCGTCGACTGGACGCGGCGTCTCTTCCCGCAGGTCTCGACCGCGCGCGTGATTCCGTGGGCCGGCCTGCGACCGATGTTGCCGAGCATGCTGCCGCGGGTCGGCGCCGGCAAGCTTCCGGGCGTGTACTACAACACCGGGCACGGGCATCTCGGCTGGACGCTGTCGGCGGCGACGGCCGAGTCGATCGCCGAGACGATCCAGCACGGCGCGGGCCGCCGCAAGCCCGCGGGCGTACGCACATCCCGGCCCGCGCCGGTGCGCTCGTAACACGCACGAAGGTTCACTCGCGGCGGCCGGCCAGCACTTCGTCGATCAGTCCGTAGTCGCGCGCCTCGACCGCCGACATGAAGTTGTCGCGGTCGGTGTCGCGCGCGATCTCTTCGACCGTCTTGCCGGTGCGCTCCGCCGTGATCGCGTTCAGACGCTCGCGCAGGTACAGGACTTCCTGCGCCTGGATCGCGACGTCGGCGGCGGTGCCCTGCGAGCCGCCCGACGGCTGGTGGATCATGATGCGCGCGTTGGGCAGCGCGAAGCGCTTGCCCTTCGTTCCCGCGTTCAGCAGGAACGTGCCCATGCTCGCCGCGAAGCCGGTGCAGAGCGTCGAGACGTCGGGGCGCACGAACTGCATCGTGTCGTAGATCGCCATCCCGTCGTAGACGGAGCCGCCCGGCGAGTTGATGTAAAGGGCGATATCCTTGTCGGGATTCTCCGCTTCCAGAAACAGCAATTGCGCGACGACGAGGCTCGCCGTCTGGTCGTTGACCGGTCCGACGAGAAACACGATGCGCTCGCGCAAGAGGCGCGAATAGACGTCGTAGGCACGCTCGCCGCGTCCCGATTGCTCGATGACGGTCGGCACGAGATTGAGGCTCGTCGGGTTGCGCTTGTGCAGGTTCATCGCGGCTCCGTTTCGTATGAAGTGGCTGGATCGCGCCGTTGCGCTCTCCTCCCCTTGACGACCGGCCGGTGCCCGCCGTGACGCGCGCAAAAAAATACCGCCGCGCTGTCACATTCGCGTGGCGCCGCGCGTCATGCCTTGAAGCGCCATCACATCGAGCAGAGGAACCATGCGCATGACAACCGACCCGGACGACGCCACCGCCTCGCGGACCGCGGTCTTCGAAACACTGCGGGCGCGCATTCATTCGATCGCGCAGCGCATCGTCGGCAACCGGGCGGACGCCGAGGACATCGTCCAGGACACGTTCGTCCGGTGGTACACGTCGTCCGCCGACGACGTGCGCGTGCCCGCCGCATGGTTCACGACGGTCGCGACGCGCCTTGCGATCGATCACGTCCGCCGCGCGCGTCGCGAGCGCGAGAAACTCGACGAAGCATTGCCCGCGCCGGCCGACGAGGCATCGGTTCCGTCGGCGGAAGACCGGATCGAGCAGGCGTCGCAGGTCGCGCATGGCGTGCGCCTGCTGTTCGAACGGCTCGGTCCCGAAGAACGCGCGGCGCTTTTGCTGCACGAAGCGTTCGATGCGGACTACGCGAGCATCGCGGCGGCGCTCGGGCGCACGCCCGCGCATTGCCGTCAGATGGTGCATCGCGCGAAGGCGCGCATCCTCGATGACAACGCGCGGTCGACCGGACGCGCGCGTGCGGAAGACGACGCCGTCGCCACGCTCGTCGATGCCATCGCCCGGCAGGACCGCGACGCCGTTCTCCGACCAATGCGCCCGCAAACAGCGGCGCCGGAAGCACGAGCGCGCGCCGGTACGCTCGCGACGCTGGAAACGGCGGCACTCATCGTGCGCTTGCGGTGCGGCGCTGCATCGACGGCGATAGCGGCATTCGACTGACCGATGGCATGACTGCTCGCGGCACGGCTTCGGCGTAACATAGGCTGCGCTTCTCGCGAGGCCAGGCCCCGCGCCACTTCCAGCCGATCACGGAGACCGTCTCATGCCAAAGACCGCAGGATCCATGGTGACTTTTCGCCGCCCCGACGGACAGGACGTAGCGGGCTATCTCGCGCAGCCGGACAAGGCCGAAGGCGCGCCCGCCATCGTCGTGATCCAGGAATGGTGGGGGCTGAACGACCAGATCCGCGGCGTCGCGGACCGTTTCGCGCGATGCGGCTACCGGGCGCTCGTGCCCGACCTGTTCCACGGCAAATCGACGGTCGAAGAGGAAGAGGCGAGCCATCTGCTCGGCGCGCTCGATTTCGGCGACGCCACCTCGCAGGACATTCGCGGCGCCGTCCAGTACCTGAAGGAAGGATCGGGGCGCGTCGGCGTGACGGGCTACTGCATGGGCGGCGCGCTCACGCTGCTTGCGCTGTGCCAGGTTCCGGACGTGGCCGCGGGCGTCGTATGGTACGGCTTCCCGCCGCTCGACTACATCGATGCATCCGCGATCAAGGTGCCCGTGCAAGGCCACTGGGCCGCGCAGGACGAATTTTTTCCGGCTGCGACGGTCGACGCGCTCGAAGCGAAGCTGCGCGAGGCCGACGTCGATTTCGAGTTCCACCGCTATCTCGCCCATCATGCGTTCGCGAACGAAACGGCCGCCGGGCCGGGCCGCATCGCGCGCACGCAGTTCGATCCGGTCTGGTCGCAGATGGCGTGGGACCGGACGCTGACGTTTTTCGGGCGCACGCTGTGGGAAGGTTCGCCTGGGCTCGAAGCGGCGCGTCCATGACAGCCGGATCGCGTGCGCCGGGCTCTAGTTGAGCCCAGCCAGCCGCGCGTACAGATCGTCGATCGGCATCGGCTTCGCGAAGTAGTGATCGAATCCCGCTTCGTCGGCGCTCTGCCGGAAGTCGGGCGTCGTATAGCCGCTCAGCGCCACGAGACAGAGCGGCCGGCCCCGCGCCTTCTCCCGCAGTCCGCGCGCGACCTCGAAGCCCGTCATGTCGGGGAGACCGATGTCGATCACCGCCACCGAGGGCGTGAAGGATTCGGCCAATTCGAACGCCGACGCGCCGTCGAACGCCACCTCGCACTGGTGTCCGCCCATCGTGAGCAGCGCTTCGAGCGCCTCGGCGGCGTCGCGGTTGTCGTCGACGATCAGGATGCGCTGCGCGCGCTGCTGCGGCATGGCAGCGAGCTGATTCACTTCGTCGGGCAGCGGTTCGTAGACGCGCGGCAGCCTGACGACGAACGTCGTTCCGCAGCCGATGCCCGCGCTCTCCACGCGCACCGAGCCGCCATGATCCTGCACGAGACGCTTCACGACCGTGAGCCCGATGCCGAGCCCCGCGTCCTGCCGCCCGATCGCAGTCGACGCCTGCGCGAACAAGTCGAAGACGCGCGGCAGCATCGCGGGCTCGATGCCGATGCCGCGATCGCACACTTCGATCGTCACTTCCGTGTCCGTGGCGCCGACCGTCACGACGATCTCGTCGGGCTCGGACGTGTAGCGCGCCGCGTTGTGCAGGATATTGCTGAACACCTGCTTCAGGCGCGCGACATCGCCCCGCACGAGCACGACGTCGCGCGGATAGACCGTGGTCACGCGATGGCCGCGCCGTTCGAGTTCGGCCGTGGTCATTTCGAGCGCGCCGACGATCAGCTCGTCGATGCGCGCCACTTCGGTGTGCAGGTCCACCTTGCCGCGCGTGAGCCGCGACACGTCGAGCAGATCGTTCACCATGCGCGACAACTGCGCGGTCTGCCGCCCAATCAGCGCGAGCGTCTCGCCGAACTCGCTGTGCGCCGCGCCGCCGCGCTCGGCCAGTTCCAGCGCGAGGCTCACCGCCGCGAGCGGATTTCTCAGCTCGTGCGCGAGCATCGCGAGGAATTCGTTTTTCCGCACATCGGCTTCTTCCAGCTCAGTCTGCTTGCGACGCAGTTCGCCGAGCGTGATCAGCATCTCGCGGTTCTGCTGTTCGAGTTCCTCGACGGGCGTCTGCGCCTTGCGCCGCGTCAACTGGTCGACGAGCACGCTCAGCTTGTCGAGTGTCAGGCGCGGCTTGTCGCGCGGCAGGAACATTTCCAGCGTCACGGTCGTGCCGCGGCCGGCGCCGGTGCTGACGGAAAAGCCGTCCGCCATGCGCCGGCTGCCGGTCAGGCCGATGCCGGGCCGGCCCTCGGGATGCACGCCGCTCAGGATCTGGTCCAGCTTCGCGATGCCCGGCCCCTTGTCGGCGATCTGCGCGACGATGCACTGCACGCCGGCCGCCTCGCTCGAATCGCCGACCAAAAACGTCAGCGTGCCGCCGCCCGCGAACTGCACCGCATTGCGCGCGATTTCCGATACCGCCGTGACGAAGCGCGTGCGCTGAAGGTCGTCGAGTCCGAATAGCTCTCCGATCTGCCGCGCGCGGTCACGGATCGCGACGAGGCTCAGATTGCTCGCGATCGACGTGGAAAGGATTCGGTGCTGCATCTCAGGCCGCCTTGACGACGACGATCGACGCGTCGTCGTTGTCGCGAGCGAAGTCGCGATGGAGCACGTGAGCGATCACGACCGGATGATGCGCAAGCAGGTCGGGATGGCGGCTCAGGTTCCAGCGCGTGGACAGCCCGTCCGTCGTCGCGATGAACACGCTGCGCGCGTTCCAGTCCGCGTGGCTCTCGCGCACGAGCCGCATGTTGTAGCCGACGGTTCCGTCGGTCGACACGAGATGCTGGTTGACCTCGCCCGTGTTCACGATCGCGACGATATTGCCGACACCCGCATAGGTCATCGACTTCTTCGCGGGCTCGAACTTCGCTACCGCCATCACCGCGCCGCGCGTCGAGCGCAGTCCCGCGTGCGCCGCGCGCAGGACGTCGCCGGGCGAATCGTCGCCGCCAGCGCGCTCGCGGAAGACGCCGAGCGCGCGGTGCGACGCCTCGGACGCGAGCGGACCGTGGCCGAGGCCGTCGAGCAACGTGATCCAGAGCGCGTCGCCCGTCTCCGACATGCTCCACGCGTCGCCGCAGATCTGCTGGCCGAGCTTCGGCGTCGATCGCGCGCCGACCGTCCACGGGCGCTTGCCCGCGTCGCCTGCAGCCTTGCTCGCGACCCGCGCGAGCAGCACCGTCCCGCTGCCGGCGAGCGAATAGAAGTCGAATAGCGCGGAATGCCGCTCCATCGTGCCGAGCCCCGCGCCGAGACTGCCGCCTGTCGAGAAACCGTCCTTTCTGGCGGCCTCGACGTTGACGATGCCCGGCCCACGGTCCACCGCGACGATCTCGATGCCGCTCGCCGTCGGGTCCGCGTGATTCGCGTAGGGCGCGAGATGGATCTCGCCGCTCCGCGCGTACTTGAGGATGTTGGTGGCCGCCTCGCTCACGACGAGCGCGGCATCGGCCTGCACGCGCTCGGAAAAGCCGAGCGACTGCGCGAGCGCGACAGCGGACCGGCGGGCGTGCGCGACGCCGCTCTGGTCCGAAAGAATTACCGTCGCTTCCATTGCACGATGCTCACGCGTGTCCCGCTTCCGACCGTCGAGGCGATCTCGAACTCGTTGACGAGCCGCCGCGCGCCGCCGAGCCCGAGGCCCATGCTTTTCGCCGTGCTATAGCCGTCTTCCAGCGCCTTCTCGATGTTGGGAATGCCGGGACCTTTGTCCTCGAAAATCAGTTGAATGCCCTGACGCCCGTCCTTTTCCACTTCGACCAGCGTGACCGTGCCGCCTTGTCCGTGCACGAGCGTATTGCGGGCGAGTTCGCTCGCCGCCGTGACGAACTTGGTACGTTCGAGCGTGCCGAAGGAAAGGCGCGTTGCCCAGTCTTGCACGGCTTTGCGGGCAAGGTTCACCTCGCCTGGCGTGCGAATCTCCAGGACGACCTGATTTAACGTAACGATGAAGATTCTCCCGAGCCGGCCGAGGACTGCAGCATCGCCATACCCTTGTCGACATCGAGAGCAGTTCGAATTCCCTTGAGCGTCATGCCAAGCTCCACAAGCGTGATCGCAACAGCGGGCCGCATGCCGACCAGCACGGTCTCTGCGTCCAGCACCCGCGCCATCGCCGCGATGTGGCCGAGCGTGCGGCCGATGAACGAGTCGACGATTTCCAGCGCCGAAATGTCGATCAGCACGCCGCGGGCCCGGGTCTGTTCGATGCGCGAGGTCAGGTCTTCCTGCAGCGAAAGCACGAGCTCGTCATGCAGTTCGACCTGAATCGATACCAGCAGGAATTCGCCAAGCTTGAGAACCGGAATCTGCTCCATCTTCAATCACCTGCTCTGACGGCGCCCAACTTGCTGACGGTGAGATTGACACGGCGCAGTGCAATCTTGAGCGCCTCGGCGAGCGTCGCCTTCGTCACCACGTCGCCGAGATCGACGCCGAGATGAACGATGGTCTGCGCAATCTGCGGGCGGATGCCGCTGATGATGCACTCCGCGCCCATCAGGCGCGCGGCCGCGACGGTCTTGAGCAAATGTTGCGCGACGAGCGTATCGACGGTCGGCACGCCCGTGATGTCGATGATCGCGATGGCCGCTTCGTTCTCGACGATCGCGTTCAGAAGCCCTTCCATCACGACTTGCGTGCGCTCACTGTCGAGCGTGCCGATGAGCGGCAGCGCCACGATCGAATCCCACAGCTTCACGACGGGCGTGGTGAGGTCGAGCAGTTCCTGCTGCTGCCGTTCGATCACCTGCTGGCGTTCGCGCTGATACGCATCGACGGTCACGAGGCCGAGCCGGTCGAGCACCTGGCTCAGCTTCAAGAATTCCGCGCACAGGCTCTCCGGATCGACGCCGGCGGTGTTCTGCAAGGCGTCAAGAAGCGGCTTTTTCAGCGAGAAGATGAAGCTCGCCGTTTCCGACGCGGAGAAGCCCTGGATGACGCGCGCGCGCGAAAGCGCATCGAGATGCACGCGCACGCTGTCCCAGTCCGGACCTTCGAGCTGCCCCGTATAGTCGCTCGACACCGCGCGGGAGAAATGCGTGAGAAACGCGCGCGAGGCTTCCTTGAGCTCGACTTCGGAGATGACGCCTTGGCGCGCGGTTGCGAGTTGTTCGTTGATCCAACCCGTCAAGATATTCGATTCCTGCTTGCCGATAATGTCGGCCAAACCGTGCGGTTCGCTCAAGTGCTTCTCCAATCCAGTTATGTTCTTTGGTTTGCTAAACCGGCAACATGATATAGCGGTTGAGGAAACCGGGAAATCAAATCGCAGACGCAAAACGTTTGCGGTTCGAGGCAGCGGAATAATGTACGGGTATGAATAAAGCCGCTTAACGAGCTGGGTAATTGTTACCCGCAGAAAATGCCGCTTTAGGCGCTTTGCCGTTTATCGCTGCTTCAGGCAGCACGCGCGACGAGCCGCGCCTCGATACGTTTGAACATGCGCTCGCACCACGCGCGCAACATCGCGTTCGACAACGCCATCGGCAACGAGCGCGCGATGATGCGATACACATCGCCGCGACGAACCTTCGACACGCTCGCGGGATCGAGCCATCGGTCGTTGGAGACGAGCAGCGCCATCGTCTCCAGTCCGATCATGATCGGCCACAGGCACGCGAGCCGCAGCCGCAGCGATAGCGTCGGAATGGCTAGCGTGTAGTCGATCGCATCGCGAAAGTAGTCGAGCGTCGCGCGCGTGAGTTCGAGCAAGACCGGGGCGGCCCGCTGCGATGCGTCGGGCGCGAGCAGTTCTTCCGCGCGCAATCCTTCGCGTCTGAGCAGCGCCGCCGGCAGATAGCAGCGCCCCATACGCAAGTCCTTGCCGCAATCGCGCAGGATGTTCGTCATCTGCAGCGCCTTGCCGAAGCGGATGCCGCGTGCCGTCATTGTCTCCGGGCTCGCCTTCAACACACCCGGCAGGTGTGCGAACGTCATCGCGGTCCAGAATTCGCCGACGCAACCCGCTACCAGATACGTGTAACGATCCAGTTCGTCCCATTCCGTCAATGCGGCAACCTGTCCGGAGGTTTCGTCCGGAAATGTGCGCAGATCGAATTCCATGCCCTCGGTGAGCGTCGTCACGATGCCGCGCACGGCGCGCCGGTCGGCATCGTCGAAACGGGACAGCAGCGCGAGCGCCGCCGGCACCGATTCGAGCAGCACCTTTTCGTCCGGCTGGGTCTGCTGACTCGCGGCATCGATCATCGCGGCATCGAGCGCGCCGCCGCCCGGCTCGCCGTTGACCTGGGCGCGCAGCCCGAGCAGCAGTTCGAGGCGCCGGCCGGGCGGAATCAGCGAGGTATCGGCGATCGTGTCGGCGGCACGCGCGAGCAGATAGGCAAGCCCGACCGGATCGCGCATTCCGGCAGGCAGGATACGCAGCGTCAGATAGAACGAGCGCGAGACGCTCTTCAATAGCGGGCCGAGAAGGAAATGCCCGGCTGGGACGGTCATGGCTGAAGTCAAATGAGGATGGGTGGGAAATGGTGCCGCGGCATTGTAGCGCGCGCGTCGGCGCGTCCGCGGCGCGTCCGTCGCTCGCGGGCGTCGCTCGCATTCGTCATTCATCAGGCGATTTTCCGCGAAATATTTCGTTGAAAATCTTATTGTTGAGCATTAGAGTTCAAGTACCGCATGAAGTGGAACGTTGCGGTCAGCCCCTGATCTGCTTCGGATTTGTCGCACCCGCCATTCTTTTTGCTCCGGAATTGGCGCGGACCCGCGTGCCACCGCAGAGCGGCTCACCTGCCCGCCGTCGCGATGGTCGCCGTTTCTTCCCGCAAGGAATCACGTCACGACCGTCGACCGGCCGTCGTCCCGACTCGTGCCCCGGCATCGCGCTGATTCGCGCGCCATCGCCCGGCGCTGCATGGAGACAAGCATGATGCGTGAAGTAACCGGCGCGTTTCGCGGCACCCGCAAGCTCGCCGAAGCACTCGACGATTTACGCGCGCTCGGCATCGGCGGCGACCGTATCCGGGTGGACGGCGCCGCGCGTTTCGCCGTCGACCCATGCGCGGCCGCGACCCGGGACGCGATCCTCGCGACGCACTGGATGAACGCCGAATATGCCGGACACGGCGAACATCTCGGCGTGATCGACTGGCACGACAACCTGTTCGACAACGACTACGCCGACCCGGCGACGTCGCGCTTCGAAGCTGAAATCGCCGACGACCTTCAATGCCTGCGCGTGATCGTGAATATCGCGGACGACGCCGAGATGTCCGAAGTCTGCGATATCTTCTGCCGGCTCGGCACCGCGGACGTCGATGCGCAAGGCGTCTTGGCGTGATCCGCACGCCCTCTTTTACTCCCTCCGACATTGCAATGAACGACATCGAATCGCAAAGCCTCGAAGCGCAAATCCGCGTGCGCGCGTATCACCTCTGGGAAGCCGACGGCCGCCCCGACGGACGCGCGGAAGAGTTCTGGCGCCTCGCGCAAGCCGAGATGAGCGCGCCGACGAAGACCGTCAAGCGGCGCACCAAGGCTGCGGAACAACCGGCCGGCGCGAGCGTTTCGGCAAAAGCCGTCAAGCCGCGCAAGACGGCCGCGCCGAAGGCCGCGCCCGCCGCAGCGACCAAGCCCGCGCGCCCGAAGGCGAAGCTCGAAGCGCAGGGCTGATCAGCCGGCGTCGCCCGCGCTGTACAGATGCCGCATGCCACGCAGATGGTCGGCGACACGCTGCAACAGCGCGACCGCATCGCCGATCCGCATCAAGCCGTTGGCTTCGTCGTCCTCGCAAAAGAGCGGCCGGCCGGTGTCGGATGCGCGAATCGTCAGATCGCCCAGATGGGTCTCCGGCACCGATTCGCCCGGGCGTAGCGTCAGCACGTTGCCGTTCCTGATCGCGTCGCGGACGCGGCTCAGGAACTGGATCTCGGGCGCGCGCGAGTTGGCGATGTCGTGATCGTCGAGGAAGCCGCCCACCGCGAGCAGCGCATTCGTCACGAGCACGCGCTGCACTTTGGCGCGCGAAGGCGGCTCGGTGTCGGCGCCGGCCGGCGGTTGCGCCCCGAGCATGAGCGGCTGTGCGTGCTTGCGCGCCAGTTCGACCCCGCCGGCCGGCAACAACGCACCCGCGCCGCCGAGCGCGATCGTCAGCACGCGAAGTTGCTCGTCGATCAGCGTGATCGCCTCGGCGCCGGAATGCTTCGAACCGCCCTTTTCCATGTGATGCTCCTTGTCGTGCCTGGTCGTGTGAGTCCGAATGTGACTTGCTATGGCATATGAGCAAGGGACGTTCCGCACCTCATGGCGTCGCGGGCGGCTGCGGGTTGTTCGCGGGATTGGTGTCGAAGCTCGCGATGCGCTCGATCCCTGCGCCTTTTCCCAAGGCGAACAAGTCGCTCTCCAGCGCGTCGGTAACGCCCTTTCCGTAGACCTCGTTGCCGTCGACATACACGGTAAACACGCGCAGATACTTCGCCTTCTTCGCGGGATCCTCGATAGTCGCCCGCGTCCATGCGTAGAGCGGATAGCCGTCCGCGCCCCGGGCCTCTGCTTCGTCGACGTACTCGTTGAAGGCGTCGAACTGGCATTTGAGCGTGGCGCCGTGCCGGCGCAGCACGTCGAAGAGCGCTTTGTCCTCCGGGCGTGCGGCACCCTCGCGCAACGCGACGCCCAGTTCCGCCGACGCGTCGAGTCGCAGTTGAAACTGCCATCGGTCGTCCATCGTGTCTCTCCCTCTGGGAACCGCGCCAGGCGCGGCGCTCCCGGCCGTCGAAGCGCAAATAACGGGCTTCTGGTACAAAGGCTCCATTCGTCTAGAGCATGACCGAAAACGGCGTCGCGCGCTGCCAGGCCGCCCTCGCCCGCAAGGATCTGCCATGCACACAAAAACAACCCCACACCGGAGCTGATTATGGCAATCACGCTGAACGTCAATGGCGAGAATCACGACGTCGACGCCCCTCCCGACATGCCTCTGCTATGGGCGATCCGCGATCTGGTCGGGCTGACCGGCACGAAGTTCGGCTGCGGCATCGCGCAGTGCGGCGCATGCACGGTGCATCTCGACGGCGCCGCCGTGCGCTCGTGCGTGCTGCCCGTCGCGGCCGTGGGCGGGCGCAAGATCACGACGATCGAAGCCGTCGGCGGCACGCCCGCCGGCAAGAAAGTGCAGGACGCCTGGAAGGAACTCGACGTCGTTCAGTGCGGCTACTGCCAGTCCGGGCAGGTGATGTCGGCGGCGGCGCTGATCGCGGCGAACCCGAATCCGAGCGACGCGGACATCGACGCCGCGATGGACGGCAACGTCTGCCGCTGCGGCACGTACAACCGCATCCGCGCGGCGATCAAGCACGCCGCAAAGGGGGCGTGACATGTCGCAAGGACTGATCGATGCGCAAAACGGCCGCGCACCCGAGGCGCCCCATTCCGGCCTGACGCGCCGCACGTTCCTGAAGTTCGGCGTCTCGGTGGGCGCCGCGGCGGGCGGCGGCCTGCTGCTCGGCTTCAGCTTCTCCGCCGCGGGCCAGCCCGCGCCCGGCGCCAAATCGGTCGTGAGCGGCGACGGCAACGAAGCGCCGCAAGAAGGCGTGTTCCAGCCGAACGCGTTCGTGCAGATCGACCGTGCGGGCAAGGTCACGCTCGTGATCCCGAAGGTCGAGATGGGACAAGGCGTCTATACGTCGATCCCGATGCTGATCGCCGAGGAACTCGAAGTGCCGCTCGACAGCGTGACGGTCGCGCACGCGCCGCCGAACGAGAAGCTCTTCACGGACCCGCTGCTCGGCGGCCAGCTGACGGGCGGATCGACGTCGATCCGCTATGCGTGGGAACCGATGCGCCGCGCCGGCGCGACCGCGCGCGTGCTGCTGGTCACGGCGGCGGCGCAGCAATGGCAGGTCGATCCGGCCACCTGTCACGCCGAAAGCGGCCAGGTGAAGCATGCCGCGAGCAGCCGCTCGATCGCTTACGGCGAGCTCGTCGAGGCCGCCGCGAAGCTGCCGGCGCCGCAGAACGTGCCGCTCAAAGATCCGAAGGATTTCAAGCTCGTCGGCACGCAGGCGAAACGCATCGACTCGCCTGAGAAAGTCGACGGCACCGCCGTATTCGGGCTCGACGTGCGCCTGCCCGGCATGAAGTACGCAGCCATCGTGAACTGCCCGGTGTTCGGCGGCACACTCGCGAGCGTCGATGACACGGTCGCGAAGAAGGTCCCGGGCGTCACGCAGGTGGTGAAGCTCGACAACGCCGTGGCCGTGATCGGCGACCACACGTGGGCCGCGAAGCGCGGCGCGTCCGCGCTCGTCCTCACGTGGAACGAGGGCAAGGGCGCGGACCTGCAGATGCAGCATCTGATCGACGACCTCGCGAACGCCGCGAAGCGCGATGGCGCGGTGGCACGCAAGGAAGGCGACATCGACCGCGCATTCAAGGACGCCAAGACGCGCGTCGATTCGGTCTACCAGCAGCCGTTCCTCGCGCACGCGACGATGGAGCCGGTCAACTGCACGGTCCACGTGCGCGCCGATGCGTGCGACGTCTGGGTCGGCACGCAAGTACCGACACGCGCCGTCGATGCCGCAAAGCGCGTCACCGGCCTGCCCGCCGAGAAGATCACGATCCACAATCACCTGCTCGGCGGCGGCTTCGGGCGGCGGCTGGAGACCGACTTCATCGCGAACGCGCTCTTGATCGGCAAGCAGGTCGATGCGCCGGTAAAGGTCACATATTCACGCGAGGAAGACATCCAGCACGACATGTACCGGCCGTACTACTACGACACGATCTCGGCCGGGCTCGATGCGAACGGCAAGCCCGTGGCGTGGAAGCATCGCATCGTCGGGTCGTCGGTGATGGCGCGCTTCGCGCCGCCCGCGTTCAAGAACGGGCTCGATCCCGATGCCGTCGAAGTCGCATCCGACCTGCCCTACGACCTGCCGAATCAACTGGTCGATTATGTGCGGCAGGAGCCGCGCGACATTCCGACCGCGTTCTGGCGCGGCGTCGGACCGACGCGCGGCACCTTCGTCGTGGAGAGCTTCATCGACGAACTCGCGGTGCAGGCGAAGATCGATCCCGCGACGTACCGGCGCAACCTGCTCGGCAAGACGCCGCGCGCGCTCAACGTGCTCGACGTCGCGACGAAAGCGGCCAACTGGGGCAGCGCGCCGCCGCAAGGACAAGGGCGCGGCATCTCGGTGATGCACGCGTTCGGCAGCTTCTTTTCGATCGTCGCGGACGTGAGCGTCGACAACGGCGAGGTCGCGGTGAACCGCATCGTGTGCGCGGTCGACTGCGGCATGGTCGTGAATCCGAACACGGTCGAGGCGCAGATCCAGGGCGGCATCATTTTTGCGATCACGGCAGCGCTTTACGGCGAGGTCACGATCAAGGACGGCCGCGTCGAGCAGAGCAACTTCACCGATTACCGCATGCTGCGCCTCTCGCAGACGCCGCCTATCGACGTGCATATCGTGAAGAGCACGGAGGCGCCCGGCGGCATCGGCGAACCGGGCACGGCGGCGCTCGCGCCCGCGCTCACCAACGCGATCTACGCCGCGACAGGCAAGCGCCTGAAGCAGTTGCCGGTCGGCCGTCAACTGCACACCGCGTGAGGGGAACCGACATGCCAAGAAAAATCCTTGCAGGCATCGGCCTTGCGCTGTCGTTTGCGGCTTCGTCGAGCGCGGGCGCCGCCACCGCCGACGATGCGCTCGTCGCGCGCGGCGCGTATCTCGCAAAGGCCGGCGATTGCATCGCGTGCCACTCGGCGCCGCGCGGCAAGCCGTTCGCCGGCGGCCTGCCGATGAACACGCCAATGGGCCGCATCTACACGACCAACATCACGCCCGATCCGGAGACGGGCATCGGCAACTGGAGCGAGCAGGACTTCGACGGCGCATTGCGACGCGGCGTCGCGAAGGACGGTCACAATCTCTATCCGGCGATGCCTTACCCGTCCTATGCAAAGGTCCGCGACGACCACGTGAAGGCGCTCTACGCGTACTTCATGAAAGGCGTGGCGCCCGTCAGGCAGGCGAACCGCGCGTCCGACATTCCGTTCCCGCTCAACATGCGCTGGCCGCTCAAGCTCTGGAACATCGTCTTCCTCGACAAGGCCGTGTATCAGGACAAGAGCGGCAAGGACGTCGCGTGGAATCGCGGCGCGTACCTCATTCAGGGACTCGGACATTGCGGCTCGTGCCATACGGCGCGCGGCATCGCGTTCCAGGAGAAGGCACTCGACGAGAGCGGCAGCGCGTTCCTGACGGGCGGCCTGCTCGATGGCTGGTTTGCGTCGAACCTGACCGGCGAGTACAACGTCGGGCTCGGGCGCTGGTCGGAAAGCGATGTCTCGCAGTTCCTGAAGACCGGTGCGAACAAGCACGCTTCCGCATTCGGCTCGATGACGGACGTCATCAACCACAGCACGCAGGGCCTGACCGACGAGGACATCACGGCGATGTCGCAGTACCTGAAGTCACTGCCCGCGTCCGGCGGCACGAATGCGCCGCGCTATGCATACGATCCGAACGTGACGAAGGTGTCGCTCGCGCATCCCGCGGTCGATGCCGGCGCCAAGGTTTATACCGCGTACTGCATGCATTGCCACGGTGTCGACGGGATGGGTTTTGCGCCGATGCTCGCGCCGCTTGCGGGCAATCCGAACGTGATGGAGAAAGATGCGTCGTCGCTCATCAACGTGACGCTCAATGGCACGCAGGATCTGGTGATTCAAGGGTTGCCGTCCGCGTATCCGATGCCGAAATACGCACCGACGCTCTCTGACAAACAGATCGCCGATGTGCTCACGTTCATCCGCGGCGGCTGGAACAACGGCGCGGCGGCGGTGTCGGTTGAGGACGTGGCGAAGTTGCGCAAGTCGACGCAAGCCGCAAAGTAAAAGCGCCGGCGTCTGGAAGCGCGCGCCGCTCAGCGCGGCGGCGCTTCCGATTGCGCGTTCTCGTCCCAGACGGCCATCACGTCGCGCACCAGCGCGGCGATCGACGACGCGCCGAGCTTCTCCTTGATGCTCGCGCGATGGACGTCCACGGTCTTCACGCTGATCGAGAGATCGGCGGCAATGAGCTTGCTGCCCTTTCCATCGACGACACCGCGCAGCACCTCCCGCTCGCGTGCCGTCAGCGATGCAATCCGCTTCATCAATTCACGCCGCTTCTGGTCCGCTGCATGACGCTGCGCTGCGAGCTTCAACGCCCGCTGCACGCGGTCGAGCATCTGCTGCGAGTTGTAGGGCTTCTCGACGAAATCGATCGCGCCGTTCTGCAACGCGCGCACCGACATCGGTATGTCGCCGTGACCGCTCACGAAGATGATCGGCAAGGTCGCGCCCTGTTCGTTCAGCGCGCCCTGTACGTCGAAGCCGCTCGCCTGCGGCATGCGCACGTCGAGTACGAGGCATGCTGAAATCGTGGGATCGAACGCAGCGAGAAACTCGGCCGCGCTCGCGAAACAAAGCGACTTGATTCCGACCGAATCCAGCAGCCACGACAGGGACGTGCGCATGCCCGCATCGTCGTCGACGATATAGACGAGGGAGGGGGTCGAAGGTGATGAAGTCATCGGCGACTCGGCAATGCAGGGATTCGTGGCGAACGGCGCGCTTTCCGCAAGGCACTTCGCGCCCCGCGATGCGTCATCTCAAAATTGAATCATAACCAGACGAGATCGAACTGCAAAGCATGAATACCCGAGTACGGGCCACGGCGCGTCTTAGGTAGGTGATTTCTTTAGACGGGCGAAAAACCGAAGCGCTCGCGGCCCGATTCGACCCGCCCTCATACCTGCGTATGACCCGTTAATACGCGTGACTCGCGCGTTTATCCCGAAGGCTCAGTTCTTCACGCGAACGAACATACCAGGCTCGCGCGACTCATCCGGATGTATCCGCGCATACGACGATCGTTGTCTCCCGACCGCCGTTCGTAGGTCTAGGTTCAAGCCGCAACCGCGACTACATTACGTTCATGGCTGAACCTGCAAGCGATCCAACGAACAGCCAGCGAAAAATAACTCATATCCGATGTTTTATCCCTATGGATGCCTAACCGTTATTTAAACCCGCATGACCGTTTTCATGCATTACCCAAATGTTTCACTCACCTCTCTTCAAGGAGTATCACGTCATGAAAAAGCTTCTCGTTAGTCTCGCCTTTGTTGCTGGCGCATTCGCTGCTCCCGCTCTGAGTTTCGCTCAATCCAATGGCCCGGTGACGCGCGCCGAAGTTCGCGCCGATCTCGTTCAAGTTGAAAAGGCCGGATACAACCCGGCGCGCGCCAGCGACCCCGACTATCCCGCGGACATCCAGGCCGCTGAAGCAAAGGTCGCTGCTCAACAGGATCAAACCCAGGCGAAGCTTGGCTATGGCGGCGTCGCGCAAAACGGCACGTCAGGTTCCGGCAAGGCGTCGCACACCGCAATGAATTCGGCGTGCGTCGGCCCGGCAAGCTTCTGCAAGCTCTACTTCGGCAGCTAAGCACGTGTGCGGGATGTCGTGCCGATGGCCGCGCGCATGACATCTCGACGTTCCAGAGGCGGCCATCCTGCATTTGCTTTACCCCTATGGAGTTTCGAATGAATACTTTGTCGCGCGCGGCTTCGGTCCTCGCCCTGTCCCTTTCCATCTTTTCATCGGCCGGTGCGATGGCGCAGGACGCCCCGCACCATCCCAAGACGGTCAAGAATATCGTTCTGGTCCACGGCGCGTGGGTCGACGGTTCCGGCTGGAAGCCGGTCTATGACATCCTGACGCGCGACGGCTTCCATGTCAGCGTGGTGCAGGAACCGCTGACGTCGCTCGAAGACGACGTCGCGGCGACAAAGCGCGTCCTCGACCTGCAAGCCGGTCCGACGATCCTTGTCGGCCACAGCTATGGCGGCTCCGTCATCACCGAAGCCGGGGTTCATTCGAACGTCGTCGGTCTGGTTTATGTCGCCGCTCACGCGCCGAATGTCGGCGAAGACGAGGCCGCGCTCGGCAAGGGCAAGCCGAGCTATACATCGAAGCAGACGGGCGCAGTCGAAAAGACCGATGACGGCTACACCTACCTGAATCCCGCCGTCTTTCCAAAGGACTTCGCCGCCGACCTGCCGCTCAAGCAAGCCCGGTTCGAATCGCGTTCGCAGATGCTGACCGCCGCCAAAGTCTTCTCGGCGCCGTTGACCGAGGCGGCCTGGACCACGAAGCCGAGCTGGGGCATCGTCGCGGCCGACGACAAGATCATCAGCCCGGATCTTGAACGCTGGTACTACGCACGCGCGCACAGCCACACGACGGTCATTCCCGGCGCAAGTCATTCGGTGTACGAGTCGCGCCCGCAGCAGGTTGCCGCCGTGATCGAGGATGCAGCAAGGCACGCAACGCAATAAGCCGGGCGCGAGAATCCATTTGTTCTCGCGACTCAAAACTGTTTGTCCGTGGCGGGTGTACGCAACACGCCTCGATAAGCCTAGATTGGTATCCATCGGCGCCGTTGGCCCGATCGGCACACAGCCAATCTACTGATTCGAGGTTACGCATCATGAGCAACTCACAGAAAGTGGTCGTCGTCACGGGCGCATCGCAAGGTATCGGCGCCGAACTGGTCAAGGCTTTCCGCGAACGCGACTATCGCGTGGTCGCGACTGCGCGTTCGATCAAGCCGTCCGAAGACCCGAATGTCCTTGCGATTGCCGGCGACATCGGCGATCGCAAGGTCGCGCAATGTGTCATCGACGAAGCGATCGAACGCTTCGGCCGCATCGACACGCTTGTCAACAACGCCGGTATTTTCATCGCGAAGCCTTTCACTCAGTACACGCAGGAAGACTATGCCGCCGTTCTCAACGTCAACGTCAATGGGTTCTTCCATGTCACGCAACTGGCAATCGCCGAGATGGAAAAGCGGGCCAGCGGGCATGTAGTCCAGATCACGACGAGCCTCGTCGACCACGCGGTCAGCGGCGTTCCCTCGGCGCTCGCGTCGCTCACCAAGGGCGGCCTCAACTCGGCAACCAAGTCGATCGCGATCGAATATGCCAAGGCCGGCATTCGGGCTAACGCGGTATCGCCAGGCATCATCAAATCGCCGATGCATGCGCCCGATACGCACGAAGCGCTGGGCGCGCTCCATCCCGTAGGACACATGGGCGAGATGAGCGACATCGTGAACGCGGTGCTTTATCTCGACGCCGCGCCGTTCGTCACCGGCGAAATCCTGCACGTCGACGGCGGTCAAAGCGCCGGCCACTAAAACTCAGTCGGGGCGCTTGCGGGCGCCCTCTTTCGAAGGAGTGCAACATGCCTATCGTCACAATCCAGGTGACTCGCGAAGGGAACACGCCCGGCACCGATGCCGTCACCGCCGATGAAAAAGCGCAGCTCATCAGGGGCGTCAGCGAATTGCTGCGCGATGTACTGAATAAGCCACTCGAAGCCACCTTCGTCGTGATACAGGAAGTCGAGAAAGAAAATTGGGGTTGGGCCGGATTGCCCGTCGATGCTTATCGAGCGCAAAAAGCGCTAAAGACAGGGCAAACGTGAATGGACGCCTGAGGCCAGTCAAGCCAGCGCTTGCCCTTAAGCGGCGCCGGCCCAAGCACGCTAAGCACGCGTGGTTCGCACCCTCCTTTTCCCCTCTAGAAATTCAAATTCGCTCTGTTACACTGCCTTGGACGGTGATGGATAACAATTTGAAAAAATTATCAAACGGGGACATCCGCGCACTGGAGGAGCACATGCGGCATTCCAATTACCGTCCTGAGAGCGCCAAGCCGCTCGGCTTTGCCGCGGGTCGCACGCGGCCCTTAAGGCTTCGACCCTTAGCGGCGCTCGTCGCCTTAAGCATGGGTTTCGGCATCGACGTCGCCGATGTGTTTGCCGCGCCGCCCTTGCCGCAGAACGGCCAGTTCGTCGGCGGCACGGGCACGATCGCGCGCAATGGCGCCAACCTCGACATCACGCAGTCGGGCGCGCGCGGCATCATCAACTGGAACAGTTTTTCGATCGGCGCGGGAAGCACGGTCTCGATCAACAATGGATCGGGCGCGACGCTCAATCGCGTCACCGGCAACGCGATGTCGACGATCGACGGCACGCTTAAAGCCACCGGCAGCGTCTATCTCATCAACCCGCATGGCGTGGTCGTCGGTAAAAGCGGCGTGATCACAACCGGCGGACGCTTCGTCGCGTCGACGCTCGACGCGGACAACAACGCCTTCATGAACGGCTTCGACTCGCTGTCGCTAGAGGGCACGTCCAACAGCGCAGTGGTCAACCTCGGCAAGATCAGTTCGAGCGGCGGCGATGTGTTCCTCATCGCGCGTCGCGATGTCGTGAACGCGGGCACCATCGATGCGCCCAAGGGCTCCGCCGAACTCGTCGCCGGCAGCAAGGTCTTGCTGTCCGACTATGCCTATGGGCCGCAAGTGACGGTGGAGATGCCGAGCCACGGCCGGGCTATCAACTCCGGCACGGTGCAAGCCGCGCAGATCAACCTGCAGGCCGCCGACGGCAACGTCTACGCGCTCGCGGGAAAGAACAGTGCGTTGCGCGCGACGGGCACCGAGACGCGCGAAGGTCACGTGTGGCTCGTCGCCGATGGCGGCACCGTCGATGCGCGCGGTGCGAACATCGCTGCGCGCAATGCAGACGGCAGCGGCGGCGCGGTCGACATGAACGCCGATACGTTGAAGGTGGCCGGCGCGAAGGTCCGCGCGGCGCAATGGAACCTGACGTCGCCCGAGTTCACGATCGACAAGCCGACTGCGAACACGCTCGCCGATAGCCTCTCGGGCGGGACGTCGGTTGTGCTCAACGCGACCGGCGCCAATGAGGCGAGCGGCGATATTGGCGTGGGATCGGATATTCGATGGCAAGGCGCATCGTCGCTCACGCTCGATGCCACTCGCTCGGTGAGCGTCGCGCCGGGCACGACGATCGCCAACGCGGGCGCAGGCAGCCTGACCCTTCGTGCCGACAGCAACTCGATCGACAACCACGGCAGCGTAACCAACAACGGCACGTTCGACTGGTCGCGCAGCACCGGTATCGTGACAGCGCTTTACGACATGAACGGCAGCTACAAGCCGGGCACCGTCATCACGAACCCGTCATGGAGTCCGGCGCCCTTCAGCGGGCTCGTCACGCAGGTCACAGGCTACCGGCTCGTCAACTCGGCGGCCGATCTGAACGCGGTCAACAACAACCTGGGCGGCAACTATGCGCTCGGCACGAGTTTCGATCTCGGCTACGCGCCGAACGCAGTGCACGCAATCGGCAGTGCGGCGAAGCCTTTCACCGGACAGTTCGACGGCATGGGACATCTGCTCAGCAGCATGAACGTGTCCGGCACGTCGTCACAAGGCACGGGACTGTTCGCAGACATCGGCAAGACGGGGGTCGTGCGTAATTTCGTGATCGCCGGCAGCACCGCATCGTCCTCGCAAGGACCGGTTGGCCTACTCGCGGGAGTGAACGACGGGCGGGTGGTCAACGTCGGCGCCACGGGCTCCGTCTCGACGAGCGCCGCAACGGGCTCGGCGGCCGGCGGGCTCGTCGGCGTGAACCGCGGCTCGATCGAACGCGGCTGGAGCGGTGGGGCGACGTCCGGGCAGGGCGCGACGGGCGGCCTCGTCGGCGAGAACGACGGGACCATCGTGCAGTCGTATTCGCTCGGCAACGCGAGCGGCGACGCGCGCAGCCAGGTCGGCGGACTGGCGGGCGCCAATCGCGGCACGATCACACAGTCCTATTCGAGCGGCTCCGTCGACGGAGGCAACTATCGTGGCGGGCTGGTGGGCAACAACGGCGGCACGATCGGGCAGTCGTTCACCACGTCATCGGTGACGCCTGCCGGTGCGGGAACGCAGCGGCCGGGCGGCATTGCCGGCAACAACACCGGCACGATCGCCGGCGATGTCTACTGGAACGCCGATACATCCGGCGCGCTCGTCGGCGCCGGAGCCGGCACGGCTGCCCCGGCTTCGAGCCGGATGACGACCGCGCAAATGAGCGACCCGGCAAGCTACGGATCGCGATGGGACTTCAGCGCGACCGGCACCTGGGCCTTGCCGCCGGGTTATGGCGAACCGGTCCTTCGATGGTTGCTCGGTCTGTGAAGAGCACCCCATCGCGCATGCGATGGGAAGTCGAAAACCGATCCGTGCGGTACGCCCGCCTGCGATGAGAGGCGCGGCGTCACCAGCACGGCGGACGGTGCGTGATTGTGTTGCGTGAGGGTGTTACGTGTGGGTGTTACGTGATGCGGTCGATCACGACACCGGGTTTGCAGCGACGAAGTTCTTGAACGCGGCGTAAGCCGGGTTCTTGGTCGTGCCGTTCGCCTGGATCAATCCATAGTTCGCATCGACGAGGCAGTACATCATCACGGACTGGATGTTGTACTTGTCCTTGATCGAGCGATATTCGGTGAGCGTCTTCGTGACGTAATCCGCGGCCGCCTGGCCGGAATCGACGCCGCCGGTCCAGCCCCATTCCGTCAGCCAGATCGGCTTGCCAAACGAGTCCTTGAGCACCTGCAGAACGTCCTGGCACGCGTTGTTGTTCCAGCCGCACAGGATGTCGCCCGAGCTGTGATACCAGTGATAGGTCGTGAAGTCCCAGCGAACGGCGGCCGCGTTCGCGAGACCTGCCGTCGTGCCATTCGGCGTGATGCCTCGCCAGAGCATCTGCAACGCGCCATACGCCATCGGGATGCCGACGTTCACGCCGCAATTGATGGTGGGGTCGATCGCCTTCACGCCGTCGATCATGCCGCGGATCACGCCACGGAACGACGGCCACATCGTCGGACTCCAGTTGTTGAAGTTGCTGCCGTTACCGCTGATCTTGAGCGCGACGTCGAGTTCGTTACCGCACTCGATGAACTTGACGAGCCCCTTCAGCACCTTCGTGCAACCGACAGCCAGGTTGTAGCCGAGCGTATAGGACGCCGATTCTGAGGCATTGGGACTCCAGCCGCACGAGAGCGGATTGAGCACAGGCAGGATCGACACGCCGCTGTTCGCGAACGGTCCGCGCAGCGCGTCGGCGATCACTTGCGCCATGCCGTCGCTTGCGACGTCCGCACGATAGTTGGTGACGCCGAGGTCCTTAAGCATCGCGAGCTGGGCAGCCGGACCCAGCGTCTTGTAGATGCCGGTGCCGTAGGCCATGTGGCCGTTGATGCCGTAGAAGAGCGGTGCTGCTGCGGCCGCCGCCGTTGTCGTCTTCGTGCGCGGGTCGACCGTTCCGATGGAGGTCCACGAACTGCCGTTCTTGTACCATGTGCCCGCCGAGTTCTTGGCGTAGATCACGCCGCCGTACCAGAGAATCGTGGTCAACGCGGCGGGCGAACCCGTCGCCACGCCCGCACCGTTCTTCGTTACGCGGCTGCTGACGAGCGTCCACTTATTGCCGGACGAATCGATGATCGACGTCGCCGACGGAATGACCGTTCCATCCGGCGATGCCGTGGTCGCAGCCTTGGCAACACCCGCTACATCCGCACCGGAATCGGCAATATCGCCTCCTCCGCCGCAAGCGGCGAGCGCTGCGCTTCCCGCACCGGCCATCAGCATGGACAGGAAATTTCGACGTGATACGGAAGACTTATTGAGTTGAAAGCGGTTCGATTCGGCAGTTTCGACTTTGGCGGCAGGAGAAATGGCAGGTCGCATCGGTAGTATGTGCGTTAGTACTCAGAAGGCATGAGTATATTTGGCAATAACTACCCGAGACGTAACACAATGTAACTCTTAGAAGAAAGAAAAGAACAGCTTTAACTAATATCGTATGACGGAAAATACTCCTAACTATGCGCTAAATCTTTGGCAGATATTCCTAATCATATTACTGATCAGACCTGAAACGGCATAAATTACTCGGTAAAAATAGCTATTTTTTATTAAATATATATTCCATCGGAAATAATTTCGGCATAAAATCGTTTGCGTCGTTCGCGAAACGCCGTTTCCGGAATTTCAGAGCGCCATTCCGGAATTAAGTCAGACGAATAAGAATTACGGCGTATTCGTGCGGTCGTTCATTCCCGCCAATGGCAGGAAATGCCGGAGAATTTGCCTTTGGCTCGTTTCAGGTGACACATTGCCGGGAGCAAATAATTCGCTCCTTTAGCAATGTCACCCGAAAGACATCACGCGCCGAAGCGTTGCAGTCCCTTCACGCACTCGTCGAACTCCGCTTCGAGTTGCGCCATCAATTCGACGGCTGGCAAGTGGCGCGCAAGCGAGGCAGCCTGCCCCGCCCATTGCGCGCCATAGCCGAATTCACCCTGCGCCTTGGCGGCAGCGTGCAGCGCTTTTCCCGCATCGTAGGTCACGGGATAGTCCGGCGCTTTCGGGGCTCCCTCCGAATGCCCCAGGTCGGTGAAACGGTTCACCATGCTGCGTGCAGGCCGGCCCGAGATGGCCGACGTCAGGATGGTATGACGCGCGGCATCGCTCAGAATCGCGCGCCGGTATCCATCGTCTATCGACGTCTCCGGACACGCGACGAACGCGGTCCCGAGTTGCGCCGCCTGCGCACCGAGCGCGAGCGCCGCCGCGATGCCCGCACCATCCATGATGCCGCCGGCGGCGATCACCGGCAGATCGACGCTGCGCGCGAGCAAACGCGTCAAGGCGAACGTGCCCAAGCCGTCATCGAATGCCTGAAGATCGAACATGCCGCGATGGCCGCCCGCTTCGATGCCTTGCGCGACGATCGCATCGACTCCGGCATCGGCCACCTGAGTGGCTTCAGCAACGTTCGTCGCGGACGCAAGCAACTTGATTCCCGCAGCCTTCAGCGACGAAATCACTTGCGGCGAAGGCAGCCCGAAGTGAAAGCTGACGATGGGCGGCTTCTCTTCGAGAAACACATTCACCATCGCCTCGTCGCGTTTGAAGCTCGTATAGATCTCGCCGAGCGTAGCGGGCGGGGCAACGCCGAAGCGGTCGAAATGCGGCTTGAGCCAGTTGAGCCATTCGCGCTCGGTCGTCTCATCGAGGACCGCCGGTTCGTGGCAGAAGACATTAATGTTGAAGGGCTTGTCCGTAAGCGCACGCGTCTCGCGAATCACCTTGCGCGCGCCTTCGGCGTTCATCGCGCCCACGCCGAGCGAGCCCAGTCCACCCGCGTTAGAAACCGCTGCGGCAAGCGCCGGCGTGCTCACGCCCGCCATTGGCGCCTGAATGATCGGCTTGGCGATGCCGAGCAGTTGCAACAGCGGGTTGTGTTCAGTACGACTGTTCATGTCACGTCTCTTCATTGGGGTTGATCGAACATGCGTGAATCGCGCGTTGCGTTCATGCATGCAGCTCTTCTATGAGGAAATCCACAAACGTTCTCACTCTCGACGACACGTGTCGCGCATGCGGATACAGCAGGATGAACGGCCGCGTGCAGCCACCGAACTCGCCAAGGACTTCCACCAGCGTGCCATTGTCCAGATCCTGCGCGGCGGTGAAGCGGTAGGTCTGAAACAGCCCGGCGCCGTGGCGAGCCAGCGTTACGCCCGCGAGCACGTCGCCCGACGAGCCATAGCCGCCGCCCGTCATCACCTCGACGCTCTCGCCGTCCATCATGAACGACCACGCGATGTTCCGGCCGTTACTCGGCAATTCGTATTGGATGCAATCGTGCCTCGCGAGATCGCCGGGCGTTGCGGGCGTGCCGGCTCGCTTCAGATACGCCGGCGACGCGACGACGACGAGTTCGGCGTCTTCCAGCTTGCGCGCGATCAGGCCCGAGTCCCTGGGCGCGCGCCCGCGAATCGCGAGATCGAAACCTTCCTCGGCGAAATCGATATTCCGGTTGCTTAGATGCACTTGGACGGTCACGTCCGGGTATCGTGTGCGGTATTCGGCGATCAGCGGCAGCACGCGACCGTGGCCGTAGGGTGTGGGCATGCTGATGCGCAGGACGCCGGCCGGTGTCGTCTGCTGGCCCGTCGCTTCCCGCTCGGCGTCCACGAGCTGGGCCAGTGCCTGGCGGCAATGCTCGAAGTAGCTGCGTCCGGCGTCGGTCAAGCGTATCTGGCGCGTCGTTCGCACGAAGAGCCTCACGCCAAGCCGCTCCTCGAGGCGCGCAACCGCGCGGCTCACGGCCGCGGGCGTCACGCTTGCCGAGGTTGCGGCAAGCGTAAAGCTGCCTAGTTCGGCTGCAAGGCAAAACAGTTCGATGCTACCGAGGACCAGATCGTCGAATTGTCGCTGCATGCTTAGGTGTTCCCTTCTCACTCGAGACTGATACACCGAAGGATAGGCAATTTGAACGGCGGGCGCGGCAAATGCAAAAAGGGCGCCACGCGATTCCTCGCCCGACGCCCTTCATCGACTCAAACCGCAGCAGCGTTATTTCGACGTCGGCATTGCGAACTCCGCGCCCTTCTCCGTGCTCTCCGGCCAGCGCTGCATGATCGACTTTTGCTTCGTGTAGAAGCGCACGCCTTCCTCGCCATAGGCGTGCGTATCGCCGAACAGGCTGCGCTTCCAGCCGCCGAATCCGTGCCACGCCATCGGGACCGGAATGGGCACGTTGATGCCGACCATCCCTACTTCGATGCGGCGTCCGAATTCGCGCGCCACGTGGCCGTCGCGCGTATAGCACGCTACGCCGTTGCCGAATTCATGCGCATTCACGAGATCGACCGCTTCCGTGAAGTCCTTCACGCGCACGCACGCCAGCACCGGCCCGAAGATCTCTTCCTTGTAGATGCGCATCTCCGGCGTGACATGATCGAACAGCGTGCCGCCCGTGAAGAAGCCGTCTTCGTGACCCGCCACCTTCAACCCGCGACCGTCCACGACCAGCGACGCCCCTTCGTCGACACCCATCGCGATGTAGCCTTCGATGCGCTCCAGCGCCTGCCGCGTGACGATCGGCCCCATCTCCGCCGTGTCTTCCATGCCGTTGCCGACGACCAGGCTGCGCGCGCGTTCGGCGAGGCGAGGCACGATCTTGTCCGCGACATCGCCGACCAGCACGGCCACCGAGATCGCCATGCAACGCTCGCCCGCCGAGCCGTAGCCCGCGCCGATCAGCGCGTCGATGGCCTGATCGAGGTCCGCATCCGGCATCACGACCATGTGGTTCTTTGCGCCGCCGAGCGCCTGCACGCGCTTGCCGTGCTTGGCGCCGGTTTCATAGATGTAGTTGGCGATCGGCGTCGAGCCCACGAAGCTCACCGCCTTGATGACCGGATGCGTGAGGATTGCGTCGACGACCGTCTTGTCGCCCTGAACCACGTTGAACACGCCGTCGGGCAGCCCGGCTTCCTTCAGCAGGCGCGCCATGAAGAGCGACGCCGACGGATCGCGCTCGCTCGGCTTGAGAATGAACGTGTTGCCCGCCGCGATCGCGATCGGGAACATCCAGCACGGCACCATGCACGGGAAGTTGAACGGCGTGATGCCGGCCACGACGCCGAGCGCCTGCCGCACCGTCCAGTTGTCCATGCCGGTCGAGACCTGCTCCGTGTAGTCGCCCTTGAGCAACTGCGGAATGCCGCAAGCGAATTCGATGATGTCGATGCCGCGCGAGACTTCGCCCTGCGCGTCGGAAAAGACCTTGCCGTGCTCGGCCGTGATGATGGCGGCGAGTTCATCGCGATGGCGGTTCATCAGTTCGAGGAAGCGCAGCATGACGCGCGCACGGCGAATGGGAGGCGTGTCGCTCCACTGGGGAAACGCAGCCTTTGCGCTCGCAACCGCCGCATCCACGTCGGCCGCCTCGCCCAGCAGAAGCTGGCGCGCGCGCTGGCCCGTCGCCGGGTTGAATACCGGCTGCGTGCGCGTCCCCGATCCGCGGACAGGTTCCCCGTGGATGAAATGGGTGACGTCGGCGTTGTCGCTGAAGGCTTGCATGTCGACTCCTCTACGTATGATTGGCGTGACGCAAGTGTAGGAAGCTCCCCGCTTCCTGCAAAGACGCTATGATTGAAATCATTGTTTTCCATAGCGAACAATCGAACATGGATACGCAAAATATCGAGGGACTGTGGACGCATCTCCATTGGCTGACGGTGCTCGCCGAGCAAGGCACGTATACCGCCGCCGCCGCGCGTCTGGGCGTCAGCAAGGCGGCGATGAGCCAGCGCATCGCGGAACTGGAGCGTGTCGCGGGCGTTCAACTGGTTCAGCGCACCACGCGCAGTGTGCGCTTCACCGAGGCGGGCCAGCGTCTCGTCGAGAACACGCGGCCGCAGTACGACCAGATCGCGACGAGCTTCGCGACCGTCCGCGAGTTGGCGGGCGTCGCGCGCGGCCTCGTGCGCGTCACGGCTCCGGTGGCGTTCGCGCGGCAGCAACTCATCCCGAGAATGGCCGAATTCCTGCGCGCGAATCCGGAAGTCAGCGTGCAGTTGGAAGCATCGGACCGCCTCAGTTCCATCGCGACCGAAGGCTTCGATCTGGCGCTTCGGCATAGCGCGCAGGTGCCCGAGACGCACGTCGCGTGGAAGCTGTGCGAAACACGTTCGGTGATCGCGGCAACGCGCGCGTACATCAGGCGGCGCGGCATGCCACAGACCCCCGCCGATCTCGCCGCGCACGACTGCCTGTTCTATCCGCGCGGCATGAACGCGGGCATCTGGTCGTTCGAGCGCAAGGCGGGCCGCAAGCCGAGCACGGGTCCCGTCACGGTGACGGTGAACGGCCCGTTCTCGGCCAACAACAGCGAGGTACTGAGGGATGCCGCACTCGACGACCTGGGCATCGCGCTGCTGCCCGATTTCACAGCGCAGACCGCGATACGCTCGGGCCGGCTGATCGCGCTGCTGCCGGAATGGCGCCCGGTCGGCGGATTCGCGGACCAGCTCTATGTGGTGCGGCCCTATGCGCCGCACGTGCCGCGTGCCGTCGCGGTCTTCGTCGCCTATCTGCGCCAGGCGTTCGCCGAAGGCTTTTCCCTCTGACGAATGCGCGGCTCGCGACGCTATCGGTCACGCAAGGCGCGAAGCGTCGACCACCGCATCGGCGAAGGCTTTCGGCGCCTCCTGCGGCAGGTTGTGCCCAATACCGCCGCCGATGGTCCGATGCAGATACTTGCCCGTAAACTTTTTTGCGTACACCGCAGGATCGGGATGCGGCGCGCCGTTGGCATCGCCTTCCATCGTGATGGTCGGAACGGAGATGGTGGGTGCCATCGCCAGACGCTGTTCCAGCGCGTCGTATTGCGCCTCGCCCTCGACGAGCCCCAGCCGCCAGCGATAGTTGTGGATCACGACCGCTACGTGGTCCGGATTGTTGAACGATTCAGCCGAGCGGTCGTAAGTCGCGTCATCGAAGTTCCATTTCGGCGAGGCGAGACGCCAGATCAGCTTGTTGAAGTCGTGGCGATTGGCCTCATAACCCGCACGGCCGCGCTCGGTGGCGAAATAGAACTGATACCACCACGCGAGCTCGGCCTGCGGCGGCAGCGGCGCCTTGTTGCCCTGCTGACTGCCGATCAGATACCCGCTCACCGACACCATCGCCTTGCATCGTTCCGGCCACAGCGCGGCCATGATGTTCGCCGTGCGCGCGCCCCAGTCGAAGGCGCCGAGCACGGCCTGGTCGATCTTCAGCGCATCCATCAGCGCGATGCTGTCGACGGCGACGACCGCCTGCTGTCCGTTGCGAGGCGTATCGGCGGAGAGAAAGCGCGTCGATCCGTAGCCCCGCAAGTACGGCACGATGACGCGATATCCAGCGGCCGCGAGCAACGGCGTGACTTCGGCGAAGCTATAGATGTCGTAGGGCCATCCGTGCAACAGGATCACGACCGGGCCATTCGAGGGACCCGCTTGCGCGTAGCCGATATCGAGCGTGCCGGCCTTGACCTGGCGGATCGCGGCAAACCCGGCGCGAGGCGTGCCCGACTTCGTGCCGCTCGTGCCCTCCTTCGATTGCGCCTGAACGAGACCGCTCAACCCCAGTTCCATCATGCTGATACCCGCGACGGTCGTCTGCAGCAAGCGACGACGCCGAGCGTTGACTTGATCCGGCATGGTTCTTCTCCTTTTCGATGTGTCGGTAACGGTAGGTTGGCTCAGGCAGTGACGGGGCACATTGAACGGAACGGCTGACCCATCGGCCGCACGCGCATGTCCGCGTCGAGATGTTTCCACGGCAAATCAGCCGGGTCGGCGGCCATCGGTCCGGGCGCCTTCGCGACGAGGATCGCTTCGGCAATCGCCTCGAAGTCCGCCCGGAAATGCACCGAACTCTTGTTCACGAGAATCTTCATTCGCTCGGGTTCGATGCCTGCAACGCGGAACAGGTTGCGATCGAAGACCTGCATCTTCACCGAGCTCACCGCGATCCTCACGCCTTCGATCCGCAAGCACGCAACCGGTCCCAGTTCCCCGCGCATTCCGTTGAGCATCGGGCCATCGAAACGGAAGCGTCCATCTGAAAGATGCTCGACTTCGAACACGGCTTCGAGCGGCGCATCGCCTTGCACGCCCGAGCGGCCTCCCAGCGCGATCCGGATGCGCGCGCCCACGCCCGCCCGATGCGCGGCGGCCGCGGCATCTGCGTCCCAGATCACGCCGACGGCCGCATCGTTCGCGCCGTGTCGCAGCAACGCCCGCACCATGCCCATCGTGTTCGAATCGCCTCCGACGCCCGGGTTATCCTGCGTATCCGCGATGATGACGGGCTTGCTCGCCGCGCGGCTCAAGCTGATCGCTTCGAGCGCAGCTTCATCGGGCGTGAGGAAAGGCACGTCCCAGCGAGACTCTTCATCGACGAGCTTCGCATACAGCGCATCCGCCGCGCGTTCCGCCGCTTCCTTGCTGAATGAAGAGGCCCAGATCGTGGGTCCGCACTCGGCGAAATCGGCGGCAGGAAAACCCGGCGCGAACGACACCGATACCACGGACTCGTCTTCCAGTGCAGACACCAGACGGTACATGTCGTTCGCCGGCGCGACGAGCGTGCACATGCCATTCACCGGGATGAGGAACGGAACGCGACGAAACGCGCAGTGCAACGGCCGTTGCTCGGACACGAGGCGTTCGAGAATCCGCGCGGCGCGCTCGCCGGTCTCCGCCATATCGACGTGAGGATAGGTCCTGTATGCCACCAGCGCGCTCGCGTGCCGGATCATTCGCTCGGTCACGTTCGCATGAAGGTCCAGCGAGACCACCACCGGCATGCGATCGCCGACGATCCGCCGCACGCGCTTCAGGATCTCGCCTTCGCCGTCGTCGATCTGCTCGGTCACCATCGCGCCGTGCAGGTCGAGATAGACCGCATCGAATCCGCCTTCGCTGACGGCCGCGACGATCTCGCCGCAGATCCGCTCGAACGCATCGGTCGTGACGTGCGCCGAAGCGCTCGCCCCGGCCCAGATCACCGGCGTCAGGTCGTGACTGTAAGCCTCAGCGGCCTTGATGAATCCACCGATCGGAACGTTGACGTTGCGAAGCGCGAGCACATCGGCGCCGCGTACCATCGGCGGAAAGCCTTCGCCTTGAATGAAGCTCGTATAGGAGGCCTTAGTCGGCGCGAACGTGTTGGTTTCATGCTGAAAACCGGCGATCAGGATGTTCATGTTTTTACGCTCCAAAGCGATTGGTTTCGATCAGACGACGGAATTGCTGGTGGCAACGGGTTCGAAGGTGCAGTCTTTTCTGAGCGTGAACCTGGCCGTCAGGATCAGGATCGCCGCGGCCGCCGCTACGCAAGCCATGACGAGCAGTCCCGCGTGCACGCTCCCCGTCCAGGTCTTGGTCCAGCCGAACACAGCGGGGCCCCAGAATCCGCCCGACAATCCGACCGTATTGATGAGCGCGATGCCGCCCGCCGCCGCGCTGCCCTCGACAAGCTCCGATGGGATCGCCCAGAACACCGTGTAAGCCATCCAGAGACCGGCGGTTGCACACGTCAGGGCGACGAGTGTCAGCGTGAGATGCCCGTCGGCGAAGATGGTGGCAATCAGGCAGGCCGCCCCGGCAAGCGCCGGAATCGCGCAGTGATAGCGTCTTTCGCCCAGCCGGTCGGAGCGTCGTCCCGCGAGGTACATGCCGATCGCGGCTGCCACATAAGGAATCGCCGCGTACCAGCCAAGGCGGATCGTGTCGTTTACGCCCTGATCCTTCAGCAAGGTCGGCAGCCAGAAGCTGAGTGCATAGATCGGGAAGATGATGCTGAAGTAGGCGATCGCGAGCACATAGACTCTCGGGCTTTTCAGCACCTCTTTGAACGAATCCGCGCGATGCAGGCTGGGTGCCGTCTCGCGATCGAGCAGGCGCTTCTCGTCGTCGTTCAGCCAGCGAGCATCGGCGGGACGATCGGACAGGACACGCAGCGTGAGCAGACCGAGCGCGATGCATGGCAGCCCTTCGACGAGGAACATCCATTGCCAGCCGCTCAGGCCGCCGACGCCGGACAGCGTCGTAATGAGCCACGCCGACACCGGTCCGCCGACGATGCCACCCAGCGGCCCGGCAACGAATACGAGTGCAATGGCGCGTGCCATACGCGCCGGCCCGTACCAGCACGACAGGTAATAGATCATCCCCGGCGCGAATCCCGCTTCGAAGACGCCGAGCAGGAATCGCATCGCATAGAAGGCCGGCACGTTGCGCACGAACAGCATGCAAGCTGATGTGATGCCCCATAGCACGAGAATGCGGCTGAACGTCCGGCGTGCGCCGATCTTCGGCAACATCAGGTTGCTCGGCAATTCGAACAACACATAGCCGAGAAAGAAGATGCCGGCACCGACGCCGTAGGCCGCATCGGAGAAGCCGAGATCGTGTTGCATCTGGAGTTTCGCGAAGCCGACGTTCACGCGGTCCAGATACGCGAACATGTAGCAGACGACCAGAAACGGCAAGAGCCGCCAGTTGAGCTTGCTATAGAGCGTCGAGGCGGCATCGCCGGCCTTCGATGGATGGATTGCTGACATGGGTGTCTCCCGGTTTCCTTCACTCGGCCCGTCGCTGGGGTTGAGTGCATGGTGGCAGCGCCACACCGGGGTAGCAAGAGCAACTAAGTTCACGTATCGTTGCCTTGCGAGCAACACTTATCTGTCCTGGAGCCACGAAATGCGAGAGATCAATCAGCAGCGCCTTCGATATTTCCACGAGGTGCTCACGCACGGCTCCATTCGCGGCGCCGCCGACAACATCAACACGTCGCCCTCCGTCATCACGCGGCAGATCAGGCTGCTCGAAGACGAACTCGGCGCGACGCTGTTCGAACGACAGGCGCGTGGCGTCCGGCCCACGGAAGCGGCGGCGCACTTACTTGAGTTCTGGCAGGGCTATCGTTCGCAGCAGGAAAAGCTCGAAGACCAGCTTCAGGCGTTGAAAGGCCTTCAGCGAGGGCATATCCGGCTCGCCGTCAGCGAGGGTTACGTGGACATGCTCGTCGACGACGTGCTCGCGCCGTTCTGCGCGCAGTATCCGAATCTGGAGATCGGCATGGAGACGCTCGCAGTCGACGCGATACTCGACGAAGTCGCCGAAAGCCGGGCGCATATCGGCCTTGCGTACAATCCGCCGCCGCATCCGCGCATCGAATATCTTGCGAGTTCGCCTCAGCCCGTCGTGCTGTTATTGCGCAGCGATCATCCGCTCGCGCGGCGAAAAGGACCCGCGAGCATCGACGATCTGCGCGCGTATCCGCTCGCGCTGATGCCGCCGACGTTCGGGATCGGTCATGTCGTGAAGATGCTGGAGCTTGCCGAGAACACGACGATTCGCCCGACGCTGACGACCAACTCGCTACGCGCGCTCAAGCGCTTCGTGTCGGCGGAGAACTTCGTGACGCTGATCGGAGAATTCGCCGCTTATAAGGAACTCGCGTCCGGCGAGCTGACGACGATCCCCATTGCACATCCTCTGTTCGAAGGCGCGCAGGCAAGAGTGCTGGTCAAGATCGACAGGCCGCTCGCCGCCGGTCCGCTTGAATTGCTCAAGTGGATTCAGGAACGCATGCCGATGTTTTCTACGCCTAAAGCCAAGGAAGCGGGCAAGGTCCGCAAACGAAAAAGGTGACGACGATGGTAAAACGATCGTTCGCCGTCGCGTGTCCTGGTGAACGCGACGGCGACAGGCTCAGGCGCACGCGCCTGTAAGCACGTCTTAGGGCGCTTTCTGCCCCGGTTTGCCCTGAACGTTCTGCGGATAATTCGCTTCTTCGCCGGTCGGCTTGTAGCCGCTCTTCTCGGCTTCCTTTAGATCGGCCGTTCGTTTTGCTTTAGTCGCCTGATGAGAGGCGTGTTTCTGCGCCTTCTTCTCGGCCTTGGCCGCCTGGCCCGTACCCGATGCGGCGGCGTCGGCCGTCTGCGCCATCGCAACCGGCGCGAAGCTGAGGGCAACACCAAGAGCGGCAGCCATTGCGACCACTGTGATTCGCGTTCCTTGCATGATTCCTCCCATTGGATCTGATGCGACGGACATTCGACAATCTGGCAATGCAAAAGCCCGACGAGATTGCCATAGTTTCCGTCGGCGCGCATCGACCCGCGCGCGCAGCGTCGATTCAGACGGTCTCGGCCAGCGCGCGGTCTGCGCTAGCGCATCCGACGGCGGCATCCGAGCGGCGCTGGTTGATGAGCGACACGGCAAGCACCGCGATCACGCCCGGCACCGCGATCGCCATGAAATTCTGCTGAAGCGGCAACGTCATGCTGACCAATACGCCGATCACGATCGGCGCGAGGATCGCCCCGCTGCGCCCGACGCCCGACGCCCAGCCGATGCCCGTCGCGCGAACCGCCATCGGATAGAACTGACCGGCGAACGCATACGTCACGATCTGCGTCCCGATGGTCGATGCGCCCGCCAGTCCGACGAGCACGAATAGCGTCCACGCAGGCACCTTGAACCCGAGCAGACTGATCGAGACCGCGGCGAGTGCGTACATCGCGATCAGCACGTACTTGATGTTGAAGCGATCGGCCAGCCATCCGCCGCCTATCGCGCCGATCATCGCGCCGAAGTTGAGCACGAGCACGAAGGTCAGCGCCGAGCCGAGGCTGTGACCTGCGCTTGCCATCAGCTTCGTCAGCCACGAACTCAACGCATACACCATGAAGAGGCACATGAAGAACGCGATCCACAGCATCGCCGTGCTGAAGCCGCGGCCATCCGTGAACAGCTTGCCGATGGGCGGCGCGTGCGCGACGTCCTCGCCGGGCAGCGCGAACCGGTCGCTTTCCTCGGGCACATAGCCCGGTTCGATGCGCGCAACGATCTGCTTGAGCGCCGGGATGCGGCCCGTCCTGATGAGATAGGGCATCGACTCGGGCATCCACTTGAGGATGGCGGGCACGAGCAGGATCGGCAAGCCTGCGGCGACGAACACCGACTGCCATCCGAAGCGTTCGATCAAGCCCTTGCCGAGCAGGGCCGCCAGCATCCCGCCGACCGAGTAGCCGCTGAACATCAGCGTCACCATCGTGCTGCGCATTCTGCGCGGCGAATATTCGGTCATCTGCGCCACGACGTTCGGCATGACCCCGCCGATGCCAAGGCCCGCGAGGAACCGCGTGATGCCGAACATCACCGGATCGCGCGTTAGGCCCGCTGCGGCGGTGAACACGCTAAAGAGCACGATGCAGATGGCGATGGCGCGCCGGCGGCCGATGCGGTCCGCTATCGTTCCAAGGAACACGGCACCGAACATCATGCCGAAGAGCGCCGAGCTGACCATGAAGCCCGCGCTCGTCGGATTGACGTTCATGTCCTTCATGATCGATGGCAACGCGATGCCGGCCACGGCAAGATCGTAGCCGTCGAAAATGATGATGAGCGCGCACCAGAACAGCACGAGTGCGTGAAAGCCTCCGAAGCGGGCGTCGTCGGCCAGTTGATGAACATCGATTTGACGCATGCGATATCTCCTTCGCTGTCGTTCTGATGCGCCCTTGGGCGCAAGCCCCATGCACGCGACGATGCGACGGACCGCGAGCATCGATGCTCGCGTCCGATCGCAAAAGAGGTGCTGTCGAGGTAGGTAGGTCCGGCTTCTTTACTGCGCGGTCGGTGGACGGCGCGAGCCGTTTCTTTTTATAGTCGCCGGGCTTTCGATGTCGCGCGCGCCCGGTCTGCTTGTGATGTCAGTGCGCGGCGGCAAGCCCGGCATCGACGGCACGATGCTTCGTGCGGATCGCGGTGACCGCGAGCAATGCGGCAGCCAGCGGCAATGCCAAAGCCATGTAAAAGCCGGACGGACCGCTCATGGACAGCACGCTGCCGCCGACCGCCGAACCCGCGATCGCGCCGACGCGGCCCATGCCGATGGCCCATCCGGTCGCGGTGGCGCGCAGGGTCGTCGGATAGGCACCGACGACGAGATAGTTGAGCGCGATCTGCTGGCCGCCGATGCCGAGTCCCGCCGCGCCCGCCAGCACGAACACGAGTCCCCACGACGTGCCCGCGTAAGCGAGTCCGACCGCGATCGCAATGCCGAGCGCGAGCAGAGCGATCAGAAGGCGCCGCGTGTTCACTTTGGGAAGCAGGATGGAAAGCGGTATCGCGCAGACGATGAAGACCGCGTTGACGACGACCGTGCCCATCGGCGCCTGCGTCGCGGGCAGCCCAGCTGTCTTGAGCACGGTCGGCAACCACGAGAGCAGCATGAACCAGGCGATCCAGTTGAACAGATACACGCCCCAGATGGCGATGGTGTTGCGCGCGTTGCCGTCGGCGAACAATGCGGCGACGCTTGCGCGAGCGGCCGTCTCGGGTGTCTTGAACACGACGTCGGCGGGAAGCGCGGCCGGGACGATGCGGCCAAGCGTCTTGCGCACGGACTCGCTGGCGTTGCCGCGCGACCGGCTGATCGGGTAGTTGAGCGACTCGGGCAGCAGGAAATAAAGCACGGCGAGCAACACCAGCGGCACCGCCCCGCCGACGACGAACACGCCCTGCCAGCCGATGACGGGCATCATGCGCGCCGCAAGCAACCCGCCGAGCATCGCGCCGGCGGGAAGACCGAGCAGCACGCCCGTCATGATCGCGCCACGATGCCGCGCGGGACCGAATTCGGCGGCGAGCGCGAGCAGCACGGGCGTGCAGCCGCCCATCCCTAAGCCCGCGATAAAACGAAGGGCCAGGATCTGGCCGGTGTTGCCGGCGAACGCCGTCAGCAGGGACGCCGCGCTGAAGATCGCGACGCCGCCGAGCAGCGCCGGACGCCTTCCCGCCCGGTCACCGAAGAGGCCCAGCGTCATCGCGCCTATCGTCATGCCGAGCGTGCCTGCGATGAGAATCGGCGCGAGATCGCCGGGGCGCAGGCCGAACGCTGCGATGATCGCGGGCCCGGTATAGGCGATCGCCTGCGTATCGAAACCGTCGAATAGCGCGGTCGCGAAGCACAGAATGAAAATCATCCATTGGAAGGGGCGAATGGGCTCCCGGTCGATCAGCGACGAAACGTCGAGTGGCGTGCTCATGGTGTCTCCGTGCGATTGGCACTCTGTTCTGGTGGGTCTGGCAGTTCATTGCCGGGCCAGAATAGGGGAACCCCATGCACGCCGTCCAATACCGATCGAGTCTCGCTCCATACCCTTGCGGCATGGAAGAGGAAGCTTCAGCGGCGATCACGCGCGCTGTAGATGCGAAGCATGTCGGCATCGCGCACGCTCCATACGATCACAGCGCGATCGTCCGGCACGTCGACTCGCGTCGAGCGACCCGTCAGGCGGCGCATCGTCATCGTGCAGACTCGACTCAAAAGCCAGCAGGCGTAGCTTCCGGTGAATAACGTCAAGAACAGGGAAAGCCCGAGCATCCCGAAGTTGAACGTGTCCTCGCTTCTGCGGCAAACGGGCTTCCACTGCGGCGCGTCCTGCGGTCCTTTCATGAACGGCGTTGGTGCGCCGCCGGACTGCCCGTCGAGCTGCTCGCGACCCGCGCCGTGCTCGCTCGCCCAGGTTGCGAGCCGCGCGTGGCAGTCGCGGTCATTGATGATGGGCGGCGCGACCGCTGTCCCAAGGCCAATTGCCGCCGAGACACACAGAATGCCGATGGTTCCGCGCTGCATGGCAATCTCCGGATCGTTGTTTAACGTCTTATCGGACGATCCGGCTGAAGCTTTAGGGCATGCAGGGCCTGATCCGCCATGAAGCGGCACCGCGCATGCGTAGCGGGCGAGAAACATGTCGGTGGCGGACTCCGCCACTTTTCTCCGTTCATCTTCGGTGAGAGGCGGCTGCCCCAGAGCCGGCGGGACGCGGCTGTCGTCAGCGACTCCATCGAAAACCCGCCACACTTGTTACTCCCGGCAAGCGGGGCGCGGTGCGAAACTGTCTCACGGCCCACCACGAGCGATGAGCAACGAGTCGAATCGCGCTTCCACACGAGGCATGCGAATCGCCCCAATCAGGAGATGTCGAAAGCCATGACTGAATCAGCCATGAAGGGACAAACGGATGGACAGCCCGCCATGCAGACGCCGCCGGTCATATCGCAGAAGGAATGGGAGGCGGCGCGCGAGCAATTGCTCGTGAAGGAGAAGGCCCACTCCCGCGCCCGCGATGCACTCGCCGCCGAACGCCGGCGCATGCCGTGGACGGCGGTCGACACGACCTATTCCTTTGACGGACCGGCGGGCAAGCTCACCCTGCTCGATCTGTTCGACGGCCGTCGACAGTTGATCGTCTACCGCGCGTTCTTCGAGCCGGGCGTGTTCGGCTGGCCCGATCATGCGTGCCGCGGCTGCTCGATGGTGGCAGACCAGGTCGCTCACGTCGCCCACCTGAATGCCCGCGACACCACGCTCGTCTTCGTCTCGCGCGCGCCTCAGGCGGACATCGCGCGGCTGAAGGCGCACATGGGCTGGGAGATGCCGTGGTTCACCGTCACGGACAGCTTCGACAAAGACTTCGGCGTGGACGAGTGGCACGGCACGAACGTGTTCTACCGTGACGGCGAGCGCGTGTTCCGCACGTACTTCGTGAACAATCGCGGCGACGAACAGATGGGTGGCACCTGGAACTACCTCGACATCACGCCGCTCGGCCGACAGGAAGTCTGGGAGGATTCGCCCGAGGGATATCCCCAGACGCCGGCCTACAAGTGGTGGAACTGGCACGACCGCTACGTCGCGGATGCACCGCCCGACAAGAAGTGGGTCGAGGTATCGGACGCGGGCGAGAAGGCGTTTCGGGAGCAGCAGCCGGGCACGAAGTCCTGAGTCCGGATCGTGCCGTGCAGCGGCGACGGCACGTCCGTTATGCGGCTCACGCCGGGTCCCTCGCGTTCGGTCGCGACTCCGCTGCCGCACGGCCTGTTCAGAAGGTTTCCCAATCGCCGCCCGTCGCGGCCAGCTTCGGTGCATCGGCCGGCTTGCGCACCGGCGTCTTCGTCGTGGCCGGCGTGGCCGGTTCCATGCGTTTGGCGACCGGTCCACGTGCCTTCGCCTTCGGCGTTGCCACGGGACTCGAGCGAAGTGCCGGCTCTTCGTCGTTCAACTGGAACGTCGCAACCGCCGTTCGCAGACTGCCCGCCTGATCTTCCAGCGATTGCGCCGCCGCTGCCGCTTCCTCGACGAGCGCCGCGTTCTGCTGCGTCACTTCGTCCATCTGCGTGACGGCGCGCGCTACCTGATCGATGCCGCTGCTCTGTTCTTCCGATGCCGCCGCGATCTCGCCCATGATGTCCGTCACGCGCTGCACCGCGCCGATGATCTCGTTCATCGTGCGACCTGCTTCGTCGACGAGCGTCGTGCCCGACTGCACGCGCGACACCGACGTGTCGATCAGTTCCTTGATTTCCTTCGCCGCCGCCGACGAGCGCTGCGCG
>NZ_JARUXL010000003.1:750851-1030221 GCF_031451455.1 Caballeronia sp. LZ024 | reverse complement strand
GATGTAGCCGGAGAACTTCCTGGGCGCACCGTCCTCCGGGACCATCGAGAAGGTCGCATCGCAGTTCAGATACTCGGCGCGCCCCAACTGTTGCGGATGAGTCAGGTCGATACACACCTCGGTGGGCTCACCGATCTTCTCGGTCGCCTCGAACGACACGACCGACAGTTGTGCCGCGCTATCGGTGCCCGGCACGTCCAAAAAATACTGCTGTCCCCCGGAATCGCTGTCACGCTGGATATAAACGTCTTCGCTTCGTCGTACAGGCTTGCCATATTCTTATCGATCCCCTCAGCTGATCATCACTGCTTCACAACGGTTATGCGCGGCAAATATGCATGTTGCACAAACGATAGTTATTTGGGGAAGTAACGATACGCCCCTTCATCCTTTCGATGAAGGAGCCAAAGCGGTAACGTGGGTTGTCTGTTGTTTTTAATCAAACGCTGACAATCATTAACCATCAATTCTGTTTTTGAGATGTCCGTTATGTCAAGCATTCTGAATCAAGCGATGTTTGAATATCCTGCTGGGATTGACTGGTTGATCCGCAAGCTTGGCGCGCGCGGGATCGAATTGCGCTTCGCCGAGCTGAAGGACCCCGTGCGCGACAAGCTCAGACGCTTCGAAATGATGGATCTGCTTCAGAACGCGCAATTCCATCCGACGATAGGCAGTGCAGTCGACGACCATCTCGGCGACCAAGCAGTCGACACCGGCCCGGCGCCGTCGAACAAAACGTGACCGGCGACGGCAATTCGCTTGCGCCAGCACTCACTGCGCCGCTTGTTGCCACCGCAGGACGGGATGCGTTCCGCCAGCCGGCATCACCCAGGTTCCGGTCGGGCTGAAATCCCAGGTCGGTCCAAAGCTCGACGCCGTGCTCATCTGAGCGGTGCTGAGCCCGTTTGCGGCAGGCGCCGGCGTGCCGCTGTATACGCCCTCGGTCGCGGTGCTGGTCTGCACGTCCCAGAAAACGTTATTCGCGATCGTTCCGCCATTGTTAAGGGCGATGCCCCCCTTGATCTGCGGATACGCGTGCGAGTCCAGCGGCGACGCGGCGAAGGATTCGCTGACCGTACCATTGTTGGTCCCGACGAGGCCGCCGAGGTAAGTCATCGAGGCGACGCCCGTCGCGTAGGATTGCGTGATCGTTCCGTTGTTCGTGGTGACGAGGAGGCCGCCATTGGAACGCGAACCGCCGCTCGCCGCGCCATCCACGAATGACTGGACGATCAGGCCGTTGTTGACGACGGCGAGACCGCCGAGTGCCTCCAGCCCCGTAAAACCCGCACTGCTCGACGAACGCTCGATAGTGCCGTCGTTGCGAGCGACGAAGCCGCCCGCGCCTGATCCGGCAAAGTACTGCACCGATACGCCGGACGTATGCGAGTTCGTGATGAGCCCCTGGTTTACGCCCGCGATGATCCCGACCGGACCCGAGACGGAGCCATTCGCATAGGCGTTCTCGACGCTCAGGTTGCGCACCACGCCCGTCGGACCGATCGTCGCGAACAGTCCGAGGTTGATCTGCGAATCGCCGGCGGCCTGAAGATTCACGCGCCGAATCGCGTGGCCCATGCCGTCGAACTGGCCGGTGAACGCTGCGTTGGCCGGACCGCCGACGCCGTTGAACTGCCTTGCCGTCGTCGAGAAATCGATGTCCTTGGCGAGCGCATACACGCCCGAGAGATCGCTCGACACCTTCTCCATATCCGCCCTGGAACTGATGAGCCGATAAGCGGTGAACTGCGACAGCAGGCCGCTGAATGGCGCGGCAGTCCACGACGGATTGCCGCTCACCGTTCCGGCCGTAAAAGTGCCGTTCATTTCATAGAGCGCGGAAACGACGCCCGTTCCCCGCGACCAGTCGATGGTGCCGCGACTCGCGACGCTGCCGCCGTTATCGATGCCGTGCGAATCGGCGCGCAGGGTCAGATTGCCCGCGCCGGTGTTCGCAAGCGTCGCGAGCGGACCGAGCGTCACGTCATGAAAGGCGTTGAGCGTCAGCGATGCGTCGCCGGTCCAGCGAACGGCCGCGCCGAGGTTGATGTCGCCGCTTGCGCCGTTGGCGCCCGTCGCGTTCACCATGATCGACGTGCCGCCCGACAGATTGCGTGCGAGCGTGGCCGAGTTCAGCGGTCCGGCGTTGAACTCGGGCGCGCTGACGTTCCATAGCGCCGCATCGATCACGGCGTCGTCGAGATGCAGCGTGTTGCCCGTCGTGATCACCGTGCCGCCGTTTCCATTCGCATCCGACGCCTTGACGCTCGAATGCACGTGCGCCGTGCCGCGGTCGGCGACGAGCCACACTTTGCCGTCGCGCGTCTCGGTGCCGGTCGCGCGCACATCGCCGTTGCGGCCGGCGAGCGCGAAGACGTTGCCATCGGCGGCGCGCAGGTCGATCTGCGCGGCCTCGATGCTGCCCTTGTTCACGACATCGCCGCGCGTACCTGGCTGGACGAAGACCTGCGGGCCGCTCGCCGAATCTCTCAGCAACACCTGATTGCCCGTGGCGAGTTCCGCCGATCCCGTCGGCGCATTGATGCTGCCATCGTTCTCGACGAGCTTGCGGGAAATGAGAAAGACGTCGCCGCCGGTCGAACTGATCTTGCCCAGATTGACGACGACGCCATCGCTAGAACCGGCGAGACTGAGCGGACCGCCGCTCATGAAGTTGTCGTTGCCGATGTCGAGCGTCGATGCGACGAAGCGGCCGCCCGTGGTGACGACGCCGCTCGGGCCCACCACGACGCCTTGCGGGTTGATGAGATAAAAGCTGCCCGTGGCAACGAGCTGGCCGTTGATCAGCGAGCGATCGGTGCCGGTGACGCGGCTGAGCGTCGCGCCCGTGCCGTTGTTCACGTTGACGGTGTTGCCGTTGCCGATCGAGAAGCCGCGCCAGTCGATCACGGCGCGCGGCGTGCTCTGCGTGATGTCGACGCCGTTGCTGCGCGTCGCGATCGAACCCGCGCCCGCGATGAACTGCCCGCCTTGAGGAAGCGGTCCGGCTGCGAACGCGCTCGCGCCTGTCGTCGAGAGAAACAGCGCGAGGACGGCAACGCGTATCGACGGGCGGTGCCGGAAGAACAGAGGCTTTGTCGAGCGTGACTGCACGGTCGCAGGATGGTGACGGCATTGCACGAAATATTCCTCCGCATGGTTCTTCCTACATTCTCGGGAACGATGTCTTTCCCTGCCGGGTTCCGAGCAGTATGACCGCATTCGGCGGAGACCGAAAATGCGTCCGCGCGTTCGGAGCCGTTTAGAAATCCGAACGCCCGTGCTGCGAGATTCGGCTGGCATCGATACGGAGCGCCGCGATCACTTCGCTTCGAGCAGCGCTTTCAGCGTGTTCAGATCGCGGAAGACCCATTGGGCATCGGCGGCGAATTTGTCGTCGCTCATTCCCGGCACGCGAAACAGCGTGAACAGCACTTCGGTGCCCGTGCCGTTTGCAACCGTGCGCATCGGCACGCGGACTTCGGTGCCGTCGTGTAATTCGACAACGTGATCGAGTACGCCGAATGCATTGCGTTCAGTGAAGCGAACAATGACCGGACCGTTCTCGCCTTCGAAACGCCACACGGTTCCTTCGTTGCCGAGCGGCTTGCCCAGACCCGATGCCCACCGCGCGAACGACGCAGGCTGCGACATGAACTCATACACGTCCTGCGGACTGCGCTGGATCGAGATGCTGATCGTTTTCGATTCGGCTGGTTGCACCGTGATGTCTCCGTGTATCGCTCGCAACGCGTGGGAAGTGGTCACGATAGCACTACGCGATTAATACACGCCCGCGACGCCCGCCGGCCGATGTTTGAAGCGTCGATGTACCCAATAGTACTGCTCCGGATTTTTCAGGACTTGCGTCTCGAGAAACGCATTCATTCGACGCGTGTCGACCGCATCGCTCCCCGACGGAAAATCCTCCAGTGGCGCGAAGACGGTCAACTTGTATCCGCGGTAATCCGGTAACACCTCGGTCACGAACGGCACCACGCGCGCGCGCCCGAGCCTTGCAAGTCGCGCGACGGAAGTGAGTGTGCAGGCGGGAACGCCAAAGAACGGGACGAACACGGAGTTGTCGATGCCGTGATCCATGTCCGCCGCGAGCATGACGGGCTTGCCCGAGCGCAGTGTCTCGACGATCTTTCGCGCGCTCGTCGAGCGTTCGATCATTTCCGCGCCGAACCTGCTGCGTTGTCGTTTTGCGAGGTCGCACATGCGCACGTTCGACATGCGTGTGTACAACGAGGCGGCAGGCTGGCTCGTCGAGTACACGATGCAGCCGACTTCAATCGCCACGAAGTGAAAGCCCATGAAAATGGTAGGCGGAGCATTCTTGTCGTTGAGGTCGATCGCGCTGTCGATCTCGACGAGCCCTTTCATCGACTGCGCGCTGCCGAACCACTGGATACCTCGTTCGAGATAGCTGCGCACGACATGGCGAAAGTGGTTCCTCGCGAGTTCGTCGTATTCGCGTTCGGTCTTGGTCGGGAAACAGAGGCGCAGATTGACGAGCACGATATGTTTGCGGCGGCTCGGAATCCGGTACAGGGCGGCCCCGAGGCCGCTGCCGAGTCTCGCGACCAGGCCATAAGGAAGCACGGAGAAAAGCCGTAGCAGCGCTACCATGAGCGCAAAACCGATTCGGTCCAAGAGTTTTTCTCCTGACGAACCGTCGAATTGCGCCGCCAGGGGCGCTTTCCGTAGACGGTTCCTGTCGTAGTTGTCGATGCCCGAAACCCGACGTCCTTCCGCGAGTCATGCAGAAGCAGATGAGTAATGGAACCGGGAAATGAGTGGTGGACGCCGGACGGCGATGTGCGCGGGCACACGCACCATTGGCCTGAGTGGAAGCATGCCGATCGTAATTCGTCGGCCTCTTCAGGCTACTACATCTTGCAGGCAGCGGCCATGAAAAATCGTCGGGCCTTGCCTGTCTCGCGATTCGTCTACGATCGCGATTACCCTGATCCGTCAGTCGATAAGGAGACAAGCATGAGCGAGCCGGACCTGAGCACTATCTATCGACGCTACCTCGATTGCCTGAACGAGCGCGACTGGGCGTCGCTCGGTCAGTTTGTCGAGGACGACGTCAGTCACAACGGCCGGCCGATCGGTCTGTTAGGCTATCGCGACATGCTGGAACGGGATGTCTTCGACATCCCCGACTTGCGCTTCGAAATCGAACTGCTCGCGACCGAACCGCCTTTGCTCGCGAGCCGTCTGCGGTTTGACTGCACGCCCCGACACGATTTCCTCGGATTGCGAATCGACGGAAAACGGATCGCCTTCGCGGAGAATGTGTTCTATCTGTTTCGCGGCGCAAAGATCGCGCAGGTTTGGTCGGTGATAGACAAGGCGGCGATCGAAGCGCAATTATAGTCTGCCGCGTCGCGCTCGCCCGTCGCATTCAACTGCTAGCGACAAGCGAAGCACGCGGACGCTGCGGCACACCGTTCCTCGTGAGCGCCGCGAGCGTGAGGATGCTGTTGCACAGTTCGCGCAGCGGCACGGGCTTTACCAGAAAATTCCACACGCGCAGGCGCATCGCCCAGATCGCGATCGACATCGAATTGCGTCCCGCGATCACGAGGACCGGCAGCGCCGGGTGCTCGCGACGCACGCGCGTGAGTGCATCGATGCCCTGCGCGCTCGGCTCGTCGAACTCGAAACAGACGAATGCCGGCATGCGGCTCGCTATCGCGTTCGACACGTCGTCCGGATCGTCGACGAAGTGAATGTCGAATGCACCGTCGAGCGTTTCGGCGAGCGACGCTTCGGCGTGACGCGTCAGGTCCACCCACACGAAACCATAGTACGGCGATGCACTCGCTGGATCGAACGAATGTGACATGAGCGATGTCCTCCGGGCTTTCACGCAGACTTGCCATGCCTGTACTCTGGGCGATCCGGCGCCGGCGAAACACCCCGCTTGGGACGGGGCGAAGCCCCTGCAGGCGAAGGGAGCCGGATGAGGTATCGTGTGACGTGAACCTTGCCGCAAGCGCAAGATCGCAAAACATCATTTCGATTGACCTCACCGCTATGACCATCGCCCTGCACACCTGGAACACGCCGAACGGCCGCAAGATCAGCGTTGCACTTGAAGAAATGGAATTGCCGTACACGGTCAAAACCGTGAACATTTCGAAGGGCGAGCAACACGCGCCCGAGTTCCTGCGAATCAGTCCGAACAACCGCATTCCCGCGATCGTCGATCCGAACGGCCCCGACGGTCAGCCGATCAGCGTCTTCGAATCGGGGGCAATCCTGCTCTATCTCGGCGAGAAGACCGGCCGGTTCCTGCCAGCGAGCCTGCGCGAGCGCGTGCCTGTGCTCGAATGGCTGATGTGGCAGATGGGCGGCTTCGGTCCGATGCCGGGACAGGTGCATCACTTCCGCCTGGTCGAAGCGGAAAGCGACCGGCGCTATGGCCTCAAACGCTATTCGGACGAAACGCGCCGCCTTTATGGCGTGCTGGACCGCCGTCTCGCGGAAGTGGAATACGTGGCGGGCGCGCTGTCGGTCGCGGATTTCGCGATTCTCGGCTGGGCGTGGCGTCATGAGCGTCATCAGGTTTCGCTCGACGATTTCCCGAACGTGAAGCGCTGGTACAAGGCGCTGTTTGAGCGCCCCGGCGTGCAGCGCGGCTTCGGCGTCAAGCTCGACGACGCCTGATCGTAAACCTTCGTTCGCCGGCGTGAGCGCTCAACGCTCCGGGCGCGTGCGCGGCACATCGGCGACGGCCACCAGTTCGCGATCGACGAGTTCGAACTCCAGCGGCTTGTCGGCCGGCATCGACTTTTTCGCGGCGAATTCCTTGCCGGCCTCGCTCAGATAGCGCATCTCGGCTTCGTAGTAGCGCAGGATGGAATCGTCCATGTGGTTCCTTCTTCGATTACAGCGCCACGGCGCGCGCGGGATCGAGCACCGTCAGCTCGCCTTGCAACTGTTCGGCGCGGCGGGCGAGCGCGGGTTTGTCGGCGTCTTTACGCGTCATCGCGGCCTTCAGCACGCGCAGCAGGTGATGTTTCACTTCGAAGGTCAGCGCCGGTTCCCAGCGCGCAAGGCCGAAGTGACCAGTCGCGTCGTTCAGGTCGGTCAAGAGATGCAGCGCGATGTCGGGCTTGCCGCCGTGATCGGCGACGCGCGCCATCAGCCAGCGCTGCAAGAACCGCTGCCGGTCCGACTGGATACCGGGCAGCGTCGCGAGCCACGCGTAAGCCGCGTCGAGCCCCTGACTCGCGAGGAGATCGCGCGCCTGCGCTTCCATCTCGACCCAGCCGTTCGCATCGTCTTCGTCGCCCGACACTGGCAGCGGCGCGAGCGTCTCGCCCGCCTCCAGATCGCGAACCACGGCGTGACGCGCGATCCAGTCGAGCGTGGCGTCGTCGGCGAATGGCGTGCCGTCGCTGTACGCGAGGCGTTCGATGCCGTTCAGACGTTCGAGCAGCAGCGCGAAATCGGTGCGCAGCACGTCGCGCCATTCCGTGTACGGCGCGCCCGCGTGATCGAGCGCGGTGTGCTGGAAGAATTGCAGGTCGAACCAGAGATGATTTGCGCCCTCGGTGAACGCGCCCTCGACGCGCTCCAGCAACTCGTGCCACTGCTTTTGCAGCACGAGGCGCCGAAACTGCTGCCGCAACTCGGCGCGCGGCGCGGGCAGACGCGTACGCGACTGAGCATCGGCGGGCGGCAGATCGTGGACCGTATCCCAGCGCACGCAGCGAATCAGACGCGCGGCGGGCAGATAACCATTGTCCTGCGCGCGCAGATAGTGCGCCATCGTGCGCGTCTGCTCGAGCAGATCGCGCGTCGAGACGATCGGCGCCGCGCCGCCTTGGGCGCTCGAAAGCGGCGCCGCGGGTGCGCTCGACGACGGCTGCACCGGCTGAGTATCCGACTCGAAGCGCGAAATGAGCGGCTGAAGGTTCGGACGCGCGGCTTCGGTCCACTCGCTCGTGCGCGTGACGAGCAGATTGAGCGCCGCCATCGCTCGTTCGAGATCGGCGGGCGTGAACGACGCGTGCGAATCGCCCGAAGCGTCTGCATCGACGCTCGCCAACTGATCGATCATGCGCGACGTCGCGAGCCAGTCGAGCGCGCCCTTCTTCGCTTCGGGACGCGCGGGCAGCAACGCCTCGCCAAAACCTTCGACGAGCGCGGCGGTCAGTTCGAGGCCATCGGCGAAACCCGCCGTTCCGTCCTGCCGGAGCCGAGCGAACGCGTAGTAAGCAGCGAGCCGCAGATCCTTCCCGGTCTCCTTGAGCAACTGCTCGCAGGAGCGCGCGACCAGCGCATCGTCGATGCCGGAGAGCTTCGCGAGTTCGTCCTTGATCGCGAAGAACGCGTCTTCATAGCCCGGATCGCGGCCGATGCCGTTCGCACCGGGAAGCGGCTCCAGCCAGGCGGACCAGGAGCCGATGCGTTCGCGCATCAGATCATCCGGATCGCGCGCGCCGAAAAGTGACTTGAGAAAAGTGGAGAAAAGATTCATTCGAACTCCGACGCGGCGTTGCGCGGCAAGGGCATTGCGGCATGCTTCGCCGCTTCGATTGCCGCTGGGGGCAGCGGCGGCGGATTGGGTCCTTGACCCGGCGCGCCCTTCGCGACGGCGCCGCTCAGGAGGACGCGCGCCGGCAAGGTGAAGTGGCGCAGTTGCAGCGCGCCGAGCGGACCGGCGCCCGCTTCGCGTTGCAACTGCAGTTGCAACGCGAGCGGCTTTTGCGGCGCGCGCGGCAGCGTTTCATCTCTGGAAGTCGCGCGGCTGCTCGACGCCGGATTCGCCTCGGCGACGGACACGATCGTCGCCGACGGATCCGCGCTCCAGTCCTCCCTGACGCTGCGCGGATGAGGCGGTGCGACCAGTGCGCTCGATCACTTCGCGTTGCGCGGTCTGTTCGAAGCGAAACCAGATGCCTTCGCCGGCGGCGACTCGCTTGATGAACGCCAAAGCCGATTCGCTGTACTGCGTCGTGTGCTCGCGACTCTGATACTCCGATGATCTCGGTTGATCGAACGCGGTGACGATGCCCTTGGGAACGGGCGCGCCGGCGCCTTCGCCAAGCGCGCAATCAGTTCCGCAGGCAATCCCGCGCTCACATCGATCGGTTCGATAGCGAACTTCGCCGACTTGCCGAGTTCATCCGCCACGGGAATCGTAGCCCGCGTACTAGTGAACTCGATGGCGAGCCGATACGTCTCGCTGATCGCCTTGCGTCCCTCGAACGCAAAGCGCCGTCCCACGCCTGCATGCGTACATGCAGACAGAACGGCGCTTGTATCAGTTCTTCGCCTTCGGCATCTGCGACACCAGCGACAAACCGATATCCATCCCTTCCACCTGGAAGTGCGGAATGATGAAAAGCTTGATGCGGAAGAAGCCGGGGTTGTCCTCGATGTCTTCCACGGTCACCTTCGCCTCGCGCAGCGGATGCGATGCCTGCAGGTCATCGCCCGGATCGGTCATCTCGGTGACGAGGTTCTTGATCCAGTTGTTCAGTTCCATCTCGAGCAGACGACGGTCCTTGGTCGTGCCGATGTTCTCGCGCTGGATCAGTTTCAGGTAATGCGCGATGCGCGACAGCAGGAAGATGTACGGCAGACGCGCGTTGATGCGGCTGTTCGCGGTCGCTTCCTTCGTGTCGTAGAGCGCGGGCTTCTGCGCCGAGTTCGCCGAGAAAAAGCACGCGAAGTCGTGGTTCTTGTAGAACGACAGCGGAATGAAGCCGAGATTGGCGAACTCGAACTCACGCGTCTCGGGGATCAGCACTTCGGTCGGAATCTTCGGCTGATAGCCGGTGCCGAGGTCATACAGATGCACCGGCAGATCGTCCACTTTGCCGCCCGCCTGCGGCCCGCGAATCTGCACGCACCAGCCGTTTTTGATGAAGCTGTTCACCATGTTCGCAGCAAACGCGAACGACGCATTGACCCACAGATAGCGGTTGTGGTCCGTGCCCTTGACCGCTTCCTGATAGTTGAAGCCGCGCACCGGCGTCGTGTCGGGACCATAGGGCAGACGGCCGAGCACGCGCGGCATCGTCAGGCCGATATAGCGCGCGTCGTCGGTATCGCGGAAGCTCTTCCACTTGATGTACTCCGCGCGATCGAAGTAGTTGCCGATATCCTGGATCGCGGCGACTTCTTCCATCGTCTCCTTGCCGAAGAACTTCGGACCGACCGAGCCCATGAAAGGCATATGCGCCGACGCCGCGACCTTGGAAATATTGCGCAGCAGCGCAATGTCCTGCGGCGAGTTGGCGAACTCGAAGTTCGAGATGATCGAACCGATCGGCTGGCCGCCTGGTGTGTCCTATTCCTGAATGTACGTGTGGCGATACAGGCCGCTCTGGATCACTTCTGGCGTGTCCTCGAAGTCCTGCTGCAGGGCTTCCTTCGAGCAGTCGAGCACTTCGATCCGGATGTTCTTGCGGAAGTCGGTGCGATCGACGAGGAATTTGAGCCCGCGCCACGCCGATTCGATCTGCTGGAACTGTTCCGAATGCATCACCGCATCGAGTTGGCGGCTGATCTTCTGGTCGAGCGTGTCGATATGAAAATCTAGCAGCGACTTGTCGAGACGGTCCACCGGCCGGCTCGCCTCGTCGACCATCTTCAGGAACACGCTCACCGCGCGCGAGAGACGTTCATCGCTCGGCGCTTCAGCGAGCGCATCGTTGTCCTGGAAAGCTTCGAGCGGACGCGCGCTTTCGACGGGTTTCAGGTTGATCTTCTCGAAGAGCGTCGCGTAGACGCTGCGGCCATCCTGCTCGAGCGTGGTCGTGATCGTTTCGGCGGTAGCGGCGCCGGACTGCCGGGTTTCGTTGCGTGCCATGGTCTTCCTGTCTTGCGTGCGTTGTACCTGCTGGATTGAATGAGCGGTGAATGCGCGCTCAGGCATGACCTACCGGCGGCATGCTGCTCGTGCCGATCTTCTCCAGATCCGCACGCAGGCGCTCCGACAACGCCGGGTTCTTGACGATCTTTTCCAGTTCGCGGCGGAACGTGCTGTTGTCGAGCAGATTCGATTTGAGGTCGCGCAGCAGATTGCGCGTGGCGAGCAGCGCCTGCAGCTCGGGAATTTGACGCGCCACCTGTTCAGGCTCGAAGTCCTTCATCGACTTGAAGTTCAGCGCCACGGTGGTGTCCGAGCCGTCACCGGCCAGCGTGTTTTCCACGTTGATCCGGGCCTGCGGATTCAGTTCGGCCAGCACCGCATCGAAGTTGATCTTGTTGACATCGACTTTCTTGCGATCGGCGAGCGCGCCGGTTGCCTGGCCCGCGCTGTAATCGCCCATGACCAGCAGTTTGAGCGGCAACTCGACGCGCTTTTGCGCGCCGCCCGTATGTAGATCCAAAGAGATATTAACGCGGGACTTCGGAATCTCTTTCTGAAAGCTTTCAGACATGGCTTTGCTCTTTCCTATATCGATGGTTTAAACGACACGCAGGCGTCATCATCACGAACCATAGCCGTGCCCAGTGAAAGGACTCAGGTTGTGAGTGATCCGGAAGTCGGCCCGCTTACTTGAATTTATTGTTACGCCCCTTTTTCTTTTATTAGAGCAGGCGTGACAAACGGTCGTCAAGCGCTAAAAATAGAGATTTTATTGAGATGCGTGACGGATTATTTTCGAGATATTGAAGCTGAATAGATGGCCCGCTCTTAAAAGCGGCGCTCAGGCCCGCGCTCCCCTGCAACGCCAACGAATCAATGACAAGACTTCGAGAAAAAAATAGATACGTCTTAAGAATTCTCGGAAGAACGGCCTTTCATCTACGCGCGGGATGATTAACGAGATAAGTTGCGATTCGAGCCGCCTCCATTCGAAATTATCTCAATAATAGACGCGACACTTCGGTTCGTGTTTAATACAACGATTATTCGATAAACCAAAAGATAACCACGAATCGTTATGCGGACTTTCAAGCCGCTTTGGCATGAGGGATTGATTCTCACGCCCCAGCATTTTCAACAGCAGGAACGATGGCTCAATGTCGCGCAACGGCAATTCGCGTCGCTTGCTATTGCCGAGCCCTGGGGAATCATCGAGGTTGAACTCGATGAAGACGCGCTCGCCGCCGGCCGGCTCTCGCTTTCGCGTTTGAAACTGCGCCTGACCGACGGCACGCTGATCGATTCGTCGGCGATGGATGTGCTGTCGTGCCCGCGCGACCTGACGCGCGATCTTCCATCCGACGTGCAAAGCGTGACGATCCTCGCCGCTCTGCCACTTCTGAACGCCGACGGCAGCAACTGCCGCTTCGACGATGAAACGCCGTCGCGCCCGCGCCGCTACTTCCGCGAGTTCGTCGAAGTGCCCGATCTGAACGGCACAGGTGTCGAGGAACGCTCGGTCGAGCGGCACGCGGTGCATCTCCTGTTCGATTTCGAGCCGCACGCGGATCACGTCGTGTGTCCGATCGCTCGGCTGGTGCGCGGCGTGCGGGGTCAGTTCGAGGTCGACCGCGCGTTCGTGCCGCCGTGTCTCACGCTCGCCGCGCATGAACGCCATCAGGAGCGCATCGCGCGGCTCTCGGACATTCTGCTCGCGAAAAGCACGGCGCTTGCCGCCCGGCGCAGCGAACGCGTCGACCAGATCGCCGAGTTCGGTGTCGCCGACGTATCGCTCTTCGGGCTGCTTCACTGTATTCACACGCACTGGCCGAAGCTGGCGTTTCTCGGCACGCATCCGAATCAGCCGCCCGAGCGTCTCTACGACGTGCTCGCCACGCTGGCCGGCGCGTTGATGACCTTTTCGACCGGCACGTCGCTCGCCGCGATCCCGCCGTACGAGCACGCGAAACAGGAAGAAATTTTCAGTGCGCTCGAAGCGCTGATCCGCGATCTGCTCGATGCAATCATTCCGTCGCGCGTCATCCCGATCGGACTCACGCACAAGAGCGCGACCCTCTGGGCCGGTCAGTTCAAGGACGAGTGGCTGCTCGAAGGCGCGGACTACTACCTTTCGGTGTATGCGGCGCTGCCGGCGTTTCAGCTCATCGAACAGATTCCGAAGCTCTGCAAGATCGGTTCGCCCGACGATATCGAGCACATCGTCAATTCGGCGCTCGCGGGCATTCCGCTGAAGGCCGTGCAGCGCGTGCCCGCGGCCATTCCTGTGCGCCTGGAAAACCAGTACTTCGCGCTCGATGCAAGCGATCCGGCGCATGCGCGCATGCTCGCCGCGCGCGCTTGCCAGCTTTATTTGCCGCCGTCGGTGCCGGAAGCGTCGCTCGAACTGTATGCGGTGCTGACGTCATGAGCGAGACAGACACGATGCTCACCGATACCCCGACGATGCGCGCATTGCTGCGCGGTACGGCGCTTCAGGTGTCGCAACTGACGCAGGGTGGAACCAACGAAAACGTGCCCGACTTGCGCCGACGTTGCCTGCAACTGGTCCACGACTTCGACGCTGCCCTGGAAGCCCGGCAGGTTCCACACGACGTAAAGGAAGACGCGATCCATGCGCAATGCGGGCTGCTGGATGAAATGGCGATGAAGTATCTTCCCGCCGACGGACGCTCGCAATGGGATGAATTTCCGCTGCAAGTCGAATGTGCGGGCAACCACAATGCTGGCGAACAGGTGTACGAGCGGCTTGCGGCGCGCATGCGCGAAACGCCGTGCAACCTCGAACTGCTGGAGTGTTACGCCGCTATCCTCGGACTCGGATTCCGCGGGCGCTACGCGCGCGACGAGAACGAACGCGAGCGCGCGGCGCTCATCAAGGCGCTCAATGCGCAGATCGCGAAGGCGCGGCCGGCGCGCCAGCCGACCTTCATCGTCAATAGCGGCGGCAGCAGTCGCTTCGACCGGCTGCGGCAAGTGTCGCCGTGGGCGCTCGCGGGCACCGCGTGCGTCGTCGCGGGGCTGATCTGGTTGGCGTGGCGGCACTCGCTCGACGCGCAACTGGCGCATCTTCTTGCCTCCAAAACGTGATGCGCGACATGAGCTTATTGAGCACCGGCCGTTTCGCGCGGTATCCGTTTTGCACGCTGGTCGCGTTCGCCGCGCTGCTCGCGGCCAGTGTCGTGCTCGCGGTGCTGCCGTTGACCCGCGGCGTCGCGTGGAGCCTGGCGATCGCCGCGTGCGCGACAGGCGCGGCGTTGATCGCGTGGCACACGCTGCGCATGCGGCGCGCGCAGGAGCAGAACGCCGCGACGTTATCGGCGCTCGGCCGGTCCACTGCCCTAAGCAACCTGCCGATCGAACTTCGCGCGCGCATGCCGCTCGTGATCGTGCTCGGCGATGCGCTCGAACGCATCTTCGCGAACGGACGCAACCTGCATGTCGGCGCCGGCGCGATCTGGCTGCGCGCGGACCGGCCGCAGAAACTCGCTGAACTCGCGCTCGCGCTCAAGGCGTGGCGCGGCGATCGTCCGCCAGACGGTGTCGTGCTCACGCTCACGCCCGACGCTCACACGCACGAATCGCTCACGCAGACGCTGCGCGTGCACCGGCAGGCGCTCAGCGACACCGCGCGTCTGCTCTCCACGCCCGTGCCGGGTTATGTCGCTGTTTATCAGCGGCTCACGCAAGACAGCGGCAGTCCGACGCCCGCCGATGCGCAGTGGTTCGGCCTGTCGTCGTCGGCGATGCTGCGTGATGCGCGTTCGTTCGACGCCGTCATGCAAGCCGCCGACGACGCCGCGCGCGAGCAAGTCGGCGAGCGGCCGGAGCGTCGCGCGGCGGGTCTCGCGGCGCTTATCGGCTGGACCTGGCAGGTCGTCAACGACGCATTGCAGGAACGCCGCCAGCCGTCGTCGCCGTGGCCGCTGCACGGGGCAGCATGGATCGACTGCGGTCCGGCTGCGAATGCTGCGTCGCCCTGGCAGGCGCATCTGCGCTCGCTCACGCGTCTGTCCGCTTTGGCGCTCGCCGAATCGCCGGCGCCCTGGCCGCTGCCCGAACCGCTCGTCGATGCCTGTCCGAAGCGTGCTTATGTATCGCCGCTTCTGCGCGGATTCGCCCACGCCATCGCGATTCTCGCCTGCGCCGGCGCGCTCGCGAGCTGGGGCGCGGCGAAGAACAATCAGACGCTGATGACTCAGGTCGACGAGGATCTCGCGCGCTTTGCGAGCCTGCCCGCCGATCACGATGCCGCGCGCCGCCCGGCCCTCGCCGCGCTCACGGCCGACCGCGACCAGCTCGACCGCTACGAGCGCACCGGCGTGCCGCTGCGTCTGGGTTTCGGCATGTATCACGGGGCCGCGCTGCTGCCGCCGCTCAATCGGGCGATCGCGTCGTATCAGCCGCCGCCTCCGCCACCGGCCATCATCACGCTCGACAGCATGTCGCTCTTCGACAGCGGCCGCGCCCAGCTCAAGCCCGGTTCGACCCGCGCGCTCGTCGGCGCGCTGGAGATGATCAAGGCGCATCCGGGCAAGCGAATCCTCGTGGCCGGTCACACCGACAACGTCGGCGACAGCGCGGGCAACCAGCGCCTCTCGGTCGCTCGCGCGGGCGCCGTGCGCGACTGGCTGATGGAAGCCGCCGCGACGCCCGAATCGGCGTTCGCGATCCAGGGCTACGGCGACACGCGCCCGATCGCCGGCAACGACTCGGCCGAAGGCCGCGCGCGTAACCGCCGTGTCGAAATCACGCTCGTTCCGGACGATTCCGGAAACTGAATCCGTCCCGGAGCAGAGGGCTTCGGGGCTTTTGCTGCAACCCACCAAGGAGAAAAAGAAATGGCTATTCCGGCATATATGTGGATCAAGGACGATGGCGGCGCCGACATCAAAGGCTCCGTCACGGTCAATGGCCGCGAAGGAAGCGTCGAGATCGTCGAGTTCGAGCACGGCGTCAACATCCCGACCGACAACAACACCGGCAAGCTGACCGGCACGCGCGTGCACGCGCCGATCACGTTCACGAAGGAAACGGACGCCTCGACGCCGTATCTCTACAAGGCGGTGACGAGCGGCCAGACGCTGAAATCGATCGAGATCAAGTGGTACAAGATCGACGACGCCGGCAAGGAAAAGGAATACTTCAACACGAAGCTGGATAACGTGAAGGTCGTCGCGGTCAAGCCGAAGATGCTCGACATCAAGAACCCGGCGTTCGAGAAGCACAACCACCTCGAAGACATCGAACTGCGTTACGAGAAGATCACCTGGTCGTACAAGGACGGCAACATCATCCACGCCGACAGCTGGAACGAGCGCTCGTAATTCGTTTCCTTCGATGCTGGCACGCGTCCGGTTGAATCCCCTTCAGCCGAGTGCCAGCGCGTTTGTCAGTCCGCCTCGCGGACTGACGCTTCTAATTCCCTCTTCGTCATGACCCAACGCGACCTTTCCCCGTTCCTGCGCCGTCTCAACGATCATTGCGCGCGCGCGCTCGCCGATGCGGCGAGCCTCTGCGAAACGCGCGCTCACCGGGACATCGAGGTCGAGCACTGGCTCATCAAGCTGCTCGAACTCGGCGACGGAGATCTCGTCGCGATCGTGCGCCGCTATGAACTCGACGTCGACGCGATCTGGAGCGGTCTGCTCGCCGCGATCGACCGTTTCCCGCACGAGATGCGCGGCAAGCCGGCTTTGTCGCAACGGCTCGGGACGTGGATTGAAGCAGCGTGGATGCGCGCGTCGCTCGAAGAAGGCGCGACGTCGATCCGCTCGGCTCATCTTTTCGCGGCGCTCGCCGACGCGCCGCATCTTCTGCGCGCGCCCGATGCGTGGCCGCTGCTCTCCGTCTCCGCGACGCAGATCGACCGGCTGCGCGCGGAACTCGACCGCGTGTCGGTGGAAGCGCCGCAGATCGACGGCAACGGCGACCGCGACGAAGTTGTGTCAACTCCGCGTGAGCCGGAACGGCAGGCGCCTAACGTCACGCATCGCAACGAATCCGAAGCACTGCGGCGTTTCACCATCGACATCACGCAAAAGGCGCGTGACGGCAAGATCGACCCTGTATTCGGACGGGACGTCGAGATCCGGCAGATGGTCGATATTCTCGCGCGGCGCCGCAAGAACAATCCGATTCTCGTCGGCGATCCGGGCGTCGGCAAGACCGCACTGGTCGAAGGACTCGCGCTCAGGATCGCGGAAGGCGACGTGCCCACGGCGATTCGCAACGTGAGCGTGCTCACGCTCGACCTCGGTCTTCTGCAAGCGGGCGCGGGCGTCAAGGGCGAATTCGAGCAGCGTCTGAAGAACGTGATCGAAGCCGTCCAGCAATCGACGACGCCGATCCTGCTCTTCATCGACGAAGCGCACACGCTGATCGGCGCGGGCAACACGGCGGGCGGCGCGGATGCCGCGAACCTGCTGAAACCCGCGCTCGCACGCGGCGAGCTGCGCACGATTGCGGCGACGACATGGTCCGAATACAAGCAATACTTCGAGCGCGACGCCGCGCTCGAACGGCGCTTCCAGATGGTCAAGGTCGACGAACCCGACGACGAGCGCGCGTGCCTGATGCTGCGCGGCCTGAAGGAACGCTATGCGTCACACCACGGCGTGCATATCACCGATGCGGCGGTCGGCGCGGCCGTGCGCCTGTCGCGCCGTTATCTGACCGGGCGCCAGTTGCCCGACAAGGCCGTCGATCTGCTCGACACCGCCGCGGCGCGCGTCAGGATGAGCATGGACGCGACGCCGATCGCGATTTCGACCTGCATCGCCGAACGTGCGGCGCTCGACGTCGAACGCACGGCACTCGTCCAGGATCAGGGCGCGACGGCCGCCGACATGAGCGAGCGGCTCGCCGCCATCGACGCGCGCCTCGGGGCGCTCGCGCTCGAACTCGCGCGGCTCGAACGCGAGTACGCCGAGCAGAAGGCCGCGACCGAAACGCTGCTCGCGCGCCGCGAGGAATGGCGCGCGGCCACGGACGAATCGACGCGTCGCGAACTGAAGCAGGCGATCGGGGCCGCGCACGCGATCATCGCGGAACATGGCGTGGACGCGCTGATCCACGCGGAAGTCGACGAAGCGGCGATCGCCCGCGTGATCGCCGACTGGACGGGCGTCCCGGCGGGCAGCCTGCTCTCCGACGAACTGGCGACGCTGCTCGATCTGGAGACGCAACTTGGCCGCGTCGTGGTCGGACAGGACGACGCGCTCGCCGCGCTCGGCAAGAGTCTGCGTGCCGCGAAGGCCGGCCTCAAGTCGGAGGAAGCGCCGCTCGGCGTGTTCCTGCTCGTGGGGCCGTCGGGCGTCGGCAAGACGGAAACCGCGCGCACGCTCGCCGATCTGATGTTCGGCGGCGAGCGCGCGCTCGTCACGATCAATCTGTCCGAGTATCAGGAAGCGCATACCGTGTCGCAACTGAAGGGCTCGCCGCCGGGCTATGTCGGTTACGGGCAAGGCGGTGTGTTGACCGAAGCCGTGCGTCAGCGCCCCTATTCCGTGATCCTGCTCGATGAAGTCGAAAAGGCGCATCGCGATGTGCTGAATCTGTTCTATCAAGTGTTCGATCGCGGGTTCATGCGCGACGGCGAAGGGCGCGTGATCGATTTCCGCAACACCGTGATCCTGATGACGTCGAACCTCGGCAGCGATGAGATCATGGCCGCGACGGACGCGGTCAGCGACGCTGGCGGCGAAGTGACCAATGGCATGCTGATGGAAACCATCCGTCCGTTGCTCGTCGAGCACTTTCAGCCGGCGCTGCTCGCGCGCTTCCAGACGGTCGTTTATCGGCCGCTTTCGGCTGACGCGATGGCGTCGATCGTGCGGATGAAGCTCGACAAGGTGAAGAAGCGCATCGAACGGCGCTTCGACGTGCCGCTCGTCTGCGACGACGCGCTCGTCGCGGAACTCGTGCGCGCCTGCCGTCTGCCGGATTCCGGCGCGCGCAACATCGACAGTCTGCTCGATCAGCAAATCCTGCCGGTGCTCGCGCGCGAACTGCTGGCGCGCGCGGCAAGTCAGCAGAAGAGCGCGGCCGTCCGGCTGTCGTACTCGGATGACGAAGGCATCGCCGTCGAATTCGACGAAGCAGGCAACACGCAATGACGACGGGCCCGTCGCTCTACGACATGCTGCTCGGCCACATCGACGGCATGTCGCTCTACGCTCACGACAACAACACGCTCGAAATCCTGAGCGTGCTGGAAAACGTGAGGCGCATTTTGAACACGCGCGCGGGCACGCTCAAGCATCTGCCGAATTATGGGCTGCCGGATCTGAGCACGATTTATCGAAATCTGCCGGCGTCGGCGCATCAATTGAAGGCGCAGGTGGAAGCGACGCTGCTCATCTACGAGCCGCGCATTCGTGCGATCGATCTCGACGTGCTGCCGCCCGAGAACGGCATGTTGATCAGCCATGAGATGACCTGTCATCTGCGGAAGCACGGCTCGTGCGCTTTGGGACGCACTACGAGCCGCATGGGCGCACAAGGGTGGAATGGCGGCGGCGTGGCGATGCGGAGTGAGCGACGCACTTCGCGTCGCTGCGCCAGGCAACTTCAATGATCTAAACACTTCCTCACACGTATCCGCCCGAACGCCCACGCCGTGTCCCTGCATTGGCGCCGCACCCTCAACCGCGCGTAATATTGAGCACCACGACCCGACCGCCAATATAAAAGCCGAAAAGGGAGACACCATGAGCACCGGCATGTACGAAACAGGCCTCGACAAAACCGCCGCCAACTTCGCGGCCCTGACGCCACTCACGTTCATCGAGCGCACCGCGGCCGTCTATCCGACGCTCCCCGCCATCGTGCACGGCGCCATCCGCCGCAACTGGGCCGAGACCTACGCGCGCGCGCGGCGTCTCGCGTCGGCGTTGAACGCGCGCGGCATCGGCGCGGGCGACACGGTCGCGGCGATGCTCCCGAACATCCCCGAAATGGTGGAGTCGCACTTCGGCATTCCGATGGCGGGCGCCGTGCTCAATACGCTCAACACGCGGCTCGACGCCAATACGCTCGCGTTCATGCTCGCACACGGCGAGGCGAAAGCGGTGTTGATCGACCGCGAATTCTCGGCGGTGATGCGCGAGGCGCTCGCGCAGCTCGACCACCCGCTCCTCGTGATCGACATCGACGACAGCGAATACACCGGAGCGGGCGAGCGCATCGGCGAGATCGACTACGAGAGTCTGCTCGCAAGCGGCGACCCGGCGTCCCCATGGTCGCCGCCGTCGGACGAATGGAACGCGATCTGCCTGAACTACACATCGGGGACAACCGGCAATCCGAAAGGCGTCGTCTATCACCATCGCGGCGCCTACACGAACGCGGTGAGCAACATCCTCGAATGGGACATGCCGAAGCACGCCGTGTACTTGTGGACGCTGCCGATGTTCCATTGCAACGGCTGGTGCTTTCCGTGGACGGTCGCCGCGCGCGCGGGCGTGAACGTGTGCCTGCGCCGCGTCGACGCGAAGGCCATCTTCGACCTGATCCGCAGCGAACGCGTCACGCACTATTGCGGCGCGCCGATCGTGCAGAACCTGCTCGTCAATGCGCCCGATTCGATGAAGGAAGGCATCGCGCATCGCGTGCACGCGATGGTCGCGGGCGCCGCGCCGCCCGCCGCGATGATCGAAGGGATGGAGCGGCTCGGCTTCGAGCTGACGCACGTCTACGGTCTCACCGAAGTGTATGGACCGGCCGCCGTGTGCGCGCAGCAGGACGCGTGGCGCGCGCTCGATATCGGCGAACGTGCGCGCCTGAACGCGCGGCAGGGCGTGCGCTATCACCTGCAGGACGCGGTCTCCGTGCTCGATCCGCTCACGATGCAGCCCGTGACTGCCGACGGCGAGACCATCGGCGAAATCATGTTTCGCGGCAACATCACGATGAAAGGCTATCTGAAGAACGCGGCCGCAACCGAGGAAGCGTTTTGCGGCGGCTGGTTTCATACGGGCGATCTCGCGGTCGCGTATCCCGACGGCTACGTGCGCATCAAGGACCGCAGCAAGGACATCATCATCTCCGGCGGCGAGAACATTTCGAGCATCGAAGTGGAGGACGTGCTGTACCGGCATCCGGCGGTGCTCGCGGTGGCCGTCGTCGCGAAACCGGACGCGCGCTGGGGCGAGACGCCCTGCGCGTTCGTCGAACTCAAGGCGGGCGCCAACGTGAGCGCCGACGACCTGATCGCGCATTGCAAGAAGCATCTCGCGGGCTTCAAGGTGCCGCGCGCGATCGAGTTCTGTGAACTGCCGAAAACGTCGACGGGCAAGATCCAGAAGTTCGAGTTGAGAAAGCGCGCGGGATCGGTGACGGCCATCGACGTCTGACGGAGCGAAGACATGAGCGAAGCACCTTTGATCGTCGAGCGGGACGCATACGGGCTGCCCGGCGTCCTCTGCATCACGCTGAACCGGCCGGGCGCGTTCAATGCGTTGTCGGAAGCAATGCTCGACGCGTTGCAGCGCGCGCTCGATGAAGCGTCGGAGTCGGACGCGCGCGTGGTCGTGATCGCCGGCAGCGGGCGCCCGTTCTGCGCGGGGCATGATCTGAAGGAGATGCGCGCGGCGCCGTCGCTCGACTACTATCGGGCGCTTTTCGCGCGCTGCTCGCAGATGATGCTGACCATCCAGCGCATGCCGCAGCCGGTGATCGCGCGCGTGCACGGCATCGCGACGGCCGCCGGTTGCCAGCTCGTCGCGATGTGCGATCTCGCCGTGGCCGCGAGCGACGCGCGCTTCGCCGCTTCGGGCGTCAACTACGGCCTGTTTTGCGCGACGCCGAGCGTGCCGCTCTCACGCAACCTGTCGCGCAAGGCGGCATTCGAAATGCTCGTGACCGGCGACTTCATCGATGCGAACACCGCCCTCGAACGTGGCCTCGTCAATCGCGTCGCCGAGCCCGATCGACTCGACCATGCCACGCGCGCGCTCGCGGCAAGCATCTGCGACAAGCCGCGCGCGGCGATTGCGGCAGGCAAGGGCCTCTTCTACCGGCAACTCGAAGCGGGCATCGAAAGCGCGTACCAGCTCGCCGGCGAGACGATGGCGTGCAACATGATGGACGACGCCGCGCTCGAAGGCACGCAGGCATTCATCGACAAGCGCGCGCCGAACTGGCGCAAGCCGTGACGGCGCTGCTTAACCCATCGTGAGCACGACCCGAAAGCGCGCCGCGCCGCTCATCATGCGGTCGTAGGCTTCGGGCGCACGCGCAAGCGGGAATTCCTCGATCATCGGCTTCACGCCCGAAAGCGCGCTGAAGTCGAGCGTGTCCTGCGAATCGGCCGACGTCCCCGACGGCCAGCCCTGCACCGAATGCCGCCCCATGATGAACTGGGCGATCGGCACCTCGACCGGCTCCTGTCCGATTCCGACCATGATCATCTTGCCGTTCAGCCCGAGGCCGCCGAGCGCCGCGCTCATCGCCTTGCCGCTCGTCGCCGTCGCGAGGATCACCTTCGCGCCGCCGAGCGCGGTGAGCGATTCGGCGACGTTCTCCGCGCTGCTGTCGATGTAGTGATGCGCGCCCAGTTCGGTTGCGAGCGGCGCCTTGTCCTTGCCGCGCGCGATGGCGACGGTCCGAAAGCCCATCTTCCTCGCGAACTGCACGCCGAGGTGCCCGAGCCCGCCGATGCCGAGAATCGCGACGACCTCGCCCGCGCGCGCTCCGCTGTTGCGCAGCGCGTTGAACGTCGTGATGCCGGCGCAGAGAAGCGGGGCGGCATCGACGTCGGAGAGATCGTCGGGGATACGGGCGAGCGCCTGCACGGGCGCGACCATGTAGTTCGCGTAGCCGCCGTCGTAGCTGATGCCGGGCACTAGCGCGCGCTGGCAAAGCACGAAGTCGCCGCGCCGGCAGTGATCGCAATGGCCGCAGTGACCGCCATGCCAGCCGACGCCCACGCGCTGTCCGACCTTCCACTCGTCGACCTCGTCACCGACCGCATCGACGACGCCCGCGATCTCGTGTCCCGGCACGCGCGGATACTGCAGACCGGGCCACTGGCCTTCCTTGGTCAGCGAATCGCTGTGACAGATGCCGCACGCCTGCACCTTGATCCGAACTTGCCCCGGCCCCGGCTCGGGCACATCGCGCTCGACCAGTTGCAGCGGGCCGCCCGCTTCCGTCACTTCCACGGCTTTCATCTTTGCCATCGCGTGTCTCCGGTGATCGGTGAATTCTGAAATTTACCACCGCGGAGATTTGCAGGCAGCGACCGCTCAGTCGCCCGCCGACTCCACCGGATGCCGTTCCAGCCACGCCCATTCGTCGTCGTCGAAGAGACGCGAGCGCGTGAGAAAGCGCAGGCCCGTGGGCCGTTCCAGCGAAAACATGCCGCCGTTGCCCTTCACGCAATCGATGATCAATTGCGTGTGCTGCCAGTATTCGAATTGCGATTCGCTCATGTAGAACGGCACGCCCGCAATCGTGCCGAGCTTCACGTCCGAGCCGCCGACCATGAACTCGCTGGCCGGAAACATCATCGGCGCGCTGCCGTCGCAGCAGCCGCCCGATTGATGGAACAGCACTTCGCCGTGTTGCGCTCTGAGCTGCTCGATCAACGCGATAGCCGCAGGCGTCGCGATGACTCGCTCGATGTCCTCTTTATTCATGGCGCGATCCTCTTAGACGAGCGGCCGTTCAAGGCCGCTCGCGTCGCTCGAAAAGCTTAGAAGAACCCAAGCGGCTTCTGGCTATAGCTCACCAGCAGGTTTTTCGTCTGCTGATAGTGGTCGAGCATCATCTTGTGATTCTCCCGACCAATACCCGACTGCTTGTAGCCGCCAAACGCCGCATGCGCCGGATACGCGTGATAGCAGTTGGTCCACACGCGTCCCGCCTGAATGTCGCGGCCGAAGCGATACGCACGCGTGCCGTCGCGCGTCCACACGCCTGCGCCCAAGCCGTAGAGCGTGTCGTTGGCGATCTCGAGCGCTTCCTCTTCGTTCTTGAAAGTCGTCACCGAGACCACCGGCCCGAAGATTTCCTCCTGGAAGATGCGCATCTTGTTGTGGCCGCGAAACACGGTCGGCTTCACGTAATAGCCGTTTTGCAATTCGCCGTCGAGTGTATTGCGCTCGCCGCCGATCAGGCACTCCGCACCTTCCTGCTTGCCGAGATCGATGTACGACAGGATCTTTTCCAGTTGCTCCTGCGAGGCCTGCGCACCGATCATCGTCTTCGAATCGAGCGGATGCCCCTGACTGATCGCCGCGACGCGCTTCAACGCGCGCTCCATGAAACGGTCGTAAATCTTCTCCTCGACCAGCACACGCGACGGACACGTGCACACTTCGCCCTGATTGAGCGCGAACATCGCGAAGCCTTCGAGCGCCTTGTCGAAGAAGCTGTCGTCTTCGTTCATCACGTCGGCGAAGAAGATGTTCGGGCTCTTGCCGCCGAGTTCGAGCGTCACCGGAATCAGGTTCTGGCTCGCGTACTGCATGATGAGACGCCCGGTCGTGGTCTCGCCGGTGAAGGCGATCTTCGCGATGCGCTTGTTCGATGCAAGCGGCTTGCCCGCTTCGAGTCCGAAGCCATTGACCACGTTTAGCACGCCGGGCGGCAGCAGATCTTCGATCAGCTCCATCACGACGAGCAGCGACGCCGGCGTCTGCTCGGCCGGCTTGAGCACCACGCAGTTGCCGGCGGCGAGCGCGGGCGCGAGCTTCCAGGTCGCCATCAGGATCGGGAAATTCCACGGGATGATCTGACCGACCACACCGAGCGGCTCGTGGAAGTGATACGCGACGGTGTCGTCGTCGATCTGCGAGAGCGAGCCTTCCTGCGCACGCGCACAACTCGCGAAGTAGCGGAAGTGGTCGATGGCGAGTGGAATGTCGGCGGCCATCGTCTCGCGCAGCGGCTTGCCGTTGTCGATGGTTTCGGCCACCGCGATGCGCGTGAGATTCGCCTCGATGCGGTCCGCGATCTTGTTCAGGATGTTCGCGCGCTCGGTCGCGGAGGTCTTGCCCCACGACGCCTTCGCCTTATGCGCGGCATCGAGTGCGAGTTCGATGTCGGCTTCGCGCGAACGCGGAATCGACGTGAACGGCTCGCCGGTGATGGGCGAAACGTTGTCGAAGTACTCGCCGCCTAACGGCGCGACCCACTTGCCGCCGATGAAATTGCCATATTGCTTCTTGAACGGGTAATCGGTCGTCAGGAACTGCATCTCGGCGTGATTCATGTGTGCTCCTCGCATATCGTTTGAGTGACCGGCCCGGTCTAACCGTGCCGTACCGGCCACCCACGCTTGCGAGTTCCATGCCATCCGCCGCTTGCCGCGCCGGCGCGGGTTGCGCGCGTTAGCACGGCCCGCGCGCTGTCATCTTCTGGCGCAGTGTGTCGAAACGGAACAGGCCATCTTATTCTTCCGTTTTCGCGAGACGCTCGATCATCGCGATGCCCGCAGCCGGATTGAGCGCCTTATATCCGCTGATGACGTAGAGATAGACATCGCGCGGCGTTTCCTTTGTTGGCGACTCCGTGACGGTTTCGAGCCCCTCGGGCACGCCGCCCAACGCCCACACGCGTGCGCGTTCCGTCCACAGATCGAGTTGCTTCTTCGGATAGCCCTGCCGATGCTTCTCCTCGGTGCCCATGATGCGCGCGTAGACGAAAGGCGCCGTCGGGTCCGCGATCTGCGGATACTTCGAATCGCCCGCCATCACGATCGCGACGCCGTACTTGCGTGCGAGCGCGACGAAGGTCTTGTCGCGAAAACTCTCGTGCCGCACTTCGACCGCATGCCGAATCGCGCGGCCTTCGACGCTCTTCGGCAACAACGCGAGGAAGCCCTCAAAGTCCTCGGCGTCGAACTGCTTGGTCGGCGCGAACTGCCAGTTCACGGGTCCGAGCTTGTCCTTCAGTTCCAGCACCCCGCTCGCGAAGAACCGTTCGATCGAGTCGCCTGCCTCCGAGAGCACGCGCCGGTTCGTCGCGAAGCGCGGCGCCTTGAGCGAGAACACGAAATCGTCGGGAGTTTCGTCATGCCATTTCACGAAGCTGGCGGGTTTCTGCGATCCATAGAAAGTGCCGTTAATTTCGATGCTGTTCAGCTGGCGGCTCGCGTATTCGAGTTCGCGCTTTTGCGTGAGCCCTTCTGGATAGAACGTTCCGCGCCACGGCTCGAAGGTCCATCCGCCGATGCCGATTCTGATTTGTGCCTTCTTTTTTCCGGTTGCCATCGATGATCGCTCGCTCAGACATGAGATGCGCTCAAGTTTAAGGAATAGGCGCAACCGTGTCAGCGACGCTTTGGCGCCGTGCTCGCTGTCCTGCGCAAAATTCTCAACTGACTGAAAAACTTAGCGCCCTGCTTAAGCGACGCGCGCGGACACAAGGCCATCAGGCATGACGTTGCCGCCTACGCGCAAGGTGGCATGCGCGATGCTTTGACTCGGATAATCCCTAAACGGACCGCGACGCACCGCAGCGGCCGGGCAAGCCCACGGAGCCGTGCCATGCACAGAACCATCGAACCTCACGATCTCGACCACGTCGATTTATCGCACTATCAGGTGATTCAGGTTTCGGACGGCCACCACAGCGTCGTCATCTGGGAAGGGCCGTTGCCGCTCGGCGATTTGCGAGCGGGCGAAGTGCGCCCGTCGCTCACCGATTCCGCGTCCACGCTGACAATAAGCGTCCCCAATCCGCTCGACGCCGGACGCCGCCGGGACATCTGCCAGCATGTGTGGTCGCGGGTGACGGGGCGGCGGGCGGCCGCGCAAGGTGCGCTCCCGCGCGCGCGGCAAGGTTGAAGGCACGACGCGCGTGTCGAAGACAAAAACGAACGACCGCGCGACAAAAATCTTGGCAGGCAGGACGGAATGACTAAACTCTAGATCAATTCGTTTCGAGCCAGGATTCGCGGATGACCACACGAGCCCACGTGGCGGCGAAGAAGACAAAGCCGCAAACCCGCCCGATCGTCCTCGCTTTGTTCCTTGCCTTCGCGTCATCTGCGTACGCCGAGCGCGTCTGGATCGTCGCCGGACCGAGCGATTCCAGCGTCTCGGGCATCGCGAAGAAGGCCGAACCGCTCTACCGGTCGGTGCCCGATGGCTTCGTCATCCAGACCGCCGACTGCGGCGACAAGCAAAACGCATTCATGTGGGTCGGCGCGACGGCCAACGCCGACAAGCCCGCGCTCGCGGCGCGCCTGCGCATCCGGCAGACCGTGCCCGACGCCTACATGCGGCTCTGCGACGTCCGGCCCGGATCGCTGGTCGCGCTGCGCATGAGCGTCGTCGACCGGTCGATCGGACTCTTGCCCGACAACGCCGCCAACTGGGAGGCGGGCGACCGTCTATCGCTGCTGCGTCCGCTGCCGGACGGGCGCAGTCTCGTCATCGTCCGATATTTCGCCAACGACCCGAGCGATCCGTTCGGCGGCAAACGCGAACGCGTCGTGCTGGTCAACCGCGGCGGCAAGCGCGTCGCGCTGGACAACGACTGCGTCAATCCATCGGACGCGATTGCGCAGCACGGCTATGTCGCCTTCGAGTGCGTGCGGGGCCTCGCCTCGGACAACGTGGTCCACGGCGTCGCGGTCTTCGACGATTCGGGCGCGAAGCTCTTCGAAGCAGGCCGCTGCCGCGATCCGAAGTGGGCCGGCGAGCGGGTGCTAACGTGCGATTCCGAAGTCGTGGACGAAAACGGGCAGTTGCAACTCCGCCGGAAGCGCGTCGCCGTGCCGAGCGGCAAGGAATTGATGTAGCGGAGCGCTGCCTGCAACGATCGGCTCGGTCGTTGCACGAAACTGCCGCTTTTGCTATCGATGACGAAGCGACGAGCGGCCACGGCGCGCCGTTTTGGTTTCCTATAATCGAATCATCGGCGTTCCTGCGGCGGGAGTTCGCGCAGTGCCCGCTCTCGGCCACGCTCCACATTGCGCGGAGGTCTCACATGAAGCTGGAACGCCTCAAACCGGAAGCCACGCCGGAACAGCGGCTCGTCGTGCGCAACAAGTTGCGCGTGCTGCTCGCCGCCATCGGCACGCTCGCCGCGGTGGTCGGCATCGGCATCGCGGTCAACGGATTGCTCGAATTCAACGAGAGAAAAGTGATCATCGGAGCATGCGTGATCGTGTTCTCGACAGTCATGTATATCGTGATGCTCTCCCGGGCCAGCTAGCGCGCGATCCATCATGGCGTGAGGTATTACGGGGCGCAGCGAGGACGCGGATTTCATCTCCGGTTCGCCCGGTTTTCCCGCCGTTATTCATCGAAGAACGCCTTGATTGAGGCACTTTTATCATCAATCGACGCATATCAGGGAAAACGCCAACAGGCATTTCCCTGCCCTTTCGGGCCGGCGCGACGCCGCGACTTTATGTCACAATGCCATATATTTCATACGGTATCGCACCGCCCTTTTCGCCGATTCGATCTCCCAAGATGCGCCCCGTACTCGCTCGCTGGATCGCCAGTTTCGTCCCTTCGCCGGTTGCCGTGAAATGGCCCGAGCGCCTGCGCTCGGGCCTCGGCGCGCTGCTCGGCATCGCCTTCACGGGCGGCTCCATGCTGTTGCTGCTCGGCCCCTCGGCGAACATTCCGCTCCTGGTCGCGCCGATGGGCGCCTCGGCCGTACTGCTCTTCGCGGTGCCGGCCAGTCCGCTCGCGCAACCGTGGTCGATCATCGGCGGGAATCTGGTTTCCGCGACGGTCGGCGTCGCCTGCGCGACCTTGATCGCCGACCCCATCGACGCCGCCGCGCTCGCCGTCGCCATCGCGATCTGCGCGATGTTCGCGCTGCGCTGCGTGCATCCGCCCTCGGGCGCGGTCGCGCTCACCGCCGTGCTGGGCGGCCCGTCGATCCACTCGCTCGGCTTTCGTTTCGTGCTGGAACCCATTGCGCTGCAATCGTTCGCGTTGCTCACGGCGGCGATCGTGTTCCATGCGCTGACGGGCCATCGCTATCCGCACGCCGCCGGACAAAGCGCCGCGAAGGCGCAGGCCGCCGGCCACCCGCCCGCGAATCCGGGCTTCACGCGCGCCGATCTCGACGCCGTGCTCGCGCGGCGCGGCGAATTGCTCGACATCGATCCGGCGGACCTGGAATCGGTCGTCAACGAGGCGCAGATGCGGGCGTACGTCCGCACCTTCGACGAACTGACCTGCGCAGACATCATGTCGCATCCGGTCGCGTCCATCTTCGCGACGACGACGGCCGCCACCGCCTCCGATCTGCTGAGCCGGCGCGCGGTGAAGGCGTTGCCGGTCGTCGATACGACTCAGCGCGTGATCGGCATCGTCACGCGCGCAGACCTGATGCAATACGGTTCCGGCAGCGCGCTCTCGGCCCTGTTCCGCCTGCCGGCGCGCTGGCTCGCGAGCGACGACGAGGCGACCCGCACCGCCGGCGCGCTGATGACAACCGACGTCTGCACGATCACTGCAGCAACGCCCATCACCGAACTCGTGCCGATCTTCGCGAATTTCGGCCATCACCATATTCCGGTGCTCGACGCCGAGGAAAGGCTCGTCGGGATGATCACCCAGGCCGACGTGATCGCAGGCCTCTACCGGCAGACTCAGCAGCAAAGCAGACAGGCCGCCTGAAGCGCACGGCGTCGTCACGGCGCCTCTTCTGCGTCCATTCATATCATGTTGTGATACATTTACCGTTTGCACTTTTCAAGGCATCACGATGAAAGAACTCGTCCGCGCGCCGGCCCGCAGTCTGGCGAAGAAGGACTTCGAACAGCTATCCGAGTTTCGCTATCAGATGCGGCGCTTCGAGCGCTTCTCGGAGAACGCCGCGCAGGGCGAGGGCATCACGCCTTTGCAGTATCTGCTGCTCCTGCATATTCGCGGCTACCCCGGCCGAGACTGGGCAACCGTCGGCGAACTGGCCGAGCGCCTGCAGGCGCAGCATCACGGCGTCGTCGCGCTGGTGTCGCGCTGCGAGGCGCTCGGGCTCGTCAGGCGCCAAGTCAGCGAAACGGATCGCCGGCAGGTGGAAGTGCATCTGGAAAAGCCCGGCGAGAAAGTGCTGGCAAGGCTGGCCGAATTACATCGCGCGGAGTTGAAGTCGCTGCAGGGCGCTTTCCGCGTGCCGCAGATCGATTATTAGACCGCCATGAGCCTCCATTCGACAAAACGCGACTTCGCCGCCAACGCGCGACTTCCCGGCATTTCGGCGCTCGCTGCGCTGATCGGCGGCGTCAGCACGCTCGCGGCGTTCGTGCTGCTCAGCGTCATCCATCTGTTCACGAACCTCTTTTTCTTCGGCAGCTTTTCGTTCGCCGACCGCTCGCCCGCCAGCAACACGCTCGGACTCTGGGTGCTCGTCGTGCCGGTCGCGGGCGGACTCATCGTCGGGCTGATGGCGCGCTACGGCTCGGAAAAGATTCGCGGACACGGCATTCCCGAAGCGATCGAGGCCATTTTGTTCGGCAAGAGCCGGATGTCGCCGAAGGTGGCGGTCTTGAAGCCGCTGTCGTCCGGCATCGTGATCGGCAGCGGCGGGCCGTTCGGCGCCGAAGGTCCGATCATCATGACGGGCGGCGCGCTCGGCTCGCTGATCGCGCAGTGCGTGAAGCTCACGTCGGCCGAGCGCAAGACGCTGCTCGTCGCGGGCGCCGCCGCCGGCATGACCGCGGTGTTCGGCACGCCGGTCGCGGCGGTGCTGCTCGCGGTCGAACTGCTGCTCTTCGAATGGCGTCCGCGCAGTTTCCTGCCGGTCGCGCTGGCGTGCGCGGTCGCGGGCTTCGCGCGGGTCGCGTTTTTCGGACAGGGACCGCTCTTTCCGCTCGTCACCGCGCCGCCGGACGGGCTCTCGCTCGTGTCGTGCGTCGTCGCGGGGTTGCTTTCCGGCGCGCTGGCCTCGGGACTTTCCGCCGCGCTCTACAAGACCGAAGACCTGTTCGGTAAGCTCCCGATCCACTGGATGTGGTGGCCCGCGCTCGGTGGCGTGGTCGTCGGCATCGGCGGATACATCGAGCCGCGCGCGCTCGGCGTCGGCTACGACGTGATCGGCGATTTGCTGCACGGGCACGTCGCGTTGCAGATCGCCGTGGCGATTCTGGCGGTGAAGGCCGTGATGTGGGTCGTCGCGCTCGGCTCGGGGACGTCGGGCGGCGTGCTCGCGCCGCTCCTGATGCTCGGCGCCGGGCTCGGCACGGTGCTCGCGCCCGTGCTGCCGGGCGGCGAACCGGCGCTCTGGCCGCTCGTCTGCATGGCCGCGACGCTCGGCGCCACACTCGGCGCGCCGCTCACCGCGATCGTCTTCGCGTTCGGCCTCACGCACGACGTCAACGCGCTGCTGCCGCTGCTCGCCGCGACGCTCGTCGCGCACGGCTTCGCGACCGTCGTCATAAAGCGCTCGATCATGACCGAGAAGATCGCGCGGCGCGGTTATCACATTTATCGGGAATACGGCGTCGATCCGCTCGAACGGCATCACGTGGACGAGGTGATGTCGACGGCGGTTCAGACGATCGACGCTGACCTCACGGTCCGCGACGCGCTCGCGCAATACTTCGACGCGGGTCAGACGCATCGCGCGTATCCGGCGGTGCGCGATGGCGCGGTGCTGGGCATCGTCGAGCGCGGCATGCTCGACGACGATCCCGATGCCACCGTCGCCGATTTGCTGCGTGGCCGGACACCGGTCGTCGCGCTGCCGCACGAGAACTGCCGGCTCGTCGCGACCCGGCTCGCCGTGCACGGACTGGAGCGGCTGCCGGTCGTCGCGGACAACGGCACGCGACGTCTGGTTGGCATCGTGGCGCGCAGCGATCTCGTCAAGCCGTCGCTCGCTCACTTCGACGAGGAACACAAACGCGAGCGGTTCCGGCGCATCGCCGTGCCGGCGCTCGCTCGCCGCAGACGCTTCCCGCGCGCCTGAGCGGGAAGAACGCCACGCCCTTTCGGGCGGATGCGGCGCTTGATGCGCCGCAAGACAAGCTGTCCGTGCTTTTTGTCCGCGACGCGACTACCCTCTTGTCAGCCGCGCGCGGCATTCAACGCACGAATCGACGTGCGTCCCGGATTTAACTTCCGTGCCTGCCGCGCGTGGGGATTTCCCTCCTTTACGCGCGACCGACCGTGGTATTAAATAAATCAACTTGATTTATTTAATCAGAAAGCCAACGGTCCAGACCCGGAGGAACCGCGTGAGAAGTCCCCACATCGGCCAGGGCAGCAATTCGGCCAACGTGCGTCGCTATAACGAGCGCCTGCTGTTGCAGGCGCTGCGCCGCACTGAGCCCGCCTCGAAAGCCGACCTCGCGCGCCACGCGAATCTGACCAGCACGGCGGTCGGCAGCATCATCGAGTCGCTGAACAAGGCGGGCCTGATCGAATTTTCGGGACGGCGCCTCGACGGCCAGCGCGGCCAGCCCGCCTCGCTCATCAAGCTCGATCCACGCGGCGCGTTCGGTATCGGCGTGCGGCTCAATCGCACGAGTCTCGAAACCGTGCTGGTCAATTTCGCCGGTGCCGTGCTGGCGCGCGCTTCCTACGACATGGTGCTGCCGCATCCGGACGAAGTCCTCGCGATCCTTCAGCGCGACATCGAAACACTGCTGAAGCACCTGAGCCCGGGCGAGCGCGAACGGCTCGCGGGTGTCGGCCTCGCGCAACCCTTCAATCTCGGCAGCTGGCTGCGCGAACTCGGCTTGCCGACCGACACCTTCCGCGCCTGGGACGAAATCAACTTCCCCGCCGAACTCGGCCGCGCGCTGGGGCTGCCGGTGTTCAACGAAAACGACGGCAACTCGGCCGCCATCGCCGAACTGTTCTACGGCTACGGCCGCCATTGCGACGACTTCATCTATCTGTTCCTCGGCTCGGCGATCGGCGCGGGAATCGCGGTCGACGGCGACTGTCTGCGCGGCGTGTCCGGCAACGCGGGCGACATCGCCGTGATGCCGGTCGCGCCGAGCCGCCTGCCGTCGGCGCCGCAACCGGCCAGGCAATGGGACATCCTGATCTCGCGCGCGTCGCTGAACGCGCTCGCGCGGCACCTTCGCTACTGCGGCGAGGCGGTCGAAACGCGTGCCGATCTCGAAGCCTGCATCGCGCGTCGCGTTCCGGCGATCGACGAGTGGATCGACGATTGCGTCGACGCCCTCGCGCCGGCGCTGCGTTCGATGCTTTGCGTGCTCGACGTGCCGGTGGTCGTGCTCGACGCCGACGTGGACGCGGGCCTGCTCGACACGCTGATCGAACGTCTGCGCGCCACGATGGCGGCCAACGCGCCCGAATCGCGCGGTGTGCCGGTGCTCGCACGCGGCTCGTTCGGCCGCGACGCGGGCGCGATCGGCGCGGCCACGCTGCCGATGTTCTTCAATTTTTCTCCGCGCGCGGGGATTCTCAAGGGCGCCGGCGCCCATACGAACGAGGTGAGTCATGTCCAGTCCTGAGTCGAGGTCCGATGCGAGGCCCGATGCACGGCCCGCGCTGCTCGAAATGCGCGGCATCAGCAAAACGTTTCCGGGGGTCCGCGCGCTCGACAACGTGCGCCTCACGGTGCATCCGGGCGAAGTGCACTCGCTGATGGGCGAAAACGGCGCCGGCAAATCGACGCTGATGAAGATCCTGTCGGGCGCCTATCAGGCCGACGCGGGCGGGCAGATCCTGATCGAAGGCAAGACGGTCGTGATCGACGGGCCGCTCGCCGCCAAAGACCTCGGCATCGCGGTGATCTACCAGGAACTGAGCCTCGCGCCGAATCTCTCGGTGGCGGAAAACATCCACGCGGGACGCGAACTGCGGCGCGGCCTCGGCCTCGTCGACCGGCCCGCGATGGAGCGCGGCTGCGAGGACGTGCTCAAGCGCCTCGGCGCCACGTTCAAGCCGCATACGCTCGTCGGCGATTTGTCGATTGCCGAGCAGCAGCTGGTCGAGATCGCCCGCGCGGTGCACGCGAAAGCGCGCATCCTCGTGATGGACGAACCGACGACGCCGCTTTCGTCGCGCGAAACCGACCGTCTCTTCGAGCTAATCCGCCAGTTGCGCCAGGAAGGTCTCGCGATCATCTACATCAGTCACCGGATGGCGGAGATCTATGAACTGTCCGACCGCGTGTCGGTGCTGCGCGACGGCGGCTACGTCGGCACGCTCGAACGCGCGGACCTGTCGGCGGAAAGCCTCGTGAAGATGATGGTCGGACGCGACATCTCCGGCTTCTACAAGAAGGAACACGCGCCTTACGATCCGGGCAAAATCGTGCTCCAGGTGCGCGACGTCGCCGACGCGGGACGCGTGCGCGGCTGCAGCCTCGACCTGCATTCGGGCGAAGTGCTCGGCATCGCGGGACTGGTCGGCGCCGGGCGCACCGAGCTCGCGCGGCTCATCTACGGCGCGGAGCCGCGCACGCGCGGCGAGATCACCGTCGACGGCAAGAAGCTCAACCCGCGCACACCGCGCGACTCGATCGATGCCGGCCTCGTCTATCTCACCGAAGACCGCAAGGGCCAGGGCCTTTTTCTCGACATGAGCGTGCGCGACAACATCAACGTGTCGGTCGCGGGACGCGACGCCCGCATGGGCGTGCTCGATCTGGCGCGCGGCGCGACGCGCGCACGCGATGCGATCTCCTCGCTGACGATCCGCGTGCCGAGCCCGAAAGTGAACGCGGGCGCGCTCTCCGGCGGCAACCAGCAGAAGGTGCTGCTCTCGCGGCTGCTCGAAACCAAGCCGCGCGTGCTGATCCTCGACGAACCGACGCGCGGCGTCGACATCGGCGCGAAGTCGGAGATTTATCGAATCATCAACGAACTGGCGAAGACCGGCGTCGGCATCATCATCATTTCGAGCGAACTGCCGGAAGTGATCGGCACAGCGGACCGCGTGCTCGTCATGCGCGAAGGCGAACTGGCCGGCGAACTCGGCGGCTACAGCGGCAAACCGATCACGCAGGAAGCGATCATCGAACTCGCCACCGGGTCACGCCCGGCGCTCGGCGAGGCAGCCTGACACACACACAGCGGCACACATAGAGACATCTTCGGAGGACGACATGAGCAAGACCATCAAGCATGAGGGCGACGCGCCCGGCATCGCGGAGGGACAGAGCCCGTCCCAGCGGCAATCGCGCATCGAGCACAAGGAGCGCATGCAGACGCTGATGCGCACGGCCGGCATGCTGCCCGTGCTGATTTTGCTGTGCATCGCGTTCGGCGTCGTGACCGATGGCTTCTTCAGCCTGCAGAACATGTCGATCGTCGCGCAGCAGGCCGCGATCAACGTTGTGCTCGCGGCGGGCATGACCTTCGTGATCCTGACGGGCGGCATCGACCTGTCGGTGGGGTCGGTGCTGGCGGCGTCCGCGGTGACCGCGCTCATCGCGTCGAACATTCCGGGCTGGGGCTGGCTCGGCATTCCGGCGGCGCTCGCCGTGGGGCTCGTGTTCGGCCTCGTCAACGGCGCGCTGATCGCGCTCTTGCGGCTGCCGCCGTTCATCGTCACGCTCGGCTCGCTGACCGCGGTCCGCGGCATCGCGCGCCTCATCGGCCACGATACGACGATCTTCAACCCGCAACTTTCGTTCGCGTTCATCGGCAACGACACGGTGCTGGGCGTGCCCTGGCTCGTGATCATCGCGATCGCCGTGGTGATCGTGTCGTGGTTCATCCTGCGACGCACGGTGCTCGGCCTGCGCATCTATTCGGTCGGCGGCAATCCGGAAGCGGCGCGCCTGTCGGGCATCAAGGTGTGGGGCATCCAGATGTTCGTCTATGCTGCATCGGGCGTGCTCGCCGGACTGGGCGCGGTGATGTCGGCGGCGCGGCTCTATGCGGCGAACGGCTTGCAGCTCGGCCAGTCATACGAACTCGATGCGATCGCCGCGGTCATTCTCGGCGGCACGAGCTTCGTGGGCGGCGTCGGGTCGATCGTCGGGACGCTGGTGGGCGCGCTGATCATCGCGGTGCTGACCAACGGCCTCGTGCTGCTCGGCGTGTCGGACATCTGGCAGTACATCATCAAGGGCCTCGTCATCATCGGCGCGGTGGCACTCGACCGCTATCGCCAGCGCGGCTCGGCACGCACGTAATCCAAACGCTTTTTTACCTGCACGGCGGCGTGCGGGAACATGCAGGTCCGCTTGTTCCCGCCAACACCAATGGACCACCTGGAGACATAAAAATGTTCAAGCAAAAAGTCGCATATGCGAGCATCGCGCTGGCCCTCTCGTGCGGCCTCGCCGTTCCGGCACACGCGGCCGACAAGGAACTGAAGTCGGTCGGCATTACGGTCGGCTCGCTCGGCAATCCGTACTTCGTGACCATTTCGAAGGGCGCCGAAGCGAAGGCCAAGCAGATCAATCCGAACGTGAAAGTGCAGGCGGTGTCGGCGGATTACGACATGAACAAGCAGTTCACGCAGATCGACAACTTCATCTCGGCGCACGTCGACCTCATCCTGCTGAACGCCGCCGACCCGAAGGCGATCGAGCCGGCGGTGAAGAAGGCGCGCGCGGCGGGCATCGTGGTGATCGCCGTCGACGTCGCCGCCGCCGGCGCCGATGCGACCGTGCAGACGAACAACGTGCAGGCGGGGCAGCTCGCGTGCGACTTCCTGTCGAAGAAGATCAACGGCAAAGGCAACGTGGTGATCGAAAACGGGCCGCAGGTGTCGGCCGTGATCGACCGCGTGAAGGGCTGCAAGGAAGTGCTCGCGAAGTCGCCGGGCATCAAGATCCTCTCCGAGGATCAGGACGCGAAAGGCTCGCGTGAAGGCGGCATGAACGCGATGCAGGGTTATCTCACGCGCTTCCCGAAGATCGACGGACTGTTCGCGATCAACGATCCGCAAGCGGTGGGCAGCGATCTGGCGGCCAAGCAACTGCATCGCAAGGATATGGTGATCACGTCGGTGGACGGCGCGCCCGACATCGAAACGGCGCTCAAAAGCGATACGCTGATCCAGGCATCGGCGAGCCAGGACCCGTGGAAGATGGCGCAGACGGCGGTGGAAGTGGGGTATGGAATCATGAACGGCAAGAAACCGGCTGATCCGATGATCCAGATGCCGTCGACGCTGATTACGCGCGAGAACGTGGGGAGTTACAAGGGGTGGTCGTCGGCGCGGTAAGCGATCCGTCCAGCCGCCCGAAAGCGCTCGCCGTAACGGCGAGCGCTTTTGTTATGTCCAAAGCCGCGCCACCTCCCCTTGCGCGCCGCCCACCGGATCGCGCTCCGGAAACGGCAGCGCTTCCATCCTGCGAAGCTCGTCGTCATCGAGCGCATCGCGCCGGATGTCCCACTGTTGTCCAGGCGGATACGCGCCCACCACCTGGAAGCGGCCTTCGCTCGCGAGCAGGCAGTGCCCGGTCCCGGCGGGCAGCACGAGCGCGTCGCCCGCCTGCACGCCGATGATCCGTCCCCCCGGCCCGCCAATGATGAGTTGCGCGCGCCCGGTCGCAATGCCGAGCGCTTCATGCGCGGTCGAATGGTAGTGGTGGTAGTCGAAAACGCTGTCGCGCCATTGCGGCGGCCAGCCGTTGTGGGCGAACAACGCCTCGAAGCGCTCGGCGCCGCCGGACTGGCCGCCGTCGATCACGCCGCGGTAAAGCAGCACCGGCAGACGCCGGTTGTTCGGCACCCAGCCGTTTCGGTCGAGCATGAAGGGTTCACAACGCGAATCGACCGCATGCAGATGTTCCGTTTCGTAAGTCATCGGTTTTCTCCTGAAGCCTTCTGACAATTACGCAAACCCCGTTCCTGTCGCGCACCTGCATCGGGCAATTTCCCGTCACCCGCTTCGTTTGCCTCCGTGCGAAAATTCGAAGGTTCGGCCGTCACGGGCCGGCCGCGTTCGGGGCAGCGCGGCCGTCGCGTTCGAGCGAGCGGTTCAGGACGGCAGCAACGCCAAGCGTGTCGAGGAGAAACGCGTCGATGAAACCAGACAACCAGATGAGGAACGCGGGACCGGCCGGCGCCACCGCGAGCTTTCTCGCGGGCGGCGGCGAGATGGGCGCGCTGATCCGCGCGCACGACTGGAACGCGACGCCGCTCGGCGTCCCCGAAACCTGGCCGCAAAGCCTGAAGACGGCCATCCGCATCATGCTGACTTCGCGCCAGCCGATCTGGATCGGCTGGGGCCGCGACCTCATCTTTTTCTACAACGACCCTTACAAGTCGATCATCGGAGGCAAGCACCCGGCCGCGCTTGGACAGCCGACCGAAGTCGTCTGGCGCGAAATCTGGTCCGACATCGCGCCGTTGCTCGCGACCGCGCTGGCGGGCGTCGAAGGCACGTTCGTCGAGCAGAAGCTGCTCATCATGGAGCGCAACGGCTTCCCCGAGGAGACGTACTACACGTTCTCCTACAGCCCGGTTCCCGACGACGACGGCAGCATCGGCGGCATCATCTGCGCGAACAGCGACGACACCGCGCGCGTCCTCGGCGAACGGCAACTGACGCTGCTGCGCGAACTCGCCGCCGCAACGCCCGACGCGCACACATGGCGCGAGGCGTGCTCGCTCGCCACTCGTGCGCTCGCGACCAATCCGCACGACCTGCCCTTCGCGCTGCTCTACACCGCCGAGCCGGGCGAAGCGCACGTCTCGCTCGTCTGCGCGAGCGGCATCGGCACGGACCATCCGGCGGCGCCCGCGTCGATGGACGCGAGCGCCGCGCCGCCCTGGCCCTTCGACGAAGCGTTGCGCACCCAGTCGCCCGTGCTCGTCGACGATCTCGCGGCGAAGTTCGGCGCCGCGCTTCCGACCGGCGCCTGGACCATCCCGCCACGCCAGGCGCTCGTGCTGCCGATCCTCGCCGCGGGCGAAACGGGCCGCGCGGGCGTGCTGATCGCGGCGCTCAACCCCTGCCGTCTCTTCGACGACGGCTACCGCGCGTTCATGAATCTGGTCGCCGGTCAGATCGGCGCGGCGATCGGCTATGCGCACGCCTACGAGGAAGAGCGGCGCCGCGCCGAAGCGCTCTCGGAAATCGACCGCGCGAAGACCGCGTTCTTTTCCAACATCAGCCACGAATTCCGCACGCCGCTCACGCTGATGCTCGGCCCGCTCGAAGAACTGCTCGCGAAGCCGGACACGCCCGGCAGCACGGATCGCGAACTGGTCGAACTCACGCATCGCAACGGCTTGCGGCTGCTGAAGCTCGTCAACGCGCTGCTCGATTTCTCGCGCATCGAAGCGGGCCGCATGCAGATCCACAAGCAGCCCACGGACATCGGCGCATTCACCGCCGATCTCGCGTCGCTCTTTCGTTCGGCGATCGAGTCGGCGGGCATGCAGCTCGTGATCGATCTCGACGACGAAGGCGGCCGTCCCATCGTCGATCTGGATCGCGAGATGTGGGAAAAGGTCGTGATGAACCTGCTCTCGAACGCGTACAAGTTCACGTTCGCGGGCGCGATCACGGTCGCCATGAGGAAGACGGCCGACGGCGGCGTCGAAGTGAGCGTGGCGGATACGGGCATCGGCGTCGCGGAGGACGAACTGCCGCGCCTCTTCGAGCGCTTTCACCGCGTCGCGGGCGCGAAGGGACGCTCGGTCGAAGGCAGCGGCATCGGGCTCGCGATGGTGCAGGAACTGGTGCGGCTGCATGGCGGCACGATCGACGTCGAGAGCCGGCCCGGCGCCGGTTCGCGCTTCGCCGTCACGCTGCCGCAGGGCGCGCCGGGCGCGGCCCACGCCGATTCCACCGCCGCGACGAGCCGCAACGCGCAGGCCTACGTCGACGCCGCCGTGCGCTGGAATCCGGAAGCGGCCGAAAGCGTCGCCGCGGACGCCGCTGCGGCCCCGCAGGCGAACGAGGCGGCGCCCGCGCGCGTGCTCGTCGTCGACGACAACGCCGACCTGCGCGATTACATGAAGCGCATTCTGAGCGCGGCGGGCCATCGGGTCGAGCTCGCCGTCGATGGTGAGGCGGCGCTCGAGGCCGCGCGCGCGACGCAGCCGGAGATCGTCGTGTCGGACGTGATGATGCCGCGCCTCGACGGCTTCGGCCTGTTGCGCGAGCTGCGCGCGGACGCGCGGTTGCGCGAGACGCCGGTCCTGCTGTTGTCGGCGCGCGCGGGCGAGGAGGCGCGCGTGAGCGGCCTCGAATCCGGCGCCGACGACTATCTGACGAAACCCTTTTCCGCGCGCGAATTGCTCGCGCGCGTCGCGAGCAATCTGCAACTCGCGCGGCTGCGGCGCGAAACGGAGCAGAAGCTGCGCGAGGATTCGCGCACGCTCGAAGTGCTGAATCGCGTGGGTCAGGCGGTGGCCGCCGAACTCGATCTGAACCGCGCCGTGCAGACCGTCACCGATGCCGCGACCGAGCTGACCGGCGCCGCGTTCGGTTCGTTCTTCTACAACGTGCTCGACGAAGCGGGCGGCAGCTACATGCTGTACACGCTCTCGGGCGTGCCGAAAGATGCCTTCTCGAAGTTCCCGATGCCGCGCAACACGGCCGTCTTCGCGCCGACCTTCGAAGGCGCCGGCATCGTCCGCTCCGACGACATCACGACAGACCCGCGCTACGGCCACAACGCGCCGCACCGCGGCATGCCGCACGGACATCTCGCGGTGCGCAGCTATCTCGCCGCACCGGTCGTCTCGCGCAATGGCGAAGTGCTCGGCGGCCTCTTCTTCGGCCATCCGGAGCCCGGAATATTCACCGAGCGCGCGGAGAGGATCGTCGTCGGGATTGCGGCGCAGGCCGCCATCGCGATCGACAACGCGCGTCTTTATCAGGCCGCGCAAAACGAGATTGCCGAACGCACGAAGACGCAGGACGCGCTGCGCGATCTGAACGAAACACTCGAGCGCCGTGTGATCGAAGCCGTCGCGGACCGCGACCGTCTCTGGGAACTGAGCGAGGATCTGCTCGTCGTCGCGGGGCTCGACGGCAGGCTGCAACGCGTGAGCCCGTCGTGGTCGCGCCTGCTCGGACACAATCCCGCGTGGCTGCTCACGCGCTCGTACCTCGACCTCGTGCATCCCGACGACATTCCCGCCGTGCGCGAGCATCTCGAACGGCTGCGCGCGAACGGCGCGCCGGTGCGGCACGAAAGCCGCCTGCGCCGCATCGATCATTCGTGGCGCTGGGTCGCGTGGACGCTGTCGATCGATCCTTCGACGGAGCGCATCCACGGCGTCGGACGCGATGTCACGTCCGATCGCGAAACCACCGAAGCGCTGCGTCACGCCGAAGAGGCGCTGCGCATGGCGCAGAAGATGGAGGCGATCGGCAAGCTGACGGGCGGCGTCGCGCACGATTTCAACAACCTGCTGCAGGTGATCGGCGGCAATTTGCAACTGCTCGCGAAGGACGTCGCGGGGTCGGACAAGCCCGAGCAGCGCGTGCGCAACGCGCTCGCGGGCGTGGCGCGCGGCGCGAATCTCGCGTCGCAACTGCTCGCATTCGGCAGGCGCCAGCCGCTCGCGCCGAAGGTCGTGAATCTCGGGCGCTTCGTGCGCGGCCTCGACGACATGTTCCGCCGCGCGCTCGGCGATGGCATCGAAATCGAGACGATCGTCTCGGGCGGGTTGTGGAATACGCTCGTCGATCCGTTCCAGGTGGAGAACGCGCTGCTCAATCTCGCGATCAACGCCCGCGACGCGATGAGCGGCCACGGTCGCCTGACGATCGAAGCAGGCAACGCCGCGCTCGACGACGCCTACGCGAAGCGCAACGCCGACGTGATTCCCGGCCAGTATGTGATGCTGGCCGTCACGGATACGGGCTCGGGCATGTCGCCGGAAGTGCGCGAGCGCGTGTTCGAACCGTTCTTCACGACCAAGCCCGAAGGTCAGGGAACGGGCCTGGGACTCTCGATGGTCTACGGCTTCGTCAAGCAGTCGGGTGGGCATGTGAAGGTCTATAGCGAGCCCGACCACGGCACGACGATCCGCATCTATCTGCCGCGCGTGCGTCAGGAAGAAGACCTGGAGACGAATGTCGACGCCGGGCCCGCGAAGGGCGGCACGGAGACGATCCTCGTCGCAGAGGACGACGAGGAAGTGCGCACGACGGTCGTCGAATTGCTGTCGGACCTCGGCTACCGCGTACTGCGGGCAAAAGATGCGCAGAGTGCGCTGGCGATCGTCGAGAGCGGCGTGCCGATCGACCTGCTGTTCACCGACGTCGTGATGCCCGGGCCGCTGCGCAGCACCGAACTCGCGCGCAAGACGCGCGAGCGGCTGCCGACGGTGGCCGTGCTGTTCACCTCGGGCTATACGGACAACGCCATCGTGCATTCGGGCCGGCTCGACGAGGGCATCGAGCTGCTCAGCAAGCCTTACACGCACGAAGCGCTCGCACGCAAGGTGCGCCATGTGCTGACGATTACGCGTCAGCAACTCGCGCAAGCGTCGCCCGTGGCGGACGAAACCGGGCAAGGAAGCACACTTTTCGCGCCCGACAGCTTGCGCGGCCTGCGCATTCTGCTCGTCGAAGACGACGACCTCGTGCGCGCGAGCACCGCCGAGTTGCTCGCGACGTTCGGGCTGAACATCGTCGAGGCAAACTCGGAGACCGAAGCGATGCGCATTCTGGGCAGTCAGGCCATCGACGTGATGCTGACCGACATCGGCCTCGGCAGCGCTTCGGGAATCGATCTCGCGATCGCGGCACGCCGGCTCGATGCGACGCTCGGCGTGATTTTCATCAGCGGCCGGGATCTGGTGCTGGCGCCCGACGAGCGGCAGGCGCTCGCAGGCGCGCAGCACTTGCGCAAGCCGTATGACCCGCGCGACCTGATCGATGCGCTGAAAGCCTGCGTGCGGGCAGGTTGATCGCCGGTTGATTGTCAGGCGAATGCATGCCGCGCCGCCGGCGGCGTTTCATCGGCGCTGGAGCCGCCGGTTTCGCCTTTAGTGCGAGAAGTCGCTTGCATGGAGCACGATCGGCGCACGCCTGTCGCGCAGCATTTTTCGCTCGACGGCGGCCGCGATTCGTTTGCGCCCGTCCATGTAGGCCTTCAGGAGCCGGGCGTCGGTCGCGCCGACGGGCGTCCAGAAGTGCTCTTCGAGCGCGTCCCGCGTGATCGCGCACTGGACCGTTTCGCCGTGCGCGACCGCCATGAAAAGGACCATTTTTCCGTCTGACGAGACGCTTGCCTCTGCCGTAAGTGTGCTTTCCATGATCGCGCTTCATGTCTGCCGACCGGCGCCGGACCATCCGGACGCCTCGCGTCGAATCTGCTCACAGCGAAATAATAGCGCCCAAACGCAATCGGCGCCGGCACGCCTTCTTGCAACGACGCCGCCGGTCATTGTAGGGGCCGCGACAATGCCGGAGTGCGATGCGCAAGCTTAATCGCATAAGCCTGCGAATGAATAAGCGGTTCACTTCAATACGTCGGCGGATGGCTAGCATACGGCTAGCGTCATATGATCCGCCGAATCCGATAAAGCTTTCGCTTGCCCTGCCCTAGCGCTTATCGTCTTTAAACGGACCCGTGCGATCCAAAACGACAACGCCTCATACGGAATTTTCCTGCTTTTAGTAACTTTGCTTGTTCGATGCGGCCAAAACCTTCGCTAAACCCGCTAAAGATGGCATAGTGCGAGCAATACCTTCTTTAGGAGATAAATATGGCCTCACTCGATCAGCTTTACCAACGAATAGCGCGTCTACAAAAGCAAGCAGAAAGCATCGTTGCAAAGAAGGCTCAATCGGTACTCGATGACATCCGCGCAATGATGGAACGCCACGGCTTGACCACCGCCGATATCGAAGCGCATGGGACGAAAGGCAAGGCTACGCGCAAGACCGCGTCCAGGAAGACTCGTGTAGCCGCGAAGAGCAAGGTTCAGGGCAAGCTGCCGCCCAAGTACATGAACCCCAAGACCGGCGAAACGTGGAGCGGGCATGCGCGTCCTCCTGCGTGGATCAAGGACGTGAAGGATCGCACCAAGTTCCTGATCGATGGCGCTGCGGGCCAAGCGGCCCCGTCAGCCAAAAAGCCGGCGGCCAAGAAAGCCTCGGCGAAGAAGACCCAGGCCGCGAGTCGCAAGACAGCGGCGAAGAAGTCTGCGACGGGTGTCAAGGCAGCCGCCAAACGCAAGGGTGTCGCGTCGACCAAGACCGCGACACGCCGCCTGCGTGCAAAGCCGGTGGTTGTCGACGGAGCGGCTGAACAGGCGCCTGCCGCCGCCGCTTGACGAAGCGTGGTCGAGTCTTGCCGAGGGTGTCCGCGGCAAGACGTCGGGTGTTTAAGCCAAGCGTGATGCTTAAGGAGCCCAAGTCATCGGATGGCGGCATTCGCACGCAAGCAAGCGTGACGCGCCTTTGAAGTGACAACTCCACGAAGTCGAAGCCATCGGCGATTAAGAAAGCAACATGATCGCTCGCGGTTTCACGACATCCGAAAACGCAATCGATGACTTCGTTCCAGTCCTTGCCCTTGCCCCTGCCGTCAGGCTGCCCTGCGGACCTTGCCGTGTGGCGCATCGACATCGCGCTCGACGCTCCATTCGACGATTCAACTTTCCCCTCTCTCTCGGACACCGAACGTTCGCGCGCGCGCTCGTTTCATCGACGTGAGGATGCCTTGCGTTTCGCCACCGTCCGCGCGGCATTGCGCGAAATCCTGGCCGACGCGACGGGCCTGAGCGCAGCCGACGTCGCCATCGTAGAAGGCCGGAACCGCCGCCCGGCGCTAGGGCTGGCAAGCCAACACGCGCGCGAACCGGCCATCGATTTCAACGTCTCGCACTCGGGCGCGCATGGCCTGATCGCGCTGGCATCGGGAAAGCGGGTCGGCGTGGATATTGAACAATGCGCCATTCATTTCGACTGGCGCACCGTCGCGGACATCGCGCTGAGTCCCAGCGAACGCGCGCATATCGAGCGGCTCGAACGCGCCGCGCAGAACGCCGCGTTCTACGAGATCTGGGTAATGAAGGAGGCGGTTTTGAAGGCCCACGGCGCCGGGCTGACGGAAGGCATGCAGCACGTTTCGACGCTCGGCGGGCCGCGCGAAGGCATCGCCATCGGCGACGCCTTCCTGCAAACCGCCACGCTTGCCGCACCGCCGGGTTATGCGGCTGCGCTCGCGTGGTCGGCCTGACGCATCAGAACCTGAAGTCGCTGAAGAACTTCTCGCGTTCGATCACGGTAAGCGCCGCGCGCTTGTGCGGGAAGTCAAATTCCTTGAGCGTATAAAAGCCCATGCGATGCATGTACGCGATGTGCCGCACGTGATCGACGCGCGGTTCGCCGACGAGCCGCTCGGTGCGCGGATCGTCGACGAACATGTAGTGCAGCACGCCGCTCCACCATGCCTTGAGCTTGCCGGCGCTCTGGAATTGCGGATCGCCGATCAAAAGATGCAGGCCGCGATCGAAATCGCCCGCGTCGTAGAACGGGCCGAGCCGGTCCTCCTTTGCCCAATAAAATTCGAAATAGCCGAAGGGCTTTCCGTCGAAATAACCGATCATCGGATGCATGTGCGGATCGTCGCGACGCTCGGCCAGATACGCCTTGTGTTCGGCGCGCGTGCCCTTCTGGTCCCAGAAGTACGCGACGCGATCCAGGTTCTGCCACTCGCTGAAGACGTCGGCGTCCGCTTCCGGATCGGCGGTACGCAAGCTGAATGTCATCCCGATCTGCGGGAAGAAGCGCTCGTAGATCGTGCCTTCGGCGTTGCCCGGCCGCACGGGATGACGCCGGCCGTTCGTCTCGGTGTAACGCAGCGGCGTGTCGCCCGACGCGCGCGCTTTGAGCCACGGGCGCGGCAGCTGCCAGAACGTCCTGCGCGAAGTCGTGACGAGCAGTTCTCCGTCTTGCTGCGCGGCCCGGTCGATCACGCCTTCGGCCTTCGCGCGCGCGACGAATGCGTCGATGGTTTGAGCGTCGGCGCTTGCAAGCGGCATCGCGAGCGTCGCACGCTGGCGGTCGGTCTCGCCGCAAAACAGCTCGGCGAGCGCGGGCAGAAGCGCGTCGGGCGCGAGGTCCGGCCGCCACACAGCAAGCGTGCGATCGGGCGGTTCGATGACGGCGCAAGCCGCCGTCATCTCGGGATCGAAGCGAATGTTCATCGTCATGTCTCCGGCGTGTGGCTGGGTGGTGGAAGGCGCGATCGTCAGATCGACGCTTTCACGAAACTCTCGGCCATCGTGGCGAGCCCGCCTTCCAGCGCGGGAAAAAGGCTTTGCTGGAAATTGTTCCAGCGCAGTTCGAGGATCGTGTCGTTCACGTCGATGGGCGTTGCCAGCACATCGAAGATGACTTCGCCCGAATCGATGCCGTTGTCGACGTAATGGAACGACGCGCCCGTCCGGTCGACGGGCGGCACCGGGCGCGTCTCGCCGGTCGTCCAGTCGACGACCTTGCGGCCGCGCGCGCCATGCAGCGCATCGAGCGTCGCGTAGGCGCCGCGCCGTTCGTAGCGCGAGCCGAGCCGCGTCACGCCCGGATGGATATTCGCGATCCGCCGATGAAACGGCGCACCTGGCCGTACCAGTTCATCGAGAATCACGAGCAGGCCGTCGAGCACGACGAAATCCGCATCGAGTTCGACCAGCTTCGCGAGCAGGCGCCGCTCGAACGCGCTCTTTTGCGCCGGACGCTCGGACGAATCCAGCGGCAACCGCCGGTAGGTCGAAGGAATCGCGTGCAGCAGACTCGTCACCGGCCGGCCCTCTACCGCGAGATGCGGCGGATGGATCCACGGCTTGCCCGGCTGGCAAGCGAAACCGTATTCGCCGAGCTTCGCGCGGTCCGTGGCCGATCCTTCGTCGTCGTCGTAGATGACGCCTTCCAGAGAATAGGATTCGCCGAGTTCCGTCTCGTTGAGCTGCTCGACGAGGAATTCGAGCGGCGATTTCATGTAACGCAGGCCGCCTTTGTATTCGATGTCCTGTCCCGCCCGATCGGCGGCGGCGTTACGCAGGGACAGGATGTAGACCAGTTTTATCTTCGTCATGGATGAAGGTGCGTAGGGTGAGCGCGTCACCAGTTGTAGCGGGCGCTGGCGATCACGGTGCGCGGATTGCCGTAGAAGCACGCCGAGGTCGACTGGCAACCTGTCACGAAGGTGCGATCGAAAATATTCGAAGCGTTCACGGCAAAGCGCCAGTGACGCATGTCGTAGTGAACGGCCGCGTCGTACACCGTGTAGCTCGGCACGTAGAGCGAGTTGTCGGCGGCGCCGGCGAGGCCGCTCTGATAGCGGATGCCCGCGCCGAATCCCAGGCCTTCGAGCGGACCCGCGTGCCAGGTCCAGTCGGCCCAGAGCGACGCCATCTGGTGCGGCAGCGGAATCGAGACCGGCCACTTGTCAAGCGTGACGTCGTTCGCGCGGATGTTCTTCACGTCCTGATACACGTAGGCGGCGATCACCGAGAAGTTGCGCGTCACGTTGCCGACCGCGCTCAGTTCGATGCCGCGCGAGCGCACTTCGCCGGTCTGCACGGAGAACGTGCCGGTCGGGTCGGTGGGATCGGGCGTGAGGACGTTCGTCTGGTTGATCTGGTAGATCGCCGCGTTGAGCATCAGGTTCTTGCCCGCCGGCTGCCAGCGCAGGCCCGCCTCGATCTGCCTGCCTTTGGTCGGCGCGGGCAGACCGCCGTCGGCCATCTTCACGCCGATGATCGGATTGAACGACGTCGAATAGCTGATGTACGGCGAGAGCCCGTAATCGCCCAGATAAGTCAGTCCGACGCGCCCGGTGAACGCGCTGTCGTTCTGCTTCTGCTGCGTGCCGCGGATGACGTCATCCTGCTTCGTATCGCTCCAGTCCTCGCGACCGCCGATCGTCAGCATCCAGCGGTTCCACTTGATCTGATCCTGCGCGTAGAGGCCGAAGGAATCGAGCGTCGAGCGCGTGTTGGTCTGGCCGAACGAACCCGGGCCGCTGAAGATCGCGGTCGACACTGGCGTATAGACCGGGTTGTACATGTTGAGGCTCGGCCCCTGCGCGAGCCATTCGCTGTCGGTCGAATTCTGGCGGTTGTACTCGAAGCCGAGCAGGACCGTATGCTCGACCGGCCCGGTGCCGAAGCGCGCCTGCGCCTGGTTGTCGATGTCGAAGCGGCTGTAGTTCGGCTGGAAGAGCCCGGCATAGCGCGCGAGCGTCTGCTCGGTCGGATCGCTCGGATCGAGGCCGGCGCCCCAGACCGCGCCGTTGTCGAGCGAGAGATGCATCCAGCGCGTGTTCTGGCGGAATGTCCAGACCGGATCGAACTTGTGCTCGAACTGATAGCCGACCGACCACTCCTTCTTCCGATAGTACGAATAGGTCGGGTCGCCGGTGTACAGGTTCTCCGAGATCCGGCCGTTCGGATTGGGCAGCACGGTGCCTTCGGCGGGCAGGAAGTTGTTCGACGCGTCGCCCCAGTCCTGCAGATAGCTCGCGGCCACCGTCAGCGACGTGCTCGCGTTCGGCTGCCACCTGACTGACGGCGCGATCGAAAAACGCTGTTCCGCGTGCGGCCCGGTGAGCGAATTGCCGTCGCGACCGACCGCGAGCACGCGATACGACAGCGTGCCGTCCTTATCGATCGTGTCGCCGATATCGAACTGCACCTGCTTTCGCGCATAGTTGCCGAGCTGCATGCCGACTTCGCGGATACGCTCGCCGTTCGCAAGCTTGCTCTGCACGTCGACGATCGCGCCCGGATCGCCCTGGCCGTACAGCACGGAAGTCGGCCCGCGCAGGATCGTGATGCTGTCGATCATGTACGGATCGACGCGCCAGCTCGCCAGATTGAGTGTGTTCGGCACCTGCAGGCCGTCGACGAACACGGTCGGCGTGAAGCCGCGCAGCGCCGAATACCAGTCGGAGCGCACGTCCGCGCCATACGACGAGAAGCCCGGAATGTAGCGCAGCGCTTCGTTGATGCTGGTCGCGCCAGTTTCCTCGATCTGCGCCGACGTAACGACGTTGATGGTCTGCGGAATTTCGTTGATCGGCGTATCGGTTTTTGTGCCCGTGCTGCTGCGGCGCGCAACGAGACCGACCGTGCCGTCGCCCTCGGCGGCCGCGTTGACCCTGACCGCGGGTAGCGTGGCTTCTTGCGTAGTCGCTTGTGGTGCTTCCTGCGCCAGCGCGCGATCCATCGCGGCGGCGCAGAACGCCACGCCCGCCGCCGCCGCGATCGCGGTCCGGCGCATCCCTGTTCCCCACATCATTATTGTTCTCTCCAGGCTGCATGCGGCCAGCGGCCGCTATCTCATCGACAACATCAAAGAGCGAAGGCCACGCGGCCGCCGCTCACCCCGTTCTTTTTCGTATCCGCCGGCTGGCCGCCGGCGTGCTTGTCCGCCGCCTGTTGCGCGAGCGACGCGACGATCTCGTCCGAGCGCATCGCCAGCACCGAGAGCAAGGTGTCCGACAGTCCGTGGCTGTCCTCGCAGCAGCCTTGCAGGTAGATGCGCGGCTTGAACTGCGCGGGCGTCGCGAGCCGGTAGTCGCGGCCGACGCTCTGCGTGGCGAGCGCGTCGCCGAGATGCGGCGCAAGGCCCTCAAGCAGCGCGAGATGCGTGTCCCGCCGATAACCCGTCGCGAGCACGAGCGCATCGAAGCGCTCGGCGCGCGCGTGGCCGCTCAGACGATCGCGCATCGTCAGTTCGATCTGACCGTTCGCCGTGCGCACGGCGCCTTCGATGGCGGTGTTCGCCAGCAGGCGATGCCGCACGTCATCGGAGACCGTCTGCAAGTACAGCATTTCGTAGATCTGCTCGATCAGCGGACGATCGACGACCGCGTAGTTCGTATCGCGGAACCCTTCGATCAGCGCGCGCCTAGCGTCCTGCGACTGCGAATACACGACGTCGGTATAGGCCGGGCTGAAGATTTCGTTGACGAACGGTGTGTCGTCGGCGGGCTTGAGCGCGCTCGACCGGATGACGAGGCTCGCATCGACGTGGGGAAAGCGGCGCGCGAGATCGGCGAACACTTCCGCCGCGCTCTGTCCCGCACCGATCACGGCGACGCGCTTCGCGCCGCCATCCGGCTTGCCGACCACACGCTCGATCGAATTCAGATAGCCCGACGAATGAATCACGTTATGCGGCCCGAGCGCCGCGAACGCCTCCGGCACCTGCGCCGCGCCGCCGATGCCGACCGACAGCGCGCGTGTCACCCGCTGCCACTCGCGTCCCTCGCCATCTTGCGACAGGACGCGCAACGCGGCGATCTCGCCGCTCGCGCCCGCTTCCATGACCGGCTCGATCGCGGTGACGGTCTGGCCGTAGTGGACGCGCTCCTCGAACGCATCCGCGACCCAGTTCAGGTAGTCGTGAAACTCGACGCGGGTCGGATAGAAGTTCTTCAGGTTCACGAATTCGTTCAGGCGGCCGCGCTCGAACAGGTAGTTGATGAACGTGAAGCGGCTGGTCGGGTCGCGCTGCGTGACGAGGTCCTTCAGGAAGGAAATCTGCATCCGGCAATCGTCGAGCAACATGCCGCGATGCCAGCCGAATTCCGCCTGCCGCTCGACGAAGCAATGCGCGAGATTCGCCGTGCCCGCCTCTTCGGCAAGCCGCACGGCAAGCGATAGATTCGACGGCCCGAAGCCGATGCCGATCAGATCGAATACTGTTTCTCTCTTCATGTCTCAGGTCTCTGTCAGGTGTCTCAGGAGTTATTGGTTGATGGCCGGCACGTCGCGCGTCCCGTCCGCGAGAAGCTTCTGGTGAGCGAGCCGCCTGCCGAGGCCGGCGAAATGCGGCGCCGCGAAGACATCGTCGATCGCGATGGCGAAGCCCGCCTTGTGCGCCGCATCGACGAAGCGCACGACGTCGAACGACGTGGCGCCTGCTTCGAACAGATCGTCGTGAAGGGACGGGTTTGTGTCCTCGAAGAGATCGCACCAGAGCGCCGCGAGCGCTTCGGCCGTATGCACGGCGTCGGCTTCGTCGGCTTTGTCGGGAAGCGGCGCTGGCTCGTCTGCTGTCGCGACGAAGCGCGCCTCGGCCGCGCCGAGCGCTTCATGCGGCGCATCGACGAACTGCGCGACGGCCTGCAGATAGCGCTCGGCCAGCGCCTCGGCGAAGACGCTGTCGACCCGTTCGTTCGCATACGAGAACGCGCCGGTCACGCGCCCGTCCGGATGCTCGACGATGTCGAGTTCCAGCTCGAACACCACGCGATGCCGCACGTCGTTGAACTCGCCGAGCGCGAGGCCCGCCCAGTCGCGGCCGGCAGCGCCTGTCGGGCGCAGATAGTTGAACATCACCTGAAAGAGCGGATTGCCGCCGCCCGTGCGCGGCGCACCGAGCGCGGCGACGACCTCGGCAAACGGCACGTCCGCGTGCGCGTAGGCGGCGAGCGCGGCGTCGCGCACGGCGTTGAGGATCGCCGCCGGCGAATCCTCGCGCGCGATTCGCGTGCGCACGACGACCGCGTTGATGAAAAGCCCGAACGCATGGCGCGCGGCGTCGCCCGTCAGTTCGCGCGTCGAGGCGAGCACGCCGACGGGCTGGTCGTCCGCGCCCGTCGTCCGATAGAGCGCGAGGTTGAGCGCGGCGTGCAGGAGCATCGGCAGCGTCGCGTGCGCGTCGAGCGAGATCGCGCGGGCGCGGCGCACGAGCGCGTCGTCGAATTCGAACGCGATGCGGCTCGCGGACCATCGGGGCTTCGCAGCGCGACCGGCCGCCGGCGCTGGCAACGCGGTCGCGGGCAGGTCCGTGAGCGCCTCGCGCCAGAACGCGAGCCGCGCGGGCGGCGCCGTCGCGGGCAGCACCGGAAGGTCGGCGGACGGCGTCGGCTTTGCCAGCGCGGCGCCGGATGCCAGCTCGACATAGGTCGCGCGAATGTCGTCGAGCCAGAGATCGATCGAATGCCCGTCCGACACGATGTGATGCACGACGAGCGAAAGCACGTGATCGTCGTCGGCCAGGCGGATCAGGCGCGCGCGCCAGAGCGGCGTCGCGGCACCCAGATCGAACGGGGCGAGAGCGTCGTCGTCGGTGAGTTCCGTCGCGTGTGCGAGACGTGCGGCTTCGTCGCGCTCGGCAGACAAATCGACGACCGTCAGTTCGAACGGCGCGACCGGCGCGATGCGCTGGCCCGGCAACGATCCGGCGCGCTCGACGAAGCGCGTTCGCAAAGCCGGATGACGCGCGGCGGCCTGCGCGAACCCTTCGCGCAGCGCATCGGCGGCGAGCGGACCGCGCAGCCGCAGCGCGACCGGAATGTTGTACGCGGCGCTCGCAGGCTGCGCGCGCCAGAGGAACCACAAGCCGAGTTGCGCGGCGGAGAGCGGCAGGACGCCTTGCGCGTCGGGCACGAGCGCGGGCATCGCTGCATCCGGCGCGATTTCGCTCGCCTGCGAGCGCGCCACGCGCTGCGCGTAAAGCGCCAGCACCGGCGCTTCGAACAGCGTGCGCACGGGCACGTCGCGCCCGACTTCTTCCGCGACGCGCGTCGCCACGCGCACGGCCGCGAGCGAATGCCCGCCGAGTTCGAAGAAATGATCCGCGCGGCCGACGCGGCCGATATCGAGCACATCGCGCCAGATTTTGGCGAGCGCCGCTTCCGTGCCAGGCGCGGGCGCCTCGTACACGCGCTCGCGGCGCGCGGGCGCCGGCAACGCCGCGCGGTCGACCTTGCTGTTCGCGTTGCGCGGCAACGCGTCGAGCACGACGATATGCGCGGGCACCATGTAGTCGGGCAGCGTGCGGCGCAGATGCGCGTCGAGTTCGGCGGCATCGGCTGCGTTGCCGCTTTTCGCGCGCTCGCGCGCCGCGTCGGTCAGCTCCACATACGCGACGAGCGCCGCCTGCGCGCCCTTGCCGTGCACGACAGCGACGGCTTCGCGCACGTCGTCGTGGGCCGCCAGTTGCGCCTCGATCTCGCCGAGCTCGATGCGCAGCCCGCGCAGCTTCACCTGATGATCGACACGTCCGATGAAGTCGAACACGCCGTCCGCGCGCCGCCTGACGAGATCGCCGGTGCGATACAGACGCGCGCCCGGCACGCCGTATGGATCGGGCACGAAGCGCTCGGCGGTCATGGCGGGCCGGTCGAGATAGCCGCGCGCGACGCCGACGCCCTCGCCGCCCAGATACAACTCGCCCGTCACGCCGACGGGCAGCGGATGGAGCCGCGCGTCGAGCACGTGCGCCGTGCGCGCGCCGACCAGCGTGCCGATCGGCAGATAGGCGCTGTCGGCGAGTGTCGCGGGATCGTCGCCGGGATGGAACATCCAGAGCATCGGCGTGATGACGGTCTCGGTCGGCCCGTAGCCGTTGACGATGCGCGCGTTCGGGAACGCGCGGCGCATCAGCGCGAACGCTTCGCGCGAGGTCGCTTCGCCGCCGACGGTGAGCGAGCGCAGCGTCGGCGGCGCGCCGTGCGCGAGCGCCCATTCGGCGAGTTGCGTCGCGCAGCCGGGCGGGACGTAGGTCATCGTCACGCCCTCGCGCGCCATCAGGCGGCAGGTCAGCGCGGGCGGCCAGAGCGTGTCGGCGGTAATCGTGACCGCCGCGCCCGAGATGTACTGCGAGAACCAGCCTTCGTGCGCGCCGTCGAAATTGACCGACTGGAACAGCAGGAACACGTCGTTCTCGGTTGCGCCATAGCGCTCGGCGATCGCGACGCAATGCAGCGCGAACGAGCCATGATCGACGATCACGCCCTTCGGCTTGCCCGTCGAACCCGACGTGTAGATGGCGTAAGCAGCCTGCGTCGGCGCGACGGCGGGGAGGTCGACGGCGGACGTGGCGTCGTCGTCGAAGAGGCGTTCGTCGTCGATGAGCCAGACGCGCGCGTTGTCGGGCACGGGCAGCGCAGCGAGGCTCGTGCGCTCGGTGACGATATGGACGATGCGGGCGTCGTCGAGAATTTGCGCGAGGCGTTCGCGCGGATGGCTCGGGTCGAGCGGCACGAACGCGCCGCCCGACTTCAGCGCGGCGATCAATCCGACGAGCAGATCGACCGAGCGTCCGAGCGCCACGCCGACGCGCATTTCGGCGCTCACACCCGCATCGACGAGACGCTGCGCGATGCGCGTCGCGCGCGCATCGACTTCGCCGCGCGTGAGCGAGCGGTCGCTATCCGCGACGCCGCGCGCCTCCGGCCGCGCCCGCGCGTGCCGCGCGATGCGCTCGTGCACCGGCACGAACGCCGGCACGTCGGCGGGCGCGTTGCGGTTCCACGCATCGAGCTGCACGCGTTCGTCGTGCGGCAGCCATTGCAGATCGCCGACGAGTGCCTCGGGCGCATCGAGCGCATTTACCAGCAGTTCGACAAAGCGCGTCGCGAGCCGCGCGACAGCGTCGGCGTCGAAGAGATCGAGCGCGTAAATGAAGGCCGCGTCGATCGAACCGTCCGCGCGCTCCTCGAAATTCGCGGTGAGATCGAACTTCGCGAACGGCGTGCCGGACGGCAGTTCGGTCGCGCGGACGTCAGCAAACGACGGCAGCGCACGCCGCGCGCCGAACGCGGCCATCACCTGAAACAGCGGATGATGACTCGCGCTGCGCACGACGCCGAGCGCCTCGACGACCTGCTCGAACGGCACGTCCTGATGCGATTGCGCGTCGATGAGCGTCTGCTGGGCCGCATCGACCAGCGTCGCGAACGGCGCGTTCGAATCCACGCGCGTCGCGAGCGTCAGCGTGTTGACGAAAAAGCCGATCAGGCCCGCGGTCTCGCCGCGCTCCCGGTTCGCGGACGGCACGCCGATCTGGATAGGCGATTCGCCCGACGCGCGCGCGAGCAGCGCGTCGAGCGTGGCGAGCAAGACGGCGAACGGCGTCGCGCGCCGCGCGTTGGCGAACGCCCGCACGCGGACGGCGAGCCCGGCGTCGAGCGTGAAGACGTGGCGCGCGCCGCGTGCGCTGCGCTGCGCGGGACGCGGCGCGGCGCCGGGCAGCATCAGCACGTCGCGCGCGGGGTCGAGTTGCGCGCGCCAGAATTCGAGCTGGCGGTCGCGCTCGCCCGCGTCGAGCCAGCGGCGCTGCCAAAGCGCGTAGTCGGCGTACTGAATCGGCAGCGGCGCGAGCGAAACGGCCTCGCCCTTCGCATACGCGCGATAGAACGACGCCAGTTCCGCCAGCGCGATGTCGGCGGACCAGCCGTCCGAGACGATGTGATGCGTCGTGAGCGAAAGCCAGTGCGTCGTCGCGTCGAGGCGGATCAGGTGCGCGCGCATCAACGGCGCGTGCGCGAGGTCGAAGGGCCGCGCTTCGTCGGCGAGCGCGAGTGCGCTCGCGCGCGCCTCACGCGCGGACGCCGGCAACTGGCTCACATCCACGGCATGCCACGCACAGCGCATCGGCGCGTGGACCGTTTGCAGCACGCCGTCGGCGCCCTCCGCGAACGTCGTGCGCAGCGCCTCGTGACGCGCGATCAGCGCATCGCACGAGGCGCGCAGCGCGTGGGCGTCGAGCGCGCCGGTCAGCCGCATCCGCTCGGTGATGTGATACGCCGCCGGCTCGTCGATCATGCGCGCGTGCAGCCACAGCCGCGTCTGCGCGAACGAGGCCGGCACGCTCGCGGCGCGCTCGGCGCGCGGCGGAATCGGCAGCAGGCAAAAGTCGATGCCCGCTTCGTCGAGCCTCGTCAGGAACACCTTGCGTTGCGGCTCGGGCAACTGCGCGAAGCGCGTCGCGAGCGTCAGCAGGTCGGGTTTTGCAGTCGTCATCGTCCGTCCTAATCCATTTCCAGTTCGCCGAGCAGCGCGTCGATCGCACTCGCGGTGTCTTGCGCGCGCTTGCCGCCGCATTCCGCCAGCGCCCGGTCGATGGCCGCGGCGCAGCGCTCGAGCGTGCGTTCGTCGAAGAGCGCGCGCAGCGGCAGCATCAGCGACCAGTGCAGGTTCGCCTGCGCGTTGGCCTGCGTGGCGAGCAGCGAATGGCCGCCGAGCGCGAAGAAATCGTCGTCGCGGCTCACTGTTTCGACGCGCAGCACGCGCTGCCAGATCGCGGCGAGTTCGCGTTCGGTCGGCGTGCGCGGCGCATCGACCGTCTTCGTTTCGCGCGACGGCGCGGGCAACGCATTGCGATCGCACTTGCCGTTCGGCGTGACGGGCAGCGCGTCCAGTTCGACCAGCTGCGCGGGCACCATGTACGCGGGCAATTGCGCACGCAGCGCGGCGAAGAGCGCCGGAACGTCGAGCGCGCTCTGCGCACCGCGCGCGACGTAGCCAATCAGTTGCTCCTCGCGCACGATCACGACCGCGTCGTGAACGCCTTCGGCCGCGCGCAGCAACGCTTCGATTTCGCCGGGTTCGATGCGCTGGCCGCGCAGCTTCACTTGCGTGTCGATCCGGCCGAGGTAGTCGAGCGCGCCGTCGCTGCGCCGGCGCGCCAGATCGCCCGTGCGATAAAGACGCGCGCCCGGCACGAACGGGTCCGGCATGAAGCGCTCGGCGGTCAGCGCGGCGCGGCCGAGATAACCGCGCGCGAGTCCCACGCCGCCGAGATACAGCTCGCCCGTCGCGCCCGGCGGCACCGGATGCAGCGCTGCATCGAGCACATGCAGCTGGAGATTCGCGATCGGATGGCCGATGGGCAACGAGGCCGCGTCGGCATCGCTCGCGTCGCAGGTCCAGTGCGACACGTCGATGGCCGCTTCGGTCGGGCCGTAGAGGTTGTACAGGCGCGCGTTCGGCAGCACGGTTGCGACGCGCGCGGCCAGTTCGGGCGCGAGCGCCTCGCCGCTCGCGACGATCCGCTCGATGCTCGCGCAGCGCGCGGCGGCGCCGAACTCGTCGAGATGCGCGACGAACGCCGCCAGCATCGACGGCACGAAATGCAGCGTGGTCACGCGCTGCGCCTCGATGACGGCGACGAGACGCGCCGGGTCGCGGTGATCGCCCGGTGCCGCGATGGCGAGCTTCGCGCCCGTTGCGAGCGGCCAGACGAACTCCCACACCGAGACGTCGAAACCGAACGGCGTCTTGTGCAGCACGACGTCGTCGTTCGTCAGCCGGTAGGCGTCCTGCATCCACGCGATGCGGTTCGCCAGCGCGCCGTGCGTGTTGCCCGCGCCTTTCGGCTTGCCGGTCGAACCGGACGTGTAGATCAGGTAGGCAAGCTGCTGCGCGTTCACGTCGATGGGCGCGTCGAGCGTCGCGCCGCTTCGCATCAGATCGTCGATATCGAAGACGCGCACGTCCTCGCGGGGCGTCGCCGCTTCCACGCGCGGGCGCACATGCGGCTGCGTCAGGACGACGGCGGGCTTCGCGTCGCCGAGCAGGTAGGCGATCCGCTCCGCCGGATAATCCGGATCGATCGGCAGATAGGCCGCGCCCGCCTTCAACACGCCGAAGAGCGCGACGACCATCTCGAACGAGCGCTCGACGCAGAGCGCCACCGCCGTGTCCGGCTTCACGCCGAGCGCGACGAGCGCGGCCGCGACGCGGTCCGCGTGCGCATCGAGTTCGGCGTAGCGCATCTGCTGCACGGCGCCGCTGGCGTCGATGAATTCGAGCGCGACGGCTTGCGGCGTGGCCCGCGCGGCTTGTTCGAACTGTCGATGCAGCGCGGCTTGCTGCGCGGCGGGCCATTCGCGCGCGGTCGCGTTGTAGCGCCCGGCGTCAGCGGTCGCGAGGGAGATCGTGCCGAGCGGCGCGTCGGGGTTCGCGACGAACGCATCGAGACACGCCGCCAGCGCGCGATGCAGCACGGCCACGCGCGTTTCGTCGATACGCATGGCGTCGTAACCGTAGTCGATCGTCATCGCGTCACCGGCTTCGATCACGAGCGTCAGCGCGAAGTCGGTCGCTTCGATGTTGCGCAAATCGCGCATCTTCAGCGCGCGCTCGTCGCGGCCCGCCCACGCTTCGTCGACCGGATAGTTTTCGAAGACGACGAGCGTGTCGAACAGCGCGCCGCCGCCCTGCCCCGCCCAGCGCTGGATTTCCGCGAGCGGCGTATGCGCGTGCTCGGCCGCGGCCGCGTTGTCGCTCTGCAATTCGCGCAGCCACGCGCTCGCCGCGCGCTGCGGCAGCGGCGCCGTGATGACCGGCAGCGTATTGATGAACAGCCCGAGCACGGCATCCGCGTCGGGCAGCGAATCCGGACGGCCCGCCACCGTCGCGCCGAACGCGACCGACAGCCGATGCGTCGCGCGTTGCAGCGCGAGCGCCCATGCGCCCTGCACCAGCGTGTTGACCGTCACGCGCAGACGGCGGGCGGTGTCGGTTACGCGGGCGAGCGTCGCGGCGTCGATGGTCGCGCGCCAGGTGCGGTTCTGCGCCTGCGACGCATCCGCGTCGCGTTGTGCGACGAGCGTCGGTTCGTCGAGGCGCGCGAGGCGTTCGAGCCAGAACGCCTCGTCGGCGTCGGTATCGCGGGCGGCCAGCCACGCGATGAAGTCGCGATAGCGCGTCTTCGCGGGCAGCGCGAACGGCTGCGCGCGCGGCGGCTCGATGTAGTCGCGCAGCACCTCGGCGAACAGCCGCGCCGTGCTCCAGCCGTCGAGCAGCAAATGATGCCGCGTCCAGACGAGACGCCATGCGTCGTCCGTCAGGCGGATCAGCGTGACGCGCATCAGCGGCGGCGCGGCAAGGTCGAAGCCCTGCGCGCGGTCGGCAGCGAGCCAGGTGTCGAGCGCTGTCGAAAGATCGGTTTGCCGGTCGCGCCAGTCGAGCACCTCGAACGGCATGCGCGCCTGCCGGTGGACGATCTGCATCGGCGCGGCTTCGTCGGGCGTGAAGCCGGTGCGCAGGATGTCGTGGCGCGGCACGGCGGCATCGAACGCGGCGTGCAGACGCTCGACATCCGGCGCGACGAGCGTCGCCACGAGCTGGTTCACATACGTGGACTGCTCCGGCGCGAAGAGCGAATGGAACAGGATGCCCTGCTGCATCGGCGAGAGCGGATAAATGTCGTCGATGACGCGCAGGTCGAGCGGCACGCGCTCCAGCGCGGCCTGCGTCAGACCGGCCTTGCGGGCGAGCGGATAGTCGCCCGGCGTGGCGCCGGCGCCAGCCTTCGCGAGACGCGCGGCGCACGCCGCCGCGATCTCGCCGAGCGCCTTCGCGAAGCGCGCGGCCAGCGCTTCGATCGTCGCGCGGTCGAACTGCGTCGCGGCATAGACCCAATGCAGCTTCAGCGTGCGCGGGCCGTCGGCGTCGAGATAGGCGTGAATCGCGAGCGCATTGCCGAGCGGCCCTTCAGGGTCGCGCTCGCAGCCAGCACCGCCGAAGCGCGGCACGAGCGCGGCGTCGCGCGGCGCATCGAACTGGCCGAGATAGTTGAACGTCACGCGCGGCCGCGTCACGCGAGACAGCGCGGCGCGCGTCGCGTCGTCGCCGTAATGGCGCAGCACGCCGAAGCCGAGGCCCTTGTGCGGCACCGCGCGCAACGCGTCCTTGACGGCCGCGAGCGTGCCGGCAGGCAAAGCCTCGACGGGCAGCGCCACCGGAAAGTGGCTCGTCAGCCAGCCGGGCGTGCGGCTCGCGTCGACGTCGTCGAAGAGCGCTTCGCGGCCGTGCCCTTCGAGTTCGAGACGGCACGCGCCGCGCTTGGCATGCGCGCCGAGCGCATGCGCGAGCGCCGCGATCAGCAATTCGACGGTCTGCGTCCGGTACGCCGCGTTCGCCTCGCTAAGCGCGGCGCGCGTGAGATCGACGCCGAGCGTCTGTTCGACGACCGCCGCGTCGGCGTTGGTCGCCGGCGCTTGCGGATGGTCGAGCGGGAGGTCGTCGCCTTCTGCGAGCGACGTCCAATAAGACGATTCGTGCGCAAACGGCGACTGCGGATCGCGCGCCGCGCGGGCGAGCCGCGCGGCCCAGTCCTGTACACGGGTGCCCGTTGGCGAGAGACGCACGGAACGTCGCTCGCAGGCGGCGCGGTAGGCGCTGTCGAGGTCGTCGAGCAGCACGCGCCACGACACGCCATCCACGATCAAATGATGCATCGCGAGATACAGCTTCGTGCACCCGTCCGGCAGCGCCGCCGCCAGCGCGCAGACGAGCGGGCCGCGCGTGATGTCGAGCGTGCGCTGCAAGACGTCGAACTGCGCGAGCGCGTCGGCTTCGTCGCGTGCGCTGACTGCCGTCAGCGGCAGCGTCTCGAACGGCTTTGGCACCTGAACGACGCGCCACGTATCGCTGAATTCGAAGCGCTGACTAAAGACGTCGTGATGCATGAGGAGCGCGTCGAACGCGCGCGCGAAGGCATCGAGGTCGAACGGCGCCGCCGTATCGAATTCGATCGACTGGTTCCAGTGACCGCGCTTCGGCACGTCGAGCGCGAAGAAGCGCAGTTGAGCCGGCGTGAGCGTCGTCGATTCAGCCGTTTTCGACACGGCCGGCGCGCGCGGCGCCGCCACATCCGTCGACGTGGCGACGAGCGCGAGTTGCGCGATGGTCGGACCGTCGAAGAGCTGCTTCGGCGTGAAGCGAAGACCGCGCTTGCGCAGCCGCGCGATCACCTGAAGCACGAGAATCGAGTCGCCACCGAGTTCGAAGAAATCGTCGTCGCGGCCGACCTGCTCCGCCTTCAGCACGTCCTTCCAGACCGCCGCGATCGCTTCCTCGGACGCGCCGCGCGGCGCATCACCGGACGACCGGACGGACGCGGGCGCCGCCGCGATCGCGCGCAACGCGGCGCGGTCAATCTTGCCGTTGGCCGTCACGGGCAGCGCATCCAGCGTGACGAGCACGGCCGGCACCATGTAATCCGGCAGACGCTCGGCGAGCGCTTCGCGCAACGTCGCATCGTTCTGGCCTTGAGCCTTCAGCGTCACGAACGAGGCGAGGTGCAGGCGGCCGTCGTCTTGTTCGAGCGCGAGCGTTTCCGCCTGCGCGACGCCGTCGATGCCGCAGAGCGCCGCGCTCACCTCGCCCGGTTCGACGCGATAGCCGCGAATCTTGACCTGATCGTCGAGCCGGCCGAGAAACGCGATGCGCCGGTCCGCGAGGAGCCGCACGCGGTCGCCCGTGCGATAAAGCCGCTCGCCGTGGGCGAACGGATGCGGCACGAAGCGCTCGGCCGTCGCCGCCGGGCGTCCGACGTAACCGCGCGCGACGCCCGGACCGCCCAGGCACAGTTCGCCGATGCCGCCCGGCGGCACGCACGCGCCGTTCGCGTCGAGTACCAGCGCGCAGGCATTGGGCAATGGACGTCCGAGCGGCACGCCTCGCGCGCCGCGTTCTTCATGTGCGAGCGTGGACGTATCGCAGGTCAGCGCGCCGACGGTGGCCTCGGTCGGACCGTAGTGATTGATGACGCGGCAGCCCGGCTTGAGCGCCGCGACACGATCGACGAGCGTCCACGGCAGCAGCTCGCCGCCCGTCACGAGCGCGTGCGACGGCAGCACGTCGGCGGGATGCTGGGCTTCCAGCAGCGCATGAAGGTGACTCGGCACGATCTTCAGCACGCCGATGTCGCGTGCACGCATCTCGGCGGCGAACTGGTCGGGATCGAACGCGCAACGCGCGGGCAGCAGATGCAGCGTGCGCCCCGAGCAGAGCGCGCCGAAGAGCGTCGTGTGACCGAGATCGGCGGCGACGGTCGAGACCATCGCCATCGACGCGCCGGGCGCGAACGCGAGTTCGTCGAGCAGGCCCTGCACGTAATCGGCGAGCGCGCGATGCGAGACCGCGACGCCCTTCGGCGTGCCCGTCGAACCGGACGTGAAGATGACATACGCGCACTGTTCCGGCGACATCGGCACGCGGCGCGCGGCGGCGTTCGCGAGCGACGCGTCGTGGGCGAGCGAATCGACGTCCAGTCGCTGCGCGTCGCCCAGCGCGGCCGGCGCGCTGTCGCGCGCGATCAGCGCCCAGCGCGCGCCGCACGCTTTGACCGCGGCATCGAGCCGCGCGGACGGCATCGCGGGATCGAGTGGCACCACGCAGGCGCCGGACTTCAGCACGCCGAGCAACGCGACCACGAACCGCGCCGACCGTTCGATGCACACGACCGCCGCCGCTTCGGCCCGCGCGCCGCGCTGGATGAGCGCCAGTGCGACGCGGTTCGAGGCGTCGTCGAGTTCGGCGAACGTGAATTGCGTCGTGGCGTCGGCGAGGGCGGTCTTGTGCGGCGTCGCGCCCGCATGCTGCGCGAAGAGCGCGAGCACGTCGTGCGCCGCGAACGGCAACGCGCGGCCCTGCCGGGCTTCGCGGTACGCACTTGCATCGGCGCAATCGAGCAGCGCGACGGGGCGCTGCGGATCGCGCACGGCATCGGCGACGAGCGTCGCGAAGCTCGCCAGCCACGCTTCGGCGGTCGGCGTGTCGATGCAGTCGAGCGCATGGGCCGCGACGAGTTCGATGCCGCGCGGATCGTCGGTGAAGTCGAGCGCGAAATCGAAGCGCGCGGCGAGATCGGGGCCCGGCGTCGCGACCGCCGACGCCCCCGGCAACGCCGCCTTCAGTTCGGCGTCGAACTGCTGCGCGAATTTGACCCGCAACCATTCGTCGCGGCGCCTGACGGGCGGTTTCACCGCGTCGAGCACCTGATCGAACGGCACGTCCTGATGCGCGAACGCGTCGAGCGACGTGGCGCGCACCGCATCGACGAGCGTGGCAAACGGCTCGCGCGGCGCGATCCGCGCGCGCAACGCGAGCGTGTTCAGAAAGAGGCCGATGAGCGGCGCGGTCTCGGGCCGCTGACGATGCGCCACCGGCACCGCGACAGCGAAATCGTTTGCGCCCGTCAGGCGATAAAGCCACGCGTCGAAGGCGGCGAGCAGCACGGTGAACGGCGACGCATGGGCGCGTCGCGCGAGATCGCGAATGGCCGCCGACGTATCGGCGGGAAGGCGCAGCGAGACGCGTCCCCCGCGATGATCGCGCGCGTCCGGACGCGCGCGGTCGCCGGGCAGCGCGAGCGCTTCAGGCGCCGCGCGAAGCGCCTCGCGCCAGTACGCGAGTTGGCGCTCGCCTTCCTCGCCCGCGACGAGTTCGCGTTGCCACTGCGCGTAGTCTGCGTACTGGATCGGCAGCGCGGGCAGCGACGGTTCGCGTGCCGCCATGCTTGCCGTGTAGGCCACGGCGAGTTCCTCGAACACGAGTCGCGAGCTGTAACCATCGGTGATCGTGTGATGTGCGGTGAGCATCAGACGATGCGAATCGTCCGCGAAGGCGACGAGCGTCGCGCGCAGCAATGGTCCTTTCGACAGGTCGAAGGGCGCGCTCGCGTGTTCAGCGGCAAGTTCGTCCGCCTGCCGGTTGTGCAGATCGGCGAATGCGATCTTCACCGGCAAGCGCGCATGAATGCGCTGCACGACGACGCCCTCGTCGCTTTCGACGAGCGTCGTGCGCCATGCTTCATGCCGCTCGATCACGCAGTCGAGCGCGCGTTGCAGCGCGTCGGCATCGAGCGCGCCGCGAATGTCCCAGTGGCCGGCGATGTGATACGCCGCGCCCGCGTCGCGGGTCTGCGCGAGCACCCAGAAGCGCTGCTGCGCAAACGACGCGGGACGATCGACGAAATCCGCTTCACCGCGTGGCTTCGCGGACGATGCGATCCGGAGCGACGCTTCTTCCTTGTCGCTGCGATCGATCAGCGCGGCGAGATCGGCCATCGACGGGTCGTCGAACAGGACGTCGAGCCGCAGGTTCACGCGCCAGTCGATGCGGATCGCCGCCTGCAACTGCATCGCCGCGAGCGAATCGCCGCCGCGTTCGAAGAAGCGATCCGCGCGGCCGAGCGGCGCCGGTTCGTTCAGGATGCGCTGCCAGCATTGCGCGAGGCGGCGCTCGGTATCGGTGTGCGGCGGCACGTAGTTCGCCGCGCACGCCGATGCAGCCTGTAACGCTTGCGTCTTCAGCGCGTCGCGGTCGAGCTTGCCGTTCAGCGTGTACGGCAGGCGATCGAGCCGCACGAATCGATGCGGCTGCCACGCGTCGGGCAAACGCGCGGCGAGATACGCCTTCAACGCCGCTTCGTCCCACGCATCGGCCGCGACGCACGCGATGAGTTGCGTGCGGCCACCGGACGATTCGGCGAGCACGGCGGCATCGCGCACCGCGGGATGCGCACGCAGACACGCCGCGATCTCCGCCGGCTCGACGCGCACGCCGCGAATCTGCACCTGATCGTCGAGTCGGCCGAGATAGTCGAACGCGCCGTCGGCGCGTGCGCGCGCGAGATCGCCCGTGCGATAGATGCGCGCGCCCGGCTCGCCCGACGCATCGGGCACGAAGCGCTCGGCCGTCAGCGCGGCGCGGCCGTGATAGCCGCGCGCAATGCAGGCGCCGCCGAGCAGCAGTTCGCCTTCTTCGGCTTGCCGCTGCGTCGTGTCGAGCCGCACCACGCGCGGGCCGATCGGCTGTCCGATGGGCAGCGCGGCGTAGGCGTCGTCATCGGCGAGATCGGGTGTCACGCCCGGTTCGACCGGCCACAACATCGGCGAAATGACGGCCTCGGTCGGCCCGTAGCCGTTCACGAGACGCACCGCCGGGAACACGCGGCGCACGTTCGCGAACGCTTCGCGCGACAGCGCTTCGCCGCCGAACGCCAGCACCCGCAGCGACGCGGGTACGCCGAGCCGCTCGACAACCGTCGCGAACTCGCGCAGATACGCCGGCGGGAACGCCGCGATGCTCACGCACTCGCGCTCGATCAAGGCGCGCGCCGCATCGGGCGCAAAGGGCGGCGCCTCGCTGATGACGATCCGCGCGCCCATCGCGAGCGGCGCGAGCCAGCATTCGTGCGCCGCGTCGAAGTTGACCGACGCGAAATGCAGCAGGCAATCGTCCGGCCGGATCGGCAGCGCGGCGGCGAGTGCGTCGCAATGTGCGGCAAGCGGACCGTGCTCGACGACGACCGCCTTCGGCGTGCCCGTCGAACCCGACGTGTAGATCATGTAAGCCGCGGCGCGCGGATGAACGTCCGGTTGCGTGAAAGGCAGCGCGGATGCGTCGGCATCGTCGGGCACTGTGAAGCACTGCGCGAAGCGCGCGTGCTGCGTGGCATCGGCGGATGCATCGACGATACCGTGCACGAGACCCGCGTCCTTCGCGATCCAGTCGAGACGCGCGGCCGGATGACGCGGATCGAGCGGCACGAAGACGCCGCCCGCCTTCATCACGGCGAGCAACGCGACGAACAAATCGCACGAACGCTCGACGCACACGCCGACGCGCACCTCCGTCGTCACGCCCGCTGCAAGGAGACGCGCGGCAAGCCGTGCAGCGCGGGCATCAAGTTCGCCGCGCGAAAGACGTGCTTCGGCATTCGAACCGAACGCCAGCGCGGGCGCATCGGGACAAAGACGCGCGAGCGCCTGGATACGGAGGTGCAATGCAGTCGGAAAACGCGTCATGAACATGAAGTCCTTCGGATCTGGCTCGGCCAATACGCAGCGCCGCAGGAATTGCGGCTTCATTTGGGATGACGAATCGCGCGAAAAAATTTTTACCGCTTTTTTCGCGCTATCCCGCGCAAGCCCATGACAGCGCGATTTCGGCGTGCTATCCGCGTCGTCTTCGACGAAGTGCTAAACATTCGCCGCGCCCAAACGTCTATCGAGAAGGAGGCGCATTCCGCGCCCGCTCTTTCCTTCCAGTGACCCATTGCCGATGACCGTTGCCCACGAGCGTTCCGACGCCCCGTCTTCCTCCCGTCGCGCCGCGCCGCCCAAGCCCGCGGCGCGCCTGATCCTCGCGCTGCTGCAGCGCTCGCGCGGCGCGTTCGCCTTCGCGCTCACCGCGTGCGTGCTGAACGGCATCGCGAGCGTGATGCTCGTCGCGACGCTCAATCGCGCGCTCTCGCAGCCCTCGTCCGCCGACAGCGCGCTCGCCTGGCGCTTCGCGCTCTGCGCGATCGTCGCGCTCATGACGCGCGTGATTTCCGGCGTGCTGTTCGCGCGTCTGTCGCAGGACACGATGGCGCAGTTGCGCGAGCACGTCGCGCGGCGGGTGGCGGCGGCGGAACTGCGCGACGTCGAGCGCATCGGCGCGGCGCCCGTGCAGTCGGTGCTCACCGACGACGCCACCAACGTCTCGATGCTCTTCTTCGCGCTGCCGAACATCGTGATGCACGGTTCGATCGTGTTCGGCTGCCTCGGCTATCTCGCGTGGCTGTCGTGGCCGGTGTGCCTGCTCGCGCTCACGGCGATCGTCACCGGTTCGCTCGGCTATCACACCGGCGACAAGCGCGCGATCGCCTCGCTCGAAGCGGCGGGCAAGGCGCAGGACAAGCTCTTCGGCTACCTCGGCGCGCTGTTCGCGGGCGCGAAGGAACTGAAGCTGCATCGGGCGCGTTCGCAACAGTTCGTCGAGGGACAACTGGGCGTGGCGATCGGCGAGGTGCGCGACCATCGACGCCGCGCGTTCAGCGCGTATGCGGTCGGTGTCGGCTGGATCATCTTTCTGTTCTACGGGTTTCTCGGCGCGGCCGCGTTCTGGCCGTCGCTCGGCGTGCGCGCCGATACACCCGCGGCCGCCGGCTACGTGATCGTGTTCCTGTTCATGCTCGTGCCGCTCGACGGCCTGCTCAACAACCTGCCGACCGTGAATGCGGCGCGCGTGTCGCTCGACCGGATCGAGAAGGTGATGAGCGAATTCGGCGACGTCGCTGCGATACCGCCGACGCCGGCCGAAGCGCGCGCCGCGCATGCGCCCTTCTCGACGCTCACGCTGCGCGGCGTCACGCATTCGTATTTTCATGAGCGCGACGAACGCATGTTCCGCATCGGTCCCGTCGATCTGACGTTCCAGCCGGGGGAACTGGTGTTCATCGTCGGCGGAAACGGCAGCGGCAAGACCACGCTCGCGAAGGTGCTGACGGGTCTCTACGAGCCGGAAGGCGGCGTGATCGAAGTCGATGGAACGCCGGTCGGGCCGAATGAGCGCGCCGCGTATCGCGAGCGCTTCACGGCGGTGTTCAACGACTTTCACCTCTTCGATGCGCTGCTCGGCATCGTCGATCCGGACGACGCGTCGCACGCGGACGCCGACGCGCGGGCCAATGCGCTCGTCGCGAAGCTCGCGCTCGATCACAAGGTGCAGGTGGTGGACGGCGCGTTCTCGACGCGCGCGCTATCGACGGGGCAGCGAAAGCGCCTCGCGCTCGTGATTGCGTATCTGGAAGACCGGCCGCTCTATCTCTTCGACGAATGGGCCGCCGACCAGGACCCGGCGTTCAAGGCGGTGTTCTACGAACAACTGCTGCCGGAATTGCGCGCGCGGGGCAAGACGGTGATCGTCATCACCCACGACGACCGCTATTTCCGGCTCGCCGACCGCGTGCTCAAACTGGAGAACGGCAAGGTGGTGAACGAAACGTTCGGTGCTGGGGCGAGGCTGGCGGTGATGGGCGAAGCGGGGAACGGGACGGTGGGATGAATTGGTGAGGTGAACGAGGAGAAAGCCGCCTGGAATGGCGGCTTTTTTGTTTGCTTGGGGTACTACCTGCCTTTGGCCGCCGGCAATGCCAGCAACTGGTCGGTGATCATATCCGCCAGACGCAATGCCGACATCGGTCCGCCAAAGCCCCAGATATTCGGCTCGACGAGCGATACGCGCCCTTCCCTTCGCGCGGGCACGAAGCGCCAGACGGGCGAATCGAGTTTTGCGTCGACCGGCACGTTCGCGCCCGTCGCCGTGACGAACAACACCGCGACATCCGGCCGCTTCAGAAAATCCGCCGACGTCAGATAGACCGTGCCCTCTCGCGTCGGCGTGGACGGCCAGAGTTTCACGCCCAGCGCGCGCGCCACGCCCGCCGCCGTGCTGTTGCCGGTGTAGGCCCAGTAGCGGTCCGGCAGGCCGAGTTCCTGCAACAGCGCGAACTGCGCACCTTTTCGTCCGGCGGCGGCGAGGCGCTCGGCGTCGCGGGCGAGACCCGCGTCGAGTTTCGCCTCGACCGCGCGCGCTGCCGTCTCGCGTCCGGTGAGACAAGCCATCGTGCGGAAGATGGTGCGCGTCCAGTCGAGCTGGGTCGCCGCCGGGTCGCCCTTTCCGACGTCCGGGCTGAACTGGAAAAGCACCGTGGGCGCGATGCGGTCGAGCGCGTCGAAGATCGGCGCATGCCGATAGCCCACGCCGACGATCAGATCGGGCCGCGTCGCGGCAATCGCTTCGAGGCTCGGTTCCTGGCGCGTGCCGACTTCCTGCACGCCCTTGAAGCGCGCGCTGTCGTAGCCGATCCAGCCGGCGTAATACTGCGGATCGACGACGCCGACCGGCGTCACGTCGAGCGCGGCGAGATCCTCGGCGAACATGAATTCGAGCACGACGATGCGCTTCGGCTTTACCGGCATCGTCCGGCTGGATTGCGACACCGTCGGGTTGCTCCCAAGCGGCGTGCATTCGCGCGTGTTCTGCGCGGATCGCGCGACGGCTTCAGCCGCATGCACGCGGCCGCTCGCGAGCGCGGCGCAAGCAAGCGCGATCGCAATGCCCGCATGCGCCGCGCGTTTCATCGGATGGCGTCCTGCAGCGCGAGTTCGTCGTCGCGCATCGTCAGCAGTAACGGGCAGCTTGCGCACAGTTGCGTCTCTCCTGGAATCTCATAGCGCACGCAGCACACGCGGCGCGCGCGAAACGGGCTAGGCAGCAGCGCGGAGCGCGGCGTCGTTTCGCGCACCGGCATGCGCAGCGGATTGGGTTCGCCTGCGGCATCGACGGGACCGAAGAGCCACGCGGCGTCGTCGTCGCGCATGCCGGGCGGCGGCGGACACTGGCCGAGCAGATAGTCGAGCAGATTGCCGACGTTGCTCCACAGCACGCGCGGTGCGATCTTCGTCATGCCCGCGAGCGTCCCGATCACGCCATGCAGATGCGCGATCAGTCCGGCGTAGCGGAGCGCGGGATCGTCGACGGGATCTTTCAGCGCATCGGCGGGAAAGTGAAGCGCGGCCGGCATGCCCGCGCGCAGGACGAGCTGCGCACGCTCGGGCGACATGTCGAGCGGACGGCGCAGCAGCCGCGCCGCGACGAAACCCGCCGGCGCGGCGAGCCCGAAGTAATACTTGCTCCACTGCGACAGCAGCGCGCGCGCGTGCAATTCAGCGTCGCCGCCATAGTGGCCGGTCATCGCAGCGAGCAACGCGTCGCGATGATCGCCGAGCGACGACAGCGGGATGCGCACGGCATCGTCGACGGCTTCGGCGGCGGCTTCGGGCACGCCGAGCCACACATGTTCGAGGTAAGGCGCGATCGCTTCCGGCGCGAAATCCGCGAGACTTCGCGCCGCGCGCGCTGGCGCGTCGTTCATCGTGCGCTCCGCTGGTCGCGCCGGGTTTCCATCACCAAAAGCGCGAGCAGATACGGCGCGCCGATCAACGCGGTCAACACGCCCGCCGGAATCTCGCGTGGGGCGAGCAGCGTGCGCGCCGCGACATCCGCCGCCGCCAGCACGAGCGCGCCGAGCGCCGCCGCGAGCCAGAGGCGCGTGCCGTGCGTGCGCGCGCCGAGCATGCGCGCGAGATGCGGCGCCATCAGTCCGATAAAGCCGACCGGCCCGACCGCCGCCACCGCCGCGCACGCCGCGAGCGTCGCCACGGTCAGGACGAGCGGACGCAACACGGCGACCGGCAGTCCGAGCGCGACGGCCCGATCGTCGCCGAGCGCGAGCAGATCGAGCGGACGTGCAAGCAGCACGAACACCGGCAGCGCCAGCACGCACCACGGCACGAGCATCGCGACTTCGCCCCAACTGCGTCCATACGTCCCGCCGATCAGCCACACGACAAAGCGCGCCGGCTGCACGCTTTGCTGCGTGATGAGCCATTGCGCGAGCGTCGTCCAGAGCGTGCCGATCACGATGCCCGTCAACGCGACCGCGAGCGGCGCGTACTGGTGCCGCCGATTGAACAGCAGCGTGAGGACGAGCGTTGTGCCGCCGCCCGCGAGCGCGGCAACGGCGAGCATCGAATGACCGGCGAGCGGCCAGATCATCAGCACGACGAGCGTCGCGAGACCGGCGCCCTGCGTCACACCGAGCACTTCCGGCCCGGCGAGCGGATTGCGCACGATGGTCTGCATCAGCACGCCGCTCGCCGCCAGCAGCGCGCCCGCGAGCAACGCGCACAAGAGACGCGGCACGCGCAGGTCGAAGAGCATGCGCGCGACGTCGTCGCGATGGTCGAGCATCGCGAGCCAGCGGCCGGGACCGATCCACGTTGCGCCGAGCGACGCGCCCGCCGCCACCAGCGCCCCGCCCGCCGCGAGCAGGATCATGGCGAGCGCCGGCCACGGCAGCGCGGCGAGCGCCCGGACGATGCGCGTGCCGCCCACCGCCGAGGCGCGCTCCTGTCCGGCATGCAGCACGCCCGACCACGCTGCGCCGCTGCGGATCATCGCGAGCATCAGCGGCGTGCCGATGAACGCGATCGCGACGCCCGTCGACAAGGTCGAATCGAGGTCGAGGGCAAGCACGGCGCTGTCGGTTGCCAGAACCAGTGCGCCGCCCGCGAGCGCCGCGAGCGGCACGAGCGCGCCGAGCTTCGACGCCTTTGCGCCGCGCACTTGTCGCAGGAGGTTCGGCGCGATCAGGCCGACGTAGGACAGCGGCCCGGCGATGCTCACCGCGACGCTCGCAAAACCAACCGCGACCGTCATCGCGGCGAGGCGCGTCGCGTCGACGCGCACGCCGGCAGCGGCGGCTGCGTCGTCGCCGAGCGCGAGCGGATCGAGCGGCCGGATCACGAACGGCAGCGCGACGAGCGGCACGACGAGCCAGCCGAGCGCGGTCTTCAGACCCGCGGCGCCCGGTTGATATAGGCTGCCGCTCGCCCACAGCGAAGCGCCGACGACCGTCTGTTCGAAGAACGCGAGCAAGAGCGTCGTGATCGCGGAAAAGAGCAGCATGCAGACGCTGCCCGCAAGCACGAGCCTGAGCGGCGTCGCGCGCCAGCCGCCCGCCGCGGCCGCGACGCAGCCCGCCGCGCCGAGGCCGCAGACGAAAAGCAGCGGCACCGAAGCGGCGCCCACGAGCGACGGCGCGATCATCGCGGCGACGAGGCCGAGTTGCGCGCCGCCCGTGATCCCGAGCAGGTCGGGCGATGCGAGCGGATTGCGGGTCATCGACTGGAAGAGCGCGCCGGCCACCGCGAGACATCCGCCCGCTACGAGCGCCGCCGCGATGCGCGGCGCGTTCAGGTCGAAGAGAAAGATGCCGGCGAGCTGCCTCGCATCGGTGCCGGCGGGCGCGGCGAGCCAGGCGTGAATGTCGGGCGCGAGGCGCAGCGCCGCCAGCGCCGCGATCAGCAGGACGAGCGCCGCGCCCAGCGCGCCCACGCGATTCGGCGCGGCGGCAACCGGCACGTCGCGGCGCAGGCGGCGCCGTGTGGCGAGCGTCGTCATGCGGCTTTGTCCGATTCTTCTGCGATCAGCGCTTCGCCTCGCGCGGGCGCGCCGTCGTAGGCCGGGACGCACATCGGCGCGCCCGTCTGCGGATGCGCGATTCGCAGCATCGGCACGCCGAAGGTGTCCTGCAAATGCTGCGGGTCGAGCATCGCTTCGGGCGAACCCTGCGCGACGATGCGCCCTGCGCGCATCAGCACGATGTCGTCGCTGAAAGCCGCCGCCTGATTCAGGTCGTGCAGCACCCAGACGATCGTCAGGCCGCGCTCGCGGTTCAGGCGCCGCAGTTCGCGCAGGATGTCGAGCTGATGATGAATATCGAGATAAGTCGTCGGTTCGTCGAGGAGCACGATCGGCGCCTGTTGCGCGAGCGCCATCGCGATCCACGCGCGCTGCCGCTCGCCGCCCGAGAGGGCCGCGACGTCGCGCGACGCGTCCGTCGCGAGACCGCTGGCGTGAAGTGCTTCGTCGATGGCCGCGTGGTCCGCGCGCGTCAGCCCGCGCAGCCAGCCGCCGTGCGCATAGCGCCCGTAGGCCACGAGTTCGCGCACGGTCAGGCCCGCCGGGATCTGGTTGAACTGCGCGAGCATCGTGAGCGTGCGCGCGAGCGCGCGCCGTCGCAGACTTCCGAGCGGCGCGCCGTTCACGTCGACCTGCCCCGAGCGCGCGGGCTGCAATCCGGCGAGCGTGCGCAATAGCGTGCTCTTGCCGCAGCCGTTCGGACCGCACAGCGCGGTGATGCGCCCGCCCGCGATCTGCAGGTCGAGCGAATCGAGCACGACGTTGTCGCGATAACCGACCGTGAGCGCACGGGCGGCGAGTGCGGCGCGAACCGTCATCGTTGCGCCGTCCCGTCGCGCTCCGGCTGCTCCCGATAGCTCTTCGCCATCGCGACGACGACCTTGCGCGGACCGTCGAACGGATCGCGCGCATGCGCGGTGAGCATGTTGTCGAGCATCAGCACGTCGCCGGTGAGCCACGGAAACACGACCCGCTCCTGATCCAGCACGCCGCGGATTTCGGCGAGCGCATCGGCTTCGAGCGGTTCGCCGTCGCCGTAGTACACATTGCGCGGCACGTTTTCCAGACCGACCGCATCGACGAGCGCTTCTTGCATGTCGTCGTCGAGCGCGGACAGGTGAAAAAGGTTCGCCTGATTGAACCAGACCATGTCGCCGGTGCGCGGATGGCGCGCCACCGCCTGGCATCGCTCCTCGGTGCGCAGCAGCAACTCGCCGTCGTCGCTTTCGCGCCACGCGCACGCGATACCGCGCGCCGCGCAGATGCGCTCGACGTCGCGTGGATCGGCCGAGCCGAACGCGTGCTCCCACGGCAAATCCAGACCCTGCCCGAAGTTGCGCACGTAGCGCAGTTCGCGCTTCGCGAAACGCGCGACGAGCGCGGGATCGAGCGCGCGATAGATCGCGCGGCTGTCGGCGATCGGCGTCGCGCCGCCCGAGCGCGCGGCGAGCGCGCAATGAAACCAGATGCGCATCGGCCACTCGCGCGTGTACGACTGCTCGTTGTGCAGCGGAATCGAGCGGTGCGGCGGATATTCGGTCGACGTGTAGACGGCGCCCTCGACCTTGCTGCGCGGCGTCGATGCGAATTCGTAGCCGACCAGCGGATCGCCGAACGAGGCGGCAAAGCGCTGGAACGCCTCGATCGACTCGACGCGAAAGCCGGTGAACAGCACGCCGCCGGCGCGTTCGAGCGTATCGCCGACGATCGCCTGGAGAAGCGGCGCTGCTTCGTCAAGCGACAGATCCGCGCCCGCGCGCGGCGCGACGACGGTCGGCAAGCCGGGCTCGATGCGCAGGTCGGCGAGCGCGGGCGGCGCGACGGAAAGTGGGGTCATGCGAAGTCCTCGTGCGGAATCGTTTGCGCGACGGGTTGGCTGGTCGGCCGCGACCGTCAGGACGCGCGGGTGTTGTGCGCGGCGTCGTCCATATAGCGGCGCAGGCTCGCGGGACGCATGTCGGTCCAGGCGGTTTCGATGTACGCGAGGCAATCGGCCTTCGGGCCGCGCACGCCCGCTTCGCGCCAGCCCGCTGGGATGGCACGGAACGTCGGCCAGATCGAGTACTGCTCTTCGTCGTTGACGACGACGGTGTAGACGAGATCGTCCGCTTCGTTTGCGGCGACTGCGGTCGTAGATGGCTGGGCCTGAGTCATGGTCGGTGGTGTGGTCGGTGTGAAATCAACGGGAGCGGCTACGCGAACTGAAGCGCCGCCTTCATCGAATAGACGTCTGGCGCGCGCGCTTTTTTACCGGCGACGGGCGCGGCCGCCGAGGAACGCGGGACAGGCGACGTTGCGGTCGCAGGCGTCGATGCAGTCGGCGCAATGTTTTTGCGCGTCGCGGACCATGAAATGGACGAGCGTCTGCGACACGTTCAGCGCTCGCGCCGTGCTTTGCAGCGTTTCCTCGGAGAGCCGCACCATCTCGAACGCGGTCCGGCTTCGCGCCGGCAATTGCGCGAGTGCGTCGCAGACTCGGCGCAGCGTATCGCGCGCCTGCACTTTCGCTTCGGGCGTGAGTTCCTGCGAGGGCACGTCGAGGCCGGCTTGCTCGTCGGCGCGATAGGTGTTTTCGAGACTTTGCCGGCGACAGGCGTCGATCGACGCGTTGCGCACCATGCGCGCGATGTAGCCCATTGGCTGGCGCACCGAATCTTGCTCGGCGAAATCGATGAGCTGGACGAAGACGTCGTGGACCACGTCCTCCGCCCGGCTCGCGCAACCGACATAACCGCGCGCCACGTTCACGAGCATCTGCCGGTTCGCAATCGCGACCTCGAGCAGGGACGGCTCGGCTTTCGGCGACGCCTTGACCGGAGCCGGGCCCCAGAATTCGCGCCGCGCGGTGATGAGCGGCGGTCGCGGTGAAGCGGCTGGACGTTTCGAAGGTGCCAACGGGGCGCGCATCTGAGACATGAAGTTGCTCCTCAGTCGTAGGACAATCCGCAACTTAACGTAAACGCGAATCATTCTCAACTTTGGCGCGGTGGGCACGGGTTTGGACGTGCGTGCTTCATGTGGGTGGCGGGCGTGGTGCGTTGCGAAAGCGCGCGATTAGGCTTGTTTGGGGCGCGTGTGCTTTGCTAGTCGGGCGTCAGCGTCGGGTCGGGCTGCTTGTGCTGCACGGTCGGTGCCAGCGCGGCTGACGAGTATTGTTTGCGGCTGGTCAGCGAGACTTGCCGGGGTGTCGCGAAGCCGCGACTCTTTGCGTGATGTGATTGCGGCGGGCTCGGCCGGCGAGGTGCTCGACATTTAGATGCCGTGCCGGCATGAGGCTGTGGTCTGGCCTTGAAGCGAACAATGTAATGAAAACGACAAATACCGTGTCGATTGCGACAATATTTCGGGCGGGTCCGGAAATCGTCAACGCGGCATCAAAACTGAACGCGGAAAACGCGCCCGCCGGCACGGTATCGTGAAACATGTTTAGAGATCGCGTCTAACTAACTGATTTTTCGCCGTTTATAGAGTTTTATGAAAAATATCGGTTGTTTCACGGGTGGCTCGGAAGCGCAGGTTTAGCGCTTGTCGGAGGTTTCGAACGTGCCGCGTCGGGTGGGCTCGAATCTGAGCGCCGACGCAGTAGCGGAATTCCACCCGAATTCATTGTGCGTGTGCAAACTCGGCCAGCAGATGGCGTGTTTACGGCGGACGCGAGGCAAAATCCTGCGTCAGCGACGTGACGCCTCCGCATCACCGCCGCAACAACACTTCAGAGTTTACTTGAGGTTTACCGGTTCGACGTTTATTCTTCGGTTTGCAGCATCTTCCACACAAACCGAAGAATTATTTGCTTACCCAGGCCCGCCAGTGACTGCGAATTCCATGCTAAGCGCTCGGCTTCCCGAAGTCGACCAATCCGTTTCGATAGAAACGCTCTTGGGAGTGGCTGCCCAAGCCACTGACATTCTTAACCAGATTCGCGATGCGATGCTGGAACCGTATCCGCGAAAGAGTGCGCCGACCTATACCAGCTCGCAGGTCGCGTCGCTTTGCGGCCTGGACAAGCAGCGCTTCCAGTATCTCACCACCAAGGGCGAACTGCCGCCGGGAACGTCGAAGGGCGCCGGTCGGAGCAAGGAATTCACGTTGGCGGAAACGCTGACATGGGTTCACGCCACGTCCGAGCGACCAAGGCGGCCTCAGGGTAAACGCGGACGCATCGTGACGGTCGCCAACTTCAAGGGCGGCGTGGCGAAAACAACGACCGCCGTCTCGGCCGCGCAGGCGCTGACGCTCCTCGGCCGCCGGGTACTCGTTATCGACTGCGATCCACAGGGCACGACCACACAACTGTGCGGTTGGGCGCCCGACGCCGAGATCTCCGACGACCAGACCCTGTTGCCGCTCATCTATGGCGACCAGTCGACGTTACATTACGCCGTGCAGGAGACCTACTGGCACAACCTCGACCTGATTCCGGCGTCCTCGTCGCTGTTCGACGCGGAGTTTGAGATCCCTGCGAAGGTTCTCAACGACAGCACGTTCGAGTTCTGGGAAATCGTGCGCAAGGGACTGATGCCGCTTGCTGCGGAATACGACGTCATCGTCATCGATACGCCGCCCGCGCTCAGCTACCTCACGATCAACGCGCTCCTCGCATCCGACGCGATTCTGCTCCCCTGCCCGCCCGAGGCGCTCGACTTCGCCAGTTCGACGCAGTTCTGGCACTTGTTCGCCGACATCGCCAAGAAACTACCCGGCGTGCTGGAGCAAAAACGCTTCGACTTCGTTAACGTCATCATGACGAAGGCCAAGTCCGACGACGTGTCGCGCGTTGTTCGCGGGTGGCTGCAGAAGGCCTATGGGGACCGAGTGCTGCCTTTCGAGATCCCCGAATCGACCGTTCCGAAGGGCGCATCGGCACAGCTTTCCACGGTGTACGACCTTTCGAAACCGGATGGAAGCACGGCGGCGTACAACCGTTTCAAGGAACCGCTCGATCGGCTGGCGGAGCATCTGGACGCACAGTTCGTCCGCTCGTGGAATCAATCGGAGGATTAAATGGGCATCGGGGACAGACTACTCGCCAAGACGGCGAACATCGGATCCAGGCCAGCGGAGTCTGCTTCGCAGAAGTCAAACGACTCCGAGCCGCGGACATCGCCGGGCCGGTTGATGGACGCGCAGAACCGCATCAACTCCGCGCACGCCCGGATCAAGGAACTGGAATCGCAACTCGAGGAGAAGGCGGCGCTCGAGGTCAGCCTTGATTCGCTTGTCGAGGTGAACGGACGCCGCCGCAAGCTGACGCCGGAGCAGTTCCAGGAACTCAAGAACAACCTGGCGCAGCACGCGCTCGCGACACCGATCCTGGTGCGCGCCCTTCCGGATGATCGGTTCGAAATCGTTGCCGGCCACAATCGTGCGGCGGCTTATCGCGAATTGGGTCGCAAAAGCATTCGGGCGAATATCGCGTCGATCGACGAAGGCGAAATCGAGTTCGCGGCGTTCTTCTCGAATCTGCTCTCGCCGTCGCTCACCGACTTCGAAAAGTACTGGAACTTCAAACGGCTGCAAGAGATATCTGGCTTATCGCGTGCGGAGATTTCGGAAAGCGCGGGCTTGAGCAAAAGTCACGTGACGCGAATTTTTTCATTCGACGCGCTGCCTGACGCCGCGAAGGCCGCGCTTACTGAAAAGCCGGAGAGACTGGGAAGCAACGCCGCACAGAAGCTCGCAGCGCTGGCGGAGTCCGGGAAAACGGAAAAGGTCGTCGAGGCCATCCGCAGACTCGTGGACGACGAGAGCTTCACGCAAGATCGAGCGGTAGCGCTTGCAACTGAAAAACCTCGCGCAACGACGACGGCGCCAACCGTCATCAAGCGGGGAAAGCGGAAGGTCTGCGAAGTGTCGGCGCGCAGTGGCGTTGTCGGCGTTCGATTTTTTGAAAAGGACGCGGCGGCAGCCGAGCTGTGGGCCCGACGCATCAGTGACTTCATCAATCAATCCCTCGTTGACGCCGCGGACGACTGAGTGCCTAGTAGATTTTTTAATGAAATCAGTGACTTAGAAAACACCCTACGCAGTACAGAATTCGAACCTAGTAGAGTTCTCTTAAGAATCAACAAGTTACGAAAACCTACCAAAGGTTAGCCATGTAGCCAAACCCGCTTCAGAAAGACAAAAGCCTTCGGCGCCAACCGAAGGCTTTTGAATATCGGGCTTAACTGTCGTTCGCCCGTTACGCTTCCCGACGCCAATCGGGTCACGAGTGCACACCTCGAAGTGTAGCGAATAGCGTTCGCCAGTCAAGCGTTTGACTTCCATTTTTTCAGAAATGGACGGCTGGACATGCTTATCGCGCAACTTCCCGTTGCTGGCGAGGACGATGATCGTCTTCGCGCAACCAACTCGAACAATTCGACCGAAGATCACGCGGCCCTCCAAGAGTACGCCTGCGATCGATCGAACCTTCCGTGGATCATTTTCCGCGCCGCTCACCGCGCGAATCACATCGCCGCGCTGCCCGCTCGTTCGCGATCGTTGCTCGCAGCCTTGGCGCGTACCGTCGACGCAAACCGCCCTTTCGCAGCCATCTTCGCTCGCCGTGAGCTTCTCACCGGTCGCGCGCTGCAATCGATGCGTACCTTCTATCGCAGTCTCGAAGACCTCGAATGCGAAGGCTTCATTACTCGCCCGCCTCAAAAACGGCACGGAGAAGCTGGCCTATTCGGGCGTGCGTACCTCCATCTCACAGAGAAAGCGGCTGCGCTGCTAGGGCTTGTCGAGGAACCGGCCGCGCCTAGGGAGCCACTGGCGGCGACCGCGGCCGCTCAGGCCGTTAGCGCTTCGGCGGGCCTTTCTTTGCGGCCGCCGTGTGCCAGCGTGGCAGACGGCGCTATATATAAGGATCTAAACCCTACTACTCAAAAGAGACAACCAGCGAGCCTTCCCACGGACCTTCAACGGTTGTTGGGCTTGGGTTTTCATCAATTTTTGATTTTCAAACTGATGCGTGAAGCGCGCCTGCAATCGAAACGGCTGTCCGATGTCGTCGAAGTCACTTGGGACCATCTGAAGCACGCTCAGCATCCGGTCAGTTATCTCCGTGCTCTGCTGCGCTCGCCGGTCGACTTCACCCATCAGATTCGCGCGAAAGTGGCTGCACGTGTCGAAGTCGAGCGGGCGCACGCGAAAGCCGAGCACATCAAAGCCGAGGTTCAGCACCATGCCGGCGGAACGTTCTTCGACAGCTCCAACGAAAGGCGCTTCGTGCTTTCCGCAGACGGAACCGAGATAACCGTCCGTCACTACCGCGAACTGAAGCCGCGCGTGCGCACCGGGAACTGGGCGGGAGAATTCGTTGCCGCGCTCGAAGGAGGCGTTCTTAAACCTGCGACACTGCAACGCGAAGCTGCCTTCGCGTCCAAACTCGCGTCGACCGAAGAGGGCCAGTCGGTCAGGCATGAACCACCCAAGCCGGTCCGCACAGCTGCGGTCGCCCAAAGCTTGAGCGATATGAAGCGTTTGCTGCGGCAGGTATGCGTCGGCCAACGATCGCCCGCGAGACTGACGTGAAGGAGCTTGTGATCGTCGAGGCGCCGGCAACGTACCCGCTCCAAATCGACATTTACCCAACGACACCGCGGTCGCGCCAATTCGCGCTAATGCCGCGGGCCCTCTGTAACTGGAGCCACGTCAAGTACGAATTCACCTTGGTGACGAGGCTGAGTGATTTACGGCATCCCGGAAATTTCCAGACATGGGCCAGCCAAAAGACTACATTGAATGCAGACGGTTTGATTTCGAGGCCACTCGCCGGGGTCTAGTGTCCCAAATCACTACTAAGTTATACGAAATAAACCTTCAAGATAAATAGCGCTAAAGCACTGATTTCCATGGAACTCAAGCCGGGCTGCGTCCGTCGAATCTCGCGATCACCTCTCCAACATTGCAACCCGAAGCCAAGTTCTACGATCCTCCTTGAAGGATCCTTCGCCGCGCCCAAGCTAAGGCGTCAGAACCATGCAATGATGACTTTCAAAAGCGCCCAATGCGCAAGACCAACCCCAGAGCGACCACATGATGAAGTTCTACTACCACCCGTCGCCGAATCCGGCGAAAGTCGCGCTGATGCTCGAGGAAACCGGCTTGCGGTACGAGCTCGTGCCCGTCGACACGCGTAAGGGCGAGCAGCACGCCGCCGCCTTCACAGCGATCAACCCGAACGCGAAGACTCCGGCACTCGTTGACGGCGAAGCGGTGGTTTTCGACAGCAACGCGATTCTGCTTTATCTTGCCGAGAAAACGGGTCGCTTTCTCGCGGTTGATATTCCTGAGCAACGCGCGCAGATGTATTCCTGGCTGATGTTCGTCGCGACGGGGATCGGTCCCTATTCGGGCCAGGCCGTTCACTTCAAGCACTTCGCGCCTGCGCCGAAGGAATACGCGGTGAATCGGTACGATTTCGAAGCATGGCGTCACTGGAACATACTTGATGCAAGGCTCGCCCGGCAGCCCTATATGCTGGGTGACGACTACACCATCGTCGATATGGCGGTGTGGGGTTGGGCCCGCGTCGTGCCGTTCGTTCTCGGCGCCGACGCCTGTGACAAATTGCCCTACGTAAAGCGTCTTTTCGACGAAATCAACCTCCGCCCGGCGGCCGTTCGTGCCGAAGCACTTCGTACGGCGCATCAGTTCAAGACCGAGATGGACGAGGCCGCTCGCCGTGAGTTGTTCCCGCAAAACGCGCGATTAGATGCGTAGCCTTTCAAGTAGCTCGGAGGCCGGATCAAATAGCCCGGTAAGTTCGCCCGCCCGGCGCACTGGATTAACTTTTTACTTGCTGCGACGCAGCAACTGTTGCTATAATTAAAGGTTGCGCGTTTTTGCGTATGGTTTCAAACCGGCTCGCCCGATTGCGCGGGCCGCGTTCTTTGCTCGTTGCGATCCTGGAAGTCGAGGGGCGCCTCGCGCCGTGATGTCGGCGCAAGAGGCGTGACGTCTGTAGCAGTTGCCCGCGCCAGTGCGTGGGGCGGCTGCGAGAGGCGGCGCCCAGCCCCCACAGCCGATGGTCTCGTCATCGCCGAGCAAACCTGTCGAGGAGAAAGTATGGCAAGTTTTGATCGGGAAGATTCAGGGCTGGAAGTCGTCGTGTCCGCGCGGAAAACACCGGCCCGGCGCGCTTCGAAAGGGAAGGCCGCCGCCGCCCTTCCGGTGCTGGACGCAGCGTCCACCGCACTGCAGGACGAAGAGCGGCAGCGTCAGATGCGCGCGCTCATTCAATTGGGGAAAGAGCGCGGCTACCTGACGCACGCGGAAATCAACGATCACTTGCCCGACAATTTCGCGCAGACCGCTGCGATCGAAACGATTGTCAGCACGTTCAATGACATGGGCGTGGCAGTCTACGAACAGGCACCCGACGCCGAAACGTTGCTCCTGAACGATGCCGCGCCGGCCGCCGTGTCGGACGATCAGGCCGACGAGGAAGCCGAAGTCGCGTTGTCGACGGTCGACTCCGAATTCGGTCGCACGACCGACCCGGTGCGCATGTACATGCGCGAAATGGGCGCAACCGAACTCCTCACGCGCGCGGGCGAAATCGCGATCGCGAAGCGTATCGAAGACGGCCTCCACGAAATGATTCAGGCGATCGCCGCGTGCCCGTCGACCGTTGCAACGCTGCTTGCCAACGCGGCACAGGTCGAATCGGGCGAAATGCGCATCGACGAACTCGTCGACGGCCTGAACGAGCAGGGTGACGAAGAAGAACTGTCGGCAGCCGATTCGACGCCGAGCGCCGAGATCGACACCGACGCGTCCGACAGCGACGACTCTGACAGCGACAGCGATGACAGCGACCTCGAAGGCGCCGATTCGGGCAAGGCAAACGAAGCGCGCCTGAAGCAGCTGACGAGCGACAGTCTCGCGATCTTCGCGCGCGTTCGCGAACTCTTCGAGCAAATGCCGGCCGCAAACGCCACGCCGGAAAAGGGCGCCGCCGCGTTCGCCCGCGTGCGCGAAGAAATTCAGCGCGAACTCGCGCCGATCCGCTTCACCGCGCGCACGATCGACCGCCTGTGTGCCGACGTGCAGCAGCAAGTCGCGCAGGTGCGTGCCGTCGAGCGTCGCATTCTCCAGATCGCTGTGGACCGTTGCGGCATGCCGCGCGAGAAATTCGTCGAATCGTTCCCGGGTCACGAGACCGATCTGAACTGGACCACGAAGGCCGCGTCGGCGACGGGCTCGCGCGAATACGGCGCGTCGCTCGAACGCAGTCTGCCCGCGATCCAGGCGGAACAGCAAAAGCTGATCGACATCGAGGCGAGCGTCTCGCTGCCGCTTCAGCAACTGAAAAAGATCAACCGTCAGATGACGGCCGCCGAAGCGAAGATGCGTCAGGCGAAGCGCGAAATGATCGAGGCGAATCTGCGTCTCGTGATTTCGATCGCGAAGAAGTACGTGAACCGCGGCATGCAGTTCCTCGACCTGATTCAGGAAGGCAACATCGGTCTGATGAAGGCCGTCGACAAGTTCGAGTACCGGCGCGGCTGGAAGTTTTCGACTTACGCGACGTGGTGGGTTCGTCAGGCGGTCACGCGTTCGCTCGCCGATCAGGCGCGCACGATCCGCGTGCCGGTGCACATGATCGAGACGATCAACAAGCTCAACCGCATCTCGCGCGAAATCCTGCAGCAAACCGGGCAGGAAGCGCATCCGGCCGTGCTGGCCGAGCGCATGGAAATGCCGGAAGAGAAGATTCGCGGCATCCTGAAGATCGCGAAGCAGCCGGTGTCGCTCGAAACGCCGGTCGGCGAGGATGCGGACGCTACGCTCGGCGACATGATCGAGGATTCGAGCGCGGCATCGCCGGCGGATGCCGCCGTGCACGCGAACATGCGCGCCGCTATCGACGACGCGCTCAACGCGCTGTCGCCGCGCGAGGCGAAAGTGCTGCGCATGCGTTTCGGTATCGATACGGCGTCGGATTACACGCTCGAAGAACTCGGCAAGCAATTCGACGTGACGCGCGAGCGTATCCGCCAGATCGAAAGCAAGGCGATGCGCAAGCTCATGCATCCGAGCCGCGCCGACAAGCTGCGTCCCTTCCTCGATCGTTGATTTACGCTGGCGCGCAGGACGCGGCGCCAGTGTCAGCAGTCTCCCGCTCGTGAGCCGACCCGGCGCTCACGAGCGTTTCTCCCCGATTCAAATCCCGTTTTCGTCGCGCGCTAAAAAGCGCGCGGTGGACCGGCACGTCCTGTCATTCCAGCATTTTGCGGTCGACGTTGCTCGACACCGTGGGCGTCGAGCATGACTCGAGCGCCGTGATCGCCTTTTTCGCGAGCGCCATGGTTTCGTCGCAAGCGGGACGGTCGCGGAAAATCGCGCATCCGCCGCCTGCGTTCACCTTCGACAACGCCCGTCGCACGCGATCGAGCGCGGCGTTCGCTGATCCGGCGTCGGAAATGAGCGCTGCGATGTTGAACGCGCTTCCGGAAGCCGTTTCCACCCAGTTCGGGCACGCGGCTTCCGCCTGCGCCAACCCGGAGAACACGAGCGCGAAGAGACCGGCGAACCAGAACCAGTGATGCCGCGAATCAGGGGAAAAGGGTTTCATGATCATCCCCGCTACGAGAGTGCAGTGGCGCCTGCCGATCAAGTTCGCGCGGGCGCGCCGCGAAGCCCGGCGAACTGGCTAAGTACCAGCAAACCGCGTGACCGCAAGCGACATGAACGCCAATGGGCACCGCGATCACCGTGGATGTTGTCCACAGTTCCTGTTGGCAAGCTTGTGGATATCCTGCCTGAGAGTTCGCCAAGGCACTGATGCGAAAGAAGTTTCGCCGCACGAACGATCGGTTGGCAGCAACGCGGAGCCGCGTGTCGGACGAAGCGATTCGATACAAGCATGCATCCATGCAACCCACGGTAGCGATTCAAAAAGAGCGACGCAAGCGCGAACGCGACATCGGTAGGTGCGCAACACCGGCACGTTTCTGACCGATGCCGAGGTCGAGGCCGCATTTCCGGCCTTGCCAAAACAGGTGCACGAACACTTCACGCCGGACTTCGTGCGCAAGAAGGGGAAGCCCGCGCCGCGCAGTGGGTGGCTCACCATTCACGACGATGCAAATCGGGCGGGAGCGCTCAGTGATCACGATGTGAAGGCGCAGCGTCGCATCCATAGACGCGCCCGACAGCGGTGTTCTCACGATGACAACGCGATTCAACGCATCGCGCGACGCGCTCAGTTGCGTGTCGGAATATCGAGCGCCCGCACGACGGCCGGCCGCGCGAGAAACGCGTCGAGCACGCGCGTGACGTTCGGAAACCCGGCGATGCCGACCAGTTCGCCCGCCTCATAGAAGCCGCCGAGATTGCGCACCCACGGAAAGACGGCCATGTCGGCGATGGTGTAGTCGTCGCCCATGATCCACTCGCGGCCGACGAGACGCTGTTCGAGCACATTGAGCAGCCGCTTCGATTCCGCGACGTAGCGGTCGCGCGGGCGCTTGTCCTCGTAGTCCTTGCCGGCGAACTTGTGAAAGAAGCCGACCTGCCCGAACATCGGGCCGATGCCGCCCATCTGGAACATCAGCCACTGGATCGTCTCGTAGCGGCGCGCGACCTCCTGCGGCATGAACTGGCCGGTCTTGTCGGCGAGATAGATCAGGATCGCGCCCGATTCGAAGAGCGCCAGCGGCTTGCCGTCGGGGCCATCGGGATCGAGGATCGCAGGAATCTTGTTGTTCGGGCTCACCGACAAAAACTCGGGCGTCATCTGATCGTTCGCGTCGAAGCGCACCAGATGCGGCTCGTAGGGCAGGCCAGTTTCTTCAAGCATCGCCGATACCTTGACGCCGTTCGGCGTCGGCAGCGAATAGAGCTGGAGAACCTCGGGTTGCAGGGCAGGCCACTTCTTCGTGACAAGAAAGTCGGAAAGATCGTTCATCGGGTCCTCGGGCTATGAAGGGCGTGCGGCATGTCGTGCGTGCCGCAAGGTCGTCCAATATAAACACTCCGGCCGCGCTTGTCTTTTCGCGCGTTCGCCGTGCGCGACACATGTATTCATCTAGACGTCTCGCCAGCGTCACCGGCACGTCATCTTGCGTTCCTAGAATCTCCCGAAGTTTCAACGCGTTTAGACGCCATTTCGAGGAAATCATGGATGCAATTCGCATCGAGCGTCTTTCGAAGACGTTCGGCAATGGCCGCAAGGCACTCGACGCCATCGACCTGAAAGTGGGCGTGGGCGAAATGGTCGCGCTGATCGGCGCATCGGGCTCGGGCAAGTCGACGCTGCTGCGCCATATCGCGGGCTTTACCGCGCCCGATCTCGAGCCGTCGCACATCACGCTCCTCGGGCGGCCGATCCAGCAGAACGGCCGGATCGTGCGCGAAGTGCGACGCATCCGGCGCGACGTCGCGTTCGTGTTCCAGCAGTTCAATCTCGTCGGGCGGCTCAGCGTGCGGACCAACGTGCTGATCGGCGCGCTCTCGCGCGTGCCGCTGTGGCGGCGTCTCACCGGGCGCTTTCCGGCGGTCGAACGCGAACTCGCGATGCAGTCGCTTGCGGCGATGGGGATCGGCGAGCACGCGAACGAGCGCGCGAGCACGCTCTCGGGCGGCCAGCAGCAACGCGCCGCGCTGGCGCGGGCGCTGGTTCAACGCGCGCGCATCGTGCTCGCCGACGAGCCGATCGCGTCGCTCGATCCCGAGTCGTCGCGTCGCGTGATGGACCTGCTGCGCTCGCTCAACGAGGACCACGGGCTGACGGTCGTCGTGTCGCTGCATCAGATCGATGTCGCGATGAAGTATTGCGCGCGCACGGTTGCGTTGCGCGACGGCCGTGTCGTCTTCGACGGCCCGACCGAGCATCTGACGCCGGCCGTCTTGCGCGATTTGTACGGCGCGGCGGCGGACGAACTGCTGACCGATGCCGAAGCCGCCGCGCGCGACGCCGCCTGGGAAAGCGCGCGCCGCGCGGAGCGCGTTCAATCGCGCAGCCATGAGGCGTCCGCGCATTCCGCCGCGTTCGCCTCGGCGGCCTCGGCCGCCAGTTCCTGATTCGATTTCCGCCTTCTCACAGGACCTCATCCCATGAAAACGTTCCGCCATTTCCTCGCCGGCGCGGCGCTTGCCGCTTCGTTCGTCTCGCATGCCGCCTACGCCGAGACGCTCAACTTCGGCATCATCTCCACGGATTCCTCGTCGGCGCTCAAGCAACGCTGGCAACCGCTCATCGACGACCTCAACAAGCAGACCGGACTCGACGTCAAGGCGTTCTTCGCGACCGACTACGCGGGCATCATCGAAGCGATGCGCTTCAACAAGGTACAGATCGGCTTCTTCGGCAACGCGTCGGCGATTGAAGCCGTCGATCGTTCGGATGGCGAAGTATTCGCGAAGGTGAAGTACAAGAGCGGCGAGGCAGGCTACTATTCGCTCCTGATCACGAACGTGAACAGCAAGTGGAAGAGCGTCGATCAGGTGCTGAAAAACAGCCGCGACATCAATCTCGGTTTCGGCGATCCGAACTCGACGTCAGGCACGCTCGTCCCGTCGTACTACCTGCTGGCGAAGAACGGGCTGTCCGCGAAGACATCGTTCAAGAGCGTGCTGCCGTCGAGCCATGAAGCGAACATGCTCGCGGTGGTCAACGACAAGATCGATGTCGCGACCAACAATACCGACATGCTCGACACGCTTAAGGCGCAGCACCCGGACCGGTACAAGGAAGTGCGCGTGCTGTGGAAGTCGCCGCTGATTCCTTCGGACCCGCTCGTGTGGCGCCGCGACTTGCCGCAGTCGACCAAGGACAAGCTGCGCAGCTTCTTCGATCATTACGCCGAGAAGGACCCGCGCGAGCAGGCGATCATGCATGCGATCTCGGGCTATTCGGGCTTCGCCGACTCGTCGGATGCGCAGCTCGTGCCGATTCGTCAGATGGCGCTGTTCCAGAAGAAGGAGCAGGTGCAGAACGACGCGCGCATGTCCGACGCCGATAAAAAGGCGCAACTCGCGGCGCTCGACCGGAAGCTCTCCGAACTCGACATCGTGGCGGCCAAGTGATGAATCCCGTCGATGCATCGCGGCTAGGGAATCCGTCAGCGGCTGGCGCAGGCAAGCGAAGCTGGGCGTCGATGCTCGGCTGGATCGCGCTCGTTGCGGTGCTCGGCCTGTCGTGGCAAAGCGCGGACATGCGCCCGCTCGATCTGCTACGCGATACCGGCAACATGGTGCGCTTCGGCCGCGACTTCTTCCCGCCCGACTTCACCGAATGGCGCGTGTACCTGCACGAGATGATCGTGACGCTCGCGGTCGCCATCTGGGGCACGGCGCTCGCGCTCGTGTGCGCCGTGCCCTGCGGGCTGCTTTCGGCGCAGAACATCGCGCCCGTGTGGATCGCGCAGCCCGTGCGCCGCATGATGGACGCGTGCCGCGCGATCAACGAGATGGTGTTCGCGATGCTCTTCATCGTCGCGGTCGGGCTCGGGCCGTTCGCCGGCGTGCTCGCGCTGTGGGTCCACACGACCGGCGTGCTCGCGAAACTCTTCGCCGAAGCGGTCGAAGCCATCGACGCCCGGCCCGCCGAAGGCGTGCGCGCGACCGGCGCGAGCAGTCTCGATGAGATCGTCTACGGCGTGCTGCCGCAAGTCATGCCGCTGTGGATTTCTTTCGCGCTGTATCGCTTCGAATCGAACGTGCGCTCGGCGATGGTGGTGGGCATGGTGGGCGCGGGCGGCATCGGCGTGGTGCTGTACGAGGCGATCCGCTCGTTCAACTACGCGCAGACCGCGGCCGTGATGCTGATGGTGATCGTCATCGTCTCGCTGATCGATCTCGGCTCCGCGTGGGTGCGGGAGCGCGTCATCTGACGCGGCGAAGGGCGGCGTTCATTGCGCCGCGCCGATCGTCTCCAGCAGCCGGCGACCCGCGTCCGCGAGCAGGCCCGAGTTGTCGATCGTGATGAAATGCGCTGCGTCGGGCAGCACGAGGGAAGGGCGTCTCGCGAGCCGCGCCTCGATCTGGCGCGCGTCCTCGCGTCCGCGCCGGGCGAGCCGCGCGGCAAGCACGGAAGGACTCGCGTCGATCTGCACGAACTGCGCGCCCGGATAACGCGCGAGCGCCGCGTGGGCATGCTGACGCGAGCCGTTCACGACCACCGGCATGCCGCGTTCGAGCCACAGGTCGATTTCGATGCCCACGCCGTAGCGCAACCCGTGGCTTTCCCAATGCAACGCGAACAGTCCGCGCGCAAGGCGCATGGCGAATTCGTCGGGCGTGAGGGCGATGTGATTTTCGCCATCCGATACCGGGCGCGTGATGTATCGATGCGAAAACATCACGCGTGCGCCGATGCGCTCGCGTGCGAAGCCGAGCAGCGAGTCCTTGCCCGCGCCCGACGGGCCCATCACGTAGATCAACCGCGCGCCGTTTGCTTGGCTCATGCCGGGTCCTGTGAAGTGTCGAAGGGAAGGCGCTGCCATAACATGAAGGGCGCGCCCGGTTGCGGTTCTGCGAAGAGCGCGGCGCCATGCAGCGGCAGCGCGCCGAGAGTTTCGACGCGCTCCGTCCAGTGCGACGCGATGGCTTGCCGCGCGCGGGCGTCGTCGAGGGAATCGGATAGCGTCATGTGAAAGCGATATTCGTCGAGCACATACGGGTAGCCCCATTCGCGCAGCATGGCGATCTGCTGCGCGCTCATGCCCTCGACGATGCGGCGTTCGCGCTCGGCCTCGGACGGCATCGCCCGTAACGGACGAAGCGCGTGAAGCGCGCTGGCGGCGATGTCGCGCACGGCCTGGTCATCGTGCGTGGCCGAAGGACGCAGCGCGACGAAGCGGCCCATTTCGGCAGGCGCGACCGTCATCGAAAATGGCTCGATGCGGCTCGCCCATTCGCGCGCGGCCGCGAGCACGTCGAGCGGCGTCGCGCCTTCGGCGCACCGGAAGGGCGCGACGAGCGTCGCGTGCCAGCCGTAGCGACGCGGCGCGCGGGTCAGGCCGCGCACGTCGAGGCCGAGCGCCGCGAGTTCGGGCGGCGCCGGCGGATGGAACACGCGCGCGTTCTCCGGATCGCGCCCGAGCCACTCGCAGCCCGCGCGCCACCAGGGCGAGTTCGCAGGCGGCGCGTAATAGAGCGCGATGCGCGCGTTGGGGCCCACGACGGCGAGCCGGGCGACCTCGCTCATGCGTCGTGCTCGACCATCAGTTGCACGCGGTCGGCGGCGAAATGGGTGATGCCGTATTTGATCGGCACGCCGGTTTCGTCGACGTCGACGTTCTCGACCCACATCACCGGCTGCTGGCGATTGATCTGCAAACGCCGCGCGACCTCCGACGAAGGCAGCACGCTGCCGATGCGGCTCCACTTGCGCGTGTAGTCGACGACGCCGTATTCCGCCAGCGCCGCCGTGATGCCGCCTGTGGATTCGATCGTCGCGGGCAGGTCGGCGAAGCGCGCGGCCGGATACCAGTTGCGCGCATAGGTGATCGGCACGCCGTCGGAATCGTGGCGCGACTCGATCTGATAGACGAGCGCGCCCGTGAGGATGTTGAGCGCCTTGGCGACCGTCGGATCGGCCTTGGTTTTGTCGGCGGATAGCACGACGCCCGCGCTCGTATGATGCTGCTGTTGCAGGTTTTCGGTGAAGCGCGTGCGCTTGCCGATCCGGTAGTCGATCGCACCGGGCTGCACGAACGTGCCGCGCCCTTGCTCGACGCTGACGAGGCCCGTCGCCGCGAGCCGCAGCATCGCGCGGCGCACGGTATGACGGTTCACGTCGAAACGCCGCGCGAGTTCCGCCTCGCTCGGCAGGCGGCCTTCGTCGCCGAAGCCGTGCGCCGCGATTTCCGCCGAGAGTATCTGCTCGATCTGGCGCCAGACGGCGACGCCCGCGCCGCGCTCGACCCCTGTCCCTGGCGCCGCGTTTTCGTTGGATGTCATGTGGGTGTCATTCCTCTCGGTTTGAATAACGTCTTGCACATTGTAGTGCGCCACCCGTGATGAAAATATGAAACGGGCGCATGTCGGATGATCTACCTATCCGCATGTGGAAACGTCTAGACGACCAGATGAAACAAAGGGTATGGTAAACGAATTCGAACGCATGTTGAACCAGCGTCACCCACGACGAGGAAAGCGATGAAAACGTCTGCACAGCCGCCGCACGCGGCTGGCCGAATGGAGCGGCGCGAATGGATGGCGGTGCTGGCGCGCGCGCCGCGCGAGCAGTTGAAGGACGCGCTCGATGCCGCGCTCGAAGCGGCGCCGCCCGCGTTCGACTGGTTGCGCGCGCCGGAGATCGGGCTCGCGATGGTGCGCGGGCGCATCGGCGGAACGGGCGATGCGTTCAATCTCGGCGAAGTCACGGTGACGCGCGCGACGCTGCGTCTGCGCATGGAAGACGGCAGCGCGCCGGTTGGCTTCGCGGTGCACATGGGACGGGACAAGGAACGCGCGACACTCGCCGCGCTCGTCGACGCGCTGTTGCAGGTGCCCGCCTTGGAGGCGCGTCTGCGTGAGCGCGTGATCGCACCGCTTGCGGCGCGCGTCGCCGAACGCCGTGCTGACAAGGAGGCGCAGGCCGCCCGCACGAAGGTCGAATTTTTCACGATGGTGAGGGGAGACTGATGCACGCAGTCAATGGGACGAATCGAACGGATCGAACGGATCGCATGAGCATCGACATGGCGTCGCTGTTGCCGGGCTTTCGCGACGTCGTGCACGATTCGCAGGCGGTCTTTCGCGCGCTGCTCGACGCGCTTGCGCGGCCGGGCAGCATCGTGTCGATCGACGCGGCGCTCGGAGAAAACGCGTCGCGCGCCCGCGTTCAGCGGGCGGTGTTCGCGTCGTTGCTCGCACTCGCCGATTATTCGACGCCCGTGTATCTGCACGACGACGACCGCGCGCTTGGCGATGCCGTGCGCTTTCACACCGGCGCGCCGCTGACCGCCGATCGCGCGCAGGCGGTCTTCGCTTACCTGAACGACGCACGCACGATGCCGTCGCTCGATTCCTTCGCGGCCGGTGAACCGGAGTCGCCGGAAAGCGCGGCGACGCTCTTCATCCAGGTCGATTCGCTCGACGCAGGCAGGCCGCTCACGTGGCGCGGCCCGGGTATCCGCGAAGCGCGCACGGTCGCCATCGACGGCCTGCCGCCGCGCTTCTGGCACGAACGCGCCGCGCTCGCAGCGCTCTTTCCGTGCGGCATCGATTGCTACTTCGCCGCCGGCGGATCGCTCGTCGGATTGCCGCGCACGACTCACGTGGAGGTGGACTGATGTACGTCGCTGTCAAAGGCGGAGAACGGGCCATCGAGCGCTCGTGGGACTTGCTCGCCTCGAAGCGTCGCGGCGAACCGTCGGTGCCCGAACTCTCAGTCGCGCAGATTCGCGAGCAGTTGCGCCTCGCCGTCGCGCGCGTGATGAGCGAAGGCTCGGTCTACGACGAAGAACTCGCCGCGCTCGCGATCAAGCAGGCCGCGGGCGATCTGGTCGAAGCGATCTTCCTGTTGCGCGCCTATCGCACGACGCTGCCGCGTTTCGGCTACACGCTGCCGCTGGATACCGAGGCGATGTCCATCGAGCGGCGGATTTCCGCTGCGTTCAAGGACATTCCCGGCGGCCAGATGCTCGGCGGCACTTACGATTACACGCAGCGTCTGCTCGACTTCACGCTGCTCGCGCAAGGCGCCGATACGTCCCGCACCGAGCCGGCCGCTGCGGTTCAGATACAGGCAGAGCCCATGCCGCGCGTGCTCGCGATGCTCGACAAGGAAGGCCTGATCGAGCAGGAAGCGCCGTCGCCCGATGCAGCCGAACCCGGCGATCTCTCGCGCGAACCGCTGACGTTCCCCGTCGATCGCACGACTCGCCTGCAGAATCTCGCGCGCGCCGATGAGGGCTTCCTGCTCGCGATCGGCTATGCGACGCAGCGCGGCTATGCGCACAGCCATCCGTTCGCGGGGGAGATTCGCAACGGCGAAGTCGCGGTGGAGATTGACATCGACGAACTCGGCTTCGCGGTCGACATCGGCGATATCGAAGTGACCGAGTGCCAGATGATCAACCAGTTCGCGGGCAGCGGCGACGTGCCGCCGACGTTCACGCAAGGCTACGGGCTCGCGTTCGGCCACTCGGAGCGAAAAGCGATGGCGATGGCGCTCGTCGACCGCGCGCTGCGTGCGGAGGAACTCGGCGAGACGGTCGGATCGCCGACGCAGGACCCGGAATTCGTGCTGTATCACAGCGACAACGTCGAAGCGTCGGGTTTCGTGCAGCATCTGAAGTTGCCGCACTATGTCGATTTCCAGTCGGAGCTGGAGTTGCTGCGGCGCCTGCGCTCGGAACACAGCAAACATGAGGAGAAGGCAGCATGAACGCGCGCCAGAACGAACTGGCCGAAGGCTATAACTTCGCCTACCTCGACGAGCAGACCAAGCGCATGATCCGGCGCTCGCTTTTGAAGGCGGTCGCGGTGCCCGGCTACCAGGTGCCGTTCGCGTCGCGCGAAATGCCGCTGCCTTACGGCTGGGGCACGGGCGGGTTGCAGGTGACATCCGCGATCATCGGCCGCGACGATACGCTCAAGGTGATCGACCAGGGCTCCGACGAAACGACGAACGCGGTCAACATCCGGCGCTTCTTCGCGCGCACCGCAGGCGTGGCGACCACCACGCGCACCGCCGATGCCACCATCGTGCAGACGCGCCACCGCATTCCCGAGACGCCGCTCACCGACGCGCAGATCATCGTTTATCAGGTGCCGATGCCCGAGCCGCTCTACAAGCTCGAACCGCGCGTGATGGAGTGCCGCAAGCTGCACTCGCTCGCCGACTACGGTCTCATCAACGTGAAATACTATGAGGATATCGTGCAGCACGGCAGCATCGCGACGACCTACGATTACCCCGTGCTCGTCAACGACCGCTATCTGACATCGCCTTCGCCGATCCCCAAATTCGACAACCCGAAGATGCACATGAACCCCGCTTTGCAACTGTTCGGCGCGGGCCGCGAACGACGCATCTACGCGATCCCGCCGTACACGAAAGTGAAGAGCCTCGATTTCGAAGATCACCCGTTCAGCGTGCAGCACTGGGATCACGAATGCGCGCTGTGCGGCTCGCGTGAAAGCTTCCTCGATGAAATGATCGTCGACGATGCGGGCAAGCGCATGTTCGTCTGCTCCGACAGCGACTATTGCCACGGCCGCCGCGATGAAGTGGAGAGCAAGCCATGACACCGCTCCTCACCGCACGCGGCCTCACCAAACGCTACGACGGCCGTGGCGGCTGCATCGACATCGATCTCGATCTGTATCCCGGCGAAGTGCTGTGCATCGTCGGGGAATCGGGCTCGGGTAAATCCACGCTGCTCAACGCACTCGCGCTGCGCACGCCATCGCACGCGCGCACGCTGCGCTATCGCACCAAAGACGCGGAAACGCTCGACCTGATCGCGCTGCCCGAAGCGCGGCGGCGGCTTCTCTCGCGCACCGAATGGGGCTTCGTGCATCAGAACGCACGCGATGGACTGCGTCACGGCGTGTCGGCGGGCGCGAACATCGGCGAACCGCTGATGGCGATCGGCGCGCGCCACTACGGCAAGTTGCGCGAGACGGCATCGGACTGGATGACGCGCGTCGAACTCGACGCCGCGCGCATCGACGAACTGCCTTCCGCGTTCTCCGGCGGAATGCAGCAGCGCCTGCAGATCGCGCGCAATCTCGTCACCGGTCCGCGCCTCGTGTTCATGGACGAACCGACCGCCGGCCTCGACGTCTCCGTGCAGGCGCGTCTGCTCGACCTCTTGCGCACGCTCACGAGCAAGCTGCATCTCGCCGCGCTGATCGTGACGCACGATATCGGGGTGGCGCGTCTGCTCGCGCATCGGCTGATGGTGATGAAGGACGGCCGCGTGGTCGAGAGCGGCCTCACGGACCAAGTGCTCGACGATCCGCAACATCCCTATACGCAGACGCTGGTCGCGTCCGTGCTGCCCGTCTGAGGTGCGACGAATGAACGCCAATACCGATTTCTCACACGAACTCGCCTTCGCCGAAAACACGGCGCTGATGCTGCGCGCCCGCGACATCACCAAGCGCTTCACGCTCCATCAGCAGGGCGGCGTGCGCATCGCGGCGTTGCACGGCGTATCGCTCGACGTCTCGCGCGGCGAGTGCGTCGTGCTTGCCGGGCCTTCGGGCGCGGGCAAGAGCACGCTGCTGCGCTGCATGTACGGCAACTATCTCGCGACGAGCGGTTCCATCGCGATCCGCGACGACAGCCGTCCCGCGCATCATGTCTCGCTGACGGACGCCGCGCCGCACGACGTGATCCGCCTGCGCACGACGACGATGGGCTATGTCAGCCAGTTTTTGCGCGCGATCCCGCGCGTGTCGTCGCTCGATCTGGTGAGCGAGCCGCTGATCTCGCGCGGTGTCGGCGAAGAGGAGGCGCGCGCGCGTGCGTGCGCGCTGCTCGAACGGCTCAACGTACCCCGCCGGCTCTGGATGCTCGCGCCCGCGACGTTCTCCGGCGGCGAACAGCAGCGCGTGAATATCGCGCGCGGGCTGATCGCCGAGCAGCCGCTTTTGCTGCTCGACGAACCGACCGCTTCACTCGATGCGGAAAACCGCGACGTGGTCGCGGGCCTGATCGTCGAGGCGCGGGAGAAGGGCGCGGCGATCGTCGGCATCTTCCACGACGAGGACACGCGCGAGCGCGTCGCGACCCGAACCGTCAGGCTCGAAGCGCTGCCTGCGCAAGTCGAATACAACACCGGAGTCTTTCAGACATGCTGATCAGCAATGCGCGCATCGTGACGCGCGACGAAGAATTCATCGGCGTGGTGCGCATCGAGGATGGCCGCATCGCGGAGGTCGCGCCGGGCGGCACGTCGGCGCGCGACGCGGAGGACTGGAACGGCGATTACCTGCTGCCCGGACTCGTCGAGCTGCACACCGACAACATCGAAAAGCATCTCGCGCCGCGCCCCGGCGTGCTGTGGAATCACGAAGCGGCCATTCTGGTGCACGACGCGCAGGTGGCGGCGGCGGGCATCACGACCGTCTTCGATGCGCTCGGCATCGGCTCGCGCCAGGACAGCCTGCGCGAGCGCGACATCCAGACGAATTGCGCGCGGTCGATCGGCAGCTTCACGCAGCGCGGCTTGTTGCGCGCCGATCACTTCCTGCATCTGCGTTGCGAAGTGGCGACGCCCGATGTCGTCGAGATCTTCGACTCGTTGAGCGCGCATCCGCTCCTGCAACTCGCGTCGGTGATGGATCACACGCCGGGACAGCGACAGTGGCACGATCCGGTGCAGTGGCGCCGCTATCAGGAGCGCAACGGCAAGATGACCGACGAGCGCGCGAACCAGGTCGTCGAAACGCTCACCGCCGACCAGCGCCGCTTCGCCGCGCTGCATCGCGAGCAGATCGTCTCGCGTTGCAAGTCGCTCGGCGTGGCGCTCGCGAGCCATGACGACACGCTCGTTGAGCACGTCGAGGAAGCCGCGCGCGACGGCATCGTGCTCTCCGAATTTCCGACCACGCGCGCGGCGGCGCAAGCGGCGCACGCGCACGGCATCGCGACGATCATGGGCGCGCCGAACGTCGTGCGCGGCGGCTCGCATTCGGGCAACGTGTCGGCGCTCTCGCTCGCGCAGGAAGGATTGCTCGACATCCTGTCGTCGGATTACGTGCCGTCATCTCTCCTGATCGGCGCGTTCGAACTCGTCGAGAAGGCCGGCTGGACGCTGCCGCGCGCGATCGCGACGGTTTCGTCGGTGCCCGCGCGCGCAGCGGGCCTGACCGACCGCGGCGCCATCGCACCGGGACTGCGCGCTGACTTCGTGCGGGTGGTCGCCGCGGGTGCGTTGCCGGTGCCGCGAGCCACGTTCCGGCGCGGTGAGCGCGTGAGCTGACGACGTGTGAGCGGCGCGCCATGCGGCGTGTGCAATCCGGCTACGACGCCATTGCAAAAAGGGACTGAGGTTTGCCGTACAGACGTCGGGCCGGCAAACGCGGGAAGCTGAAGATACCCGCCCGGCTCGCGTCATCGGCAAACCGTCCGGGCGAGTCTCGCGCCAGGTCCCGGCGCCGTTTCCGTCGTTGTTCGATGATGGAAACTGGCGCGCTTATTGCATCGATCCTGACGCCTCGTTTCGTCAGAAAACGTTCGACGCATAGCCGCCATGAATCAGGGCCTCACTTTCCTCGCGGGCGCGCTCGTCGTGGCGACCTTCCCGGTTGCCGCCTACGGGCACGCGCTTGATCGTCCGCTCGACTGCAAGTCGAACGCGCACACGTTCATCGCACCGCTCGTCAGCGCGCAATTCATCGAAGCGACGCCGATGCGCGTCGAAGCAAACTCCGTCAATGCGTTCCGGCCGACGCGCGGCAGCGACCTCACCGCGTTCGGCTATCGCGTGTACGCGGTGCTCGGCTACGAGCGCGGCGACGCGATGTTCAAGCAGGGCACCGGTCAGCCGTTGACCGAGTCGGCGTATGGCGTCGTGGTGCAGGGCCCGGCCGAGACGGTCGAGGAGCGCGTGCGCGCGGCGGGCAGCGACGCCGTCGTGCATCAGGTGGTGCCGCTCGTGCTCACGGCCGTGTTCTGCGGCAAGCGGTAGAGGTCATCTGCGTGTGAAGCGCGCTCGGGTTTGGTAATGTCGGGTCTTTGGCACCACGGTGCGCACCCCTGGAGACTTCGGCAATGACTGACGCAAGCAACAAGAACCCACAAAACTCACGCATCGCAATCGTCACGGGCGCGGGCAGCGGCATCGGCCGGGCGGCGGCGCTCGCGCTGCTCGGCGACGGCTGGCGCGTCGCGCTCGTCGGGCGCCGGCCGGAACCGCTCGAAGCGGTCGTCGCCGAAGCGGCCGCAGAAGACCGCGCGGTCGCGTTTCCAACCGATGTCGCCGATCCGGACGCGGTCTCGCGTCTGTTCGCCTCCGTGGTCGAGCGCTTCGGCCGGCTCGATCTGCTGTTCAACAACGCCGGCGTCGGCAACCCGCCCGGCCCGTTCGAGGACTGGACGCCCGAGCAGTGGAAGGGCGTCGTCGACATCAATCTGAACGGCATGTTCTATTGCATCCAGAACGCGTTTCGCGTGATGCGCGCGCAGGACCCGATGGGCGGGCGCATCATCAACAATGGTTCGATTTCGGCGCACGCACCGCGTCCGAATTCGCTCGCCTACACGGCGACCAAGCACGCCGTCGCCGGACTGACGAAAACGGCTTCGCTCGACGGCCGCAAGTACGACATCGCGGTCGGCCAGATCGACGTCGGCAATGCGAAGACGGAACTGTCGCAGCGCATGGAGAAGGGCGTGCCGCAGGCGAACGGCGAGATCAAGCCCGAGCCGATGATGGATGTGCGCGTCGTCGGGCAGTCGGTGCTGTACATGGCAAATCTGCCGCTCGAAGCCAACGTGCTGTTTCACACGGTCATGGCGACCAAGATGCCGTTCGTCGGCCGGGGATGAGGCGCGTGCTTATTCCGTCTTGTACCAGACCCGGATGCCCGAATACCAGTGACTGACGCTGGTGTCGTCGCCGGCGCCGAACGTCGAGAGGCTCTCGACGTTCAGCACGTCGATGCCGTGCTCCGCGATCCACTGGTTCGCCCGCGCAACAAGCGCGGCGCCGTTCTCGTAGACGTTCCCCTTGATCAGGTGATGTTGCACCACCTGCCGCTCGAAGTCCTCGAACGCGATCTTCGTCATCGTTGTCTCCAGTTATCAGGCACGCATCGGCGATGACCCGAGTCTATCAAAGGCTTGGCGCGCTTTACGCATGCGAAAGCTTTCGCATGAATTAAACGCGTGCTGCGGTGCGGTAAGCCCCAAGTCTCGCGCACTCGGATACAGTAGGAGTCCGTTCCGGACGATGAATGCGGGCAACCGAGGCGCTCGACAGAAGCGCCCGCGCCGCGCCGGAAAAGGAGACACCAAGGAGAGCACGATGGACATGCGGCAACGCAAGCACATCGAGGCGGTCGTCGAAGCCACGACGCGCAATGCGCCGATGGTCGCGGCGCGCACGCACGAGGCGATCATCGAATCGTCGTGGCGGCGCTGCGTGCATCAGTACGGACTCGACCCGTCGCGGATGCAGGAGGCGCGCATCCTGCCGCAGACGCGGCTGCGCGAGCACCAGCAGCGCATCGACGACTTCGCGCGCATCGCCCGCCACGGCCTGCAGACGCTGTACAGCCAGGTGGCCGGTCTCGGCTACGTCGTGCTGCTGACCGACGCGCAAGGCGTGACCGTCGACTATCTCGGCGACGCCAACGCCGACGCGAGCCTGCGCCGCGCCGGCCTCTATCTCGGCGCGCAATGGAGCGAGAACGGCGCGGGCACCTGCGCGGTCGGCACCGCGCTCGCGACCGGTCAGGCGCTGACGGTCCATCAGGTCGATCACTTCGACGCCACGCACATTCCGCTCACCTGCACTGCCGCGCCGCTGTTCGATTCGCTCGGCAGCCTGACCGCGATCCTCGACATTTCCGCGCTGACCTCACCGCAGGCGCGCGACAGCCAGAGCCTCGCGCTGCAACTGGTGCGCATCTACGCGAGCCACATCGAGAACGCCAACTTCCTGCGCGCACACCGTCAGGACTGGATTCTCAAGCTGAACGCGGCGCCGGAATTCCTCGATGTCGATCCCGATTTCCTGATCGCGCTCGATGCGAGCGGACGCGTCGTCGGGCACAACCGGCGCGCGCACGAAATGTTGGCGGCCGAGCACGGCCTGCGCGACGCACCGCTGCCTTCGCTGATCGGCACGGCGTTCGAGACGCTGTTCGACGCGCGGCTCGACGACCTCGGGCGCTTCGTCTACTCGCGTCCGAGCGAACTGCGCGCGCTCCCACTCGCGAAGAGCGGCGCGCTCCTGTACTTAAGTGTGATGCCGCCCGCGCCGCTCTGGCAGCCGGGCGCGGCGTCCAAGGGCGGTGCGCCCGCTGCGCATGCCGCGAAGATTCCACCACCGCTCGCCGCGCTTTCGGGCGGCGATGCCGCGCTCGACCGTCAACTGGAACGCGCGGCGAAGCTCGTCGATTCGCCGATCAACCTGCTCATCAACGGCGAGACCGGCTCGGGCAAGGAATATTTCGCGAAGGCGCTGCATCAGTCGAGCGCGCGACGCGGCGGGCCGTTCGTCGCGGTCAACTGCGCGGCGATTCCGGAGACGCTGATCGAGAGCGAACTGTTCGGCCATCTGCCGAACAGTTTTTCGGGCGCGGGGCCGAAGGGCAAGCGCGGGCTGATCCAGGAAGCCGACGGCGGCACGCTTTTCCTCGACGAAATCGGCGACATGCCGCGCGAACTGCAGTCGCGCCTCTTGCGGGTGCTGGCGGAGGGCGAAGTGCTGGCGATCGGCGCGTCGCGGCCGGTGTCGGTCGACGTTCGCGTGATTTCCGCGACGCATCATCCGCTCGACGAACTGGTGAGCGGCGGACGTTTTCGCGAAGACCTCTACTACCGGCTGAACGGTGCGCGCTTCACGCTGCCGCCGCTGCGCGAGCGCAGCGACCTCGACTGGCTGATCCAGAAGCTTCTCGCAGAAGCGCCGGGCGGGAAGGTCGCACTTTCGCCATCGGCGCGCGACAGGCTGCATCGGCATCGTTGGCCGGGGAATCTGCGCGAACTGTGCAATGCGCTGCGCTATGCGCGCGCGGTGTGCTCGGACGGGCATATCGGCGTCGATGATCTGCCGGAGAACTTCGCTGATCCAGTGGCGCCGCCATTGCCGGCGGTCAACGTGCTGAGGGCGTCCGAGGCGGAGTTCGATTCGCACCTGCTGCCGCCCGAAGGCATGCTGCTGATGCAGTACTTGCGCGCGGCGAGCTGGAACTTGAGCGCGGTGGCGCGGCAGATCGGCGTGAGCCGGATGACGCTGTATCGACGCATGGCGCGGTTCGGGATTCGTTCGCCTAATCAGCGCGATGGTGGATCGCACTGACGCCGTTACGCCTGTACTCCTCCCGATACACCTGCCGCTGTGACACCTGTCACAGCGGCGTCTTCAGCAAGCCCGATTTCTTCGGGTAATCCCTCGACTTTCCCGCCATTGAGCGCCGATAAGCGATTGGCATACCCCTTGCCTTGTAAAGCCGCAAACAAAACCGCAACCAGTTGCATGGGACCAGAGTAGGCGCATGGGATCAGAGTAGGCGCATGGGATCAGAGTAGGCGCATGGGATCAGAGTAGGCGCTAAAGCGCCAACTCTGATCGACAGCGCCAACTCTGATCGACAGCGCCAACTTTGATCGACAGCGCCAACTCTGGTCGACAGGAGACACGCATGCGCAACCCCGCGCCGCTACGGCCGCCGCTCGTCGGCATCATCGCGAATCCGATTTCCGCGCGCGACATTCGTCGCGTGATCGCGAACGCGAGCAGCCTGCAACTCGCCGACCGCGTCAACATCGTCCTGCGGCTCCTGAGCGCGCTGGCGGCGTGCGGCATCGAGCGCGTCATGATGATGCCCGACCGCGAAGGCCTCAAGGTCATGCTCGAACGCCATCTGTCGCGACGTCAGGGTCCGGACGCCGCGCTCGCCGCCGTCGACTGGCTCGACATGCCCGTGACCGCCCGCGTCGACGATACCTTCCGCGCCGCGCAACTGATGCGCGAGGCGGGCGTCGCGGCCATCGTCGTGCTCGGCGGCGACGGCACGCATCGCGCGGTCGTGCGCGAGTGCGGCGCGGTGCCGGTCGCGGGCCTCTCGACCGGCACGAACAACGCCTTCCCCGAAATGCGTGAGCCGACCATTGCCGGACTCGCCGCCGGTCTCTATGCCGCGGGCCGCATCCCGTCGACCGACGCGCTCGTCCACAACAAGCGGCTCGACATCGAAATCCGCGACGCGCACGGCAACGTGCGCCGCGACATCGCGCTCGTCGATGCCGTCATCTCGCACGAGCATTTCATCGGCGCCCGCGCGTTGTGGAAGATCGACACGCTCGCCGCCGTCTACGTGTCCTACGCCGATCCGCAGGCGATCGGGCTCTCCGCGATCGCCGGACTCCTCGAACCCGTCGGACGCCACGATCCGGGCGGCCTCGCCGTCGAACTCGCCGCGCCGGGTGAAGGCGAATTCGATCTCTGCGCGCCGATCGCGCCCGGCCTGATGTGCGCCGTGCCGATCGCGAGCTGGCAGCGTCTTCGCGATGGCGTCGCGCAACGCGTGCGCCAGCGCTCCGGCATCGTCGCGCTCGACGGCGAACGCGAGCTGGCCTTCTCCGCGAGCGACGAAGTCACCGTCACGCTGCGCGAAGGCGCGTTCGCGAGCATCGACGTCGCTGCGTGCATGCGGTATGCCGCGCGCGCCGGACTGATGCGCCAGCTCGCGCGCGTTCAGTCGTAACCGTTTTTGTGCCCCACCACTTCCAACGAAGGAGACAGACATGACAGTCGGTTCAACGCAGCAGGACGCAGGCGCGCTGCCGCTCGGCAAGGAGGAGCTGCTGAGCGTCTATCGGAAGATGCGCACGATCCGCGATTTCGAGGAGCGCCTGCACGTGGACTTCGGTCGCGGCGACATCCCCGGTTTCGTCCATCTCTATGCCGGCGAGGAAGCGGCCGGCGTCGGCATCATGCATCACCTGAACGACGGCGACCGCATCGCGAGCACGCATCGCGGACACGGCCACTGCATCGCGAAGGGCGTCGATCCCGTCGCGATGATGAAGGAGATCTACGGCAAGAAGGGCGGCTCGTGCAACGGCAAGGGCGGGTCGATGCACATCGCGGACTTGTCGAAGGGAATGATGGGCGCGAACGGCATCCTCGGCGCGGGTGCGCCGCTCATCTGCGGCGCGGCGCTCGCAGCCAAGTTTCGCGGCAAGGGCGAAGTCGGCATCACGTTCGCGGGCGACGGCGCGTCGAACCAGGGCACGTTCCTCGAAAGCCTGAACCTGGCGGCCGTATGGAACCTGCCGGTGATCTTCGTCATCGAGAACAACGGCTACGCGGAATCGACGTCGCGCGAGTACGGCACGGCGGTGGACAGCTACGTCGATCGCGCGGCGGGCTTCGGCATTCCCGGCGTGACGGTCGACGGCACCGACTTCTTCGCCGTCCACGAAGCAGCGGGCGAAGTGATCCGGCGCGCGCGCGAAGGCGGCGGACCGGCGCTGCTCGAATGCAAGATGATCCGCTTCTACGGCCACTTCGAAGGCGACGCGCAGACCTATCGCGCGCCCGGCGAACTCGACGATATCCGCTCGAACAAGGATTGCCTGAAGAAGTTCGCGCACACGGTCACGCAGGCGGAAGTGATCACGCGCGCGGAACTCGATGCGATCGACCGTGACGTCGCCGTGCTGATCGAGCGCGCGGTGCAGGAAGCGAAGGATGCGCCGCAGCCGAGCGCCGCCGATCTGCTCACCGACGTGTACGTCAGCTACTGAACCCACGGCAAAGAGGAAACCATCATGGCCCGCAAACTGAGCATGAAGATGGCGATCAACGAAGCACTCGATCAGGAAATGACCCGCGACCCGAGCGTGATCGTGCTCGGCGAGGATATCGTCGGCGGAGCAGGCGCCGACGGCGAAAAGGACGCATGGGGCGGCGTGCTCGGCGTGACGAAAGGACTGTACGCCAAGCACGGCGACCGCCTGCTCGACACGCCGCTCTCCGAATCCGCCTACGTGGGCGCGGCGATCGGCGCGGCTGCGTGCGGCATGCGGCCGGTGGCGGAACTGATGTTCATCGACTTCATGGGCGTCTGCTTCGACCAGATCTTCAATCAGGCCGCCAAGTTCCGCTACATGTTCGGCGGCAAGGCCGAAACGCCCGTCGTGATCCGCGCGATGGTGGGCGCCGGCTTTCGCGCGGCCGCGCAGCACAGCCAGATGCTCACGCCGCTCTTCACGCACATTCCGGGGCTGAAGGTCGTCTGTCCTTCCACGCCTTACGACACCAAAGGCCTCCTGATTCAGGCGATCCGCGACAACGATCCGGTGATCTTCTGCGAGCACAAGAACCTGTACGGTTTCGAAGGCGAAGTGCCCGAAAGCTCCTACGCGATTCCGTTCGGCGAAGCGAACATCGTGCGCGACGGCAAAGATGTGTCGATCGTCACTTACGGCCTCATGGTGCATCGCGCGCTCGAAGCGGCGGCGATGCTCGCGAAGGAAGGCATCGAAGCGGAAATCGTGGACTTGCGCACGCTTTCGCCGCTCGACATGGACACCGTGCTGGAATCGGTCGAGAACACGGGACGGCTCGTCGTCGTCGATGAAGCGAGTCCGCGCTGCAATATCGCCACCGACATTTCGGCGCAGGTCGCGCAGCAGGCGTTCGGCGCGCTGAAGGCGGCCATCGAAATGGTCGCGCCGCCGCATACGCCGGTGCCGTTCTCGCCGACGCTCGAAGACCTGTACATCCCGAGCGCCGCGCACATCGCGGACGCCGCGCGCAAGACGATGAAGGGAGGCAAACACTGATGGCCGAGATCACTCCGATCGTCATGCCGAAGTGGGGCCTTTCGATGAAGGAAGGCACGGTGAACGCGTGGCTCGTCGACGAAGGGGCGCAGATCAGCGTCGGCCTGCCGATTCTCGACGTGGAAACCGACAAGATCGCCAACGCGGTCGAGGCGCCCGACGCGGGCACGTTGCGCCGCAAGGTCGCGCAGGCGGGCGAAGTGCTGCCGGTGAAGGCGCTGCTCGGCGTGCTCGCGCCCGCCGAAGTGAGCGACGCCGACATCGACGCCTACGTGGCGGGCTACGTGACGCCCGTCGACGAAGAAGGCGCCGACGACGAAGCCGCCGCCGCGTATCACTTCGTCGAAGTCGATGGCATCCGCGTGCGATACGCGAGCCGCGGCGAGGGCGACAAAACCGTGCTCTTCATCCACGGTTTCGGTGGCGATCTCGACAACTGGCTGTTCAATCTCGACGCCATCGCCGAGAAGAACAAGGTCGTCGCGCTCGATCTGCCCGCGCACGGCCAGTCGACGCCCAAACTGCCCGGCACGACGCTCGAAGACCTCGCGCAGTTCGTGTTGCGCTTCATGGACACGCTCGACATCGAAACGGCGCATCTCGTCGGCCATTCGATGGGCGGCGGGGTCGCCGCGCAGATGGCCGTCGACGCGCCCGCGCGCGTGCTGTCCGTCGCGCTGATCTCGCCCGCGGGGCTGGGCGAGGAGGTCAACAACGCCTATACCGAGGGCTTCGTCAGCGCGCAGTCACGGCGCGACCTGAAACCGGTGGTCGAACTGCTCTTCGCCGATCCGGGGCTCGTCAGCCGCCAGATGCTCGACGACCTGCTGAAGTACAAGCGGCTCGACGGCGTCAGCGAAGCGCTGGGGGCGCTCGGCGCCAGTCTTTTCGCGAACGGCAGGCAGGGCGAGCAGCCCGGCGCGAAGCTCGCGGCAACGGGCAAGCGGGTGCTCGTCGTGTGGGGCGGGCAGGACCGGATCATTCCCGCCGCGCACGCCGGGAACGCGCCGGCGGGCGCGACCGTCAAGGTCTTCGACGACGCCGGTCACATGAGCCAGATGGAAAAAGCCAACGACGTCAATGCGCTGCTGAAACAGCATCTGGCGGGCTGATCGCGCTGAACGGACGGACACGGCACGCCGCCGTGTCCGTCGCTTTTCTTTGGCCGGCCGTCGTGCGCCGGCGCGCAAAGACCACGGCCGCATCGCGCGGTTCTTCGTTACCATGTTCGATGTATCGGGCGAGCGGCCCAGGCCGCTCGCCCCTTCGCCATTTCGCATCTCGTTCATTCGCCGCGCTTTTCGTCCGACCGATGCCCTTCGAAATCGTCAAACCCGCCGCCACTTCCGGCAATCCGCTCGACGCCGAAGAAGCGCTGCTTGCGCATGCGGCTGCGGGACGCGCGGTGGCGCATCTGTGGGAGGCGCCGGTTTCGCTCGTCGTGCCGCGCAGCTATCAGCGCTACGCCACGCTCGACGCGGCCCGCGACGCCTTCGCGCAGCGTGGCTGTCCGGTATGGCTGCGCCTGTCGGGCGGCGGACTGGTGCCGCAGGGGCCGGGCATCCTGAACCTGAGCCTCGCGTATCCGCTCGCGGGCACGATCGGCACGATGGCCGACGCCGTCTACCTGCATCTCTGCGCGATTCTGGCCGGCGCGCTGCACGGGCTCGGCATCGAGACGAACTGGCGGGAAGTGGAAGGCTCCTTTTGCGACGGCCGCTTCAACCTCGCATGGGGGCCCGCCGGCGATGCGCGCAAGATCGCCGGCACTGCGCAATACTGGCGGCGCGTGCCGCAGGCCGCGGGCACGCGCGACGAGCCGCTTTACGCGGTGCTGGCTCACGCCGTATTGCTTGTCGATGCCGATCCGCTCGAAATCAACCGGCGCGCCAACGACTTCGAATCGCTGATCGGCAGCGGCCGGCACTACGAAGCCGACAAGGTGGTGAGCGTCGCGGACGCGCTCGGGCGCCAAGGCACTTCCGACGATGCGGACCTTCGCGCGCGCGTGGCCCGTGCGCTCGAAGCGGCGGTGGTCGCCGCGTCGCCGCCGCGGGTTCCATCGACTTGATGACGTCTTGATGCGCTAACGGCTTGTTCACCTGCCTGGAGATCCGCCTTGTCGCTCAGCCGAGTATCGAACGGGTTCTTCTTCGCGCTCTGGGTTGCGGTCTGCTCGGCCGCGCCGGAGTTCATCTGGCAGGGAATGTTGTCGGTCTTCGGCCACTTCACGCTGCGCGATGCCGCCGCGGCGCTCCTCATCGGCCTGATTCTCGCGTTTTTCGTCGAACCGCTGATCGAGCGGCTGCGCACCCTGAGCCTCACGCCCGCGCACGCGAGCAAGAGCCCGGCGTTCGCCGCCTGCACGGCGATCGGCTTCGCGGTGGCGGCCGTCTGCGTGCACGAGGCGATCACCGTTTCGATCGCGGCGAACCATACCAACGAGCAGGCCGCGGTGAACCTGACGAACGCGATCTCGCAAGCGCTCGAATGGGCCGCGACGCCCTTCGCGATCACGGTCGCGTGGCTCTCGGCGCGCGCGCGGCCGTGGATCGCGTGGAGCGTCGCGCTCGTGGCGGCGCTGGTGGCCGTGGTGTCCGGCATCGTGTTCGAGTGGGGGATGCTCGTCATCGTGACGAGCGCGTTGCCGGGCATCCTCATTCTCGTCGCGGGCATGTTCGCGGTGCGCGGGAGCTGGGATCACCACACGTTCCGGCGCTGCGCGCGCGTGACGGCGGTGACGGCGATCGCGTGGCTCGTCGTGACGGGGGTGGTGCAGGCGGGACTGTCGCTCGCGCACATACAGCGCTTCGAAATCTACGACCTGAGCGAGTACTGGATCGACTTCCGGTTCTATCTGGGCTGGGTGGTCGGGCTTGTAGTCGCGCCGGATTTCGTGGGCGCCCCGAGGACGCGGGCGTCGAACGACGCGTGGCGCGGCAGGCGCTGAGGCGGGCGAACCGCCGCGCGCACGCGATCGCGCGCGATCGGAAACCGAGCGCCGACGCCGAACGCGCCCGTCAGCTCGAAGGCGGCGGAGGCGGCGGCATTCCCGGCGGCGGTGGCGGCGGAGGCGGCGCATACGCACGGGCGCCCGGCGTCGAGATCAACCGCCCGCTGACCGGCACACGGTCTCCGGCTGCATACATGCATTGCAGGTACGCGTAGTCGTAGCGCCGCTGCACTTCGTATCCCGCGCCCTGAGCGTTGCCGAAACCGACGAGGCTCCCCGCGAGCAAACCCGCCCCCGCGCCGACCGCCGCGCCCGCGCCGCCATTGAACGCCGCCCCGGCCGCCGCGCCGAGCGCAGTGCCGACCGCCGCGCTGCCGACGGCGCTAGTCGTCGCCGCCTGGTCGGCGGTTACGCCGCCCACCTGCATGTACGCGAACTGGCGGCACGCGCCGTCGTCGGCGCGGAACTGGTCGAAGGTCTTGCCGGTGCCGGGGAGCGCCATGACGCTTGGCGTCGTCGGCAGGACAGTGCACGCGCTGACGCACGTCAGCGTGGCGAGTAGTGCGATGGTTGAACGGTTCATGTTGCCGGGGCGATGCACGCGATGCGTCAATTGGAAGGGGCGGGTTGCGGCGCGACTTCGCGCCATCCGCCGGGGCACTGTTTTACGTAGGGGTAATAGGCGCGGGATGCGTCGCAGTAGTACCAGGACCCGCTCGACTGCGCGGAACCCGCGACCGGCTGCCCCTGTTCGACATAGGCTTGCGGCGCGGCCGGCACCGCGACGACGGGCGGCGGCGGATAGTAATAGTACGGAACGGGCGCGACCGGATAGAAAAGCGGCCCGCCGATGAATACGCCGACATGTCCGCCCGCATTCGCCGATCCGCAGGCGAACGCGACGGCCAGAACCGGCAGCGCGGCGAAAATTCTCAGGGATGGCACGGCGATCTCCTCGTTCGGCGTGTTGCGCCGTCAGCCTCGAAGTGGAGCATTTATGCACTTACGGGAGAACGGCCAGCGGCGAGCACCGCATGCTGCAACGCTATGCCGATTGCGCCTGAAATTCAATGACAGGCGCCCGCGCGATTTTTTCGGCGCGTTACGCGGGAGAGGAATTGCAAGGATGGTGAAGCGCGATTGTCCGCACGCGAATCAGGCCAGCAGCGACACCGCCTTGACCTGCGCCCACACCCGCGCGCCGACGTGCAAACCGAGGTGATCCGACGAATAGCGCGTGATGCGCGAGAGGAGCGGCGTGCCGTCGATGTCGAGCCGCACCGTCATCTGCGCGGGGTCCGCGGCCGCTTCCATCGCGACGACGGTCGCAGGCAGCACGTTGAGCACGCTCGTGTCGCTCGCCGCGCTCGACGCGAGGCTCACGTCGCGCGCCCGGACGACGATGCGCATCGGCCGGCCCGCCGGCAACGCCGCATGCACGACCCGCAGCGACGCGCCCGCGCCCGGCAAATCGAGCGTCAGGAGCCCGTAGGTTGCATCGTGAGCGCCGACTACGCCTTCGATCACGACCGACGCGTCGTCGGCCATCGTGATCGGCAGGTCGAGGCGCGCGAGCGTTTCCGCGATCGGGCCGCTCGCGAGCGCGCGGCCGTTCTCCAGCAGCACGAGATGGTCGGCGAGCCGCGCCACTTCCTCGGGCGCGTGGCTGACGTAGAGGATCGGGGTGTCGAGCTCGTCGTGCAGCCGTTCGAGATACGGCAGGATTTCGAGCTTGCGCTTCTGGTCGAGCGACGCGAGCGGCTCGTCGAGCAACAAGAGACGCGGACTCGTGAGCAGCGCACGCGCGATCCCGACGCGCTGCTTCTCGCCGCCCGACAGACCCGCCGGCATGCGATCGAGCAGATGGCCGATCCCGAGCAACTCGGCGGCCTGCGCGAGGTCGACGCGGCGCGCCGTCGCGGGCACGCGGCTCATGCCGTAGCGCAGATTGCGCTCGACGGTCAGGTGCGGGAACAGGCTCGCCTCCTGGAAGACGTAGCCGAGCGGACGCTTGTGCGTCGGCAGGACGATGCCTTTCGCGGTGTCGAGCCACGTTTCGCCGTTGACGCACAGACGTCCGCGCGCCGGCCGCGTCAGGCCGGCGAGGCAGCGCAGCACCGTCGTCTTCCCGGAGCCCGAATGGCCGAAGAGCGCCGTGACGCCGCGTCCGGGCAGACGCAGGTCGACGTCGAGCGTGAAGCCGCCCTGTTCGACCAGAAAGCGCGCCTCGATGCCGGGTTCGGCGGCATCACGGGCGCGGGCGGCGGCGCTGGTTCGCGTGAAGAGAGAAGCGTCAGACATAAGCGGAAGGCGTGCGCCGGGTCGAATAAAGCGCGAGAAGCACGAGAAACGAGAACACGACCATGCCGCCCGCGAGCCAGTGCGCCTGCGCGTATTCGAGCGCCTCGACGTGATCGAAAATCTGCACCGACACCACGCGCGTGCGTCCCGGAATATTGCCGCCGATCATCAGCACGACGCCGAACTCGCCGACCGTGTGCGCGAAACCGAGAATCGTCGCCGTCACGATGCCCGGGCGCGCGAGCGGCAGCACCACCGAGAAGAAGCAGTCCCAAGGGCTCGCGCGGAGCGTCGCGGCGGCTTCGAGCGGACGCTCGCCGATGGCTTCGAACGCGTTCTGCAACGGTTGCACGACGAACGGCATCGAATAAAGCACCGAGCCGACGACGAGCCCCGCGAACGTGAACGGCAAAAGACCCCAGCCGAGCGATTGCGTCAATTGCCCGACATGGCCGTTCGGCCCCATCGCGACGAGCAGATAGAAGCCGATGACGGTCGGCGGCAGCACGAGCGGCAGCGCGACGATCGCGCCGACCGGGCCCTTGAGGCGAGAGCGCGTGCGCGCGAGCCACCACGCGAGCGGCGTGCCGACGATCAGCAGCATCAGCGTCGCGAGCGAGGCGAGCTGGACCGTGAGCCAGATCGCTTCGAAGTCGGCAGCGGTGAGCGGCATGGTGCTGAGATTACAGCTGGTAGCCGTAGGACTTGATGACGGCGGCGGCCTTCGGCCCCTTCAGATAGTCGATGAATTGCTTCGCGACCGGATTGTCCTTCCCCTTGTTCAGGATCACGGCGTCCTGCTTGATCGGCTCATGCAGCGAAGCCGGCACGATCCACGCCGATCCGCTCGTGATCTTGCCGTTCTTGTAGATCTGCGACAGCGCGACGAAGCCGAGTTCGGCGTTGCCCGTCGCGATGAACTGCTGCGCCTGCGAGATGTTCTGCCCTTCGACGATCTTCGATGCCACCGCCTGCGCGAGTCCGAGCTTGTCGAGCGCCTGCGTCGCGGCGAGGCCGTAGGGCGCGGTTTTGGGGTTCGCGATCGCGAGGTGCGTGAATTCGTTTTTCTTCAGCACGTCGCCGTTCGAATCGACATAGCCTTCTTTCGCCGACCAGAGCGCAAGCGCGCCCGTCGCATACGTGAAGCGGCTGCCCGGCACCGTCATGCCTTCGGTTTCGAGCTTGGCGGGCGTGGAATCGTCGGCGGCGAGGAAGACTTCGAAGGGCGCGCCGTTCTTGATCTGCGCGTAGAACTGGCCGGTCGCGCCGAACGACGCGACCACCTTGTTGCCGGTGTCCTTTTCGAAGTCGGCTGCGATTGCCTGCACGGGCGCCGTGAAGTTGGCCGCCACGGCGACCTGCACCTCGCCGGCAAAGCCTGCGCTCGACGCAAGGGCGGACACGGCGACAACCAACGCGCGGAAAAATCGAGCCTTCACGAACACCTCCTCAAAGTGGCATTGAAATCGAGAACCGTAATATAGCCGAATATATTGCGGTCCGAGTTCGATGCCCACGCGAAAAGGCATGTTTCGTCGATATGACGGCTATACGACGCCGTCTTTCTTAAGCCGCGCGATCCGTTCCTCCGACAAACCGAGCAGCGACTGCAAAACCTCCGTCGTGCCTTCGCCGAGCGTCGGCGGCGGGCGGCGCACCGGCAGGCGCGCGCCGTCGAACCGATAAGGCGGCGCGAGCACCGGCGTGCTGCCCGCTTCCGGATGCGGCTGGCGCGTGACCATACCGGCGTCGGCGGCGCGCTTCGAGGTGAGCGCCTCGTGCAGGCCGAGCACTTCGCCGCACGGAATGCCGGCTTTCGTCAGACGCGCGAGCAAAAGCGCGCGCTCGCGCCGCGCGATCTCGCGATCGATTTCCGGTGCGAGCACGTCCCGGTTCGCCGCGCGGCCGACGTTCGTGCGGAAACGCTCGTCGTCGGCGAGGTCGGGACGCTCGATCACGTCGCGGCAAAAGCGCGCGAACTGCGCGTTGTTGCCGACCGTGACGACGAGCGGACCGTCGGCGGCATCGAACACGCCGTAGGGGACGATCGACGGATGCGCGTTGCCGTAGCGCGGCGGGTCGCCGCCCAGGATCAGCGCTTCGAGTCCGTAGTACGCGGTGATCATCAGTCCGCAGTCGAAGAGCGCCATCTCGACGTGGCGTCCGCGCCCGGTCTTCTGCCGCTCGAAGAGCGCCGCCAGCACGGCCTGCGCGCAATACATGCCGGTGAAAAGATCGACGGCCGCGACGCCGAACTTGAGCGGCGGCTGGTGCGCTTCGCCGTTCATCGCCATCAAGCCGGCTTCGCCCTGCACGACGAGGTCGTAACCGGGACGCGCGGCTTCCGGCCCGCTGCGGTCATAGCCGGAAATCGAGCAGTAGATCAGGTCGTCGCGTTCCTGGCGCAGTTGTTCGTAACCGAGGCCGAGCTTCTCCGCGCCGCCGAACTTGAAATTCTGGATGACGACATCGCATTGCCGCGCAAGATCGCGCGCGATCTGCTGGCCCGCGGGCGTCTGCAAGTCGAGGCTCACCGACCGCTTGTTGCGGTTCACGCTGTTGAAATACGCGGTCTCGGTCGAGCCGACGCGCACGCCCCAGTCGCGCGTATCGTCGCCGCGCTCGGGGTGTTCGAGCTTGATCACTTCGGCGCCGAGGTCGCCGAGCACCATCCCGCACCACGGTCCCGCAAGCACGCGGGAAAGATCGAGCACGCGCACGCCCGCGAGCGGCAGCGAGGAATTCGGATTCGACATGGACAAATCCCGGTTGGCGTAGCGTCGCGTCACTCAGCTTTTGCCGAGCGCGATATAGCGTTCGAGATGATGATCTTCGTCGCCGAACTGGTGGTCGATCATCACGAGGCGCTTGGCGTAGTGCGCGAGCGGCAGTTCCCACGTCATGCCGATGCCGCCGTGCAACTGGATGCATTCCTCGGCGACGCGCGCGCCAATCCGCCCGACGCTGTATTTCGCCGCCGACAATGCCCGCTCGCGTGCGACGCGTTGCGCGCGGAGCGCGGCCGCCGCGTTGATGACGGCCGAGCGCGCCTGTTCGATTTCCAGCAGCAGATCGGCCATGCGATGCTGCAACGCCTGAAAGCTGCCGATCGCGACGCCGAACTGCTTGCGCGTGCGCAGGTAGTCGAGCGTGAAGTCCTTCGCGACGTCCATCGCGCCGAGCGCTTCGGCGGCGAGCGCGAGCACGCCGAAGCCGATGCCGCGTTCGAGCGTCGCGAAACCGGCGTCCGGCGCGCCGAGCAGCGCGTCGCCGGAGAGACGCACGTCGTTCAGCGAGACTTCGGCGGCGCGTCCGCCTTCGATCGTGGGATAACCGCGCACGCTCACGCCGGCCGCGTCGCGCGGGACGAGAAAGAGCGAGATGCCGTCTTCGGCGTCGTCCGGGCCGCGCGTGCGCGCCGAGACGAGGAACGCGTCCGCGGCTTCGCCTTGCTGCACGACGCCCTTCGCGCCGTTCAGCGTCCAGTGGCCGTCGGCGGCGCGGGTGGCGCGCGTCGAAACGCGGGCGAGTTCGTAGTGCGAGCCGGGTTCGTCGTGCGCGAGCGCCGCGACGGCGCTGCCCTCGATCAACCGCACGACGAGCGCTTTCTGCGCGTCGCTGCCGGTTTCCGTGACCATCCGCCCGACGACCAGCGCGCCGAGAAACGGCTCCACGACGAGCCCGCGCCCGAGGCTTTCGAACACGACGGCGATGTCGAAGCCCTCGCCGCCGAATCCGCCGTCGGCTTCGCCGAACAGCGCGCCGACGATCCCCAGTTGCGCGAAACGGTCCCACATCTCGCGGCTGAAGCCTTCGGCGGAGCGGGCGATGACGTCGCGCGTCTCGAACCCGTACTGCTCGGAGATGAAGCGATTCAGCGTGTCCGCCAGCATGCGGCGGTCTTCGGTATGTTGGAAGTCCATCGCGCGCGTCCTCTTACAGTCCCAGGATCATCTTGGAGATGATGTTTTTCTGGATTTCGTTCGAGCCGCCGAAAATCGACAGCTTGCGGTTGTTGAAATACATCGCGGCGGCGCTCGCGGCTTCTTCCGGACCGACCGGCGGCTCGTCGTATCCGTGGTCGAGCGCTTCGTCGATGAACGGGCGCGCGTAGGGTCCCATCGCGCGGCGCATCAGCGACGAAATCTCCTGGCGGATTTCGGTGCCGCGAATCTTGAGCATCGAGCTTTCGGCGCCCGGCACGCCGCCGCCCGCGACCGCCGCGATCACGCGCAGATTGGTCGTCTTCATGTTTTCCAGATCGATTTCGACGCGGGCCATGCGCGCGGCGAACGAAGGATCGTCGGCGAGCGGGCGGCCGTTGCGCGTGAGCTTTGCCGCGACCTTTCGCAGACGCTCCAGCGCCGCGACCGAAAAGCCGACGCCCGCGATATTCGTGCGCTCGTAGGTCAGCAGATATTTGGCGTAGGTCCAGCCCTTGTTCTCCTCGCCGACGAGGTTCGCAACCGGCACGCGCACGTCCGTGAAGAACACTTCGTTGATCTCGCGCTCGCCGTCGAGCGTGACGATCGGGCGCACTTCGACGCCCGGCGCGTTCATGTCGACGAGCAGGAAGCTGATGCCTTCCTGCTTCCTTACGTCGGTCGCCGTGCGCACGAGGCAGAAGATCATGTTCGCGTGCTGGCCGAGCGTCGTCCACGTCTTCTGGCCGTTGACGATGTAGTGCTCGCCGTTTTCGTCGATGCCGCGCACGGCGGTCGTGCGCACGGCGGCGAGGTCGGAGCCCGCGCCGGGTTCCGAATAGCCCTGGCACCACCAGTCGGAGCCGTCGAGGATGCGCGGCAGCCAGTGGCGCTTTTGCGCCTCGCTGCCATACTTGATGAGCACCGGCCCGAGCATGTTCACACCGAACGGCACGATGCGCGGCGCGCCGGCGAGCGCGCATTCGTTTTCGAAGATGAACTTCTGCACGGCGTTCCAGCCCGGGCCGCCGTATTCGTGCGGCCAGTGGTTTGCGAGCCAGCCTTGTTCGTTCAGGATCGCGTGCCATTCGGCCATGTCTGCACGCGTGAGGCGCCGGCCGTTGCGGACTTTGTCGGAGAGACGTGGCGGCAGCTTGTCTTGCAGGAAGCGCACGACCTGCTCGCGAAACGCTTCCTCTTCGGGGGTGAAGTTCAGGTCCATGATGGGCTTCTTTCGGTGAAAGGCGATGCGGTCCCGCGCGACGCATCATGCATCGCGCCGAAGTCAGGCTGTGCGCCCGGGTTAATCACGCAGCGTGATTGAGGCTCGCAAAATCGGCGCCACGCTCGACAAGATCGACGAGCAGCGGCGAAGGCTGCCAGAACAGCGGGTCTTCTTTCGCGAACTCGCGGATATCGGCGAGCACCTTCGGCAAGCCGACCGTATCGGCATATTTCATCGGGCCGCCGCGATGGCGCGGGAAGCCGTAGCCGTAGAGCAACGCGACGTCCACGTCGAGCGGACGCAGCGCGATGCCCTCGTGCACGACGTTCGCGCCCTCGTTGATCATCGCGGCCATGTAGCGGCGGATGATGTCGTCGTCGGTGAATTCACGCGGCGCGACGCCCGCGCGCTGGCGCTCCGCCTCGATGATCGCCTCGACTTCCGGGTCCGGCGTGCCGCTTCGCGCGCCGTCCGGATACAGATAGAAGCCGCGCCCCGTCTTTTGGCCGAACCAGCCGCGCTCGCAGAGCCGGTCGGCGATCTGCACGTAGCGCGCGGACGGATCGCGGGTGGCGGCGCGGCGCTTTCTCGCCGCCCAGCCGATGTCGCCGCCCGCCAGATCGATCACCTGGAACGGCCCCATCGGGAAGCCGAATTCACGCACCGCGCGATCGATCCGATACGGCGACGCGCCGTCTTCCATCATTTGATCGGCGGCCGTGCGGTACACCGCCAGCACGCGATTGCCGATGAATCCGTCGCACACGCCCGCGCGCACCGGCACCTTGCGCAGCTTCTTCGCGAAGTCGAACGCGGTCGCGACGACATCCGCGCCGACCTTCGCCGGCACGACCACTTCGAGCAGCTTCATCAGGTTCGCGGGCGAGAAGAAGTGCAGGCCGATCACGTCGGCGGGACGCGAGACGCTGGCGGCGATTGCGTCGATATCGAGATACGACGTGTTGGTCGCGAGCACCGCGCCCGGCTTGCAGACGCGATCAAGTTCCGCGAACACGGCTTTTTTCACGTCGAGGTCTTCGAAAACCGCTTCGATCGCGACATCGACGTGAGCGAGCGCGTCGTAGGACGTGCTGCCGGTCCATCGGTTCATCACGGCGGCTTTCGCTTCGGGCGTCATGCGGCCCTTCGCGATCTGTGCGTCGTAGACCTTTTCGACGTGTGCGCGGCCGCGCGCGAGCGAGGCGTCGTCGCGTTCGATCATCGTCACCGGCAGGCCCGCGTCGAGCGCGGCCACCGCGATGCCCGCGCCCATCGTGCCGCCGCCGATCACACCGACGCTCTCGATGGCGCGCGGCTTCGCCGTGCGCGTCTCCGGCGCCTTCAGCACTTCGCGCTCGGCGAAGAACGCGTGGATCAGGCCCGCGCGCTGCGGGCTGTCGATGCATTGGAGGAAAAGCTGGCGCTCGTGGCGCTGGCCGTCGTCGAAGGGAAGTTCGAGCGCGGCCTGCACCGCGTCGACGATCTTCAGCGGCGAGAACAGTCCGCGCGATTTCTTCGCGGTCTGCTCTCGCGCGATTTCGATCGCCGCGCGGCTCGCACGGCGGTCCGCGAGGCCGGCGGCGTCGCGCGTGCGGCGCACCGGCGCGCGCGCGGCGAGCAGTTCGTGCGCATAGGCGAGGCCGTCGGCGAGCGCGTCGCCCGATGCGCCGACGCGGTCCACGAGGCCGAGTTGCCGCGCTTCCTCAGCGCCGACATGGCGCCCGCTCAGGATCAGGTCGAGCGCGGCCGCGGCGCCGATCAGACGCGGCGCGCGCTGCGTGCCGCCCGCGCCCGGCAGCAGGCCGAGCGTCACTTCGGGCAGCCCGAGCTTCGCGCCCGCGACGGCCAGCCGGTAGTGCGCCGCGAGCGCGACTTCGAGGCCGCCGCCGAGCGCCGCGCCGTGGATCGCGGCGACGACCGGTTTCGCGCACGCTTCGATTTGGTTGCAGACGTCGGGCAGCGAGGGCGGCATCGGCAGCTTGCCGAATTCGCGGATGTCCGCGCCGCCGATGAAGTTGCGCCCCGCGCCGACGATCAGGATCGCCTGAACGCCGCTGTCTTCATCGGCTCGTTCGATGGCGGCAGAGAGTCCGCGCCGGACATCCACGCCGAGCGCGTTGACGGGCGGATTGTCGACCGTGACGACGAGCACACCGTCGCGTAATTCGGTTTTGACGGGAGCGTCGGCGGGTTGCGCGTTCATCGTGCTGTGTCTCCTGATTGTTTAAATGCATTGTGGGCTGCGCTGCCGCCATTGACAATTGCAATCGAGCTTGACGGACTGTTAATCAGAAATGGACAAAGCGCTCGGAGAATCATTCCCACGTTTTCGCAAGCGTCAGAATTTCGTCGCGCAGATAGTCGATCAACGCCTGCGTCGACGGCGACGGATACCGGTTCGGCAGCGTCACGATGTAGAGCGTGTTCTGCTGCCCGGCCACGCGGTATTCGGGCAGGATCTGTACGAGCCCGTGGTTTCCCGGCGCGTGCGGCACGTACTCCGGCAACATGCCGACGCCCATGCCCTGACACACGGCATCGGCGAGAAACGGAAAGTCCGGCGATTGCAGCGCGGGTTGCATCGGGATCGCGTGGACGTCGGCGTCGTTTTGCCGGTGGATCAGTTCGATCACCGCGCGCAGTCCCGGATACGGCGACGCGACGAGCGTCTGCCGCGCGAGATCGGCGGGACGCTCGATCGGCCCGTGCCGCGCCACGTAATCCGCCGACGCGTACAGGTTCCACTCGATCGGGCAAATGTTGCGCGCGACGTGATCGAGCGGCGGCGTCGAGGTGATGCGCACGGCGACGTCGATCTCGGCGGCGATCAGGTCCTCGATGCGGTTGTTGAACGACACGCTGAGCGTGATGCCCGGATGCGCGCGCGCGAATTCGAGCAGCTTCGCGCCGATGAACATGCGCCCGAAGCCCGTCGGAACGCTGATGCGCACGCGGCCGCGCAGCGTCTGGCCGAGGCTGTCGATCGACGCGCGCGCGGTGCTCAAATCCTCGCGCATGCGCTGGCCGCAGTCGTAGAGCGTGTGGCCGGCTTGCGTAAGTTCGAAACTGCGGGTCGAGCGGCGCAGCAGTTGCGCGCCGGTTTCGCGTTCGAGCAGCTTCAGCCGCTGGCTGATGTTCGAGCGCGTCATGCCGAGCTTGCGGGCGGCGGCGCTCATGCTGCGCGATTCGACGATCTCGACGAACAGCCCGATCAGGTTCAGGTCCATACGATTTGTCCATCCACACTCGACAGAATCGCCCATCTTAGGGTGATTGTCGCGTGGACGGTAGCGCCGCCGGCGTGCCTTCGAGCGGACTATCCCTGCTTCAGGTCCCTGCGTCAGTAGGGCTGTGGAATCGTCGGCGCGAAACTAACCTCACATTCAGACGCATCTGATTGCTGAATCGCGTTCCGGCAAACGTTTTTCGGGGTTCACCGTTCCGATTTGCGCTCTCGCCTGGACACATCATTCGTGAGGTTGCTCATCATGTACGTTTCTATCTGGTTGAGCGCGATTGCCGTTGCTCTCGTTGCCGCGTGGACCATCGCCTTCGCGCTGCCGATGTCCGCCGAGGAAGAACTGAATCGCGCGACGGTTTCCGAGGCGCTGCTCGACGTCGATCTTCCCGCGATGCCGAGCTGGCTGGCTTCGTCGACGAATGCGCTGGCGGCGTCGTTCTGCGGACAACAGCGCGCGCGTCACTGAAGACGGCGACCCGCTTGCATCTTCCGCGCCAATGTCTTTCGGATCAACGCGTTGGCGCGTTCATCGGTGTGATATCCACAGGGTTAGGCACAAAAACTGTGGATAATTTCGCGCCGCGTGACATCTCGATGCAAAGGTGCGCGCGACGCAGTGTTATAGGACGATTCTTATTTTCTATGTTTCGTTGTAAGACTCTCACGAACTTGACGAATGTCGACTTCGCGCGATTCGTCTGAGGATATTTTACCGTTTGTTACAAAAGTACGACGAACGGATTAGATGAATAAGAATAACTACCGGCTGGTCTTCAGCCGTCTGAGAAAGATGTTGGTCGCCGTCGACGAAAATGTCGCGGCTACGGGAAAGGAAGCCGGCCAGAGCACGCTGCGCACCGCAAAACTACCTCGCGTGACTTTTTCATTGCGGCAAATCGCGTTTGCCGCGCTTGCGTTACTCGGCGCGCTGCCGTCGTGGTCGGGCGCGCAGATCGTTGCCGGCGACGCGCACGCGCCATCGGTCATCCAGACGCAGAACGGTCGACCCCAGGTCAACATCAACCGCCCGTCCGGCGCGGGTGTGTCGATGAACACCTACGGCCAGTTCGACGTGCAGCAGAAAGGCGCGATCCTGAACAACTCGCCGACGATCATGCAGACGCAGCAGGCGGGCATGATCAACGGCAATCCAAATTTCGCGGCCGGTCAGTCGGCGCGCGTGATCGTCAATCAGGTCAACAGCGGCGCGGCGAGCCAGATCAACGGCCATCTGGAAGTCGCCGGCCAGCGCGCCGAAGTCGTGATCGCGAACGGCTCGGGCATCAGCGTAAATGGCGGCGGTTTCATCAACACGTCGCGCGCGATCCTGACCACCGGCACGCCGAACTTCGCGGCCGATGGATCGCTGGCAGGTTTCAACGTGACGGGCGGCAACATCACGGTTCAAGGCGCGGGGCTCGATGCGCGCGATACCGACCAGGTGGATCTGCCCTCGCGCGCCGTGCAGGCGAACGCGGCGATCTACGCGAAGAACCTGAACGTCGTGACCGGGGCGAACAGCGTTAATCACGACACGCTCGACGCGACGCCGATTTCAGGTGACGGTCCGGCGCACGGTGTCTCCATCGACGTGAGCCAGCTCGGCGGCATGTACGCGAACCGAATCGTGCTGGTCGGCACGGAGCAGGGCGTCGGTGTGTCGACTAAAGGCGTGCTCGCCGCGCAGTCAGGCGACCTGACGCTGACCACGCAGGGCAAGCTGGTGCTCGCCGGACAGACCAATGCGAGCGGCAATATCAACGTGTCGGCGCGTGATGGGATCGACAACAGCGGCACCACCTACGCACAGCAAAACGTCACCGCCAACACGTCCGGCGCGCTGACGAACAGCGGCGTGCTGAGCGCGCAGAAGAACGCGACGGTCAAGGCGGGCAACGTCGCCTCGACCGGCACGCTCGGCGCGGGGGTGAACGGTGACGGCAGCCTGGCATCGTCCGGCGATTTGTCGGTGACGGCGGGCGACACACTGAGCGCAACCGGGCGCAACGCGGCGGGCGGCAATGCGGCGATGCAAGGTGCATCGCTCAATCTGGCGGGCGGCCAGACGTCGGCGAATGGCAATCACGCGGGCAATATAACGGCGGGCGGCAGCTTGAACCTCAGCGCCGATCAAGCGCTGAACAATCAGAACGGCACGCTTTCAGGCGCATCGGCGACCGTCGCAGCGGCATCGATTGATAACAGTTCCGGCGACATCGAAGGCGATGCCCTCAGCATCAGTACGCCCGGCGACCTCGTGAACCGGGGCGGCACGCTCACGCAGTACGCTCAGGCGAATCAAAGCGTGTCGGTCGGTGGCACGTTCGATAACGCCAAGGGGACGCTGGCCTCGAACGCCACGAATCTGAATCTGAAAGCACAAAGGATCACTAACGATATCGGCACGATCCAGCATGCAGGAAGGGGTGCGCTGACGCTGAAAACCACGGGCGCAGTATCGAATGCGTCCGGCCAGATGACGACCAATGGCGCGTTGGCGCTGCAAGCGGGCGGCGCAATCGATAACCGTCACGGCGTGATGCGGTCGGCTGGCGGTGTCAGCCTGAACGCGGCGTCGCTTGACAATACCGCAGGGCGCATCGTCTCGCTGAATGGCGATGGTCTGACGCTGACGACCAGCGGCGCGCTGGTCAATGCCCCAGGCGCGAGTGTGAGCGGCGACCCCGGCGGCGTGATCGGCGCGAACGGCAATCTGGCGGTCAACGCCGGGACGCTCTCGAATCAGGCGCAATTCAACGCAGCGGGTAACGCCACGGTTCTCGTCGGGGTAGTGACGAACTGTTGAGCCACGACTCGCAGAATCACAGATCAAATCAACGAACCAGGCGCCAGCATTCACATCAACCGTAAAGACGGTAACTAGAAATGGTATCCACACTGGCTGACAATCCCTCACGCCCTGCGTGTCAGATAGATCAGCCAGCATTGTTTTGCGCCATAAACATCGGCGTGTCGCGAAATGAATATTGAATGCCGACGTAACCGGAAAAGAAATGAATCAGAGTTTCAGAAACACTGCTATTGCCGCTGCTCTCGCGGTCTCGATGTTGGCGGGCTGCGCAAGCCAAGGTGTCCAGCAATTGAAGGAAGAAACTGCGGTCTCCGTCGGTAGCAAGATCACGAAGGGAAAGAGCTCGCGGGACGATGTGCGCGCGACATTTGGCGACCCGACCGAAACGTCGTTTACGGATAGTGGCAACGAACTATGGCGCTACAAGTATTCGCACGCAACGGCGAAGGCGATCAACTTCGTTCCGGTCGCGAACCTGTTCACGTCCGGCGCGAACGTCGACAAGAAGGAACTGGTGGTCTTCTTTGACGACAAGGGCATCGTGAAAAACTACTCGATGCAATCCAGCAAGGAAGAGATGAGAAACGGAATTCTTCCGCAGTAACGCGTGCATCTGGACGGTACTTCGTGCGCAGCCGATGGTGCCGTCCGCAAGCACACTTGAAGCGTTGTTATCACGATCGCAGATTGACCCTGCCGGGTCATGCAGGCTGAGAACAGAATCGGGAATTGGAACAGTAATGAAGGACAAAAAGAGGCTATGCCTTCTTTCGCTCATAGCCTCTGCCTCATTGGTAGGGCAGCCTGTCGAGGCGCAGTATGCGCCTACGACAGCCGATCAAGCCGCTGCCGCCCGTGCCAACGCCGAGCAGAACCAGCAACTCCAGCAGCAACGCGACGCACAGCAGCGCGAAGCCGCCGTGCAGGCACCAGCGGTGCGCTCAACCGTGCCGACCGTCAAAGGCTATCCCGAGCTTCCGCAAGAATCACCGTGCTTCCGTATCGACACGTTCACGCTCGAAGTCCCCGCGACACTGCCCGATGCCGTGCGCGCCAAAGGAGCGTCGGCCCTACCACTGGACCCGTTCGCCTTTGCGCGTGAATGGCTCGACCACTACAAGGGCTAGTGCGTCGGCAAGTCCGGTATCGACATACTCACCAAAGCGCTGCAGCAGACGATCCTGAGCCGTGGCTACGTGACGACGCGCGTGCTGCTGCCCGAACAGGGCTTGTCGAAAGGCACGTTCACGTTCGCCTTGGTTCCCGGCGTCGTGCGTCAGCTCCGCTTTGCCGATCCCGACACACGCGGCACGTTGATGTCCGCGTTTCCGGCTAGCGCCGGCGATCTGCTCGACCTGTGTGACCTCGAACAGGGGCTGGAGCAGATGAAGCGCGTCGCGTCGCAGGAAGTGGACATGAGGATCGAGCCGACCGACAGGCCCGGCGAAAGCGATGTCGTGGTGACGGTGAAGCGTGCGAAGCCGTGGAGTTTCGTCGCTTCAGTCGATAACTCGGGATCGGATGCGACCGGCAAGTGGCAGGGCAACGTGAGCTTGGGCATCGACAATCCGCTCGGCCTGAATGACGTGCTCGCGCTCGGCGCGAACCAGGACCTGTCGTTTGGCAACAAGTCGCTCGGCTCGCACGGCTTCAACGGCTCGTACTCCGTACCGTGGGGCTACTGGACCGCGACGCTCTCGGGTAACACCAACACCTACTACCAACCGATCGCGGGCGCAAACCAGACGTTCGTGTCGAGCGGCAACTCGCAGACCGCAGCACTCAGGCTCGCGCGCGTGCTGAGTCGCAGCCAGAGCGATGTATTCGGCGTCGAGTTCCAGCTTTCGAAGCGCTTCGGCGAGAGCTTCATTGACGACACCGACATCCCGCAACAGCGGCGCAACAACACGTTCATCGAAGCGGGATTGACCGACCGGCATTACTTCGGCGCGTCTCAGTTCGACGGCACGCTCGCGTATCGGCAGGGTATCGGCGGCCTGGGTGCGACGCCTGATCCGACGCCTAATGGACCCACGTACCGGTTTCACATGGCTGTGCTCGACGCGAACCTGTCGGTGCCGTTTGCCATCGCCAGCCAGAACTTCCGTTATGTGACGGCAGTTCACGGCCAGTTCACCAACGACACGCTGGTCTATCTCGACGACCTGTCCATCGGCAGTCGTTACACGGTGCGAGGCTTCGATGGCGAAACGATGCTCGCGGCGGAAAAGGGTTTCTACTGGCGCAACGAGCTGCAATGGCTCGTCGGACAGACAGCACAGTCGCTGTATGCCGGAATCGACTACGGTCGCGTGTTCGAACCGAACACGGCGTTCCTGGCGGAAACGCAACTGGCTGGTGCGGTGATCGGCATCCGGGGCGGACTGCCCGCGCGCGTCGTGGGACTTTCGTATGACCTGTTCATCGGCACGCCGATCTACAAACCGAGCGGGTTCCCGACAGCGCGCGTGACGGTCGGCGTACAGGGCACCACGCAGTTCTGAGCGTGAGTTTAATCAATCGATTGTCCGGCGCCTATCTGCGCTGACGCACTCCATAACAGGGGGCTCGACACGCGGCAACCGACTTACCGGATCGCTATGCGTTCCGGTAAGCAAAACCGTGGATAAAAGCGGCACTGCACCGATACCCACAGCGTCAAGGCTCATGCCTCCTTGCGGTGCGCTTCGCTTTGTTTGGGATCGTCGGCGACCGAGGGGAAAAACGCGTTCCACACGGCGCGCACGCCTTCGGCCGCCGTCGCTTCGGCGTCGATGTTTTCGGTTTCCCCGGACAACGTCGGGTCCGCCGCCAGCCCGCGCCAATGCGTAAAGGTGAGCGCGGGTGTCTCGGTCCACTGGCCGTCGATAAACTTCGAGAACGCCGTCGCGCCGCTCGTCAACTGCACTTCGTACCAGCCGTCCCGAACGGGCGTGTACTGGTCGAGCGGGAACCAATCCGTCGATTCGATTTGCATCGTCTCCTCCGTTGTAGTGACAGAGATAAATAGCACGATTCGTTCCTTTTTTGTCTAACCCCGTCGCGCGGCGGGCGTCGCGAGACGGGCGAATCCGCTAACATCGGTCGCGACGATACGAACCCACACGAACCAGCACGAGGCCCCCGCCGCATGACGAAGCGAGCACTGTCCACCCATGACTACGACGGCATCCGCTCGGGCATCGTCGAGGTGCTGGAAAGCGCGCGCCGGGCGGCGGCGCGCAGCGTCAACGCGGTCATGACGGCTTCGTACTGGGAGATCGGGCGGCGGATCGTCGAGTTCGAACAGGGCGGCGCGGACCGCGCGGCCTACGGCGAAGCGCTCCTGGCCCGGCTCGCCGACGACCTGACGCAGCGCTTCGGCCGGGGCTTCGGCCGCGCGAATCTCGCGAATATGCGCGCGTTTTATCTGCAGTGGCCGCCCGGGCAGATTCTCCAGACACCGTCTGGACGATTGCCGCAGGACCCGAATGTCCAGACGGCGTCTGGAGAATCCGCAGCCACGGACGCCGCCGCGACACCGCCCGCGCTCGCGACACTCGCCGCGCGTTTTCCGCTGCCTTGGTCGGCCTACGTGCGGTTGCTTTCGGTGAAAAGCGACGCGGCGCGCACCTTCTACGCGAGCGAGGCGTTGCGCGAGGGCTGGTCGGTGCGCCAGCTCGACCGGCAGGTAAACAGCCAGCTCTACGAGCGGCTCGCGCTGTCGCGCAACAAGGCGGCGCTGGTCGAAAAAGCCGGCGAACCGGCGCCCGACGATGCGATGACGCCCGAAGAAGCGATTCGCGACCCGTTCGTGCTCGAATTTCTGGATATCAAGGACGAATACTCGGAATCCGATCTCGAAGACGCGCTGATCCACCGTCTCGCGGATTTCCTGCTCGAACTCGGCGACGATTTCGCGTTCATCGGACGCCAGCGCCGCCTGCGCATCGACGATACGTGGTTTCGCGTCGATCTCGTCTTTTTCCACCGGCGGCTGAAATGTCTGGTCGTGATCGACCTGAAGGTCGGCCGGTTCAGCTACGCCGACGCGGGCCAGATGCACCTCTACCTGAACTACGCGCGCGAGCACTGGATGAAGCCCGGCGAAAATCCGCCGGTCGGACTCATTCTCTGCGCGGGAAAAGGCAGCGCGGAAGCGCGCTACGCGCTCGACAACCTGCCCAACAAGATCCTCGCCGCCGAATATCAGACGGTTTTGCCGGACGAACAACTGATCGCGGAAGAGCTCGAACGCTCGCGACGCCAGCTCGAAGCGCGACGCGGCGGGTCGAAGGAAACGTAGCGGCGCGGCGTTCACCAAAAAACGAAAGCCCGCGCTTGGCGGGCTTTCATATGAGGGCGGGGCCAAAAACAGGCGGCGTACCTTCCGGCCAGCCCCGCTTTTCGCCCCGTTTTGCAGTCGCGTGCTCGACACGGACTACGATTTCAGCATAGGCGATTCATCGCGGAGGGCCAAGTTTTTTTCGAGATGGCCGCGCGGGTCGATTCGACCGTCGTTCAGAAAACGCAGGGCAAAAAAAAGCCCGCTCTCGTTGAGCGGGCTGAATCCATATCGGTTGAGACATGGAGGAGACAGGAGTAAGTATAAACCCTTAAATTCTCCTGTCAACACTTTTGATCACGCGCCGCCGCTACGGCTTGCCCAGACTGTGATAGTAGGCGGCGAGATTGGCGATATCCGCGTCGGTCAGCGGTTTCGCCATCAACGTCATCATGTCGTTCTGACGCGCGCCGGATTTGAAGTCGTTCAGCGCCTTCACCAGATACTCTTCGGTCTGACCAGCGAGATTGGGCGCTTCCGGAATCTTCGCGAGTCCGTCGATGCCGTGGCAGGCCTGGCACTGCACCGCCTTCGCCCGCCCCGCCTTGACGTCGGCGGCGAACGCGACGCCCGCCGTACTCACCGCGCACGCGGCGATTACGGCAGCCGATATCATCCTCGTCGTCGCGTTGGTCATTTGCCGCTTGCGTAGGAAATGCGATAGATCGCGCCGGCGTAGTCGTCGGAGACGAGCAGCGAGCCGTCCTGCAATTGCTGCACGTCCACCGGGCGGCCCATGTATTCGCCCGTCGACGTGAGCCAGCCTTCCGCGAATACTTCGGTCGGGCCGGCGGTGCCGTCGTCCTTGACCGGCGTGTACATGATGCGCGCGCCGACCGCCTTGGTCCGGTTCCACGAGCCGTGCTCGGCGTCAAAGATCCCGCCCTGATATTTCTCGGGGAACATCTTGCCCGTGTAGAACGACATGCCGAGGTCGGCCGCGTGCGCCGCCATTTCGACCTGCGGGAACACGACGCCCGCCGGCGGCGTGGCGTCCTTGTAATCGGCCGTGCGCACCTTGCCGCCGCCGTACCACGGAAAGCCGAAGTTCTCGCCGGCCTTGGTGGCGCGGTTGAGTTCTCCGGGCGGCGTGTCGTCGCCCATGCCGTCGACCTGGTTGTCGGTGAACCAGAGGGTCTTGTCCTTCGGATTGAAGTCGAGTCCGACCGAATTGCGCACGCCGTGCGCGTAGACCTCGCGGTTCTTGCCGTCCTGATCCAGCCGGATGATTCCCGCGAGGCCGTTCTTGTCGAGGTCGGCGAGCTTGTCCTTCGACGGCACGTTCCACGGCTGGCCGAGCGCGATGTAGAGCTTTTTGTCCGGTCCGATGCGGCACGCGCGCGCGCCGTGGTTGAAGCTTTCGAACTGCGTCGGGATCAGCTTGCCCTGCGGCACGACGACCGCTGCAGCGACGTCCGGGCCGCCTTCGCCGAAGAATTGCGCGGCGGGAAAACCGAGCACGCGGTTCTGCTCGACCACGTACAGCACGCCGTCGGGGGAGAAGCACACGCCATTGGGCACCTTGAACGTCACCGACGACGCGAACTGCACGACATCGCTCGCCACCCGCTGATGCGTGCGATCGGTCACCTGCCACACGCGGTTCTTGCGCGTGCCGACGAACACGACGCCCGTCGACGGTTCGATCGCCATATGACGCGCCTCCGGCACCACGGCATACAGTTCGATCTTGAAGCCCGGCGGCAGCTTGATCTGCTTGAGGTTGTTGCGCAGAGCGTCGGCGGTCTGGCCGGCTTGCGGGATGGTTTCGGCGGGCACGGTGTTGCCCGTCTGCTTGAAGTTGGACAGCGTGCCCACGTTGTCCTGCGCCGCGTAGGCGCAGGAGAGCGCGGCGAGCATGACGCTCCCTGCGGCGAGCGGCACGGCCCTGAGCGCTGCATTCATCTTCGATTTCATCTGTTCGTCTCCTTGGATGCGTCGTTTTTGAAGACTGCCACTGCGGATAAAGCCGGAAATGCGACGGCCATCGACCGCGGCCACTGACTGCGGTCACTTGCTGCCGTCGAATACGAACGCGTCCGTGCGGTCGGCGCTCGGCAGCACGGCCAACAGGCGCGCGCCGTCGAGGACCGCGTTGCCGGGCACCGTCGTGCCTGCCTGCGGACACGGCGCGGGTCCGAACGTGATCGAAACGTCGTAGGCGTTCACGCCGGTATGCGGCGCGACCGTGCCTCTGAACACGCAGCCGATGCCCGTGGTGCCGGCGAGAAAGCCGTCGTCGGTGATGGTGAGCCTGGCGGACGTGCTGCCGCGCATCGAGCCGCCCCGGCCGCTGTAGAGCCCCGCGACGATCGCGCGCGCCGGTGCCGCGTCGAGCATCGGGGCGGACGCGCCGGAGAAGGTGAGGCTTGCCGCGCCATAGCCTTTGTCGGCGACGCTGCCCGTGACGGCCGGCGCACGCGCGAAGTCGGCATCGAACGTGACGGGCGATGTCGTGCGCGTGCGCAGGCTGTAGTTTTGGGCGTTGAGGCTCGTGAACTGTCCGCTTGCGGACTGCGTGCCGTTGTTCGCGACGACCACGCCGCCCAGGCCGCCTTTACCTTTACCCGCCGACCCAGGCGCGTCGCCGTAGAACAGATACGCGGTGCCGTCGAAGAGCATCAGGAGGATGGCGTCGCCGTAGGCGGCCACGCTGCCCTTGTAGACGCCGCCGGAGGGCAGTGTCGTGGTGCCTGCGGCGGTGGCGGGCTGGAGCGGATGGCTGGCGGAGCAGGAGGCGAGAAGGAGACAGCATACGAACGAAGCGAGTAGCGCGCTGCACGACGTAGCGGTCTTTTTCATGGCGGCCTCGGTGCGTTCGATTCGTGTGGCTTGGCAGTCCGGATCTCTTTCAAACGCCGACCGTTGCGCGAGGTTTCGGCAAGCTACGCCGCACGCCCTGGCCGCGTGCGGTCCCGAAGGATTCGCACGAGTGTCTTGTATAGACCGTCGCGCGGGGCAGGTCAAGGGTACGCTTAACTAACTGCCGCGCGCGGGGCACTCGGCGAGGCGGCTCGTGAAGGGCCGCGCGCCTAACTGATCCAGACCGTATTGGTCCCGAGCTGCTGCGCGAGGGCCGTCGGCAGATACTTCAGCGACACCGCGACGGGCTGTCCGCTGACGGGATCGATGCCCATGCGGTGCGCGATCGAAATGTGCGCGCCAACGTCCTGCGGAAACGGAATCGGCGTGCGCGGCCCCTTCGGCAGCAGGGAAAACGGCGGATTCGTCCACGGTTCGTGCGACGCGCCGAAGAAGTCGGGCTTGAACGGCCACGGCTCCGGTTTCAGACGCAGTCCGACGGCGGGATCGGCGAGCCGCCGGAGCATCCAGTCGCAGGCGATGTCCGAGAGCCCCGATTCCGCGATCGGATAGCCGCCGCCGACATCCGAATGCGCGCCGACGAAAAGCGCCTGCGTGATGCCGTCGCGCTTGTCCCAGAAGGTCGGCGTGAAGTCGGCGCGCTGCTCGTCGAGGCTGATCGCGTGGATGCCGAACTGCACCTTGTCGTTGAGCGCGGTATCGGCGAAACGGAACACGTCGATGTCCGAACCGTTCGCGCCGAGATAGATCGGGATGCCGAGCGAACCGACCGTGTCCCACACGCCGATGGCGCGGATTGTGTCGACGGGAAGCGTCTCGCCCGGCTGCGGCGGATCGGACGCGAAAAGCGGCAGGCGTCTTACGAGACCGCTGAAGAGACCCGCGAGACCGCCGGCGTTCTGACGCGCCGCGAGGCGCGCTTCGCGATGCCTGCGCCACTGTTTGATGCCGAGTTCGTAGGCTTGCTCCTTGTCGTCGGGATCGTAGTTCGCGGGGTTGAGCACGCCGACGTCCGCAATCATGCCGCCGAGCGCGCGTGCGGTATACGCGCCGCGCGAAAAGCCGATCAGGAAGATCGCGTCGTCCGGCTTGTAGTTGCGCGAGATGTACGTGTAGCCGCGGACGATGCGCGCGATCAGCCCGTCGCCGAAAACGCCGCCGAGCAGCCTGATCGCGATGTTGCGCGAATCGCCGACGCCATGCAGGTACTTCGCCACCTGTCCGTCCGGACCGGGCTCCTCGATTTCCTGCTCCGACGCGAGCAGCACGGAATCCTGCTTCGGATGGCCGGCGAGGGTGTTGAAGAGCTTCCAGACGTTGGTCGTGTCGGGAATGCCGTCGTTGTCGTCGTCCTTGGAATTCGGGCCGTTCCAGGTGCCGTCCGCACAGAAAACGATGTTCTTTGCCATCTCGTCGCCCACCATTGCGATAGGGTTTCGCCGCGACGCCGCGCAACCTGCGTACCGATTCCGCGACAGCGTGCCGGCGCCAAATGTCTTATCTATCGTAGACGTTGCCGGCGCGCTGGCTAGCGCAATGCGTGCGCTCGCGTACACATGACGGGTTTTCGATCCGGGACGGCTCGCTCAGTCGGCGAGACGCTTGTCGGCCAGCGCGCGCTGGCAGTCGTCGAACACGCGCACGACGAGCGCCGATTCGTAGTTGAGGTCGTCGCTTTCGAGAATTTCTTCGACGGCGTCGAGCGCCCAGTCGGCGTTCACGTATCCGACGTTCTCCATCGCGAGGTGCTGGGCGATGGCGGTGAGCCGGGCAACGGCGAGCCAGTCGGCCTGACGCTTGTGACGGTCGAGCCACTTGCGCGACGCCTGCACGAAGAATACCGGTGCGGGCCACGACTCGTTCAGGTAGTAATTGCCGAGGCTGCCGCATGTGAGCCAGCAGAGCAATTCGACGCGGTCGCGCGGGCTGAGTTGGTGACGCACATCATTCATGGCGGCGCTCACGAAGACGATTGACGTTGCCGATAAAACATCGTTTCCCTCGGGAAAACAATATCAGATCATTTTGCATCGCGGTATACAAATGCGTCAATGCGAGCGGGCGCGCGCGGTGCCGCCTGTGGGCCAGCGCGGAACTACGCCGCTGCTTCGTCGCACCATTCGATCGCCCACGCGCGCGCGCAATGAAGCGCGTCGGATTCGTTGGCGAAGGCGTCGAGTTCGCCCGAGTGGTGCGTCTCGCCGTGTGCGCCGCGCTCGTCGTGCCCCCGCGTGATCGTGACGTGCGGGTAGAACTGGCCGTCTTCGTCGTGCCGCGCGCGGCAGTGGATGTGATAGGCCTTGTAGTCGAATCGCATGTTTGCTGTCTCCGTGGATCAGCAAAAATCCTAGCACGCGATCGCGCATGCCGACGCAGCCCGAACCCGCTACGCTTCGATAAGCACCCGCCATCCCCGGACGCCCCCAGTGACCGACGAACCGACCACGATCATCTTCGGCGCCTTCGACCGCCATAACTTCGGCGATCTTTTGTTCGCGCACATCGTCGCGCGGATGTCGGGCTGTGAGGACGCGGTGTTCGCGGGCGTCGCCGGGCGTGACCTGACGCGGTATGGCGGACACCGGGTGCGGGCGCTGACGGATCTCGCGCAGAACCTGGGCGGGCGCGCGGTGAATCTGATTCACGCGGGTGGCGAGATTCTGACGTGCGGCGCGTGGGAAGCCGCGGCCATGACGCTCGCCGGCGACGCATGGCGCCGTACCGTCGCGCACCTCGACAAAAGGCCGATGGAACGTACCGCATGGACGCAGTCCGTGCTGCACACGCGCGCGCTCGCGCCCTACGTGGCTTCGCGCGAGCTGTTTCCGCAAGCGGCCTGGGTGTCGTTCAACGCGGCCGGAGGCGTCGAACTCGATACGGTCGATGCAGCTTTGCGCGCCGAAGTCCTGCTGAAACTCGCCGCCGCCGACGACGTCAGCGTGCGCGACGCGCACACGCAAACGCTGCTCGCCGCAGCCGGCGTGAACGCGCGGCTGATCCCCGATCCGGCCGTGATGGTGGCGCAACTTGAAGGCGCGCGCATCGACGAACGCGCGCAACGGGGCGAACTCGCTCGCACGCTGGATGCGTTTCCGAACGGCTATATCGCGGTGCAGTTCAGCGCCGATTTCGGCGACGACGCCACGCTCGCGCGCATCGCCGCGCAACTGGAGCGCGTCGCGCAGGCGAGCGGACACGGCATCGTGTTCTTTCGTGCCGGCGCGGCGCCGTGGCACGACGACGCGGCATGCTACGAACGCACGGCGGCGCGCATGCGGATGAAGGCGGCGGCGATCTTCGGCTCGCTCGACGTCTGGGATATCTGCGCGCTGATCGCCCGTAGCCGCGGCTTTGTCGGCAGCAGCCTGCATGGGCGGATCGTCGCGACGGCGTTCGCTTTGCCGCGCGTCAGCGTGCGCCATCCGTCGTCCGGAGCGCACGTCACGAAGCAAGCCGCGTTCGCCTCGACCTGGGACGACGCGGACACCACGGCGTCAGTCGAAATCGACGACATCGCGTGCGCCACGATCGACGCGCTCGCGACCGACCCCGCGCGGCGCGCACGCAAGGCGCGCGAACTCGAAGCGGCGTATCGCGAAGGATTCGAGCCGGTCGCGCGTCGCTTGAGCCGCGGTGCTCCCGCGCCGCTCATTCGCCGATGACCCAGCGGCAATACGGATCGCACGGATCCGCATGCCTGACGCGCCTGAGATCCGCCGCCCACGCATCGCGATCGCCCCGACAGGCGTCGAGCCCCGCGCGTAGAACGCATGCCGCGGGATGTTGGGCTTCGCCCCCGACTGCTCGTCGAGGAACTGGTCCCATCGTTCGCTCCGTGGCGTTGAATGCGTGCGCCCGATGCGCCTCGCGGGCACGACAGGTTCCTTCGGACGGACGCGCCTGGCGCGGCTCGCCTTGGCTTCCTGACCGCCGTTGCGGCTCGCTACCCCTAGCGCGCCGGACCCGGAAAGATCGTGTTCCAGTCGTTTTTCATGCTGACGACGACCCAGCCGTCGGTCGCGGCCTCGTCCCATGCCTTGTCGAGCCGGCCGATCTTCGACTGCCGGTCGTAGGCGAACTCGCGCTCGGCGTCGTCGTGATGGACGAGGAGCGCGAGGTGCGGGTCGGTGTTCGCCGCGGTGTACTGGAGCATCTGCTGGTCGCCGTCGGAATTGCCGAACGCAAGGATCGGACGCCGCCCGATGTAGCGATAGATGCCGACAGGCTTGCCCGGACCGTCGTCGACGAAATCGAGCTTGGGCTGGCGCGTGAGCGTGGGCTTGCCGTCGCGCAGTTCGTACTTGACGAGCTGGCTGGAGCCGATCACCTGCTCCGGCGGCACGCCATAGGCCTTCTCGGCCCACGGCCGCATGAATTCGATCGTCCCGCCCGACACGATATAGGTCTTGAAGCCGTTCGCGCGCAGATACGCGAGCAGTTCGATCTGCGGCTGATAGACGAGCTCCGTGTAAGGCCGGTTGAACTTCGGATGGCGGGCCTTCGCGAGCCACGCGCGGATCGTCTGGTCGTAGGTTTCGACGCTCATGCCGCTGTTCGCGACGGCGACGAGCTGCATCAGCTGTTTCTGCTGCGCGGCGAGCGCCGCCTGGTCGCGGGCCATGAGCGCCTTGAACGCGGGATTGTTCTTCCACTCGGGATGCGCGGGCGCGGCGGCCTTCACCTGATCGAGCAGGAACGCGAACTGGACGTAGATCGGCTGCTCGGTCCAGAGCGTGCCGTCGTTGTCGAACACGGCGATGCGCTGCGCTGGTTCGACGTAGGTCATCGTGCCTTCGCGCGTCACATCGCCGACGAATTTCACGATCGCGCGTTTCGCGGGGCCGTCGCGCCACGAGGGCAGCGCGGTTTCCGCGCTGCGGGCGCTGTCGGGCGAGACATCCGGCGACGCCGCGTTGCGGTTCTGCCCGGCGCATCCTGCAAGCGTCAGCGCGAACAGCGCCGCGACGATGATCGCGGCGGCCCGGCGCGCGGCGTCGCCGAGCGCTTTCGCGGACAGGTGTTCAGGCTTGGTGCGGCGGCTCCAACTCTGCATCCGACTCTCCTTGTCGTCGAAGTTCGATGCCCGGCAGCGCAAGAAGCTAGTGAGCCGGCACGTCCGTGTCGGCGCGGGCAAGCTGCGAGCGGCCATGCGACTTGTCCCAGCTGTCCTTGTCCATCACGAGCCGAAAGCCGAGATGCGACATGCTGTTGTACGGGTCAGTGCCGCGCCGCGCGCTCGGGCGGTAGCTGAGGCAATAGTCTTCGTTGCAGAGAAACGAGCCGCCGCGCGTCACGCGCTTGGGCGCCGCGACCGGGACGCCCGGATCGGCCGGATCCCACGCGTCGCTTGGGCCCGCCGGGTTGTCGACCACGCTCGCCGTCGTCGATGCCTCGCGGCGGAACTGGTCCGCGCGATACCAGTCGGCGACCCACTGCCACGCGTTGCCCGTCATGTCGGAGAGACCGTAGGCGTTGGCGGGAAAGCTGCCGACGCGGCTCGTGCCCGCCGCGCCGCCCGCCTTCGCGCTCATCACCGGGAACGGCCGCGCTTGCTGGCCTTGCCAGACATTCGCCATCTGCTTGCCGTCGGGCGTGAACGTGTCGCCCCACGCGTAGGTGGCCTGCGTGAGCCCGCCGCGCGCGGCGAACTCCCACTCGGCCTCGGTCGGAAGACGCTTGCCGGCCCATTTCGCATACGCTTCGGCGTCCTCGTAGGACACCTGCACGACCGGATGATCGTCCTTGCCGGCGATCGTGCTCTCTGGCCCTGTCGGATGCCGCCAGTCCGCGCCCGGCACGTAGCGCCACCAGCGCGAGTAGTCTTCGAGCGACACTGGCTGGTCCGTGCCGACGAACACCATCGCGCCCGCGACGAGCGCGCTGTCCGGCGGACGCGGCGTGCCCGGCGGCAATTGCACCTCGAGCGTGTCCCAGTCGGGCTTTTTCTCGGCCGTCGTGACGTAGCCGGTGGCTTCGACGAACTGGCGGAACTCGGCGTTCGTCACGTGATGCTCGTCCATCCAGAAGCCGTGCACGCGCACCTTGTGCGCGGGACGCTCGTTGGCCTGCGCCATCTTCGCGTCGCTGCCCATCAGGAATTCGCCGCCGGGCACCCAGGCCATGCCTTGCGGACCACGCACGCCGTCGCCGAGAACGGCCTGCACCGCGGGTTTCGCGCGCGCGTTCATCGCGCCGCTCACCGCGAAGCCGATCAGCGCCGGACACGCGAACAGCAGCATCGCCCAGAGCAGCAGCTTGCGCGAGCGGCCCGCATGGCCCGCATGGCCCGAATGGCCCGAGTGGCCGACAGGGCTGCTCGCCGCGCTCTTTGCAGCAGGCGCGGCGGTCGTCGCGGGCTTGCGTTTCGCCATGCTCGTTCTCCGTCTGCGTCGACGTGCCTATCGCGCGCCGGCGTCGAAAATGCCGTCTATTTCAGCAGCGTCGATCAATCGCTTGTGGCTACCAATATCTGAAGCGCTCGATGAATTCAATCTCTTTCGTGCAGGCGGCGGGCAACAAACCGACGAATTGGCGACGATCGGGCGCGAACGAACGTGCAATCCGCATTGCTGAATGCGATGAAAGAGCGGCGCATATCGGTGGCCGGAGAAACGCGCGCGATGCCCGATTTTTTCCTGGTGTTGAAGCAGGCCGTGAAGCGCCGCTCAACCAGCGCTGAACGCGTCTAGCGCAATTCGAGCCACATCGGCTGATGATCGGATGAGCGGCTCGCCTGATCGACCTCGCAAGCCGCGACACGCGCGCCCAGATCCTCCGTCACGAGCACGAAATCGCACGCGAACGGTCCGTCGGGCCATTGCTCGCGGTCGTACAGGCCGACCGTCGCGGCGCGCGGCGTGTCCGGATGCGCGACGCTCCACGCATCGACGAACGCGGGCGCGTCGCCGAACGGCTCGATCATCCGCCGATACGCCGACGACTCGAACGCGCTGTTGAAGTCGCCGCACAGGATCGCGCTCATCGGCCGGCCAGTGTCGGCGAACGGGCTGTTCAGGTTTTCGGATTTCGCCGGGCGGCGCGCGTGATCGCAGGCTTCGACGTGCAGGCCGCGCAAACGCTCGACCTGCGCACGCCGCTGCGTCTCCGAGTAGAACTCCAGATGCGTGCTGATGACGCGCAGCGGCCCGACATCCGTTTCGACGACCGCCTCCAGCGCGACACGCAACATCGACGGCTTCGCGGGATCGGCGGGCCACGGCAGCGAGTGGCGCAGCACCTGCCGCACGGGCAGGCGGCTCACGATCGCGTTGCCGAACTGCCGCCGCCCGAGCCCGGCGCCGGTCGGCGGCAGGTCCGAGCCGATCGCATCGAGCACGACTGCGCCCGGCAGGAGGTCGGCCAGTTCGGCGAACTGATCGGCGCCGGGGCCGCCCGCCAGGCCGCCCGCCTTCTCGCCCTGATCGAAACCGCGCGTGACTTCCTGCAGGCACAGGACATCGAAATCGCACAGGGCTTTCGCCTCGCTGACGATGCGCGCGAGGTCGACGCGGCCATCCACGCCGCGTCCCCACTGAATGTTCCAGTTGACAAGTCGCATGACGTTCTCCTCCGGCCCATGCATGCGACGAGTCTACCGCCGCCGCCGAAGACGCGCCGACGGTCGCGCCAAATCGCGCAGCGCCAGAAGCAAAGCTGAAAAACTTGGTTCGTGAAGCGGGCGTCGCGTTCATAGAATCTGGCGTCTTTGCACCGCAACGTCATTGGGAACGCTCATGCCTCAGCAGAATTCGAAAAACGACCGACACGACACCGCGAACACACAGCGCCGCTCGCTCCTGAAAAGCGCCGCGACGGCGGCCGCGCTGCTCGCCGTGCGACCGGCATTCGCCGCGAGCGATGCGAAATCCTTGCGGATCGGCTATCAGAAGTACGGCAACTTCGTCGTGCTCAAGGCGCGCGGCACGCTCGAAAAGCGCCTCGCTTCGCAGGGCGTGAGCGTTCAGTGGCTCGAATTTCCGGCCGGCCCGCAGTTGCTCGAAGGCCTCAACGCCGGCGCCGTCGATGTCGGCACGGTCGGCGAAACGCCGCCGATCTTCGCGCAGGCCGCAGGCGTCGATTTCGTCTACATCGCGAACGAGCCGCCCGCGCCGCGCGGCGAAGCGATCGTCGTGCCGGCCGCCTCGTCGATCAGGACCGTCGCCGACTTGCGCGGCAAGAAGGTCGCGCTGAACAAGGGATCGAACGTGCACTTCCTGCTCGTGAAGGCGCTGCAGAACGCGAAGCTCGCCTACAGCGACATTCAGCCGGTCTACCTCGCGCCCGCCGACGCGCGCGCGGCGTTCGTGCAGGGCAGCGTCGATGCCTGGGTGATCTGGGACCCGTATCTCGCCGCGATCGAAAAGCAGACGAATGCGCGCGTCGTCGCGAACGGCGAAGGTCTCGTGCACAACACGCAGTACTACCTCGCGACGCGCAAGTTCGCGAGCGCGGCGCCGCAACTGCTGCATGCGCTGCTCGCCGAACTCGACGCCGTCGACAAGTACGGACGCGACAACGTCCCGGAGGTCGCGCGCCTGCTTTCGCCGCTCGTCGGCCTCGATGCGGCGACGCTCCAGGTCGCGCTCGAACGCACTGCCTACGGCGTGCAGCCGGTGACCGCCGAGACGCTCGCCTACCAGCAGCAGATCGCCGATACGTTCAACGACCTGCGGCTGATTCCGAAGAAGCTCGTCGTCAGCGATGCGCGGTGGAACACCGCCTGACGGAGCATCGCCTGACGAGTGTCGCCGAATCCGGTACTGTGCTTGCTCAGTACCGTGACCCACACGACACTCGACGCCATGCTCAAGATCGCCACGTTCAATATCAACGGCGTCCGTTCGCGCCTGCCCGCGCTGCTCGAATGGCTCGCCCGGGAAGCGCCGGACATCGCCTGCCTGCAGGAGCTGAAGGCGCCTGACGCGGCATTTCCCATCGACGAAATCCGCGCAGCCGGGTATGGCGCGATCTGGCACGGACAGGCGTCGTGGAACGGCGTCGCGATCCTCGCTCGCGGGATGGAGCCGATCGAAAGCCGGCGCGGCCTGCCGGGCGATCCCGACGACACCCACAGCCGCTATATCGAGGCGGCGGCGCATGGCGTGCTGGTCGGCTGCCTCTACTTGCCGAACGGCAATCCGCAGCCCGGTCCCAAGTTCGACTACAAGCTCGCGTGGTTCGAACGGCTGATCGGCTACGCGGCGCGTCTTCATGACAGCGGGCATCCGGTGGTGCTCGCGGGCGATTTCAACGTCGTGCCCACCGACGAGGACATCTACAACCCGAAGTCTTGGCTCAGGGACGCCCTGCTGCAACCCGAAAGCCGCGAATGCTACCGCCGCCTGCTCGATCAGGGATGGCTCGATTCCCTGCGCGCGCGGCATCCCGACGAGCGCATCTACACGTTCTGGGATTACTTTCGGCAGCACTGGCAAAAGAACTCGGGACTGCGCATCGACCATCTGCTGCTCAATCCGCAGATGGCGCCGCATCTGAAGGATGCAGGCGTCGATCGCTGGGTGCGCGACCTGCCTCACGCAAGCGATCACGCGCCGACGTGGATCACGGTCGACTTGAAAGTGCAGAAGCCGTCGGCGGCGAAAAAGGCCGCAGCCGGCAAGCCAGCAGCGAAAAAAACCGCCGCTAAAACGCCCGCGCCGCGCGCCCGGCGCGCGAAAGCCGCCGGCTGAAACCGCTCACATGTTGGTGTACGAGCTGCACCAGCCGCGCGCGGCGACCTCTTTGTCGCCGAAGAGCGTGCAGCCGCCCCACGCGTCCGTCGACTTGCCCTGGAACAGCGAGCAATTGCTGCAATCCTGGCCGGCGGCGTAGGTCGGGAATCTGGCCTTGTCGACCTTCGCGACGTCTTCCCGGTAACCGACCGCGACCGCGGCCGGGTCCGCTTCGCTCAGTTTCGGGCCGGCGGCGAGCGCCGCGCGCGCGAGCAGTAGCGACGAGCCTGCGCCGATGCTGACAATCATGAAATTGCGACGGGATGGGTTCATGGAATGGAGATCGTCTTGTCGTGAGGACCGGCGGGCGGCGAAAACCGTAGCGAGCGCCGCCGTTTATCCGAAAGATACGCCACCCACGCACTGGCACGATCGTTCGCTTTTCTGTGACGCCTGCGCCCCGTCTGTTCGAGAGCGCACGGTCTCAAGCTTTTTTTACCGGTGCCGTAAATGAGGTCAGTAACCGACGACACATCCGCGCATCGACACCGGCGCTTTTTTCACCAGGGAGAACAAACGTGGCAGAAATGGATTGGCTGATGGCAGGAATGGATCTGTTTGCACTCGTCGGCGCGACGCTTTTCATGAGCGTTCTGTCGCGGCGGAGTCTGGCAGCGTCGGCAGTGGACGGCCGCTGAAACAATCCGTTGTAGCAGCACACCGGCGAGAGACGGCGCGAACGAACCGCCACCCGCCGTGAAAGCGAAGTTCAGTGGAACAGCTTCATCGCCTGCGTGAGCGTGTTCGTGATGCCCCACGCGAGCGGAACGAGCACATAGATCCAGAAGACCGCGAGCAGCGCCTTGTTGGTCGGATGGGCATGGAGATCGTGGCTGGTGTTCATTTGACGTGTCCTGTTCAGTTGATCGCCGGTGCGCCCGCGGTCATGTGATGTTTTTCGTGCACACGCGTGACGAGCAGGTTGCACAGGAATCCCACGACGAGCAGCGCCGCCATGATGTGCAGCGTCGTCGTGTAGGCTTCGGCCTTCGCCACGCCGTGCGCGACTTCATACGCGCGGATGTAGTTCACGAGCACCGGTCCCGCGACGCCCGCCGCAGCCCACGCGGTCAAAAGCCGGCCGTGGATGCCGCCGACGAACGCCGTGCCGAACATGTCGGCGAGATAGGCCGGGACCGTCGCGAAGCCGCCGCCGTACATCGACAGGATGACGCCGTAGGCGAGCACGAAGAGCGCGATATTGCCCGACGCCGCGAACTGCGGCACCAGAAAATACAACACGGCGCCGAGCGCGAAAAACACGAAGTAAGTGTTCTTGCGGCCGATCCAGTCCGAGGTCGACGCCCACGCGAAGCGCCCGCCCATGTTGAAGAGCGACAACAGGCCGACGAATCCCGCGGCCGCGCCCGCCGTGATCGACGCCTTGAAGCTTTCCTGGATCATCAGCGACGCCTGCCCGAGCACGCCGATGCCCGCCGTCACGTTCAGGAACAGCACGAGCCACAGCAGATAGAACTGCGGCGTCTTCAACGCCTGATCGATGTGCACGTGGTTGCGCGTGATGAGCTTGTTCGCCTTGACGGGCGGCGTCCAGCCGGCCGGCGCCCAGTTGGCGGGCGGAATGCGGATCGCGAGCGCGCCGATCGTCATCGAGATGAAGTAGACGACGCCGAGCACCACGAAGGTCTCGGCCACGCCGATGCTCGTCGCGCTCTTGAAGTGATTCATCAGCGAGACCGAGGCGGGCGCCGCGATCATCGCGCCGCCGCCGAAGCCCATGATCGCCATGCCGGTCGCCATGCCGCGGCGGTCGGGGAACCAGCGGATGAGCGTCGACACCGGCGACACATAGCCGAGCCCGAGCCCGATCCCGCCGATCACCCCGTAGCCGAGATACAGCAGCCAGATCTGATGCAGCTGCACGCCGAGCGCGGAGACGAGAAAGCCGCCGCCGAAGCAGCAGGCCGCGGTGAACATCGTGCGGCGCGGGCCGACCTTTTCGAGCCACTTGCCGGCGAACGCCGCGGACAGCCCGAGAAACACGATCGCGAGCGAGAAGATCCAGCCGAGCGTCGTGATCGACCAGTCGTCCGGCGCGGACTGCGTGATGCCGATCACCTTCGTGAGCGGCGCGTTGAAGACGGAAAACGCGTAGGCCTGCCCGATGCACAGGTGCACGGCGAGCGCGGCGGGCGGGACCATCCAGCGCGAGAAGCCGGGCTGGGCGACGGTCGCCGATTTAGAGAAAAAGCCGCGCGAAGCGGCGCCGGGACGATCGTCGATCGTGCTGTTCATTGTCGGTCTCCGGGAACGCATCGTCATGAAGTGCGTTCGCATATAGTTTTATGTCGGGCGAGTCGTGCCGCGTCCGATACTGCGCGCCATGCCGGACGGAACGACCCTGCCATTGCCCTTCACATCCGCTCGATTCGCTTCGATTCATGATTTGCGGATGTGAATGCGGTCGAACATAGACAACTGCCGCGCGCTTGGCAATATGAACGGTCGTGCCATAAGTGTTTGCCCGAAGTTGACGGTCAGCTTGCGGGCGGTGGCGCGGAACGTGCTGCCGGGCGCCCATGCAGCCGTTTTTACAGCGTTTCTTACAGCATCACCCTCGAACATTCATAAGACTGGGTAAAGCATGCTGACTACCATCCTCGTTACCGCCGCCGTCGTCGCGGTCGCGACGCTCGTCATGGTGCTGGTCGTCGCGAACCTGACGAGCGGCGAGAAGAAGATCGAACACAAGATCGAGCGCCGTTACGCCAGCGACGACCCGCAGTTCCCGCGTTCGATGAGCCTGCTGCTCGGGCCGCCCGTCGAAGCCGGCAACCGCTTCGAGGTGCTCGTCAACGGCGACGAGATTTTCCCTTCGATGCTCGCCGGCATCCGCTCGGCGCAGAAGACCATCACGTTCGAAACGTTCATCTACTGGTCGGGCGAGATCGGCGAGGAGTTCGCCCAGGCGCTCTCCGACAAGGCGCGCGCGGGCGTCGCGGTGCATGTGCTGCTCGACTGGGTCGGGTCGTCGAAGATGGACAAGCGCTATCTGCGCATGCTGCGCGACGCGGGCGCCGAAGTGATCCAGTATCACAAGCCGCACTGGACGGGCCTCGGCCGCATGAACGACCGCACGCACCGCAAGCTGCTCGTGATCGACGGGCAGGTCGGCTTCACGGGCGGTGTCGGCATCGCGGAGGAATGGACGGGCCGCGCACAGGACGAAAAGCACTGGCGCGATACGCATTTTCGCGTCGAAGGGCCGGTGGCGGGTCACATGCAGGCCGTCTTCATGGACAATTGGATCAAGGCGACCGGCAACGTCCTGCATGGTCCCGAGTACTTCCCGGAGATCGCGCCGGCGGGCGAGGGCGTCGCGCACATGTTCAGCAGCTCGCCCTCGGGCGGCAGCGACGACATGCAGCTCATGTACCTGATGGCGATCACCGCCGCGACGCACACGATCCATCTCGCGAGCGCGTACTTCGTGCCCGACAAGCTGACGATCAACGCCATCGTCGAGGCGGCGCGGCGCGGCGTGAAGGTGCAGATCGTGACGCCCGGCAAGCACATCGACACCCACACGGTCCGCGAGGCGTCGCGCGCGGGCTGGGGCGACTTGCTGAAGGCGGGCGTCGAGATCCACGAATACCAGCCGACGATGTTTCACTGCAAGCTTCTGATCGTCGACGAATATCTGGTGTCGGTGGGCTCGACCAATTTCGACAGTCGCTCGTTCAAGCTCAACGACGAGGCGAATCTCAACATCTACGACCGCGACTTCGCGCAACGGCAGACGTCGATTCTCGCCGACGACATCGCGAAGTCGCGGCGCGTCACGCTCGACGACTGGAACCGGCGGCCGCTCGTGGAGAAGATCATCGAGCGCGCGGTGGCGCTGCTCGACCCGCAGCTTTGACGCACGCGCTTTGGGTACGACGAATCCCGCTTGAATCTTCGGCACGCCCGGCGCATATTGCGGGGCAGACCCGCCGACAGCGCTGGAGCGCGCATTGATGCCCGACGTCCGAGACTCTGCCGTACCGCCTTCCGAGCCGCCCGCGTGGAAACACGCGCGGCCCGAGGAAGCCTTCCGGCACAGCCTGCCGGAGGTGTATTCGTCGATCGCGGTGCCGACGGGCGGCTTGTGGTTGCGGCGCTTCCTCGCGTTCGCCGGGCCCGGCTACATGATTTCCGTCGGCTACATGGACCCGGGCAACTGGGCCACCGACCTCGCTGGCGGCTCGCGCTTCGGCTATACGCTGCTCGCCGTCATCCTGCTCTCGAACCTGATGGCGATCCTGTTGCAGGCGCTCGCGGTGCGCCTCGGCATCGCGACGGGCCGCGACCTCGCGCAGGCCTGCCGCGACCATTATTCGAAGCCGGTGAACTTCGCGCTGTGGCTCGCGTGCGAGGCGGCGATCATCGCGTGCGACCTCGCCGAAGTGATCGGCACGGCGATCGCGTTGCAACTGCTGTTCGGCATTCCGCTGATCGCGGGCGCGTTGATTACCGCGCTCGACGCCTTCCTGCTGCTGCTCCTGATGAACCGCGGCTTTCGCTTCCTCGAAGCGTTCGTGATCGCGCTGCTCGTCGTGATCGCGGTGTGCTTTGCGGTGCAGATCGTCGCGGCCGCGCCGCCCGTCGCCGCTGTGCTGCGCGGCTTCGTGCCGTCGCTGTCGATCGTGACGAATCCGGAGATGCTCTACGTGGCGATCGGCATCATCGGGGCGACCGTGATGCCGCACAACCTGTATCTGCATTCGTCGGTCGTGCAGACGCGCGCCTATGAACCGAGCGACGCCGGCCGCCGCGATGCGATCCGCTGGGCCACCGCCGACAGCACCATCGCGCTGATGCTCGCGCTCTTCATCAACGCGGCGATCCTGATCGTCGCGGCGACCGTGTTTCACGCGACCGGACACACCGACGTGGCCGAAATCGGCGACGCCTTCCGGCTGCTGTCGCCGCTTCTGGGACTTTCCATCGCATCGACGCTCTTCGCGCTCGCGCTGCTCGCTTCCGGCCTGAATTCGACCGTCACCGCGACGCTCGCCGGGCAGATCGTGATGGAAGGATTTCTCCGCTTGCGCATTCCGAACTGGGCGCGGCGGCTGATTACGCGCGGCATCGCGATCGTGCCGGTCATCGTGGTCACGGCGCTCTACGGCGAGAAGGGCACGGCGCAACTGCTCGTGCTGAGCCAGGTGATTCTCTCGATGCAGCTTCCGTTCGCCATCGTCCCGCTCGTGCGTTTCGTCTCCGACAAGCGGAAGATGGGCGCGTTCGTCGTGCCGGGCTGGGTCGCGTGGCTGGCGTGGCTCGTGGCGGGCGTCGTCGTGGTGCTGAACGTCAAACTGCTCGTCGATACGCTGATCGGCTGAGGCCGCCGCGCATCATTCCGCCCCGGCTTCCGACGCCGTTGCTGGCTTGCCGGGCGCGGCCTGCCGACCCGGGCCGCGTGTGCGCGAAATCGCTACCTGCTCCCGGCAGTTCGTGTCGCCGAGACCGTAGGCGCACTTCTCCTGCGCGCTCAGTTCGCGCTTGGTCAACGAGCGCGCGAAGCGCTCCATCATGGCGCGATCGAGCGGGACCAGCATGGTTCCCGTTTCGAGCCTGATCGCCAGAATGCTATTGCGGAAGTTGAAGTCGACGCCGCCGACAATCGCGAAGTCGAGGCTGAAGGCCGTGTCGCCCGATGCCAGATCGAGCACGCTGACGCCCTTGGCGTTCCAGTAGGCGAGCCACCGGTCGTCGGAACTGAACTTCCAGGCCGAGTCGCCGAGGCGCTTGATTAGCGCGCCGCCCGGACGCCGCACGACCTCGAAGCCGCGAACCCGGTTTCGCCCTTCGTCAGGAGAGTTCTGGATCTCGAATCGTCCGAGCGGGCTGACGCGCATGCTGGCGGCTTCCCTGGCCGCCGGATGCGACTTCGCCAGATCCTTCACGCTCGTCGGTGCCGAGGCGGACAGCGGCCAGACGCGGGCTGCATCGCCGGTCACGTGCGTCGTCACGATCACCGACTGGCCGTCGTCGTCGATTTTCGCGGTGGCGCGTGCAGGCAGGTCGACGATTTGCCCCGTCGGTACGAGTTGCTCGTCGCGGACTGCATAGACTGCGAGTTCCGCATGCGCGAGATCGGCCGCCGACCTGCGAAAAACGCCCAGCGCCGTGCCCGAGGGCGATGCAATAAACGACGTCCGAACGCTTCCGGGCTGCGGCTTCCAGTGCGTGACGACCGCGCCGTCGCGGGTGCGGATCACGTCGGCCTGCCCGGAGTCCTGGTCTGCGATCAGCAGCAATTCGCCGTCCCGGCCGAGGACACTCGCGCGGCCCGCCACCGGCGCAAACCGGTTTGCGCCGGTGGCGGGATCGAGCACGTAGGTCGTGGCGCGCTGCTCCTTGCTGACGACGGCGACGATGCCGTCGCGCGCAATGCGCAACTTCGTGGGCTCGCCGGGTAGCGGTATTCGCGTTTGCCGGACCTGCTTGCCGCCAGTGGCCGGCACCTCGATCACATCGATCCACGCTTTGTCCCGACGCGAGAGGACGACCCACCGGCCATCGGGCGAAGCGTCGAAGTCTCGTGGGTCGCCGAGTATCGAGAGCAGCAGCTTGCTCGTCGAATAGATATGGACGACGCCGTCGTGAGCGACGATCGCGACGCGCGCCGTATCGTCCGTGACCGAGAAGAGTCCGGCGTTGTTACCGGCAAGCCGGGGCTCCGCGCCCTTGATGCGGATCTCTCCGTGCACCGCGCTCGGCCTTCCCTCCGCGACGACGATGTCGCCCGAATCGAGGTACTCGACGAATGCGCCGCCACCCGGACTCCACACCACGTCGTAGATCTGGCGGTTGTCGCTCGTGCCTGCACCGAGAGGCTCGTTTCCTTGCGCCACGGTGTACTCGCAAGTGGTCGCCCTGAAGTTGGCGGAAGAGGTCTTCGCGCCCGGCGATACGGATTTCGGCGCCAGACAGCGGGTGAAGTCGATCGGCGTGGAGACCCAGTTGCCGTTCGGCTGCCGTTCGATGCGCTTCGCGAACAAGCGCTCCTTCAAGCCCGCGCCGACGATGACCTTGCCGTCCTGAGAAAGACCGATCACGAGCAATCCCTCGGCCGCGACTTTCATGACGTCCGCGGCGGGATCGCGGTAGTCCCATATCCAGATGTGATCGTCCTGCTGGATCGACGCGAGCCACCGGCCGTCCGGGCTGAAGACGAGGAGCGCGCGATCGGCACTCGCGGTCTGCGGCAGCGAACGCGCGAGCGTCCCGCTGCGCGAGTCGAAGAGATCGACCGAACCGGCGCGCGCGACCGCCAGCCTGGTCTGATCCGGACTGAACGCGATGAACATGGCGTCGTCGAGATCGGGTCTGGACGACCAGAGCTTGCGCGGCACCGGTTCGCTCAGGTCCCACACGGACACGCTGGACGTTCCCGCGAGGACGGCCAGCAGATCGCCATCCGGGTTGAGCGCAACGACTCTTGCCTCGCCGCCGAGCTGTTGCGGACTCAGCGTCTCCGAGGGCCACAGATATTGCCCGGAAGCCAGTAGCGCCGAGCGCGCCTCGCTCGTGTCGGCGCGCTTCAGTCCCTCCAGCGAGAGCAGGACGCCGACTTCCGGGTCCTGAGCGGTGCCGGCGAGCGCCGCCAGTTCCCTCGACTGCGCGCGACTGCGCTCGGCCTGCGCGTCTCTTTTCGCAAAATACGCGGAGAGCGCGAGGCCGAAAAACACCGCGATCATCACGCCGCTGACCGCGATCACGCGCCGCAGCTTGCTCCTTTGACGCCGCTCGGCGAACACGCGTTCATCCGCGCGGCGTCGGTCGCGTTCTTCCAGCGCGGCCTTGGTGAGAATGTCATGCGTGAGTTCGACGCGGTCCGTTCCGTGTTGCTGCTCCTGACGAAGCAGCCGCCCGTCCACCAGCGCGGCGATCTCCTCGGCAGTGACGAAGCCATTGACGATCGCGTCGTCCACCGAGTAGCTGTTCCGGTAGCCGTGTTCCGTGATGAGCTTCTCTTCGACGAAGTGGCGGACCCGGTCGGGATAGACCTGCAGGCTTCGGCGATAGAACCCGGTAACGATGGTGTCCTTTTCGCCCTCGAACATCGCTTCGGTGATGCGCGCCGCGCCCGCCAGCTTGCGATGCTCGTTGACACCGCGGCAAAAGAGACTGAGCAGCGCGGGCTCGACCGTGCGCGGGGCGCCCGCTTCTGCCGTGGCGTCGGTCTCGTCGGCCGCGCCGCGCGACAGGAAGGCGACGATTCGGTGCGCAAGCAGTTCGTCGACGAGAGGGTCCGTGTGTTCGTTGCAGACCGCCTGCAACGCCTGCTCGGTGCCCATCGGCAAGAGGCGCATACGGTTGCGGCGCAGCGAGGGCATGATCGGGCGCCAACCTTCGAGATCGGCGAGAAAGTCTTCGCGCAGCGACAGCACGATCTTGTACGGCATTGCCTCCATGTCGATGTCTTCATCGCTGCCGGCACGCTCTTTCAGACGTTGCGCGAGCGCGGCCGGGATGCGGTTCTCGGCGAGGTCCGCCAGTGCCTCGCGAAACGTCGCGACCTCTGCCGGCATGGAGCGCCCGAGCGTGAAAAGCTCCTCGAACTGGTCGAGCACGAACACCGGCCGCGCCATCCGGTTGAGTCTCGTCCAGAATTCGAGCCCCGGCGTGTGCAGGTACGCCCACAGCGACTGTCCGGCTGCCAGCGGCTCATGCGCCACGTCCTGCGTTCGCAACGCTTCGAAGAACGCGAGACACAGTTGCTCGACGAGCGGTGCGGCGCCCGCGTGGATCCGCAGCCGGACGAACACCGGCAGATAACCCTTGTCGCGCAGTCGCGGAAAGACGCCGGCCTTGAGCAGCGACGACTTGCCGAGCCCCGACTTGCCGAACAGCACGGTGACCGACTCGTCGACGATGCGTCTCAGAAGCTCGTCCGATTCCGCCTTGCGGCCGCTGAAGAACGCCTGCGAGGACTCGTCGTAGGACGCGAGACCCGGCCACGGATTCTGCGGGTCGAGTTGCGGCGAAGACGAGCCGCCCGGCGTGCTCATCTCGCGTCCTCGCGTCGCATGGCGCGAATCTCTTCGATCAACGATGTCTCCAGCGCCGCGTCTGGCTTGCCGCCGGGTGCGTGGCCCGGCTGCACCTCCTGCAGGTCGGGGAAGACATCGTAGAGGGCCTGATAGCGCTTCAGGTCGCCGGTGTAATCGGCGTCGATCACGACCGGCATGATGAACTTGCGTCCCGGCATCCGGCGCTTGCGCTTGAACGCCTCGCTCCACTCCTGGAAGACATAGCCCTCTGAAGTGCGAAGGCGCTGCGCGGTGCGCTCGGAAATAACCGGCACGAAAAGCCGCACGTCGCGCTGGATCTGCGGAAGGATCTTTCGCTCCCAATAGTCGCCCGGCTCCAGTTCGACCTTGTCGAACCACACGTCGCCGCCGAGCGCCGAGATGCACGCATGCAGCCGTTCCACCTCGTTCAGATTCTCCCGCCCGTAGCTGATGAAGATGCTCGCGCCACGCGAATCCGCATCGGCTCGGCTCGCCTCGACGCGAGACGTTTCCGGATTGCGCTCCAGCCAGCGTTCGTGCAGTTCGGCGACGAATGCCGCGGCGGTCCCCGCGTAAAGATTGATCTCGGTTTCGCGTCCGAAGCGCCGCAGGAACTCGGGCAGCGTGGATTCCGAGGGAGTGGCTTCGCCCGCGCTGAAATAGGCGCGCTGGGCGACGCGCAGGCGATCGCGCGTCGCCGCGCGCAGGATGAAGCGTCCGAGCCAGTCGGGGAAGTGCGCGCCGAGCAGCAACAGGTGGCTGTTACGCAGCTCCGACAGCAGCCAGTCGGGCGGAGGCACGTCACCGCTCACGAACCGGTGGATGAACTCGAGCTGGTCCTCGTCGTGGATGGCGAAATCGGATTTGCCGCCCGCGCGGCCGAACAGGCTGAAGACGACCGGCGCCGCGCTCGATCGCGGCAGCAAGGCTTCAGTCTGTGCCGCAGTCGACTGGTTCAGCGAGAACTCGATCTCGCGCGTGACGGGCTGGCCGCCGTAGCGGACCTGATCGAGTGCGCGCGCCATCAGCGAATCGAAGGTGAGGCTGACGAACAGTTCCAGCCGCCGGATTTGCGCGAGCTGTTTCAACGCGGGCGGGACGGGAAACGGCGGCGACAGGCCTTTCAACAGGCTTCCCACGCGATCGTAGAGTCCCGCGAGCCTCGTCTGTGGCTTCTCGAGATAAGCGCCGACTGCGTCGTTGAGCTCGAACCAGGGCGTCCAGTTGACCGAAAGCTTTTCGCGCTCCGCCAGGCGCTCGGCGATCAGCCGCTGCAGCGAAACATGACGCCCCTGATAGTCCGTTTGCACGAGTTCCTGGCCGAGGATCGGCACGACCTTGCCGTCCTCGATGTACTCGAGCAGATAGTCCCACGGGAAGTCTTCGTTCACCGCTCGCTCCCTTTCGCGTCAAGGATGAGTTCAACACATCGGTAGTTTCCCTGATCGAGAATGAACTAAGTTTAGGTTTCCCGAAGCGATTTGTTAGCTCCGCATGTCATGAGAATCCGCCATGCATGAGTCGTATGCCGCCTGCGCCAGCGTTCGCGCCGACGTCCGCTGCCACGATCGACGCTAAAAAAGGCATCTGCGACGTCGCTCGCAGACTCGTGTAGCGTTGCATAACGTTAGGCCAACGGAAGAGAAAATCACGATGAACGAGCGGTTCGGGCGCTGACGGTTCTTTCCACTTTCAAGCGGAGAACGAGGATGCATGACCTGATTAAGGCTACGCTGAAGGACATCTTGCCTCCGGTGCTCGTGCGACTCCTGAAGCCGCGAAGCGAGCCAGTCGATGCATGGGGAACCGTCAAATACGGCGTGTCCGGATTGCGGCTTCCTGAAGGGAAGCGCTTTGCTTACCGGCCGGTGGTGGCAGATCGTGAGGTCTGCATGCAGATTTTCTTTCGACGCGATTACGCCACGGATAATCTTCGCCGGTCGAACGAGATTCTCGGTTTTTACGGTGCTTGCCCGGACCCGATCATCGTCGATGCCGGCGCCAATATCGGCGCCGCCGCGGTCTGGTTCTCGCTCACTTATCCCAAGGCCACGATTCTCGCCATCGAACCGGACTCATCGAACTTCGAACTGCTCGAACGTAACGCGAAGCCGTTCCCAGCGATCGTGCCGGTGAACGCCGCGATCGCGGCGACACGCGGTACGCTTTATCTGGATGATCCGGGCGTGGGGGCATGGGGATACCGCACGCGCGAGGACCCCACCGAGCGGTCCTACGCCGTCGACGCGCTGACGCTGGAAGACGTGATGGCGAAATCGAGCGGAACGCCATTCATTCTAAAAATAGACATCGAAGGCGCCGAGTCGGATCTGTTTTCGCGGCACTCCGAACTGTTGAACAAGTTTCCGTTGGTGATCATCGAACTGCACGACTGGATGCTTCCGCGTGAATCAAACAGCCGCAACTTCCTGAAGTGGCAGGTTGAAATGGAGCGGGATTTCGTCCATTTCGGTGAGAACATTTTCTCGATCTCCAATACGATCCGGGCGGCGTGAACCGTCGCACCGGCTTGCCGCGCGGACTTTCTGCCGCACCATGCCCGAACGAGCGCCGATGCACTGATTTGTCATCGCGAACGTGGTAGGTTCCTCACCTCAACTTAACGTGAAGAGGAACTCGTGGATCTCGTGTTACTAACCAAAGCCGCCATCATGGGCATCGTGGAAGGGCTGACCGAATTTCTGCCCATTTCATCGACAGGTCACCTGATTCTGGCTGGCTCGCTCCTCGGCTTCACGAGCGAGAAAGCCAAAGTATTCGACATCGCGATCCAGACGGGCGCCATTTTCGCCATCATCCTGTTCTACTGGCGCCGTCTCGTGGATACCGCCGCCGGCCTCGCGGGCGACGGACAGTCCCGGCGCTTCGTCGCGAACGTGCTGATTGCGTTCATTCCCGCCGTGATCCTCGGGCTGCTGTTCGGCAAGGCGGTCAAGGAGCATCTCTTTACGCCGACCGTCGTGGCGACTTCGTTCATCCTGGGCGCGTTCGTCATTCTCTGGGCCGAGCGCCGGCCGGCGAGCACGGCGCGCATTCATTCCGTCGACGACATGTCGCCGGTCGATGCCTTCAAGGTCGGCTTGATCCAGTGTCTGGCGCTGATACCGGGCGTGAGCCGCTCCGGGTCGACCATCATCGGCGGGATGCTGATCGGCCTCTCGCGCAGCACGGCGACCGAGTTCAGCTTCTTTCTTGCGATCCCCACGCTGATCGGCGCGGGCGCGTATAGCCTTTACAAGGAACGCGCGTTGCTGTCCGTCTCGGATGCGCCGCTCTTCGCCGTCGGGCTGATCTTCTCGTTCATCTTCGCGTGGCTGTGCGTTCGCTGGCTCCTGCGCTATGTCGCGACGCATAATTTCGTGCCGTTCGCGTGGTATCGCATTGCGTTCGGTATCGCGGTTTTGATCACCGCGCATCTGGGCCTCGTCAACTGGGCGGATTGAATCGGACGGGCGGGCTTCGTCGACGTTCCCTCTCAGTTGCCGCGATTTCCGATGCGCGGAACCCGGTGAAAATTTCGATCGAAGTAGACCAGACTGTCGCCGTCCGTCCGTACCCTGATCTCGGTCGTTTCGACGAACATCACCGCGTGCGAACCGACCTCCTTCGCTTCGACGATCGTGCCTTGCAGACTCGCCAGCGCGCCGCGCAGAACCGGGACGCCGTTTTCGCCGTCGTCCCATACGGGCAACTGGAAGCGCTCGTCCATGGAAAGCGCGGTCAGTCCCGCGAAGTGCCGGGCGATGCCTTCCAGGCTGGCGGGCAACACGTTGATGCAGACCTTGCGATTGCCGTCGAACACGGCATGCATCGCGCTCGACCGGTTCAGGCAGACGAGGAGCGTAGGCGGCGAATCCGTCACCGAGCAGACCGCGCTCGCCGTGATGCCGCATCGGCCATGCGGACCCGCCGTGGTGATGACGTTGACCGCGGCGCCGAGATGGGCCATCGCCTGGCGAAACTGCTGACGGGCATGATCGAGTTCGACGGGAGCGTGCGCGGGATTGGCGGACATGAATGAGTCTCCTGTTTGGTGTTCAATCGAATGGAATGCGCGGGTGCATGGTTGCGCGTCAGCGCATGAACAGGCCGCCGTTGACATCCCAGCACGCGCCATTGGCGAAATAGGCGTCGGCGGAAGCGAGCAGCACGGCGACGTCCGCGATATACGTTGCGGAGCCCAGCCTTCCCACGGGAATGCCCGCGATCACCTTCTGCAACTTGTCCGCAGGGACGCTCTCGTGAACGATGGGCAGATCGAGCGGTCCCGGCGATATGGCGTTGACCGTGACGCCATAGGGCGCGAGATCGCGCGCAAAGACCTTGGTCAGCGTGATGGCGCCCCCTTTCGCCGCGGCATAGTGAGCGCCCGTGGCCGAGCCGCCGTTCTGTCCCGCGAGCGACGCGATATTGACGATGCGCCCCGCGCCACGATCGGCGAAATACTGGCCGAAGACCTGACAGCCGAACAGGACGCTGCGCAGATTCACGTCGATGACCTGATCGAACTGCTCGCCCGTGATCTCCATCACCGGGATGACCTTCGAGGCGCCGGCGTTGTTGACGAGCACATCGATCGAGCCCCAGCGTTCGACCAGCGCATCGCGCGCGGCTTCGAAGTCCGCCTTGGACGTCACATCGATTCGGATCGCGCACGTGCTCGATCCGTCATGGCTCAGTTCGCGCGCAAGGGCCTGCGCCGGTTCAACCGCGATATCGGCGAGCGCGACCTTGTAGCCCGCGTCATGAAAGCGACGGGCGACGACCGCGCCCAAGCCGCGCGCGGCGCCCGTGATGAGGACTGTTCGGTTCGACATGGTGCTGATTCCTCGTTTAGTTTGACGAACGGCCTGCGAGCGCTGCCTCGATGTGTGCGGCAACGGCACATACTGTTTCGTCCTCGCCCTTGCGTCCGACGATCTGAAGACCCGCTTTGAGCGTCGAGTGTTCGATCGGAACGGGAAGGGTGAGCGCGGGATGTCCGCTGAGATTGAACGGCCGGATGAGCGACGACATGCCGATCACCGACGTCCCCGCGCGCGCGGAGTCGATCGTGATAGGCAGCGCGGGCATCGTCGGGAGCACGAGTACGTCGCACGCGTCGAGGGCGCGGTCCACTTCGTTCGTGAACGCGCGTCTGACTTGTTCGGCGGCGCTCAGGTCGTCGGCGGTCGTATTCGCGGCGGCGCGCAAGCGCGACGCGATATCCGTTCCGAGCTTGCCGCTCTCGGCGAGATGACCGAACGCACGCCACGTCTCCGCATTGATGACCGCGAGGCCCGCGGAGAACGCGTCGGTCATGAAGTCGAGCTTCACGCGGCGGCTGTCGAAGCCAGCGCGCCGGATCGCTTCGGTGATTGCGCGTGCGATGTCCTCGTCCGCTTCCACGCCGAGCATGCCGACGCGCGTCTTCGATGCATCGCGACGCGCCTTGCCTGCCTGAAACGAGGGATCGATGGCGAGCATCACGTCGATAATCGTGTTCACGTCGCGTGCGAACGGCCCGACGCAATCGAGCGTCGAGACGTTCGGCGCGACGCCCTGGCGCGACACGCGTCCGAACGTCGGCTTCAATCCGATGACGCCGCAACATGCGGCCGGTCCGCGAATCGAGCCGCCCGTATCGGTGCCGAGCGCGGCGTCGACAAGCCTCAGTCCGACGGCCGAAGCCGAGCCGCTCGACGAGCCGCCGGGAATGCGCGAGGCGTCTTGCGGGTTGAGCGGCGTGCCGCTGAAGTCGTTGATGCCTGTCATGCCGAACGCGAGCTCGTGCATGTTGGTCTTGCCGGTGATTCGCCAGCCCGCGTCGAGCAGACGTTGCACGGCCTCTGCATGATGCGGCGCGGGCGGCGCGTCGGCGAGCGCGCGGCTTGCCGCGGTCGTCGGATAGCCGGCGATATCGATGCTGTCCTTGATGGCGATCGTCGGCGCATCTGCGCGGTCGACTGCGCCGAGATCGAATTGCTGCAGAAACGCGCTCATGCCGGAGCTCCTTTAGCCGGATTGACTTGCCACGGTGCATCGAAAAGTCGCTCCGTGCGGAAATGTCGAATCAACCATGCGCCGCCGCGATCGCCGGGCGCAGGCGCGAAGTCGATTTCGAGTCGTGCGGCGATCAACTCCGCTTTGCCATCGACATAACCGGATGCCTGCAACATGATCCAGCGACCCTTCGCCATGTCCCCGTCGATGTCGATGTGCTCTGACGTTAGGAAGTGCACATTGGTGGCGAAATGGGGCGAGGGCGGCAGATAGCGTTTGAGCATGGCGACGATCTGCTCTCGGCCCAGCAGGCGCCCGAACTTGTCCGCGTACTGCGGACCGATGCCTTCCCACACGGCGTCCTCGCTGAACAGCCCGGCAAGCGATTCGCCTTCGAGTACCAACGCGGGCACGTCGCACAGCGCCATGTATCGCGAGATGGTCCGACGCACAGCGTTGTGTGCTTCCAGTGCGTTGACGCGCGCCTGCAGCGCTTCGACGGTCGATTGATTCATGACGTCACGCGTTGTTCGCGACAGCGGGAGGCACGGTCAGCGCGCGACCGACGCGCGCTTCGATCTTGCCGTAACGCCACAGGTTGTACTCGCCCACCGGTGTCGTGCGATACAGATTGCACACGGCGACGGCGGTATCGAAGTCGGCGACATCGGCCATGATGTAGAAGGTCCACGGCGCACCATCGGCGTTCCCGACGACGAGCCGGTCATCGTCCATCACGCCGAGCACGCGCACGTTCTCCATCGCTTCCACGGCACTGAGCATCTTGCCGTACGCTTGCCAGACTTCGCCGATCTGCTCGCGCGGCAAGTCGAAGAAATTCTGCGAGACGCCGCAGCAGAACAGCACGCGAAGAGGCAGGTGTCGGGTATCGGTCATGAGTGGTTCGTTCCTTGGTTCGATGAATGGGAGGGGCTCACAGATAGCCCGGGATCGGCTGAACGCCGACAAACACGGCGCCCGCTCCGTCATAGTTGCCTTCGCCGAGGAAGGCGTGCTGCGTGACGACCATCGCGTCGCGCACGAGGCGCTGCAGCGGATGGTTTCGATAGATCGCCATCGTTCCGCCCAGGCGATACGCGCGGCTCACCACGTCCGCGCCTTCGCGTGCGATCTGCGTGGCCGAAAGGCGCAGCAGGCTGACCTGGTCGGGCGTGACGTCGTTGCCCGCGAGAATCGACTGCCAGACTTCGTCGGTCGATTCGTAGAAGAATGCGCGCGCGGAACGCAGTTGCGCTTCGGCCTTCGCCAGTTCGATGCGGTAATACGCGCGGTCGGCGAGTTGCGGTGCGCCGGTGGTCGTCTTGCGGCCGCCAGCCATTGTGTTGGCGACGTCGAGTGCCGCGCGCGCGAGGCCGAGATTGACTACCGCGAGCACTTGCGCGGCATACGCGATGGTCGGATAGCGATAGAGCGGTTCATCGACCGTTGGTGTTCCGCCGCGCACGAAGGTCCAGTCTTCCGCGACGAACTGGTTCGTCACGCGCAGATCGTGGCTGCCCGTGCCTTGCATGCCGACCACGTTCCAGTTCTCGACGATCTCCACTTGCTCGGGTCTGAAGACGGCCGTGCGCGGCTTGCCTGGCGCTTCGCCGGGCTTGCCCGTACCGATGCCGACGCCGAGCCAGTCCGCGCCCTTGCAACCGCTCGCGAACTTCCACGTTCCGTTGACGCGGTAGCCGCTCGACTCGGGCGTCGCGTTCTGCACGGGAAAGAGGCCGCCCGCGAACACCTGATCAGGACCGTTTGCGTAGATCGCGGCTTGGGTCGCGAGCGGCAACGCGGCGAGATAAAGGTTCGCGGAGCCGAAGCTCGCGACCCACGCGGCGGAGCCATCGGCCGTCGCGATGCGCTCGATCAGCTTGAGGAATTCGCCGGGCGCGCGCGCGTCGCCGCCGAAGCACTTCGGCGTGGCCGCGCGATAGATGCCCACGCGCTTGAGTTTCTCGATGACATCGCGCGGCACATGCGACAGCCGTTCGAACTCTTCGCGTCTCTGCGCGATCTCAGCGATCACTTCATCGAGAGTCAATGCTTCGGTTTGAACGGGGTAGTCTTGCTTGGTGACGGCAGCGGCGAGCGACATGGGCGTCTCCGTATCTTTGATGTGAGTGAGTCAGTGGGGAAGGTGTGCGAAGCTCAACACGTCCAACCCAGTTTAGAAACGCAAAATTGCCCAGACAATTGGGAAGAGGCCACGACGCACAAGGCAATTCCTGAGCCGGGTAAAGAAACCTTTAGCGATGCCCGCGAGAAGCCGATGGTATGGTTCAACCTGGATCGCAAGGCTCGCTCTCGAAACACGCGTAATGGATTGCTCTTCATGACCTATCCCTCCGAAACGGACTTCCGCGTCCTGCTCGATGCGCTCACGCAATGTGTGTTGTTGCACGACGCCGAAACGAAAGCCATCGTCTGGGCGAATCGTGCCGCATGCGTGGCGCTCGGGTTTTCGCTCGAGGACTTGCTGCCGCTCAAGGCCCACGACATGACGCGCGACGACGCCCGATACCGGCGCGAAGTCGCGGTGAGCGCGATGGACCGGTCGGCCGAACATGGCCCTCAAGCATACGAATGGTGCTATCGCTCGCGCACGGGCACGGACATGCTCTCCGAGGCGATCGCGACCTACGTGCCGTTGAGCGAGCGGGCGGTCGTCATGGTGCAGTTTCGCGACATCAGCGAAGAAGAGGCGATGCGTCAGAAACTGCGCAGCTATGAGACGCGCTTGCGCGAATATATGCAGGATCTCGGAGAGGGCGTGGCAGTGATCACGACGCGCGGCAAGGTCGCCTATCTCAGCGAGTCCGGTCGACGCGTGCTCGGGGTTGCGCCCGACGCGCCGCTCGGTGCCGCGCTCGATTACTGCACGCGCGAGGATCGCGACCGTCTGGTGGCGCAAGTGCGCAACGCGACGCGCAACCGTTCGACGCCCGCGCAACGCTATCGCATCGCACGGCGCGACGGACCTGGACGCTGGCTGCGCATCACGTGCAGGCGCGTCGAGATCGACGATGCGCTCAACGGCGTGCTCGTACATTTCCGCGATATCAGCGAAGAGGTCGAGATGGAGGACGCGCGTCGAACGGAGGCGCGAATGCTCGAATACGCGGGGCGCTACAACGCGATGGGCGAAATGGCGACGGCGATCGCTCACGAACTGAGTCAGCCGCTCGCGGCGGTACGCAATTTCATCGAGGGCGCGATTCAGCGCCTGAGCCAGCCGGATGCAATCGAAAGCGCGATTTGGGGTTTGCGCGCTGCCGACCGGCAGGCGGAACACGCGGCGCACATCATCAGGAGCGTGCGTGAATTCGTCGGCAAACGCGAACCGGTGGAGACGCAAGCCGATTTGCGCGACGTGCTCGCGGACGTCGCGTACTTCATTCAACTGCGCGCGCGCGACGAAGGCGTGAGCGTGAACATCGAACAATGGCCCGCGCCTTTGCCGGTTCGTTGCGAACGTGTGCTGATCGGGCAGGTGATACTCAATCTGGCCTTCAATGCCGTCGACGCGCTGACCGAAGCGAAGCAGGCCGGACGTAGCGTCACGCTTGCCACCTCGCAACGCGATGATGCCGCCGAGCTTCACGTGATCGACAACGGACCGGGCGTGCCGGACGACGTGCTCGACCGTCTGTTCGACGGCTTTTCTTCGTCGAAGGCAGGCGGCAACGGGATTGGCTTGTCCTTGTGCAAGAACATCGTCGCGCGACACGACGGACGCATCTGGGCGCAGCGCGCGACAAACGGCGGCCTCGATTGCCGATTCGCGCTGCCGCTTTCGATGCATCCGTAAGCGCGTCATGGCGCTAGCGGCCGAGCGCGCGAGCCGTCTGGCCGCCAAGTCCGAAGTCCGTATTCGGAATGTCCTTGATGATGACGCGCGTGGATTGCAATGGCACGTCGAGGATCGCGGCGCTCGTTTCGGACAGATGTGCGATCAGCGCTTGCTTTTGTGCCTCCGTGCGTCCTGCGATCAGGATCGCGACGATCACCGGCAACGCCGATGGCGTGAGCTTGCCGCCAAGGCCGATGTTCGCGGCGGGCAGTTCGGAAAGCAGGATGCGCACGGCCTGCGCAGGCGCGCCGATCGCATCGACGGTCGCTTGCGTCAGGCCCTGAATGAGCGACGCCTTGCGTTCGTCCGCGTGGCCTTGCGGCAGATAGACTTCGAGTGTCGGCATGATGGTGTTTCGGATGATTGAGCGCGCATCGGCGAAAAGCGAGCGCCGATGCGCGCGTCTGCATCAAAGCAGGAAGCCGATGGCACTGAGCGCTTCGGTGGAATCGATCAGGCGGACGACCTTTTCGACGAGACGCGGCTCGCCGCTTGCCATGCTGATCTTGTGCGTGAGATCGGCGGCGAAGATCGTCGATACACCGCGCTTGTACGCCACGATGACCTGTGCCGACTTCACTTCGACGACGTCCGCGCTATCGCTCGACAGCGTGAAGCGCGACACGGTGCGCACGGTTCGCGCCGCATCGGACGCGGAAGCCGAATAACCGGACGTCATGCGTTGCACGCGTTTTTCGCGCATGTCGTGATCGTCGTAGGCGTAGTTCAGCGTCGAGGCGTAGTCGGTCGTATCGGGATCGATCGGCACCACGTAGAAGCCCTTGGGGTCCCACAATTCGAGCCACGCGCGATAGTCGCGACGATCGAGCAATTCGGCTTCGCGCCAGATGAACTCGATGGCGCGCGCGAAGGTCTGGTGAGAGAAGAGTGCGTTGCGGTCGTCCATCATGCCTGCTCCATCATTGCGCGCCATTGCTTGTAGGCTTCGCGCATACCCGTCTCATCCGTGGCGTGCGCGGTCTTTTCGCCGTTCGGTGCGGTCGTCTCGCGATTGAGTCCGCGATTCACGAGGATCGGTACGTCGGGGCCCGCGTGCGAGCCGCGCTGAACGCGTTCCCATGCTTCCGCGTCGTCGGGACTGCCGAAACCGAACGGACCCTGGAAATGCTCGTGAATGCGCAAGCGCACGCGATTGGCTTCCTCCGGGCCGCCGTCCATCGCGAGCGCGACGTGACGGATTTCCGTCTCTTCAGCCGAGATCGGCCGCAACACGCGAAAGAAAGCCATCGACAGCGCGAGGTTCGGGAAAAGATTCAAGTTGAAGCCGACACCCATCAATGAGCGCACGATGCGGCGCACTTCTTCCGGCGTGTGCTTATCAGCGAGTTGCGCAGCGAGTTCGTTGAAGCGCTCCGGCAACGGCGCGCCATCGTCCTGGTCCAGATCGACGATCTCCGGAACCAGCACCGCAAGACTATGGCCGTTGCCGAGCGAGCGGCAAAACGCCTGATCGCTCGTCATGAAGCTCGTGATCGCGGCGGCGGTTTCGTCGTCGATGGACTTCATCCACGACTTGTGAACGACGGGGAAGTGATAGAGGTCCGTCGTGTTTTCGAGCTGAATCTTCCAGTTGCCCTTGAACTTGAACTTGTGCTCGCCGTTGGCCTTGATCGGATAGCCCGCGCCTTGCTTCATGAACAGATCGATCCAGGGCTTCGCGCCGCCGAGAAAGTCTTCGAGCGGTTCGATCGCTTCGTTGAAGCTAGCAAAGATGAGTCCCTGATAGATCCCGACGCGCAGCTTCTTTAGCGGCAGATCGCCTTTCTCGCAGACGCCTTCATAGCCATCGCCGTAGGGCAGGGCGCGCAGCGCGCCGTCGAGCGCATAGGACCAACTGTGATACGGACACGTGAAGCCCTTTGCGTTGCCCTTGTGCTCCTCGCACACCGTCGCGCCGCGGTGGCGGCAGCGGTTTTGCAGCACGTGCACCGTGCCCGTCTTGTCGCGCACGACGATCACCGGCTGGCGACCGATCGTCGTCGTGACGAAGTCGCCCGGTTTCGGCAGCTCGCTTTCATGTGCTACCCAGATCCACGTCTTGTAGAAGATGCGCTCGAGTTCGGCTTCGAACAGATCGGGATCGTAGTAGAGAGAAGGCGCAATGCGATCGGACTCTGCGCGCTTTGCAAGCGCGCTCGTGTCGATGGTTTGGTAGGTTGGCGTACTCATCGTGGTCGTGGGGAGAAGTTGAGTGGCTAACACGAGGATGTCAGCGAAACGTCGGCGCATCCCCTCGTTGACATCAGTCTCGCTTTCCGAAGATCATGCGTCAAATCGATTAAAAACAGGTCGCCGAATAAGTGCGGCCGATATCTCGGAGTTCCCACAATGACTTCCATCGACCACGTCGATCTCAATCTCTTGCGCGTCTTTCAGGCCATCGTGGAAGAACGCAGTCTGACGAAGGCGGGGGAGCGGCTAGCGTTGTCGCAGCCTGCAGTGAGCTACTCGCTGGGGCGCCTGCGTACCCTGTTCGACGACACGCTCTTTATTCGCACGCGCGCGGGCATGCAGCCGACGCCCGTCGCGCTCGAACTCGCGGAGATCGTGGGACGCGCGCTCGATACCGTGCGCCAGGCGCTGCGCTATGCCGAACGCTTCGATCCCGCAACGAGCACGCGGACCTTCCGCCTTTCCCTCTCCGATGCGGGCGAGATGGCGTATCTGCCCGCCATCTGCGCAGCGATGCAGGACGCCGCGCCACGCGCGAAGCTGTTGGTCGAGCCCTTGCCGGTGGAAGACATCGAAGAAGCGTTGCGCTCCAGCCGGCTCGACTTCGCCATCGGCAACTTGCCATCGCTCTTGCCGCGCACGCGCCATAGCCTGCTATTCGAAGAATCTTATGTATGCATGACGCGCAAGCGCCGCGATTTGCCGGCTGGGAACACGCTGAAGCTCGACCAGTTTCTAGCCGCGTCGCACGTGCAGGTGCGCTCGCTGGAACACAGTCACCACGCGCTCGACGACGCGCTGCGAGCGCAAGGCGTCGGGCGCAATATCGCGCTGGCGTTGCCGCACTTCGTCGCCGTGCCGGGCGTGCTCGCTGCAACGGATCTGCTTGCCACGCTGCCCGAGCGGCTCGCGCATATCCTCAATCGAGGCAATGCGTTTCGCATCTACGCGCTGCCCGTGCCATTGCCGAAGGCCGCCGTGACGATGCACTGGCACGAGCACTTTCACGAAGACGAAGGCATCGCCTGGATGCGCGACCTCATCGCCGACCTTCTGGCGAGCTTCGAGAAGATGTGATCAGAGGTCGAGGACCAGCACGGGCGAGCGCGAGCGCGAGACGCAGCAACAGATCACGCTGTTGCTCGCGCGCTCGGCCTGGCTCAAACAGTGATCGCGATGCACCGGCTCGCCGCTCACGACATCGACCATGCAGGTGCCGCACACGCCTTCGCCGCACGAGGTGTCCACTTCGATGCCGATGGACGCGAGCGCATCCACGATCGAGGTCTTCGCATCCACGCGCACGGTCTGGCCCGTGCTGGCGAGTTGTACGTCGAAGCTGTCGAGTTGGTTGTCGGTTGCGGGCGCCGGTTCGGCCTTGAAGCGTTCGAGATGGATGGCATCGGCCGGCAGGCGCGTCTGCGCGCGTTCGACGACCGTGTCCATGAAAGGCGCGGGACCGCATGTGTACACGTGCGCGCCGAGACCCGCATCGCGAAGGCATGCGTCGAGTTCTTTCGCAAGGTCTTCGCGCTGCACGCCGAAATGCAGCTTGACGTGCTGGTCGAACGGCGCGCGCGCGAGGAGTGTCATGAACGCGGCGTGCGTCTCGCTGCGTGCGAAGTAGTGCAGCGTGAAGCGCGCCTGACGGGCAGCGAGCCGATAAGCCATCGAGAGCAGTGGCGTGATGCCGATGCCCGCGCCGATCAGAATGTGCTCGCTCGCACTTTCCTCCAGCCGGAAGAGATTGCGCGGTGCGCCGATGGACAACTCGGTGCCGACGTCCACTTCCTCATGCAGCGAGCGTGAGCCGCCGCGCGATTCATCCTCTTTCTTAACGGCGAAGACGTGCGATTCGAGACGTTCCGGATCGCCGCACAGCGAGTATTGACGCGTAATGCCCGAGGGACTCGTGACGTCGATATGCGCGCCCGGCTCATAGCGATCGAACGGCTGCCCGTCGAGGCGCGAGATGCTGAATGACCGGACGCCGTGCGCTTCCTCGCGCAGCGCGTCCACCCGAACTTTCAGGGTCTGAGCTTGCATGATCGATTGCCTTCCGTGTGTCTTTGGGGACGATGCGTCGAGGTTAGCGCCGCCAGGCGAATAAGTGAAATAGGCTAAAAAGCTTTGGTTGCATCAGCCGGATTGATTTCCAGGCCGTCCGTCCTTGCGATATCCGATGCTTCTGCGGTCACGCGCGTCTGAAGCGCCTCGCGTTCGAGACTCGCACGATAGTGCCGACATCCACGGAAGAGCAGCGCTACCGCGAGCGCGGTCGCGATGGCGTTGATGATCGTCATCGACTGCCCGACCGCGAGCGGCGAGCCGAACACTTTGTCGGTGATGAGCGCGACGGCCGTCGTTCCGAGTCCCAGCCCGATGAGGTTCGATACGAGCAGGAACATCGCGGAAATTTGGGCGCGCATCTGATTGGGCGCAAGCGATTGCATCGCGGCCGCCGAGGTCGCGAGCGGGAACGATGCGAAGAACATCGCCACGACGAGCCAGGCAAGCGATGCGTCGAGGCTTGCGGTCTGCGCGAACGCAATGGCTGGCACGAACATGCACGCGGCGCCGATGAACGCGGCTCGCATGGGTGCATCCGCGTGTCCGCGACGCAGCAGGCGATCGCTCAACCAGCCGCCGCAAAACACGCCTGCCGTGTTGGCGACCAGCATCACCGTGCCGAGCGTATAGCCTGCTTCCACCGGCGTAAGTCCGAAGCGGCGCATGTAGAACGCGGGACTCCAGCTCATCAGGCAATACAGCGTCATCGCATAGAACGAGAAGCCGAGGTAATGGCAGAAGAACGTCTTGCGATGCGATGCAATGAAGCGCAAGGAATCGCCCATCGACACGCGCCTGACACGGCCCGCGCCGTCCTGTGCGAGACCTTTGCGCGCGGGGTCGTGCACCGTCAGCTTGAAGAGCAGCGCGATCAAGAGGCCCGGCAGTCCGACGATGAAGAACGTGATCTGCCATGCACGAACCTCGCCGAGAATCGGCAGCGTGAACACGCTCGCATGCTTGAGCAGCGCAATCACATAGCCGCCGACGAGAAACGCGATGCCGCCTCCGATGAACGAGCCGAGCGAATACACGCCTACCGCACGCCCGAGTTTCGACTTCGGGAAGAGGTCGGCGAGCATCGAATAGGCGCCGGGCGACAGAGCAGCTTCGCCGACACCCACGCTCATGCGCGAGACGAACATGTGCGCGAAGTTCTGGCTCAAGCCGCAGGCCGCGGTCGCCACGCTCCACAGCGCAATGCCGCTCGCGATGATGCGCGGACGCGCGAAGCGGTCGGCCAGATACGCGATCGGCATGCCCATCACCGCGTAGAACAGAGAGAAAGCGAAGCCGTGAAGCAGGCTGAATTGCGTATCGGTGAGGTGCAGGTCTCGCTTGATCGGTTCGATCATCAACGCGAGCACTTGCCGGTCGATGAAGGAAAAGATGTACGCCAGCATGCAGATGACGACGACATACCATTCATAGGTATAGCGCTTGCCCGCGGGCTTCGTCTGGGGCGACGGGTTCATGCGGTATCTCCGGTAGGGATGTGCGCGAGCATTCGCGCGGCGTGCGCCGCGCGAATGCAGATCGATGCGTGTTGTAGGGAACGGAAGCGGCGTTACTGCGGATGCGTCTCGCGCGTGAACATCAACGTCACGACGGTGACGAGGCTGAGCGCGATCAGAAAGAGAGAGACAGGCCAGTAGGCGTGGTAATGCGAGAGCAGCGCGATGGCGATCAGAGGCGACAAGCCGCCCGCGAAGATCGACGCCACCTCGTGACCCAGCGCGACGCCGGAATAGCGCACCTCAGTGTCGAAGAGTTCGCCGACGAGGGCGGGCAGCGTGCCGATCATCGCGCCGTGACAGACGGCCGTGCCGAGCACGAGCGCGAGCCAGACGAGCGGCGTCGAATGCGTGTTGAGCAGCCAGAAGAACGGAAACGCCATCAGTGCGAGCGAGATCGCGCCGATCATATAGACGGGCTTGCGTCCGATGCGGTCCGACAGTTTGCCCCACGCGAGCATCGCGCCCATTTCGACGACCATCGCAAGCATGACGCCGGTGAGCATCGTCGAGTTGGGGATGCCGGCGAACCTGCCGTAGACAAGCGAGAACGCGAGGAAAATATAGGCGCCGCCGTTTTCCGCGACACGCAAGCCCATCGCCATCAGGATCTCTTTGGGATGCCGGCGGATCGCTTCGAGCACTGGCATGTGCGACGTGGCTCCCGCTTTCTCCGCGTTCGCGAAGTCGCGGCTTTCGGGAAGGCTGCGGCGGATGTAGACGCCGATCACGAAGATCACGATGCTCGCAAGAAACGGCAGACGCCATCCCCACGAAACGAACTGATCGTGCGGAAGTGCCTGCACGGCCAGAAACGCGGCCGACGACAGCACGAAGCCGCCGCCCACGCCCAGTTGACTCCACGCCGCGTAATAGCCGCGCTTTTCGGGCGGTGCGCTCTCGCTGATCATCAGGACGCCGCCGCCCCATTCGCCGCCGGACGCGATGCCTTGCAGCAAACGCAATGCAACCAGCGCGGCGGGCGCCCACAGACCGACGTGGTCGTAGGTCGGCAAAAGGCCGATGCCGAACGTCGCGAAGCCCATGATGAGCAGCGTCCACACGAGCGAGGCGCGGCGTCCGTAGCGGTCGCCAATGTGCCCGAACACGACGCCGCCGAGCGGCCGCGCGATGAAGCCCATCGCGAACGCGGCGAACGCGCCCAGCGTGCCGATCAACGGGTCGGCGTTGGCGGGGAAAAACAATTGTCCGAACACGAGCGCGGCGGCCGTGCCGTACACGAAGAAGTCGTACCACTCCATCGCATTGCCCGCGACAGACGCCACGACGATACGTTTGAGCGCGCGATCCGGCGTCGCGGCGGCGCACTCGGCGCGGGCGGTGGATTGAACCGTGGACATGTCTGCTCGCATTGGAAGAAGTGTCACGCAGTGTCGAGTCGACAGATATCGGCGTCAAATTGGCCGAAAAGCCCTGCGGGTATCAGTGCGGCAAATGTGCGCTAGGCAGGCTGATCGAACATCGCGTGAATGGTTTCGCGCAGCCAGGCGATGCCGGCGTCCGCTGCGAATTGCGTATGCGAGTGCACTTGGATTTCGATCGGCGGCAGCGCGAACGGCAGCGGCAGAATGCGAAACGCCTTGCCGCGATTGAAGCGCCGCGCAATGCTTTTAGGGAAGATCACGGCGAGATCCGTGTTCATCACGATTTCCGGCGCAACCACGAAATGCGGCAGACGCAGCACCACATCGCGCTTGAGATTCAGCTCGTCGAGCCATTGTTCGACCATGCGATGACCGGTTGCATTGGTGCTCGCATAGACGTAGCGCAGCGCGGAAAGGTCTTCGCGGCTCGGCTTTGTCTTGCGCAACGGATGACCCGCGCGCACCACGCACACGTGTTCGTCGACGAAGAGCGTCTGGCTCACGCAGCCCGCATCGAGACCGGGAACGTAGCCGAGCGCGAGGTCGACTTCGCCGGCGCGCATGGCCGCGCTCACCGACTCGACGGGAATATTGACCACGTCGATGCGAATGCCGCGCGCTTCGCGATCGAGCAGCGCGATGAGCGGCGGGAGGAAGTAGAACTCCGACATGTCGGACATCGACACGCGGAACACGCGCTGCGCGGTCTTGGGATCGAACTTTGCGAGTTGCTGCATCGCTTCGTTGATCATCGCGATGGCTTGCGCGAGCGGCGGATAGAGGCGAAACGCGGCGTCGCTCGGCACCATGCCGTTGGGCGTGCGCACGAAGAGCGGGTCGTCGAAGAGCGTGCGCAGGCGACGAAGCGCGTGGCTCACGGCGGGCTGAGTGAGACCCAGTCGGTCTCCGGCGGCGGTGAGGCTGCGCAAGTCCCAGATGGCGAGGAACACGCGCAGCAGGTTCAGATCGGCGATGCCGGGATTCGACTTGTTCATGCGCTTCTCTCGCGAACGTGGGCATGTCGCCTGATGCGCGACGGCCGGTCAGTGTGTCGCGAGATTAACGTATGTGCTGTGCATTGCAAAATGCGGAGTCGCGCCGCTATAGCGCGGGAGCGCTTCGAAGTCGCGTCGCATCGCGTCCCGCACGGGCGAGGCGAGTGCGGCGGCGAGCGCGCTGGCGTCGTCGAAAACGACCTTGTTGCGTTGCATGGCGCGTATTCGCTCGAACGGCAAGCCGCTCGCGCAGTCGATGTGCGTGTAGATCTCCAGTTCTCGCAACGCGGGCAATTGCAGCATGAGCGGCGGATGGTGCCGCAGATAATGCGCGAGCCACGCATCGAAGTCGTCGGCGGGGCCTTCATAGGCGACGAGATAGGTGCACCGTGTCGAGCGATCGCGCATTGGAGCGGCGCGCGGCGGCGCGAGCGTGCGCACGGCCATGATCTGTTGCGTGAAGGATGAGGCGCTCAGTGTCGTGCGTGCCGCCGCATGCAACGCGCGATGAATCGCGCCGTCGGCGTCGAGTGCAGCTTCGAGCGGCGCGAGTTCATCGAAGTACCATTGCAGCACGCACGACGGCGCATCCCGTTGCTGCGCAATGCGCGGATCGACCTCGCCCGCGACCGGTTCATGCACGACGAGCCGACTCAAGCCGTCGATTCCGGCCGCATGCGCCTCCAATGCGAAAGTGTCGGGCAAGGGCGCAGCATGGCGCTCGCCGAAAAGAAAGAGACACGCTTGCATGATCAGGCGGCCTCGCGTGCGATCTGGCGGGAATGATGGATGCGTACAGGCATGGTCGGCGGCTCAGGGATAGGGCGTCACCGGCGCCACGCCGACGAAGAGCGCGCCCGAAGCGTCATAGGTGCCTTCGCCGAGAAACGCATGCTGCGTAACGACGATCGAATCGCGCACGAGCCGTTGCATGCGGCCCTCGCGATAGATGGCGCCGATGCCCGCCATCTTGTACGCCTGCATGACGACCTCGGCGCAAGTGTGCGCGGCATGCGTGGCGGAAAGACGAAGCAGATTGGCTGCGTCGGGCGTGACGGGATCGCCGTTCAACACCGTGCGCCACGACGTTTCCGCGCAGTCGAAGAAGAATGCGCGCGCACTGCGCAGGTTCGCTTCGGCTTGTGCAAGGCCGCTGCGATAGTAGGCACGGTCGGCGAGACGCGGCGCGCCCGTCGTCGTCTTGGTCACGCCGGACATGCCGGCCAGCAGGTCGAGCGCCGCGCGCGCGAGGCCGATGTTCACCGCTGCATGCACCTGCGCCTGATAGGCGACGGCGGGATAGCGATAAAGCGGCTCGTCGATCAATGGCGCACCGCCACGGACAAACGTCCATTGTTCGTCGACGAACTTGTTCGCGAGACGCAGATCGTGGCTGCCCGTGCCCTGCATACCGACCACGTTCCAGTTGTCGACGATCTCCACTTCGCTCGCGGGAAAAACAGCGGTGAACGGCTTGCCCGCATTGGCATCTCCCGCGTTGCCGGGTGCGCCGCCAATGCCCACGCCGATCCAGTCCGCGCCCTTGCAGCCGCTCGCAAAACGCCATTGTCCGGAGACGAGGAATCCGCCCGCTGCGCGCTCGGCCTTTTGCAGCGGATACAGGCCGCCCGAGAAGACCTGATCCGGACCGGACGCGTAGATGCGCGCCTGTGTTTCGATCGGCAGCGAGGCGAGATACGTGTTCGCGGAGCCGAAAGCGGCGACCCAGGCGGCCGAGCCATCGGCAATCGCGATACGTTCGAGCATCTCCAGGAATCGCGGCGGCGGCAGTGCGTCGCCACCGAAGCGCTTCGGCGTGCTCGCGCGGAAGATTCCCGCTCGCTTCATCTTGGCGACCATGTCACGCGGGACGTGCGAGAGTCGATCGAATTCGTCGCGGCGACGCTCGACTTCGACGACGAGTTCGTCGAGCGAGAGTGGGCCCGCGTACTCGGGATAATCGTTCTGCGTGTCGATGATTCGTGCGTTGGCGGCGCAAGCGCCGGCGTTTGCGGATTGAACGGCGTGCATGCGCGTTACCTCTTGATCATGAATGGGAGTGAGCGATGTCATTGGGAAGCCTGCTGGTCTTCGATTCGCATCGACTTCGGATACGTCTCGCGAGCGAGCAACGTGGCGGCGACGGTGATGAGGCCAAGCGCGCCCAGATACAGCGCAACGGGCACGGCGCTGCGATAGTGCGCGAGTAGCGCGGTGGCGATCATCGGCGAGAGGCCGCCGCCGAGCACCGATGAAATCTCCCGCCCGACGCCGAGTCCCGAGAAGCGCAGATGCACCGGCAGCATCTCGCTGATGAAGGCAGGCTGTGCGCCTTCGAGCATGCCGAGCGTGATGCTGTTGGCGAGCACGAGCGCGGCGATGATCTTCCAGTATTCGCCGGAGCCGATCAGCACGAAATACGGCCACGCGACGAGCATCATCGCGATCGCGCCGGCCAGGTAGACGGGCTTGCGTCCCACCTTGTCCGTCAGGTAGCCGAAGAACAGCGAGGACGGGATCATCAGCAGCATCGAAAGCGTGAGACCGCTGAGGATCCAGCTCGACTTGATGCCGAGAAACTGGCCGTATGCGATCGAGAACGCGAAGAACAGGTACGACGCGCCGCCTTCGCCAAAACGCAGGCCGAAGATGGTCGCTACTTCGCGGGGGCATTGCCGCAATACCTGGATGACCGGCATGCGGCTCTCATGGCGCGTCGCCTTCACTTCAGCGAATGCGGTGCTTTCGCCCACCGAACGGCGCATCCACACTCCGAGCGCGACCAGTGCGATGCTGCAGAGAAACGGAACGCGCCAGCCCCAGCTCAGGAAGTCGGTGGACGAAAGATTCTGAACCAGCAGAAACGCGCCTGTCGACAGCACGAAGCCGAACGCCGCGCCGCACGGGCTCCACGCGGCTAACGCGCCGCGTCTGGAGCGGGGCGCGTTTTCATGAATGAGCAGGATGCTGCCACTCCATTCGCCGCCCGCGGCAAGCCCTTGAAGGATGCGCAGCAGCACCAGCAGGACGGGCGCCGCAATGCCAATCTGCTGATACGTGGGCAGCATGCCCATGAGCGCGGTGGCCGTGCCCATCGTGAGCAGCGTGAGCATCATCACGACCTTGCGGCCGTAACGGTCGCCGATATGCCCGCACAGAACACCGCCGATCGGCCGGGCGATGAACCCTACGGTGAACCCGCCGAATGCGGCGATGGTCCCGGTCAGCGGATCGCTGCCGACAGGAAAGAACAGCTTGCCGAATACGAGCGCAGCGGCGGTGCCGTAGAGAAAGAAGTCGTACCACTCGAGTACTTGTCCGAGCACGGCGGTGGTGACCGCGCGACGCACGTTGCTCGCGGGACGAACGGATCGTTGTGATGCGAGCGGCACGCTTAGATCGGAATTCACGGCGTCAGGATTCATGGAAGTGGGAAGCTCGAAGGTTGGGTTCCCGCTTCGCAATGAGCCAGAGAGAGCGGGGCGAATCACATCGACACGACATGGGCCGAACGATATGAGTCATGTTGATCCCGGTCAAATTCGAGCCAAAAATGTTTGACATGAATGCGATGCATGGGCCGTGCGTGCTATTCCCGGATGAAAGCGTGAACGAAACGTCGCATCAGTGGCGTTTATCGACGCACACGCTTTTGGCTGATTTGCCCCGTGGAGTCAGCGATCGCAGACTTCGCTGCAAACAGATTCCCTCCCCGCAATGGCCTTTCATTGCGTCAATTCATCGAACGACTCGTAGAAGGAAATCGCACGTATGAGACTCACCTTGAGCGCATCGCTCGCGCTGTTGGCGGTGGCAGGCACGGCCCACGCACAGAGCGCGGTGACGATGTATGGCATCGTCGACGACGGCTTCAACTGGACTTCCAATGCCGGCGGCCACAATCTCTACAACATGTCGAGTGGTGTCCTGCAGGCGAGCCGCTGGGGCCTGCGCGGCAACGAAGATCTCGGCGGCGGACTCGCGGCGGTCTTCGTGCTGGAGAACGGCTTCGACCTCAACAACGGCTCGCTTGCGCAGAAGAATCGCGGGAGCACGCAAGGTCTGATGTTCGGACGACAGGCCTACGTGGGCCTCGCGAACTCATACGGTTCGGTGCTGCTCGGGCGGCAATACGATTCGGTGGTCGACTACGTCGGTCCGTTCGAATCGGGCACGCAGTGGGCCGGCTATATCGGCGCGCATCCGGGGGACCTCGACAACATCAACAACGCCTATCGCGTGAATAACGCCATCAAGTTCGCGAGCAAGCCCTATAACGGCTTCAAGTTCGGTGGCGTGTACAGTCTCGGCGGCGCGGCAGGCGATGTCACGCGCAATCAGGTGTGGTCGCTGGGCGCGGCTTACGCGAACGGTCCGCTCACACTCGGCGTCGGCTATTTGAACGCGCGCAATCCGAACGTCGGATTCTTTGGCGACAACGGCGCGAGCACCGCGCCCACGGCGAGCGCCAACTTCATTTCGACGCCGGTGTATAGCGGCTATGCGTCGGCGCACACTTATCAAGTGATCGCGGCGGGTGCGGCGTATGTCTTCGGCGCTGCGACGGTCGGCGCGACGTATTCGAACGTGCAGTTCAAGAACCTCGGCGACACGGCTGCTTCCGGTCCGAATCCGCGTGGCTATAGCGGCAACGCGAATTTCAACAACGCGGAAATCAACTTCAAGTATCAACTCACGCCAGCGTTGTTACTCGGTGCGGCGTTTGACTACACGAAGGGCGGCGACGTCGATTCGTCCACTGGCGTCAACCCGGGCGCGAAGTATTACCAGGGCGCGCTCGGTGCGGATTACTACCTGTCCAAGCGCACGGACGTCTACCTGATCGGTGTCTATCAGAAGGCATCGGGAACGGATTCGACCGGCGCAACCGCGGTGGCGGCCATCAACAACCTCACGCCTTCGACGAGCGATCGTCAGAGCACGGTGCGCGTCGGCATCCGGCACAAGTTCTGAAGCGTCGCGCAGGCACCGATCAACTTGATGGATGAAGTCGGCCATATATGATTGATTTGACCGATAAGACGGCGTCCATTAATTTTGTCGAAACGCAGGGACGCACGGTGTAGCAAGCGCTTGAGCGTCCCGCATCAACGAACCTGGAGACGCATCTCGTGCATGCCTCACACGTCTCGATCGAAGCGATCGAAACCATTCTCGTCGACGTTCCGACCATTCGCCCCCATCGCCTGTCCGTAGCCACGATGCACTGCCAGACGCTCGTACTCGTGCGCGTGCGTTGCGCGGATGGCATCGTGGGCGTCGGCGAAGGCACGACCATCGGCGGGCTTGCTTATGGCGAGGAAAGTCCGGAGAGCATCAAGGTCAACATCGACACGTACTTCGCGCCCTTGCTCAAGGGCATGGACGCGACGCGTCCCGGCGCGGCCGTGTCGAAGCTGCGCGCTCTCTTTCAGGGCAACCGCTTCGCCAAATGCGCGGTGGAGACTGCGCTTTTCGACGCGCAGGCGCAACGCATGAACGTGCCGCTTTCGGAGTTGTTCGGCGGTCGCGTGCGCGAATCGGTCGATGTCGCGTGGACGCTCGCAAGCGGCGACACGAAGCGCGATATCGACGAAGCCGAACAGATGCTGGAGACAAAGCGTCATCGCGTGTTCAAGCTGAAGATCGGCTCGCGTGCGCTGGCGGCGGACGTGGCGCATGTCGTCGCCATCAAGCACGCGCTCGGCGATCGCGGCGAAGTGCGCGTCGATGTGAATCAGGCGTGGAGCGAATGCGACACCGTATGGGCCGCGAAGCGCTTCGCCGATGCAGGCGTCGGTCTGATCGAACAGCCGATCGACGCGACGAATCACGCGGGCCTGAAGCGCCTCACGGAACTGGCGCTCGTGCCGATCATGGCCGATGAAGCGCTGCACGGTCCCGCCGATGCCTTCGCGCTGGCGAGCGCCCGCGCCGCGAACGTGTTCGCCGTGAAGATCGCGCAGTCCGGCGGCCTGGCGGGCGCGGCGAGCGTCGCGGCCATCGCGCGGGCGGCGAGTGTCGATCTCTATGGCGGCACGATGCTCGAAGGCGCGATCGGCACCATCGCCTCGGCGCAACTGTTCAGCACCTTCGATGAGCTCAAGTGGGGAACCGAACTGTTCGGGCCGCTGCTGCTGACCGAAGAGATCCTGGCCGAACCGCTGCGCTATGAAAACTTTGCATTGCAACTGCCGCAAGGCCCGGGTCTGGCCGTCACGCTCGACTGGGAACGCATCGGACGCTTGCGGCGCGATACGAAGCGCGGCGCGACCGTCGCAATGAATTGAGTCGTCTTACCCCCACACACAGATTCAAGGAGACACGAAAATGAACACGGCAACCATCGACGCGCTGCTGCAAAAGATCAATGACAGCGCGACGAGCGAAGGCAACGCCCGCACGAAGATCATCGTCAATCGCATCGTGCGCGATCTGTTTCATACGATCGAAGATCTCGACGTCACGCCGAGCGAGTTCTGGACCGCGCTGAATTATCTCGGCGAAACGGGGCAGAGCGGCGAGTTCGGTCTGCTCGCGGCGGGCTTGGGCTTCGAGCATTTTCTCGATGCGCGTCTCGACGAGAAGGAAGCGAAGGCCGGACTGGAAGGCGGCACGCCTCGCACGATCGAAGGGCCGCTCTACGTGGCGGGCGCGCCCGAATCGGTGGGCCACGCGCGTCTCGACGATGGCACCGCTCCGGGCGAAACGCTCGTGATGCGCGGTCGCGTGTTGAGCGACGACGGCAAGCCGCTCGCCAATGCGCTGGTCGAGGTGTGGCACGCCAACCATCTCGGCAATTACTCGCACTTCGACACGTCGCAGGCCGCGTTCAATCTGCGTCGCTCGATCCGCACCGACGCCGACGGCAAATACGCGTTCACAAGCGTGGTGCCGGTCGGATACAGCGTGCCGCCGGGCGGCAAGACGCAACAACTGCTGGATCAACTGGGGCGTCACGGTCATCGGCCGGCGCATATCCACTTCTTCGTATCGGCGCCGGGTTATCGCAAGCTGACGACTCAGATCAACATCGACGGCGATCCGTATCTGTGGGACGACTTCGCATTCGCGACGCGTGACGGGCTGGTGCCCGAAGTGAAGAAGGCGGAAGGTATGGAGGGCAAGCCCTACGGCGTAGAAGGCAACTTTGCGCTGATCGACTTCGACTTCACACTCGTCGGCGAGCGCAGCGACGTGCCGACGACCGAAGTGGAGCGTGCGCGCGCCGCGGCCTGACCAACACCGACGATTCTGCCTCCGCTTTGAGAGCGGAGGCTTTCACTTTCGAGGAGTAACGATGCTGTTTCATGTCGAGATGACGGTCAATCTGCCGCCGGAGATGGACGCGGCGCGCGCGGCGGCGCTGAAGGAAGAGGAGAAGGCCATGTCGCAGCAGTTGCAGCGCGAGGGCGTCTGGCGGCATTTGTGGCGCATCGCGGGGCGCTATGCGAACGTCAGCGTTTTCGATGTCGAAAGCCCGGCGCATCTGCACGATGTATTGAGCCGTTTGCCGCTTTTTCCGTACATGACGATGGACGTCACGGCCCTTTGCCGTCACGGCTCCTCGATTCGGGAGAGTGACGGGTAACGATCGCGGCAACGGCCTAATTTTTCCTAGGGGAAAACCCTTAGCTCTGTTACAATTGCGGCGGAAAATCTGGAAAACCGCCATGCCACACCGCTATTTCATCCTCGAACGACTCGCTTTCGTCCTGTTCACGTTGTCCGCAATCGTCGACGCCACCTACATCAGCTACGAGAAAAGTCCCAATTTTCGGGACAACCTTCAGGAAATCGTCCGCATTAGCAAGGACGTTTCCCGCCTGTATCCGGCGGCCGGCGTCGATCCGTGGATGCCGCTCGCGGTCAACTGAACCGGAACGCGGCCGCATTACCGCGCTGCCCTGCATCTTTCTACCGGGGTCCGCCCGCCCATCCGTCTGATAGCCGGTATTCACGTCGCCGTCGCCTGACGGATGCGCGCTGGCTTATCCTTGCGGCTCGACTTCAGCGTCCTCACCGGGTGACCACGCGTCGACGTTCGATCGTCGACGCGTAGTGCCCTCGCGAGTGACGCGCTCCGCTCGGGTGCGCATCGCATGTCCACAATTCTTCTTGCCGGATCCGCCACCAGCGAATCGCTGCGCGGCTTCGCGCGCAGCATCGGCCAAATCCTCCTGCAACGCCATGCCGCTACGGGTGCCCTGATCGTCGCGGCCGTCTGTTCGTTCAGTCCCCGTCTCGCCTGCGCGCTTCTGATCGGCGCGCTGACGGGCAACGTGATCGCCTGCATCGTCGAAGACGCCAGTTCGCCCGTGATGCGCGAGGACCTCTACGGCTTCAACGGCGCGCTCGCGGCGCTCGCGGCCTTCGCGTTCATCCGCGACGATTCGCAGGCGGGCGCCGTCGCGATCGTCTCGGCGATGCTCGCCACCGAACTCTCTTTCCGGCTCGGCCGCGCGTTGCAGCGCTGGCGCCTGCCCGCGTATTCCAGTCCCGCTGTGCTCGCGACATGGTGCTGGCTGCCCCTTTTCGCCGATCCGCCATCGAACGCGACGGCTGCGCTCGCAATCGACACGCCGGCCGCCTGGGCCTCCGCCGTCGTGGCGGGCTTCGCTCCGATCGTCTTTGCGACGGGTTTCGTCGCGGGCTTGCTGATTCTCGCCGGACTGGTCGCGGCGCAACCGGCGCGGCCGGTCGGCGCGGCGTGGGCGCTCGCGGGCAGCACGCTCGGCATCGCGCTCCACGCGCTCGCCGGAACGCCCGCCGCCGTCGCGTTGAGCGGCGCCTGCGGTTTCAATGCGACACTCACGGCGCTCGCCACGTCAAAATACGGCGTGAAGGGCGTGCTCGGCGGTGTGGTCGTGTGCGTGCTCGTCGAGCGCGCGGCTGCGTCGCTCGGCATTCTCGCGCTGACCGCGCCTTTCGTCCTTGCATCGTGGGCCGTGCAGGCGTTCGTCCAGCGCCGGGCGCAGCCCGCCAACCACGGAGATTCGCATGTCGTTCACCCACCAGCCTGAGCGCCGCATCGCGGCCACGGGCGCCATGTCCGACGACGAACGCGCGGTCCGCATCGACCTCGCCGCCGCCTATCGCCTCGTCGCGTTGAACGGCTGGGACGATGTCGTCTACACGCACATTTCCGCGAGCGTCCCCGGCGAGCCGGGCCGCTTCCTGATCAACCCGTTCGGGCTCGCGTTCGACGAAGTGTGCGCATCGAACCTCGTGAAGATCGACATCGACGGCACCGTGATCGGCGAGAGCGAGCATCCCGTCAACGCGACCGGCTTCGCGCTGCACGGCGCGGTGCATCGCGCGCGCCAAGATGCGATGTGCGTGATGCATCTGCACGTCGCGCAGGCGATCGCGGTCTCGGCGCAACCGGCGGGCCTCTTGCCCGCTTCGCAACACGCGATGCGCTTTCACGGCCATCTCGCGTATCACGATTACGAAGGCCTGGCGTTCACGCCGGACGAAGGCGGGCGGCTCGTCGCGAGTCTCGCCGACAAGCGCGCGATGCTCCTGCGCAATCACGGGCCGCTCACGCTCGGCCGGACGATCGCCGAGGCCTATGTGCTGATGGACACGCTCATCAAGGCATGCGACATTCAATTGCGCGCGCTCGCGGGCCAGACGCGGCTGGAAGTGCCCGCGGACGCGGTCGTCGAGCGCACGGCGCGCCAGCTTCACGACAACGACGCCGTCGAAGGCGGCCTCGAATGGCCGGCGCTCAGGCGCAAGCTCGACCGCATCGATCCTTCGTATCGCGACTGATTTTCAACCCGGAACAACACACATCATGCCGACTTTCAACATCCAGCTTTTCGAAGGCAGAACGCTCGAAGAAAAACGCAAGTTCGTCGAAGCGATCACGCGCACGACCTGCGAAACGCTCGGCTGTTCGCCGGGTTCCGTCGACATCATCCTGACCGACGTGAAACGCGAGAACTGGGCGACGGCGGGCAAGCTCTGGTCGGACGAGTAAGCGCGGCAAGCCGCTTCATTCGTCGCGCGGCCCGGTTCGCAGACTCATCGGCAACTCTTCGGCGAGTTGCCGCTCGACGTCCTCGGCCGTCTCGCCGCGATTGAAGAACGCGTTCAGGCCGATTGAAAAGATCGCCGCGAGCGTGATGCCGCTGTGCGTGAGCGGTCCGGCCCACGTCGGCATCTGGTGGAAGAAGGTCGGCGCGACGAGCGGTATCGTGCCGACGCCCAGACTGATCGCCACGATCAGCAGATTGTTCTTGTTCTCGTAGTTCACCTTGCTGAGAATCTTCACGCCCGTCGCGGCGACCATGCCGAACATCGCGATTCCCGCGCCGCCGAGCACCACGACGGGAATCGACGCGATGAAGTTCGACAGCTTCGGCAAGAGGCCGAGCAGCATCAGCAAGACGCCCGACACGACCACGACCCAGCGGCTGCGCACGCCCGTGATGCCGACGAGCCCGATGTTCTGCGAAAACGACGAGTGCGGAAACGTGTTGAAAATGCCGCCGAGCAGCGTGCCGAGGCCGTCGGTGCGCAGCCCTCGCGAGGCGTCGTCGCGCGTGACCGGACGGCGCGCCAGATCGCCGAGCGCGAGGAACATGCCGAGCGATTCGACCATGATGACGACCATCACGAGGCACAGCGAGGCGATCGCGGCGAGGTCGAAGGTCGGCATGCCGAACGCGAACGGGCGCACCGGCGCAAACCACGCGGCGCGCCCGATGCCGGAGAAATCGACGAGTCCGAGCGGCAGCGCGATCAGAAAGCCGATCACCATGCCGAGCAGCACGGAGATGTTCGCGAGAAAGCCCTTCAGGTACTTGTTGACGAGAAGGATGGCGAGCAGCACGACGGCGGCGATCATCAGATTGTGCAGATCGCCGAAAGTGGGCGAGCCGCGCCCGCCGCCGGCCCAGTTGATCGCGACCGGAAACAGCGTCACGCCGATCGTCAGGATGATGGTGCCGGTGACGATCGGCGGAAAAAAGCGCATCAGCCGTCCGAAGAACGGCGCGATCAGAATTGCGAAGACGCCTGCGGCCATCGTCGCGCCGAAGATGCCGGTGAGCCCCGCGCCGGAGTTTGCCATCGCCACCATCGGTCCGACGGGCGCGAAGCTCACGCCCATGATGACCGGCAGCCGGATGCCGAACTTCCAGATTCCAATGCACTGGATCAGCGTGACGAGCCCGCACGCGAACAAATCTGAGCTGATGAGAAACGCGATCTGATCCTTCGGCAGCTTGAGCGCCGCGCCGATGATGAGCGGCATGGCAATCGCGCCCGCGTACATGACGAGCACGTGCTGGATGCCGACCGCGAGCATTTGTCCGAAAGGCAGGACTTCGTCAACGGGATGCGTCGATGCAACCATGTTCCACTCCGTGCGTTGTGCCGTCAGGGTGGAGCGAGTATTACATCGTTGCGCGCTGGAAAAATATTGAGCGGCTAATGCGCGGGATCAGACTTGCGGCATCAGCCGGCGAGTTCGTAGAGCGAGGCAAGCCTATTCGCCGCATTTCATGCGGCAAATAGGCCGTTCAAACTCCGCAGTTGCGGATCAGACCTTCTTCGCCATCAGCCGGAACTTGTGCAGCAACGGCTCCGTGTAACCGCTCGGCTGCGTGCGTCCCTCGAACACGAGCGCGCACGCCGCCATGAACGCGAGCGACGAATCGAACGCGGGCGCCATCGGCTTGTAGTACGGATCGGCGGCGTTCTGCTCGTCGACGATGACGGCCATGCGTTCGAGCGTCTTCCTCACCATCGCCTCGTCGACGACTCCGTGACGCAGCCAGTTCGCGATGTGCTGGCTGGAGATGCGCAGCGTCGCGCGGTCTTCCATCAGGCCGACGTCGTGAATGTCCGGCACCTTCGAGCAGCCGACGCCCTGATCGACCCAGCGCACCACGTAGCCGAGAATGCCCTGCGCGTTGTTCTCGACTTCGCTCGTGCGCTCCTCGTCGCTCCACTCGGCACTCGCGACGACCGGAATCGTGAGCAGCTTGTCGAGCAGTTCGTCGCGCACGGCGTTGTAGTCGATGCTCTCCATGTCCTGCTGGACCGACTGCACGTCGACCTGGTGATAGTGCAGCGCGTGCAGCGTCGCCGCCGTGGGCGAGGGCACCCACGCGGTGTTCGCGCCGGCCTTCGGATGCGCGATCTTCTGTTCGAGCATCGCGTGCATCAGGTCGGGCATCGCCCACATGCCCTTGCCGATCTGCGCGCGGCCGCGTAGCGACGTGTCCAGCCCGACGAGCACATTGTTGCGCTCATAAGCCGCGATCCACGCCGAGGACTTCATGTCGCCCTTTCGCATCATCGGACCAGCTTCCATCGACGAATGCATTTCGTCGCCGGTGCGGTCGAGGAAGCCGGTGTTGATGAACGCCACCCGCGCCGATGCCGCCGCGATACACGCCTTGAGGTTCACGCTGGTACGGCGCTCCTCGTCCATGATGCCCATCTTGAGCGTATGGCGCGGCAGTTTCAGCAGGTCTTCGACGCGCGTGAACAGTTCGTCCGAGAACGCCGCTTCGGCGGGACCGTGCATCTTCGGCTTCACGATGTAGATCGAGCCGGTGCGCGAGTTGAGCTTGCGCTGCAGGTCGTGCAGGGCGCCGAGCGTGGTCATCACCGCGTCGAGGATGCCTTCCGGAATCTCGTTGCCGTCGCGATCGCGCACGGCGGGATTCGTCATCAGATGCCCGACGTTGCGGATGAAGAGCAGCGAGCGTCCGTGCAGCTTCAGCGTGCCGCCATCGGCTGTCGTGTATTCGCGGTCCGCGTTAAGCTTGCGCGTGAACGTCTTGCCGCCCTTCGACACCTCTTCCGCGAGATCGCCCTTCATCAGGCCGAGCCAGTTGCGGTAGAGCTGGACCTTGTCGTTCGCATCGACGGCGGCGACCGAGTCCTCGCAGTCGATGATCGTGCTCACCGCCGCTTCCATCAGGATGTCCTTCACGTGCGCCGCATCGGTCTTGCCGATGGAGCCGTTCGCGTCGATCTGGATCTCGAAGTGCAGGTCGTTGTGCTTGAGCAGCACCGCCGACGGCGCGCTCGCGTCGCCCTGGAAGCCCGCGAACTGCTCGGGGTTCGAAAGGCCCGTGCGGCCGTCCTTCAGCGTGACCACCAGCTGGCCGTGCTCGACGCTATAGCGCGTCGCATCGGCATGCGAACCGTCCGCGAGCGGCGCCGAGTCGTCGAGGAAGGCGCGCGCGTAGGCGATCACTTTCGCGCCGCGCTTCGGATTGAACTGCGCGGTCTTTTCGGCGCCGTCGGTGTCGGGGATCGCGTCGGTGCCGTAGAGCGCGTCGTACAGGCTGCCCCAGCGCGCATTCGCCGCGTTGAGCGCGTAGCGCAGATTCGAGAGCGGCACGACGAGCTGCGGGCCCGCCTGCTCGGCGATTTCGCGATCGACATTCGACGTGGTCGCGACCACGCTCGCCGGCGCGGGCACGATATAGCCGATGCTTTCCAGAAACTTGCGATAGGCGCGAACGTCCTTGACCGGGCCGGGATTCGCGCGATGCCAGTTGTCGAGTTCGGTCTGAAGACGGTCGCGCTCGGCGAGCAGCGCGCGGTTCTTCGGCGCGAGATCGTGCACGAGCGCGTCGAATCCTTTCCAGAACGCGGCGCTGTCGATGCCGGTGCCGGGCAACGCTTCATCCTCGACGAATTGCTTCAGGTTTGCTGCAACTTGCAGTCCTTCCTGCTTGATGACTTCACTCATGGGGGCTCCCTGGGGCTTGGCTGATGGCATGTCTGTTCTTTTTGCGTCTGGGTACGGCGGGCTGGACGCGTGACCTTATGTTATCGCTTCTTCGCTGAATTCGATCCCGGGCGTGGCCGGGCGTGGCGCATCGCGGTGCACCGCGCGTGGTGAGCGCGCCGCGTCAGCCTTCGATCGACTCCACGAACAGCCGCGCGAGCGCTTCGAGTCCCTGGCGGTCGTCGTCGTCGAAACGGGCGAGCTGCGGACTGTCGATGTCGAGCACGCCGATCAGTTCGCCCGCGCTCGTCTGCAACGGGACGACGATTTCGGATCGTGAGGCGGCATCGCACGCGATGTGATCCGGGAACGCGTGGACATCGGGGACGAGTTGCGTTTCGCGCGTTTGCGCCGCGCGCCCGCACACGCCGCGCCCGAGCGCGATGCGCACGCAGGCGGGCTTGCCCTGGAACGGACCGACGACGAGTTCGCCGTCGGTCATGAAATAGAAACCGGCCCAGTTGAGGTCCGGCAGCGAGTGATAGAGCAGCGCGGAGAAATTCGCGGCGTTGGCGATGCGATTCGATTCGCCCGCGAAGAGCGCGCGCGCCTGCATCGCGAGTTCGTCATAGAACGCGGGCTTCGGCAGCGTGGCCGAAAGGGTGGCTTCGAACATGAATGGGGTCCGTCGCTGGTCGCTTGGTCGATTGAGTGCGTTGCGTCGAATCGCGGTTCGGTCGCAATGCGCGGGAACCGGACATGATACGTCGATGGCACCGTCGTTGCACGCGAACGGCCACGCTCGACGCCACAGGCGCAAAAAAGGCGGGCCGCAGAGGCCCGCCCTCGCACGAAGCCGTGCGTTCAAACCGCGCCGAGCAGATCCTCGATCATCACCGGCAGCTTGCGCACGCGCACGCCGGTTGCATGATGCACCGCGCCCGTGATCGCCGACGCAATGCCCGCAAGCCCGATCTCCGCAATACCGCGCGCCCCGAGTTCGTTGAACACCGGATCGGGGTAATCGAGAAAGGTGACATCGAGCGCCGGTGTGTCCGCGTTGGACGCGATGATGTAATCCGCGAGATTGTTGTTGACCGGCGCGCCGTTGCGCGGGTCGTAGCTCGTGTGCTCGAAGAGCGCCATGCCGACGCCCATCACCACCGCGCCTTCGATCTGGTTGCGCCCGGCATGCGGATTCAGGATGCGCCCCGCATCGATGACGGTCACGACGCGGCTCACGCGCAACTGCGCGATCTCCGGCTGCCACGTCACTTCCGCGAAGTGCGCGCCGTAGGAATAGATCGAATACTCCTTCTTGAGCGGATCGTCGAACCCGCCTTTCGCGCTGCCGGTTCCCGACGCCGCGTGCATCTGCGCGGCGCGCAGGATTTCGTCGAAGGGCACGCCGTTCGACGCCGCATCGCCCTTGCGGTGCACGCGGCCCTCGCTGAACGCGAGCTCTTCCGGCTTTGCGCCGGCAAAGGGCGAGCCTTCGAGCGATGCCGCGCGCGCGAGCACCGCCTTGGCCGCCGCGCGCGCCGCATCCGACACGGCCGGAATGACCGACGCGGTCGCCGCCGAGCCACCCGAAATCGGGCCGAGCGGCAGCGCCGTGTCGCCGAGGCCGACCTCGATCTTGTCGAGCGCGATGCCGGTCTGCGCCGCGACGAGCTGCGCGAGGATCGTGTACGTGCCGGTGCCGATGTCCTGCGTGCCGCAGACGACGCGCGCCGTGCCGTCCGCTCTCAGGTCGACGGTGGCGTCGGCGGAAAAGCGGATGCCCGGCCAGCTGCACGCGCCGACGCCCCAGCCGAGCGTGAGCCCGTCGCGTTGCATCGAACCGATGCCGGGCGTGCGTTTCGCCCAGCCGAACTTGTCGGCGCCGGTGCGCAGGCACTCGACCAGATGACGCGACGAGAACGGCAGGCCGGTGCTTTCGTCGACCTTCGGTTCGTTCATGATGCGGAACTCGACCGGGTCCATATCGAGCTTGAACGCGAGTTCGTCGATCGCCGATTCGAGCGCGAAGAGGCCCGGCACGGCGCCCGGTCCGCGCATCGCGGTAGGCGAGCCGACGTTGCGTTTCACCGTGCCCGACGTCACGCGCAGGTTCGGCGTGCTGTAGAGCACCGGCGTGGCTTCGCCGCAGCTTTCCGCGTATTCGTCGAGCAGCGCGCGGTGGTTGAGATAGTCGTGCCGCAACGACGTGAGCTTGCCGTTCGCATCGGCGGAAAGGCGCATGCGCTGCTGCGTGACCGGCCGATGCCCGACGTTCTGGAACATCATCTTGCGGTTCAGCACGAGCTTGACGGGCTGGTTCGTGTGGCGAGCGGCGGCCGCCGCGAGCAGCGAATGCGGCCACATCCACAGCTTGCCGCCGAAACCCGAGCCGAGATAGCGCGAGATCACGCGCACCTTTTCCTTCGGCAGGCCGAGCATCTGCATCAGCGTGCCCTGGTGGTTCGAGATGGCCTGCGTGGTTTCGTAGAACGTGTAGCCCTCGCCGTCCCACTGCGCGACGGTCGCGTGCAGTTCGATCGGATTATGCGTTTCGACCGGCGTCACGTAGGTTTCGTCGACGGTGACGGACGCGCTGTCGAACGCCTTCGCGGCGTCGCCGCGCTCGCTTTCGGTTTTCGGCTCGCCCTCCGGTTCGAGGTGATCGCTCACGTCGTGCTGCGTGACGTCATAGCCGACTTTCACGGCAGCGGCCGCCGCGCTCGCCGCCTCGAACGTCTCGGCGACCACGAGCGCCACATACTGGCCGTAATAGCGGATCACGTCGTCGTCGAAGGGCGGGCGGGCTTCGTCGACGTAGCCGGTGTCCATCGAGTTGCCCGAGATGCGAAAGAACTTGCCGATGTTGCCGCGATGCAGGATCGCGCGCACGCCCGGCATGCGTTCGGCGGCGGCGAATTCGAGCGACGTGATGCGCCCGCTCGCGATGGTGCTGCATACCGGCACGGCGTGCAGCAAGCCGGGAAACGCGACGTCCGACGTATAGGTGGCGCGGCCGCTCACCTTCAGCGGGCCGTCGATGCGTCGTTGCGGCTGTCCGATGACGGACGGCTTGGATTCGATCGTAGTGGACATGTGAAGGGTTCCTCAGGCGGGCGCGGTGGCGAGCTTCAGCGCGTGCACGAGGCAGCGCTTCGCGAGTTCGACCTTGAAGCCGTTCTGGCTCTGCGGCTTCGCGCCGGCGAGCGCGTCGGCGGCGGCGCGGGCGAACGCGTCGGCGTCGGGCGCGATGGAGGCGAGCGCGGCTTCCGCTTCGCGCGAACGCCACGGCTTCGTGCCGACGCCGCCGAGCGCGACGCGCACATGATCCAGCTTGCCGTCGACGACATTCACCACCACGGCCGCCGATGCCAGCGCGAACTCATACGACGCGCGGTCGCGCAGCTTCAGATACACCGACCGGCTGCCCGCGACGGGCGGCGGCAGCGTCACGTGCGTGATCAGATCGCCGGGTTCGAGCACGGTTTCGCGCTCGGGCGTGTCGCCGGGCAGCAGAAAGAAGTCGTCGATGGCGACGGCGCGTTCGCCTCGCGTGCCCTGGATGTGAACGGTCGCGTCGAGCGCCATCAGCGCGACGTTCATGTCCGACGGATTGCTCGCGATGCACTCGTCGCTCACGCCGAGGATCGCCTGCGTGCGGTTGAAGCCGCCGATCGCCGAGCAGCCCGAACCGTGATCGCGCTTGTTGCAGGGCATCGCGGTATCGCGGAAATAGACGCAGCGCGTGCGTTGCAGCAGATTGCCGCCGGTGGTCGCCATGTTGCGCAGTTGCGCCGACGCGCCCGCGAGCAGCGCCTGCGAGAGCACCGCGTAACGCTCGCGGATCAGCGGATGCTGCGCGAGGTCCGCGTTGCGCACCGTCGCGCCGATCTTCACGCCGCCATCAGCGGTCGCTTCGATCTTGTCGAGCGGCAGGCGCGAGATGTCGATCACGCGCCCTGGACGTTCGACGTTGAGCTTCATCAGGTCGAGCAGCGTCGTGCCGCCCGCGAGGAAACGCACGTCGGCGCCTTGCTGCGCGGTGCGCGAAGACGCGCCCGCGGTGATCGCGTCGCGCACGTCGCTTGCGCGCGAAAGCTGGAATAGTTCCATGTCGGCGCTCCTCAGGCTTTGCCGCGCACGGCCTGAATCGCCATGACGATGTTCTGGTACGCGCCGCAGCGGCACAGGTTGCCGCTCATCGCTTCGCGCACGTCGGCGTCGGCCGGGCCGACCGGTTCGTCGAGCAGCGCGACCGCCGACATCAGTTGCCCCGACGTACAGTAGCCGCACTGATAGCCGTCGCATTCGACGAACGACGCCTGCATCGGATGCAGGTTGTCCGGGCTGCCGATGCCTTCGATCGTCGTGATCGTGTCGCCTTCGTGGTTGGCTGCGAGGCACAGGCACGAATTGACGCGGCGGCCATTCACGTGCACGGTGCACGCGCCGCACTGGCCGTGGTCGCAGCCCTTTTTCGTGCCGGTCAGATGCAGATGGTCGCGCAGCGCGTCGAGGAGCGTCGTGCGCGGATCGAGCGACATCGAATAGTTCTTGCCGTTGACTGTCAGTTCGACGGGCGTCGTCGGTGCCGAGGCCGGCGCGACCGGCGGCGCGAGCACTTCGGCGGCGTGGCTGCCGTTGATCTCGCTGTGCGCTTCGGATGTTTGGTGCGCCTTCACGTCGGGGACGGGCGGCGTGCGGGAGGTGCTGGTGCTGCTGGTTTGGGGGACGTGCTGTTGCATTGTGCGATTCTCCTGGCAGGACGAGGCTTGGAGAGACAGGCAGCCGCTTTGCAGCGGTTGCAGCGCGCGAGGGCGCCGAAAACAGGCCGGCAGACCGGCTCCGGGTGCGCGAGCCGTGGGCGATTCGGGGACGCCGGCATCGAATTACTCAGCCAGTATAGGCACTCCCCGAGACGTTCGCAGAACCGGCCGGCCGCACTCGCGCGAGCGCCGGGCGCGCACGTTCCATGCCCGGACGGCGCGATTAGCGGCCGCGCACGAACGCGACGATTTCGTCGTTCACGCGCTCCGGCATCTGCCGATGCGGAGAATGACCGCAGGCTGGCAGTTTCGCCAGTCTGGCCTGCGCGACGCGCTGCGCAATCATGTCGATCTGCGCCATCGACGCGTATTCGTCCTCGTCGCCCTGAATCGCGAGCAGCGGACACGCGATGGACGACAGTTCGCCCGTGATGTCCCACGCGCGAAACGCCGGGTCGAGCCAGATGTCGTTCCAGCCGAAGAACGCCGAATCGACGTCCTCGTGATAGCGCGCGAGTTTCTCGCGCAGACCCGACGCCCGATACGCCTCGCGCGCCGCGCCGATCGCTTCGACCGACATCGGTTCCACCATCACGTGCGGCGCGAGCACGACGGCGCCCGCGAGCGCGTCCGGAAACGCCGCCGCGTACAGGAGCGAGATCGATCCGCCGTCGCTGTGCCCGATCAGCCACATGCGGCGGCGCGCGGCCGTATCGACGCCGAGCGTGTCGAGCAGCGCGGGCAGCACGTCGTCGGCCTGGCGGTGCATGAAATCGACCGACCACTTCACGTCGGCCGCGCGCGGCGTCGAGCGTCCGTAGCCGGGGCGCGAGTAGACGATGCCGCGAAATCCGAGCGCATCGCAGAGCGACTGCGGCCAGTCGCGCCACATCGCGATCGAGCCGAGTCCTTCGTGCAGGAACACGGCGATGGGCGCGTCGGCGAGCGCGGCATTGAGCCAGCGATATTCGACACGCAAGGCGTCGCGCGTCGCGGTAGCGGACAAGTCGGCGAAGTCGGCGGGACCATTCATGGACGATGACGTTTCGTGAGATCGGGTGTCGATGATAGCGCGCGACTGCCGCGTCGCGAGGCGATTCGACTGGCGCCGAGCGCGACGACTACGCGTGCACAAACACCTTGGCGACGATCGAAAGCGCCGCCGCGCCGAGCGTGACGAACACGACGAGCACGATAAGCGCGACGCAGAGCCGCAAGAGTGTCTTCACGGGGATCGGCCAAAAAAGATGGCCGCCGAGGCGGCCGGAAGGAGGGGATTCGCGGGGTGATTCGAAACCAACGTTAGGCGGCTTTCCTTAACCGGGGCTTAAGACGGCGTGGCCGATTGCGCTACAGCGAAGCCTGCGCCGATTCCACCGTCACTTCGTCCCTGAGCGTGAAGTCCGTAAGCGCGGGCGCATCGCGCGGCGCATCGGTGACGAGCGTCCAGTCGCGTTCGAGCGGCGTCCAGTGCTGCTGGCTCGCGCGCCCAAGCTTGTTCGACGTCACCAGCACGAACACGCTCGCCGCCTGCCGGATGATGCATTCCTTCAGATACGCTTGCTCCGCCGTGGCCTCGCACAATCCACGGCCCGCGACGACGCCGTCCGCACCGAGAAACGCCTTGTCGACGGTGAGGCGCGACAGCGCGATCTGCGCGAGCGGTCCGAGTGTGCTCATGCTCGACGGACGCACGTCGCCGCCGATCAGCGTCACCGGCACGTCGGCGGGGGCGAGCAGGCTCACCGCGAGCAGGTTGTTGGTGATCACGTGGATGCCGTCGCGGCCCGTGAGACAGCGCGCGAGCGCGGCGGTGGTCGTGCCGCCGTCGAGGAAGATCGTGTCGCCGTCCTGCACGTGCGCCACCGCCGCGCGGGCGATCGCTTCCTTCTGCTCGCGAAAGCTTTCGCTGCGCGTATCGAGCGATTCCTCCGGCTCGTGCATGCCGACCGACGCCGCCGACGCCGCGCCGCCATACGTGCGCACGATGCGCCGTTCGTCGGCGAGGGCGCGCAGATCGCGCCGCACGGTCGCCTCCGACATGCCGAAATGCTCGCACAGCGCGCTCACGTCGTTCATGCCCGACAGCACGGCTCGCAGCATCGCCTCGCGGCGTTTCGCAACTTTCATGGAGTCCCTGTGAATGTGGTTGTGATCCGGGCGGCGCACAGTTTAGCGAATCGCCGCTTGCGCACGACAATGCGGGCGCGCCGAATGCTCGATCCACCACGACGACGCACTCGGCTACAAAAAATGACCGATCCGATCATTTAATGCGAAAATGACTGACCCATGATCGGTGAAAACCCCGGTGCCGATCAATTTGCGCGAATCGCGCAGAACGCCTACACTCCCGTTTGATTGATTCAATCACAAAATGATCGGTTCACGCACGCAACTCAAGTGGGAGACATGAATGGCCCAGGTTTACATCAAGCGCGCAGTGGAGCGCGTGCCCGGCGGCATGATGATCGTGCCGCTTCTGATCGGTTCGCTGGTCGCGACTTTTCTGCCCGGCATGCCGAAGTTCTTCGGCTCGTTCACGAACGCGCTCTTCACCGGCGCGCTGCCGATTCTCGCCGTGTTCTACGTCTGCATGGGCGCGAGCATCAACGTCAAGGCGACGCCTTATCTGCTGAAAAAAGGCGGCGCGCTCTTCGCCGCGAAAGTCGGCACGGCGATCGTCGTCGGTGTGGTGCTCGGGCATTTTCTCGGCGAGCAGCCGGTGTCGTCGGGATTGTTCGCGGGCATTTCGACGCTCGCCGTCGTCGCCGCGATGAACGATACCAACGGCGGCCTCTACATGGCGTTGATGGGCCAGTACGGCAAGTCGGAAGACGTCGGCGCGTACACGATCATGTCGCTCGAATCCGGCCCGTTCCTCACGATGGTGACGCTCGGCGTGGCGGGCTTGTCGGCGTTTCCGTGGCCGACGCGCCTCCGCAGCATCCTGCCGCTCGCGCTCGGTATGCTGCTCGGCAACCTCGACCGCGAAATGCGCGATTTCCTCGCCAAAGCGGTGCCCGTGATGATCCCGTTCTTCGCGCTGGCGCTCGGCGCGAGCCTCGATCTGCACAAGGTCTGGCAAGCCGGGCTGCTCGGCATCGGGCTGGGACTCGCGGTGGTCGTCGTGACCGGCATTCCTCTCTATTTGACCGATCGCCTGACGGGCGGCACGGGCGTCGCGGGCACGGCGGCGGCGAACACGGCGGGCAACGCGGCGGCCGTGCCGGCGCTGATCGCGGCCGCCAATCCCGTCTACGCCGAAGCCGCGAAGAGCGCGACGCTGCTGGTGGCCGCGTGCGTCGTCGTCACGGCGATCGTCTCGCCTATCCTGACGGCGGCGGTGGCGAAGCGCGTGAGCGAACGGCGGATCACGCGCGAGGCGACGCAATGACGACGGGCTTGCTCATCATCGCCGACGATCTCTCCGGCGCAGCCGACTGCGCGATCGGCTTCGCGGGCGCGGGACGGCGCACGGTCGTGACGCTGGACGCGACGTCCGCCGGGACGAGCATCGACACGACCGCGACCGTCATCGCCGCCGATACCGACACGCGTCGCCTCACGCCGGCCGAAGCGGGAGCGCGCACGGCGGCTGCGTGGCGCGCGTTGCAGTCGCCGGGACGCCGGCTGTACAAAAAGATCGACTCGACCTTGCGCGGCAACTGGACCGCCGAAGTCGCGGCGCTGCAACCGCTCGCGGGTCTCGCGATCGTCGCGCCCGCGTTTCCGGCGACCGGCCGCACGGTGCGCGAGGGCCGCGTGCTCGTGCACGGCGCGCCGCTGGAATCGACCGAAACGTGGCAGCTGGAGAACGCAGGCCGCGACGCGGGTCTCGCCGCGCTGCTGCAAGCCGAAAACCTGCGCACCGAGGTGCTGTCCGCCGACGCCCTGCGCGGCGCGCCCGACGCACTGCGCGAAAAGATCGCGGCGTCGGCATCGAACGGCATCCAGGCACTGATCGTCGATGCCGAAACCAGCGACGACCTGAGCGCGCTCGCACGCGTCACCGCAGCAATGAGCGAGCCGCTCTTCTGGGTCGGCTCGGGCGGCCTCTCGCGCGAACTGGCCGCGCTGCCGGATCTGTTCGACAGCGAAACGCTCTCCGTGAGGCACGTCGCGAAGTCGGCGGGCGCGATCCTGATTCTCGTCGGCAGTCTGTCCGCCGTTTCCGAGCGCCAGTGCGCGATGCTGCGCGAGCGCGCCGGCGTGACCGAACTGATCGTGCCGCCCGCGGTGCTGCGCGAAGGCGCGGATCATCCGGCGTGGGGCGAGTGGCTCGGCCGCATCGGCGCGCGGCTGCAAGCGGGCGCGGACCTGATCGTGCGCATCGGCCGCGACGAAGCCTTCGATCCCGCCGAGGGCGCCCATCTTTCGACGACGCTCGCCGCGCTCGTCGCGCCGCATTTCGCGCATCTCGACGGCCTGATCGCGACGGGCGGCGAGACCGCGCGCGCGATGCTCGCGGCCGTGAACATCGGCAGTCTGGAATTGCTGGCGGAAGTCGAGGCGGGCGTCGCCGTCGCGCGGCCGGGCACGGCGCTCCTGCCGGCGATCGTCACGAAAGCGGGCGCCTTCGGCAGCGAACACGCGCTCTACGGCGCCTATCTGCACCTGCGCGGCGCCGCGGCACCCGAACGAAGCGCAGCGGCCTCCGTCGCCGCGCGCTGAAAAACCCAACCGAATCGAAACGACATCATGAGCAACTATCTTCCCGTAATCGGCATCACGATGGGCGACGCCACCGGCGTCGGTCCGGAAATCATCGTTAAAAGCCTGACGCACGACGCCGTCTACGCGCAATGCCGCCCGCTCGTGATCGGCGACGCGCGCCGGCTCGAACGTGCGAACGAGATCGTGGGCGGCACGGCGAAGGTACGTCGCATCGAAGCGGCGTCGCAGGCGCAATACGAGCCGGGCACGATCGACTGCATCGACCTGAACCTGATTCCCCACGACCTGCCGTTCGGCGCGTTGTCGGCGGTGGCCGGCGACGCCGCGTACCAGTACATCGCGCGCGCCGTGAAGCTGGCGCAGGCGAACGACATCGACGCGATCTGCACCGCGCCGCTCAACAAGGAAGCGCTGCACGCGGGCGGCCACAAGTTTCCCGGCCACACGGAGATGCTCGCGCAACTGACGGGCATCGACGAAGTGTCGATGATGCTCGTCGCGCCGCAACTGCGCGTGATTCATGTGACGACGCACATCGGCATCATCGACGCGATCCGCAAGATCGAGCCGGGCCTCGTGCAACGCACGATCGAGCGCGGCAACGCGACGCTCGTGAAGGCGGGCATCGCGAAGCCGCGCATCGGCGTGTGCGGGATCAATCCGCACGCGGGCGAGAACGGCCTTTTCGGCTATGGCGAGGAAGAGGAAAAGATCATTCCGGCGGTGAAGGTGCTGCAGGAACGCGGGCTCGACGTGACCGGGCCGCTTCCCGCCGACACGCTGTTCTATCGCGCGGGACGCGGCGACTTCGATCTGGTCGTCGCGATGTATCACGATCAGGGACACGGCCCGGTGAAGGTGCTCGGGCTCGAAGCGGGCGTGAACGTGACGGTCGGGCTGGATGTGATCCGCACGTCGGTCGATCACGGCACCGCGTTCGACATCGCGGGCAAAGGCATCGCCGATGAAGGCAGCCTGCTCGAAGCGTTGCGGCAAGGCGCGGAACTGGCAACTCGGCGCGCCTGAACGCGACGCCTACCGCAGCGCTTCGCTGTACCGATCGCGCAACGGCAGCAGCGTGAACAAGGCCACCGCGCTGCCGAAGATCACGTAATAGCAGATCGAAAGCGCGTCGCCGGTGGTCATCGTGAGCCACTGGACGATGGCGGGCGCGAAGCCGCCGAAGATCATCACGGCGACGTTGTAGCTCACCGAAATGCCCGTCGAGCGCACGCTCGACGGCAGCAGTTCCGCGATGAACGCCGGATAGCAGCCCTGGAAAATGCCGAGGTAGAGCATCAGCAGCGCCTGGCACGCGATCAGCATCGGCAGGCTCGGATGCGCGGTCAGCACCGCGAAGATCGGGTACGCGGTGATGATCGACAAGATGAGCGCCGTCAGCATCAGCTTCTTGCGCCCGATGCGATCCGACAGCGTGCCGAACACCGGACAGCACACCAGATACACGAGCGCACCGACCGTCGAGCTGACGAGGCCGTCGGTGAGCGGCATGTGCAGCACGCGCGTCGCGTGGGTCGGCAGATAGAGCAGGAAGATGTACGTGCCGATCGTGCCGAACACCGTCAGGCCGAAGCCCGCCGCGACCTGCATCCAGTGCTTGGTCGCGGTATCGCGGATCGGCGTCGAAGTCAGTTCGTTCTTCTCGCTTTTCTCGACGAACACCGGCGATTCGTCGAGCTTCGAGCGCAGATAAAGTCCGACCGGCACGATCATCAGTCCGATTACGAACGGAATGCGCCAGCCCCAGCTGCTCAGATGCTCGGGGCTGAGCGAGCGCGTCAGCACGGCGCCGAAAAGCGAACCGCAAAGACTCGCCACCGCCTGCGCGACCATCTGGTAGCTGCCGAAATAACCGCGCCGGTTGGCGGGCGCGTATTCGACGAGAAACGCCGTGGCGCAGCCCACTTCGCCGCCCGCCGAGAAGCCCTGGATCAGCCGGCCGATCAGCATGAGGATCGGCGCGGCGATGCCGATCGACGCATAGGTCGGCGCGAAGGCGATGAACGCGAGGCCGACTGCCATCAGCGAAATGGTGAGCGTGAGCGCCGACTTGCGGCCGACGCGATCCGCGACCGCACCGAGCACGATGCCGCCGAGCGGCCGCGTCATGAAGCCGACGCCGAAGGTCGCCCAGGTGGCGAGCAGCGAGATGGTCGGGCTGGTGGCGGGGAAATACAGCTTGGAGATGATGACGGCGAAGAAGCCGTAGACCATGAAGTCGAACCATTCGAGCGCGTTGCCGATCGTGGAGACCACGATCGCGCGTCGGCCGGAGAGGGTCTTGAGAAGCTCGTGCTCGCGATCGGCGGCGGTGCCTGCTGCGGGTAGAACGGTGCTCATCGGAATCACTCCCTTTGCGCGGGTTGGCGGAAAATAAGCATGCTGCTTGTAAGCACGTCGTATGGATTTCTTCCACTCGGCGCCGCCGGCTCGTGACACGCGGCGCCGCTGCAACCTCGAAACGCTACACCTGCTTAGAACAGAAAAAAATAGAATTTCGGACAATCGGATGGTGAGCCGCTTTCCTCGGACGGCTTCGAGCGGTATCCGCGTTGAGACTAAACTACGTGCATCTCGCCCGCGTCTTCGGAACTCATGGCCTCTCGCGAACGCCGTAGCGCCCAGCCATTGCAGGACCCGGCCCTGCTGCGTCGTCTATTGCGCGCCAAGGACCGCATGGATGCCGCCTCGCACGAAGCCTGGCCCGTCGAGCGCCTCGCCGCGGTCAGCGGTGTCTCAGAGGCGCACTTTGCACGCTCGTTCAAACGGGCCTTCGGTATTCCGCCGCATCGCTACCTGCTGACGCGGCGCATCGAGCAGGCCATAGCCCTATTGCGCGACACCGGACTCAGCATCACCGACATCGCGTTCGCCACCGGCTGGGAGAGTCTCGGCACGTTTGGCCGCATCTTCCGCGACGTCACTGGCCGCAGCCCCGGCGCCATGCGCCGGGAGGCGCAGGCGAGCATGCCTCGGCTGGACTGCGTGCCTGCCTGCGTCCTGAAGGCCGCGCAGCGTCCGGATCTCAACATCGCAGTTTTGGAGAAGCGCCGCCGCCTGGCCGACGATACAGTCAGTCCATCAACCAAGGAGGTGTCATGAACGAGGGAATCAGTGTGGTGGGCTTGTACGTCGACGACCAGGACGAAGCGCTCACCTTTTACGTCGACAAACTCGGATTTCGCGTCCATACGGACGTGCGCAACGGTTCTTACCGATGGCTCACGGTCCAGCATCCGGACCAGCCTTCGTTCCAGCTCGGCCTGTTCACGCCCGGCCCGCCCGTTCACGATGACGCCACCGCGCAAACGCTGCGCGCGATGGTCGCCAAGGGCGCCATGCCGCCGCTCGTCTTCTCGGTATCCGACTGCCGCGCCAGCTACGCCCGGTTCAAGGCGAGCGGCGTCGAATTCACACAGGAGCCGGTCGAGCGCTACGGCAGCGTCGACGCCGGTTTCCGCGATCCTGCCGGCAACGGCTGGAAAATGATCCAGGCGGCGCAAAGCTGACGCGCTGCTTTCCGCCACCGCCGCAAGATGGGCTGGCGAGCGGTCGCCTGGACTAGCCACTTCACGACCGAAGCGCTTCGAATACCCCACATGGGCCGCGACGTCGTACACGCGCGCGCCCGTCTTCTCGCCGCCTGTTCGCGACGGCGGCCGACCCCTTTTCCAATCCAAAGCCGCGTCTGCACTGGCGGGCGTTGGTCACCTCGTCGCGATGCTGTACGCCATTCGACGATCTGCCGTAAGCTGTCGGGAAATGGTTCGCGCTTCCGCGGCCCGTAGCCTGTAGCCTCGCGTGCAACGCCTGTCGCATCCTGTTTCGACCTTGCCATCCGCCCATACACTGCAGTGAATGGAGGCTTCGAGATGAACAGAAAGAACGCCGCGGCCATCTGGATTCTGATTGCGATGCTGGTCGGCATCGGGATCGGCTACATGATCTACTCGAGTTTCCCCGACAAAAAAACGGCCACCGAGATCGCGGGCTATATCTCGCTGGTGTCGGACGTGTTCCTGCGACTCATCAAGATGGTGATCGGCCCGCTCGTGTTCTCGACGCTCGTCGTCGGCATCGCGCACATGGGCGACGCGGCCTCGGTCGGGCGCGTCTTCGCGAAGGCGCTCGGCTGGTTCGTCACCGCTTCGCTGATCTCGCTGCTCCTCGGCCTTTTGATGTCCAACCTCCTCAAGCCCGGCGAGAATCTCGGACTGCCGCTGCCGGACATCGGCGCATCGGCGAATCTGGCGACATCCAAGTTCACGCTCAAGGATTTCGTCGGGCACATGATCCCGAGGTCCTTCGCCGAGGCGATGGCGAACAACGAGATCCTGCAGATCGTCGTGTTCTCGATGTTTTTCGGCATCGCGCTTGCCGCGCTCGGTGAGAAGGGCAAGATTCTCGTGGCGGCCATCGACCAGCTTTCGCACGTCATGCTGAAGATCACCGGCTACGTGATGAAGCTCGCCCCGCTCGCGGTGATGGCCGCGATGGCCGCGACCGTGGCCGTCAACGGACTGACGATCCTGCTGAAGTTCGCGGTCTTCATGGGCGATTTCTACCTTAGCCTCTTCATCTTGTGGGCGTTGCTCGCGGCGGCCGGTTTCCTGTTCCTCGGGCCGCGCGTGTTCAGGCTGCTGACGCTCATCAAGGAGGCGTTCATGCTGTCGTTCGCGACCGCGAGTTCCGAGGCCGCGTATCCGAAAATCCTCGACGCGCTCGACCGTTTCGGCGTGAAGCGCAAGATCTCCAGCTTCGTGATGCCGATGGGGTATTCGTTCAACCTCGACGGCTCGATGATGTATTGCACCTTCGCGACACTGTTCATCGCGCAGGCGTACAACATCCACCTCGCGCTGGGCACGCAACTGACGATGCTGCTGATCCTGATGCTGACGTCGAAAGGGATGGCAGGCGTGCCGCGGGCGTCGCTGGTGGTGATCGCCGCCACGCTCAACCAGTTCGGCATCCCGGAGGCTGGGTTGCTGTTGATCCTCGGCGTGGATACCTTCCTCGACATGGGCCGTTCCGCCACGAATGCAGTGGGCAACTCGATCGCGAGCGCGGTGGTCGCGAAGTGGGAAGGCGAACTCTTGTCGGAGGCCGATGCCGAGGCCAACGCGGCGCGCATCGAAGCCGAACTGGAGTCGACGATCGCGCATCCGGCAGAGACCTGACGGGGAGCGAGCCATGAAGACGCCGCGATTGTGGTCGATGCTCGCCATCGCAGGCTTGCTGATCGCCTGCTCGGCCGCGAGAGCGGACGACGCGCCGCCGTCCGCTCCGGTTCCCGACAACCTGGCGCCGGCCGCACTGACCGGCACGCTCGCCAAGGTGCGGGCGGCGGGCACGATCGCGCTGGGCTATCGCGACGCCTCGGTGCCGTTCTCCTACCTGAACGCGCGCAACGTGCCGATCGGCTATTCGATCGAACTGTGCAAGTCACTGGTATCGGCGATCGAGGATGCGGTCAACCGGACCTTGACCATCCAGTGGGTGCCGGTCACGTCCGACAATCGCATCGACGCCGTGGCGGGCGGCCGGGTCGACCTCGAATGCGGCTCGACGACCAGCAATCTGGAGCGCCAGAAACGCGTGGCGTTCTCGCCGATCTTCTTCGTGGCCGGCACCAAGGTGATGGTGAAGAAAGGCTCGCCGATCGCCTCGTTTCGCGACCTCGCGGGCAAGAAGGTGGCGGTGACGGCCGGCACCACCAACGAGAAGACGCTGCGCGATCTGGACCGGAAGTTCCGGCTCGGCATCCGCTTGCAAGTCGTGCCCGACCACGCGCAGGGCTTCGCGCAGGTGACCCACGGTCAGGCCGACGCGTTCGCCACCGACGACGTGCTGCTCTACGGCCTGATCGCGGAACATGCCGGCTCGGGCGGCGAGTATCGCGTCGTCGGCGACTATCTCTCTTACGATCCCTACGGCATCATGTTCCGCAAGGACGACCCGCAACTCGCGCAGGTCGTGAAGGATGCCTTCCAGGAACTCGCGGCGGACGGAGAAATCGATCGTCAGTACAAGCGCTGGTTCCTGCGCCGCCTGCCTTCGGGCACGAGCCTCAACCTGCCGATGAGCGCGCAGCTTGAGACCATCATTCAGACGATCGCCGGCGGCGAAGCGCAGTGAACGTGCGTCACGCGGTCATTTGCCGCCGCCGTTCGGCAGCCGGCCAGCGGGCGCCGGATCCAGCGTGGCTTCGGCGCGCTCGTGCAACCGGAAATACGTGCCCCACTCGTAATCGACACTGTCCGGCCGAAGCTGAAGCACACCCGCGCCAGGCGTGAAAGTGAGTTCGCCAAAATAGACGCGGCCTCGCGGCGCATAAAGGTCGACCCGCACGTATTCGAAGTCTTCCGCCAGCCGTTGTCCGATATCGAGCAGCATCGACAGGTTTTCCGGGCGCGGATCAGGCGACTTGCTGCGCTCGAAATGGCCGATGCCGATGTCGAGCAGATTCCATTGGGCGTCGTAGAAATCGCCGCGCGGATGTTCGTTGAAACGGTCTGAAATCACGCAGATGAAAACGGTCCTGCGTCCGCCGGCGCCCGCGAAAACATGCAGCTTGTAGTCGGCGGGAACGTCGTCGCGTTCGTCGAGCAACAGCGTTTCGAAGTAGATCCGATGCTTGATCGTTTGGTAATGCCGCTCGCGTGCCACGCGATAGAAGTCCTTCGACAACCATTGATCGGCAAGCGCCGCCAGTTCTTCGAAGCTGGTCTGCGACTTGTCCTTGACCACCTTGACGAAACTGCTTCCGTGATTCGCCTTCATGACGAAAGCGGATGGAAGCGCGTCGAATACGGCTTTGTCGAACGAGTCGGGCTCGGCGATCAGCGGGATCAGATACTCCTCGCCTATCTTCGACTTCACGTAGTCGCGGACGGTGAGCTTGTCGGTGAGATCCGCATACCGGGGATCAGGATGCAGGCAACGATAAAGGATCTTCTCGTTGAATGTGGTCGGCTTGATCAGGTTCGGAAAGCGTCCGATCTTCTGCCGATGAGACATGCTCAAAAATACATAATCAGGCAACAGATCCTTGGCACCGCCGAAAAGCGTTTTTGGCAACTGCATGTTTGAGACTCCGCTATGCGCCCGTCGGGAAGGGAAGCGGCGTGCTGGTCGAACGCGTGCACGCTGCGAAACCCGCTCCGACTATGCGGCGCGATGTCGCTTCAAACAGGCCTCCCGGGTCAATTCACCAGAAAAGGGCAGCGAGTGGGCCGGGACAAGGATAGCGGTCTTATTTGTATTGCGTATGAGGGTTTCCACTTAACGTACCGGACTTTCGACACTGCATCGCAGCAAACACGACGGCATGTGGGCGCATGGATGAAAGCCCACGGTGGTTCCCGAACACGCGATATGCACGCCTTCGCTAGAATGGTTTTTCCTATCCGGCCAAGGTGGACCATGCTCGAATTCAACCTGCATGCGAAGACATCGAAGCTCGACATCGTTTATGCCGAGGCGGGTCCGCCCGACGGGCCGCCTGTGCTTCTGCTGCACGGTTGGCCCGACGCGGCGCGCGCCTGGGAACCGGTCGCGCGCCGGCTGAACGATGCGGGACTGCGCACGATCGTCCCTGAACTGCGCGGCTTCGGCGCCACGCGCTTCCTGCATGACGACACCGTGCGCGATGGTTCGGCCGTCGCGCTCGCGCAGGACGCCGTCGATCTCGCCGATGCGCTTGGCATTCGCACGTTCGATGTCGTCGGTCATGACTGGGGCGCCCGGGCGGCCTACACGCTGGCGGCGCTCTTTCCGGCGCGCGTGCGGCGCATCGCGGCGCTCGCGCTCGCTTTCCAGCCGCGTGGCGCATTCGAGCTGCCGGGCTTCTCGCAGGCGCGCAAGTTCTGGTATCAGTGGTTCATGACGCTCGACGACGCACCCGCGCTCATCCGCGCCGATCCGAAAGGCTTCGCGCGTATTCAGTGGGACACGTGGTCGCCGCCCGGCTGGTTCGATGACGCCGAATTCAACGTCACGGCGCGCGCCTTCGAGAATCCCGACTGGGTGCCGATCACGCTGAACGGCTACCGGCGCCGCTGGCGCCAGGACGAGCCGAGCGACCCCGACTACGACGCGCTCTACGCGCGGCTGTGCGGTATCGAGCGCCTCGACACGCCGACGCTGATGCTGCAAGGCGCCGTCGATCTATGCGACGAGCCGGAGTCGTCGGCGGGACAGGACGCCTGTTTCACCGCAGGATACGCGCGCGTGCTGCTGGACGGCGCCGGTCATTTTCCGCCGAGAGAAACACCCGACGCGGTAGCGGACGCGTTGATCGCGCACTTGCGATAGACGCGCGCGGGTCGCTTCACGCGCCTCACGCGATGCGGGCACGCCGCAGCCGACTGACCACCTCGCTTCCGAACTTTTCCGCGAGCGTCGCGTAGCCGTCGCTGGTGGGATGGATTTCGTTTTCCCACGACGCGTCTTCGCCATTTGTTCTGGCCGCCGCAGGTGTCAGCGCGCCGTGAAAATCGACGGCGAGGATGTTCGGATACTCGACCGCGTTGCCTCTTGCAACGAGCGCGTCGTTCAGTTGCGACTGGAAGTCGTGCATCGCGTCGAGGAAAAAGTGGACAAGTTCGATGTGATCTTCCGGCGGAATCTGATGCCGGTTGAACGGCTCCCAAAGCCAGGTCCCGAACTTCTTCGGACCGACGAACACGGGCGCATCGCGCGGGGTGGCGTAGTCGTAGGAGTGGGTGAAGATCGGGATGCCGCGATTGGGCGTCTTGCCGTCGCCGTCGCCGCGGTCGCGCCATTCGAGCAGCGTGTCGTAGTAGCCGGTCAGACGCTCGGTGAAGCGCTTCCAGCCGTCCGCATCCACGTAGCGCGCCGGGCCTTGCCCGGACCATTCCGCCTCGGCCTTCAAGAGGCGTCGCGGCTTCAGGTTTTCATCGGTGGTCGCGGGGTCGATGCTGATCGCATTGATGAAGTCGTTGCCGCCCGCGGACAGGAAAATCGCATCGAATTCGTGGGCGAAGGGGCCGCTCAGGAGCCGTTTGAAATGGACCTCCCAACTCGGATCGACCATTTTTTCCAGCGTCTTTCCCGGATAGGCCGAGTTCACGATGATGGACGAGTCCGGAAGCCTGAACCAGAACAGCACGCTGCCGTTCGGCGGCAGCACGTCGGGCGGCACCGCCAGCGACGCTCCCAGCGAAAACCATGAGTCGCCCTGTGCAAGAAAGCGCCACGTGTAGTCGTTGATCGACTTCTCGTGATTGCCGCCGATCTCCCGGCTGCCGACGATCACCGCTTTTTGCATCTCGCTCATGACGCGCTCCTTCGTTCGGAATGGGCGACTGCAAATCACTGTAGTACCCGCGCACGTCGCTTCCCATTCCGGGCCCTGTTTTATGTGCGCTAGCGCGCGTTGCCTGGCGGCTTGGCGGGAACGAGCGTTCATGAGCGTCGTCCTTGTAGACCGCGCAAAACAAACCATAATGAAGAGCCCGCTTGTTCTCCCTATGGATAGATGTGCGGGCGCAACGGAGCGGCCGAACCGACCGATGGGCGATCATCAGGAGACCGGAAGTGGATACGACCGCCGGACTGGAATCCGAAACCGAGCCGCAGCCTTCGACGCAAAGTGCTTCCGACGGGCGTCCGCTGGAACAGATCGTCGTCGCGATTCACGGCGTGGGCAATCAGCGGCGCTTCGATACGATTCGCACCGTCGCTCACCGGCTCGGCAAGCTCAACGATCCGCCGCTTCCCGTCATGCCGCTCGGGTTTTTCAGCGTCGGCAGCAGCGGTCAGGTGTACGTGAGCCAGCTCGACGTCGACGAGACGCACCCGCTCTGGAAAGTCGGCTTCGCGGAAGTCTACTGGGCGGACGTGCCGCGCGGCGTCGTGACGATGGGCGATACGCTCGAGGAGAGCAAGGCCTGGGGCCGCACGATCGTCGGCCGCGCGCAGGCGCTCTACCGCGGAAAGGTCGAACAGGCCGCGTGCCAGGTGTCGGGCGCCGATTTCGACATGGTGGCGGGCGTCACCGAGGAAATCGTCGAGGCTGTCGACGTGATGGAGAACCTGCTCTGGGTCGCGGGCAAAGCGGGCATCTTCAAGTTCGACCTCGCGCCGCTTTTGACCGATTACATCGGCGATGTCCAGCTCGTCGCCGAGTTCCAGTCGTACCGGAAGGAGATCGTGGACCGCTTTCACGACGCGCTCACCACGATCGTCGGGCATTTCCGCGACCGCTATCCGGGCAGCCCCGAGATTCACGTCATCGCGCACAGCGAAGGCACGGTGATCAGCTTCCTCGCGATGCTCGACGCGCTTTCCTCCGCGCCGGGACAAGGCCGCGAGCGGTATGGCTGGATCGAATACGTGCGCGGCTTCATGACGATCGGTTCGCCGATCGACAAGCACATCATCCTGTGGCCGCGCCTGTGGCCGAACCCGGTTCCCGGCGGCGCGCTGCAAACCGATGCCTTCGAGAACTGGAGCGCCGACCAGCCGGTGCTGCTCAAGGCGAAAGACGGCAGCACGCGCGTGCGGTTGCCGCAGCCGATCAAGTGGCGCAACTATTACGACTTCGGCGACCCGATCGGCTTTCAGCTCGACACGGCGCGACGCTTCCTGCGCGAAGCGCGCTGCGGCGCGTTCCAGTTCGGTTTCGACGACGACTACGGATTCAGCCGCTATCCGCTACCCGGCAAGGCGCACACCGATTACTGGTCGGACACGGACCTGTTCCGCCATTTCGTAGACGATGTCGTGTTGCCGAATGTATCGCTGGCGGCGGCGGGCGGGCCGCCCACGAAGCCGCCGGGCAATAAACCGCTCATGAGCGTGGTCAGCCTCTCGATTCCGTATCTGCTTGCGCTCGCGCTGCACGTCGCCGCGGTGTACGTGATGTTCAAGGGAACCACGCAGTTCCTGTCGCAGGACGGCTGGAGCATGACCGATGTCGTCCATACGGTGATCGCGCTCGCCGCGTTGCTGACGGGCGCGACCGTGGCGAGCCGGTTGCCGCGTCTCGTGCAGCAGTCGCGCGGGCGCTGGCTCGTGCTGTCGGCCGGCATCTTCGCGCTGGGCGCCGCGTTCTGCCTGTGGATGGTGCCGCCGCAAGTCAGCGCGTTCCTCGCGGCGCCGTTCCTCGAACGCGGCACGCCGACACCGCTCTTCGGTATCGCGCCGGGCGGCGCCTTTCTCGTGACGGTCGCGCTTCTTCCGGCGTTCGTCTGCTGGCTGCTGCCGCGCTGGCCGCGTCTTGGCCGGCGCGTCATGATCGGCATCGGTGCCGCGATTACCGCGCTGGCGGTCCTCCATGCCTATCCCGGCTCGTCCACCGTCGAACCGTCGCCGCCGCTCTGGCCGTTCGTGCTGGCCTCGCTGCTGTTTCTCTATCTGTGGTGGCTCGCGATTTTGACCTTCGATCTCAGCTTCATCTGGCATCGGTACATTCGCAACTCAGTGGCGCTCGATACGCTGCGCGACTGGCGCGAAAAGAAGGACACGAAACCGCGGACGTTGCGCGCCCGCAAGCCGAAGGACTATTGAACCGCTTGAGACCCTGGTTCACACGCGCGCTTTTCCGACGGCGCACGTGCTTTTCCGCCGTGGAGGAATCGTCTTGCCGGCACAGGCGTTGCAACGCACAACGGCGCGCGTGCGGTGCCTTTCGTCTCCGTCATCGGGTTTTGCCTCATCGTAAGGCGGGGAAGCAAGCGAGATCATCGGAAGGCAGTTCTTTTCAATGTTTCCCCGCTCCGTCGATGGCGGAGCTCACGCAAGAATGAACGGAAGGCAAGCAAAGGCGGATTGCCCGTGGTAAAAATCTGCCGCAGTCAGGTTGAAGCGTCGGCCTCAGAAGCCGGTCCACCGATTCTCAAAGCAACTAACTTGCAAAAGACCAGAGTGAGACGCACGGGACGGGTAAGCGCCAACGCGCTGACTCTGATCGACAGCGCCCGCATCTGGTCGACACGGAGACAACATGGAAACAAAAACGCTGTCGGCCGGCGGGCCCGATGCCCCCGACGACCATCATCGCAAGCAGACCAGGAAGGCGACCGCGAGCGGCTGGATCGGCTCGGCGCTCGAATACTACGACTTCTTCATCTATGCGCAGGCTGCCGCGCTGATCTTCCCGCAACTGTTCTTTCCGTCGGGCAATCCGAAGATCGCGATCGTCGCGTCGCTGGCGACGTATGGCGTCGGCTATGTCGCGCGGCCGATCGGCGCGTTCGTGCTCGGTCACTGGGGCGACACGCACGGCCGTAAAACCGTGCTCCTGATCTGCATGTTCCTGATGGGCGCATCGACGATGGCGGTCGGCCTCCTGCCGACGTATCACCAGATCGGCATGGCGGCGCCAGCGTTGCTCGTGGTGCTGCGCCTGATCCAGGGTTTCGCCGTCGCGGGTGAAATCTCCGGCGCCAGTTCGATGATTCTCGAACACGCGCCGTTCGGCCGTCGCGGTTACTACGCGAGCTTCACGCTGCAAGGCGTGCAGGCCGGGCAGATCATGGCCGCCGCGGTCTTCCTGCCGCTTGCTTACTTCATGCCGGAAGACGCGTTCAATTCGTGGGGCTGGCGCATCCCGTTCCTGATGTCCGCCGGCGTGCTGTTCGCGGGTTACATCATCCGCCGCGAAGTCGAAGAAACGCCGGCCTTCGCCAAGGAAGCGGACGCGTCCGCCGTGCCGAAGTCACCGATCAAGGAAGCGTTCAAATACAGCTGGAAGGACATGCTGCGCGTCGTGTGCATGGCGCTGATGAACGTGATCCCGGTCGTCGCGACGATCTTCGGCGCGGCCTACGCGGTTCAGCCGTCCTACGGCATCGGTTTCAGCAAGAGCGTGTATCTGTGGATTCCGGTGGTCGGGAATATCGTCGCGGTGCTGGTGATTCCCTACGTCGGCGACCTGTCGGACCGGATCGGCCGAAAAATTCCGGTGGCCGTCGGCGCGATCGGTTCGGGGCTGCTCTCGTTCGGCTACCTGTGGGCGATCAGCATCCACAGCGTGCCGATCGCGTTCGTGATGTCGCTTCTGATGTGGGGCGTGGTGTACCAGGGCTACAACGCAATCTTCCCGAGCTTCTACCCGGAACTGTTCCCGACCCGCTCGCGCGTCTCGGCGATGGCGATCGCGCAGAACGTCGGGACGCTCATCACGGCGCTGTTGCCTGCGCTCTTCGCCACGGTCGCGCCGCCGGGATCGAACAACATCCCGATGACGGTCGGCTCGATTGCGCTGGCGGTGACGGTCATCGCGGCGCTGGCAGCGTGGAGCGCCCGCGAGACGTACCGCATTCCGATGAGCCAGCTCGGCGAACCCGACGCCGTGCCGATCGAGAAATCCGAGTACGACCGGCTGCGCGCGCAAACCGTCGCCGACGAGAAACTGGCGAAAGTCTCCGCGTGACCTGCCGGCCGCGTCGTGCCGCTGTGCGGCGCGACGCGGCCGGTCGCCTTCGGAGCGGCGACGGGCGTCGCACGCTGTTCGACCGACACTCCGCCAGCGAATTAAAATGCGCCAGTCGCGGCGCGCCGCTCGCGCCCGGGCCGTCCACCCGATTCCAGACCGTTCAACCGAAGGAAATCCCATGAAAAAGATCGTGATGCTGCACGGCATCAACCACAACATGTTCGGCAAGCGCGATCCGGCGCAGTACGGCACCGTCACGCTCGCCGAAATCGACGCGAAGCTGCAGGCGCTCGGCAAGGAACTCGGCGTGGAAGTGGAGAGCTATCAGACGAACAGCGAAGGCGACATGTGCGATCGCATCCACCAGGCGTATTCCGAGAACGCCGCCGCCGTGCTGATCAACGCCGGCGCGTGGACGCACTACAGCTACGGCATCCGCGACGCGCTCGCGATCCTGACCGTGCCCGTCGTCGAGATTCACATGTCGAACATCCACGCGCGCGAGGAGTTCCGCCACAAGTCGGTGTTCGCGGAGATCGTGAAAGGGCAGATTTGCGGATTCGGCGTGGAGAGCTACCTGCTCGGCCTGCGGGCCGCGCTCTCGGCGATGTGAGAAAAAACGTGAAAGCCGCGTCGCCCGACGCGGCTCATGAAGCGATGTGAACCAAAGCGCCGGCGCTCGCCGGCTGTGCGCTCAGTCCGCCTGGTACGAGCGGGCGCGGCCGAGCGCGAAGGCGTCGGCGCCGTCGCTGTCCGCTGGCGTTTCCGCCTTGCGGCCGATCACCGGATCGCGCACCTGCGCGCCGCGGATGAACAAAACGACGCAAAACGCGAACATCATCCAGATTCCGACGACGATCATCCAGTAGTTCATGTGCTTTCCCCGAAGCGTGGCTAAAGCGCGGTGAGCGCCCGGTATCTGTGGTCAGTGATGGACAGGCGCGGCCGGCAAGGCCAGCAGACGGTCGATGATCGTGTGCGCCAGCGCGCGCTCGCGGGCCATCGCGAGTTCGTCTGCGCGCGCTTCGACAGCGTCGGGCGCGCTCGCGCGAACCTGACCGGCGAGCCGCATGATGTTGTCCGATGCGTTTTGCAGCGCGTGCAGAAGCTCGGCGTGCGTCATCGGCAGTTCGGGGAAGGACGCCGTCGATGCGACGATCGACGCGTGGTGGCTGGCGGCTGCACTGCGCGGCGCCGTATCGGTTGCGACTGCGAGACTGGCGGTTGCGGCGATTCCATCAATGATCTGCGACATGTCGGCGTCCTCGTGAGTGGATGAGACTCAGTGTGAGGGCGCGACCGGGATTTCAATCGTCCGAACAAGGGCGGTTTTCCCGCCTAATTCACCGCTATTCGTCCTACAGGAAAAACTGACCGCGAGCGGTTCAGGCGTCGAGCGGCATCGCGCTCGTGCCCTTGATTTCGTCCAGACAGACGATCGACTGCACGCGGCTCACGCCGGGAATGCGCATCAGCGTGTCGAGCAGGAATTCCGACAGCGCCTTCAAATCACGCGCGACCACTTTCAGCACGTAGTCGATGTCGCCCGTCACGGAGAAGCATTCCTGGATCTGCGCGAGCTTTTCGACGAATTCCTTGAACTTGAGCAAATCGCGGATATGCCCGCGCTCCATCGTCACCTGAATGAACGCGACGACGCCGAAGCCGAGGCTTTCGGCGTCGAGCCGCGTTTCGTAGCGGCGGATCACGCCCATTTCTTCGAGCCGACGGTGACGGCGCAGCGTCTGGGCGGGCGAGAGTTTGATCGTCTGCGCGAGTTCGAGGTTGGACATCCTCCCATGCTCCTGCAGAACGGCGAGCAGCCGAAGGTCGATGCGGTCGAGAGCGAGTTTCTGCACTTTTGTTTCCTTGAATGGCGCTTAGGAGAAATCTTGGTGCATGAGCTAGGGTTTGCCACTGCGTCTTATGAAATCCTATTTTGCCATCGCGAATATACACTGGGAGCCGCTTAGGAAAGGGGCGTCGGCTAGAATTGGGCCCTTCGGGCGGCGATGCAGCACGATGGTGCGGAAATTTAATTTCGCGCGGACGTTTAACAGCACGCGACTGAACACCCGGCATCCCCCGACACGACCGCCCGCGCCACGAACGCGGACGGCTCGCAGCGCGCCGCTGGCGTCCAGACAGGGACCGCAAGCGCGCCCGATTCAACGAGAACTACGGAGACAGGCACTGATGGTTTCAGGCAACCAGGTCAAAGAGGGCAGTGACGTCGCACAAGGCGAGGAGCTCAAGCGCGGGCTCAAGAATCGCCATATCCAGCTGATCGCGCTGGGCGGCGCGATCGGGACCGGGCTTTTCCTCGGCATCGCGCAAACGATCAAGATGGCGGGCCCGTCCGTGCTGCTCGGCTACGCGATCGCCGGCGCGATTGCGTTCCTGATCATGCGGCAACTGGGCGAGATGGTCGTCGACGAACCGGTGGCGGGCTCGTTCAGCTATTTCGCCGACAAATACTGCGGCCACTTTTCGGGCTTCATGTCGGGCTGGAACTACTGGGTGCTGTACGTGCTCGTGAGCATGGCGGAGCTGTCGGCGGTCGGCATCTACGTCCAGTACTGGTGGCCGGGCATTCCGACCTGGGTCTCGGCGCTCGTGTTCTTCGGCGTCATCAACGCGATCAACCTGACGAGCGTCAAGTCCTACGGCGAGATGGAATTCTGGTTCGCGATCGTGAAAGTGCTCGCGATCGTCGGCATGATCGCATTCGGCGGTTATCTGCTCGCGTCCGGGCACGCCGGGCCGGAGGCCAGCATCGCGAATCTGTGGCAGCGCGGCGGCTTCTTCCCGAACGGCGTTTCCGGCCTTGTCATGGCGATGGCGGTCATCATGTTCTCGTTCGGCGGGCTGGAACTCGTCGGCATCACGGCGGCGGAAGCGGACGATCCGTCCCGAAGCATCCCGCGCGCGACCAACCAGGTGATCTACCGGATCCTGATTTTCTACGTGGGCGCGCTCGGCGTGCTGCTCTCGCTTTATCCGTGGGAGAAGGTCGTGACCGGCGGCAGCCCGTTCGTGCTGATCTTCCAGGCGATGAACAGCAATATCGTCGCGCATGTGCTCAACATCGTCGTGCTGACGGCGGCGCTCTCCGTGTACAACAGCGGTGTCTATTGCAACAGCCGCATGCTGTACGGCCTTGCGAAGCAAGGCAACGCGCCGCGCGCGCTCCTGAAGGTGAACCGGCGCGGCATTCCGCTCGCCGCGCTCGGCGTCTCGGCGCTCGCGACCTTCGTCTGCGTGCTCGTCAACTATTTCATGCCCGGACGCGCGTTCGAGCTGCTGATGGGTCTCGTGGTGTCGGCGCTGATCATCAACTGGGCGATGATCAGCATCATTCACCTCAAGTTCCGCAGCGAAAAGCGCAAGGCGGGCCAGCCGACATCGTTTCGCAGCCTCGGCTATCCGTTCACCAACTATCTGTGTCTTGCGTTCCTCGCGGGCGTGCTCGCCGTCATGTACATGACGCCCGGACTGCGGCTCTCCGTGTATTTGATCCCGGTCTGGCTCGCGGTGCTCGGCGTGAGCTACCGGTTCCGTCCGCACGCGGCGGGGACGGCCCGCGACGCCGTTACGGCGCCGAACGCCGTCGTGGCCGATAATCGCTGATCGACACACCGGCGCCGCGTGTCGTTCGCGCGGCGCTTTTTTCGTCGGCGGCCGCCGGCCGGCCGCCGTCCCGCTCACCCGCTCCGGTTGCTCAACATCATGTTCGAACACATCGACGCCTATCCCGGCGACCCGATCCTCAGCCTCAACGAGGACTTCCAGAAGGACCCGCGCACGAGCAAGGTCAATTTGTCCATCGGCATCTATTTCGACGACGACGGCCGCCTGCCGGTCATGCGCGCCGTCCGTGAAGCCGAAGCGGCGATCCTGAACGAGCCGGGTCCGAAGCCGTATCTGCCGATGGCGGGTTTCGCGCACTATCGCGACGCCGTGCAGGCGCTCGTCTTCGGCGAAACCAATCCGGCGCGCGCGGAGGGACGCATCGCGACCGTGCAGACGCTCGGCGGATCGGGCGCGTTGAAGGTCGGCGCGGATTTCATCCGGCGCTACTTTCCGCAGTCGCAGGTCTGGGTGAGCGATCCGACGTGGGAGAACCATCGGTTCATCTTCGAGCGCGCCGGGTTCGAGGTGAACACCTACCCGTACTACGACGAAGCGACGGGCGGTCTGAACTTCGACGCGATGCTCGCCGCCATCGACGCGCTGCCGGCCCGCAGCATCGTGTTGCTGCACGCGTGCTGCCATAACCCGACGGGCGTCGATCTGGACCGCGCGCAGTGGGAGCGGCTGATCGGCGTGCTTCAGGAGCGCGACTTGCTCCCTTTCGTGGATATGGCGTATCAGGGCTTCGGCGCGGGTCTCGACGACGATGCGTTCGCCGTGCGCGAACTGGCGCGGCGCGGCGTTCCGGCGTTGGTCGCGAATTCGTTTTCGAAGAATTTTTCGCTGTACGGCGAGCGCTGCGGCGGGCTGCACGTGATCTGCGAGGATGCGGGCGCGGCGCATCGTGTGCTCGGGCAGTTGACCGGTTCCGTGCGCTCGAACTACAGCAATCCGCCGACGCATGGCGCGAAGATCGTCACGCGCGTGCTGAATACGCCCGCGCTGAAGGAATCGTGGCAGGGCGAATTGGCGGCGATGTGCCAGCGGATCGCGCGGATGCGCGTCGCGATTCACGACGGCCTGCGCGACCATGTGCACGGCGAGGCGCTGACGCGCTATGTGAAACAGCGCGGGATGTTCACGTACACGGGGCTGTTGGCGGCGCAGGTCGACCGGCTGCGTGAGGAATTCGGCGTGTATATCCTGCGCTCGGGACGGATGTGCGTCGCGGGGCTGAACGATACGAACGTCGGCACGGTGGCCGAGTCGATCGCGAAAGTGCTCGCGGATGAGAAAGGCGGGCGGTGAAACTGGGTGGCGAGCGGCGTCCGAAAACACGGAGTAAGGCGCTAAAGCGCTAACTCCGGTCGACCGCCGCTGCGCGGCATGGGACCGGAGTAAGGCGCTAAAGCGCCAACTCCGGTCGACCGCCGCTGTGCGGCATGGGACCGGAGTAAGGCGCTAAAGCGCCAACTCCGGTCGACCGCCGCTGCGCGGCATGGGACCGGAGTAAGGCGCTAAAGCGCCAACTCCGGTCGACACAGGAGACGTCGATGACCAGACTCATAGCAGTGATGTGCCTCATGAGTGCGTGCATAGCAGGCACCGCCCACGCGGAACTCAACGACCGCACGAAGAAACTGCTGCAAACTCAGTCGCTGAACCGCCCGCAACAGCAGTCGACGACCCGCAATGCCAATTCGGCAGCCGACGACGAAGCGCGCAACGGCACGCGAACGCCAGGCGGCGTGGCGGGCGCGGGCGCCGGTTCGCCATCGCCGTCACGTGGCGCCGCCGGCAACAACCCGACGCAAAAGCCTTAGACGTGCACGCGCTCGCTCAAAGCGACGGACAAGACAGCACCTGCTGACGCGGCAACGTTCCCGGGCCTTGCGCGACGGGCGATCCGCGCGGCGGCGTCGCGACGAGACGCACGCTGTTCTCACCCTCCGTCGCCAGAACGTAATTCTCCGCGCTTCCCTGCGGCTGCCAGTACACGCGATACACCGCGTCGTCGCGATAGACGTGCAACGCGCCGTGCACCCGGCGGCCTTCGCGCACCAGATCCACCGGCTCACCTTCCTTTAGCGCAAACACGCCGCCCGTAGCAGCCGTTGCCGCGCTTTCCAGCGTGCCGCAGGCGGTATCGGCGGCGCTCGCCAGCTGTGCAACCGAAAACGCAAGACACAACAGTGTCGTTGCCAGTGTGCGTCTCATGGATGCTCGCTTCGTCACGGAACGCCGATCATCTCACAGGCGCCGCCCTCATCTTCCGGCAGGCCGACGATGCGTGTGCTAATTTGAAATGAGCCAACGTGCGAAACAGGAGGCGTCTTATGTCAGTGATCGCGCCGGACGAAAAAACCGATTTCGTCGCCATCCTGCATCGCCATCGCCTGTCCGAGGACGATTTCATCCTGCAGGAAACCGATACGACCGACATGGTCGACGATGTCTATCCGCTGCAAGGCCACCTGACGATCGTGCGCAAGTCGACGCTCAAGGAACGGGCGTATCGGATAGGCCACGGCACGCAGTGGACAGCCGATTTCGAGAAGGACCTGAACAAGGGCGCGTTTGGCTGACGCTGACGCCGCAGCCTCGAGCGCGTCAAATTGACGGCCTTTACGGCCGGGTGCATGCTTCAGTGACTCGTTTCCCACCGCGGAGCCGCCGATGCCCAACTACGATTTCGCATCCTTCCGAGCCCAGCTGGCGATGCTGCTGCGCGATCTGCCGGCCGGCACGACGGCCGAGCTGACCGAGGTGACGGTCGCATACTGGAACGGGACGTGCCTGATGGGCGCGTATCTGCGCGACGGCGGCCGGCTCGACGAGGAATTCGATTTCGACGAAAACGCGTGGGGCAACTGGCGCGACGAGTTCATTTTCTGGCTGGCGGCGCCGCGCTTCTCGGAACGCGGCGATCTGAAGGCGTGGCTTCAGGGCGAGGGTCCGCCGGCGGTCCGCGTACTGTGAACCGTGCTTCACTTTTTCCGCGAATCCGCCTCCCAGGACAACGCAGGAACACACATTGCTGCGCCGATGAAAGCTAGCGGAACAAGATCCGCGCGCGCGAGCAATCGAGCGATCGTGTGTCCCTGACGCGGAAGGCCGCGGCTGTCCGAGAATTAAAAAACACGACACGCGGCGCATACCGACCGACCCCATGCGCGGAGCCGGCGAAAATATTTTCCGGACGGCGCGTTGCCGCTCATCAGACCCATCATGAACACCGACAAGTCGCAGGCTGCCGAATCGGAACGAGCGGGAGGCGCGCCCGAGCGGGCCACGCTGAGCTTTCCGGTGATCGGCATCGGCGCGTCGGCGGGCGGAATTCGGGCGCTGATCCGGTTTTTCGAACACATGCCGAGCGACAGCGGCATGGCCTTCGTGATCGTGCTGCACCTTTCTCCGAAACACGAAAGCCGCGCCGACCAGGTCCTGCAGCGCGTGACGCAGATGCCCGTGCATCAGGTCGTGGAGCCGACGCCGATCCAGCAGAACGCCGTCTATCTGATTTCGCCGTCGAACGATCTCGCGATGACCGACGGCTTCCTTAACGTCACCAGCATCCAGCGCGCGCATGGCCGCCCGGTCGCCATCGACCTGTTTTTCCGCAGCCTCGCCGAGAATCATCGGGAGCGCGCGATCAGCATCGTCATGTCGGGCTCGGGCAGCGACGGCGCGGTGGGCATCGGCAGGATCAAGGAACAGGCGGGCGTCACGCTCGTCCAGAGCCCCGACGACGCCGAGTACGACGAGATGCCGAAAAGCGCCATCGCGACAGGCCAGGCGGACATCGTGCTGCCGGTCGCGGAGATGCCGCAGAAGCTGATCGAATTGTGGGAGAACGCGCGCAGGATTCGCCTGCCCGAGGCGCCGGATCTGCCCTTCCCGCGCGATCCCGCATCCGACGCCGAGCAGTTGCTGCGCGGCATTCTCACGACGCTGCGCGCCCGCACGGGCCACGATTTCTACCACTACAAGCGCGCGACGGTTCTGCGGCGCATCGAGCGGCGCATGCAGGTGAACGCGCTCGCGGACTTGCGCGCCTACCGGCAGTTCGTCGACGAACACGCCGAGGAAACATCGCTGCTGCTGCGCGACATGCTGATCGGTGTGACGAATTTCTTCCGCGACCGCGAGGCGTTCGAGGCGGTCGAACGCGACATCGGACCGTCGCTGCTCGAATCGAAAAAGCACGACGACCAGATCCGAATCTGGGTGCCCGGCTGCTCGACCGGCGAGGAAGCGTATTCCCACGCGATGCTGTTCACGGAGCTGCTCGGCGGCGGAAACCGGCTGCCGGTGCTGCAGATTTTCGCCACCGACATCGACGAACGCGCGATCAACATCGCCCGCGCGGCGGTTTATCCGGAGTCGATCGTCGCGGACGTGCCGGCGTCGCGCCTGCGCCGCTTCTTCACGAAGAACCACGGCCACTACGTCCTCGACAAGCAATTGCGCGAGAAAGTGCTGTTCGCGACCCACAATATCCTGCGCGATCCGCCGTTTTCGCGCCTCGACATGGTGTCGTGCCGCAATCTGCTCATCTACATGGACCGCTCGATCCAGCGTCAGGTGTTGCAGACCTTTCACTTCGCGCTACAGCCGTCCGGCTATCTCTTTCTCGGCAGTTCGGAATCGGCGGACCTCGCCGACGAACTGTTCGTCGCCGTCGACAAGAAGCATCGCCTCTATCGCGTGAAAAGTTCGACCGCGCTCGCGCGCTCCGTCGCGCAGCCGATCACGAGCATGCCGCGCACGGCGAGCGCGGGGCCGCCCGCCGAGGCCGAGAGTCCGCGCCGTCCCGGCAGCCTTTCGCTCGCGGTGCTGCATCAGCGCGCGGTCGAGCATCATGCGCCGCCGAGCGTCATCATCGACCGCGAGGGCGAAATCCTGCACATGACCGACGAAGCCGGCCGCTTTCTGCGCTACGTCGGCGGCGAGCCGTCTCACAATCTGCTCAAGCTCGTGCATCCCGACCTGCGGCTGGAACTGCGCGCGGCATTGTCGAAGGCGGCGACGTCGGGCGGCAACGCCGATGTGGATCGCGTGCGCTTCATGCGCGGCGAGACGGCTTATCTCGTCGATATTTCGGTGCGCCCGTATCGCGATGACACTTCGGGCACCGACGTCGTGCTCGTGCTGTTCGACGAAACACCCAGCGACACGCGTCCTGGCGCGGACGAATCCGGCGAGCCGCGCGATCCGACGCTCGTGCAGATCGAGGAAGAGTTGCACCGCACGAAGGAACAATTGCAATCGACGATCGAGCAGTCGAACGTGTCGACGGAGGAACTGAAAGCATCGAACGAGGAATTGCAGTCGATCAACGAAGAACTGCGCTCCGCGACCGAGGAACTCGAAACGGGCAAGGAAGAGTTGCAGTCGGTGAACGAGGAACTGATCGCGGTCAACAGCGAACTCCAGGAAAAAGTGGAGGAAACCGACAAGGCGAACGACGACCTGCGCAACCTGATCGCCTCGACCGGCATCGCGACGGTGTTCGTCGACCGGGCGATGCGCATCAAGCGCTATACGAGCGCGGCCGTGAGCATTTTCAACGTCATTGCGTCGGACGTCGGCCGGCCGCTGCTCGACCTGACGCATCGCCTGGACTATCCCGAACTCGCCGACGACGTATCCGCCGCATTCGACGACCTCAAGCCGACCCAACGCGAGGTGCGCGCGCAGGACGGCGCCTGGTATGTCGCGCGCGTGATGCCGTACCGCACCGGCGACGACCGCATCGACGGCGCCGTGCTGACGCTCGTCGACATCAGCGCGCGTCGCAGCGCGGAACAGGCGGCGCACGCGAGCGAGGAACGGCTCAAGCTCGCGGCGAAGAGCACGGACGACTACGCGATCGTCGTGCAGGACCTGGAAGGCATCGTCGTCAGCTGGAACAAGGGCGCGGAGCGCGTGTTCGGCTTTCGCGAGGACCAGATGATCGGCCAGTCCGCCGACCTCATCTATACCGCCGCCGATCGCACGGAAGGCGTGCCGGCCGCGGAGCGGCGGCGCGCGAGCGACGAAGGCCGCGCGGAGGACGAGCGCTGGCATACGCGCCGCGACGGCCGCCGGGTGTATTGCAGCGGCGTCACGACGCTGATTCGCACGGACGGTTTCCGGGGCTTCGCCAAGATTGCGCGCGACGTGACCGAAAAGCGCAGCGCCGAGGGCATGGCGCGCGCACAGCTGAACTTCGAGCGCACGGTGCGCGCGCAGGCGGAAGCCGCGAACCGGCTCAAGGACGAATTCTTCGCGGTGCTGTCGCACGAGCTGAAGAATCCGCTCAACTTGATCCACGTCAAGGCGGAACTGCTCACGCGCGCCTACGAATGCCGCGACATTCCGCTCGTGCAGAGCGCCGCCGACGCGATCCGCCGCTCGGTGATCGGACAGTCGAAGATCATCGACGACCTGCTCGATCTGTCGCGCGTGCGCACCGGCAAGCTCGCGCTGCAAGTCGCGCCGGTCGACATCGCCGCCGTGCTGCATACCGTCGTGGAGGCGAGCGCCATCGACGCCCGCGCGAACGACATCCGGCTCAAGGTGACGGGCGCGGACAAGCCCGCCATGATCGAAGCCGATCCGGTTCGCGTCGAGCAGATTCTCTGGAACCTGGTGCGCAACGCGATCAAGTTCAGCTTTCCCGGCGGCGAGGTGAGCCTCGCGCTTGCGTGCGACGGCAACTTCGCGTGCGTCGACGTGATCGACCGGGGACAGGGCATCGCGCCGGACTTCCTGCCGAAGATCTTCGACATGTTCAGTCAGGCCGAAGGCGCGGGAAGGCGCGAGCAGGGCGGCCTCGGCATCGGGCTGTCGCTCGTCAAGCAACTGACCGAGATGCACGGCGGGCGCATCGAAGCGCGCTCGGACGGCGTCGGGCAGGGCGCGCATTTCCGCCTGTGTCTGCCGGAGCGCCCGCCTTCGACGTTCACGCCGGTGAACGCCGGCGCCAACGATCCGGCGATCCTGAAGAACCTGCGCGTGCTGCTCGTCGACGATTCGCTCGATGCGCTCGACGCCTTTCGCACGCTCCTCGAACTGGAAGGCGCGAAGGTCAGCGCGGTGTCGCGGGCGCGCGCGGCACTCGACGAGATCGCGGCCAACGAGTTCGATCTCGTGCTCTCCGACATCGGCATGCCCGAAATGAGCGGCTACGAACTCATCGCGGAACTGCGCAAGGCGCCGCGCACCGCGAAGATCGCCGCCATCGCGCTCACCGGTTTCGGCCGCGCCCAGGATGCGGCGCAGGCGTTGCAGGCCGGCTTCAACGCCCATCTCGGCAAGCCGGTCTCGCTCGATTCGCTGATAGCGACCGTGCGGCGCGTGCTCGCCTGATTACATTTTCCCTGTTGTCCTTTGGTATGTGGATTGCTGGATGCTGCCGCGCAAGCATCCGAACCTCGGCCACGTCCGGCCGTGTTCCGTCATCCATCGTCCCGGGGGTAGCAGCATGGCCGGCAACGCACGTCTTCATCCGCTCACGACCTTCACGGCGGTCGTCTTCATCGTCATCGGCGCGCTGCTGGCGGTCGGCGGCGTCAGGCTAGGGATGCTCGGCGGATCATGGTATTACCTCGTCGCCGGGATCGGCGTGCTCGTGACCGGGCTGCTCCTCCTGATACGGCGCCGCTCCGCGCTCCTGCTCTACGCGCTCGTCCTGTTCGGCTCGACGATCTGGGCCGTCGCCGAAGCGCGCTTCGACTTCTGGCAACTGCTGCCGCGTCTCGGGCTGTGGGTCGTGCTCGCGCTGTGGCTGCTGATTCCCGCGGTTCACCGGGGCGCGCTGTTCGGCCCGCCGACGACACCACGCGCCGGCCGCACACCGCTTGCCGCCGCGACCGTGCTGGCGGTGCTGCTCGGCATCGGCACGAGCCTCGTCGATCCTCACGACCGCCCCGGCCGGCTCGATCTGGCCGCCGCGCCGGCCGCGTCCGCGACGAGCGCCACGAGCCCCGACGCGCCGCGCGCGCCCGGCGACTGGATCGACTACGGCGGCTCGCCGCTCGGGCAGCGCTATTCGCCGCTTACGCAGATCACGCCGGAGAACGTCGGCAATCTGAAGATGGCGTGGCAGTTTCGCACCGGCGACATGCCCGGCCCCGACGATCCGACCGAAACCACCGACGAGAACACGCCGATCAAGGTTGGCGACACGATCTTCGTCTGCACGCCGCACAGCCGCGTGATCGCGCTCGATGCCGCGAGCGGCAAGGAGCGCTGGCGCTTCGATCCGCAGCTCAAGAGCGCGGTCGGGTTCAAGCACTGGGAACACATGACGTGCCGCGGCGTGTCGTACTGGGATGCGTCGCTGCATCCGGCGGCGGCGGCGAGCGCGCCGGCCGTCGTCAGCGACGCAGCCGCCAGCCCGGCGGCCGAAAGCGCGGCTCCCGCCAGCGCGACGGCCGTGATGAACGCCGCCGCCAGCGCGTCCGACGCCGCGAGCGCTCCCGGCGCTGGCGCGGCTGCGGCGCTGGCGACTTCACCCGGCGGCGCGTCGGACGCCACGGCCACCGCGAGTGCGCCTGAAGCGGCGTCGGCACCCTCGCCATCGACCACGGCAACGGCCGAATGCCCGAAGCGCATCTTCCTGCCGACCGCCGACGCCCGTCTGATCGCGCTCGACGCCGACACCGGCAAGCCCTGCCCGAGCTTCGGCAAGAACGGTGAAATCGACTTGCGCGCGAACATCGGCCCGTTCACGCCGGGCGGCTATTACTCGACCTCGCCGCCCGCCGTCACGCGCGACCTTGTGATCCTGAGCGGCCACGTCACCGACAACGAATCGACGAACGAGCCTTCGGGCGTGGTGCGCGCATTCGACGTCCACGACGGCCATCTGGTCTGGAACTGGGACTCGGGCAACCCCGACGAAACGCAGCCGATCGCCGCCGACAAGACCTATGTGCGCAACTCGCCGAACATGTGGTCGGTGTTCAGCGTCGACGAAAAGCTCGGCATGCTCTACCTGCCGATGGGCAACCAGACGCCCGACCAATGGGGCGGCCTGCGCACGAAGGAGGCGGAGCGTTTCGCGGCGGGCGTCGTCGCGCTCGATCTCGCGACCGGCAAGCTGCGCTGGAACTATCAGTTCACCCATCACGACCTGTGGGACATGGACGTTGGCGGCCAGCCGAGTCTTGTCGATCTCCAGACCGCGCAGGGCGTGCAGCCGGCGCTGATCGCGTCGACCAAACAGGGCAGCCTCTACGTGCTCAACCGCGAGACCGGCCAGCCGATCGTGCCGATCGCCGAAACGCCCGTGCCGCAAGGCGCCGCGTCCGGCGACCACAGCGCGCCGACCCAGCCCGTCTCCGCGCTCAATTTCAACCCGCCGCGCCTACATGAACGCGACATGTGGGGCACGAATCCCTTCGACATGCTCTGGTGCCGCATCGCGTTCAGGAAGCTGCGCTACGACGGCGCGTTCACGCCGCCGTCGCAGCAGGGGACGCTCGTGTATCCGGGCAACTTCGGCGTGTTCGACTGGGGCGGCATCTCCGTCGATCCGGTGCGGCAGGTGCTGATCGCCAATCCCGATTACATGGCGTTCGTGTCGAAGCTCGTGCCGCGCGAGCAGATTCCCGCCGATACCGGCGAAAAGAAGGGCAGCGAGACGAGCGGCATCAAGATGGCGCGCGGCGCGCCGTTCGGCTTCGAGTTGAGTCCGTTTCTCTCGCCGCTCGGCATTCCGTGCCAGGCGCCGCCGTGGGGCTATGTCGCGGGCGTCGACCTGAAGACGAGCAAGATCGCGTGGATGCACAAGAACGGGACGATCCGCGACAGCGCGCCGCTGCCGATTCCGATGCCGCTCGGCGTCCCGAGCCTCGGCGGGACGATGGTGACGGCGGGCGGCGTCGCGTTCCTGTCGGGCACGCTCGACTACTACGTGCGCGGCTACGACGTGCGCGACGGCCGCAAGCTGTGGGAAGCGCGCCTGCCGGCAGGCGGCCAGGCCACGCCGATGAGCTACGCCGACGCGAACGGCAAGCAGTATCTGCTCGTCGTCGCGGGCGGGCACGGATCGCTCGGGACAAAGGCCGGCGATTACGTGATCGCCTACGCGTTGCCGTGAACGCGAAGCGTCAGCCGATATCGGGATGCCGCACGTTCCACTGCCGGATCGCGCGGGTCTCGCGTTCGAAGCCGAGGATGCTGATGGTCGCGGTATCGAGCAGCAGATGCGCGCCGAGCGACGCCGAATCGCCGATCCAGCAGCCGGCCAGAATGCGCAGGAAGTGCGCGTGCGAAAAGAGCGCGATGCGCCCGCGTGTCGCCGCAAGCCGCTCGACGAGCTTGCGCGCGCGGGCCTCGATTTCGCCGATGCTCTCGCCTTCGGGTATCGGCGAATCCCATATCGACCAGCCGGGCTCCTTTTCGCGGATCTCGGCCGTCGTGCGGCCCTCGTAGATGCCGTAGTCCCATTCGCGCAGTTCGGGTTCCACTTCGGCGTTTTCGCCGAGACCGGCGAGGCGGCAGGTTTCGATCGCGCGCGCCATCGGGCTCGTCAGCGTGCGGTCGAAGCGGGCTTGCGCGAGGCTCGCCGCGAGCAGGCGCGCCTGCTCGCGGCCGCGTTCGGTGAGCGGGATGTCGGTGCGGCCGGTGTGCTGGCGCGACAGGCTCCATTGCGTTTCGCCGTGACGGATCAGCCAGAGTTCGGTTTGACCGGCGTTTTCTTCGGAGGCGGGAGCGTTCATCGTCGGGTCTCTTGAAGGTCTCAAAGGCGGTGACGGGCACCCGATTCTACGTTGACAACGAAAGCGCTGCCGGCGTCCGGCGGCGTTGGATTCGGCGGATCGTTGGCGGGCCGTTCGGCTTTCGTCCTGATACGCCACGCGGCCCGGTTTATCCGCCAAATACGCGTACGAAACGGACCGCATGCAGGCACTCGCATTGCTCGCGAACCATAATTGAAGTGCGCGTCGCATCGCCCGCGCGACCTCATCCCAGAAGGGGAGTGCTCATGGACTGCTTGCATCGGCGGGAACCTTTTGGGGCGACGTTTCGTGGCGGTTTGTGCGGGCTGCTCTTCGTCGCCGCGCTCGCGGGATGCAGCGGCGGCAGTTCGAGCCAGCCAGCCACGACGACCACGGGCGGCAGTTCGCCAGCGAGCGCGCCAGCGGGCGGCTCGGGCGCTGCGTCGGGCGCGAGTCCGGCGTCGGGCGGCGGCACTGGCACAGGTTCGAACACGGGCGGCGGCGCAGGCAACGGCACGACAAACCCGCCGACGGGCGGCAACACCGCGACCGCCAACCCCGCCGACGTCACCACGTATCACAACGACATCGCCCGCACCGGTCAGCGTCTGAACGAAACCGCGCTCACCCCGTCGACGGTCAAGGCGGCGACCTTCGGCAAGCTCGGCGTGTACGCCGTCGATGGCGCCGTCGATGCCGAGCCGCTCTATCTCGCCTCGATGACCATCGCGGGCGGCACGCACAACGTGCTCTACATCGCCACCGAGAACGCGAGCGTCTATGCGCTCGACGCCGACACTGGCGCGAAGCTCTGGCAAGTCTCGGCGCTCGCTCAGGGAGAAACGCCGAGCGATAACCACGGCTGCCTGCAGATCACGCCGAAGATCGGCATCACGGCGACGCCGGTCATCGACCGTTCGCGTGGGCCCAACGGCGCGATCTATGTCGTCGCGATGTCGAAGGACGGCTCGGGCAATTACCACCAGCGCATCCACGCGCTCGACGTGACGACCGGCGCCGAACTCTTCGGCGGACCGACCGAGATCGCCGCGTCCTATCCGGGCAATGGCGCGGGCAGTTCGAACGGACGCGTCGTCTTCGATCCGGCGCAGTACGCGGAGCGCCAGTCGCTGCTGCTTTTGAACGGCGTGATCTACACCGGCTGGACGTCGCATTGCGACATCCAGCCGTACACGGGCTGGGTGATCTCCTACAGCGCCGATACGCTAAAGCAGGCCGGCGTGCTGAACCTGACGCCGAACGGTTCCGGCGGCGCGATCTGGATGAGCGGCGCGGGGATGGCGTCGGACGGCACCTCGATCTATTTCCTCGATGCGAACGGCACCTTCGACTCGACGCTCAACGCGGCCGAACATCCGTTGCTCGGCGATTACGGCAATGGGTTCCTGAAGCTCAGCCCGTCGCCGACACTCTCGGTCGCGGATTATTTCCAGGCGTCGAATACGGTGCAGCAATCGAACGCCGACGAGGATCTCGGTTCGGGCGGCGCGCTCGTGCTGCCCGATCTCGCGGACGCAAGCGGCACGATCCACCATCTCGCGCTCGGCGCGGGCAAGGACTCGATCATCTACGTCGTGAACCGCGACTCGATGGGCAAGTTCGATTCGAACGCGGACCACATCTATCAGGAGATCAGCGGCCAGATCACCGGACCGGAATTCGGCATGCCCGCGTACTGGAACAACACGGTGTATTTCGGCTCGATCGGCGACCACATCAAGGCGTTCAGGATCAGCAACGCGCGTCTCGGGACCGCACCCGCGAGCCAGTCGCCGAACAGCTTCGGCTCGCCGGGCACGACGCCGAGCATTTCGGCGAACGGCAACACGAACGGCATCGTGTGGGCTGCGGAAAACGGCACGATCGCCGTGCTGCACGCCTACGACGCGACCAATCTCGCGACGGAGTTGTACAACAGCAACCAGTCCGGATCGCGCGACCAGTTCGGCCCGGGCAACAAGTTCATCACGCCGATGATCGCGAATGGCAAGGTCTACGTGGGCACATCGGCGAGCGTGGCGGTGTTTGGGCTGCTGAGGTAGCCTTAAGCCACATCGACGACGATCTTGCCGCGCGCCGTGCCGCTCGTGATCGCCTCGTAAGCGAGTTCCGCCGAGCGCAGGTCGAAGCGGCGCGCATCGACGCGCGGTGCCAGTCGACCGCTTTCCGCGAGACGCGTCGCTTCGCGCAGCATGTCGCCGTGATGCGCGCGATGTTGTCCGCTCAGAAGCGGATACAGCGTGAACACGCCCGAATAGGTCGCTTCGCGAAAGGACAGCGGTGCGAGCGCGTGCGTGCCCCAGCCGAGCGCGCTTACGACGTGGCCGAAATGCTTCACCGCCGCGAACGAGGCATCGAGCGTCGCGCCGCCGACCGTGTCGACGACGAGGTCGAATCCGGCGCCATCGGTCAGCGCCTGTACATATTGTTCGACCGTCTGCGCACGGTAATCGACCGGCGTGGCGCCCATTTGCGCGACGAGATCGAGATCGCGGGCGCTGGCGGTGGCCGCGACCGTCGCGCCGAGCGCACGCGCCAGTTGCACGGCGACGAAGCCGACGCCGCCCGCGCCGCCATGCACGAGCACGGTTTGCCCCGCTTGCAGGCGCGCCCGGTCGACGATGCCCGCGTAGGCCGTGACGAACGCGAGCGGCAGCGCGGCCGCCTCGCGCATCGAGAGATTCGCGGGCTTCTTCGCGAGCAGTGCGGCATCGACGGCAGCGTAGTGCGCGAGCGACCCCTGAATGCCGCCGACGCCGCCCGTCATTCCGTAGACCTCGTCGCCGGCCTTGAACGCGGTGACGCCCGCGCCGACTTCCTCGACCACCCCCGCCATGTCGATGCCGAGCACGAGCGGCAGCGGATGCCGCGCATGCGCGGCGCCGCCAGCGCGGATCTTGGTATCGAGCGGATTGAGGCCGCTCGCCGCGATGCGGACGAGCACCTGTCCCGCCGCCGGCGTGGGCCTGGGGAGTTCGGTGAGTTCGAGCGGGCCGTCGTAGCGGTTGAGCATCAGCGCTTGCATCGTCGTCATGACAGCGTCCTTTTGCAGTGGATTCGGTGCGTTCATAATCGTCCATGCGAAATAGCATGTAAATCGACGTTATTGAACGACATCCATGCAAATATGAATGAGATCAAGCTCGACTGGAGCGACGTGCGCGTGTTCCTCGCGATTGCGCGCGCGGGCACACTCGGCGCGGCGGCAAAGCAGACCGGCCAGACGCAGCCGACGATGGGCCGGCGCCTGCGCGCGCTCGAAGAAACGCTGGGACACACGCTGTTCCAGCGGACCAGCGACGGCTTCGTCCTCATCGACGAAGGCAATGCCGTGCTCGGTTACGCGGAGCGGATGGAGCAGGAAGCGCTCGGGTTCGCGCGCGCGCTGGCGGGCAGCGAGGCGCAGTTGAGCGGGCTGTTGCGCGTGTCGTCGTCGGACTGGTTCGGCGAGCACGTCCTCACGCCGGTATTCGCGCGGTTTCTGGCGCGGCACAGGCAGGTGGCGCTCGAACTCGTCACCGATACGCGGCGCTTCAATCTCGCGCGTCGCGAAGCGGATCTGGCGGTGCGCATCACGCCGTTCGACGAGCCCGACATCGTGCAGCGCAAGCTCATGCACATGGATTACGCGCTGTACGGCCACGCTGATCTCGTCGCGCCGGTGGCCGGTTCCGGCGACGGTCAGCGGCTCATCAGCATGGACAGCGCGTTCGGCGCGCTGCCGGATGTCGAGTGGATCAAGCGCAAGCTCCCGAAGGCGCGCATCGCGTTCACGAGCAACAACCGCGGCGCGCAGGCGCGCATGTGCGCGGAAGGCGGCGGTTTCGCGGTGCTGCCGTGCCTGCTCGGCGATGCCACGCCGGGCCTCGCGCGCATCGATCTCGGCGAAGCGCCGCCGGGCCGCGACGTGTGGCTCGGCTATCACCGCGATCTGCGGCGGCTCGCGCGCCTGCGCGCGCTCGTCGACGCCGTCGTGCAAGCGCTGGCTTCAGCGTGACGGCAGCCACGCGAACGATGCGCTCACCGACTCCCCGGGCGTCAGCACGCAGCCGCCTTTCTGCTCGCGCGGCGCGTCGAGATTGATCCAGTCGACGGTGTTCGTCACCGGCTCCACGCACAAAAGCGACGGCTCGCCGGCCGGTGCATACAGAACCATGTGATCGAACGGTGCGTCGGCCTTAAGCGTCACGGCGCGCGCCTCGTCGGGCCACGCGATGGTCGCGCGGCCCGACCAGCCAGCGAAGTTGTTGTCGAGATCGAACGCGTCCGCGGACATGCCTTGCGGCGACGCCAGTTCGCCGATGCACGCGTGCGGCCCGAGATGCGTCGGCAGGAGATCGGGCGTGGCGTGCCACATCGCCTCGACGCGCGCGTGAATGCGCGTCGACGGCGTGCGCGGGTAATACGGATGATGGCCCATGCCGATGGGCATCGGACGGTCCGACAGATTGCGCGCCGACGTCGTGACCGTGAGCGCGTCGCCGGACAGGACGATGCGCTGCGTCGCCTCATAGCGAAACGGCCAGTGATGCGCGGGCGCGTCGGACGGCTCGTGGCTGAAATGCAGTTCGACGCTCGATTCCGTCGTTTCGCCGACGCGCCACGGCCGGCGCCACGCGTGGCCGTGCAGCGCGTGATCGAACGCGTTGCCGTCGCCCGACAGATCGATCGCGCGGCCGTCGAACGTGAACCGCGCATCCCGGATGCGGTTGCAGTACGGCAGCAGCGGAAAGCTCGCCATGCCGAGCGGATTGCGCGCGGCGAGCGCTGCGTCGGTGGCCGGACGCAGCCAGTGGATATCGCCGTCGTCGCTTGCATCGAAGAACGCCGCGATCGCGCCGCCGACCTGTGGCGCGATCAGCGCGCGGCGCGTGCCGCAGCCAAGCGTCAGCAGCGGCGGGGAGGCAGCGGCGCTCAATATGCGAACTGCCGGTAGTTTTCGTCGAAGATGCGCGGCGTTTCGTCGACCTGCGGGTTGTAGCGCAGAAGCCGTTTCCCGCGCGCCGGAAGCGCGTCGAACACGCGGCGCGGCACTTCGATGCGCACTTCCGGCCGGAAATACCACGCGCGGCTGTAGCCGATCACGACCATCGGACGCGGCGTGTCCGTGAAATTCGGCGTCCCGCGATGCAGGCCGCGAACGTCGCGGATCATCACGTCGCCGAGGCGCATCGGCACGCGTTCGGGCGGGAATCGACCGTCGGCGAGACCGGCGAGCGCCTCGTCGCGCGACATGCGATGTGTGCCGCGCGTGGTTTCCAGCGAGCCGTTTTCCTCATCGACATCGACGAGCGGGAAATTTACCGCGAGCTGGAACGAAGGCGTTTCCGCGAAGTGATCGAAGAGCGGCGGCGTATCGCGATGCCAGTCCTGGAATTCGGAGCCGCGCACGGGCGTGTCGGTGGCGAGCTGGCACATGACCGGGTCCGGACCCGCCAGCCGTTCGACGATGCCGAGAAGGTCGTCGTCGCAGAAGATCGACGGATCGGCGAAAACGCCTTCGAACGGCAGCGTCACATAGTAGCGCCCCGGACCGCGATTTCCTGTCGCCGCGCTCATGTGCGGCGCCAGAAGCGGTGCGAAGGCCGCGCGCCACGTCTCCAGCGCCGCGCGCGGAAAGTGTTCGGGCAACATGACGAAGCCATCGCGCTCGAACGCGGCAGCGAGCGCGTCGCGGGCGCTCTCGTCGTATCGTGACATGGGTCTCCTCCAGGTGACATTGCGCTTTCAGGTCAGAATCGCACGCGCCGCGTTGTGTCGTCAATATTATTAGTAATTATCCTGATGCCGATTGCCCGTGCCGTCGCGTTTGCGAGCGTTGTTTGCGCATAATATTAGTGTTAAGGTCGTGACCGCATCAACGCGCCATCGGCATCGACCACGCCGCCTAAGGGCGGCCCAGCACAATGAAAAAATCCACGCAGCGCCGCCCGACGATGACCGACATCGCGAAACTGACCGGCGTCTCACAATCGACCGTTTCGCTCGTGCTGAACAATGCGAGCGGCGCGAAGTTTTCCGACGCCACGCGCGACAAGGTGCTGAAGGCGGCGCAGGAACTCGGCTACCGGATGACGCCGCGCGAGCCGCTCGCGCTCGACGCGGCCGGGGAGCGCAACCTGATCGTCTATCTCGCCGACGAAATCTCGACGAGCCCACATCCGGTCGTGAACATCGACGGCGCGCGCGACGCCGCATTCGCGCACGGCCGCATGCTGGCCGTGTACTCGACACATGGCAACGCGGAGATCGAACAGCAGGTGCTGGACGCGACGCTCAGCAACCCGAACGTGCTCGGCGTGATCTACGCGACCGTCTACACGCGCCGCGTGAGCCCGCCCGCGGCACTCTCGAAGGTGCCGACCGTGCTGCTCAACTGCTACGCGAGCGAGCTGAATCTCTCGTCCGTGGTGCCGGCGGAGGTCGCGGGCGGCCACGCCGCCACCGATCATCTGTTGAACGCCGGGCATCGGCGGATCGGCTATATCAATGGCGAACCGTGGCAGGACGCCGCGCGCGACCGCCTGAAGGGATATCGCACGGCGCTCGCGACCGCCGACCTGCCGTTCGCGCCGGAACTCGTGCGCGACGGCGACTGGAGTTCGGGCACCGGCTTCGAGCAGACCCTTTCGCTGATGCGCGAGCCGAATCCGCCGACCGCGATCTTCTGCGCGAACGACCTGATGGCGCTCGGCGCGATCGAGGCGCTGAAGCAGCTCGGGCTGCGCGTGCCGGAAGACGTTTCCGTGCTCGGCTACGACGATCAGGAAATCGCGCGCCACACGCATCCGCCGCTTTCGACGGTCGTCTTGCCGAACTACGAACTGGGGCGCTGGGCGGTCGAAACGCTGCTTCAGGAGGAGCACAACCGCGCGGCGGGCGCGCCGGTCCGGCACCGGACCGTCAAGCTCGACGGGCCGCTCGTCGAGCGCGGATCGGTGGGCGTGATCGCCGAAACGAAACAATTGGCGACTAATAATATTAGCGATTGACCGTTAATAAATCACGGTGGAATAATCGACGCACTTCATCGACGCAAGGAATATCACCGCAGTTCGCAATACCGAGGCATCAGCAGCACAGAACAAAGCAAACCATCCTATCGGAGGAAGACATGCTGTCGCTTGGAAAAACCTCACGCCGGTGCAACACCGGCATTCGTCCGCTCGTAGCGTCGCTCGCTGCGCTGTCGCTCGTGGCGGGTCTGAGTGTCGCGGGCGTCGCCAGCGCCGCCGACGACGCGCTGCCCAAGATCCCGAGCAAGAAGCCGTTGCGCGTCGGCTTTGCGCAGACCGAGAGCAACAACCCGTGGCGGCTTGCAGAGACCAAGAGCTTCAAGGACGTCGCGGCCAAGTGCGGCTGGCAGATGGTCATGACCGACGCGAACAGTTCGCCCGCCAAGCAGGTCGCGGATATTCAGAGCATGATCGCGCAGCACGTCGATCTGCTCGTGTTCCCGCCGCGCGAGGAAAAGCCGCTCGCGCCGGTCGTGTTGCAGGCGAAGAAGGCGGGCATCCCGGTGATTCTCGTTGACCGCAACGTCGACCAGTCGATGGCGAAGGCGGGCCGCGACTACATCACGTTCATCGGCTCGGACTTCATCGATCAGGGACACCGCGCCGCCGACTGGCTCGTCAAGGCGACGAGTGGCAAGGCGACGATCATCGAACTGGAAGGCTCGACCGGCGCTTCTGCCGCGAACGACCGCAAGAAGGGCTTCGACGAAGTGATCGCGAAGAATCCGGGCATGAAGATCGTTGCGTCGCAAAGCGGCGACTTCGCGCGCGACAAGGGCCGCCAAGTCATGGAGACGCTGCTTCAGGCGCATCCCGACGTGACCGCCGTCTACGCGCACAACGACGAAATGGCGCTCGGCGCGATCGCTGCGATCAAGGCCGCGGGCAAGCAGCCGGGCAAGGACATCGTGCTCGTGACGATCGACGGCACCAAGGGCGGGCTGGACGCCATCGCGGCGGGCGAACTGGGCGCGAGCGTGCAGTCGAGTCCGTTCTTCGGGCCGCTCGCCTGCGACGTCGCGCAGAAGTTCGCGAAGGGCGAGACGGTGCCGCCGTGGGTCAAGGTCTCCGACCGCTTCTACGACAAGAGCAACGTCAAGGAAAGCATGCAGTACGGGTACTGAACGACGGGCCGGCGAGCCCGAACGAGCAACAGCGAAGGTGTTTGGAGCGGCGCGTCCTGCGGACGGCCGCTCCTTTTGTACGCCAACGGAGACAGCGAATGGAAACGCCGACCACAGGCGCCTTGCTCGACATGCAGGACATCGACATCAGCTTCGGCGGCGTCGCGGCGCTGCGGCACGCGCGGCTCTCGGTCGTGCCGGGCGAAGTGCATGCGCTCATCGGCCAGAACGGCGCGGGCAAGTCGACGCTCATCAAGATTCTCACTGGCGCCTACCGGCGCACGGGCGGCACGATCCGCTTCGACGGCCGCGAGGTCGATTTCCGCTCGCCGAAGGAAGCGCGCGAAGCGGGCATCAGCACGATCTATCAGGAGATCAACCTCGTGCCGTTCCGCTCGGTGGCCGAGAACATCTTTCTCGGCCGCGAGCCGCGCCGCTTCGGCCTGATCGACTGGAAACGCGTGCGCGCCGATGCGCGCGCGCTGCTCGATTCGTTCGGCTTGCAGATCGACGTCGAGAAACCGGTGCGCGACTATTCCACCGCGATCCAGCAGATGGTCGCGCTGGCGCGCGCCGTGTCGTCGGATGCGAAGATGGTCATCATGGACGAATCGACGTCCTCGCTCGACGAACGCGAAGTCGAACTGCTGTTCAATGTCGTGCGGCGTCTGCGCGACGACGGCCGCGCGGTGATCTTCGTGTCGCACCGGCTCGACGAACTCTATGCGCTGTGCGACCGCGTCACCGTGATGCGCGACGGCCAGACCGTCGCCGAAAGCACGATGGCCGGCATGGACAAACTGCAACTCGTCACGACGATGCTCGGGCGCTCGCTCGCCGCCGTCGTGCAGGAAGACAGCGCCGTGAAGGAAGCGAATCTCGCGAAGCGCGGCGGCGTCGCGCTGGCCGCACAGGCGCTCGCAAGCGGCGCGAAAGTGACCGACGTCACGCTCGACGTCCACGCGGGCGAAGCGGTCGGGCTGGCGGGTCTGCTCGGCTCGGGCCGCACGGAGACGATGCGGCTGTTGTTCGGCGCCGACCGCCCGGAGCGCGGCTCGCTCTCGATCGGCGGCGAGACCGTGACGCTGAGGTCGCCGCAGGACGCGATCGCGCGCGGCATCGCGTATCTCACGGAAGACCGCAAGGCCGAAGGCATCGTGCCGGAGCTTTCGGTGCGCGACAACCTCACGCTCGTCTGCCTGCGCACGCTGACGAAGAACGGCGTCGTCGACGTGGCGCGGCAGCGCGAGATTGTCGATCGGTTCATCGAATCGCTCGGCATCAAGCTGCGCTCGCCCGACCAGCCGATCCGCGAACTGTCGGGCGGCAACCAGCAAAAGGTGCTGCTCGCGCGCTGGCTCGCCACCAACCCGAAACTGCTGCTGCTCGACGAACCCACGCGCGGCATCGATGTCGGCGCGAAAGCCGATGTCGCGAAGATCGTGCGCGAGTTGCGCGACTCGGGGCTCGCGGTGCTGCTGTCGGCGTCGGAACTGGAAGAACTGACGGCGGTGGCGGACCGCGCGGTCGTGATCCGCGACGGCGAAACGGTCGCTGAACTCGACGGCGCGCGCATGAGCGAGGCGTCGATCATGGACGCGATCGCCTACGGCTCGGGCGAGCAATCGACGCTCGCGCAGGCCGTCACGACAAGCGAAGGAACGAGGCCATGACGCAGCAGAAGACGCAACCCGCCGTGGCGCTTTCGCAGACCGCAACGAAGAAGCGGCATCGCCTGACGATCCAGCGCGAGATTGCCGTGCTGCTCGCGATGATCGTGTTCAACCTGCTTTTCACCGACCACTTCTGGTCGCTGCAAACCTTCAACGTCAACCTGACGCAGGTCGTGACGATCGTGATCGTCGGGATCGGGATGACGCTCGTCGTCGCGACGGGCGGGATCGACTTGTCCGTGGGCGCCTCGATGGCGATTTCCGGTGCGCTCGCGCCGATGCTCTTCATGAACATCGACGGGCCGCTCGGCATCGTGCTCGCCTTCACGCTGCCGATTCTCGCGGCCGCCGCGTGCGGCGTCTTCAACGGCTTTCTCGTGACGCGGCTCGAGGTGCAGCCGATCGTCGCGACGCTCGTGCTGTTCATCGCCGGACGCGGCATCGCGCAGGTCGTCACGGACGGCAGTTTGCAAGCGTTCAACAATCCGGCCTTCCAATGGATCGCGCTCGGCAAGGTCGCGGGCGTGCCGTTCCAGATCCTGCTGATGTTCGCGCTCGTCGCGCTGTTCGCGTGGATCGTGAGGAAGACGCTCTTTGGCAAGTATCTGCTCGTCACGGGCGGCAACGAACAGGCGGCGTATCTCTCCGGCATCCCGACCGCGCGCGTGAAGATGATCGCGTACACCGTGTGCGCCGCGCTCGCGGGACTCGCCGGGCTGATCTCGATTTCGGTGAATTCGTCGTCGGATGCGAACGTGATCGGCCTCGGCTCCGAACTCGATGCGATCGCGGCCGTCGCCGTCGGCGGCACGGCGCTGACGGGCGGCAAGGCGTATATCGCGGGCACGCTGATCGGCGCGCTCATCATCCAGCTGCTGCGCTACACGCTGCTCGCGCATGGCATCCCGGACGCCGCCGCGCTCGTCATGAAGGCGGGCATCATCATCGCAGCGGTGTACGTGCAGCGGCGCCGCGCGTGAGCGGCCAGGGAACGACGACATGAAAAAGAACCTTCCGATTCTCATCGCGCTCGTGGCGCTCCTCGTGCTCGGCGTCACGCGCTACGAGCATTTCGCCTCCGCCTACAACATCACGTCGTTCTGGCGCTACAACGCGATGTTCGCGCTGATTTCGATCGGCATGGCGTTCGTCATCATGACGGGCGGCATTGATTTGTCCGTGGGCGCGGTCGCCGCGCTCGGCAGCGTGGTCGCGGCGCTCGCGAGTTCGCACGGCGGCGTGGCGGCGGTGCTCGCGGGATCGTGCGCGGGGCTCGCGGTCGGCGTGCTGAACGGCCTCGTCATCACGCACATGCGCATCCTGCCGTTCATCGTCACGCTCGCGACGAGTCTCGGCGCGCACGGCCTCGCGCTGCTGCTCGGACACAACGATGCGGTCGCGATTTCCGCCGAATCGAACTTCGCCGACTTCGGCCAGGGCGACCTGTTCGGCCTGCCGATCCCGGGTCTCGTCGCGGCGGCGGCGGCCGTGCTCGGCTGGATCGCGTTGCGCAGTACGCGTTTCGGCCGGCACGCGCTCGCGATCGGGGGCAGCGAGGAGGCGTCGCGGCTGATGGGCCTCAACGTCGACCGCACGCTGGTCTCGGTCTACGCGATGAGCGGCCTGCTCGCGGGCATCGCGGGCGCGATCCTCGCCGCGCAGTTCGGGGCGGGGCAGCCGAACGAAGGCGTCGGCTGGGAGCTGTTCGCGATTTCGGCGGTGGTGCTCGGCGGCACGCGACTGACGGGCGGCGAGGGCTCCATCGCGATGACGATCGCCGGCGTCGCGCTGCTCGGACTCGTCTTCAATCTGCTCAATTTCGAGAACGGGCTCGGCTACATCAGCTTGTCGGCGTATTGGCAGTCCGTGATTCGCGGATTGTTCTTGCTGCTCGTCATCGTGCTTCAGGCGCGCGTGCTCCGGCGACGAACAGCGCCGGCAAAAGTCGCGCACTGAGAAAATTTCGTGGATTTTGTCGTGGTCAAATCTGTTTAAAGGAAACGCGGGATTATCGTTTTCGTATGTAGTTCGGCCTCTCCAGGCATCGATGACCGATCGTTCGGAAAATATTTACCGAAACAAGGGAAAACCCCGAATGATTCGATGTTTATGTTTATCGACAATAGGTAAACATAACCGACGCTCCGGGGAACATTTACCGGAGTGAAAAAGGCCAGAACCTGGAGAGAATCGACAATGCGAGATACCGAGGTCGCATATAAGAACGTTGTCCTGATTCCGCTCGCTGCTTACGACGAAGGTTTATACGCCGCCATGCTGATCGTCAGGGAAGTGAACGGATTGCAGCGCGCGAGCGGCGTGCTGGGTCATTTTTCGGGGCCGATCGAGGCCCGCCAATTCGCGCTGACCTATGGCATGGCCGAAATCGACGACCGCGCGCCGGGCGCGCACGCCGCGCTGCGGCAGTCGTCGGGACCTGAAGGCGCCATGCTGAGGTGCGCGGCGTGAGGCCCGCTCGTTAGCTGATCCGTCAGAAGCTCGATACACACCCGAATCGTCGCCACCGGTCGACAGGATAAGCATGGAAACGACCCGCATCGCCGTGGCAGGCGCCGGTTATATCGGACTCGCGCATATCGGCGTGATTCAGGCGAACCCGGCGTGCACGCTCTCGGCGATCGTCGATCCTTCACCGGGCGCGGCAAGCGTCGCGCAGAAGGCGGGCGTGCCGCTTTATCGCTCGCTCGACGAACTCCTCGACAAGGCGCGTCCCGACGGCGTCTTGCTCGCGACGCCGAACGCGCTTCACGTCGAGCACGCGCTGACGTGCATCGCGGCCGGCGTGCCGATGCTGCTCGAAAAGCCGATCGCGCCGAGCGTCGCGGAAGCCGAGACGCTCGTGGCCGAAGCGGAGCGCGCAGGAGCGACAATCCTGATCGGCCATCACCGCGCGCACAGCCCGATCATGGCGCGCGCGAAACAACTGATCGACGAGGGCCGGCTCGGCCGGCTCGTCGCGGTGATGGGCAGCGCGGTCTTCTTCAAGCCCGATTCGTATTTTGCCGACGCGCCGTGGCGCAGTCAGCCGGGCGGCGGTCCGATCCTGCTCAACCTGATCCACGAGGTGCACAACCTGCGCATGCTGTGCGGCGACATCGTCGCGGTGCAGGCGTTCGCGTCGAACGCGACGCGCGGCTTCGCGGTCGAGGACACGGTCGCGATCAACCTGCGCTTCGCGAACGGCGCGCTCGGCACGTTCATGCTGTCCGATACGGCGGCGAGCGCGCGCAGCTGGGAACAGACCTCGCAGGAGAACAAGGCCTACGCGACCTACCCGGACGAAGACTGCTACGTGATCGCGGGCACGTCGGGCTCTCTGTCGGTGCCGACGATGCGCCTGAAAACCTACAGCCGCGCCGAAGACCGTTCGTGGTGGAAGCCGTTCGACGAGCGCGTTGTGGCAGTCCGGCGCGACGATCCGCTCGCGAACCAGATCGCGCATTTCGTGCGGGTCGTGCGCGGCGAGGCCGAGCCGATCGTCAGCGCGCGCGACGGTTTGCAGAACCTGCGCATCACCGAGGCGATCGCGAAGGCCGCGCGGACCGGCGCAATCGTCGATACGACGCCCGCCTGATCCGCCCGACCCTGCCGCTCCGCTCCCGTCGATATAAGATGGCAAATCACGCCGGACCACGCGCGTCCGGACGATGAGCCAAATACAAGAAACCCGGAGCGAGACGAAATGGACCATGTGATCGGCATCGACATCGGCACGCAGAGCACGAAGGCGCTCGTCGTGAATGCGAACGGCGACATCGTCGCGCAGAGCACGCGAGCGTATCACCCGGACACGCCCCGGCCGCTGTGGGCGCAGCAATGGCCGGATGTCTGGTTCGACGCGGTGGCCGAATGCATCGCCGAATGCGTGAAGAAGGCGAACGTGAAACCCGGCTCGATCCGGAGCCTCTGCGTGAGCAGCCTCTACGGCGGCTCGGGCATTGCGGTCGGCGAGAACATGGAGCCGCTCTATCCGTGCCTCATCTGGATGGATCGGCGGGCGACGAAGGAAGTCGAGTGGGTGAAGGCCCAGGTCGATCTGGCGCGGCTCGGCGCGATCACGGGCAACGGCGTCGACAGCTACTACGGTTATACGAAGATGCTCTGGCTGCGCAACAACGAGCCCGACGTCTGGGCGAAGACGCGCTATTTCGTACCGCCGAACGCCTACGTGATCCAGCGGCTGACGGGCGAACTCGCGGTCGATCACAGCTCGGCGGGCAACATCGGCGGCGTGTACGACATCGCCAAGCGCGCGTGGTCGCCGGAAGCGCTCGACATGCTCGGCATTCCCGCCGCGCTGATGCCGCCGCGGCTCGTCGAATCGACGGAAGTCGTCGGCGGATTGTTGCCGGACTGGGCCCAGCGGCTCGGCCTCGCGGCGGGAACGCCGGTCGTCGCGGGCGGTATCGACGCAGCCGTCGCGACCTTCGCCGCGGGCGTCACGAAGTCCGGCGAACACGTCGCGATGATCGGCACCAGCATGTGCTGGGGCTACATCAACCAGAGCGTCGATGCCGGGCACGGACTCGTCAGCTTCCCGCACGTCTTCAACGGCCTGAAGGACCTGTACGTGTTCGGCGGCGCGATCACGGCGGGCGCATCGGTGACGTGGTTTCGCGAGCAGTTCTGCCACGGCGAGACCGAAGCCGCGAAGGCGCTGCCTCACGGCGATCCACACCGTATTCTGGAAGAAGAGGCGTCGAAGGTCGCGGCGGGCTCGGACGGCGTCGTGTTCCTGCCCTATCTGATGGGCGAACGCAGCCCGGTGTGGGACCCGAAGGCGAGCGGCACGTTCGTCGGCCTGAGCCTCTTTCACACGCGCGCGACGCTCTACCGCGCGGTGCTGGAAGGCGTCGCGTATGCGCTGCGGCACAACATCGAAGCGGGGCGGCGCGGGGCGCGCTCGCTCGACGAACGGCTGATCGTGGTCGGCGGCGCGGCGCATTCCGATTTGTGGATGCAGATCATCGCGGACGTGACGGGCTTTCCGGTGCTGTCGATCGAAGAGGACGTGGAGGCCGCGATGGGCGCCGCGATGCTGGCGGCGCTCGGCATCGGGCTCGTTTCGCGCGAGACGGCCGACGCGGGCTGGGTGACACTCGTCGAGCGCGCGCAGCCGGATGCCGCGCGCAAGAAACTGTATGACGAGCGCTTCGGCGTCTATGTCGATCTGTATCCCGCGCTCAAGCCGCTGATGCATCGGCTGCAGGCGAATTGAGCGGAGCGCCGGGTCGAGCCGGCCGGCGGTTCGATTGCCGTCGCGCAAAATGACATGCCTCAGCGGATGCGAATGCGATAATCGCCGTTTGCTTACCGCCAGCCCGGGAGAACGACCTTGAGCCGCATCGACAATCCGCAACTCGATCAGGAAGTCGGCCTCGCCGATTCCACGCAGGACACGACCCGCATCGACGACGTGCGGATCGGCGCCGTGCGCCCGCTGATCTCCCCGGCGCTCCTTCAGGACGAACTGCCGGTGCCGACCGCCGTGCAGGCGCTCGTCGAACAGAGCCGCGTCGCGATCGCCGATATCCTGCACGGCCGCGACGACCGGCTCGTGGCGGTGGTCGGCCCGTGCTCGATCCACGATCACGATCAGGCGCTCGACTACGCGCACCGCCTGAAGGCCACCGCCGACGCACTGTCCGACGACCTGCTGGTCGTAATGCGCGTGTACTTCGAGAAGCCGCGCACGACGGTGGGCTGGAAAGGCTATATCAACGACCCGCGCCTCGACGGCAGCTATCGCATCAACGAAGGCCTGCGGCGCGCGCGGCAGTTGCTGCTCGACGTGAGCAGCATCGGCCTGCCGACCGCGACCGAGTTCCTCGATCTGCTGAGTCCGCAATACATCGCGGATCTGATCGCGTGGGGCGCGATCGGCGCGCGCACGACCGAGAGCCAGAGCCATCGGCAACTGGCTTCCGGCCTCAGTTGCCCGATCGGTTTCAAGAACGGCACCGACGGCGGCGTGCAGATCGCCGCGGACGCCATCGTCGCGGCGGGCGCGAGCCACGCGTTCATGGGCATGACGAAGATGGGCATGGCCGCGATCTTCGAGACGCGCGGCAACGACGATGCGCACGTGATCCTGCGCGGCGGCAAGAAAGGACCGAACTACGACCGCGAATCGATCGAGGCGTGCTGTGCCGCGCTGAAGACGGTCGGCTTGCGCGAGCAGGTGATGGTCGACTGCTCGCACGCGAACTCGGGCAAGTCGCACCTGAAGCAGCTCGACGTGGCCGCGGACGTCGCGGGGCAGCTTGCGAACGGCGACACGCGCATCATCGGCGTGATGATCGAGAGCAATCTCGAGGAAGGCAGGCAGGATCTCAAGCCGGGCGTGCCGCTGCGCGCGGGCGTGTCGATCACCGACGCGTGCCTCGGCTGGGCGCAGACCGAACCCGCGCTCGAAGCGCTCGCGAGCGCGGTGCGCGAGCGGCGCGCGCGCTGAGCGGGGTTTAGCTCACGTTGCCATAGCAGACGTACTTGGTGTCGAGATATTCCTCGACGCCATAGTGCGAGCCTTCCCGGCCGATGCCCGATTCCTTCACGCCGCCAAACGGGCCCATTTCGCTGAACACGAGGCTTTCGTTCACGCCGACCACACCGCATTCCAGCGCTTCCATCATGCGAAACGAGCGGTTCAGGTCGGCGGTATAGAAGTACGCGGCGAGTCCGGTACGCGGCCGGTTCGCAAGACGCAGCGCTTCGGCTTCATCGTGGAAACGGGTCACGTTCGCCACCGGACCGAGAACTTCATCGCCGCAAATCGCCATCTCGGGGCTGACGTTTGTGAGCACCGTGGGCTGATAGAAGTTCGGGCCAGCCGCGTGGCGCTGGCCGCCCGCCATCACCCTCGCGCCCGATTCGATGGCGTCCCTCACCAGCGCGTCGATCCGTTCGACCGACGCGCGGTCGATCAGCGGGCCGACCTGCGTCTCGTCGCGCATACCGTCGCCCGTCTTGAGCGCCTTCACCTTGTCGACCAGTCGTCGCACGAATTCGTCGTGCACGCCGTCCTGAATCAGAAAACGGTTCGCGCACATCGCCGCCTGACCCGTATGACGAAAGCGCGCCGCAATGGCGCCGCTCACGGCGAGGTCGAGATTGGCGTCGTCGAAGACGATGAACGGCGAACTCGCGCCGAGTTCGAGCGAAACCCGCTTTACGGTTTCCGCGCAACGGGCCATCAGCTTTTTGCCCGCTTCGATGCTGCCAGTGAACGACACTTTCCTGACCTGCGGGCTGTCGATCAGTGCGCCGACGAGCGTTTCGTCGTCGCCCGTGAGTACCGAGAGCACGCCGCGCGGCAAGCCTGCGTTCTCGGCCAGCACGCAGAGCGCGAGCGCGGAGAACGGTGCCTGCGAAGCCGGCTTGAGCACGACCGTGCAGCCGGCGGCGAGCGCGGCGCCGATCTTGCGCGCGACCATCGACGACGGAAATGTCCACGACGTGATCGCCGCGCACACGCCGAGCGGCTCGCAGATCACGCGTATGCGCTGGCTGCGGCGCGCGGCCGGGAGGGTGTCGCCGTGAATGCGCCGCGCCTCTTCCGAGAACCACTCGATGTAATTCGCGGCCTGCGCGACTTCGGCGCGTGCTTCGTGGATTGGCTTGCCCTGCTCGGAGCTCAGGATGATCGCGAGGTCGTCGCGATGCGTCTTCAATAACTGCGCCCATTCGCGCAGCACGCACGCGCGCTCGCGGCCACTCCACTCGCGCCACTCTTCGAAGGCCGTCGCCGCGTGCGCAATAGCCTCCTTCGCCTGCGCGGCGGTCAGCCGGGGCACGTGGCCGATCGGCTCGCCGTTGGCCGGATTGACGACGGTGTCGTGCGGCTGCGAGGCCGCTTCGATCCACGTTCCGCCGACATACGCGGACTGCTCGAACAGGTTGGCGCACTTGAGTTGCATGAGTGTTGCTCCGATCGGATGTTTGCGCGACGTCGCGTGTCCCGCGCGGGATTCACTTTAGCGGAGTTCGCCGCCCGGTGACAAAGGGAACGTGTCGAGTGAGCCGCGATATTCGGATCGCGATATGAGGCGTCTCACGCGCATGTAAGCGTCTGCTGAGATTCGTCACGACAGCGACCACGTGCTTAGCTTGCCAAAAATGACGATCATCATCTATTGAATAAAGTACGGTCATCATCTATTGTGGAAAGCCAACCTGACCCACATCGAAAGGAGCTGGACATGCCGCTCGTACGCATCGATCTCGCACAAGGCCAATCGGCCGAATACCGCGCCGCGCTCGCCGACGAGGTCTATAACGCGATGACCAAAACGCTGAACGTCCCGGCCAACGACCGCTTCATGGTCGTCACCGGGCACGAAGCCGGCGACTTCATCGCGGACCCGAGCTACCTCGGCATCGAGCGAACGCCGGAATGCGTGATCGTGCAGATCACGCTGAATGCGGGGCGCGACGTGAACATGAAGCGCGCGTTCTACAAGGCGCTCGCGGACGGCCTGCATGAACGCGTCGGGCTGAGACGGGAGGATTTGTTCATCAGTCTCGTCGAGGTGGCGAAGGAGAACTGGTCGTTCGGCAACGGCGAGGCGCAATACGCGACCTGAACCACGACCATGCCACGCGTCTCTCGCGAACAGACCGAGCGCAACCGCCTGCTGATCGAGGCGGCTTCGGCGCGCCTCTTCAAGGAGCACGGGCTCAACGGCGTGTCGGTCGCCGACATCATGGCGGGCGCGGGCCTCACGCATGGCGGCTTCTACGGGCATTTCGAATCGAAGGACGAACTCGCGTCGATTGCCTGCGCGCGCGCCTTCGAGGAATCCGCGGCGCGCTGGGAGGCGTTCGGCGAGCACGGCGCCACCGAACAGGCCGCGCTCGCGACGCTGGCGAAGCATTATCTGAGTGCAAAGCAGCGCGACGATCCGGGCTTTAGCTGTCCCGCGCATTCGCTCGCTGCCGACGTGGGACGCGAAGAGGCGTCGAAGCCGGTTCGCAGCGCCTACGCGCGCGGGCTGAAGACGCTGTTGGGCGTGCTGATGTCGTATTCGAAAGCGCGCCGGACCAGGCGCGAGCGACGCCGCGCGCTCGCGCGCATGTCGATGCTGGTAGGCGCCGTGACACTCGCCCGGGCGGTTCGCGGTGACCCGCTTTCCGACGAAATTCTGGAAGCCGCGCGCGAGCATCTCGCGCTCGAAGCGCGGTAGTCACGGCAATCGACGTACCGCTCCGCCTCCGCGTTTATCCCTATCCCCCACGGGTTGACTCCCACGTCCTCAAGGTCGAAACTGCGACACATCATCTGTGATCACAGGTCACACAATTCGCAGGGAGGCACGAAGTGGCAACACGTTCTGCTGGCAACGACCTGCCCGCGCTCGAACTCGTGGCGCGCGAAACGATGGCGGGCCGCGTCTACGCCCAGTTGCGCGAGGCGATCATGACCGGCCGCTTTGCGCCCGGGCAGTTGCTCTCGCTGCGCGGTGTCGCCGAAGCGGTCGGTTCGTCGACGATGCCCGTGCGCGCCGCGCTGACGCGGCTGCAGGCGGAAGGCGCGTTGATCGACGGTCCCGGCCGCGCACTGATGGTCCCGCCGATGACGCTCGATCTGCTCGACGAACTACGCGATGTGCGCATCGCGCTCGAAGGCTGCGTGGCGAAGCGCGCCGCCTCGCGCATGACGCAGGAGCATCTCGCCGCGTTGCAAGCCGTCTTTGACACGATGGACGCGCACGTCGAAGCAGGCCATGTCGCAGCCTATCTGCGCAGCAACTTCGAGTTCCACATCGCCATCTACACGCACGGCGCAAGCGACCTCACGCTCGCGACGATCCAGAACCTCTGGATGCGCATCGGCCCGTTTCTCAACCTCGTCGCGCCGGACATTCCGCATATGCGGCGCTCGATGGCGGCGCACCGCAAGATCGTTGATGCGCTCTGGCGCGGCGATGGCGAAGGTGCGCGCGCGGGGATCGAGCAAGACATCGGCGACGCAGCCGCCGATTTGCAGGAGCGCCTGCAGGGCAGGGAAGCCGCGAGCGCCTGAGGCTTTTAAAAACAACGGAGGCAGCATGACGGTTCTACAGATGTTGAAACCGCACGCCGGCTTGCGCGTGCTCGTCACGGGCGGCGCTTCGGGCATCGGGCTCGTGATCGCGCGCGCGTTCGTCGATGCCGGGTCGCGCGTGCATGTCTGCGACGCGAGCCAAGCGGCCATCGACGCGCTGCTCGAAGTCGAAAGCCAGGCGGAGTGCAACGCGATCACCGCAACGCTCGCCGACGTCGCCGACAAGGACGCGGTCGAGCGCGTCTTTGCCGATGCCGATGCGCAACTCGGCGGCCTGGACGTGCTGATCAACAACGCGGGCATCGCGGGTCCGACGGCCGGCATCGACGAGATCGACGTGAGCGAGTGGGAACAAACCATCGACGTCAATCTGAACGCGCAGTTCTATTTCGCGCGCCGTGCGGTGCCACTCCTGCGCGGCGCGCGCGACGGCGGCGCGATCATCGCGCTCTCGTCCGTGGCGGGGCGTCTCGGCTACGCGTACCGCACGCCGTATTCCGCGACGAAGTGGGCGGTCGTCGGCCTCACCAAGAGTCTCGCGATCGAACTGGGACCGGCGGGTATCCGCGTGAACGCGATCCAGCCGGGCATCGTGAAGGGACCGCGCATCCAGCGCGTGATCGAGGCGCGCGCGAAGCAGCTCGGCCTCTCCTACGAAGACATGGAGAAGGAATATCTCGCGAAGATTTCGCTGCGCCGGATGACGACACCCGAGGAAGTCGCGGCCACCGCGCTCTTTCTGTGCTCGCCGGGCGGCAGCGGCATCTCGGGACAGGCGATCTCCGTGTGCGGCAACGTCGAAGTGCTTTGAACGAATTCGAGTCTCCAGTCGAGAGGATCATATGGCAACGAAACGCAAGGTCATCATCACCTGCGCGCCCACGGGCGCGATTCACACGCCATCGATGTCGCCGTACCTGCCGGTGACGCCGCAGGAAATCGGCGACGCGGCGCTCGCCGCCGCCAAAGCGGGCGCGGCGATCCTGCACCTGCATGCGCGCGATCCCGAGGACGGTCATCCGACGCAGGACCCTGCGGTGTTCCAGCAGTTCCTGCCGCGCATCAAGTCCGAGACGGACGCGGTCATCAACCTGACGAGCGGCGGCAGTCCGCACATGACGGTCGCCGAGCGTTTGAAGCCCGCGCATCACTTCAGGCCGGAAGTGGCGTCGCTCAACATGGGGTCGATGAACTTCGGGCTTTATCCGATGCTCGATCGCTTCAAGGAACTGAAGTACGACTGGGAACGCAAGCATCTGGAAAACAGTCGCGATCTGGTCTTCAAGAACACGTTCGCGGACATCGAATACATCCTCACGTCATGCGGCGCGAACGGCACGCGCTTCGAGTACGAGTGCTACGACATCTCGCATCTCTACAACCTCGCGCATTTCGTCGATCGCGGGCTCGCGAAGCCGCCGTTCTTCGTGCAGAGCGTGTTCGGTTTGCTCGGCGGTATCGGCGCGCATCCGGAAGACCTCGCGCACATGAAGCGCACAGCGGACCGGCTCTTCGGCAACGACTACGTGTGGTCGATCCTCGGCGCCGGACGCAACCAGATTACGCTCGGATCGATCGGTCTTGCGCAGGGTTCGAACGTGCGCGTCGGGCTGGAAGATTCGCTGTGGATCGAGCCGGGCAAGCTCGCGGAATCGAGTGCCGCGCAGGTCGTGAAAATCCGCCAGGTGATCGAAGGACTCTCGCTCGAGATCGCGACGCCCGCCGAAGCGCGCGCGATGCTCGGCCTGAAGGGCGCGAGCGAAACGAACTTCTGACCCGGAGGCCGCCTTGAACAAGCTGAAGGTTGTCGCGATGCCGACGGGCTGGCTCACCGTCGACCGCTCGTCGCAAGTGTATGGCCGCTACTTCGGCCAGCAGATGAAAGTGCCGGTCTGGTCGACGGCGATCGTGGGCGCGCAGAAGAAGATCGTCGTCGATACCGGCATTCACGATCCCGCGTGGGTGTCGAGCTTCGTGTGTCCGTGCGAGCAGGCGCCCGAGGAAAAGCTCGAACGCGCGCTGAAGGAATATGTCGGCTGGAGCGCGGACGAGGTCGATATCGTCATCAACACGCATCTGCATTACGACCACTCGGGCGGCAACACGCTCTTTCGCAACGCGCGCTTCGTCATTCAGGCCGCCGAGTGGGAATACGCGGGCCGCCCGTTGCCGACGCAGGCCACGTACTACCAGGAGTTCCTGATCGGCCGCGAGCCGCTTGCGTACTTTCGCTGGCAGTTCGTCAACGGCGTCGCGGACATCGTGCCCGGCGTGCGCGTCGTGCCGACACCGGGCCACACGCCGGGCCATCAGTCCATTGCAGTCGATACCGACGACGGCGTCGTGATGATCGCGGGCGACTGCGCGAACTGCATGGAGAACATCGTCGACCTCGTGCCGGTGGGGATCGTCCACGAGACCTTCGCCGAACTGGCTTCGCTTAAGCGCATCCGGCAGATCGCCGATTTCGTGATTCCCGGACACGACCCGAATGTCGTGCCCGGATCGTCGGGCATCGAACTGCCCGCAAGTGCACGTCTGCAACACGTCGAAAGCTAGAACACAAACATACGTTGGATGGAGGAAGACATGAAAGCACTGACGCACACGATTCGTCATGCGGGCCGGCTCGCGCTCGGCGCCGCTTTCCTGGGCGCGCTCGCGCTGTCGGGACCGGCTTCGGCCGCGGACAAGTACAAGATTTTCCTGTCGATGAGCTATGTCGGCAACGACTGGCAGACCGAAGCCGCGAACATGGTCAAGGCGATGGCGGGCACGCCTGCGCTAAAGGACAAGGTCGATCTCGAAGTGCAGGTCGCGGGCACCGACGCGCAAAAGCAGATCCAGCAGATCAACTCGATGGTGCAGGCGGGCGCGAAGGCGATCGTCATCTATCCAATCTCGCCGACCGCGCTCAATCGCGCGATCAAGAACGCGTGCTCTAAGGGCGTCGTGGTGGCCGCATACGACGGCGAAGTGACCGAGCCGTGCGCGCACAACGTGACGATCGACCAGCATCAGGCGGGAACGGTGACGGCGGAGTGGCTTGCGAAGACGATCAACGGGAAGGGCAATATCGTGATGATCAATGGCGTGCCCGGCACCTCCGTGGACCGCGCGCGCACCGAGGCCGCGAAGGCGGTGTTCGCGAAGTTTCCGGGCATCAAGGTCGTGGCCGAAGGCACCGGCATGTGGAGCCAGGCGACGGCGAAGACGGAGCTCTCGAAGATCCTCGCGACGAATAGCTGGGACAAGATCGACGGCTTGTGGATGCAGGTCGGCTGCTTCACGGCGGCGTCGATGCAGCTCGAAGCGGGCGTCGCCGACGACAAGGTGAAGCCGTGCGCGGGCGAATCGTCGAACGGGCATCGCGTGCAGATGCTGCCGCCGGGCACCGTGAAGGGCGAAGGCGCATACCGCTCGATCGGCTACCGCTCGATCTCGTATGGCGCGCCGCCGTACTCGGGTGCGATGGCGCTCAAGATGGCCGTGCAGAAGCTCGATGGCAAAGACTTTCCGCAGCGCGTGACGCTCAAGCTGCCGCTCGTCGAGACGCCGCAGTCGAAGCTTTGCAAGACCGGTTCGATCGACGAACTCAAGGCGGGTTGCACGGCGTTCATGCCGGACAAGGTGCCGCCGGGCTGGTTCGCGGACATCTACTCGGACGACACGCGTGAGGTCGGCTTCAACGCGGCGTTGACCGGCAAGCAGGATTGAGTTCATCACGAAGGAGAGACACGAGATGACGACCGACCTGGCGATCGATCTGTCGAAAGTCACGAAGCGCTTCGGTGCGACAGTCGCGCTCGACGGCGCGTCGTTTCGCGTGAAGCGCGGCGCCGTTCACGCGCTGCTCGGCGAGAACGGCGCGGGCAAGTCGACCACGGTCAAGCTGCTCTCGGGACTCATGCAGCCGGACTCGGGCAGCATCGCCGTGATGGGGCGCGACGTGTCGATGAAGAACCCGATGGACGCGCATCGCGCCGGTGTGCAGACCGCGTTTCAGGAGATGACGCTCGTGCGCGACCTGACCGTCGCGCAAAACCTGATGATGTCGTATGAACCGACGGGCTGGTTCGGCCGCATCAAGAAACGCGAGTCGCAGCGCATGGCGGCCGAATGGCTCGAACGGCTCGAACTCGACGACGTGCGGCCCGGCGCCTACATCCGCGATCTCGCGCTTCCCGTGCGGCAGAAGATCGAGATCGCGAAGGCCATCGTGCGTGGCCCGCAAGTGCTGCTGCTCGACGAGCCGACGTCCGCGCTTTCGGGACGCGATGTCGCGTGGCTCGCACGGCGCATCGACGAGATGAAGTCACGCGGCGTCACGTTCGTCTTCATCTCGCATCGCATGCAGGAAGTGCGCGAGTTTTGCGACAGCCTCACGGTGTATCGCAATGGCAAGGACGTCGGTGCGTTCGATACCGCTTCCATTTCCGATGACGAGGTGATCCGCCTCGTCATCGGCCGCTCGATGGAGGCGAAGTATCCGCCGAAGGTGCCCGCGAACATCGAGAGCGAAGTGCCCGCAATGGAAGCGCGCGGCATCAAGGTCGACGGCGTGGTGAGCGACTTCAACCTCACGCTCAAGGCGGGCGAAGTGCACGGCATCGCGGCGTTGCAGGGCATGGGCCAGCGCGAACTGTTCGAAGCGCTCTTCGGCGCCGAGTTCATCGACGACGGCGAGATTCTGATCGACGGCAAGCCGGTCACGCTCACGTCGACCGCCGATTCGCTGAAGGCGGGCGTATCGACGAGCTTTCTTCCCGAGGACCGCAAGACCGAAGGCCTTTTTCTGCGCTTGCCCGGCGGTGAGAACGTCTCGCTGCCGGTCATCACACGATTCACGCGCTTTGGCCTGATCGACCGCAAGCGCGAGCAGGCCGCGATCAAGCGGGCGCTCGCGCAGATGGAAGTCAACCCCCGCGCGGTCTATAAGCCGTGCCTGTCGTTCTCGGGCGGCAATCAGCAGAAGATCGCGATGGCGAAGTGGCTCCTCACGCAAAGCCGCGTGTGGCTGATGTTCGATCCGACGCGCGGCATCGACGTCGGCACCAAGCATCAGATTTTCGTGCTGATGCGCGCGTTCGCCGCGGCGGGCGGTTCGGTGCTGTTCTATTCGACCGACGTGCCCGAACTCGTCAATGTCTGCGACCGCGTGTCGGTGGTGTATCGCGGCCGCAACGTCGCCGAGCTAGAAGGCGATGCGCTGACCGAAGAAAACGTGATGCGCAAGATGCTGGCGAGCTAAGACCGATTCAAGCAAACAGAGGTGTTTCATGAACAACGCCATTGCGTCGCCCGATAGCGAGATCGTGCGGCCCGGCGCGCGCGTCGGACTGGGCGCGCGCATCGATCATTATCGCGGTCTGATCATCGCCATCGGTGCGTTGCTCGCGATGCTGATCGCGTGGGTGTCGCTCTCCGGGACGCCCGTCGGCATGTATGACATCGGCTCGGTCATATCGAGCAGCACGACGCTCGCGCTCGCGGCGATCGGACAGACCATCGTCGTGCTCTCGGGCGGCTTCGATCTGTCGGCGTCGGCGGTCGTCTCGCTCTCCAACGTGCTCGCGGTGCGCTTCGTGCAGGGGACGCCGCTCGAACAGTGGGGCGGCGTCGCGCTCATCATCGCGATAGGCGGCGGCATCGGGCTCGTCAACGGCGCGGTGATCGCGTGGTTCCGCTTGCAATCCATCGTCGTCACGCTCGCGACGATGTTCATGGTGCAAGGCCTCACGCTCCTGATCCAGAACAAGCCGGGCGGCACCATCGGCGAGCAGTTCGGCGCGTTCGTCACATCGGACCTGATTGCCGACAAGGTGCCGATGTCGGCCGCGGTGCTCGTGCTCGCGCTCATCGTCTGGTCGTTCGTGAAGCGCACGCGCTTCGGCGTGGGCCTCTATGCCCTCGGCAGCGATCCGGACGGCGCGTATGCGAACGGCATGCCGGTGACGCGTTACCGCATCGCGACCTACGCGCTAGCGGGCATGTTCTACGCGGCGGCGGGTTTATACGTATCCGCGCAGACCGGTTCCGCCGATCCGCTCGTCGGGCGGCCGCTGCTGCTCTCGATGTTCACGGCCGTGGTGCTCGGCGGGACGTGGCTCGGCGGCGGACGAGGCGGCTGCGTCGGCACCGTATTCGCCGCGATGACGCTCATGATCACCGTGAACATCCTGCTCGTCTTGAACGTGTCGGCGTTCTTCACGACGATCGCCGAAGCGGTGATCCTGATTCTCGCCGTCCTGGGTTCGTCGATCGGCAAGCAGTCCGCCGCGCATCACTGCGCGCGCTATGCATCGCAATGGCTCAAGGCGCTGCGAACCGGCACGCGCGCGAAGGATGCCAGCGATGCGCGCCGTGTCAGTTTCGAAGTGGAGAACTTTCGTCCGATCGACAATACGGAGCTGAAAGGCCGTGCGATCGGCGACTGGATCGAGCGCAATCGCGAATGGGTCAAGTATGTGATGCCTGCGTATCTGCTGTTCGTCGCGGTGGTGGCTATCACCGGCTTCGTCTACGGTCCGGGCGTGCTCGCGAGCGCGAACTTCTATAGCAGCCTGCTCACGCTCACGCTGTTTCTCGCGATCCTCGGTCTCGGCCAGGGCGCGGTGATCCTGACGGGCGGCCTCGACTTGTCGATGCCGTGGCTCATCACGCTGTCGGGCGTGCTGCTGACCGGTCTCACGCATGGCATCAACGGCGCGGCGGTGTGGGCGGTGCCGCTCGTGCTGGGCGTCGGGCTGCTTGTCGGTGTGTTCAATGGCGTCGGGGTCGTGGTGCTGGGGCTGCCGCCGATCGTCGTCACGCTTGCCGCGAACGGTCTGCTTCAAGGTCTTACGCTGATCTATTGCAACGGCTCGCCGCAAGGCTGGGCGCCGTCTTCGATCAGCGAGTTCACGAATGGCCGCGTAGGTCCGCTCTCGCTCGCGGCGTGGAGCGTGCCGGTCTTTCTTGCGGTGGCGCTGCTGCTGCTGCATCGCACGGCGTTCGGGCGGCGCGTCTATGCGGTCGGCAATTCGCCCATCGCCGCGAAGCTCTCGGGCGTGCGGGTCGGCGCGACGCTGATCGCCGTGTACTGTCTTTCGGGGCTTTGCTCCGCCATCGTCGGGTTGCTGCTTGCGGGCTTTAGCAGCCAGGCGTTTCTCGGCATGGGCGATCCGTACTTGCTGCCGTCGATTGCTGTCGTCGTGGTTGGGGGCGCGCTGATTACGGGCGGACGCGGACACTATCTCGGGGTGTTCGGTGGCGCGCTCTTGCTTACCGCGCTCGGGACGCTGCTCGCAGGGACGACCGTGCCGCCGGCCGTGCGGGACATCATCAATGGGCTCGTCGTGCTCGCGGCCGTGATTACTCTGCGGGACAAGAAGGCTTGAGGGATTGGTCGGGTTCTTTTTGCTGCGCTTGTGTCTTCGGGGAACTTGCTTTCACGTCGGTCTATTAGTCCCGCCCGGACAGGGGCAGAGCAAACAGACCGACGCGAAAACAAATTCCACAGAAGCACAAAACCAGGAGACATCGATGGCGAATCGACGAGTAGCAGTAATCGGATCGGGCCGCATCGGCCGGGCATGGTCGATCGTATTCGCGCGCGCAGGCTTCGACGTGCACCTCCACGACGCAAACCTCGCCATGCTCGACGGCGCGCTACCGGCGATCGGCGAAAGCGTCCGCGACCTGGCCGAGTTCGGCCTGATCGAAGAGGATGCCGCCGCGATCGTCGCGCGCATCACGCCATGCGCGAGCCTCGCGGATGCCGTGCGCGACGTCGAACTCGTGCAGGAAAACATCGCGGAGATCGTCGAGGCGAAGCGCGCACTCTTCACCGAACTCGACCGCCTGACCCAGCCCGACACGCTGCTGTCCAGTTCCACTTCCGGCCTGCCCGCGTCGACGTTCACCGAAGGCTTGCACGGCCGCGCGCGCTGCCTCGTCGGACATCCGGTGAATCCGCCGTCGCTCGTGCCGCTCGTCGAACTGTGCGGCGCGCCCTGGACCGCGCGCGAAACGCTCGAGCGCGCCCGCACGCTGTATGCGGAAGCAGGGCAGAAGCCGGTGACGGTCAATCGCGAGATCGCGGGCTTCCTGCTCAACCGCCTGCAAGGCGCGGTGCTCGACGAAGCGATGAGCCTCTACGAGCAAGGCTACGCAAGCGCCGCCGATCTCGACACCGTCATGCGCGACGGCCTCGCCATGCGCTGGTCCTTCATGGGCCCGTTCGAAACCATCGACCTGAACGCGCCGGGCGGCGTGCAGGACTATGCGGATCGCTATGGCGGCACCTATCGCTCGATTGCAGCGGAGCGCGTGCCGTTCGGCTGGTCCGCCGACACGATCGCGAAGCTCGATGCCGAGCGCCGCGCGGTGCTCGATCGCGGCGACATCGAAACGCGCAGCCGCTGGCGCGATCGCAGGCTGATGGCGCTGCTCGCCCATCGCCGCGCGATTGCAAAGAAGGAGCAGGACTGAAGCGCTGCTGAACCAAAAAACGGAGACGACGATGATCGAAGCGCGATTGCTGGTCGATGCGAACAATCACCTCGGCGAAGGGCCGCTCTGGGATGTGAAGGAGGAACGGCTCTACTGGATCGACAGTACCGCCGCCGAGATCTACCGTTGCCGCGCGGACGGCAGCGAAGTCGAGCGCTTTTTCGTGCCGCGCCACATCGGCTCGATGGCGCTCAGGGAGAAGGGCGGCGCGGTGGTCGCGCTTGCGAACGGTCTGCATTTCTACGACTTCGACAAGCAGACGGTCCAACTGATCGCGGACCCGGAGAGCGACGATCCCGAAACGCGCTTCAACGACGGCAAGGTGGATCGCAAGGGCCGTTTCATCGCGGGCACGATGGCCTACGATTTCGATCGCTACGACGCGGATCGCGGACAACGTCCGACGCGAAGCGGCGGTCTCTACCGGCTCGATACGGACGGCAAGGTGACGCGGCTCGACGGCGGGATCAGTTGCTCGAACGGTCCGTGCTGGAGCCCCGACAATCGCACGCTCTATTTCACGGACACCTACGACAAGCAGATGTACGCCTACGATTACGACATCGAGACGGGCGCTGCATCGAACCGGCGCGTGTTCGCATCGGCACGCGACATGGCCGGCACCTTCGACGGCGCGACCGTCGATGAGCAAGGCTACGTCTGGTCGGCGCTCGTGTTCGGCGGACGCATCTTGCGCTACGCGCCCGATGGCACGCTCGATCGCGTCGTGCCGTTTCCGGTGCGCAACCTGACGAGCGTGATGTTCGGCGGCCCGAATCTGGACACCCTGTACGTCACGACGATGGGACGTCCGATGTGGGGCATTCCGCAGAAAGAGCGCGACAAGGGCGGACTGTTCGCGGTGACGGGTCTCGGGGTCAAAGGCTTGCCGGAGCCGCGCTTCGGCGGCTAGGCGGATCAGCGGCGTTCCAGCGATGGCGAGCGCGAGTCGAGCGGTTCGCCATCGCCCGCATTGCGCGCCGCGCCGGCAAACTCCTTCCGATAGGCGGCCGGCGTCGTCTCCTTGAGCGCGCGGAACTGCCGGTTGAAATGGGCGACGTTCGGAAAGCCGGATCGTGCCGCGATCACCGAAACCGGCCACGACGTATCGGCGAGCATCCGGCAGGCGTGACCGACGCGCACGCGGTTCACATAACGCCCCGCGCTCTCGCCGAGATGCTGCACGAAATAGCGATTGAGCGTGCGTTCGGAAAGCCTCGCGGCCGCCGCCAGTTCGCCGACCGTCAGCCGCTCCGCAAAGCGCGCCTCGATTACCGCCAGCGCGCGGTTGAGCCGTTCCGGCTCGTGGCCCGACGGGCGTCCGGCGCTGTCGACATCGAACGCACTCGGCGACGCGAGCGGCGTCGCGTCTTCATCGGCGAGCGCGCATAGCGCATTGAGCACGACGCCGAGCCGCTCGCGCGGAGAGTCAGAAAGCAGTCCCGCGGCACGCGCGCGCAGTGCGGCGCCCGCTTCGGGAGCGAACGCCAGTCCGCACGCGGCGCGTCTCAACAGCCGATGCAGTGCCTCGAACTCCGGACAGCAGTCGGCCACCCGCCGCGCCCAGTCGCCGCTGAACCACACGACGATGGCGACCTGCGGCGCGCCGCCATCGATCGAACGGTTCGACGACCACGTGTGCGGCAGATCCGGCGGCACCAGCACGAGATCGTCGCCTTCATAGGTCGCGATCGAATCGCCGATGTAGCGCTTGCCGCGGCTGTTCATCGTCAGCGTGAGTTCGTATTCGGGATGGTGATGCCATTCGAAAGGAATGCGCGGCAGCTTTCGATGAAAAACGCGCACCGAGCAGCCCGCGCCCATCGCGACGTGTTCGTAGGAAGGCTTCATGTCTGGAAATGCAAAGAAGTTGACCGGATGGTATCACTCAGCGCGGGCGCATCGGACTAAGCTCAGGGCATTCGACAACCTCAGGAGACGCCATGAGTGCCCTTGAAATCGACGACTTGCCGTGCGCGATCCGCGCAGTGAAACGACAACTCCGGGCCGCGTTGCCCAACTACAAAGAGGTGTTCGGGCAGGTCGAAGCGGAGATCGAGCGGAAGGTCGCGGTCATCGTGAAAGAGCGCGCGCGCGGTGAATCGGTGATCCCCGAAATCCGCTTCGCGGACATCGCGGGCGGACGGGTCAGCGACGAACAGATCGCGCGCGTCAAGGAACGCGGCGCGTGCGTGGTGCGCGGCGTGTTCAGTCCCGAACGCGCGGGCGAATGGGACGCGCGCATCGCCGCGTATGTCGAGGAAAACCGGCTCGACGACAAACTCGCGCATCGGGCCGAAGACAAGTATTTCGGCAATCTGGCGTCGAGCAAGCCGCAGATCTACGGCATCTACTGGTCCGCGCCGCAGGTAGAGGCCCGGCAATCGCCCGAACTCACGCAAACGCGCGTGTTCCTCAACCGCCTGTGGAAATGGGAGAGCGAGGGCCGTGTCCATTTCGATCCCGAGCGGGTTCCCGTCTACGCGGACCGCCTGCGACGCCGGCCGCCCGGTTCGGAGTCGCTCGGGTTGTCGGCGCATTGCGACGGCGGCTCGGTCGAACGATGGCTCGACGACAACTTCAGGCGCGTCTACCGGCATGTGTTCAGCGGCGACTGGCGTCGCTACGACGCCTTCGATGCCGCCTACCGGCCCGAGGTGCGCGAGTTGCCTTCGCCGGCCGTCTGCTCGATGTTCCGCACGTTTCAGGGCTGGACGGCGCTGACGCCGCAAGGCCCCGGCGACGGCACGCTGCAACTCGTGCCGATCGCGAACGCGATGGTCTACGTGCTCTTGCGCGCGCTGCAGGACGACGTCGCCGACGATGATCTGTGCGGCGCCCAGCCCGGCCGTGCGCTGTCCATCAAGCCGGAGTGGCATGGTCCGCTGCGGGAGGCGCTGTCGTCGATTCCGCAGATGCAGGCCGGCGACACCGTGTTCTGGCATAGCGACGTGATCCACGCGGTGGAGGATGCGCATCGCGGAACGGGGTACAGCAACGTGATGTACATCTCGGCGGCGCCGGCCTGCGCGAAGAACGACGCCTATCTGCGGCGCCAGTTGCCGGCGTTTGTGAAGGGAGAGAGTCCGCCCGATTTTCCGGCCGACCATTTCGAAACCGATTTTGCCGGCAGAGCGACCGAAGCCAGCCTGACGCCTCTCGGCAAGGCGCAACTGGGCTTCGGTCTCTGAATTGCGCTCGATCGTGCGCGCGCGGCTAAAACGCCACCGTCACGCCACCGTCACGCGACTGGCAAACTCCCGGCGTAGAGCGGCTCGGGCAAACCTTTCACGCCCGGGCGCAGCGCGAACACGTGGCCGTCGTCGTCGTTCGCGTTCGTGCCTGGGCGGATCGAGGTGACGAACAGCGTGTCGAAATCGCTGCCGCCGAATGCGCACATCGACGGCTTGCTCGCCGGCACCGCGATCTCGCGGTCGAGCCGGCCTTGCGGGGTGAAGCGCAGCAGCTTCCCGGCATCGTTCGCGCAGGTCCAGTAGCAGCCGTCGGCGTCGACGGCGGCGCCGTCCGGGCGGCCCGAATAATGATGCAGGTCCGCGAAGACGCGGCGATTGCGCGGCGTGCCGGTTTCGATGTCGAAGTCGAATGCCCAGATGAGACGCCGCGTTGGATGCGAATCCGACAGATACAGCGTCGTGCCATCCGGCGACCACCCGAGGCCGTTCTGCGTGATCAACCCGTCCACGATGGGTGAAGAAAGCTCGCCATTCGCGTCGAAGCGATACAGCGCGCCGGCCGTGCTGGCAAGCGACATATCCTGCACCATCGTGCCGGCCCAGAAGCGTCCCTGGCGGTCGCAGCGGCCGTCGTTGAAACGCATGCCGTCCGCCGCGAAATCGGGCGCGGCGAGGCGGCGCGCGGTGATATCGGCGGCATCGGCGGCATCCAGCTTCACGGCGAAGAGGCCGCTTTCGAGGCCCGCGAGCACCGTGCCGTCGCGATCGAACGCAAAGCACGCGACTTGTTCCGGCATCGCCCATTCGCTGCGACGCCCGCTCGCGGCCGCAAGCCGCACAATGCGCCGCGCCGGAATGTCGACCCAATACAGCGACGCTTCGCCCGCGTGCCACACGGGACACTCGCCGACCGTCGCGCGCCCGGCCGCGTCGAGCCGCTCCACGCGCGGCGCCGCGCTCATCGGCTGCGCTCCATCGGTTCGCCGAGCACGAACGGGCCGCCCTGGAAGCGCTGGGCGGGATCGTCGTGGTCGTCGGTCGGGGCCGAAGCCGGGAAGCGCTCGGCGAACGGCACGGAGCTGTCGCGCGGGTTGAAGCCGAGGAAACCCGCCTTCGTGTTGTCCCACCACTTGACCGGATTGTTCGACGCACCATACGCAACGACGTGTCCGACGCGGTTCGTGAAGAGCGAGCAGCGCACGAGTTCGATGAAATCGCGATAGCTCAGAAACGTGACGAGCATGCGCGGATTTTTCGGTTCCTCGAACGACGAGCCGATGCGCAGGCACACCGTCTCGATGCCGAAGCGGTCGTAGTAATAGCGCGAAAGCGATTCGCCGAAGCATTTCGTCACGCCGTAGAGGCTGTCCGGGCGCTGCGGCGAGTCGGCGTCGAGCACTTCGGTCACGGGATGAAAACCGATCGTGTGATTCGAGCTCGCGAACACGACGCGCTTCACGCCGTGCCTGCGGGCCGCTTCGTAGAGGTTGTAGGTGCCGCGGATATTGGCTTCGATCAGGTCGTCGAACGGCGCGTCGATCGAAATGCCGCCGAGATGCACGATCGCATCCACGCCTTCGACGAGATGCATCACCGCTTCGCGGTCGGACAGGTCGACGACGTTCGCTTCCTCGTGCGGCGCGGGTTCGCCGAGCGCGGCGATATCGCTCACGCGCACGATGTCGGCCCAGTTTGCGAGCGCGCCGCGAAGCTGACAGCCCAGATTGCCGGCCGCGCCCGTCAGGAGCAGACGGTGGAACGGTTTTCGTGTCGGGTTCATGGGAATTCCTCCAGGATGCTTAAAAAATTCGATTTCAGGAAAACGTTTTCCATACTATAACGGGGCGTCTCGCTCATCGTCAATGGCGCGAGCGGCTGGCGATTTCCTGTCAGGAACACCTGCTGACATGCGCCCGCGAATCGCGTTTTCTGCGACAATCCGTTAACAGACAGAGAAAACGTTACCCTCCGTATGAAAAAACTTTCCCCGACGATTCGCGACGTTGCTGCCGCCGCCGGCGTGTCGGTGGCGACGGTCTCCAAGTACATGAACGGCGCGCAGCGCTTCTCGGCGCCCGTCGAGGCGAAGCTGAAGGCGGCCATCGAAGAGCTCGGCTACCGTTCGAACCCGCTCGCGCGCTCGATGATCACCGGACGCACGCGCACCATCGGCCTCACGATTCTCGACATCGCCAATCCGCACTTCACAAATGTCGTGAAAGGCGCGAACCGCATCGCGCTGCGGCACGACTACACGCTGCTGCTCGTCGACATCGACGAAACGCAGGCGCTCGAACGGCCGCTGATCGAAGCGCTTGCGCAGCGCGTCGACGGCCTGATCGTGAGTTCGCGTCTCTCCGACGAGGAAGCCCGCTGGATGCTCGATCTCGACAAGCCACTCGTGCTTCTGCGCCGCAGCGACGAATTGCCGATTCCGAGCGTCGGCATTGACAACCGGCTGGCCGCCTACATGCTCGCCCGGCATCTGGTGAATCTCGGGCATCGCCAGATCGCGTATCTCGGCTTCGGCCACGCGCGCATCAACGACGAGCGGATTCGCGGCGTGCGCGAGTGTCTCGACGAAGTGGGGCTCACGCTCGACGTTCACGACGCTCACGCGCCGACCGCCCGCGCGGGCGAACATGCCTGCTCGCGCGTGATGCTCGGGCCGCACCGGCCGCAGGCGGTGATCTGCTACAACGACCTGATCGCGCTCGGTTTCATGAAGGAAGCGGCTTCGCTCGGCATTCGCGTGCCGGAAGACGTCTCGGTGACGGGCGTCGACAACGTTCCCTACAGCGAGTACGCGTCGCCCGCGCTGACCACCGTCGACGTGCAAAGCGAGAAAATGGGCGAACTCGCGATGCAAAAGCTCATCGACGCGCTCGCCGGTCATCCGGATACCGGGCATTCGATGTTCGAGCCGCGGCTGATCGTGCGGGACTCGACGGCGCCCTGCCGTTGAAACGCGGCGCCCGCGAATCGAAACAGGCGGGCGCCGCATTGCTTCAGACCTCGAGTTTCGCCGGCTGCATGCGCGGCGTGAGGACGTGCATGATCGCGAAGGCGATGAGATACGCCGACGCGCCGATTGCGAAGAGCACCCAGTAGTGCCCCGTGCGTTGCAGCACCTGGCCGATCACTTCCGAGAACAGCACGCCGCCGATCGAACCGGCCATGCCGCCGATGCCGACCACCGCGCCAAGCGCACGCTTCGGGAACAGGTCCGACGCGGTCGTGAACAGATTCGCCGACCAGCCCTGGTGCGCCGCCGCCGCGAGACCGACGATCGCCACCGCGCCCCAAAGATTGTCGACTTGCGAGACGAACGCGATCGGCAGCACGCAGCAGGCGCAGATGAACATCGCGGTCTTGCGCGCGCCGTTCACGCTCCAGCCGGCGCGCAGCAGCGCCGACGAAATCCAGCCGCCGCCGATACTGCCGACGGTCGTCATCGCGTAAATCACGACGAGCGGCAAGCCGATGTGCTGCATGTCCATGCCACGCGATTCGTTGAGCCACTTCGGCAGCCAGAACAGGTAGAACCACCACACCGGATCGGTCAGGAACTTGCCGATGATGAACGCCCACGTCTGGCGCTTCTTGATCAGCACGCCCCAGCCCGGCGCGCGGGCGTTGACGTTGGCGGCGTCGAGCGCTTCGACTTCGTCCTGCGCTTCGGCCATTTCCTGGTCGCGGGCGGCCGGCTCGGCCGAGCGGTAGAACGCGAACCAGAAGCCCAGCCAGACGATGCCGATCGCCCCGATGATCACGAACGCCGCGCGCCAGCCGAAGGCGAGCGCGAGCGGCGGAATGATCGCGGGTGCGAACACGGCGCCGATGTTCGCGCCCGAGTTGAAGATGCCGGTGGCGAGCGCGCGTTCACGGCGCGGAAACCATTCCGCCGTCGTCTTGATCGCGGCCGGGAAATTGCCGCCTTCGCCGATGCCGAGCAGCGCACGCACCATCGCGAATCCCGTCACCGAGCCGACCGCCGCGTGCAGCATCGCCGCGATGCTCCAGACCAGCATGGCGAGCGCGTAGGAAACGCGCGTGCCGAGCCAGTCGACGATCCGGCCGAAACCCAGGAGGCCGACCGCGTAGAACGCCGAGAACGCGATCACGATCCGTCCGTACTGAATCTGCGTCCAGCCGATGTCGTGCTGCAGGAGCGGCGCGAGCAAGCCGAGAATCTGCCGGTCCATGTAGTTGATGACGGTCGCGAAGAATAGCAGCGCGCACACGGTCCAGCGGTAGCGGCTGGCGGCGCGCACGACGCCGGCGACGGCAGTGTTCATGAGTGTCTCCGTTGCGCGGCATCGCTCGTCGCGCCGCGCTCTCTGATCGGTAATGGCGACGAGCGCCGGGGCCTTTAGCGTCGCGCGGCGAGGCCTGCCGTGCGATGCGTCTGCCGGATTTGGAAAACGTTTTTCAAGAATAGTGGCTTTGCCGCGGATTGCCTAGTGCTCGATTTCCCGAGGTTCGGCGCTGCGGGCCGTCGTGGCAGGCTTCGTTTGAGTTAATCGTTTTCTAAAGTCCAGACGGCGGTACAGATTGGTCTGATCAAAAGCCGGAGAAAGTAAAACGACCGGAAGCGCGTTTCGCGTTTCCGGTCGTGGAGGCGGCGTGGTGTTGATCCGCCGCGTTGCGCGGCGTCGGGGCTATTTCTTGTCGAACGTGACGAGATTCTTGTCTTTCGTGTCCGCGATGAAGATCGCGAGCAGTTTTGCCGGTTCGGTATCGCTCGCGTTTTCGCTTACCGTGTGATGCGCGCCGGGTTTTTCGGTCCAGTGCTCGCCTGCGCGAAAGACGCGTGCCTCGCCGCCATCGACCTGGCTGCGGATCGCGCCGGAGAGCACGTAGCCGACGACGAACGCCTGTCCGTGCCGATGCGAAGGCGACTTGGCGCCGGGCGCGTACTCGACGACCAGCGCGGTCATCGTCTTGCCGGGAACGTTCGGAATCGCTTCGGCGAGCGCCGGCGTGATCGTTTCGTGCGCGGCGGCTTCGGCGGCGAAGGCGGTTTGCGAAGCCGTCGCGAGGGACAGCACGGCGAGCGCGGCCGCCGCGATCGAGCGGATATTCATGATGATTCTCCTGAGAATGTGCGTTTCAATCAGAGCGCGTCGGCTTCTTCTTGCGCGTCCGATGACGATTCCACCTGCGCCCAGCGCGCCGCGATCGCGGACAACTCGTCGCGCGCCCGTTCGAGCGCCTGGGTGCGCGCTTCCTGATCCGAGAACTGGAGCGGCTGCGCATCGACGAAGGTCGGCTCCGCGACGCCGAGGAACCCGAACGCGGCCCTGAGCGCCGGCGTGAGCGCGTCCATCGGCGAGAACGGCGTGCCCGGGCGCAAATCGGCGCCGCGGCTCGTGATGAAGATCACCTTCTGGCGTCCGAGCCGCCCCTCGATGCGGCCGTCTTCCGTATGGACGTAGGTGATGCCGGTGCGCGTAATGCTGTCGACGAAAGCCTTGAAGGCGGAAGGCATCGACCAGTTGTACATCGGCATGGCGAAGACGAGCGCGTCGGCTTCGAGCACGCGCCGGCACAACGCGTCGGAGGCGGCGAGCGTCGCTTTCATCGCGGGCGTGCGGTCTTTCTCCTGCGTATAGATGGCGATGGCATACGCTTCGGTGACGTGCGGCGGGGTATCGACCGTGACGTCGAGGTAGTCGATTTCGACGTCCACCCCTTCGGTGCGCAGACGCTCGATGAAGAATCGGCTCAACGCGCGCGAGTTGGATCGTTCGCGCTTCGCGCTCGCATCCACATGCATGACTTTCACGACTTTTCTCCTGGAAACAATGACGAACTGAAGTGGCCGCGTGTGCCGCGGCGGTTCGAATGACGGACGCGCGCGATCTCAGGCCGGCAGCTTGCGGAACGAAATCGCGAAGCGGTTCCACGCGTTGATGGCCGTGATGAGCAGCGTCAGGTCGACGAGTTCTTCGTCGCTGAAGTGCGGGCGCACCGCGTTCCACACGGCGTCGGGAACGTGTTCCTGCGACACCAGCGTCAGCGCTTCCGTCCATTCGAGCGCGGCGCGTTCGCGGTCGGTGAAGAACGGCGTTTCGCGCCACACGACGACCGTCGCCAGGCGGCGCTCGGTTTCGCCGCCCTTGCGTGCGTCGGTCGTGTGCATGTCGACGCAGTACGCGCAGCCGTTGATCTGCGACGCACGCAGTCGAACCAGTTCCGTCAGCGATTTTTCGAGCGCCGACTTGCCGATGCGCTTTTCGACACCGACCAGCGCTTCGATGGCGGCGGGGTTGGCTTTGTAGAAGTCGAGACGTTGTTCCATGATGGGCTCCTGAGGGTTGAACGCATGCAGCGATGCGATGAGTGAAGATTACGCGCTCGACTGGCCTTCGAAAACGACCAGTTTTGGCTAATTTAAGGTAGCCAGTGCATAGTCTTCGGGACCCGATTCAGGAGACTGGCGCGGACGGTCGCAGAGAGCGTCTAGCCGATGTGCGCGGCGAAGCCGTGCGTGTCAGGCGCGATTTCCGGGCGCAGCGTCAGTGCGGGGATGTCGTATGCGCCCGCGTTCTGCGGACGAAACGCGATCGGCGCCGTGTTCGCGAGGTCGTCGAGGCGTCGTCCGAGTTCGTCGCACAGCGTGGCGAATCGCGTTTCGTCGGTCCGGCCGGTTCGATAGACCACGAACGGCGGGAGGACGTCGAAGCCCGGGTAATACAGAATCCCGTGATGGATCGGGAACAGGATGTCGTCGATCGGTCCGTTGATGCCGCGCGCGCTGTAGTGCGACTCCCAGCCCCCCGCGGTGACGACGAGCATCGCCCGCTTGCCCGCGAGCGTGCCTTCTCCATAGCGGTCGCCCCAGCGCGCGTCGGAGTGCTCGCCGACACCATACGCGAAGCCGCAGGCGTAGACGCGCTCGACCCAGCCTTTCAGGATCGCCGGCATCGAAAACCACCAGAGCGGGAACTGCAGGATCAGCGTGTCCGCCCATCGCAGCTTCTCCTGCTCGCGCGCGATGTCCTCGCTTTGCAGGCCATGCTCGAAGGCATGCTTCGAGTCGAGCGATGGATCGAAGCGCAGATCGCGCGGCGCGACGCGGGTGTCGTTCGCATCCAGCGATGCCTTCCAGTTCATTGCGTACAGGTCGGATACCTGAACGACGTGGCCCGCGTCTTCGAGTCGCTTGATCGAGAAATTCCTGAGCGAGCCGTTCAGCGACCGTGGTTCGGGATGCGCGTAGACGAGATGAATATTCATGGATGACCTCCATTGCCGGGAAACAGGCAGGATAGGTTTGCGTCGGGTATATTGGAAATGAATTTCCAATATTGCAGGTATTGCGATGAATAATCTCAGGCGACTGGATCTCAACCTGCTCGTGACGCTCGATGCATTGCTCTCGGAACACAACGTCACGCGTGCGGCGGAACGCCTGAACTTCTCGCAGCCATCGGTGAGCGTGCATCTCGCGAAGCTGCGGGACATCTTCGGCGATCCCCTTCTGCTGCCGGGGCCGCGCGGGATGCGGCCCACCGCGCGAGCGGACGCGTTGCGCGCGCCCTTGAGGGAAGCACTCGAAGCGCTCGGACGCGCGGTGTCGCCCGCCAGTCCTTTCGACCCGGCTTCGGCGACCCACACGTGGCGCGTCGCCGCGACCGACTACAGTGAATCGACCGTTGTGCTGCCGGCGCTTGACGGATTGCGCACGGCGGCCCCGCGCACGCGGCTGGCGGTTCTGGAACTCGCTCCGCCGCACATCGCGAGGCAAGCGGAGCAGGGCGTGATCGACCTGGCCTTTCATACGAGCGACGAAGCGCCAGCGGGCTTGCGTCGCCGTCCGCTCTTTACCGAACGATATGTGCTGGCCGGGCGCGCGGGTCATCCGCGTCTGAAGAGAAAGCCCACGCGAACGCAATTCTGCGCACTCGATCATGTGATCGTGTCGCCGGATGGCGGCGGGTTTCGCGGCGTCACGGATGAAGCGTTGTCGGAGGCCGGTCTCACGCGGCGCGTCGTGCTGTCCGTGCCGCACTTCTTGTTCGTCATGTCGGTGCTGGCGAACACCGATCTCGTCGCGATGCTGCCCGCGCGGCTGGTTCGCGGTTCGCCTGCGCTGAAGATCGTCGAGCCGCCCGTCGATGTGCCGGGCTACGAGATGGCGATGCTCTGGCATGAGCGCTCGCATCGCGACCCCGCGCATGCATGGCTGCGGGAGCACATCGCGTCTTCGGTGTGAAGCGATGCCGATGCGTTCCTTTCGCGCTAAAGAGCGCTTAACCGCCTCGCGCGAGCCCCGTTTCCCTCGCGACGCCATTCCACAGATGCATCGCGGCATACGCACGCCACGGACGCCAGCGCTCGGTCCTCGAGCGCTGCTGCGCCGCCTTCACGAGCGACGGGTCGCGCCGGGCGATGGCCTGCATCAGCACGAGATCGGCTTCCGGCCACGCGTCGGGATCGCGCAATGCACGCATCGCGACATAGCCGACGGTCCACGGCCCGATGCCGGGCATCGCGAGCATGTCCCGCTGCAGCGCGAGCGGATCGGCGCCGGGCGTGTCGAGCGGCAGCGCGTCGCTCGCGACGGCCTGCGCGAAGCGCTGCACGGTGGCGATCCGCTTCGTCGGCATGCCGATGAGCTCGAGATCGGCTGCGGCCAGTTCGGCGGGCGTCGGGAAGCGCCAGGCGGTGCCTTCGTGCGGATGGCCGTCGATGCGCTTGCCCGCGCGTTGCACGATGCGGCTCATGATCGTCGATGCGCCTTTCACGCTCACCTGTTGCCCGACGATCGTCCGCACGACGAGTTCGAAGCCCGACCACGCGCCGGGCACGCGCAGCCCCGGCGCGGCTTCGATCAGCGGCGCGAGCCACGGGTCGGCTGACAGCGTGCGGTCGATTGCCTTGGGATCGGCGTGCAGGTCGAACATGCGCGCGATGGGCGCGGCGAGATCGTCTTGATGACGCCGCACGTCGCCGTCGATTGTCACGATGAGGCGATGCTTGCGCGGATGACGCGTGACCTCGATCGTGCCGCTGTCCCCGTTCCATTCGATCGCGCGGCGGTAGGTGTTTCCTTCGACCGATTCGACGCCTGCCGACGCCCGCCCCGCGATGAACGAGAGCAGACGCGTCCAGTCGAACGGAGCCTTGAACGGAAGTTCCAGCGTGGTCCTGGCCTGATGGATAGGGGTCGCCATGATTTCTTGCGGACGCGAGCTTCCCGGCTAGCGTGAATGACAGTGAGGGACACAGTGTAGGCGCTTTGCCGCGCGCGGCGGGCGCGCCCGGCTGTGCAGCACGGATTTTGCCGAAGCCGACTCGTGTGTTCGATAAGATTGAGCGGTCAAACAACTGCGAATCAAAAGAGAAAGTACACGTGGTCACCAAGAAGAACAGCCAGCCCGCAAAGCCCGCGGCGAAAAAAGCGGCGCTTCCCGCGCGGACGCAACCGGTCGACGTGATCGTCGGTGTGGATGGTCTCGCGCGTCCGCCGTGGGCCGCGACCGATGCGTTGCTGCAGGCGTATTACGACACCGAATGGGGCATGCCCGTGCGCGACGAGCGCGGGCTGTTCGAGCGCCTGAGCCTCGAAGCGTTCCAGTCGGGACTCTCGTGGGCGACGATCCTGCGCAAGCGCGATGCGTTCCGCGAAGTATTCCTCGATTTCGATCCGGACGCCGTCGCGGCTTTTTCGGAAGAGGACGTCGCGCGGCTGATGGCCGACGAGCGCATCATTCGCAACCGCGCCAAGATTCTCGCGACCATCGGCAACGCGCGGGCGACCGTGCGTCTGCGTGATGAAGGCGGGCTTGCCGCGTTCATTTGGTCGTTCCAGCCGAAGGTCACGCCCGCGCCCAAGCTGCTTTCCGACATTCCGACCACGTCGGCCGAATCGGTTGCATTGAGCAAGGCGCTGCGCGCGAAGGGTTTCGTGTTCGTCGGCCCGACGACGATGCACGCGCTCATGGAAGCGACGGGCATCGTCGATACGCATCTCGTCGACAGTCATCGCCGAGGGTCGTCGGGCGTGTGGCCGCGCGGGTAGCACGGCAAAAGCGCTGGATCGCTAGCGCTTGCCCGAGAAAAACGCGTCGAGCTGCGGATTCGACGCGGCCTTGGCGAACCCGTCGAAGCTCCCGCCCGCGAGCAATTGCGCCACGCGCATGAACTCGCCCCACACGGTGCGAGCGAGCGCGCTGCCGACGCTGATGCGCCGCACGCCGAGCCCGGCGATGTCGTCGAAGGTGAGGTCCGTCGCGGAACTGACGAGCAGGTTCAGCGGCGCCGGTGCCACGGCGGCGACCGCTTCGGCAATCTGCTCGCGCGTCTTCAGGCCCGGCGCGTACAGACAGTCCGCGCCCGCGTCGCGATAGGCGACCAGGCGGGCGATGGTGTCGCGCAAATCGTGGCGCCCGTGCAGGAAGTTCTCCGCGCGGCCGATCAGGAGCGCATCGTTGCCGGCTTCGTCGAACGCGCGTCGGGCAGCTTCGATGCGCGCGATCGCGGCGTCGAGCGGATAGATCGGATTGGCGGCGTCGCCGGTGGCATCTTCGATCGACAGGCCCGCGACGCCGGTATCGAGCGCAAGCCGCACGTGATGGGCGAGCTCGGCCGGATCGTGTGCGAAGCCGTTCTCGAAGTCCGCGTTCAACGGCAGGTCGGTTGCCGACGCCATGTCGCGCAGATGAGCGAGCACCTGGTCGAGCGTGACGCCGTTGTCGGGCTGGCCGAGCGTCCACGCGAAACCGGCGCTCGTCGTGGCGAGCGCCTTGAAACCCAGGCTCTCCAGATAGCGGGCGCTTCCGATGTCCCACGGATTCGGCAACACGAAGCAGCCCTCATTGTGCAACGCGCGAAACGTTGCGCGCTTTTCTGCGGTCGAACGCGGCATGGCTTGTCCCCTCTGAAATGTTGGCTGGAACGTCTTGGAGGATAGCCCGGCGTGCTGCACCCGGCTATTGTGCTCGCCGTGTACGCAAAACAATGGATTCGGGGAATTTTCGCGGCATAGAATAGGCGCTCGATGCCCGTCCCCCGCCCGTCATGCCGATCCACTACCTTCGCAGCCTGACTGCCCGCAATCGTACCGTCCTGGCTAACCGGCGGCTCGGGCTCGCGCTTGCGTTCGTCGCCGGCGCGGCCAACGCCGGCGGATTTCTCGCGGTGGGACAGTACACCTCCCACATGTCGGGCATCGTTTCGGCCCTCGCGGACAATCTGGCGGTCGGCGAAACGGTGCTCGTCGTCGGCGGACTGAGCGCGCTCGCGGCGTTCCTCTGCGGCGCGGCGGCGTCGGCGATGCTCATCAACTGGGGCCGGCGCAGGCAGGCTCACAGCGAATACGCGATGCCCCTGTTGCTCGAAGCGGTGTTGCTGCTGTGCTTTGGCCTCCTCGGCTCGAACCTCGAGCATCATCGCGTGATGTTCATGCCGGCGACGGTCGGCCTGCTGTGCTTTGTGATGGGCTTGCAGAACGCGATGATCACGAAGATCTCGAAAGCCGAAATCCGCACGACGCACGTGACGGGGCTCGTCACCGACATCGGCATCGAACTCGGCAAGCTCTTCTACTGGAACCTCGGCGAGGCGCTCGACGGCGGCGACAAAGTCCGCGCCGACCGCGCGCGCCTGCGTCTGCTGTCGTCGCTGCTCGGGATGTTTCTGGCAGGCGCGCTGGCCGGCGCGTTCGGATTCAAACACGCCGGCTTCGTCGCGACGGTTCCACTCGCGACGATCCTCGTCGCGCTCGCCGTCGTCCCCGTGCTCGACGACCTGCGCGGCAAGAGCATGCGCGTCTGAGCGCGCGACGCGTCGGTTGTCAGAGCTTCGAGCCTCCGTCCACCCGCAGCGTCTCGCCCGTGATCCAGCGCGCGGCGTCCGAAGCGAGAAACGCCACTGCGTCGCCGATGTCGTCGGGCTGGGCCACGCGTTTCAGTGCCTGCATGCCGAGCGTGGCCGCGCGTCCCGCGTCCGTCTTCGTGAAGTTCGACATGTCGGTTTCGACGACGCCCGGCGCAACGGCATTCACGCGGATACCCCGTTCGCCGAGCACCGAAGCGAAGTGCGTGACGAGCGTATCGACCGCGCCTTTGGTCGATGCATAGGCCGAAAGCGTGCCGACCGCAGCGCGCGCGGCGAGCGACGAGAGCAGCACGATGCTGCTGCCCTCGCACATCACCGGCAACAGTTGCTGGACGAGGAAATACGGCGCGCGCACGTTCACGGCGAACAGGTCGTCGAAGTCTTCGACCGTGGTCTCCTCGATGCTCGCGGCCTTCGAGACGCCCGCGTTCGCCACCAGAATGTCGAGACGCTGGCCGATCACGTCGCGCACGCGTGCCGCGAGCCGATGCGGGCCGTCCGCGTCGCGCAGGTTCGCCGCGACTTTCTGTGCAACGCCGCCGGCGGCGCGAATCGCCTCGACGACGGCCTCCGCTTCCTTTTCGCCGCTGCTGTAGTGGACGAGCACCTGCGCGCCGGCGCGCGCGAGTGCGAGCGCGCTGGCGCGGCCGATGCCGCGCGATGCGCCCGTGACGAGCGCGGTCTTTCCTGTGAGGCTGTTCATGACGAATCTCCAGTGACGTGAATGAAGGGCGCGCTCAGCCGGCGGTCTTGCCGCCGTCGACGGTGACGATCTGGCCGGTCACGAACGACGCCGCGTCGGAAGCGAGAAACTGAATCGCGCGGGCGATGTCGTCGGGCTTGCCGACGCGCCCGAGCGGCACCGACGCGGCGAGCGCCGCTCGGCGCTCGTCGGTGCCGGTGAAGCGGTCGAGCATGCCGGTGTCGGTCGGTCCCGGCGCGACGGCGTTCACCCGCACGCCCGAGCCCGCCACTTCGAGCGCCGCCGACTTCGTGATGCCTTCCACCGCGTGCTTGCTGCCCGCGTAGACCGAGGCGAACGCCGCGCCTTCGTGACCGTAAGTCGACGACACGTTGACGACGCTGCCGCTTCGCTGCGCCTGCATGACGCGCAATTCGTGCTTGAGGCTCAGCAGCGTGCCGAGCACGTTGGTTTCGAAGGTCGCTGCGTAGCTGCCGGCGGTTTGATCGACGATCGCGCCCGGCTCGCCTTCGGTGCCCGCGTTGTTCACGGCGGCGTCGATCCGGCCGAAGCGCGCGACGGCGGCGTCGACGAGGTCACGCACGTCGTCGTCGTGGCGGACGTCGGCGCGGACGAAGACGGCGTCCGCGCCGCGTTCGCGCAGTTCGGCTTCCAGCGCCCGGCCTTCGGCTTCGCGACGGCCCGACACGATAAGACGCGCGCCGCTCTCGGCGAAAGCGAACGCGGTCGCGCGGCCGATTCCGGTCAGTGCGCCGGTGATGAGGATGACTGGCTTGGTCATTTCATGCTCCTGAGATATAGATGAAAGGTATGGATAATGGCGGACGGGAAGTGCGTTTCGTCGTTGGCTGTCCAGCAATGTAGAGGGCGCTTGCGCAAAGGAAAAAGACTTTGTAGGCTGAGGAGCATGCCTGTGAGGCATGGCAACACGCGAGAAAAAATGGAACTGCGGCATCTGAAGTACTTCGTGGCGGTCGCCGAGACCGGCAGCCTGACGGTAGCGGCCGGGCGACGCCTGCACACGTCGCAGCCGTCGCTCAGCCGGCAGATTCGCGACCTGGAGGACGAGGTCGGTGCGGCGCTCTTCAGTCGCAGCGCGCGCGGCGTCGAACTGACGGCGGCGGGCAAGGCGTTTCTCGATCACGCGCGCCTCGCGCTCGCGCAGGTCGACGCCGCGACGGAAGCGGCGCGCCGCGCGTCGCAGCCGGCGAAGAAGGTGTTCGCGCTGGGTTTCCTGACGGGACAGGAGATGACGTGGCTACCGCGCGCGATGCAGGTGCTGCGCGACGAGCTGCCGAATATCGACGTGACGGTGTCGAGCCACTATTCGCCGGACCTGGCCGACGCCCTCGCGCGCGGCAAGCTCGATCTCGCGTTTCTGCGCGCCGAGCCGGGTTTCGATCTGACGTATCGCGTGGTGAGCCGCGAGAAGCTGGTCGTGCTGATGCCGAGCGATCACCGGCTGACGGAGCGCGCCGCCATCCGCGCGCAGGACCTGAGCGGCGAGACGTTCATCATGGCGTCGAACAAGGCGGCGGTGCTGCACGACGTGATCGAACGCTATCTGCGGGAGAACGACGTCGATATCGCGCGCGAGCACGGCGTCGACAACCTCGCGATGGCGATGTCGCTCGTCGCTTCCACGCGCGGCCTCGCGCTGATGCCGGAGTATGCGATCAACCTGCTGCCGTGGTCGGTCGTGAGCCGGCCGCTGGAAGGCGAGGCGCCGACGATCGACCTCGTCGTCGGGTACAGCCGGTCGAATGCTTCGCCCACGCTCGAACTCTTTCTGTCGCGAGTGGACGAATTGACGGCGGCGCGGACTTAGGCCGCTTCGTCCGGATTCTTCGTGGCTTCGAGGTCGTCCCGCTGACGCCTCGGGCGGCGGACGGCCCGCAGCTTCCCGCTGCTTCCGCCGCCGCAGTAGAACCGGTCGCCGCCATCCGATTCGAGCCCCGACACGCCGACGCCGGCCGGCATGTCGAGACGCTCCAGCAACTCGCCGGTGCGGGCATCGATGCGCCGCAGTTCGCTCTCGTCGGCTTCCAGCGTGGCGTGCCAGAGTTCTCCTTCGACCCAGGTCACGCCCGTGACGAAGCGGTTGGATTCGATGGTGCGAAGCACGGCCCCGGTTTGCGGATCGACCTGATGGATCTTGCGCTCCTGATACTGACCGACCCAGAGCGTTCCTTCGGCCCATGCGAGTCCCGAATCGCCACCGCCACCGGGCGCCGGGATCGTGGCGAGCACGCGGCCGGTCTTCGGATCGATCTTCTGGATGCGCGATTCGGCGATCTGATACAGATGCTCGCCGTCGAAGGCCGTGCCCGCGTGGGCCGCGACGTCGATGGAGCGCACTGTCTCGCCGCTCGATGGATCGAGCGCGTTCAGCTTGTCGCCCGTGGCGAACCAGACTTGCTGACCGTCGTAGGTGACGCCATGCACTTTGTCGATGCCCGGAAAGGGCCCATATTCACGCACGATTTCAGCCGCTGATCGGTTCATGGTCGGTTCCTGTTTGTCGGTTTCACGCTCCCATCCTAGTCGCCCGAAAGCGACGCGGGGAGTAACAAGGTCGTCGTGAATCCGGGCACGGGCGGAGTCATCCAGCGGCGCGCGCGTCCGCGGCCGAAGGACTGCACCTTGCCTGCCGTCGCGAGCGCATCGAGCGCCCGTTGCACGCTGCGCTGGCTGGCGCCGAGCGCGAGGGCAAGCGCGGAACTCGACCACGACTCGCCGTCCGCGAGACACGCGAGCATCGCCGCATGCGCCTCTTCGACGGGTCGCGTCATCACCACGACCTCGCGCGCGCCGCGTGGCGAGAGCGCAAAGCCTTGCTTCGTGGCGCTCACGTCGGCGAGCGGCCGGAGCATCGCGCGAAGCCGCCCGACTTCGACGCGCAACCGCGCGCGGTGCGTTTCGTCGGCGTGCTTCGTGCGAAACGCCCGCGCGATGAGCACGTCTCTCGGCACGTCCGACGGCCATGCCTCGCCGAGCGCACGCGCGAGCGCGAACAGCACGGGCCGGCTCGCGAGCGGCACGCGCGTGTGCGCATCGCGCACGACGAGACGACACGCATCCACGACGAGCGCCTCCGACGCATAGAGCGCCTCGACGTCGTCGAGCAGGAGCAGCCGTTCCGTGCCGCGCGCGATGAGGCGCGCCGCAGGAGCGTTCAAAACGAGAAAAGCGCTTTCGACTTCGGCCGCGAGCGCAGGGATGCGCGCCTGTTGCGCGGCGCGCTCGGCGCGGCCGAGCGCCGCGCGTGCGGGCTTCGTCCGCAGGCGCCGCATCGCGATGCCCGCGACCACCAGTTCGTGGGCGACACGCAATGCGGGCGGGAATGGCGTCGGGTCGAGCGCGTCGAGCGTGCGCTCGGCATCGTCGATGCGACCGATCAGGAGCAGACGCCGCACGTCGAGATAGCGCGCATGCGCGGCGTTCAGCCGGTCGCCGTGCGCTTCGAGCGTCGCGCGCGCTGCATCGAGCGCTTTCGTCGGCCAGTTCAGGTCGCGCGAGACGAGGGCGATTTCGGCCTCGGCGACGACGCATCGCGCCCGCGCCACCGCCTCCTTCGAACCGAAAGCACGGGCCGCGCTGCGCACGAGCGCCTTCGCGCGCACGAGCTCGCCGAGCTGTGCCATCGCGATGCCCCTGAGCGCGAGCGCGGGAGCGTCGTCGCGCAAGGCCACGCGGTTCAGCGCGCCGAGCGGATCGCCGGCTGCGAGCGCACGCGCCGCCGCCGTGATCAGCGAGTCCATCGTCTAGTCGAATCCCGCCACACTTGTCACTCCCCCCGTCCGAGGCCCGGTACTAATCTAGCACGACGATCCGGGAGCGGGCGATGTCAGGACGGACGGTTTCCGGGCGGGGTTTCATCGGTGTGGCGGTGCTGCTTTTCGCCGCGAGCGCTGCGGCGCCGTGGCGGTCAGCCTGGGGTTGTGGCTGGTCGTGCGGGCCGTCGTTTGCGGATGACGCGTGACATCCGGCGTCGTCGAAGCCGCTATCGGCCGTCGAGCTGAAGATACTTGTGCGCGAAGGCGATCGCCATGCTTCCCTCGCCAACCGCCGACGCCACGCGCTTGACCGGACTCAGTCGCACGTCCCCGCAGGCGAACACGCCGGGCACGCTCGATTCGAGCAGATACGGATCGCGGTTGTGCGGCCAGCGCCCGGCCTTGACGACGTCGTCGCCAGTCAGCACATAGCCGCGCTTGTCGCGCGCGATGTCGGGCGGCAGCCATTCGGTTTGCGCGTCGGCGCCGATGAAGACGAACAGGCCGCCGCAGTCGTGACGGCTGACGGTCGCCGTGGCGGCGTCGAGTATGTCGATGGCGGTGAGATGCGTGTCGCCATATGCGCCGACGACTTCCGAGCGCAGTTTCACCACGACATTCGATTTGCCGGCAAGCTGCTCCACCAGATAGCGGGACATGCTCTTGTCGAGTGCGTCGCCGCGCACGACGAGCGTCACCACGCGCGCGTGGCCCGCGAAGAACAGCGCCGCCTGCCCGGCGGAATTGCCGCCGCCGATCAGGTGCACGTCGAGTCCGTGAGTCGCGCCGGCTTCGCTGCGCGCCGCGCCGTAGTAGATGCCCTTGCCGATGAAGCGGTCGAAGCCTTCGATCGCGAGGCGCCGCCACGTGACGCCCGTCGCGAGGATCAGCGTGCGCACGCGAACGACGTCGCCGCCGTCGAGGTGAACGCAGCGCGACTCGACATCGATGCGCTCCACCGCGCGCGTCACCAGAATCTCCGCGCCCAGGCGCTTCGCTTGCTGCAAGGCCCGGCTCGCGAGTTCGTCGCCGGAAACGCCGCTCGGAAAGCCGAGGTAGTTCTCGATGCGCGACGAGGTGCCCGCCTGTCCGCCCGGCGCCTCGCGCTCGACCACGATAGTGCGCAGACCCTCGGACGCGCCATAGACCGCCGCGGCAAGGCCGGCGGGGCCGCCGCCGATGATCATCGTGTCGTATTCGGCGAGGCGAGGTTTCGTCTGTAGACCGAGCAGTTCGGCCAGCTCGCGCGTCGCGGGGCGGTTGAGCAGCGTGCCGTCGGCGAGGCGCAGCACGGGGCAATCTTCCTCGGCGGGGCAGGGGGCGTGCCAGCGCGTCGCCATTTCGGGCGCGTCCGGCGTCATCCAGTCGAAGCTGATCTGGTTGCGCGCGAGAAAGGTGCGCAGGCCCGCACACGCCGTGTCCCACCGGCTGCCGACCATCGTCACGCGCGGCTTGGGCGGCTCGGCGGCGATGCCCTGCAATCCGCCGATGCGCTCACGCGCCAGCGCGCCCATCTTCACCGCGACCTCCGGCGATGCCGCCGCCAGCGCGTAGTAGCGCGACGCATCGACGCGCATCACACGCGACGCCTCTGCGGCCCGGTACGCGCCGGGGAACGGCGAACTCAACGCGAGCGGCACTTCGCCGAAGATCGTGCCGGGCAGACGCCAGCCCAGCGTGCGCTCGACGCCGTCGAACAGCTTGACGACCTCCATCCTGCCGGAGAGCACCGCATAGAGCGCCCGCTCGCCGCCTTCGTGCACGGCGAATTCACCGGGAGACAGATGCAGGTCCGCCGATGTGTTCGCGAGATGGTCGAGTTCGGCGTCGGAAAGCGTGGAGAACAGCGGAATTGCCCGAATGTCGTCAAGGGTCAGCATGGCGTCGTCGAGAGCAGGCAAGCGAGGGATCGAGGGGCGGCCACGATGGAATGCGTGTCCACGCGAAGTATATGACCTGCGATGGAGAATATTGGTCTTACGGAAACGGCTGCATCGGCGATGGCGCTTCCGATCAGCTTCGCCATCGCCATGAGGTGCACCGTCAGGCCATCGCGTTGCCCCCGGACACCGCCGCGCCGAGCGCGTTGCTTGCCAGCTCGAACGCGTTGTCGCGTCCTTGCTCGCCTTCGTGCGCCGGATTGATCTTCGCCGTGATGGCGTGGAAGCTGCCCTGATCGGCGAGTTCGTTGCAGCCGTGCGATTGCCAGAACCATGCGGCGACGAGCGCGGCGATGCCGGCGTCGTTGCGCACGCTGTCCGGATTGGCAACGAGATCGACGCCGATGGCCTTGCCCGCCGCGTCGAAATTGCCCTTGAAGGTAAGCTGGATCAGGCCCGAGCCGCGATAGCGCCAACCGTCGCCGCTCGCAGCGGGCCCGTTGCCGCACTTGTTCTGATAGACGAGATTCGCGATCTGCTGCTGACGATCGGGCGGCACGCACGTTTCGCCGGTCTGTCGGCCGAGCGCGTTGCATTGCGTCTGCGTGAGCGAAGAGAAGACGGCATCCAGACGGGACGCCGCATAGTTGAACTTCTCGGCGACGGGCGGCAGCGGAAAGCCTCCGCTTTCGTAGGCGATTTGCGCCAGAAAAGCCGCCTGTCGCGCGGGCGTATTGATCTGATACCGCTCCATCGCCACCGAAATCGGCGCGAGCCAGAATGCCGCGCTCGCCTGGGATGCACCGGTTGCCGCCATGAACGTTGACTGGTCCATGCTGTTCTCCACATCGTGTTTCGTCGGGAGTGCGCGTCGTTGCACGCTGGACGGGCCGTACCCGAAGTGAAATGCCGCCGGGAATGTTTGAAGGGGAAGCTTTATTAGCAGGCGGGGATCGAGACGGCGCGCGATCGCCGGGTTGGATCAGCGCGACGTGAATAGCGTTTTAGCACGTATTCCCGCGGATGCACTGCTTAGGATGCCGTCTTATGAGCGCCGCATAACATTGTCGAAGCGAGCGTGTCTTCCGCTAACGGATAGGCGTCGATGGGGGCGTCGGCGGATTGTATGGCGCCGCGCGATTCCCGGCGCGTGGGTCCGTGCCGGTGCCGGTCGTCGAGCGCTCGTTCGACTGAGGGCCGCCCGGATAACGCGGACCGCCCATCGGTTCGACACCGGGCGCGACGCCCCACGTCACCGGCGAAGCTCGCGGCTTGCGAAGCCGCGATTCGGCTTCGTCGGCCCAGCGCGAGAGGGCGCCCGCTTCCACGCGCTGCGGTGCGGACGGCCCGCGAATTCCGGCGACGGTAAGCGAGAGGTTCTCGGTCAACAGAATCGGCGGCCAGCGTGCGCCGCTTTCCGGCGTGCACAGCACGCGCCCTTCACGCACGAAGACCGCCACGTTGCCGGGCGCCGTCGCCGGATAGCCGTCGCTGCGGCGCACGTCGAACTCCGTGCCTTCCACCGACGCCGACAGTTCCTTGGTCACCACCTGACCGCCGCCTTGCTTCGCAATGCTCTTGATCCTGGCGAACAGTTCGCCGACAAGCAGCTTGATCGATCCCAACTGAACGCGCGTCTGCCGGTTGAGAGTGACCGTGCTGCCGTCGTCGTATTCGATGACGGCCTGGCCGCCCGCCGTATCGACGATATCGCCGGGAAGCAGTTGCATGCCGGACGGATCGCGAATCACGCCCTTGTCCGGGCGCTCGACGCTTACGCCAGGGTCGGAATACAGGACCGTGCCTTTGTGCGACGCCCCCGCGCCCACGAAGAGCGGACCGACGCCGAACGACGCATCCGCGCAACCCGCAAGGAGCGCCACGCACAGCGCGAGTCGCACGATCGCGACTAGCGTTTCGGGACGACGTTCAGCGCCTGCCATGAGACCACCTCTTTTCGAGTGCCAGCAGCATCCACCATGTCACGCCAAAGGCGGCGAGGTGATAAAGGCTGTCGACGAGCAACCCAAATCTGGCGTAAAGCAGCACGGCGATCGCGAGAAAGGCGAAACAGGCCGCGGGCAGGACGACGACGTCGAGCCATCGCGACTTGCCCACGCGCCAGATGCGATAGGCGATGGCCGCCGCCACCATCACGAGCACGAGAAGCCATTGCTGAAGGTATCCGAGCGGCGTGACGATCGCCCCGGTCAGGAGGGCATTGACCGCGCCGGCCTGGAATTCGAAGCCGTAGCGCTGTGGCCCGGCTACGTCGAGCCGCGTCTGCAGCAGGTCCAGCGGATGCTCGGCGCCGACGACGATCACCTTGCCCTGCCACGCGGGCGCGGGCGAACCGAGGGCGAGCACGGCATCGGCGTTGAGCCGCCTCGCTGGATCGCGCAGACGTTCGCGATGCGACAGCGGAAAGATGATGCGCGCGAGCACGGCCCCCGCCGGACGCGCGGGACAGTCCTTGTCGGCCCATTCGGCGACTTCACGCAGCGAGAAGCGCACGTTTTGATCGTCGGCGCCGTTGCTCACATGCAGGATCGTGTCCGACGAAGAAATGCGCTCGATGTCCGTCGCGCCGGTCACCGCATACAGCGCGAACGACCCGTAGACGCTCTTGCCCGCCTGCATCGCGACCGTGCCGAATACCGCGTTGTCGAGCTTCTGGCCGATGCATGTCAGCCCGAGAAAGGCGCCGGACTCGCCGAGGCCCGGCAGCGCGACGGCGCGACCGTCGGGCGTGCGCGCCTTGAAGCCGAACACGACGCGCGTGCCGCTCTGACGCGCCGCGCGTATCGCGTCGATCAGGGCGACGTCGGCGGGGCCGGGCTCTTCCGTGGTGATGTCGAAGGCGATGGCCGTGGCCTTTTGCTGCGCCGCCAGCGCGATCAGGCGTGCATAGTCGGCGCGACGCGTCCGCGCGAGGCCGCGGGTTTCCGACGCGTTCGGCACGATGCCGACGAGCACCAGGTCCTTCGAAAGCGCCGGCTCGAAGAGCACGTCTCCGATCATCATGGTGAAGCTCGCGGTGCGCGTGTCGAGGCCGAGGAGATCGAATACATTGACCCACACGAACGAGAACGCCGTGGCACCCACCAGCACCGAAACGGCCGCGCTCGCGCGAAAGATCCGCAGCTTCTGCATGCTGAGCCTGATGGATTCGATCAGGCCGGTGCCTTCCAGTTGAGCGGCGATCGCAGCGATGTCGCGGTCGCGTGTGTCCCGCCTAAGCGGCATGGTGTGGAGGTTCGCCAGTTCGGCGACATCCGCGGGCAGGTCGTCCGCGTCGGGAAGCTGTGCGCCGTCGACCAGCACCGGAATGACGCGTTTCTTCTGCCGTAGCGCTTCGGCCACCTCCCAGCGCACGTAGTCGGTCGCGCCCTGTGCGGCACGCTCGTTGAGCATCGAGAGCCATGCCACGCCGACGACCGCCAGCATCACGTCGCATTCCCGGATTCGCTCCGACAACAGATTCCGCCAGTTGGCGCCGGCGGGTATGTCCTGAATGTCGAAGAACACGCGGTGTCGCGGAAACAGGGCGGCCAGCCGGTCGCGCAGCAGTTCGCTGGTCGCCGAGGTGTCGTCGCGTCTGTACGTGATGAAGATGTTGGGCATGGTCTGGATCGGCAGGCGACGAAGCAGGCCGTCCCAGGCGCGACCGGGACCGCGTACACGCGACGCGTCGATGCTTCGGCCTGCGTGTCATCCGCTGCGGTTAGCATGTCCAGCGGTGACGTTTCGCGCGCCCGATGCCGCGCGCCATAGGTCGCACAGTACTACATGCGGCAGATAATTCAATGGGATTCTCGCCCGTCGCAGTTTGCCCGGAAACCGACGCTACGCGTCATCGCGATGCGTTGCTCAACTTGTGTCCGGCATCGCCCGCGAGCTTCACGTAGCCGTAGATCGACACGAGCGTGAGCACGCCCGCGCCGAGAAAGGCGAGACGAAAGTCGTCGAGTGTGAAGACGTGCGCGTGCGTGGCGGCGTTGTCGTGGAAGGCCGACGCCGCGCGCAACGCGAGCGCGCCGAACGCGATGCCAAGTCCGATGCTCATCTGCGCCGCCGCGTTCCACATCGTGTTGGCGGCGCTCATCTGCGGCTGCGGCACGTCCGCGTAGGCGAGCGTCGCGAGCGACGAAAACTGCATCGAGCGGGTCACGCCGTAGACGAACACCACGAAGAGCGTGAGCGCGAGCGGCGCTGCGGGCGTGAGCAGGCCGCACGCAATCGTGAAGACGCCGCAGATGGCGCAGTTGATGATCACCACGTTGCGGAAGCCGTGCCGCCTCAGGATGGCGGTCGTCAGCGCCTTCATGCCGAGATTGCCGAGCGCGCTCGCGAGCAGCAGCAGTCCCGAATGAAACGCGGACAACCCGAAGCCGATCTGGAACAAGAGCGGCATCAGATAAGGCACCGCGCCGATGCCGATGCGCGTGAACGTGCCCGTGATCACCGTCACGGAAAACGTCGGGATTCGAAGCGTCGTCACGTCGATGAGCGGATGCGGGCGCCGCAGCGCGTGCTGGTAGGCGAGCACGCCGATCGCGAGACCCGCGGCGATGACGGCGAGCCCGATCCACGGATTGGTGTCTGGCTGGCTCGCCATGTCCGCGCCGTAGAGGATCGCGGTGAGCGTCAGGCCGCTCAGCACGAGCCCGCCGACGTCGAACGGGCGGCGCTCTTCGCTACGCAGATTCGGCACCCATTTGAGCACCGCGATCAGCACGGCGAAACACACCGGCAGGTTCAACAGGAAGATCCAGCGCCACGACGCATAAGTGGTGATGAAGCCGCCGATCGGCGGGCCGACCACGGGTGCGACGATGCCGGGCCAGGTGATCGTCGAGATGGCCTGCATCAGTTGCTTCTTGTCGATGCTGCGCACCACGGTCAGGCGGCCGACCGGCACCATCAGCGCGCCGCCGATGCCTTGCAACACCCGCGCCGCCGTGAACTGCACCACGTCCTGCGAAATGCCGCACAGGAGCGACGCCAGCGTGAACGTCACGATCGCGGTGAAGAACACGCTGCGCGAGCCGAAGCGGTCGGCGACCCAGCCGCTCGCGGGAATGAAGATGGCGAGCGCGATCATGTACGCGCTCATGCCGAGGCTCAACGCGTTCGGGCTCGTGCCGAACGAACGGGCCATCTGCGGCAGCGCGGTCGCGATGATGGTGGTGTCGAGGTACTCCATGAAGAAGGTCGCGGCCACCACGTAGGGAAGCGGGCCGAGCGAGGCGGAACGGGCGGTCGGATCTTTCATGCTCTGACTGAAGGCGATGACGTGCGAAGGGTGGGACGCATGCTACCAGCATTGCCTCTTACGCCGCTCGGCGTGCACCGTCGCGTATTCCACACACTATGGCCTCGGATCGCGTCACTTTTTTCAGAGGAATAGCGAAAATCCTTATACTTTCTGCTCCCACAGCTCTGAGGACGAATCATGTGGCAGACGCAGTGGCACGAGATGCCGGTTTTCCTGAAGCAGATCGACTGGCCGAGCTGGCTCGCGATCGTTGGTGTGTCGAGCGCCGTCAGCGCTTTCGTCGTCCTGGCGATGCAAAGCCTGCGCGACCGGTTTGCGCATCGGCGTGAATGTCGCGACGCCGCGCTGGAAATCGCCGTCTCGCTCGAAAGCTACGCGCGCGCGTGCCGGGCGATGATGCACCGCGCGGACTGGGCGCTCGCCGAAGTCAGCCGCACGGGCAGCCGCGACGCGCTGAAGAGCGTCATGCTGCCGGCCTTCCTGTTCCCCGAGCGCGTGCAATGGCGACGGCTCGGCCACAAGAGCGTATCCGAATTGCGCGACTTTCCGGCGCGCGTCCACGCGGGCAGGGAAGACCTGGCTTCGTTCGCTGAGTTCGGCGATCCGCTCGCGACCGGCGAGGAAGTGGGCCTGGAAAGCGCGAAGGCCGCACGAGATGCGCTGGCGCTCGCACGGACGACGCGCAAGAAGCACGGTTGTGTGCCGTGGCGTCCGGGTGCGAAGGACGCCGATCTCAGCCGCGAACTGGTCAACTACATTTCGAGCGCGGAAGAAAAGCGACAGACGCATCGCGATCGCCCCGCGTCCGGTTTTTCCCCCGCGCACGCGCCGACGCTCAAGTCCGTGGCGCTCGAATAGCCGCTTCTGGCGGACGCGCCGTGTCGTTGGTCAAAGTCCCAGACAAATCGCTCCGCCCGCGACCACCACGCACGACAGCCAGCGTTTTTTGCTGACGGCTTCCCGCAGAAACACCCGTCCGATCAGCACCGCAAACACGACGCTCGTCTCCCGCAACGCCGACACCGTGCCCATCGCGCCCGATTGCATCGCCCAGATCACGATGCCGTAGGCCGCGATCGACACCAGTCCGCCGGCGAGCGACGAAACGATCGACATCGGCGCGGCGCGTATCGGCGTCAACAATGCGTCGATGCCGCGCATCGCGATGAAAAGCACCGGCATCAGCCAATAGAACATGAACATCCACGCGGTGTAGGCGAGCGCGTGGCCGCTCATCGCGCGCACGCCGATGCCGTCGATCACGGTATAGACGGCGATCGTCGCGCCGACCGTCAATGCGGCTAGCGCGCCCGAACGCGACACGGACCCGCCTTCGAGCGCAAGCGAAATGATGCCGCCCGAAATCATCGCGATGCCGAGCGCGTGCAGCGGCCCGATCGCTTCGTGCGCAAAGAGCGCCGCGCCGAGCGCGACGAGCAGCGGCGAGGAGCCGCGCGCGATCGGATAGGCCTGCGCGAGATCGCCGCGTCGATACGCGCGCACAAGGCTCACGTTGTAGACGATATGCACGAGCCCCGACGCGATGATGCACGGCCAGGCGGCGTCGGGCGGCCACGGCACGAATCCGACGACGACCGTGGATACCACCGCGATAGCGATGCTCATCCACGTCATCGAGAGGAAGCGGTCGCGGTTGCCGTGCAGCATCGCGTTCCAGCTTGCGTGAAGCAGCGCGGCAAAAAGGACGAGACCGCCGGTATAGCTGAGCATGCGTATCAAGGTTAGGGAAGAACGAAAGGAAAGCTTAGCTATCTTGTAGTGCGTTGGCAAACCAGATAAATTGGGGCGTTCACGATAGAAAAACTCCTGCGAATGCAACGACCTCTGCCGCCGCTCAACGCCCTGCGCGCTTTCGAGGCCGCCGGACGCCTCGGCAGTTTCAAGCACGCGGCAGCCGAATTGCACGTGACTCACGGCGCGGTGAGTCAGCATGTGCGTTTGCTCGAAGCGTGGCTCGGCGCGCCGTTGTTCGAACGGCACAACCGGCGCGTGTCGCTCACCCCGGCGGCGCGGGCTTATCTGGAAGAGATCGGCCCGCTGTTCGGGCGACTAGCGCAGGCCACCGCGCGTTACGGCTTGCCGGCGACGGTCTCGCGAACGCTGTCGGTGAACGCGCCCGCGACGTTCACGTTGCGCTGGCTGGTGCCGAGACTTGCGCGTTTTAACGCAGCGCACCCCGGCGTCGACGTGAACGTTCAGACATCGAACGAGTCGGTCGAGCGTCTCACGGATGCCTGCGACCTCGTCATCCGTGGCGGTCCGGACACGTTTTACGGTTATTCGATGCGGCCGTTCCTGTCCGAAGAGCGGCTTCCGGTGTGCAGCCCGGCGCTTCTGCGGTGCGTGCCGCTCACGCAACCCGACGACATCCGCCGGCACACGTTGCTGCACACATCGAGTCTTCCGCGGCTCTGGCCGGACTGGCTCGCGAAGGCATCGATGCCCGCGTTCCGGCCCGCTGCGGTACTGACCTTCGACCACTTTTATCTGACGCTTCAAGCCGCCATCGACGGACTGGGCGTCGCGATGGGACCCACTGCGCTCGTCGCCGACGATCTTGCCGCCGGCCGGCTGGTCGCGCCGCTCGACGGTCCTCGTCTGCCGTCGCGCAGCTATTGCACTTACGTGCCGGACGACAAAGCCACGAACGAACTGGTCGCGGTGTTCCGCGCATGGCTCGAAGGCGAGGGAACGCGCTCGCAGACGGCTTCGTCCGCGCACGATGAACACGACGCCTAGGCGACGTAACGTGCGTCGGATTCATTGCAAGTTGCGTGCAACCGGTCAATGATGAGGGATGTCTTTGCAGAGGGAGTGACCGTGAATACCAAGCAGGGTAAAAAGGTGCACCTCGAGGCTGCCGCATCGCATCACGAGCAAGCTGCGCGATTTCATCGTGAGGCGTCGCAATATTACGAGGCAGGCAGTAATCAGGATCACGCCGCGCATCAGGCGGTGTTGGCGCAGGGCCATGCCCTTCATGCCATCGACGAAGCTAATGTCGCCGTCAAACATGCGGGCGCTGCTTCAGCGCCGGCCGGATCGGGTGAAAGCAACCTGACGGCCGCGCAACACCATGCGGCGGCGTCGGAGCTGCATGTGCAGGCGGCACAACATCTGCGACGCGCGGTGAAACTCTTCGAGACTGACCGCAGCGCGGTCGCTCATGAGACGCAACTCGGATTCACTCTTGCGCTACGGGCGATAGCGCACGGCAACGAAGCGGCCAAGCAACATGTCACGATGCTGCGGGAAAAGGGCACGTCCTGACGGCCGTCGAGAACCACTTATTTGCAACGTGGCCCCGGAAGCCTCCGCATTTTCCCTATGTTACGATCGTAACAACGATGTTATAAACTGAGATCAATCTATCAAAAAGGTGTTGTGCGTCGCACAAGCCTAAACGATCTCATGCTCGATGCTGCTTCGAAATCCGTTCTCGCGTGGCCCGGCTCAAGCCGGCCGCATCCGGAAACGCTCACGCGCAATCCCGGCGTTCCGTTCGACCTCGCATGGCTCGACGGCTTGCGCGTGAATCAGTCGGCCGTGGCCCGGCGCGCCTCGACGCTCGGCACGCGCCGCGCGGTCAAGAAAGACGCGCAGGCCGCGTGGCTGCTCAAGGCCATCACCTGCATCGACCTCACGACGCTCAACGGCGACGACACCACCGCGCGCGTCGAACGCCTGTGCGCGAAAGCACGCCGTCCGTTGCGCGACGACCTGCTCGAGGCGCTCGGCATGGCGCCCGGCTCGATCAAGACCGGCGCCGTGTGCGTCTATCACCGTTTCGTGAAGGCGGCGGTCCACGCGCTCGAAGGCAGCGGCATTCCGGTCGCGGCGGTATCGACGGGCTTTCCCGCCGGGCTCATTCCGCATCCGCTGAAGTTGCGCGAAATCGAGGCGTCGGTGGCGGACGGCGCCGCCGAAATCGACATCGTCGTGACGCGTGAACACGTTCTGACCGGCAACTGGCAGGCGCTTTACGACGAGATGCGCGACTTCCGCGCGGCGTGCGGCGACGCGCACGTAAAGGCGATTCTCGCGACCGGCGACATCCGCACGCTGTCGAACGTGGCGAAGGCGTCGATGGTCTGCATGATGGCCGGCGCCGATTTCATCAAGACCTCGACGGGCAAGGAAGGCGTCAACGCGACACTCGACGTCTCGCTCGTGATGGTGCGCATGATCCGCGAGTACCTCGCGCGCACGGGCGCGGCGATCGGCTTCAAGCCGGCGGGCGGCGTATCGACGGCGAAGTCGGTGCTCGAATACCAGATCCTCATGAAGGAAGAACTCGGGCGCGACTGGCTCGAAGCGGACCTGTTCCGCATCGGTGCGTCGAGCCTGCTCTCCGACATCGAGCGCCAGCTCGAACATCACGTGAGCGGCCGCTACTCGGCGTTCAACCGTCATCCCGTCGCGTGAGCACGCGCCTTTTCTCGACTCGTCGATTCAACCAGACCTCCTCATGAGCGTAGCCGAATACTTTTCTTCGATGGAATACGGACCCGCACCGGAAGACGATCGCGCCGCGCGCGCATGGCTCGATCAGCATGCGAGCGGCTTCGGCCATTTCATCGGCGGCGCGTGGCGCGCGCCTTGTGCAGCCGATCAGGCCGAGCGCTTCGAATCGCGCGAGCCGGCAACGGGCCGCGTGCTCGCATCGATCGCACAGGGCGACAGCGCCGATGTCGCCGCCGCGGTCGAGGCCGCGCATGGCGCGCTCGCCGCATGGCAGGCGCTCGGCGGCCCGGGCCGCGCGCGTCATCTATATGCGCTCGCGCGCATGGTGCAGCGTCACAGCCGGCTTTTCGCGGTGGTCGAATCGCTCGACAACGGCAAGCCGATCCGCGAGACGCGCGACATCGATATTCCCCTTGTTTCGCGGCACTTTTATCATCACGCGGGCTGGGCGCAGTTGCAGGAGCGCGAGTTCGCCGACTGGGCGCCGCTCGGCGTGATCGGCCAGATCGTGCCGTGGAATTTTCCGCTGCTGATGCTGGCCTGGAAGATCGCGCCCGCGCTCGCGATGGGCAATTGCGTGGTGCTCAAGCCCGCCGAATACACGCCGCTCACGGCGCTCCTGTTCGCCGAACTCGCGACGCGCGCGGGTTTGCCAGCGGGCGTGCTGAACGTCGTGACGGGCGACGGCCGCACGGGCGCGGCGCTCGTCGAGCACCGTCAGGTCGCGAAGATCGCGTTCACCGGATCGACGGAAGTTGGTCGGCAGATTCGCGTCGCGACGGCGGGATCGGGCAAGTCGCTCACGCTCGAACTCGGCGGCAAGTCGCCGTTCATCGTCTTCGATGACGCCGATCTCGACAGCGCTGTCGAAGGCGTCGTCGATGCGATCTGGTTCAATCAGGGGCAAGTGTGCTGCGCCGGCTCGCGGCTGCTCGTGCAGGAAGGCATCGAGGCGCGCTTCGTCGAGAAGCTCAAGCGCCGCATGGAAACGCTGCGCGTCGGGCCGTCGCTCGACAAGGGCATCGACATGAGCGCGATCGTCGATACCGTGCAGCTCGAACGCATCCGCGCGCTGGTCGCGCTCGGCGAAAGCGAAGGCTGTGCGATCCATCAGCCGGCGAGTCTCAGGTTGCCCGAAGGCGGCGCGTTCTTCCCGCCGACGCTCGTCACCAACGTCGCGCCCGCATCGACGCTCGCGCAAGAAGAGATCTTCGGCCCGGTGCTCGTGACGATGAGCTTTCGCACGCCCGAAGAAGCGGTCGCGCTCGCGAACAACACGCGCTACGGGCTCGCGGCCAGCGTATGGAGCGAAAACATCAGCCGGGCGCTCGACGTCGCGCCGCGTTTGCAGTGCGGCGTCGTGTGGATCAACGCGACCAATCTCTTCGACGCGGCTGTCGGCTTCGGCGGCTATCGCGAATCGGGTTTCGGGCGCGAAGGCGGACGCGAGGGAATCTACGAATATTTGCAGCCGCGCGCGTGGAGCAGACTTCCGGTTCGCAAGACGGCCGACGCGCGCACCAACGAAACGCAAGCGTCATCCGATGCGAACGTGAGCGCGCTCGACCGCACCGCGAAGCTCTTCATCGGCGGCAAGCAGGCGCGTCCGGACAGCGGCTATTCGCGGCTCGTGCATGCGCCTTCCGGCGCGATCGTCGGCGAAGTGGGCGAAGGCAATCGCAAAGACATTCGCAATGCGGTCGCCGCGGCGCGCGGCGCGCAAAAGTGGTCGAGCGCGAGCGCGCACAACCGCGCGCAGGTGCTGTATTACCTTGCCGAGAACCTCTCGGCGCGCTCGGCGGAATTCGTGCGCCAGCTCGTCACGCGCACGGGCGCGAGCGAACGCGATGCCGCGCGCGAAGTCGAAGCGTCGATCACGCGTCTTTTCACTTACGGCGCGTGGGCCGACAAGTTCGATGGCGCGGTGCATGCGCCGCCGTTGCAAGGCGTCGCGCTCGCGATGCACGAGCCGCTTGGCGTGATCGGCGTGGTGTGTCCGGATGAAGCGCCGCTGCTCGGTTTCGTGTCGCTCGTCGCACCGGCGCTCGCGCTCGGCAATCGCGTGGTGGCCGTCCCGAGCGAAACCTGCCCGCTGATGGCGACGGATTTCTATCAGGTCGTCGAGACCTCGGACGTGCCGGGCGGCGCGCTCAATATCGTCACGGGCGAGTCGCTCGCGCTTGCGAAGACGCTCGCGCAGCACGACGATGTCGACGCGTTGTGGTGCTTCAACGGCGCTGAATTTTCGTCGATGGCGGAGCGCGAATCGGTCGGCAACCTGAAGCGCACTTTCGTGGACCGCGGCCGCGCGTTCGACTGGCACGATGCCGCGAGCGAAGGCCTGCCGTTCCTGCGCCAGGCAGTGCAGGTGAAGAACATCTGGGTGCCGTACGGGGACTGAAACCCAATCAACTCAAGGGCGAAGACTTCACGACGAAGCACGCCCATGCATGGAGGAGACGCTGTGCTGAAGAACATCGATCCGCTGTTGAACGCCGACATCCTGCACGCGTTGTGCGCGATGGGTCACGGCGACGAAGTCGTGATCTGCGATGCCAATTTCCCCGCCGATTCGGTCGCGCGCCAGACCGTGCTCGGCAAGCTGCTGCGCATCGACGGCGCGAGCGCGCCGCGTGCGATTCGTGCCGTGCTCTCGGTGATGCCGCTCGATTCGTTCGTCGATCATCCGGCCGAGCGCATGGAAGTGGTCGGCGATGCCAGTGCGCTGCCCGCCGTTCAACGCGAAGCGCAGCGCGAAGTCGACGATGCCGAAGGCCGCGCGATGCCGTTCGCCTCCGTCGAGCGCTTCGCATTCTACGAACGCGCGAAGCAAGCCTATTGCGTGATCGCGACGGGCGAAGCGCGCGGCTATGGCTGCTTCATCTTCAAGAAGGGCGTCGAACTCGCGCCGGACGCGCCGGAGTCCGCACAATGAGCCGTCGCAGCGTAGTGATCCTCGGCATCTACGTGACGGACCTCGCGTTTCGCGCCGAGCGCATGCCGCTGATCGGCGAGACGATTCCCGGCTCCGCCTTCGCGATGGGGCCGGGCGGCAAGGGCTCGAACCAGGCGGTGGCGGCGGCGCGCGCGGGGGCGGACGTGATCTTCTGCACGCGCATCGGCGCCGACGCGTTCGGCGAGATCGCGCAATCGACCTGGCGCGCCGAAGGCATCACGTCGCGCGCGACGGTGCTGGATGACGTGTCGACGGGCGCAGCGCACATCTTCGTCGACGAGCATACCGGCGGCAACGCGATCATCGTCGCGGCCGGCGCGGCGGGCACGCTGTGTCCCGCGGACGTCGAGGCGATCGAGTCCGATATCGCCGACGCGGCGGTGTTCGTCACGCAGCTCGAACAGCCGATCCCGGCCGCGCGGCGCGGCCTCGAACTCGCGCGCAAGCATGAGGTCACGACCGTGTTCAATCCGGCGCCCGCCTTGCCGCTGCCCGCCGACATCTATCCGCTTTGCGACTACATCACGCCGAACGAAACCGAAGCGACGGCGCTGACGGGCATCGCGATCGCGTCGGTCGACGATGCGCGCCGGGCCGCCGATGCGCTGCTCGCGAAAGGCGCGCGCGCGGTGATCGTGACGCTCGGCGAGCAGGGCGCGCTGCTGCATTCGGCGCACGAATCGGTGCTGGTGCCTGCATTTGACTGCGGCCGGGTGGTGGAAACGGCCGGTGCCGGCGATGGCTTCACCGGCGGGTTCGCGGCGGCGCTTGCGCGCGGCGAATCCGCGCTCGACGCGGTGCGCTTCGGCTGCGCGCTCGCGAGCCTTTCGGTGACGCGCGCGGGCACGGCCCCTTCGATGCCGGCGCTCGCCGAGATCGACGCGGTGCTCGCCGAGCGCGGAACCGTCGCTGCGAACGGAGGCTGAGCGATGAAAGCGTCGAAGTGGCTCGCCGATCGCCAGCTCAACTTTCTGGTCGGCGTGAACCTGCTCGTCGTGATCGCGGCGACCTGGCTCTCGAACGGCCAGTTTCTCGACATCGACAACCTTCAGTCGATGGGCGGACAGTTGCCCGAACTGGGTCTGCTCGCGCTCGGCATCATGCTTTCGATGGTGTCGGGCAACGGCGGCATCGACTTATCGGGCGTGGGGCTCGCGAACCTGTCCGGCATGGTCGCCGCAATGATATTGCCGAAGCTCGTCGTCGCCGACGATTCGCCCGCGCTCTACACCGCCGTTTTTACGGGCGTGGTGCTCATCGTCGGCTTGCTCGGCGGTCTGCTCAACGGCGTCGTGATCGCGCGCTTGAGGCTCACGCCGATCCTCTGCACGCTCGGCACGCAACTGCTCTTCACGGGCATCGCGGTGGTGTTGAGCAACGGCGCGTCGGTGCGGGTCGAGTACGTCGATCCGCTCTCGAACATCGGCAACGGCACCTTCCTGCAAGTGCCGATCTCGCTCTGGATCTTCATCGCGGCCGTGCTCGTGCTCGGCTGGGTGCTCAAGCGCACGCCGTTCGGGCTGCGCCTCTACCTGATGGGCACGAACCCGAAAGCGGCGTTCTACGCGGGCATTCCGCGCGCCCGCATGCTGATCGTGACCTACGGCATCTGCGGCGTGCTCGCCTCGCTTGCGGGACTCATCAGCGCGGCACACACATCGAGCGCGAAGTGGGACTACGGCAACTCGTATCTGCTGATCGCGATCCTGATCGCCGTCATGGGCGGCGTGAATCCCGCAGGCGGCTATGGACGCATCGTCTGCGTGCTCCTCGCCGCGACCGTGTTGCAGTTCCTGTCGAGCCTCTTTAACCTGCTCGGCGTCTCGCAGTTTTTCGGCGACTGCGCATGGGGCTTCCTGCTGCTCGCTTCGCTCGCCTTCGCAGGCGGCGAGCGCGTGCGTGCGATCTTCGGTATCGGCGGCGCCGCGCCTACGCCCAAAGTGCCGCCGCCGCCCGCATCGACGGGACGCTAGTTCTTCCTCTGCATCTTCATCACATTTGCAGCACATTCGAACCATAAAGGAGACATCGCATGAAACTCAAACGACTCGGAACCGCGCTCACCGCGATTGCACTCGCCGCTGGCGCGATTGCCGCCGCACAGGCCGCGACCAACGAAACCATCGTGACCGTGGTGAAGGTGACCGGCATCAACTGGTTCAATCGCATGGACGACGGCGTGAAGGAATTCGGCAAGGAAAATCCGGGCGTGACCGTCTATCAGACCGGCCCGGGACGCGCAGATGCCGCGCAGCAATTGAAGATCATCGAAGATCTGATCGCCAAGAAGGTCACGGCGATCGCGGTCGTTCCCTACGATCCGCCGACGCTCGAACCTGCGCTCAAGAAGGCGATGGATCGCGGCATCAAGGTCGTGACGCACGAAGCCGACAACGCGAAGAACACGATGGTCGACCTCGAAGCGTTCGATAACACCGCCTATGGCGCGGGCCTGAACGAACGCCTTGCCAAATGCATGAACTCGCAGGGCAAGTGGGCCGTGCTGGTGGGGTCGCTTGGCAGCCGCTCGCAGGTGCAGTGGGCCGACGGCGGCATCGGCAACGCGAAACAGAAGTACCCGAAGATGGACCTCGTCGAGCCGAAGCTCGAAACGAATAACGATGGCGAGCGCGCGTATCAGGTCGCGAAGGAAGTGCTGCGCAAGCACCCGGACCTCACGGGCTTCCAGGGATCGTCGTCGCTGGATGTGATCGGCATCGGCCGCGCGGTGGAAGAGGCGGGCAAGGTCGGCAAGATCTGCGTGTACGGCACGGGTCTCCCGACCGAAGCGGGCAAGTTCCTCGAAAGCGGCGCGATCAATGGCATCGCGTTCTGGGATCCGAAACTCGCCGGCCTCGCGATGAACAAGGTGGCGAAGATGCTGGTGGACGGCAAGACGGTCGCCGACGGTGCCGATCTCGGCGTGCCGGGCTACACGAAGGTCACCGTCAGCAAGGGTCCGGGCAAGGGCGTGATCGTGCGCGGAACGGGCTGGGTCGATGTCGACAAGTCGAACTACAAGCAGTATCCGTTCTGATGCGCAGGCGGGGGGGGGGGGGGGGGGGGGGGGGTGGGGCGGGGGGGGGGGGGGCCCCCCACAAAAACAACCAGAAAAAAAAGAAACCCACAGGACAGCCGACCAAC